>NZ_JBHVHT010000001.1:1769520-2374072 GCF_042799975.1 Microbacterium sp. NPDC057658 | reverse complement strand
GAGGTTGGTTTAGAGGGGGGAAGGTGTTTCCCCCCCCCCAAACCCGCCTTCTCGAGAAGAAAAAAAAGCGCCCCCCCTTTAGAGGGACCCCCCCCCGCTTCGCGGTTCCGGGGAGCGGGTCAGCGCGGACGCTGCGCCCGTACCTTCGTCGGGTCGATGCCCTTCGGGATGGGAAGCGACGACAGCGACTGCGACACCGAGTCGATGCGGCGGATGACGGCCGCCATGGTGGCCTTGTCGATGGCCTTCGGAAGCTTCTTGATGGTCTTCGCGAGGTCGGCGATCGGCACCTCGTCCTCGCCGTGTCCGACGTAGAGCACCGTGATCGGCACCCCGTGGGCGACGCGCTGCGCCCGGCTGCGCTCCTCGTTCACCAGTCGAGTGAGGCGTCCGCGGGCGCCCTCGCCGACGACGACGATGCCGCCGCGGCCGACCGTCCGGTACACGGCCTCCTGCGTCTTCGGGTTGATGCCCACCGGTGTCTCGGAGGCCTGCCACTGACGACCCAGGCTGGTGCTGAGCACGTGACCCGTCGCACCGGGCATGCCGTCGATCTTCGTGTACATGGCCGAGGTCGAAAGTCGGGTCATGAGGAAGAGGGCGCCGAGGACGCCGAGCATGAGGCCGGTGATGGCCCACAGGACGAGGGTCCACACCTGGAACGGCGGGATCAGGTAGCCGGCCAGGAGACCGAGGAGCACGCCGCCGATGAGGATCGCGGCCTGCGCCCAGGGGAGCCAGGGGTAGGCCTCGCGCGTGAACCGGAAGAGGGACTTGATCTGGGAGAAGAACCCAGGACGCTTCTCGGGTTCGGGAGCACGCTTTGCCATGGAGACCAGCCTACCGAGTCCGAGAGCCTTGCGATGCCGCCGTTCGCGTGCAGCGGAGAGGACGGCGCCTGATCTCTCCTGCACAGTCCGGCCCGGTTCCGGATCCCGTCCCGGAGCGGATGAATGCGCGGACGGGACCGTGGCGATCGGTTGGGATGGGTCGCATGACAGATGAGCGTGAGAATCCGCCCTTCGACCAGGCCGTACTGCCGCAGGCTCATCGCACGATCCGGCTCCTGGATCCTGGGGAGGGACCCCTGGAGGGCGCTCTCGTCGCCTCGCCGGATGGTCCGGTCGTGCGCCGCGATGCGGAGGGCCTCGCCGGATGGGCGGGGTGGCGGTACGCGGGGTCGCAGCACGTCGCCGCCCCTCTCGACGTCGTCCGTCGCGCGCGCGGACACGACGTGCTGCTTCCATGGTGTACGGAGACTCTGCACGTCTTCCTGGAGCGGGCCGGTCGAGCGCGGGGAGGGCTGTCCTCGGGGGAGATCAGCACGGTCGTCGTGAGCATGCTGCGCGGGCTGAGCGAGCTGGGGCCGATGCCGGCCGCCGAGGTGCCGGGGGCCTGGTGGCTCACCGAACGCGGCCGTCCTGTCTTCGTGCTGGGAGCGGGCCAGGACGCGGCGTCGGCGGTCCTGGCAGTCCTGGATCGCCTGCACGCGGACTGCGCGGACAAGGCGCTGATCCGCGTCCTCGATCGCCTCCGGGAGCATCTCCGCACGGCTGTCGCGCAACGCCGTGTACCGCGACGGCTGCTCGAAGAAGGGGAGCGGGAGCTGCTGGAGATCGCGGCGCCGCGGCCGCTGGAGTCCGCGACCGAGGATCAGGCGCGTGCCTCCGTCGGCGCCGCCACGGCGCTCCGGCGCCTCCGAGCCGACTCCGCCACGCGCAGTCGGGTGCGGGAGACCGGCGTGCGGCGGGACCGTCCTCGCGTGCGCGAGCGAGCGACGGTCGTCGCCGCCCTTCGCGCCTTCCTCGACCACCTCTCCGGCCGAGCGCGTGCACTCGTCCGCCCGCGCGAGGTCGCAGCGCCCCGAGAGACGGAGCGGCGGAGCACACGGCCCCGCCGGGCGCGGATCTTCGTCGTCGCCGGAGTCTGCGCGGCGGCTGTGCTCGTCGCCGGGTCGTTGTGGCCCAGCGGAGGAGAGGGTTCTGCGGTCGGAAGCCCCGATGCGGGTACGGTGACGACCGCGCGTCCGTCGACGTCGGATCCCGCGCACGAGACCTCGCGGGAACCCGCGCGGTCGCCGATGCCGTCGCCCACCGCGGGCGCCACGCCACCGGCGGTCGATGATCCGCTGGCCGCCCTGCCGGACGTGATCACGCGGATCGCGGAGTGCGAGTCGCGAGAGGATCCGGTGTGCGCGACGGCGATCGCGGGGGGAGCGCCGGCGATCAGGGCGGTCGCGGCAGAGCTCATCGGCGGTGAGGACCCTGTGCTGGTGGATCGCTACGGAGACATCGCCGTGCTGGAGCTGTCGTCGTCGTCCGCGGGTCGAGAGGGCTCAGGCGCGGGGGCGATGATCGTCGTACTGGTGTGGGTGGACGAGAAATGGCTGGTCCGCGACGCGTATCGCGTCGCGGACCAGCCAAGGTGAGGGCGAAGCCGCCGGATCAGGCTCCGAGCTGACCGCTGAACTGCGCAGCCTCGAGGCGGGCCTTCACCGCACCGAGGAAGCGGGCCGCGTCGGCACCGTCGATGATGCGGTGGTCGTACGACAGAGCCAGGTACACGTAGGAGCGGACCGCGATCGCGTCGGTGCCGCCGACCTTGACCAGACCCGGGCGCTTGACGACCGTGCCGGTGCCGAGGATCGCCGACTGCGGCAGGAACACCACGGGGGTGTCGAACAGCGCGCCGCGCGAACCGGTGTTGGTCAGCGTGAACGTGCCGCCGGCGAGCTCGTCCGGCTTCAGCTTGTTGTCGCGCGTGCGCGCCGCGAGGTCGGCGATCTCATGGGCGATCTCGGCGATGTTCTTCGAGGCCGCGTCGCGGAGCACCGGCGTGAGCAGACCGCGCTCGGTGTCGACCGCGATCGAGACGTTCTCGGAGGCCGGGTAGACGATCTGCTCGCCGTCGACCGTCGCGTTGATGATCGGGAAGGCCTGCAGGGCCTCCGCCGCCGCCAGCGCGAAGAACGGGAGGAAGGAGAGCTTGTCACCCGTCTTCTCGAGGAACGACGCCTTGACGGTGTCGCGGTACTCGGCGAGAGCGGTGACGTCCACCTCGACCACGGTGGTGAGCTGAGCGGTCTGCTGCATCGACTCGACCGCGCGCTTGGCGAGGACCTTGCGCAGGCGCGACATCGGCTGAGTGGTCCCGCGCAGCGGCGACACCTCGAGCGGAGCCGGAGCGGGGGCCGCGGCGGCAGCGGGTGCTGCGGTGGCGGACTCGGCCGCCTTGAGGACGTCCTCCTTGCGGATGCGGCCTCCCACGCCCGTGCCCTTGACCGTGGCCAGATCCACGCCCTGCTGCGCAGCCAGACGGCGGACGAGCGGGGTCACGTAGAGGTTGTCGCTCTCGGTCGGCAGCGACAGCTTGGGAGCCTCGGTCTGCGCGGGCTGGGCTGGAGCAGCGGGCTGTGCGGGAGCAGCGGGCTGGGCCGGCGCGGCGGGGGCCTCCGCCTGCGGAGCGGGAGCAGCCGGAGCCTCGGGCTGTGCAGCCGGAGTCTCGGCCCGCGGGGCCGGCGCGGCGGGAGCCTCGGCCTGCGGAGCGGCAGGTGCCTCGGGCTGAGCGGCGGGAGCAGCACCGGAACCGACACGTGCCAGCACGGCGCCGACCTCGACGGTCTCGTCCTCGCCGGCGACGATCTCCTGCAGCACGCCGGCGACCGGCGACGGGATCTCGGTGTCGACCTTGTCGGTGGAGATCTCGAGGAGCGCCTCGTCGACCTCGACCGAGTCGCCGACCTGCTTGAGCCACCGGGTGACGGTGCCCTCGGTGACGCTCTCGCCGAGCTCGGGGAGCACGATGTCGGTCGCGTCGCCGGACGGAGCCGCAGGGGCGGACTCGGCGGGCGCGGACTCGGCGGGAGCCTGCGGCTCCGCTGCGGGAGCCGCGGCGGGCTCCGGAGCGGCGGGGGCGGCGGCTTCGGCCGGAGCGGCTTCGGCGGCGGCAGGGGCATCGCCGGCAGGGGCCGCGCCGCTGCCGTCACCGATGCGGGCCAGCAGAGCACCGACCTCGACGGTCTCGTCCTCGGCCACGAGGATCTCCTCGATCACGCCGGTGACGGGGGAGGGGATCTCGGTGTCGACCTTGTCGGTCGAGATCTCGAGCAGGCCCTCGTCCGCCTGGACGGTGTCTCCCACCTGCTTGAGCCAGCGGGTGACCGTACCCTCTGTGACGCTCTCACCGAGAGCGGGGAGGACCACGGATGTGCTCATGACTGAGTCTCCTTCAGAAGTTGTATGACGCTTGTCTAGCTTAGTGACTCGGGCACCGGTTGGTGCTCAGAGGGCGTGCAGGGGCTTTCCGGCCAGTGCGAGGAAGGCTTCGCCGAGGGCCTCGCTCTGGGTCGGGTGGGCGTGGATGAGCGGCGCGATGTCCTCCGGGTGGGCTTCCCACGCGACCGCGAGCTGCCCTTCGGTGATGAGCTCTCCGACGCGGTCGCCGAGGAGGTGCACACCGAGGACGGGTCCGTCCTTGAGACGGACGACCTTGACGAGGCCGCCCGTGCCGATGATCTCGCTCTTCCCGTTCCCCGCGAGGTTGTACTCGTAGGAGTAGACGGCGTCGGCACCGTGCGCGGCGACCGCCGCCTCCTCCGTCAGACCGACCGAGGCGACCTCGGGGCTGGAGTAGGTGACCTTCGGGATCTGCACGTCGGGCACGTTCACGGGGGAGAGACCGGCGATGCGCTCGGCGACCGCGATGCCCTGCTGGAACCCGCGGTGAGCGAGCTGGAGACCTGGGACGATGTCGCCGACCGCCCACACACCGGGGACATCGGTGCGGAGGTCGCCGTCCACCGTCACGAACCCGCGGTCCAGACGCACGCCGGCTTCCTCGAAGCCCAGGTCGGCGGTGGCGGGGCCGCGGCCGACGGCGACGAGGAGGTAGTCGGCGGTGAACTCCGTGCCGTCCTCCAGCGTGACGGTCACGGACGAGTCGTCCTGCGTGGCGCTCTGGAGGCGCACCCCGAGGGAGTACTGGATACCGCGGCGGCGGAACGCGCGCTCGAGCCCCTTGCTCATCGCGATGTCTTCGTTCGGGACGAGGTGGGGCAGGGCCTCGACGATCGTCACCTCGGCGCCGAAGGAGCGCCACACGCTCGCGAACTCGACGCCGATCACGCCGCCGCCCAGGATGAGCACGCGCTCGGGGATGACGTCCAGGGCGAGGGCCTGCTCGCTGGTCAGGATCCGGCCGCCGATCTCGAGCCCCGGCAGCGAGCGGCTGTAGGAGCCCGTGGCGAGGATCACGTCCGTGCCGACGTAGACGTCGTCGCCGACGCTCACGCTCCGGTCCGCGTTCAGGCGACCGAGCCCGGTGACCGTCGTGATCCCGCGCGCCTTGACGAGCCCCTCGAGACCCTTGTACTTCTTGGCGACGATGCCCTCGCGGTAGGTGCGCACCCCGGCGACGTCGATCCCGCCGAACGAGGCCGTGACTCCCACGGAGGAGGCGTCACGTACGTGGTCCGCCACCTCGGCGGCGTGCAGCAGCGCCTTCGTGGGGATGCACCCGCGGTGGAGGCATGTGCCTCCCACCTTGTCCTTCTCGATCAGTGCGACGGACTTGCCGAGCTCGCTCGCTCGCAGTGCCGCGGCGTACCCGCCGCTGCCGCCGCCCAGGACGACGATGTCGAAGGTGTGGGTTGTCATGGGTGTCATGCCTCCGGGTGGGATGCTGCTTCGGCGAAGGCGATGATCGATCGGACCATCGCCCCCGTGGGGCCCTTCTCGGTGAAGCCGTAGGGGGCGCCGGCGTGTTCACCGGAGCCCGCGATGTCGAGGTGCACCCAGGGGATGCGCGGCGCGTCGTCCGCGTCCGAGGTACGGCCGACGAAGCGCCGCAGGAAGAGGCCGGCGAAGGACGCGCCGCCCATCCGATCTCCCATGTTGGCGTTGATCATGTCGGCGATGGGGGAGTCGAGCGTCTCCTCCATGTAGGCGGGCAGAGGCATGTGCCACGCCGGCTCCCCCGTGCGCGCGGCGGCGGCGAGGAACTCCGCGACCGTCTCGTCGTCGCCGAAGACGCCGGTGTGACGGTGGCCGAGGGCCGCGACGATCGCGCCGGTCAGGGTCGCGACGTCGATGATGACGTCGGGGTTCTCGCGGCTCGCGGCGACCAGACCGTCGGCGAGGACGAGGCGCCCTTCCGCGTCGGTGTTCAGCACCTCGACGGTGGTGCCGTCGAGGATGCGGATGACGTCGCCGGGGCGGAGGGCGCGGCCGGACGGCATGTTGTCGGTGATGCAGAGCCACGCCGTCACATGCACGGGGAGGCGGAGGGCGGCGATGGCGCGGAGGGCGGCGAGGGAGGTCGCGGCACCGGCCATGTCGAACTTCATGCCGACCATCGAGGCCGCGGGCTTCAGCGACAGGCCGCCGGTGTCGAAGGTGATGCCCTTGCCGACGAGGGCGATGTGGCGCTGCGCGTCCGCCGGCGCGTAGTCGAGGCGGACGAGACGCGGCGGCCGGTCGGAGCCCTGGCCGACGCCGAGGATGCCGCCGAAGCCCTGTTCTGCGAGAGCGGTCTCGTCGAGGATCTGCACGGTGACGTCGAGGTCGGCGACGCTGTCGGCGGCGTTCTGCGCGAGCTGCGCAGGGCTCTGCCACTCGGCGGGCACGTTCACGAGGTCCTTGATGAGGGCGACGGCCTCGCCCGTCGCGTGGGCACGGGCGATCGTCGCGTCGTCGAGCGGGGCGTGGACGACGACCGCCGTCGCCCGCTTCTTCCTGCCGTTCTCGGCGCGATAGTCGTCGAAGCGGTAGCCGCCGAGGACGGCGCCCTCCGTCGCCGCGGCCGCGTACGCCTCGAGTCCGGAGGCGAGGCCGAGCGAGACGGTGTCGAAGCCGGTGAGGGAGCGGAGAGCCGTGCCGGCGGCGCTGCGCACGGACGCGTCGTCGATGGTGGAGCCGACGCCGACGACCGCGAAGGGGAGCGTCGTCACCTCGGGGGCGTAGACCCGCGCGAACGTTCCGGCGGCGCCGGTGAAGCCGATGCCCGCGAGGACGTCGGCGAGACCGGGGTGAGCCGCCAGGGACTCGGCCGACTCGGAGAGATCGGGGACGACGAGCACTGCGGCATCGGCAGCGCTTCCGGGGAACTGATCGGTGGTGTGCGAGAGCACGGGAAGCGTCATGGTCTCCATCCTAGGATCTCCGCCCCGGGGTCGTCGGCCCGCCTGGTGGGGTGTGTTCGCTCTCAGCGAGACAGGTCAGAGCCCGGGTCGGGGTGCGGCTCGTAGCATGGAGACATGCCCTTCTCCGGAGAGATCCACGAACGCGTCGCGAACGCTCCCACGGTGCCCCACGGCCTGCCTCTCGTGATGCTGCTCACCGGATTCACCGACGCGGGCAGTGCTGTGTCGGGGCTCATCGATCACCTGAGGGAGACGACGTCGCCGCAGCCGCTCGCGATCTTCGACAACGACGTGCTCCTCGACTACCGCGCGCGTCGCCCCGTGATCTCGTTCGACCAGGACCACCTCGCCGAGTTCCGCCCGCCCCGACTCGAGCTCTCCCTCGCCACGGACGCGCTCGGTCGCCCGTTCCTCCTCCTCACGGGCTACGAGCCCGACTTCGCCTGGAACGCCTTCGCGGAGACGGTGCTGGACCTCGCAGCGGAGTTCGAGGCGTCGGGACTGCACTGGGTGCACTCCATCGCCATGCCCGTGCCGCACACGCGTCCCATCGGGACGACGGTGAGCGGGAACCGGCGCGACCTCGTCGTGTCGCACTCCGTGTGGCGTCCGCGCACGCAGGTGCCCGCCACTGCCGGTCACCTGCTCGAGTACCGGTTCGCGGAGCGCGGGGAACGCGTCGTCGGCTTCGTCCTCCTCGTGCCGCACTACCTCGCCGAGACCGAGAACCCGGAGGCGGTCAGCGCGGCGGCGGAGAAGCTCATGGCGTCGACCGGCCTCGTGCTCATGCTGGACGCCGTACAGGAGCGGCGTGCGGACTACATCGCCCGGGTCGACGAGCAGGTCGCGGCGAACGACGAGCTGCAGCAGATGGTGCACAACCTGGAACGTCGCTACGACGCCTACATGGCCGGCCGTGACCCCGAGGACGACTCGTACGACGAAGGCGGATTCAGCGAACGCGACCTGCCCAGCGCCGATGAGCTCGCGGCCGAGCTCGAGCGCTACCTCGCCACCCGTCCGTCGGGCGACGACGACAAGCCGGGCCGCGGCTGAATCCGTCCGTGCGGATCGGGCGCGAATGCGTCCTCATCGCCATACGTGTGCGATACTAGGAGTCCGACCCGTTGTCAATCAGTGTTTTCGAGCGCTGGACTTGACAAGGGTCTTACTAGTGTCCGAAATGTCCCGGGGTCTCCCAGCGGCCCCGTGAAAGGCGAAACGTGACTCCTGCCACGACGAAGAACACGCGGACGAAGAAGGCCGATCAGATCACCGCGGATCCCGAGGTCGAGGACGTCGAAGCGACCGAAGCGGCTCCCGCGCCCAAGCGCGCCGCGGCCAAGCGCGCCCCCGCGAAGAAGAAGAAGTCGGACGACGTCGTCGAGGAAGACGACGCCGCTACGGCCGAGGGCTCCGAAGACGCCGCGGGCGACGAGGAGGAGGATGACGCGAAGCCGGCCTTCACCGAGCCGCTGCCGACCGGTGCGATCGTCATCTCCTCCAAGGACGACGAAGAGGTCCCGGTCTACTCGACCCAGATCACCGGCGCGACCGCCGACCCGGTCAAGGACTACCTGAAGCAGATCGGAAAGGTCGCACTGCTGAACGCGGCCGAAGAGGTCGAGCTCGCGATGCGCATCGAGGCGGGTCTGTTCGCGGAGGAGAAGCTCTCCGCGATGTCTCCCGCCGAGAAGACGAGCCAGCTCGGACTCGACCTGCAGTGGGTCGCCCGTGACGGTCAGCGCGCGAAGAGCCACCTCCTCGGCGCGAACCTCCGTCTCGTCGTCTCCCTCGCCAAGCGCTACACCGGTCGCGGCATGCAGTTCCTGGATCTGATCCAGGAGGGCAACCTCGGTCTCATCCGCGCGGTCGAGAAGTTCGACTACACCAAGGGCTTCAAGTTCTCGACCTACGCGACCTGGTGGATCCGTCAGGCCATCACCCGCGCCATGGCCGACCAGGCCCGCACGATCCGCATCCCGGTGCACATGGTCGAGGTCATCAACAAGCTCGCCCGCGTGCAGCGCCAGATGCTGCAGGACCTCGGTCGCGAACCCACTCCGGAAGAGCTGAGCCGCGAGCTCGACATGACTCCGGAGAAGGTCGTGGAGGTGCAGAAGTACGGTCGCGAGCCGATCTCCCTGCACACGCCGCTCGGCGAAGACGGCGACAGCGAGTTCGGTGACCTCATCGAGGACACCGAGGCCGTGGTCCCCGCCGATGCCGTGGGCTTCACGATGCTGCAGCGTCAGCTCGAGCAGCTCCTCGACTCGCTCTCGGAGCGCGAGGCCGGCGTGATCCGGATGCGCTTCGGCCTGGGCGACGGTCAGCCGAAGACGCTCGACCAGATCGGTGACACGTTCGGGGTGACGCGTGAGCGCATCCGCCAGATCGAGTCCAAGACGATGGCCAAGCTGCGCCACCCGAGCCGCTCGCAGTCGCTGCGGGACTACCTCGAGTGATGCAGGCGAACGAGGGCAAGGCGCTCGAGACGAGCGTCGACGGAAAGAGCTACGCGCGGATTCCGCTGCGCACCCGTGTCGTGATGCCGGACGACGATCTCGACGCCATCATCACGGAGTACGCCAAGGATGCCGTCCAGCCGGGCGACCTCCTCTTCGTGACCGAGAAGATCGTCGCGATCACGCAGGGGCGGTCCTACCGCCTCGACGAGATCGAGCCGCGCAAGCTCGCGCTGTTCCTGTCGAAGTACGTCACCCGCACGCCGTACGGCATCGGTCTCGGCATGCCGGAGACGATGGAGATGGCGCTGCGCGAGTGCGGTACGCCGCGCATCCTCTTCGCGGCGGCCGTCTCGGCGGTCACCAAGGCCTTCGGGCGCAAGGGAGACTTCTACCGCATCGCGGGGGACAAGGCGCGCGCGATCGACGGCCCGACGAAGCACACCATCCCTCCGTACAACGAGGCTGTGGTGCTCGGGCCGAAGGACCCGGACCGGGTAGCGGCGCACCTGAAGACGCTGATCGGCGGCCAGGCCGAGGTGGCCGTGGTCGACATCAACGATCTCGGCGGCAACATCCTCGGCTCCACGCTGGACAAGGCGGGGGAGCTGCGGCTGGTGAAGATCCTGGGTGACAACCCGCTCGGCCAGGGCCTCGAGTCCACCCCGCTCGGCATCGTCCGCGCGGTCTGAGCAGGTCGACCCACCCCTTTACGAACGAACCGGCCCCTTGCGTGCGAACGCAAGGGGCCGGTTTGCGCGTAAGGGGCCGGGTCGACGCTTCGACAGGGTCAGAAGCCGATGACCTCGCGGTAGCGCGGCTTGTGCCCGGTCCGGATCCCGGTGACGCTGGGCTTGTTCTCGTACACGCCCGCGCCCCAGTTGCCCTCGACGAGCACGGGGCCGTCCGGGGTCACGACGACGTCCCAGCCGACGTACTGCACCTGCGGCACGACGCGGGCGACCTGATCGATGAACGCGCGCACCTCGTCGATGTACGGCAGCTGGAAGTCGGCGATGCGGAACCCGGAGTCCGGGTGCGTCTCGTGGACGTGCCCGTGCGAGTCGTAGCCGGCGCCCACCGCGTGCCCGTTCTCGTCGAGCATCGTGTAGAAGCCGCCGAAGGTCATCTGGTCACTCACGGCGCCGCGGCCGAACTTCTGCGCCATCGCGAGGATGTGCGCCTTCTCGCCGTCGAAGAACGCGGTGATGCGCGTGGTGTTCACGGTCCCGGGGCACACCGCCGCCAGGTCGTCGTGCTGGCGGATGACCTCTTCGATCAGCAGCTCGCCGCGATCGAGGAGGCCGCGGTGGAACTCGGTCCAGTCCGTGATGTCGGCCGCGTGATACCGGTGCACACCGGTGCCGGCCTGACCGACCGGCTCCTTCGTGACGATCGTGCCGAGGCGCTCCGTGAGGGCGCGGACCTCGTCGGCGTTCCCCTCCTCGACCACCATCCACTCGCGGTGCAGGTGCGCGGAGAACTTGCGGTTGAACTCGATCTTGTCCTGGAAGATCCAGCGGAAGTCGGGGTGGTCGTACTTCTGCGAGAGCTGGTTGGACACGGGATGCGTCATGTACGTCTCGCGCTCGGCGCGGTTCAGCATCGCGAAGTCGTAGTCGATGTAGTCCTGGAAGCCGACGTTGTGACGGGCCGCCGACCAGAGCATGTCGGCGACGATCGTGGGCACGGGCCGGTGATGCTGGGCCGAGGCCTCCTTGGCACGTTCGAACACGGAACCGACGTCGATGCGGCGGGCACGGCCGAGGAGGTAGCGGATGCGGGGCGCGAGAGAAAGACGAGACATGAAGCTCCGGGTCTAGGGATCGACGTCCCAGTCTACGCGGGGAGCCCCCAGGCTCCTGGGAGCGCGGAAGCTAGGCTGGAGCACGTGTGTGACACGAGTTCGAGTGCGCTTCCGCAGGCGATGATCTCGCGTTCGGCCCTCGCTGCCGGCGCGTCCGCGGCGATCCGGGCGGGGGGTTGCCGGGCCGACCTCCGGCGCGATGCGTGGGGTCATGGTCTGCTCGCCGTCGCCCAGGCGGTGACCGCGGCGGGAGCGGAGGAGGTCCTCGTGGACTCTCCCGGAGAGGTCGAGGCGCTCCGTCTCGAAGGCATCACCGCCACGACCACCGGAGAGCCGGACCTCGATCCCGTTCTCCTCTACGGGCTGCCGTCCGCGGAGGGCCTCCCGACGACGCCTCCGGTCATGCGCCTGGTCGGCCGCGTCATGTCCACCAAGCGCCTGCGGGCGGGAGAGGCCGTCTCGTACGGCTACACCTTCCGGGCGGCGGCGGACACCACGGTCGCGCTCGTGACGGGCGGCTACGCTCAGGGCGTCGTCCGGGCCCTGGGCAACCACGCGGACGTGGAGATCGACGGCGCGCTGCACCCCATCGTCGGGCGTGTCGCGATGGACGTCTGCGTCATCGACCTCCAGGGCGCCCCCGCGGAGGTGGGCGACGCGGTGACCTACTTCGGAGGGACCGGACCCGCCTCCGGCGCCATCGCGCGCTGGGCGGAGCTCACTCGGATGACCCCGGCCGAGCTCGTCGCGGTCCCGGGAGCGCACGCCGTGCGCGGGTGGGAGGCATGATGAGAGGCCCGATGCGCCCCGAACTGCGTCTGGACAGCGCCGTCTTCCGCACGAACATCGCGGCGGTCCGTGACCGCCTCGGCGACTCCACGCTGATGCTGGTCCTCAAGGACGACGCCTACGGACACGGGCTCCGCTGGGCGGTCGAGACGGCCCTCGAGGCCGGGGTGACCTCGTTCGGCAGCTATGACGTGCGCGGAGGCGTCGAGGTCCGGCGCATCGCGGGCGGGCAGGTGACGGTGTTCGCCTGGGCGACCTCGACCGATGAGGAGATCGACGAGGCGCTCCTGCAGGACATCGAGCTCGGCGTCGGCACGGTCGAGTATCTCCGGCGCATCGCCGCGCGGGCGGACGTCCTCGGCGTGCGCGCACGGATCCACCTCAAGATCGACACCGGACTGCACCGCAACGGCGTGCGCCCGGAGGACTGGGCGGCCGCGGTCGCCGAAGCCCGAGAGGCCGAGCGCTCCGGCGCACTCGCCCTCGTCGGCGTCTGGAGCCACATCGCCGAGGCGAGCGATGCCGAGGACGACGAGGCGCAGGCCGTGTTCCTCGACGCCGTCCGGCAGGTCGGCCTGACCGGGCCGCAGCCGGCGTCCGTGCACCTCACGGCCTCGGCCGCGTCCTGGTGGCGACCCGAGCTGCGCGGGACCGTGTCGCGGATCGGCGCGTTCTGCTACGGCATCCGCTCGGCGGACGGTCCGGACCTCGACGGGGTCCGTCCCGCGGCGCGTCTCGTCGCGCCGGTCGTGCGGGTGGAGGGCGAGAGCGCGATCGTCGCCGTTGGGAGTCTGGACGGCGTCCCCTCCACGCTGGCCGGGATGACGGTGGGCACCCCCGTCGGCTCGCGTGCGGTCTCGACCATAGATGTCGCCACGATGACGGTCGAAGGCTGGCCGGAGATGGCGGTCGGCGACGAGGTGACGATCTTCGGCCCCGGCGCACAGGGGGAGGAGACGGCAACGACCCTCGCCGAGCGGATCGATACGGTGGGCGAGGAGATCCTCACCCGCCTCGGTCCGCGGATTCGGCGGAGGGTCGTGGACTGAACCGGTTCGGCCGGCTCAGGCGCTGATCAGACCGTCTCGATGAGACGAGCGGTCTCGTCGTGCCAGCTCGTGGCCACGCTGCGCAGCTTCTCTTCGTACTTGCGGCCGTGGTGGGCGCAGAAGAGCAGCTCGGAACCGTTGACCTCGGCGGCGATGTAGGCCTGCGCTCCACACGAGTCGCAGCGGTCCATCGCGGTCAGGCGGTACTCGACAGCGGAGGTCTCACGTTCGGTCGTTGCATTCATCTCGGGGCCTCCTCGGGTGTCGGCGTCCTTGTTGGTCGTGCTCAATACAACCACGCTGCACCTGGGGGCATGCCCGGTCGACGGCGTGTTTCGCTCAGCGCGTACGCGCGCACCCGCGAACGCGGCGACCCGGGGAGTGTCTGCGAGGGGCGGCTCCCTCCCGCGAATAGACTCGGAGATTGTGAATGCCGAGTACTCCGCCCATCATCTCCAGGTGCTCGAAGGACTCGAGGCGGTCCGCAAGCGCCCCGGCATGTACATCGGCTCGAACGGTTCGCCCGGGCTCATGCACTGCCTCTGGGAGATCATCGACAACTCCGTCGACGAGGCGGTGGCCGGCAACGGCTCGCGCATCGACGTCATCCTCCACGACGACGGCAGCGTCGAGGTGCATGACCGCGGTCGCGGCATCCCCGTCGACGTCGAGCCGCGAACCGGTCTGACCGGCGTCGAGGTCGTCTACACGAAGCTGCACGCCGGAGGGAAGTTCGGCGGTGGCTCCTATGCGGCATCGGGCGGTCTGCACGGCGTCGGGGCCTCGGTCGTGAACGCCCTCTCCGAGCGCCTCGACGTCGAGGTCGACCGCGGCGGCAAGACCTACGCGATGTCCTTCCACCGCGGTGAGCCCGGCATCTTCCAGGACTCGGGGGAGAAGCGGCCCGATGCGCCGTTCACCCCGTTCGAGGAGAACAGCGAGCTGCGCGTCGTCGGCAAGGCGCCGCGCGGCGTCACCGGCACCCGGGTGCGGTACTGGGCCGACCGCCAGATCTTCACCAAGGACGCCGCGTTCCAGCTCGCCGAGCTCGAGACGCGGGCGCGTCAGACGGCCTTCCTGGTCCCCGGGCTCGAGATCGTGGTGCGCGACGAGCGCGCCGCGAGCGCCGGGGTGGGGGAGGACGGTGCGCCGACCGGCCCCGTGGAGACGTCGTACCTCTACGAGGGCGGCATCTCCGAGTTCGTGGACTACCTCGCGGTCGACCCGCCGGTGACCGACACCTGGCGCATCCAGGGGGAGGGGACGTTCACCGAGACCGTCCCGGTCCTGCAGCCGGACGGGCACATGGTGGCGACCGAGGTCGAGCGCGTCTGCGCCGTCGACATCGCCCTGCGCTGGGGCACCGGCTACGACACCCGCATCCGCTCCTTCGTGAACATCATCTCCACGCCGAAGGGCGGCACGCATCAGCAGGGCTTCGAGCAGGAGCTGTTGAAGGTGCTCCGCAGCCAGGTCGAGCAGAACGCCCGCCGGCTCAAGGTCGGCAACGACAAGCTCGAGAAGGACGACGTCCTCGCAGGCCTCACTGCGGTCCTCACGGTCAACGTGCCGGAGCCGCAGTTCGAGGGTCAGACGAAGGAGGTGCTCGGCACGCCCGCCGTGCGCCAGATCGTGGCCCAGGTGATGCGGAAGGACCTCCAGCAGCGTTTCACCTCCACCAAGCGCGACGACAAGAGCCAGGCCACGCAGCTACTCGACAAGATCGTCTCCGAGATGAAGGCCCGCGTGTCGGCACGCGCCCACAAGGAGACGCAGCGCCGGAAGAACGCGCTCGAGTCGTCCACCCTGCCGACCAAGCTCGTCGACTGCCGGACGAACGACGTGGAGCGCAGCGAGCTCTTCATCGTCGAGGGAGACTCGGCCCTCGGCACGGCGAAGAACGCGCGCAACAGCGAGTTCCAGGCGCTGCTGCCGATCCGCGGGAAGATCCTCAACGTGCAGAAGGCGTCGGTCGGCGACATGCTGTCCAACGCCGAGTGCGCGTCGATCATCCAGGTGATCGGGGCCGGCTCCGGGAGGACCTTCGACATCGACGCCGCGCGCTACGGGAAGATCATCCTCATGAGCGACGCCGACGTCGACGGCGCGCACATCCGCACCCTCCTGCTCACGTTGTTCTTCCGCTACATGCGGCCCCTCATCGAGCACGGACGGGTGTTCGCCGCCGTGCCGCCGCTGCATCGGATCATCGTCATCAACCCGGGATCCAAGCCGAACGAGACGATCTACACCTACAGCGAGCAGGAGCTGCACGCGCTGCTCGCGAAGCTCCGCAAGGCCGGCAAGCGCTGGCACGAGCCGATCCAGCGCTACAAGGGTCTCGGCGAGATGGACGCCGAGCAGCTGGCGAACACGACGATGGACCGCTCCGGTCGGCTGCTCCGCCGCGTCCGGATGGAGGACGCCGAGGCGGCGGGCCGCGTCTTCGAACTGCTCATGGGCAACGAGGTCGCCCCGCGGCGGGAGTTCATCATCGATTCCGCCGACCAGCTCTCCCGCGAGTCCATCGACGCCTGAGAGCAGACGTCACGAAGAAGGGGACCCGGCGCGGCCGGGGCCCCTTCTTCGTGGAACGGATCAGACGAGCGTGCGGCCGATGCTGCCGATGACGCCGTCGATCGGCTGACCGGAGGCGTCGCGTCGTGCCCCCACGTCCGGCAGCTTGCGCACCGCGCCGGTGGGGTCGACGGCCAGAGCCGGGTTCGGGCCGACCCAGGCGACGGTGAGGCGGTCCTCGCCCTTCAGGAAGGCGTGGGCGCGGACGCCGCCGGTCGCGCGGCCCTTCGACGGGTACTCCGTGAAGGCCGAGACCTTCGCGCGGCCGGGATCAGTGCCGGGCAGGATGCTCTCCGCGCCCGACACCGTGGCGACGACGGCATCGGTGTCCGGGCGGACGGCGCCGAAGAAGAGGACGGAGGCGCCCGAGCCGAGCTTGATGCCCGCCATGCCGCCGGCCGGCGCGCCCTGGGGGCGGACCGTCGAGGCCGAGAACCGCAGCAGCTGCGCATCCGTCGTCAGGAACACGAGGTCGGCGTCATCCGCCGCGTCGGCCACCCCGACCACGGAGTCTCCGGTCTTGAGGCCGATGACCTCCAGGTCGGGCCGCACGGGCAGGGTCGACGGCACGATGCGCTTCACGATGCCCTGGGCGGTGCCGAGCGCGACGGGGGTCTCGCTGTCGAAACGGACGAACCCGAGGATGCGCTCACTCTTGGTCGTGATCCCCAGGTAGTCGCGCAGCGGAGTCCCCGCGGCGAGCTGCACCGAGGTGCCCGGCACCGAGGGCAGGTCCACGGGGGAGAAGCGGACGACGCGTCCCGTGCTGGTGAGCGCCCCGACCTCGCCGCGGACCGTCGTCTCGACCGTCGCGAGGATGGCATCGTGCTTGCTCCGCCGGGCCGGAGCCGTCAACTCCTGTCCTTCGCCGAGGTCCACGCGCACGGCGCGGCCCGTCGTCGAGAGGACGACGGTGGTCGGCGCGTCGGCGATCTGCAGGTCGACGGCGCCCTTCGTCGCACGGGGCTTCGGCGGGGCCGCGTTCATCAGCAGGGTGCGCCGCGGCGTCCCGTACGCCTCGGCCACGGCGTCCAGCTCCCGGGCGACGGCCGCGCGCAGCAGGGCCGGGCTGGCGAGCAGCTCGCGCAGCGACGCGATCTCCGCGAGGAGGGCGTCGCGTTCCGCCTCGAGCTCGATGCGCGAGAACTTGGTCAGACGTCGCAGCCGCAGCTCGAGGATGTACTCGGCCTGCGGCTCGCTGAGGTCGAACACGGACCGGAGCCGGGTGCGGGCCTGCTCGGTGTCGTCCGACGACCGGATGACCTGGATGACCTCGTCGATGTCGAGGATCGCGATGAGCAGACCCTCCACCAGGTGCAGGCGCTCCTCCCGGCGGGCGAGACGGTACCGGCTGCGGCGGGTGATGACCTCGATGCGGTGGCCGACGTAGACGCTGAGCATCTCCTTGAGCCCGAGGGTGCGGGGCTGGCCGTCGACGAGGGCGACGTTGTTGATGCTGAAGGAGTCCTCCAGCGGGGTGAGCCGGAAGAGCTGCTCCAGCACGGCGTTCGGATCGAAACCGGTCTTGATCCCGATGGCGACGCGGAGGCCGTGGTTGCGGTCGGTGAGATCGGTGACGTCGCTGATGCCCTGCAGCTTCTTCGCCTGCACCGCGTCGCGGATCTTCTCGATGAGACGCTCCGGACCGACCATGTAGGGCAGCTCCGACACGATGATGCCCGTGCGCCGGGGGCCCAGCGGCTCGATCGACGTCCGCCCGCGGACCTTGAGGGCACCGCGCCCGGTCGTGTAGGCGTCCTTGACGCCGTCGAGCCCCATGAGGATCCCGCCCGACGGGAAGTCGGGGCCGGGGACGTACTCCATGAGATCCTCGGTGGTGGCGTCCGGGTTCTCGAGCAGGTGGGTCGCCGCGGCGACGACCTCGATGAGGTTGTGCGGCGCCATGTTGGTCGCCATGCCCACCGCGATGCCGCTGGCACCGTTGACGAGCAGGTTGGGGAACGCCGCGGGCAGCACGGCCGGCTGCTGGAACTGGCCGTCGTAGTTCGGGATGAAGTCGACGACGTCCTCGTCGAGGTTCTCGGTGAGCGAGAGCGCGGGGGCGGCGAGACGCGCCTCGGTGTACCGCGCGGCGGCGGGGCCGTCGTCCAGGGATCCGAAGTTGCCGTGACCGTCGACGAGCGGCACCCGGAGGGCCCACTCCTGCGCGAGGCGGACGAGCGCGTCATAGATCGCCGAGTCGCCATGGGGGTGCAGCTTTCCCATGACCTCGCCGACGACGCGGGCGCTCTTCACATGGCCGCGGTCCGGGCGCAGACCCATCTCGGCCATCTGGAACAGGATGCGGCGCTGCACGGGCTTGAGGCCGTCTCTGGCGTCCGGGAGTGCCCGCGAATAGATGACGGAGTACGCGTACTCCAGGAAGGAGCCCTGCATCTCGTGAGAGAGATCGATGTCCTGGATGCGTTCCTCGACAGGCTCGGGCGACGGGGTTTTCGGCATGGACTTCCTGAAGGCGTACGGGAGCCTGTGTCAGACTGGCTCGGATGTCCTTCATGCTACCGTCCGCGCCGCCGGGCGCCCGGAGCGTCGTCGGGGTGGCGGACGACCTGTGCGCCGCTCTCCGCGGCGAATCCGCCACGCTGCCGCGCGTCGATTCGGCCGTGCTCGTGGTGATCGACGGCCTCGGGGCGATCAGCCTCCGCGGGCACGCCGGTCACGCCCGCTCGCTCACCGCGACGATGACGAAGAAGGACGTCGCGCAGACGGTCTTCCCGACGACGACGGCGGCCGCCCTCACGAGTCTCACCACCGGGGTCTGGCCGGGGGAGCACGGTCTCGTCGGCTATCGCGTCCGAGACCCGGAGCGGGATGTCCTCGTGAATCAGCTCAGCGGGTGGGAGACGGACGGTCTGGACCCGCTCACCTGGCAGGCCGCCCCCACGGTGTTCGAGCGCATGGCGGCGACGGGCCGGCCGGTCTTCGCCGTGGGGCTGGCGGCGTACGCGCACAGCGGCTTCACACGTGCGGCCCTCCGCGGCGCGACATTCGTCCCCGCGGCGACGCCGGAGGAACGGGTCGAGGCCTCCTACGCCCTGGCCGCGGAGAATCCGGGCTCCCTCGTCTACTGCTACCTGCCCGAGGTCGACAAGGCGGGGCACAAGCACGGGGTGGACTCCGCGGAATGGGTCACCGCGCTGGAGCGGATCGACGGCGCGCTCTCGGTCCGCGTCCCGCCGCGCGTGGGCGTGGTGGTGACCTCGGATCACGGCATGGTCGACGTACCGTCCCATCGGCAGGTCGTGCTCGAGGAGGAGCATCTCGTCGGCATCCGGCACGTCGGGGGCGAGCCTCGCATGCTGCACCTGTATCGGGAGCCGGACTCCGACACCGCGGTGCTGGCCACGCGTCTGCGCCGCGATCTGGAGGGGGTGGCCGAGGTCGCCACCCGGGAGGAGGCGCTGCGGGCCGGTCTCTTCGGCCCCGTCGTCAGCGACGACGCCCGGTCCCGGATCGGTGACGTGCTGATCGCCGCCACGGGTGTGCGCGCTCTCTACGACGGCACGGCCGAGGACCAGCGCAACCGCGGCATGATCGGGCAGCACGGCGCACTCACCCCGGAGGAGACCAGGGTGCCGTTCCTGCGGCTTGGCGCCTTCGCCTCCTGACGCGAGCGACCGCGGTCATTCGTCGGTGCGTGCTCCGAAGACGATCTCGTCCCACGACGGCATGGCGTTGCGGCGCCGCCGACGGCCGCCGCTGTCGCCGGCGTCGTTCGAGGACGGCTGACGAGGCGTGGGCTCCGGGGCCGCGGGCTCGTCGTCCGGCTCCTCCAATGCGGCGAAGAGGGCGATCGGATCGGTGTCGTCCTGAACGTCCTCGATCTCGTGCTCGATCGGCGCCGCCTCGCGCTGGCCGCGGCGACGGCGCAGGGCCTCGAGGAGATCGGCGGTCTCGGGGCTCGTCGAGGCGGCGTCGGGGGCGCGGTTGATCGCGGCGTCCTGGACCGCCGGCGCCGAGCGCTCGGGCTGCGCCGGCTCCTCTGCCTCGGCCGCGGGAGCCGGGACGAGGCGCGGTCCGAAGGCGCCGGAGTCGAAGCGGCTGTCGTCTTTGTAGGGCGAGGCGGCGCGGTCGGCCTCCACGGCTCGCAGACGCGGGATCAGGCCCTCCGGCAGGGACCCCTGTCGCGAGAGCTGCGTGGCGTCGGCGTTCAGCGGCGAGAGGGCGCTCCGCCGAGGGTCGAAGCTCCAACGCGCGTCGTGCTCGACGTCGTTGGTGGAGAACTCCAGCTTGATGATCCAGCCGGACTCCTCCTTCCAACTCGCCCAGCGCTCGGACGACGCGCCCACCTCGGCCAGCTTGGCGCGCACCGCGGCGCCGAACGTCGGCTGCGCGTCGGGCTCGACCTCGCTGCCGATGAGGACGGGGACGGCGAGCGCCTGGCCGATGATGTGCTCCCGCTCGGCGAGGACAGGACCCTCGAAGCGTGCGACGTCGTCGACGCTGATCCCGAGGAGCTCCGCGACCTCTGCGGCGGTGAGACCGGCGCGGATCTGGGCCTGGATGTCCCGCGGACTCGCGGCGAGCTTCTGCGCCGCCGGCTCGGCCTGGCGGGTCGCGCGGCGGATCTCCCGCTGCAGCACGGCGTCGATGGGCAGCGCGAACCGCTCGCCCGCCTCGGTCGCGAGGACGAGCACTCCTGCTTCTGTGCCGACGATAGTGACGTTTTCCATGCGAATGCCCCTCTGATGGGTGTGCGTTCATGGTGTCACGGGAGACGCGTCGGGAGAGGGAATACGGCGGGCGTGCCGTGAGTTTGCCCTGTCGCATGGGAGGGCATTTGCGAAACGCCCGCCGGTCATGCAAACTATGGCCGCCGATTACCCGACGGCGCACCCGCCCACTCGCACCATGAAAGTGGAGATTCACCGCATGGCAACCGATTACGACGCTCCCCGAAAGAGTGAAGACGACTCCGAGTCGATCGAAGCCCTCAAGGAGCGTGTGCCGGACAAGCTGTCCGGCACGACCGGAGACGAGGACTCCGACAACCCGTCGAACTTCGATCTCCCGGGCGCGGACCTCTCCGATCTCGAGCTGGATGTCGTCGTGCTGCCCGCGCAGCAGGACGAGTTCACCTGCATGAGCTGCTTCCTCGTGAAGCACCGCTCGCAGCTCGACCACGAGGGACCCGATGGCCCCATCTGCAAGGAGTGCGCTGCCTGAGCAGCCCTCTGCGCGACGCCTCACGCGCCCCCGACCATCCGGTCAGGGGCGCGCTGTCGTTTCTCCGGGGGCGGTCAGCCCCGCGCCGCGCGGATGGCCGCGGCGAGCCGATCGGGCGTCCTGGTCGAGATCGTCCACGCGATGACGGGGTCTGCCTCGTCGATGTTCGGCACCACGACGACACCGTCGATGCCGCCGCGGATGAGGTGCCACCCGCGAGCCGGGAGCTCCGGTCCTCGTGCGGCCCGTGCCTCGTCGCCGGTCAGCGCCACCGGCTCGCCGAGGTGGCGCGCGTCGATGTGGGCGGGTCCGGCGCGGAGCACGCCGTCCTGCACCGAGACGACCGGAGCCAGGGCGATGGCCGCCACCACGAGCAGCGCGGACACCGCTCCGCCGAGCAGCAGCGCGAAGGTCGAGCCGACCGGCACGAAGATCAGGGACACCATCGGTCCCGCCAGGGCGATCGTGACCAGCAGCCACAGGCTGGGGGCCAGGCGTTCGTGGTAGCGGGGACGTGCGTCCGTTGCGGGGTTCTGCATTAGCCTCATGGGGTGACCGATTCCGTTGATGTCCCCATTATCGCCGCAGCGGTCCCCGGCTATGCGCATCCGGGTGACGCCGGAGCCGATCTCGTCGCCGCCGAGGCCGTGCGGCTGGAGCCGGGGGAGCGCGCTCTCGTCCCCACGGGCGTGCGCATCGCGCTGCCGGACGGCTATGCGGCCTTCGTGGTGCCCCGCAGCGGTCTCGCGGCGAAGCACGGCATCTCGATCGTGAACTCTCCCGGCACCGTCGACGCCGGCTACCGGGGCGAGATCAAGGTCAGTCTGATCAACACGGACATCCACAGCGCGTACGATGTCGCCGTCGGCGATCGCATCGCACAGCTCATCGTGATGCCCGTCGCCCGTGCCCGGTTCCTCCCGGTCGACGAGCTGCCGGACAGCGTTCGCGGCGCCGGCGGATTCGGCTCGACCGGCTACCAGGCACAGACCCCCGAGAACGAAGCAGGACAGGCGAAATGACCGACAGCAACGAGACTCCTTCCAAGTCGGCGCCGGAGAACCGCGCCACCGAGGGCCCGTTCGACGACTCCGAGGCGAACCCCGTCCGCCCGTACATCGACCTCGGCGGGATCAAGATTCTGCCGCGCGAGGGGCTGAACCTGCGGCTCGAGGTGGAGGAGCAGAGCAAGCGCATCGTGGCGGTCGGGCTCGACTACGCCGAGTCGTCGCTCCAGGTGCAGCCGTTCGCGGCTCCGCGCAGCGGCGGTCTGTGGGACGAGACGCGCGTCCAGCTGCGCGACCAGGTCAAGGCGCAGGGCGGTCGCGTCGAGGAGCGGGAGGGGCCGCTCGGCAAGGAGCTGCTCGCGGAGGTGCCCGCGACCGCCAGTGAAGGCTCCGGCCTGCGCCTCGCGCGCTTCATCGGCATCGACGGGCCCCGCTGGTTCCTGCGTGGTGTGATCGGCGGCGCGGCGGCGTCCGACCCGGAGGCGGCGGCGAAGGTCGAGGACCTCTTCCGCTCGATCGTCGTCGTCCGCGGGGGAGCGCCCATGCCGCCGCGCGACCTCATCCCGCTGAAGATGCCGGCGACGCCGGGCTCCGCGTGACCACGCCGGACGCCGAGGAGCCGCGCACGCAGAGCGCGTCGGAGATCCTCGGAGCAGCACTCGGCGGCGCCGCGCGCAAGGCCGGGCTCGACCCGTCCGAGAGCGCGAGCACGCACAAGGTCGTCTGGTCGGCCATGGGCGGCTGGCGCGGGATCCTCGAGTCGGTGCTCCCGAGCCTCGCGTTCGTGATCCTGTTCACCCTTCGGCCTGAGCCCTTGCTGCTGCCCCTCGGAGTGTCCGTCGGTCTGGCCGCCGTGTTCACCGTCGTCCGGCTGGTGCAGAAGACTCCGCCGTCGGCCGCCCTCGGCGGACTGATCGCGGCCGTGGCCGCCGCCGGTCTGGCCCTGTGGACGGGCCGCGGCGAGGACAACTTCGTCCCCGGCCTCATCACGAACGCGGTCTACGGGTCGGCGATCCTCGTCTCGGCGCTCATCGGCTGGTCCGTCATCGGTCTCGCGGTCGGCTTCCTCATGGGGGAGGGAACCGCCTGGCGTGCGGACCGTCGCAAGCGGCGGGCCTTCTTCTGGTTGGGCATCGCCTGGGCCGCGCTGTTCTTCGCCCGACTGATCGTGCAGTTCCCGCTGTACCTGGCCGGCGACGTCACCGCTCTCGGGACCCTCAAGCTCGTGATGGGACTGCCGTTGTTCGCGCCCCTGATCGCGGTGACCTGGCTGGTCGTCCGTGCGCTCTATCCCCGCGCGTCGTCGCACGACGACCCCGCGGCGGCGTGATAGATTTATCTCGACATCAAGATAAATCACGGGCTTTCGCCGGTGACCAGCGCGGAGCAGACTGGTTAGGTCCCCCTTGCTAGCCGCGCGGCCGCACCGGCGAGCAAGATGGAGGCGCCTGTCGCTCCCATCCGAATAGAAGGAGACGGATTCGTGTCCACGGTGAACAGCTTCGGTGCCAAGAGCACCCTGACGGTCGGCAGCACCGACTACGAGATCTTCCGCATCGACACGGTGCCCGGTTTCGACAAGCTCCCCTTCAGCCTCAAGGTCCTCCTGGAGAACCTGCTTCGCACCGAGGACGGCGCGAACGTCACGAAGGCGCAGATCGAGGCGCTCGGGTCGTGGGACGCCAACGCGGAGCCCAACACGGAGATCCAGTTCACGCCGGCGCGCGTGGTCATGCAGGACTTCACCGGCGTGCCCTGCATCGTCGACCTCGCCACGATGCGTGAGGCCGTCACGGCGCTCGGCGGCGACCCGAACAAGATCAACCCGCTCTCGCCGGCCGAGATGGTCATAGACCACTCCGTCATCGCCGACCTCTTCGGCACCGAGAACGCCCTCGAGCGCAACGTCGAGATCGAGTACGAGCGCAACGGCGAGCGGTACCAGTTCCTCCGCTGGGGCCAGACCGCGTTCCAGGACTTCAAGGTCGTGCCCCCCGGCACCGGCATCGTCCACCAGGTGAACATCGAGCACCTGGCGAAGGTCATCTACGACCGCACCAACGGCGGCGTCCTCCAGGCCTACCCCGACACCTGTGTCGGCACCGACTCGCACACGACGATGGTCAACGGACTGGGCGTGCTCGGCTGGGGCGTCGGCGGCATCGAGGCCGAGGCCGCGATGCTCGGCCAGCCCGTGTCGATGCTCATCCCGCGCGTCGTCGGCTTCAAGCTCTCGGGTGAGATCCCCGCCGGCGTGACCGCGACCGACGTGGTGCTGACCATCACCGACATGCTGCGCAAGCACGGCGTCGTCGGCAAGTTCGTCGAGTTCTACGGCGAGGGCGTCGCCTCGGTGCCGCTGGCCAATCGCGCGACGATCGGCAACATGTCGCCCGAGTTCGGCTCGACCGCCGCGATCTTCCCGATCGACGACGTCACCCTCGACTACCTGCGCCTCACCGGCCGCAGCGAGGAGGCCGTCGCGCTCGTCGAGGCCTACGCCAAGGAGCAGAAGCTCTGGCACGACGCCTCCCACGAGCCGGTCTTCAGCGAGTACATGGAGCTCGACCTCGGCACGGTCGTCCCGTCCATCGCCGGCCCGAAGCGCCCGCAGGACCGCATCCTCCTCTCCGAGGCGAAGACGCAGTTCGAGCAGGACATCCTGAACTACGCCACGGCGTCGACCAGCGACGACATCGTCGACCTCGAGTCCAAGCACTCCTTCCCGGCGTCCGACCCCGGTCAGGTCCCCGGCGAGGAGGAGCCGACCACGCGTCCCGTGCACATCAGCAGCGGTGCGCCGGCCAACGTGTCGAACCCGGTCCCGGTCACGACTCCCGAGGGCGAGAAGTACATCCTCGACAACGGCGCCGTCACCCTGGCGGCCATCACGTCGTGCACCAACACGTCCAACCCGTCGGTGATGATCGCCGCCGGCCTCCTCGCCCGCAAGGCGCGGGAGAAGGGCCTCAAGCAGAAGCCGTGGGTGAAGACCACGCTCGGCCCCGGCTCGAAGGTCGTCACCGACTACTACGAGAAGTCGGGTCTGGACAAGGACCTCGAGGGCCTCGGCTTCTACACGGTCGGCTACGGCTGCACCATCTGCATCGGAAACTCCGGGCCGCTCATCGAAGAGGTCTCCGAGGCGATCAACTCGCACGACCTCGCGGTCACGGCCGTCCTCTCGGGCAACCGCAATTTCGAGGGCCGCATCAGCCCGGACGTGAAGATGAACTACCTGGCGAGCCCGCCGCTGGTCATCGCGTACGCCCTCGCGGGCTCGATGCACTTCGACTTCGAGACCGACGCGCTCGGCAAGGACGCGGACGGCAACGACGTGTTCCTCAAGGACATCTGGCCCTCGCCGGACGAGGTCCAGGAGATCGTCGACTCGTCGATCTCGCGCGACCAGTTCATCAAGCAGTACGCCACCGTGTTCGACGGTGACGAGCGCTGGCGCAACCTGCCCACGCCGGACGACGACACGTTCCAGTGGGACGAGAACTCGACGTACGTGCGCAAGGCCCCGTACTTCGACGGCATGACGATGGAGCTCACCCCGGTGAAGGACATCGAAGGTGCGCGCGTCATGGCGACGCTCGGCGACTCGGTCACCACCGACCACATCTCGCCGGCCGGCAACATCAAGCCGGGTACCCCCGCGGCCCAGTACCTCACGGAGCACGGCGTCGACCGCAAGGACTTCAACTCCTTCGGCTCGCGCCGCGGGAACCACGAGGTCATGATCCGCGGTACCTTCGCGAACATCCGCCTGAAGAACCTCATGGTCTCGGCCGTGAACGACGGACAGGTCGTCGAGGGCGGCTACACCCGCGACTTCACGCAGCCGGGCGGCCCGCAGTCGTACATCTACGACGCGTGCATGAACTACGCCGAGCAGGGCACCCCGCTCGTCGTCTTCGGCGGCAAGGAGTACGGCTCCGGCTCGTCCCGCGACTGGGCGGCCAAGGGCACGAGCCTCCTGGGCGTCAAGGCCGTGATCACGGAGAGCTTCGAGCGCATCCACCGCTCCAACCTCATCGGCATGGGCGTCGTCCCGCTGCAGTTCCCCGCCGGCGAGAGCTGGGAGTCGCTGGGTCTCGACGGCACCGAGATCGTCTCGATCACGGGACTCGAGGAGCTCAACAACGGCGTCACCCCGAAGACGGTCAAGGTCACCGCCACCCCGAGCGAGCACTCGCCCGAGGGCAAGCAGACCGTCGAGTTCGACGCGGTCGTCCGCATCGACACCCCCGGTGAGGCGGACTACTACCGCAACGGCGGCATCCTGCAGTACGTGCTGCGCTCGCTCGTCTGAGCCGCGACGACGAAGGGGCTCGTGTCCACGGACACGGGCCCCTTCGGCGTGTCAAGGGTCTCCCGCCCTCGGGGGATTCCCGGCTCCGAGCGGTAGGATCGGGAAGACGTCCGCACCCGTTCGGACGCTCTGCCGAGGCCTGTGAGGAGGCGCAGATGCCCATTCTTCCGAGCATCTCTGGACCGCGCGATCTTGATCGGCTCTCGCCGGAGCAACTGGAAGAACTCGCTGCGGAGATCCGGGCTTTCCTCGTCGAGAACGTCTCGCAGACGGGTGGGCACCTCGGTCCCAACCTCGGTGTCGTGGAGCTCACGATCGCCCTGCACCGTGTGTTCTCCTCGCCGGACGACCCCTTCATCTTCGACACCGGCCACCAGTCCTATGTCCACAAGATACTCACCGGCCGCCAGGACTTCTCGAAGCTGCGCGTCCGGGAGGGGCTCGCGGGCTACCCGCAGCGTGCGGAGAGCCCGCACGACGTCGTCGAGTCCTCTCACGCCTCCAGCTCGCTGAGCTGGGCCGACGGCGTATCCCGAGCACTCACCGCGACCGGCCGCGCGGACCGACACGTCGTCGCGGTCGTCGGCGACGGCGCGCTGACCGGCGGCATGACGTGGGAGGCGCTGAACAACATCTCCGACGACAACGACCGCAACCTCGTGATCGTCGTCAACGACAACGGCCGCTCCTACGCGCCGACCATCGGCGGCATGTCCCGCTTCCTGAACCGGGTCCGCACTGCGGCGGCGTACAAGGACCTCCACCACAAGTCCGATCGCCTCTTCCGCGCGTTCGGGCCGGTGGGTCGAGCGGTGTTCCGCGGAGTGCGCGGCGGCACCCACGGATTCCTCTCGCGGTTCACCAACAACGAGGCCCTGTACTCCAACCTCGACATCAAGTACCTCGGTCCCGTCGACGGCCACGATCTTCCGGCGCTGCTGGAGACCCTGGAGCTGGCGAAGTCCTACGGCGCACCCGTCATCGTGCACGCGATCACCGAGAAGGGCCGCGGGTATCAGCCGGCCCGCGACGATGAGGCCGACCAGTTCCACGCGGTCGGCAAGATCGACCCGACGACGGGGGAGACGCTGTCCTCGGGCGGCCGCGGGTGGACCGACGTCTTCTCCGACGCCCTCGTGAAGGTCGGCGAGCGCCGCTCGGACGTGATCGCCATCACCGCGGCGATGCTCCGGCCCACCGGCCTCGCCCCCTTCGCGGAGCGCTTCCCCGACCGTGTCTACGACGTCGGCATCGCCGAGCAGCACGCGGTGGCCTCGGCCGCCGGACTCGCGTACGGCGGCCTGCACCCGGTCGTCGCCGTGTACGCCACGTTCATGGGACGGGCGTTCGACCAGGTGCTCATGGACGTCGCGCTGCACCGCGCGGGCGTGACCTTCGTGCTCGATCGGGCCGGCGTCACGGGTCCCGACGGCCCGAGCCACCACGGCATGTGGGATCTGGCCATGCTGCAGATCGTCCCGCACATCCGCATCGCGGCGCCCCGTGACGGTGCGCGTCTGACCGAGGCGCTGGACGAAGCGGTCGCCGTCGAGGACGCTCCGACCGTCATCCGCTTCCCGAAGGGCGATGTCTCGGCCGATCTGCCGGCGCTCGAGCGCCTCTCGGACGGCGTGGACGTGCTGGCGCGCGGCGAGGGCGAAGACGTCCTCATCGTCGCCATCGGCCCCTTCGCCTCCCTGGCCGTCGACGTGGCGGAGCGGCTGCGCGCCCAGGGCATCGGCGCCACCGTGATCGACCCGCGGTGGGCGATCCCGGTGCAGCCCTCGGTGGTCGAGCTGGCGGCGCGGCATCGCCTGGTGATCACGCTCGAGGATGGCATCCGCGTGGGTGGCATCGGCACCCGCGTGCGGCAGGTGCTCCGCGAGGCGGGGATCGACACGGCGGTGGACGAGCTGGGCCTTCCCGACGAGTTCATCGACCACGCGTCGCGCGATCAGATCCTCGCCGACGCCGGTCTCACCGCCTCGAAGATCGCCCAGGACGTCGTGGCGCAGGTGCTGGGCACCCGTATCCCGAAGGCCCGCCACGCCGGTGAGACCGGCGCGATCGAGCTCCCGCTCCACGAGCGTCACTGACGGAGGGTCCCCCGGCGTCCGCTGCTCGTCAGGGCAGGTCGGCGAGTGTCTCGGCGACGATCCGCTCCACCGCCGGAAGGGCTCGGGCGCGGTCGTCGGAGACGAGCCCGATCCGCGTGCGGCGGTCGAGCACATCGGCTGCGGTCATCGCGCCTTGCGAACGCACAGCGTGCTCGACGGCGGCGCGGGAGAGTGCGCCGCCCTCGACGACATCGCCCGGTGCGGGATCGTCGATCAGGCGCAGGGTCGCGGTTCCACTGGGGCCGGCGCGGAGGCCGTACTGCCGCACCGCCAGGTCCACGGCGTCCTCGGCCATCCGCCGGTAGGTCGTCAGCTTGCCGCCGAGCACGGAGATCACCCCCGAGGCGGAGGCGCGCACGAGATGCCGACGGGAGACGTCCGCGGTCTCGGCCGCTCCGGTGTCGACGAGCGGGCGGAGGCCGGCGAAGGCTCCGCGGACGCGGTCCCGCGCCACCGGCTCCGCGAGCAGGCGGTTCAGTGTCTCCAGGAGGAAGCCGATCTCGGCCTCGGTGGGCTCGGCGACGGAGGGGATGGGACCCGGCGCGTCGACATCGGTGAGACCGACGATGACACGCCCGCCTCGCTGTGGCAGGGCGAACACGTAGCGGCTGATGGAACCTTCCAGCGGGATGGTCAGCGCCGCGGCCGGATCGCCGAGATCCGCGGCGTCCAGGACGATGTGGGTGCCGCGGCTCGGGCGCAGGGTGAGGCCGTCGTCGAGGGTCCCCGCCCACACCCCGGTGGCGTTGATGACCGTCCGCGCCCGGATATCGATGCGTTCCCCGGTGAGCGTGTCCGTCGCTGCAGCGCCGTCCGCGTGCAGCCGCTCGGCGCGGACCCTGGTGAGGATCCGCGCGCCGAGGCCGGCCGCCGTACGTGCGACCGCGACGACGAGGGCGGCGTCATCGGACAGTTGGCCGTCGTACGTGACCATGCCGCCGCGCAGTCCGCGGGGGTTCAGGGCGGGGAACAGGCGCAGTGCCCTCGCGGCCCCGACGGGATGCGGCCCGGGGAGGGTCTTCGCGCTCGTGCGCGCCTGCAGCCGGAGGAGGTCGCCCATGGCCATCCCCGCCGCCCCGGCCCCCCGCTGGCGGCCGCTCACGCCGGGGGCGAACGGGAGCAGCTGTCCGAGCGGACGAATGAGGTGGGGCGCGATCACCGACATCAGGAGATGCCGCTCCCGCGCACTCTCGCGCGCCGTCGCCACGTCGCCCGTCGCGAGGTACCGCAGGCCGCCGTGGACGAGCTTCGAGCTGAACCGGCTCGTCCCGAAGGCGAGGTCCGCCGCCTCGATCAGGGTCACCCGGAGACCGCGCGACGCGGCGTCCAGGGCCACGCCCGCCCCGGTGATCCCGCCGCCGACCACGAGGACGTCGCAGGTGCCGTCCGCCGCGGCGGCGAGATCGTTTCGGCGGCGGGCCGCGTGGAGGGCGGTCGGGGCGGAGGTCATGGCCGGAGGTGGCCGTCCAGCGCGGCGCGGAGCTCGCGTTCCCAGGCCTTCTCGTCGATGAGGTCGGCCACCGTGCCGTGCGACAGCACGGCGGACTGGGCGATCAGGAGCAGCATGACGGCGATCTCGCCGGGATCACCCGCGCGTACCGAGCCCTGGGCCTGCGCCGCCGCGATCGCGTCGGCGAGCCACTGGAGGATGAGTCGCTGGCTGGACCCCACCCGGTGCAGGGTGTAGCGCGTGAACGCCTCGGGTTCCTCGTCGAGGAGGTGGCCGTACACAGGGTCGGCCCGGAACAGGGAGGTGAATCGCAGCACGTCCGCGACGAGCGCGTCCCGGGAACCGGTCGTCGCGGGGAACCGGCTGAGGAGGTCGGCGACCCGCCGGAGGAGCGCGGATCGGACGACGTCGTCGGCATCCCGCCACGTCCGGTAGATGGTGGGCCGGCTGAGACCGGAACGACGCGCGAGGGCGGCGATCGTCACCCCGTGGACGCCGGCGCGGACGAGCAGCTCGTCGGCGGCGTCGAGCACCCGGCGTTGCGTGGCGTCCCAGGTCGGCGCGAGGATCTCGGCGCGCACGGCGGGCGGTTGACGTTCTTCCATGATGTGTCACACTGTAACCCATGGAGCAGGCGAACGGCAGAGGGGCCGACAGGCCCGAGATGCGCTGGAACGGCTGGGGCGATCCGGACCGGGCGAAAGACCTTCCGCTCGCGGTGCGCGGCCTGCTGCCCCTGCTGCTGGGTCGTGTTCCCCGTCCGCCCCGTGCGCCGGCGCTGGATGACGTGCGGGTGCGGCCCTCGCGACTGACCGCGGATGATCGCGACGCGCTGGCGGCGGTGGTCGGCCCCGATGCGGTGGACGTCACGACGTCGGTGCGCCTCCGGCACGCCGGAGGACGCTCCACCCCCGACCTTCTGCGACGACGGCATCCCGAGCAGGATGCGCCCGACGCCGTGGCGTTCCCTGCGGACCACGACGCCGTGCGCGCCTGCCTCGCTCTGGCGGGGGAGCGCGGGATCGCCGTCATCCCGTTCGGCGGAGGAACGAGCGTGGTCGGTGCGCTGGATCCGGAGACCGGCCGGCATCGTGCCGTCGTCAGCCTGGACCTGCGTCGACTCTCCGGGCTGCTCCACCTCGACCCGCTCAGTGGTCAGGCGACTCTCGCGGCGGGCACGACGGGACCGGAGGCCGAAGCGCTGCTCGGCGCCCAGGGGTTCGAGCTCGGGCACTTCCCGCAGAGCTTCCGGTACGCCACGATCGGCGGTTTCGCCGCTGCCCGATCCTCCGGACAGAACTCCGCGGGCAACGGGCGTTTCGATGCGATGGTGACGGGGATCCGGGTCGCGACGCCCACGGGGGACCTCGACCTCGGCCGCGCACCGGGATCGGCTGCCGGCCCCGACCTCGTCCGCCTCTTCCTGGGCTCTGAGGGGATCTTCGGCGTGATCACCGAGGTCCGGGTCCGGGTGCATCCGGTGCCGACGGACCGGATCTTCGAGTCGTGGACCTTCCCGGACTTCGACCGCGGCGCCGATGCGCTCCGGCGGGTGGTGCAGCACGGTGCGGGTCCCACGGTCATCCGCCTCTCCGACGAAGCCGAGACCGCGGTGAGCCTCGCCCAGGTCGGCCGGATCGGGAAGGCTCTCGCGAAGGGAGCCGGCGTCGTGACGGTGTTCGAGGGCGAGGACGCCTCCGGCCGCCGGGACCGGACCGCCGCGATCCTCGCTGCGGCAGGCGGCCGCAGTGCCGGCACCGGCGACGCGGAGGAGTGGGCGGCGGGACGATTCGACGGTCCGTACCTGCGCGACGCTCTGCTCGACGCCGGGGTGTTCTGCGAGACGCTGGAGACCGCGACGACCTGGTCGAACCTGCGCACTCTGAAGGAAGCGGTCGAGGCGGCCCTGCGGGACGGCTTCGACGCCGCGGATGCCCGCTCATACATCATGTGTCATGTCTCCCACGTGTATCCGACGGGCGCCTCCCTCTACTTCACGGTCCTCGCCGGGCTGCGACGGGACCCCCTCGGCGCGTGGGCGCTCGTGAAGGGGAAAGTGAACGACGCGATCCTCGCGAACGGCGGGACCATCAGCCACCATCACGCCGTGGGTCGCGATCACGCCCCGTGGCTCGCGGAGGAGATCGGGGACACCGGCATGCGGATCCTCACCGCCGTGAAGCGGGAGCTCGATCCCCGCGGCATCATGAACCCGGGCGCCGTCCTCGCCGATGTCCCGACCGGGACGACCGTCTGAGATGGGGCACATCGCGGTGCTGTCGAACCCGCTGTCCGGCAAGGGCCGCGGGCAGCGGGTCGCGGACGACGCGCTCGCTCACCTCCGACGGCGCGGGGCGGACGTGCGCGTGTACGCCGGGCGTTCGGCTGCCGACACGAGGCGGCTGGCCGCAGTGGCCCTGGACGCGGGACCGGACGGACTCGTCGTCGTGGGCGGCGACGGCACCCTCTCGGGCATCCTCGAGGTCGTGTGTGCGGCGGGTGTCCCGGTGACGGTGGTTCCCGCCGGGACCGGGAACGACCTGGCGCGCGCCCTCGGGCTGCCGCGCGCGGACGTGTCGGAGGCCGTGGAGCTCGCGCTGACCGGCGTGCCCCGTGCCATCGACATCGGCGAGGTGCGGACCGCGACGGGCACCTCGCTGTTCCTCACCGTGGCGGCGCTGGGGTTCGACGCCCGGGTGAGCGATCGCACCAACCGCCTCCGCTGGCCCTCCGGCGCGTTGCGGTACTACCTCGCGCTGCTGGTCGAGCTCGTCCGGCTGCGTCCGTTCGACTTCACGATCCGCGTCGATGACGGCCCGGAGACGGCGGCACCCGGCACGCTCGTCGCGGTCGGGAACACCGCGAGCTACGGCGGGGGGATGCCGGTGTGCATCGGCGCCGCCCCCGACGACGGCGTCCTCGACATCGTCGCCGTGGGTCCGCTCGGCCGCCTCCGCCTGGTGCGACTGTTCCCGCTCCTCCTGCGCGGGACGCACCTGGCGCGCCGGGAGGTGCGGCACGTCCGGGCCCGCACGGTCACCGTCGCCGCCCCGGGGCTCGTGGCCTACGCGGACGGTGAGCGTGTCGGTGAGGAGACCTGCACGATCTCGATCCGCGCGGGGGCACTGATCGTCATGACCCGGGCGGAGCGGAGGGACGCGCATGTTCGATGAGGACGTCGTCATCGTCGGTTCGGGCTTCGGCGGCTCCGTCGCGGCCCTCCGGCTCACGGAGAAGGGCTACCGCGTCCGCGTGTTCGAGGCCGGGCGGCGATTCGCCGACGAGGACTTCGCGAAGACCAGCTGGGACGTGCGTCGCTACCTCTGGGCCCCGGCGCTCGGGTGCTTCGGGGTGCAGCGCATCCATCGGCTTCCGCACGTCATGATCCTCGCCGGTGCGGGCGTGGGCGGGGGGTCGCTCAACTACGCCAACACGCTGTACGAACCGGGCGCGGCGTTCTTCGCCGACCCGCAGTGGGCATCGATCCGGGACTGGCGCACCGCGCTCGCCCCGCACTATGCCACAGCCCGGCGCATGCTCGGCGTGGTGGACCGCTATCCGCACGACGGACCGGTCGAGCGGATCATGGCCGGAGCCGCCGAGGACCTCGGGGTGGGCGCGACGTTCCGCCGCGCACCCGTGGGCGTGTGGTTCGGGGAACCGGGGAAGCGGGTCGCTGATCCGTTCTTCGGCGGGGAGGGCCCCGAGCGCACAGGCTGCACGCTCTGTGGGAACTGCATGGTCGGCTGCCGCGTCGGCGCGAAGAACACCCTCGTGAAGAACTACCTCGCCCTGGCCGAGCGCCGCGGGGCGGTCATCGAGCCGCTGCGCACCGTCACCGAGGTGCGCGAGCTGCCGGACGGCGGCTTCTCGGTCACGACACGACGCAGTGGTGCCTGGTTCCGGCGGCGTGAGCAGACCGTCATCGCGCGAGAGGTCGTGCTGGCGGCGGGGACCTGGGGCACCCAGCAGCTCCTCCATCGGATGAAGGCGTCGGGCGCGCTTCCGCGGATCTCCGACGCGGTGGGCCGGCTCACCCGGACGAACTCGGAGGCCTTGGACGGCGCCGTCGCCGTCCGGGTGCCGGAGCGGGTGGAGCTGGCGCGGGGCGTGGCGATCACCACCTCTTTCCACGTGGACGACCGCACCCATGTCGAGAACGTCCGCTACGGTCCGGGATCCAACCTCATGGGCGCTCTCGCCACCGTGCTGGTCCCCGGCGACCGCGCCCTGCCGGGCCGCCTCGCCGCACTCGCGGGGCAGGTGCTGCGCCGACCCGTGCAGGCCCTCCGCCTCGCCTCCCTCCGGCGCTGGAGCGAACGGGGGATCATCGCGCTCGTCATGCAGACCGCCGACAACTCGCTCACCCTGTCCCTGCGGCGTCGCCTCGGGCGGACGCGGCTCACGAGTGCCCAGGGGCATGGCGCGCCGAACCCCAGCCACCTGCCCGAGGCGCATCGCGCCGCCCGAGCCATCGCCGCGCGTCTGCAGCGTGAGGGCGGGGTGCCCACGGCGGCGCGCGGCTCCTGGCCCGAGGTCTTCGGGATCCCGCTCACCGCGCACTTCCTCGGGGGAGCGGTGATCTCCGGTGCACCGGAGGAGGGTGTCGTGGACGAGTATCAGCGCGTCTGGGGGCACCCCGGGCTGCACGTCGTCGACGGCGCCGCTGTGCCCGCGAATCCGGGGGTGAACCCGTCCCTGACCATCACCGCCCTCGCGGAGCACGCGCTGTCGCACTGGCCGCGCAACGGCGAGCCGGATACCCGTCCGACGCCGCGGACGACACAGGGGGCCACGCCCACGGCGCGACCCCCTGCGGAGAGCTGATCAGCGGTTCTGGATGCCGCGGATCTGCGGGGTGTGGAACGAGCCGCCGAATGCGCGCTCGGAGGCCCCCTCGCGGTCGAGGTACGGCGACGCCCCACCATCGATGAACGGCCAGCCGGCGCCGAGGATGAGGCACAGGTCGATGTCCTCGACCTCCGGCACCACGCCCTCGTCGAGCATCAGCTTGATCTCGGTCGCGAGACCGTCCTGCACGCGCTGCAGGATCGTGGCCGCCGACGCCGGGCTCTTGCCGACGGCGGGCGCCAGGACCTTCTCGGCCTGCTTCGTCCAGCCGACCACACGGCCGCCCTTGTCCTTCTCGACGACCTGGTCGAGCTCGGCCAGGGCGTGGAAGTTCTCGTTCGCGTAGAAGCGGTCCGGGAACGCGCGCACCATCGTGTCCTGCACGTGCGCGGCGACCTTCCAGCCGACGAGGTCGATGAGCTGGAAGGGGCCCATCGGCAGGCCGAGCGGCGCGAACGCCTTCTCGACGTCGGCGATCGGGGTGCCCTCGTAGACGGCGCGCGCCGCCTCGCCCATGACCTTTGCGAGCAGACGGTTCACCACGAAGCCCGGGGCGTCGGCGGTGAGCACCGCGTTCTTGCCGAGGTTCCTGGCGACGACGAACGCGGTCGACAGCGCGGTGTCCGCCGTCGCCGGCGTCTTCACGATCTCGATCAGCGGCATGACCGCGACCGGGTTGAAGAAGTGGAAGCCGACGAGCCGCTCCGGGTGGGCCAGCTTCGCGCCGATCTCCTCGACCGACAGCGACGAGGTGTTCGTGGCGAGCACCGCGTCCTCCGCGAGGATCTTCTCGATCTCGCCGAAGACCTGCTGCTTGACGCCGACCTCTTCGAAGACCGCCTCGATGACGAAGTCGCAGTCCGCGTAGAGGGTCTTGTCGGTCGTGCCCGTGACGAGACCGCGCAGCTTGTTCGCGGTGTCCGCGTCCACGCGGCCCTTGGCCTCCAGCTTGCCGATCTCCTCGTGGATGTAGGCGACGCCCTTGTCGACGCGCGCCTGGTCGAGGTCGGTGATCAGCACGGGCACCTGGAGCTTGCGCACGAACAGCAGCGCGAACTGGCTGGCCATGAGACCCGCACCGATGATGCCGACCTTGGTGACCTTCTTCGCGAGCTCCTTGTCAGGGGCGCCGACCGGGCGCTTCGCGCGCTTCTGCACGAGGTCGAAGGCGTACATCGACGCGGCGAACTGATCGCCGGTCACCAGTTCCGCCAGGGCCTCGTCTTCGCGGGCGAAGCCCTCCGCCTTGGTGCCGCTCTTCGCCTTGTCGAGCAGCTCGAGAGCCGCGTACGGCGACTTCGGCACGGTGCCGATCTTGGACTCCAGCATGCCCCGCGCCATCTTGATGGCGATCGGCCACTTGGTGAGGCGCTCGATCTTGCCCGGCTCGTTCTTGCGCACGACCTTCGTGCCGCCGAGGACCGCGTCCGCCCAGGCGAGCGAGTTCTCGAGGTAGTTCGCCGCGGGGAAGATGGCGTCGAAGATGCCCAGGTCGAAGGCCTGCTGCGGCTTCAGCATGCGGTTCTGCTTGAGCGGGTTGGAGATGACCACCTCGAGGGCGTTCTCGATGCCGATGAGGTTCGGCAGGAGGTAGGCGCCGCCCCACCCGGGGATGATGCCGAGGAAGACCTCGGGCAGTGCCACGGCCGCGGCCGAGGCGTCGACCGTGCGGTACGTGGAGTTCAGGGCGATCTCCAGCCCGCCGCCGAGCGCCAGGCCGTTCACGAACGCGAACGACGGCACGCCGAGCTCGCTCAGCTTCCCGAGCACCTTGTGGCCGAGCTGGGCGATCAGCCGCGCGTTGTCACGCGAACCGACCTTGCTGATGTCCGAGAGGTCGGCGCCGGCGGCCATGATGTACTGCTTGCCGGTGATGCCGACCGCCTGGATCTCGCCGGCCGCCGCGCGGGCCTTGAGGCCGTCCAGCGTCGCGCCGAGCTCGGTGAGGGTGGCCGGACCCAGGGTGTTCGGACGGGTGTGGTCACGACCGTTGTCCAGCGTGATCAGGGCGAGGACCTTGCCCGATGCGAGGCGGATGTCGCGCACGGGGGAGTGCGTGACGACCTCTCCCTCGGTGAGCGCCTGGATGGGCGAGAAGTCGACGTCGTCGTAGCTCACTTCTTCTTCTTTCCGTCGTAGTGCGGGTTCTCCCAGATGACCGAGCCACCCTGGCCGAGACCGACGCACATCGCCGTCAGGCCGTAGCGCACGTCGGGGCGCTCCGCGAACTGCGCCGCGAGCTGGATCATGAGCCGGACGCCGGAAGCGGCCAGCGGGTGGCCGACCGCGATCGCGCCGCCCCACGGATTCACCCGGGGGTCGTCGTCATCGATGCCGAAGTGATCGAGGAGGGAGATGACCTGGATGGCGAACGCCTCGTTGAGCTCGAACAGACCGATGTCGGAGATGTCGAGGCCGGCCTTCTTGAGCGCCTTCTCGGTCGACGGGATCGGGCCGATGCCCATGATCTCCGGCTGCACGCCGGCGAAGGCGAACGAGACCATCCGCATCTTCGGCGCGAGGCCGTGCTCCTTGACGGCGCTTCCGCCGGCGAGCAGCGACATCGTCGCGCCGTCGGTGAGCGGCGAAGACGTTCCGGCGGTGACGCGGCCGTGCGGACGGAACGGCGTCTTGAGGCCGGCGAGGTCCTCCATCGTGGTCTGCGGACGGCGGCCCTCGTCCTCGGTGGCCAGGCCCCAGGCCCCGTCGGCGCCCTTGATCGCGACCGGCACGAGATCCGGCTGGATCTTGCCGGCGTCATAGGCGGCCTGCACCTTCTGCTGGCTGCGCATGCCGTAGCGGTCGGAGCGCTCCTTGGTGAGGTGCGGGAAGCGGTCGAAGATGCGCTCCGCGGTGACGCCCATGTTGAGGGCTCCGGGGTCGACCATCTTCTCCGCCACGAAACGCGGGTTGGGGTCGGCGTTCGCGCCGATCGGGTGGTGCCCCATGTGCTCGACACCGCCCGCCAGGGCGAGGTCGTACATGCCCACGCCGATCGAGGCGCCCATGGTCGTCACGCTCGTCATCGCGCCGGCGCACATGCGCTCCACCGCGAGTCCGGGGACGGTCTGGGGGAGTCCGGCGAGGATCGCCACCGACCGCCCGAGGGTGAGCCCCTGGTCGCCGGTCTGGCTCGTCGCGGCGATGGCGACATCGTCGATGCGGTCCGCCGGTACGGCCGCGTTGCGCTCCATCAGGCCGATGGTCGCCTTCACGGCGAGGTCATCCGCGCGGGTGTTCCAGTACATGCCCTTTTCGCCGGCGCGCCCGAAGGGGGTGCGCACTCCATCGACGAAGAAGACGTCCGAGATCTCGGCCACTCTGCCTCCAAGTTAGTGCGGTGGCCTCAGTCTATGAACGGCCGGAAACCGGGAGGAATCGGTTGGATCGAACCTACGAAGCGGTCGCGGACGTGGTGTCCGGCGATTGCGCCGCCTCTACAAAGGCGTCGGCGATCTTCTGTGCAGTCTGTTCAACCTGCCAGGGGCGGGCTCCGAGCGCGGAGAGCGCGGCGCCGATCTCCTCCGCCGTCGTCCCAGGGCCGTCCCACGCGACCCGGCGCAGGTACTCGGGCGTGAGGAGGTTCTCGGTGGGCATGCCCAGCTCCTCCGCGACGGCCTCGACGGCGGGACGGGCGGCCTTCAGGCGGGCGTCCGCCTCCGGGTTGCGGTCGCCCCAGGCGCGGGGCGGCGGGAGTGCGTCGCTGGGCACACGCTCGCGCGGCAGCGTCTCGGCGGCACGGCCGTCGACGATCGCCTGCCACCACCGGTCGAGCTGGGTGCGGCTCGCGCGACCCTGGAACTCCTTGACTCCCGCGAGAGCCTGCTTGGAGGCGGGGTTGGCGAGGACCGCAGCGACGAGGGAGCGGTCGGGAACGAGGCGCCCGGGCGAGATGTCCTGCTGCTGCGCGTACATCTCGCGCGCCTCCCACAGGGCGCGGGCGACGGCGAGGTTGCGGGCGCCGCGCACCTGGTGGAGCCCGCTCAGCCGCCGCCAGGGGTCTTCGCGCGGGGCCTTCGGGGCGCGCGCCAGGGTGGCGGCGAACTCCTGCGCGGCGAACGCGGTCTTGCCCTGTTCTTCGAGCTCGGCGACGAGGGCGTCGCGGACGTCGACGAGGTGCAGCACGTCGAGCGCGGCATAGTCCAGCCAGGAGTCGGGCAGCGGACGGGTGGACCAGTCGGCCGCCGAGTGCTCCTTCTTCAGGGTGATGCTGAGCGTGTCCTCGACGACGGCGGCCAGACCCACCCGGTCGTGACCGAGCAGGCGGGACGCCAGCTCGGTGTCGAAGATCTCCTTCGGCTCCAGGTGCAGCTCGCGCAGCGACGGGAGGTCCTGGCTGGCCGCGTGGAGCACCCACTCGACGTCGCCGATGGCCTCCTGCAGAGGCGCGAAGTCGCCGATCGCGGGCGGGTCGAACAGGAACACCCCGGCCTCGCGCCGGAACACCTGAACCAGATAGGCCCGCTGCGAGTAGCGGAAGCCGGACGCCCGCTCGACATCGACGGCGACCGGCCCGGTGCCTGCGGCGAGCGCAGCGCAGGCGGCACGGAACTCCTCGGTTTCGGAGATCACGGAGTATTCAGTCACGTACAGCCTTTCGCGCGCCGATCACGGCGATGCCCTCGGAACCCGGCGGAAGCCCCGCCAGCATTCCGACCAGCTCGGCCCATGCTTCGACGTGCGGTCGGAACGGGCCCTCCGGAGTCCAGGACGCCCGCAATTCTATCTGTGCGCCGTCGCCCTCGTCGGCGAGGCCCCCGAATCCCTTCGACAGCGTCTTCGTCGACGTGCCGGACGGGGAGTGGTAGATCGCGTCCCGGGAATCCAGCGCGTCCACGAGCCACGACCAGGTGACGTCGGCGAGCAGGGGGTCGGTGCCGATCTCGGTCTCGAGTGGCGCCTGGGCGAAGATCACGATGCGCCAGGCGCCGCCCCAGGCATCCGGCTCGTCCGGATCGTGCAGCAGGATGAACCGTCCGGTCCCGTACACGGAGTCGCCGTCCTCGCCCGGGCGGACGTCGGCGGACAGGGCGATCGCGAAGGGGGCCAGATTCTGGGGCGTGGGGATCTCACGGACCGCGATGTCGTCGCGGAACGCGGTCGCGCGCAGTTCGGCGACGGCGGCGTCGAAGGGCGTCCCGGCCTCGGGGTGTGCGGTCACGGCAACAGGCTAGAGTCGGAAGGCGATGAAGAGTCTCAGGCACGCCGTTGCGATCGTTGTCCCCGCGCTCCTCGCTGTGGGCGCCGCCGTCGGGGTCCTCGTGATCGCGGTGGCGCGCCGGGTCGTCACCCCGTTGCGAAGCCGCATCCAGGACACCGAGATCCTCGCGATCGACACCGGCGCTCAGACGATCGAGCTCCGCCGCACGCTCGACACCGAGCTCCCGGGGCGATACGGCCTGTTCACGACGGGCACCTACGGCTACGTCAAGCTCGGTGCCGTCCTCAGCGCCGACGGCACGACGGTGCGGCGCAAGCTCCTCACGAAGATCGAACCCGGCGCCAGGGTGGACCGAGGTGCGTCCTTCAGCGGCAGCTACTACACGTCGCCGAGCGAGCTGCACCTGCGCTGGGAGAACGTGCTCATCGGCTCTCCGGCCGGGCCGTGCCCCGCATGGTTCTTCCCCGGGGACTCCTCGACCTGGGTCATCCAGGTGCACGGTCGGGGCACGACCAGGGCCGAATGCCTCCGTGCCGTGCCGGTGATGCACGCGGCGGGGCTGCCCACTCTCGTCGTGTCCTACCGCAACGACGGCGAGGCCCCGCGCACCAGAGCGGGCGCCTATGCCCTCGGGGCGTCGGAGTGGCGCGACGTGGACGCCGGGATCGCCTACGCGCTGCGTCACGGCGCCGAGCGGGTCGTGCTGATGGGCTGGTCCATGGGCGGGGCGGTGTCCCTGCAGGCTGCGGTCAACTCCGGCCATCGCGATCGCATCGCGGGCATCATCCTCGAGTCGCCGGTCGTGGACTGGCGCACCGTGCTGCGCTTCCAGGCGCGGGTCGCCCGAGTGCGCGAGCCCCTGCCCGCCCTCGCCATGGGGGCGCTGCAGCTGCCGCTCACGGCGAAGCTCAGCGGTGCGGACGAACCCATCCTGTTCGACCGCCTGGACATGGTCGCCCGTGCCGACGAACTGCACGCGCCGATCCTCATCCTGCACAGCGACGACGACGGCTTCGTTCCCGCGGACGCCTCGCACGCCCTGCAGGAGGCGCGGCCGGACCTCGTCACCATGCCGCGCTTCACGGTCGCGAGGCACACCAAGCTCTGGAACTACGACGAGAAGGGCTGGACGACCGCGATCACGGAGTGGCTCGCGGCGCAGGGGCTCAGCGCTTCTGCCTGACCTGGTTCTTGGCGCGCATCAGCATGCCGGTCATGCCGCCGATCCGCAGCGGTGACACCGCCTTCGTGAGCCCGATCGACTGCGGGTAGTCCTCGGGGATCGCCAGGACCTCGTCCGCCGTCAGCCCAGTGAGGCCCTGCACGAGGATGCTCGCGAAGCCCCGGGTCGTCGGCGCCTCTTCCGGAGCCGTGGCGTGCATGGTCACGACGTCGTCGTGGACTTCGACGTAGATGTAGACCGGCGACTGGCACTCCGCGACGCGCTCGCACATCTCCGGATGCGCCGCCACCTCGTCGGAGACGGCGGGCAGCTCGTCCGCGTACTCCAGGAGCAGCAGCAGGCGGTCCGATTCCGGGGTCTCCAGGAATCCGTCGCGGATCTCGGCGAGGGTCTCGGGCAGGGCGGAGGCGTTCATCCCCGCCATTCTCCCACCTCAGACGGTGCCGGGCTCCGTGCCCGTGACGATCGGGACGCGCACCGCGCTGCCCCACTCGGTCCACGAGCCGTCGTAGTTGCGGACGTTCTCGAAGCCGAGGAGGTGCTTCAGCACGAACCACGTGTGGCTCGAGCGCTCCCCGATGCGGCAGTAGGCCACGACGTCGTCGCCGTCCTGCAGCCCGGCGCCGTCCCGGTAGATGGCGTCGAGTTCCGCACGGCTCTTGAAGCCGCCGTCCTCGGCGACCGCCTTCGCCCACGGCACGCTCTGCGCGGTGGGGATGTGGCCGGCCCGCAGCGTCCCCTCCTCCGGGTAGGCGGGAGCCGTGGTCCGCTCGCCGCTGTACTCCTCCGGCGAGCGCACGTCGATGAGCGGGTTGCCGAGGTGGGCGAGCACGTCCTCCTTGTATGCGCGGATGGCCGTGTCGTCCCGCTCCACCACCGGGTACTCCGTGGCGGGGCGGTTCGTCGCCTCGCGGGTGAGCTCGCGGCCCTCCGCGATCCAGCGGTCACGACCGCCGTCGAGGAGGCGCACGTCCTCGTGGCCGAAGAGGGAGAACACCCAGAGCGCGTAGGCGGCCCACCAGTTGTTCTTGTCGCCGTAGATCACGACCGTGTCGTCGCGGGCGATGCCCTTGCGGCTGAGCAGCTCGGCGAAGCCCTCGCCGTCGACGTAGTCCCGCACCACCGGGTCGTTCAGCTCGGTGTGCCAGTCCACCTTCACCGCTCCGGGGATGTGGCCCGTCTCGTAGAGGAGGACGTCCTCGTCCGACTCGACGACCACGAGGCCGGGCTCTCCCAGGTGGGCGGCGAGCCACTCGGTCGTCACCAGGCGGCCGGGCTCGGCGTACTCGGCGAACTTGGGGGAGGAGGAGTCGAACTCGATGGCCATGGGGTCTCCGTAGCGGTGAGCGGGCGAGCGGGCGGTGCGGACGGCGTAGTGTGGATCCGTCCCTTCGACGATAGATCCTCCGCGCGCCCCCGGGACCCGATCCGTAAGACTTCGACACAGGCCGTTGCCTGATTCAGGACCGTGATGACCGACCCGACCACCCGCACCGGAACCGTCCACCTCACCGAGCGTACGCCGACGGTCAGCGGACCCGAGATGCTCGCGAGCCTCGTGCCGCCGCCGCAGTTCGACGACGCCACGTTCGACAGCTACCGGGCGGACCCCGCCTACCCGTCCCAGGAGGAGGCGAAGCAGACGCTGCTCCGCTTCGCCGGACGCGGCGCCCCCGTCAAGCGCGGCGGTCTGTTCAGCCGGGCCAAGAAGGAGCCGGAGCTCAAGCCCGGCGTCTACCTCGACGGCGGCTTCGGCGTGGGCAAGACCCATCTGCTCGCCTCGATCTACCACGCGATGCCTGCCCGACGGAAGTACTTCGGCTCGTTCATCGAGTACACCGCCCTGGTGGGTGCCCTCGGCTACAAGAACACCGTCGACCTCCTCAAGGGCGCCGATCTGCTCTGCATCGACGAGTTCGAGCTCGACGACCCGGGCGACACCATGGTCATGACGCGTCTGCTCGGGGAGCTCGTGCCCACCGGCACCCGGCTCGCGGCCACGTCCAACACGCCGCCGAACGCCCTCGGCGAGGGGCGCTTCGCCGCGCAGGACTTCCTCCGCGAGATCCACGCGATGTCGGACAGCTTCCAGACCCTGCGCATCGACGGCGTCGACTTCCGGCAGCGCGCGATCGACGGTCACGCCGTGGCGCTGGACGATGCCGCCTACAGCGCCGCCGTAGACGCCGCCGCGGCGGACGGCGCCGTTTCGGACGACGCGTTCGACGACCTCATCCGGCACCTGGCGCAGGTGCACCCCTCGCGCTACATCCGGCTCATCGACGGCCTGCACCGGGTGGGGCTGCGGGGCGTGCGCCAGCTCACCGACCAGTCCGAGGCCCTGCGGTTCGTCGCCTTCGTCGACCGCGTCTACGACGCCCAGATCCCGATCCTCGCGACGGGGCTCGGGCTCGACGCCGTGTTCTCCGACGAGATGCTCGCCGGCGGCTACCGCAAGAAGTACCTGCGCGCCATCTCCCGGCTCAACGCGCTCACGCATTCTGCGTAAGCCCGCAGGCCCGCGTAACGCGATGTTCACACGCGGAGGCGGGCTGTAACCGCGGGGAAACAAACCTCACGCATGGGCGAAATCGCCCGTGGTCACACTGAAGCTCTCAACTACTTCGGATGTGAGGTTTTCCTATGGATGCTCCCGGCAACATCTCGTGGGCGATCACCGCGACGGCACTGGTGCTGCTCATGACGCCCGGCGTCGCGTTCTTCTACGGCGGTCTCGTCAAAGCGAAGAGCGTCGTCAGCATGATGATGATGAGCTTCGGCTCGATCGGACTCGTCGCCGTGCTGTGGATTCTCTTCGGCTTCTCGATGAGCGCCGTGGACAGCCCGACGGCCTTCGCGGGCAACCCGTTCGCGGACATCGGCCTGTCCAGCCTCGCCTCGGGTGAGGGGTCGAACGTCGCCCTCCTCAGCGTCGCGTACGGCGCCACCTTCGCGATCATCACCGTCGCCCTCATCTCCGGGGCGATCGCCGATCGGGCGAAGTTCGGCAGCTGGCTGATCTTCGCGGGCGTCTTCGCCACGGTCGGCTACTTCCCGGTCGCTGCCTGGGTCTGGGGCGGTGGCTGGATCATGAACCTCGGCACCACCCTGTTCGGCGAGGACAGCGGCATCGGCGTGATCGACTACGCCGGCGGCACCGCGGTGCACATCAACGCGGGCGCCGCGGCGCTGGCCCTGGCCCTGGTGCTCGGCAAGCGCATCGGCTTCCAGAAGGGCATCCTCAAGCCGCACAACGTGCCGCTGACGCTGCTGGGCGCCGCCCTGCTGTGGTTCGGCTGGTTCGGCTTCAACGCCGGTGCGGAGTGGCTCGCCGAGGACATGGGCGGCGTCGGCCTCATCGGCCTGAACACGCTCGGCGCGACGGCGGCCGCGATCCTCGGCTGGATCCTCATCGAGCGCATCAAGGACGGCAAGCCCACCTCGGTCGGAGCCGCCTCCGGTGCGGTGGCGGGTCTCGTGGCGATCACCCCGGCCTGCGCCAACCTCACCCCCGGGTGGTCCCTCCTGCTCGGCGCGGTCGCCGGCATCGTCTGCGCCCTCGCAGTGGAGCTGAAGTTCCGCCTCGGCTTCGACGACTCGCTCGACGTGGTCGGTATCCACCTCGTCGGCGGTCTCATCGGCACCGTGTACCTCGGCTTCTTCGCGACCGGCACCGGCCTGTTCGTCGGCGGCGACGCCCGCCAGCTCGCCGTCCAGGTGATCGCCGCCGCCGGCGTGCTGATCTACTCCTTCGTGGTCGCCTGGGTGATCGGCTTCGTGATCCAGAAGACGATCGGGTTCCGCATCACGAACGAGGACGAGATCGCCGGTGTCGACCAGGTCGTCCACGGCGAGGAGGGCTACGCTCTCGCGAACGCGTGACGACGGTTAGGGTGACCGTGTGGGCACGACCAGCAACGGCATCCTGAAGACACTCGCGGATCTCCTGCGCCGAGCAGTGGGCTCCCCCCGGGCGTCGCGGACCTCTCCCGGTCCGCGGCGCCCGGACGCGCGTCTGCGGACGGCCGAGGAGCGCGAGCGGCGGTCGGCATCGGATGCCGGCGTCGAGCCGGGACGCGCCCGCGGCACCGAGACCGTGCGGCTCGACGCCGGGCGCATGCCGGCCGTCCGTGTGTCCTACGCGCCGCAGCGGGACGGGGCCCCGGATGCGGGCGAGGTCGTCTGGACCTGGGTGCCGTACGAGGAGAACGACGGCCGAGGCAAGGACCGACCGGTGCTGGTGATCGGGCGGCAGTCCTCCGAGCGGGTGTACGCGGTGCGGATGACCAGCCGGCCGCACGACGGCGACCGCGACTACCTCTCGATCGGGAGCGGGGAGTGGGACGGGCAGGGCCGCGAGTCCTGGGTCGACATCGAACAGCTCTACAGCGTCCACGAGCGTGGTCTCCGCCGGGAGGCAGCGGCCCTGGACCGTACCCGGTACGCCCGGGTCGCTGCGGCGCTCCAGCGGCGATACGGGTGGGCACAGAGCTGAGGCGGATGCCGCGTTCCCATCCGATGGGGGCAGGGCTCCGAACCTTCCTGTGAGTCGCCGCCGGCGGCACCCAAGGAGGAATCATGCGTTTCATCCCCACCAAGGTCCATGGAGTTCTCGACTACGTCGTCGGAATCGCTCTGATCGCCGCGCCCTGGCTCTTCGGCTTCGCCGGCATGGGCGGAGCCCCCGTCGTCATCCCGATCGTCCTCGGCGTCGGCCTCATCGTCTACAGCCTCTTCACGAAGTACGAGTGGGGTCCGTTCGGTCTGATCCCCATGCCCGTGCACCTCGTCTTCGACATCGTCGCGAGCCTCTTCCTCGCCCTGTCGCCGTGGCTGTTCGGCTTCGCGGGCGAGGCGCTGAACGTCTGGCTCCCGCACGTCGTCGTCGGTGCCGCCGTCATCGTCGTCGTGCTGTTCTCCCAGCCGCAGCCGCAGAGCACCCGCGGACGCACCGCGACTGCCTGACGCCGGACACGACGAGGGGCGACCGGATGCCGATCCGGTCGCCCCTCGTCGTCGCGAGGACTACTCCTCGTCGTCGGCCTCGGCCTGATGCTCCTGCTGCTGCTCGGTGTCGACCTGGGCGGGAGGCAGATCCTGCAGGAACTGGCGGTCGCTGTTCGGGTCGCCGCTCCCGTCGCCGGCGAGCGGATCCTGCGCGCTGACGTCGTCGGCGGGGATGTTCTCTCGTCCGTTCATGTCCGGTCCTCTCACGCGGGGCGCCGGGTGCGCCCGTTCATCGGCGAGTCTGCCTGCCGTCCGCGAAGGACGGGATCCCCTGGTGCGATCCGGCGCGTGGTGATAGGCGGCTCAGCCCCGGAGAGCGGCGCTGAGCCAGCGGGCGTACTGGTGCCAGGGGTCGCCGTCCTGCTGCAAGCGGGCGATGTGAGCGCGGATCTCGGGCGTCAGGGTGAACCACTCGCCGCCTTCGCGCGCGGAGGCGAACTCGCGGTGACGCTGCTGTTCGCGCACCCGGTCGCCCCGTTCGAAGGCGAGGAGCTCGTCATGACGGATGCTCGCGAGTCTGCGCCGTGGCTGCCTGCTCGTGCCAATCTTCACCCTGCGGTCGTACCGGAGGTAGTACACGACGTCGATCCGCGGGAACGGCAGGTCGGGGTCGGGGGAGTCCCCATAGCGCCAGCCGCAGAGCGCGCAATGCCAGGCATCGTCCGTCCGCAGCCCGGTGAGACCGCCGCAGAGCGGGCAGGGTCCGGGGAGAAGGCGGGGTTTCGGCACCGGTGCAGCTTACGTCCGCCCTCGGACATCGGCCGTACCTGCCAGTACCCGGCGCTTCTGTCAACCACTGCCGTGGGGCGTCGTCGCTTGCCAGACTCGGCCTATGGTCTTCATCGGATTCCACGCCTCCCATGAGCAGATCCCGCCCAGCGCCTTGCTCGACGCGGTCGTCAGCGCGGAGTGGGCCGGCTTCGACGGGGCGATGTGCTCCGATCACCTGGCCCCGTGGCTGCCCGAGCAGGGGGAGTCGGGATTCGCGTTCAGCTGGATCGCCGCGGCGCTGGCCCGCACCCGCTTCCCGATCGGCATGGTCAACGCGCCGGGACAGCGATACCACCCGGCGGTCGTCGCACAGGCCTTCGGGACGCTGGAGGAGATGTTCCCCGGACGGTTCTGGGCCGCGCTCGGCAGCGGGGAAGCCATGAACGAGCACGTGACCGGCGACGTCTGGCCCGCCAAGGACGTCCGGAACGCGCGGTTGCGCGAGAGCGTGGACGTGATCCGCCGGCTGCTGGCCGGAGAGGAGGTCGACCATGACGGTCTCGTGCGCGTGCACCGCGCGCGGATCTGGACCCGACCGGCGCAGCCGCCACCCCTCTTCGCCACCGCCGTCAGCCCGGAGACCGCGGAGTGGGCGGCCGGGTGGGCGGACGGGCTCGCGACCGTCGCCCAGGAGCCGTCCGCGCTCCGGAGGGTGGTCGAGGCCTACCGCTCCGCCGGGGGACAGGGGCCGTGCATCCTGCAAACGCACGTGAGCTGGGGTGCCGACGATGCCGAGGCGTACGCGACCGCGAAGGAGCAGTGGCGGCAGGGAGTCGTCACCCCGCCGCTCGCGTGGAACATCGAGCAGCCGGAGGACTTCGACGCCGCGGTGGGCGAGGTCGACGAAGCGGGGCTGCGCAAGGCGGTCCTCGTCGATCATGACGCCCGTTCCCTCGCGGGACGACTGGCGGAGCTCGTCGGCATCGGCTTCGACCGGATCTACCTGCACCACGTGGGCCGCGAGCAGACCGGGTTCCTGAAGGCGGCCGCCTCCGAGATCCTGCCCGCCCTGAGGGAGCGCACATGAAGATCACCGACACGAGCGACCTCTGGTGGAAGACGGCCGTCGTCTACTGCCTCGACGTGGAGACCTTCCTGGACGCGGACGGCGACGGCGTCGGCGACCTCCGCGGCCTCGCGCAGCGGATCGACTACCTGTCGCAGCTCGGTGTGACGTGCCTGTGGCTCATGCCGTTCTATCCCTCGCCCGACCTCGACGACGGCTACGACGTCAGCGACTTCTACGGCGTGGACCCTCGTCTGGGCACCCACGGCGACCTCGTGGAGGTGATCCGCACCGCCCGCGACCGCGGCATCCGCGTGATCGTCGACCTCGTCGTCAACCACACCTCCGACCGTCACCCGTGGTTCCGCGCGGCGCTCCGCAGCGTCGACTCGCCCTATCGCGACTACTACGTGTGGCGGGACGATGCACCGCCGAAGGGCGAGAAGAACACGGTGTTCCCCGGGCAGGCCGACGGGATCTGGACGAAGGACGACAAGTCGGGGCAGTGGTACCAGCACAGCTTCTACGAGCACCAGCCCGACCTCAACATCGCCAACCCCGTGGTCCGAGATGAGATCGCGAAGGTGATCGGGTTCTGGCTGCAGCTCGGCATCTCGGGGTTCCGGGTCGATGCGGTGCCGTTCCTCCTCGAGGTCCCGAAGACGTCCGACCTCCCCGACCCGCACGAGCTGCTGCGCGACATGCGGCGCTTCCTGCAGCGGCGGTCCAGTGAGGCGATCCTGCTGGGCGAGGTCAACCTGCCGTACGAGGAGCAGCGGGCGTACTTCGGGGGTGCGCACGGCGATGAGCTGACCATGCAGTTCGACTTCGTGGCGATGCAGGCGCTCTATCTGTCGCTCGCCCGCCGCGATCCCGCGCCACTCGTTGAGGCGCTCACGGCCCGCCCGGTCCTCGGGCCCGAGGTGCAATGGGCGAACTTCCTCCGGAACCACGACGAGCTCACCCTCGACAAGCTGAGCGACGCCGAGCGCGAGGAGGTCTTCGAGGCCTTCGCTCCGGACGAGCGGCAGCGGGTGTTCGGGCGCGGGGTCACCCGGCGCCTCCCGCCGATGCTGGAAGGCGATCCCCGGAGGATCCGGATGGCCTACAGCCTGCTCTTCACCCTCCCCGGAACCCCGGTGCTGTTCTACGGCGAGGAGATCGGGATGGGCGAGAACATCGCCATCGAGGGGCGGCAGGCCGTGCGCACCCCGATGCAGTGGTCGGCGGATCGCAACGGCGGCTTCTCCGACGCGCGCCCCTCCCGGCTGGTCGCGCCGGTGCCGACGGACGGGTACGCGCCCACGCACGTGAACGCCGCCGCGCAGCTCGAGGACCGGGGATCGTTGCTGCACTTCATCCGCGACCTGACCGCGCGCTACCGGGTGTCGCCCGAGCTCGGGTGGGGGATGTTCCGCGTCATCGACCAGCCGCAGGACGCCCTGCTGGTGCACTCCCTGGAGGCGGATGTCGGGCGCACGATCGCCGTCCACAACTTCGCGGAACGGCCGGCGACGACGCGGTTCCGACTGGGGGAGGAGCCCGCGGGCACGACCCTGGTCGACCTCCTCGACGCGCGGCGCGTGCCCCTCGACGACGACGGCGGGGTGGAGCTGGAGCTTCCCGCGTACGGCTATCGGTGGCTGCGGGTCTCGCGACCGGGGGACGGCAGGGTCCTGTGACCGGTGGAAACACCGAAGGCCCCGGATGATCGGGGCCTTCGGAGGGATTCTGTGGGCGATACCGGACTCGAACCGATGACCTCTTCCGTGTGAAGGAAGCGCGCTACCAACTGCGCCAATCGCCCATACCCGCGGGGTACGTCAACCGATACTACCCGACCCGCGAGTGCCCCGATGACCAGTCGGGGAGACACGCGCGAGATTCGCCACGGGTTTGGCGGAGCGCGGATCATCGGCTAATGTTTCATAAGTGCCCGGGACAACCGGGAACGAAATGCGGATGTAGCGCAGTTGGTAGCGCACAACCTTGCCAAGGTTGGGGTCGCGAGTTCGAGTCTCGTCATCCGCTCGAGTGCAGTAGATCTTCTCGAAGATCGGCGGCACGTGGGGTCAATCCACACGGTGGCGTGGCCGAGCGGCTAGGCACCGGCCTGCAAAGCCGTTTACACGGGTTCGAATCCCGTCGCCACCTCACGGGAAAACTGAATAGCCCCAACGGGCGCGATTGGCGCAGCGGTAGCGCGCTTCCCTGACACGGAAGAGGTCACTGGTTCGATCCCAGTATCGCGCACCACGAAACCCCCGGTTTTCCGGGGGTTTTTTGTTGCCCTGGCACCCGCGGGCAACATCTGGGCAACATGATCCGGCAATAGTGCGGCCCGAAAACTTCTTGGTTACAACTGTGTCTCGACGGCGGAGACAGACGATGCTCCGCCGAGACAGGGGCAGACCATGAAGAACGAAGCACCGACCGTTGCTCACGGTCCGAGCGGTGAGACAGCCGAGTACGTGTTCGTGACACCGGAGCTTGCGGTGAGCTGGCTCGCGTTGAACATCGACAACAACCGCAACGTTCGCAAGAGCCGCATCAACGGCTACGTACGGGACATCCAGAGTGACCGATGGGTTATCACCGGGGAAGCGATCAAGTTTGACGCCTCAGGGCGGCTGGTGGACGGCCAGAACCGGTGTCAGGCGATCGTCGCAGCGGGTAAGGGGGCATGGGTGCTCGTGGTGCGGGGTATCAGCGAGGATGCCCTCGTCGTGCTGGACTCTGGTTCGTCGCGGAACGCGGGGGATATGCTCGTCATCACGGGCCTTGCAGATCGAGCGGATGCGAAGGATGTGGGGGCGATTGCTCGTCTCTACTCGGCCTATCAGGCCGGCGACGTGAAGCACGCAGCATCCAATCTGGGAGGCAGTACGGGCATCACCAAGTCGGAGCTCGCGGAAGCCGTGCTCGCGATCCCGGATATCGAGTTCGCCGCCCGTCACGCACGCGGCATGTACCGCTACCTCCGCTTGCCCGTCAGCGCCCTCGGAGTCGCGTTCCTCGAGTTCTCCAAGCTCGACGTCGACGACACGGCTGAGTTCTTTAACCGCATCCGAGACGGTATCCAGAACGGCCCTGGAGACCCGTTCCTGACACTCTCGCGGCGGGTTTCCAACGATCTGCAAGCTGGTGCGTCGCGTCGTATCGTCCCGGGTCAAGCGCTCTTCTACCTCTTCCGCACTTGGAACGCCTTCCGGGAGGGGGAATCGCTCGTGAAGCTACAGATAGGTTCGCCCCAAGCTGGCTTCACGCCGATCCCGGTGCCAAAGTGAACTGGGAACGTTCATGGCGGCACGCTTGCTCGCTCAGCATCGACTACAGAAGAGAGTGATCGTGAAGACGTACGAAGTCACTGCGGAGCGCGAGGGAAAGTTTTGGTTCGTCCGCATCCCCGAGCTGGACGGGGTGACACAGGCCCGCACCGACGCAGAGATCTCGTTGATGGCACGGGACTACATCGCCGTAACGCTGGCTATTCCCGCTGACTCGTTCGACCTCGAGGTCACCCTGCTTCCAGGGAACGGGGATCGGAACTAGACCAAGTAGCTCCGATCCCCACCTTCCAGTATCCATGGATCACCATGAACAACAGCACACTCAAATACGGGGCCGGCGTCTTCGCCCTCGCCTCCGCCACCTGGTCATTCGCCAGCGGCAACTTCTGGCCCGGACTGCTCGCGGTCATCGCGGCCGGACTCGTTGTCATCTCGATCATTCGCGAACGGGAAGACTGATGGAGCGGTACCTGTCACGCGCCGAGTTCGCCGAACGCATCGGGGTGCTCACCGGCACCCTCTCCCGCTACAAGCTCCCCAAACCAGACGCCATGATCGGGAGCACGCGCGGGTGGACAGCCGAGACGATCGACGCGTGGAACGCTGCGCGGCCAGGCAAGCACCCGAGCTCACCACAAGGGAACTCCTAGAACTGGTAGTTCATTTCACGCACGCCGGATAGCTCGCTGCTGACAACATTTATGCTCGCTGACCCCTCGCACCTTTCGAGCCACAAGAGCAACATGGCCATTGTCGACGACTCATGCACGTCCACCGAGGCCGCACTTGCGGTCGCACCTTGATTCCAAGTCCAAATCGCAAAACTATCCGGCATCGCCAAGACGACGTTGGCAGCGCCCCCCACTGCGCGGACTTTTGCTTCAACACCGCCAACCAGATCCTCCGGAAGCGTCACGACGATCGGAGCAACCCCTCGGCTGTCTCGCACTGGCAGGATGTCGCCCTGTGCACGCTGTCGTGCGAGCGTCTTCATCACACGCATGATGGCCAGATCCCGCGCTTCAAGTTCGTTCACCCTGTCATCCTCCCCCGGTAGCGTAGATATACCTGCTATGCACACGCTCATAGGCTTTGTCGTAGCTCTCTTGAACATCTACCTGGGACCTCAACGGCTGAAGATCCACGCGGTCGTTCGGCCGATGGTGTCCCGTTGGATGCTCATGTAGGTGACCGTGCTTCGTGCAGACCGAGTACCTCTCGGACCATTCCCCATCGCGGTCTCGAGCCATCCATGCGATGAAGAAGAGCACCAAGCGGCCCTCATGAAATCCGAGCTTTACGATGATCTGATGCTCCTCGCCGAGGTAGATCTCGGACACGTCTATGTCACAGAGGTCATCAGGGGGCGGCTCGAACAACTCTCGTTTCTCGAGAGCCTCCTTTGCGGCACGTCGAGCCATGCGATCGTTCTCGATCCGATTGTCTCGACTCGGCATGGCGCTGATCATAGCCGGTAAACGGTCCCGTGAAGAGCATTCACTCGTAGCAGCGGTGGACGTGCCATCCGTCCTCGCCCTTGTAGACGTCGAACACGAACGACCTGCCATCTTCGTCTGTTCCTTGGAACCGCCATCCGTAGAGGCCGTGATGTGGTTCGTCTAGGGGAACGGTCCAGCTCGAGTGTCGTAGGCGTGTGGGGTTGTCGGTGACGCGCCATCGACGGCCTGCGTAGATCATCCGAGCGGGGATGTCGTTGACCATCCATAGGGTGACTACATGTTCGATCGTTGGCGTGCTCATGGGTTAAGACTGTAGAACACTTGTTCGAGTGTTGCTAGCCTGATTCATCTCGGCCGGAGGAAGGATGATCCGGCATGCAATCACGAGGTCTGTCCCCCACAACCAAGCTCAGTATCGAGTTGGATGCGATCTGTTCACGCAACAGGTACACGACTGACCCGGCACCCGTGTTGGATGAGCTCAGGGCGACCGCGGGTGACCGTACGGATGTGCTCGCTGAGGCTGTGGGCACATGGGTTGGATACTTCGAGGGAAGGTATACAGTCACGCTCTGCACGGCCCTGAGAACACTCCCAGGGCTCGACCCGTGGATCGCGTTGGGGAAGCATCGTCGGTCACTCCCAGACCCGTCCACGCCCGAATTGTTGGGGAACGGTCAGGCTGCTGCGCTACCGCTATACATCAGCGTCGAGTGAGAAGAGATGATCCCCCCCCCCGCGGCGGGCGGGAAGGGGATCAACCGAGCGAGCTGCGCCGCAAGATGGGCGCGCGCTCCCCTCCCCGGTGCCGCCTATTCTGCCCCGAGGTCGGCCAGGGCGGAAGCATCGATCTCCACGGGGGCGTCAACGACCTCGTCCACGAGGGTGATACCGCCGGAGGAGCTAGCTTCCATCATGAGCGCCTGAACCCACTTCGCGTTGAGCTGCGGGTTCTCCGGCGTATCGAACGTGAAACGCAGGGGGATGGACGGGTGAAGCCAGATCGTGGAGCGACCGGGAGCATCGCCCTCTGGGTGCTTCCAGGAAAGGGTGAAGCTCTCGTTGCGGCGCAGCTTGGTCGCGATCGCAACCTTGAGGTGCGCAAGAGCTCGGTCTTCGATGTGGATCTCGCTGCTGTCGCCGTACTGGATCGTTCCCATGGGTTCACCCTACGGGGCAACGGTCTACGCATGTTGGTCTCACACATGAGGCAGATGCGCAATGCCGCATAACGCGGGGCGAGTCGTGCGTAGTCTGAGCGGAGCACACGCGTGCGTGTCCCGATGAGCCGGCTACAAACGATGCACAAGATTGTCATGACCCCCACCACACGAATCAGCATCGACGGAGAGACGTTCATCTTGGCGGAAGACTGCGACGTCGGTGATCTGATGGGCCGCATCGAGTCGGCCTCGCACGGGGAGTCCGGGTTCGTGACTTTCGCTTCACGGTTCGAGACGCTGAGCGTGCTCGTCACCCGTTATACGAGAGTCGTGGTCAGTGTCGAGCACTCTGTTGGGGAGGCGCCTGGTTCTGAGACCGGTGCCGCTCAGGACTGGTACGACGACTATCCGGGAGACAACTGGGTCTGATCTCGCCGTTATCTCTTGCCATTCTGCGGGGGGAGGTAGACGAAAGTGGGGTGACCGTCCGTGCTGTTAGGTGGGATTGTGGGTATGACCACGAGCGATAGGAACCCGTGATGGGCAAGTTCATCTACGACGGCGGACCGAAGACTGAGATCGAGGACCGTGCGCTCACACACCTCCAGCTCGTCATCACCGCGAAACTCCGACGTGGTGAGCCGTTTGCGTTCACCTGGAAGGACGATTCGAGCATCGGGGGCGGCCGCACGACCGTGTGGGTTCACGCTGGTTCGTCTCTTGTTTTCAAGTACGCGGGCAGCCGTCAGCCTGCAATCAACCGCGCATGGGTTGACGCTCTTGCCTTCACCGCCAACGCTCCCACCGGCTTGTACCTCGTACCGGAGCCCGCAAACACAGGAGCGGTCGAGCACTTGCCGGGTGTGGTCTAGGCCGCTCGTTAGTAGTTCTCTAATGGCAGGACGTCTCTCCGTGCGGCTATCCAATTGATAGAGCCACACGGAGAGACGTCACCTCAGGCGGTAGTGCCGTCGACGATGATGCCGCGCGCGGTGAGCGCAGTAATTAGCGACGCCAGGGCTGCGTTTCCACCGCGCGATCCGGCGACGGTCGGCGTTGCGACCGTATCTAGGTCGAGGCGGGAGGAGGCCGTATCGGCCAAGCTGCGGGCGCCCAGAGAGTTTTCTCGGTAGGTGTTCCCGACGAGCATGACTCGGGTGATGGCAGCCGAACTAGTCGTCTGGAAACCGTACCTCTGGCTCACGCCCTCCGACGTGTTCCCGAGATAACGGATGTTCGTTGAAGCTAGCTGCGGGTTGATGATGCAGCCGGCGTAGCTTCCCGCGTTGCCCGTCCCGTTGTCGCGGATCGTGCAGCCGATGATGGCGAGGTCATCGACGCCAGAGCGCACATGGAAACCGTGCTGACTGTTGCCCTCGATCGTCACGCCCTGGAACTTGATGCCTCGTGAGATCGCGGTCCAGTCAATGAAGACGCCGGGGCCTATGTTGTTTCGGATGACTCCGCCGGTCATGGTGAAGTCTCGCGCCGCGCGGAGGTTGAGCCCGCCGCCGAAGTTGACGCTGTCCACCCCGTTCCCCTCGATGGTGCAGCCCATCAGATCGATCCCGCCCTGATTCACCGTGGGCGTGTATGCGAACGCGACGAGGAAACCGAAGTGCCCGTTGCCGGAGAAGGTGCACGAGACGAACTTGATGTTCTCGCACACCACGCTGCCGGTGTTAGGTTCGATGTCGACGCCAGCTCGCGGGTTGGTTCCCGACGTCGTGCGGAACGTGCATCCGATCGCGGTCAGCCCCGAAACGTGGCTCACCGACATGCCCTGCCTGTTGTTGCCGTAGGAGTGCACGTTGATGAGCGTGATGTTCTTCGACGCCCCGCCTTGGTGGCCGATGTAGATGCCGTCGCCGTTGCAGTTGAACACCTCGACGTCGCGCAGGGTGATGCGCTGAGCGTTCGGTGCGATGTAGAAGCCATGCTGGTGTTCCGACGAAGCAAACAATGCGCGTTGCCCGTCGACGCGCAGCCCATCGATCGTCACATCTGCGACACCGGCGAGCACGAAGGCGCTCGAAGCCAGCGCGGCCGACTTCCGTACCGTCGCACGGTTGCCGTACACGCGGGTGCCAGTCGGCACCGTGATTGCGGCGCCAAGCAGAAGCGTGGTTCCTGCCTCGAGCGTCACGGAAGCCCCGAACGTGGCGGCCTTGTTGAGTAGTGCTTGGAGCGTCGGGGCGTCATCTGCTGCACCGTCTCCGACAATGCCGTGCGCCGAGGCATGAAGCGTTGTCGCGTACCGGTCATCCGCCGCCGCCTGCGAGGCAGATGGGGTGGTGGAGGACAGGAACCCGGCGACCGCCTGGTCGTTCTCATCAGAGAGGACCGCCGCATCCAACACAGGGTGCGGAAGACGGTAGTCCGCAGTATCAACAGAAACAAGACGATTGGTCATAGGGGTCATTCCTTCGAGTAGGGGAGCGGTGTTAACGCAGTTGGCCCCGTACTGCGTGAAGCAATACGGGGCCAAGGGGGGGTGTGTGGGTCAGGTTTTTCAGAGCGTGTCAGGAACCGAATCGTCCACTTCACGCACCATCGTGGTAGCCATCAGGATCTCGTTCTCACCGAGGACCGTAACCACGGAGTTGCCGACTACGGTCCAGCCGTCGCCCTCGTTTCTGATGAAGTTCTCGTCGTGGATCCACGCGAGTTCGCTGTAGGTGAAACTCTGAGGGGAATCGGGCACCTGGAGCCCTGTACGCCAGTAGAAGATCTTCACTCGTTGCATTGGTTTCTCTTTCTTTCGGATGGTTCGTTCCGGCCGGTCACGCCGCTCGGTACAGCTTCCCGTTTGCCGGATCGACGAGAACCGCTTTCGCCCCAGATGGTGCGCCGGTCGGCAACGTGTCCAGGATGATCGTTGGTGCCGAGATGCGCGCCTGAGCTGTCGTGACTGACACTGCCGCTCCCGTCGCCCGCAGCCATGCGGTGAGGGTGTTCACAGAGATGTCGGCGGACCCACCGGGCAGCAGGCCGATACTCGAGGTGCCACCCGTCAGACCGACCGCGACCTTCGCGCCGTTCGACAAGACCAGTTCGCCATCCTCCAACCACGCAGATCCCACCGTCACCCGGTTGGGCTCGACCGTGACGTTGCCTGCGGTGACCTTCCCGCCACCGGTGAGATTCACGTTTCCCTGTTGCGTCGTGTTGCCGGTCTGATTCACATTCCCGGTGATCGTCCCTGGCCCTTCAAGCCGCCACGGACCCGTCCATCGATACTGCCCATTGCCGATCAACTGGCCCACGATTTGCAGCGTCCCGTCGGAGTCGATCAGTAGTAGTCCGCCGATGAAACGGACGCGACCGTTCGTAACCGACGACGCCTCAAGAGGGTTCGCGGAAGCCAGAATCCTCACCATTTCTTTCAGGGCACGGATCTCCGCATAGACGTCCGAGAGGTCATTAGCCATAGTGTGTGTTCCTTTCGCGCGTACCGCACATTCGTAAGTCGGGGGTCAGCCCTTCAGCGCTTCATTGATCGCCGCCGCCGACTTGCGAGCCAGATGCGACTCATTCATCCCTGGCAGTGCGTAGATGTTCTGGGTGTTGTTGAACGGAGCCGGTGCTACCTGCGCTTGCGGCTGCTGGTAACCAATCCGGTCGCCAGGGGCCTGCCACGAGCCGGTGCGCAGCGAGGCGCGGTAAGCCTCGATCCCTGCGTGACCACCAGCAGCATCTACCTCGGCTGCTGTGATGACATGCTCACCGGGGGCGAGCATGCGCAGCTCCGAATCGACTCCCTTCGGCCCGCGGCCGACCACGGGACCACCCGTCGCCTGACCCGGAGGCTTGAGAACGGTGCCCACCCCGACGGTCGAAACAGGGATGTTGAAGTGTGTCCTGACAGCCTCGTTGAGACGGCCCAGCAGCGAATCCAGCCGCGCGTTCGCATCGGCGGTCTGAAGGAGCACCCGGATCGTCCGGTCTGGTGGCATTCCGAGAAACGTGTCCCGCAGATGCGCGGCCTCCTCCTCGCTTGCCCCCATCTGGATCGCCGCCTCGTACAGCTTCTGTCTCTGCGCTTCCAGAGTCTCCGTGAAGGCTGCCGTGTCACCATCAAGCTCGAGTTGTGCGGCAGCCGCGTCCGACGCATCCTGCGACAAGCTCACGAGCATCTCTTTGTTGGCAGCGCCCGCGGCGGTCGTGATGTCCAGCCCGCGACCGAATCCTTCCACCCCATCGTTGATGTTGCGGATCTGCTCGTCCACATCACGCAACGTGTTCTGATAGTCGATGTTCGCGGTCACCGCGTCACGGTTCTTGCCGTTGGCCTCATCGATGGACGAGATGAGCGCAGAGAACTCGTCATTCAGAGCGCCAACCGCGTCCGACTCGGCCAAGTAGGCTTCCGCGGCGGTCTGCGTGACCTTCACGCCCTCCTCCGTCGCGAAAGCGAGGAGTTCAGTCATGTCGATCTGGCCGTCTTTGGTGGTGACATCCCTACCCTGAGCATCAGCGAGCTTCACGAGCTCATCGCGGTACGGCTTCATCGCGTTGAGGAGATCGACCTGCTCCGACTTCGACAGGCCCATCTCCTCCGAGAGCATCCGGAATGAGCGGGCCGCAGCGGGCGCATCGGTTTCCGCAAGCTTCGCCATCTCCTCACCCATCGTGGTGAGCACTGCGGAGAGCTGACTCGTCTCCCCACGCAGACCCCGGAGGAAGTCGTTGTGGGCGATGATGTCCAGGTTCTCGCGGAATTTCTCAGCCGAAGACACGGCCTCATCGAGCCGAGACAGAAACGGCACCGCCGAGTCCCCCGCCTCGAACAACTCCGCCGACGACTTCGCGTTCTTGAGAACGTTCTGGAACACCTCCGTGGAAGTACGAAGCTTCTCCTGAGCGACCGACAACCCCACGACCGCCGCCGTAGCTGCGACCATCGCGATGCCATAGGGGCCAGTCAGGAACTGCCACATCGACAGCAGGGCAGCCTTCGACGATGCCCCAGTGATCTTGAGCGTCTCCAGAGCAACCTTCATTTCTGCGATCTTCGGAACGGCGAGTAGCGCGCCACCCCCGAGAAGAGCCACCACACCCACCGTCCCAGTCAGAGCAGCAATGACGCCCTGCACAGGATCAGGAAGATCGGACAAGAACCCCGAGAAGCCCGCCACAGCATCCGCAGCATCCGAGATGGCGGGAAGGAAGACCTCGCCGAACTCGATAGCCACATCCCGCACAGCGTTACCAGCGACGGTGATCTTCGCCTCAGTGGTCTCATACCTCTTTGCCGCCTCGTCGGCGAGAGCGGTGTTCTCCTCCCACGCCGCCGACCCCAATTGGAGTGAGTTGCGGAGAAGGTCACCGGAGTTGGCCATACCAAGCAGAGCCTGAGATACGCGGATGTCGGTCTGGCCAAGGTTGGAGAGCGTCTGAAAGACGTCGCCACCCTCGGCGTTGATCCGGCCCAGTCCCTCGACGAACGTCGCGATAGCCTCGGCTGGGGCTTCCTTGAACGCCGCCTGGAATTCCGAAGAGGACATGCCCGCGACCTTCGCGAACTCGTCCAGCTTCTCCCCACCGTTCGACACCGACAGGGCGATGTCGGTCATGATCCGCGAGATCGCCGAACCACCGGCCTCAGCCTCGATACCCACAGACGCGAGAGCATTCGCGAACCCGAGAACCTGAGCCTCGGTCAGCCCAACAACCCTTCCCGCGCCAGCAATACGCTGAGCCATCTGGATGATGTCGCGCTCCGTCGAAGCGCCGTCATTGCCGAGCGCGACGAGCGCCGCACCGAGGTTGTCGACATCTTCAGGGGTGGTCTGCATCACGTTCATGAGCTGCGCGATCGACGTGGCAGCCTCATCGGCCGTCAGGTTCGTCGTCTCCGACAGGTCGATCATCGTCTTCGTGAAGTCGACAACATCCTCACGAGCCACACCGAGCTGACCGGCCGCCTCAGCCACGGCCGCGATCTCCTGGTGCGTCGCCGGAAGCGTCTGCGCCAGAGAGCGAAGCCCGTCCTCGAGCTCCGCCATCTGCTGCTCGTTGCCATCGACCGTCTTGGTGACACCAGCCCAGGCCGTCTCCCAGTCGATAGCAGCCTTCACAGAGAGCGCGGCGATTGCAGTCAGCGCCGTACCGGTGAGAACGAGGCCCTGACCGACGCGCTCAAACGCTTCCTTCTTCTGCGCCAGCTTCTCCGCCTCAGTGCCGACAGTGCGGGTAGCGCGTGCAGCTTCCAGCATTCCCTTCTCGTAGTCAGACACCTGCGCGGCCAGGCGCACCTTCACAACGCGTTCGGACACGAAGCACCTCCAAAGTCGCGGGCGATCCGCTCGTTGTACGTAGTTGCAGTCACGATCTGTGCCCTCCTTCAAGCCCCGTACGGGTCATTGCCGAACAAGTCATTGACGAACTCGCGCATCTCGCGATCCGCCCGATTGTTGTACTTCTCAACCGTTCTGCCCTCCCGCGGCGCACGTGGCCCTGCCGGCTTCACCGAACGCGCCAACCGTTCGGCCTGCAACACCAACGTCGCCTCATCAGTAGCCGTCAATAGGACCTCGCGGTCCTCATCCGAAAGCCCGAAACGAGCGGCAACGGACACGCGCAACGACTCAAGCCGGGTATCCGCAACCTCCTTCTCCATCTCGGCGATCCTCCGACTGAGGAGATCAGCCCGTTCAGCCGACGCCTTCACCTCGTCGTAATCCGCCGGCTTAAGGCGGGGTCCCGCGTCACGCAAAGCGCGCGTCACCTCCCGGTCGACCTGCTCCTGATTCAGCTTCCGAGGCGCAATCCGCGACGCCACATCCGCTGGAGTCGGCGCCATGGCCGCCTCGTTCTGATCCAGTTCATTAGTCACATCAATCTCCTTCAAAGAGGATTCGTGGAAAAAAAGTCGGGGAGGGAAGACGGCAAGCCCCGGAGACCCGCCAGGGGTGGCGCAAGGGGTGGCCTTCCCCTGGGTACGCGAGAGGGCTCCACGCGTGTGCGTAGAGCCCTCTTCGTTCGCGTGCTTACATGTATGCGACGGCGCAGTTGAAGCTGTTCTCGTGCAGCGCAGTGAGCTTCTGGATGTCGCCGACGAGCTGCGCGACGGTTGGATTCTCGTTGGCGAAGGCGCGGCGTGCGTCCTCCCACCGCTCCTCGACCGCTCGACGGAAGACTGCGTGCGCGAGTGTCTTGTCGTTGGTGCGGAGCGCGCGTGCCATGACGGTTGCTGCCTTCTCGGGGCTCGTGATGTTCTCGGCTCGGTCCTGCGCGTCACGGAAAGCCATGATGTTGTCGCTCGTGTAGCCGACGTATCCGTCCAGTCGCCGTTCGATCTCAGAGATCTTGTTCTTGATGATCTCCTTCTCGGTCGCGATAGCGGTCTTGCGCTGTGCTGCACGGTCGCTCTCGAGGGAGTCGATGCGTTCCTTCTTGCCCTGGTCGCTGAGGCCGGGGTCGTTGTTGATGCTCTGGATGGCTCGGCTGTGCTCCTTGCTTGAGGCCTTGCTGGAGTCGCGGAGTTCCTTGATGCGGGTGGCAACTTCGACGAGGTGCTCGCTGTCGGTCTCACGGATGGTGACGCCTTCGCCGTCGCGCAGTGTGATGTTCATGATTCTCCTTTTGGTTAGTTGTTGTCGTGGTCGGGGCAGTGGTTGCGCCACCGTCCGCTTGAGAGGGTCGAGGCCCATCCGTCTTGGTGGGCTTCGCTGATGAGTTCGTAGTGTGCGAGCCGTTCGGTGCTGGCAAATACGGCGTCGCATCCGGTTTCGTCGCAGAGGACTGCTGCCCGGATGGTCACTGCGTCTCTTTTGGGGCGTAGAGGCCTGGTGCGACCTTCCGCATGTCCTCGGGTGTGTACAGTCCCGGTTCGGTCTTGTTGAGGCCGGCTGGATCTCTGAGCCCGGTTGTGGGGGTGTCCTCATTGGTGTTCATTGGTTTCTCCTTTCGAAGCGCGGTGGTCCAGTCGCGCGCTGGCTGTCGATGCCCGGAAGCCTCGAGCTGGCGGTAGTACTGAGAGAGTTCACGAGCGAAAGCAATGGGGTCGTCCCACGCCTCGCTCAGTGCTCGAAAGTTGAGTGGCTTCGGGGCTGCTGCGCCCATCAGTCGCTCCTCTCGTTGAGCCACGGACATGTGGCGTCGTGTTGGATCTGCAGGATGGTGACGCCGGGGGAGACCTCGATTACGCGTGAGGTCGCTAGGCAGTCGGGGCAGAGTCGTTTCATCACAGCTCCCGATCTGTGTCCGAAGTGTCCGTGTGTCCGATTGGGAGTTCGTTTGATTCGGACACACGGACACTTCGGACAGGTCCGTAGAGGCCGCGGGACAATCGCTCGGCTCTTCCCGCTTCCACAGCCCGCCTCAGATACCTCCCCACGTCGTCAGGATCGACGTGAGTGATGGTTGCGATGTCCTTGGGTTTCACTCCGTCTGGGAAGCGCGCTAGGGCTTCGATGATCTCGCCCATGCGGTCACCTACACCTGTGGTTGCTCGTGCGGTCTGTGCGGCTTCAGCCGCGTCCTTGAGGCTTCCGCCGCTGAGCACCCAGGTTCCGACACCCTCGAGGGAGATCCGGTACTCGCCCTCCGCGGCGTCGCGTGATGTGACCCGCAGTGTGGCGTCCTTTGAAAGGCGTTCACGGGAGAGGACGACGATGGTGTCAGCCGAGCCGGCAAGCCCCTGTGTTCCGGAGACAGCGTCGAGGAAGTCAACGCTGTCGGCCTTGCGCGTGTGGTGAACGACGACGATCGCGGCGCCTGGTGCCGAGTCGGCGATGGCTTTGAGCATGCCGCCGACTCGGTAGTCGCGCTCGTACGAGGACTCTCCACTTACCGCGGGGGGCATCGCCTTGCCGAGCGTGTCGAGGATCACGACCGGTTCGTGGCCGCTCCACTGGTCCACGAACGCCTGCAGTGTTTCGAAGATGTCGTTGCGGCCGATCTTCGTAATGAAGGTGAGCGTGTCGGCGATCTGTTCCGGTACGAGCGCCCTGATCCGAGACTGCAACCGTCTGGGGCCATCCTCGAGTGCCGCGTAGAGCACGGGCCGTGCCTTCCCAGTCGGGATGCATCCGAGTGCCGGTGTGCCAGAGGAAACCGCCAGGCCGAGGCCGAGGACCAGCCAGGACTTGCCGAACTTCGGCGGCGCAACGAGGAGGCAGAACCCCTCGGGGATCACGCCGTCCACGACGTAGCGGACTGGTGGGAAGTACTGGTCCATGAGCCAGTCGGCGGTGAAGGAGTTGTCAAGCAGCGTGGTCACGGGCGGCCCCCAGGTCTTCAGTTGTTGCGAGTCGTACGGGCTCGCGGATGGTGTCGAGATTTGAGAGGTAGATGCGCCAGGCTTCGTCTAGAACGTCGTCGACGTCGGGACGGTTGGCGAGGCTGGCGGCATCGTCTAGACGCGCGAGGAGGTACTCCTGGCGCTCTTGGTCTCCGAACGCACGTAGCCAGAGCCGGTCGGCCTCGAGACGCGCGGCTCTGAGGTCGTCCTGCAGTTGAGCTCGCCCGTCGAGAACTCCGAGGTTGTACAGCGAGAACAGGGGAGCGGGGAGCGCGGCGAGTGAGATCTCGTCCAACGCGAGCGCCGTCACCCACGCGTCGATTGTCTGTGAGGCTTTCTCGCTTATCCGTCGCGGTGTAAACCGGTCAGCATTCCCTACAGGGAGGATGCTCATGCGGCGTTCCAGGCGAGGGGCCGGCCGGACTGTTCGAGGCTGTCCATGTCGACGCGGATGGTGCGTGGTCCGAACTTCTTCGCTCGGATTTCTCCCCGGGTGATCATTCGGCGGATGGTTTTGGCGCTTACGCCGAGGTAGCGGGCAGCTTCTTCCATGGTGCCCCAGTTGGATTCGTGCATCGGTCGCTCCTTAACGACGAAAGGCGCGACCGAAGTCGCGCCTTGTGATGGCAGAGTCCTCCCCAGCGACGGGGAAGCTCCTCTTTCTAGGAACGCCCCGTCAGGGGCTGGGTTGTGTTCAGTTGTGGGGGGCTCGGTCAGCCATAGCGGACATGATCGGCCAAATAGAAAAGCCCCGGCCGGTTGGCTGGGGCTTGAGATTCGAGGGACTGCGTGTAGGCACACGTCACCGAAGCGAGATCAGTCTATCATCGAATCGGCACCGCGTGGGGAAACAAAAAGGTGACCTGTCTGTAGAGACACGTCACCTAGGCGTTTTCCACTCTAGCAGAAATTGCGGGAGCGGAGTACTAAAGCCGCCCACCAGAATGGTTGGACGGCTTGGATTTGGAGACACTAATCTCCGGTAATCAACAGTCTACCGCATGCTCGCACCGAGTGGGAACTAAGAAAGCCACCGTCACGAAGAGCGGTGGCTTTCTCGGGACACACTTGTTCCCTGCCCTCTCATTCTACACGGAAGCTTGGGCGGAGATGCCATACGGCGCGATAGGAGTGAACGTGGCGGTCAGGATCCTTGAGGTGACGTCAAGTTCCCTCCCGATCGCAGCAGTGTTCGGTCCGTGCTTGGCGACCGCGGCGATCAGCATGGCGGGGGAGATGAGATGGAGTCCTGCGAACCGGTCCGCTGCCCACTCGTTCTCGGGAGGGTCGTCGACGTGGCCGAGAACGGCGTGCCCGATCTCGTGGGCGAGCACGCATCGTTGTGCCCATGGCTTCAAGTGCTCTCCGAGGATGATCTCCCCGTAGTCGGGAAGCCATAGTCCATGAACGCGTCGGAGGCGGCGGATCGTTACCGGAATCCCCAGTCGGTCTGCGTGCTCCCACGGATCGTAGGAGGTCGACGCCTTGTAAACCGGGATGAGGACGGGATCTTTGGTGTGCTGCTCCGCCCCATCGAAAACTCTCCCGACGTCGATTCCAAGTGCGGCACACATACGAACCACCTGCCCGACCGGGATGGACGGCCCTGTTGTGCTCAAACGAGCGCTGACTTGTGCTTGAGACATCCCGGCTTCGGCCGCAAGGTCTTTCTGAGACATGCGCTTCTCTCGCATTGAGTCCCGGATGATGGTGACGATATGGTCATCGACCCGGGAACGCGGCCTTTTAGTTGGCATCAGTCGATTCCTCTCGCCATCCACGCTCGACGCGTCGAATCATGGCCGCGAACTGTCCAGCCTGCCTCTGGTTCCATGCGTACTGCGGCCAACGCCTCGAGAGCGTCTTGTTGGAGCAGCCTATGGATCGTGCAGCCTCGCTGATAGAGGCTCCGTCTTCAAGGAGCCGTAGCGCCGCCGCCAACTTGTGTTGGGGCAGGGGAGAGGCTGGTGGGCAGTGAGTCTGGCCTGTTGAGTGGCGCCACCGGACGACTGTTCGGCTGGATACGCCGCAGATGTCTGCGATTGCTCGAGCTGATAGTCCTTCTCGTTCGAGAGCGTGGAACCGCTCGTGAACGGCCATCAAACGTCCCGATCTGCGAGTTCTGCGGTGACGCTGTGGGGTCGCGTGAGGCGTGTCGACAGGGCCTTGGTGAACCGCTCATACTCGGCGGCTGCCTGGGTGAATACCTTGGCGATGTTCTCGAACGTGTTGGTGGCTTCGCCGGGTTCGATCCAGATCTCTCCGCCGTCGAATACGCACTCGATCCGTGGTCGTCCGTCCACGACTTCCAGCAGGAAGGTCTCGCTCACGTCGCCGGCGGCGATGGTCATGTGCTTCTCGTGGGTGTTGGCTGCGTGCTCGATGATGTCCGGGTCGGTGTGGTCGAGTTCGCACCAGCGGTATACGGGGCACTGGGAGGTGTCGGTAATTGCGGATACAGTTGCATTGGTCATTGCGACTCCTGTTGTTTGACCTTGCCCTCGTCGAGTTGCAGCTCGACGGGGGCTTTTCGTATGGCGACGGGTGCCGCCACGAATTATGCGAGTTCGCTCATGCGCCTCGCGAGTTCTTCGTCCCTGCCTGCGGTGTGCTGGTAGCGCATCGCGGCCGCCACGGTCGAGTGCCCCAGACGCGCTTGCAGCTCCTTGAGGGTGGCGCCTGCGAGGGCGGCTCTGGTCGCCCCGTAGTGCCGCAGTGCATGCCAGGGCATGTCGCCTCGGCCGGCTGCTTTGCGCGCCGGGTCCCAGTGCTTATAGAAGGCTGACTGGGCGAGGTGCCCGCTGCCGTCCGCGGATGGGAACAGCAGGCTGTCGGCGGACCGTCCAACGTGTTCTTCCAGATGGGTTTCGACGATCTCGTTGACGTGTGGTGGAAGGACGATGGTCCGCACGCCGGCTTCCGATTTGGTGCGCCCAACCACGAATCCTTGGCCGGGTACGTGGGCAACTGCACGCGACACGTTGACGACGATTGATCTGGCACCCTCGTCTCCATCGAGTAGATCGATGTCACGCCGCCTAAGCTCCGTGAGTTCGCCGTAGCGCAGGCCAGCCCACGCCGCCAGGATGACAGCTGCACGGAATTTTGGGGTGATCGCGTCCACGATGGTTTGTAGTTCGGAGGCACTAGGCGGCTCGACTTTCTTCCCTGTCGAGGCAGACGCAGCGCCGCGAATCTGACACGGATTCGTCTTGATCCGGCCATCGGCGACAGCGGTGGTGAGGATCGCCTTGAGGAGCTCGTACGCTCGCGCGGCTTGTGTTTTCGTTCCCGACGCGATGAGCGAGGAGTACCAGGCGCGCACCTGGTCGGGCGTGATCGCGGACAGGCGGGAACCTGCGAAGGGGGAGAGGGCACCGGTTAGGAGCCGCCGGTATTCGGCTGCAGTCCGCGGGCGCAGGTGTTCACCGTTCCTGTTGGTGCGGGTCGCAACCCAATCCTCGGCGTACTCAGCAAATGTGGTGCCGCGGCCCTTGCCCGCCTGCTCTGCGCGCACCGTCTCAAACTCAGACCATGTTCCGTCGAGTATCCGAGCCTGCTGAACGGCTAGCCACCCCCGGGCGTCCGTGATGCCATCGAACGTCTGCGGAGCGTTGTGACGCTGGCCGTCGGGTCCCACGTACGAGGCCTGATACCGACCGGAGGGGCGCTGCCTGATCGCGCCGAACGACTCGCGACGCTTGCGCTTCTTGGGAACCATGGCTGCCTTTCCGGGCAACAACGGGCAATATCTTGTGTCCCGTCGTGTCCCTTACTGTCTTCCAGTGACCTTAACACCGTTCGCGGAAATCCGCATCAGATCGGGCGATACTCACGTCATCATGCGGTTGTGCCCAGTATCGCGGATACTGTTTCGATCCCAGTATCGCGCACCACCTGAAACCCCCGGTTCTGCCGGGGGTTTTTTCTTGCCCGCGGGGCATCCTCCCCTCTCGCGGCGTCGCAGATCCGCGCGAGGTCGCAGCCTCACGGCGGAGCCCTGCGACCTCGGTGCGAATCTGCGTGTCTGCGCCCTCGGGATCAAGTTCGAAGATGTGTTCGAATATCGGTATCCTGGAAGAGGCCGGAGGAAGGAGCCGGTGTGGGGAACTCGGGTCGCGCGCTCTCCGCGTACAACGACATGCGGTCGCAGCATCAGGCCATCGAGGCCGCCGCACGCCGCGGCCCCCTGCAGTCCCTGTCCGATCGCGAGCTCGCCTTGCGCGAGTCCGCCGTCACCGTCTATCCGCACGCGCTCCAGCGGCGGGTGCGGGCGTGGGTGCGGTTCGGCCCGGAGGCGATCCGCGTGGAGGCCAAGGTCGTCCGCTCCACTCCGCTCGCGGCGGGCATAGAGTTCCGTGCCGGCGAGCGCACCTACCGCTGCTGGGTCTGGGGGAATGCCGTGCAGCCGGCGGAGGGGTGACCGGGGAATGGACACCGCTCGCACGAACTGTTCGTTTCCTGTCCGCACAACGGTGTCTTCGTCTTCCCGGGTGCGGTGCCGGTGACAGGGTGGACGGACATCACCACCGGCGATCGACGATCGCACCTCCGTGGGACGAGACCTCGTGGCGATCATCTCAGGAAGGGCGGACATGGGCAGATTCATCTACGACGGAAGCACCAAGGTCGAGGTCGAGGACCGCGCGCTGCGGCATCTGCAGCTGGTGATGACCGCGAAGCTGCGGCGGGGCGAGCCCTTCCCGTACACCTGGAAGGAGGACGCCAGCGTCGGGGGCGGACGGATCACCGTCTGGCTCCACGCCGGGAGTTCTATGGTGTTCAAGTACGTCGGCAGCCGCCAGCCGGAGATCAACCGCGCCTGGGTCGACGCGCTGGCGTACACGGCGAACTCGCCCGGTGGTCTGTATCTCGTGCCGGAGCCCGCCGGGAGCGCCGTCACAGGCAACCTGGACCTGTCGTAGGGCACGGGACGATGACAGCCGGGACGCCCCCTCCGCGAGGCGAGGAGGAGGCGTCCCGACGTGGTGCACCGAGCGTCAGACGCGCGCGGCGCCTGCGCCGTTCCGCGGGACGCGCGGCTCTCGACTGACGAAGATGCCCAGCAGCACCATGCCGATCGCGAGACCGAGGTGGAGCCAGTTGTCGGCGTTGTTCACCGGCAGGAAGTTCAGCTGCTCGTTGCCGACCGCGATCAGGCCGTACAGCCAGACGACGAGGTATGCGAGCCCGCCGATGATGAGGTAGAGGCGGGAGGCGCGCGGCGAGGCGGCGAGCGCGATGCCCGCGACGGCGAACAGGAGGTGCACGACGTTGTGCAGGACCGAGACCTGGAAGAGGCCGAGGAGCAAGGCCTCCGATGCTGCTCCGGCACCGTGCAGGTGTTCGGCCGAGTGGGTCAGGCCCGGGATGAAGCCGGCGATGCCGACGATGAGGAAGACGATGCCGACGATCAGCGCCGTCTTCTGGATCGGTGTCTCGGCGTAGCGGGTGGTGCGGGTGGTGTCGCTCATGATCCCCTCCAAGGTGGGTGCGGTTGCCCGAAGGTAGAACCCCTGGGTGCGGGCTGAGAGGGCATTGACGCGGCGGAAGCGGCGCGCTAATTTCTCGCGCGTCCGCGAGCGCTCCGGCGATGATGCGCTCGAAGCCCGGATTGTCAATCCCCCTCGGCGTCGTCACGGCCGCTTCTTACGCTCAGCCCATGACCGACGCCGCTCTCGACCGCACCTGCGGCACCTCGACCGATCGCGACGCTGCGACCGGGCTGCGACGCATCGACCACCTGGCGCAGCTGGCCGCGGTCGTCCGCGCATGCCCCGGTCTGCATGTCCGCTACTCCGAGGGACCGGACGCGGATGCCCGCCGCTCCAGCGTCGACACCGAGAGCGGACTGGAGCTCCCCGGGCTCTCCGTCAATCCTCTCGACGCCGAGCGGTGGTGGACGCGTCCCCTGGAGGACTGGCTGGCGCGCCAACTCTGCCAGTACCGGCACCTCGCCGAGCAGGATCCGCAGCGCATCGCCTGGGTCCTCCGGGGCGAGCACTGCGGCCGCGGCCCGGACTGCGAGCCGCTGCTGACGGACGTGGAGCCGATCGCCGTGATCGGCGCACACGTGCTGCTCGAGGCCAGGGAGCGGTACGAGCGCAACTTCGATGCGGGGCGCGGGCCCGCCGACGACGAGGAGGACCGGGGATGAGCAGAGGGCGGCGGTGGACGGAGGTCGTTCCCGGCTTCTTCGGCATCAGCGTGGCGGACGTCAACTGCTACCTCGTGCAGACCGCGGACGGGCTGACGCTGTTCGATGCGGGACTGCCGCGCAGCCGGGGCGTGCTGCGCGACCTGCTCGGCCACCTCGGGGCGACGGAGTCCGACATCGATGCGGTCGTCCTGACGCACGGGCACTTCGACCACGTCGGTGTCGCGTGCCGGCTGCACGAGGAGGGGGTCTCCGTGTTCGTCCACCCTCGCGACGCACAGCTGGCCCGTCACCCGTACAGCTACCGTCCGGCCTCACCGCGCGTCCCCTACGTGCTCACCCATCCGCGGGGGATCCCGACGATCACCCGGATGGCACTCGCCGGAGCCCTGAACGTCCGCGGCGTCGAGGCGCAGCCGCGCGTGAGGCACGAGCATCCGATCGACGCCCCTGGGACCCCGATCGCGCTGTGGACTCCCGGGCACACGGAAGGGCACTGCGCATACCTGTTCGAGGAGTCCGGGGTGCTCATCGCCGGCGACGCCCTCGTGACGCTCGACCCGTACACCGGCGAAACGGGGCCTCAGATCGTCGCCAGGGCGGCCACGGCCGACACCACGGAGGCGATGGAGTCGCTGGACACCCTGGCGCGCACGAGCGCGCGGGTCGTCCTGACGGGCCACGGAGAGCCCCTCCTGGACGGTGTGGGGCCCGCGGTCGCCGCCGCCCGGCGACGCGGACCCCACTGACCCCGCACCTCAGTCGAGCAGCGTCTCCCCGATGTAGCCGCCCTCCGCGCACCCCGGGGGCACCGCGAACACGGCGGATCCGATCGGGACCGTCCACTCGTTGAGCAGGTCGAGCTCGTCGAGCCGTTGCTGCATCGGGACGAACTGCCGCGCGACGTCGGCCTGGAACGCGGCGAAGAGCAGCCCGGATTCGGAGACGCCGCCTCCGGCCGGGCGCTCGTCGTAGTTGTACGCCCGTCGGAAGATGCGCTCCGTCCCGTCCCCGCGAGCGCGCCGGATGTGCGCGAACGCCGGGATGACGGGGAACCCGATGGCCGTGGTCGCGTCGAAGTCCGGCTCGTCGAACTCCGACGTCCCCGTGAGCGGCGCACCGTCGCGGAGCGTCCGCCCCACCGAGGCCTCGCGGCCTCCGCGATCCAGGCGGTCCCAGGCGTCGAGGTCCATGCGGATGCGGCGGAGGACCATGCCCGTGCCGCCGGCCAGCCAGCCGTCCTCACTCCAGACCACCCGGTCGAAGTCGTCCGTCCCCGGCTGCGGATTGCTCGTGCCGTCGACCTGGCCGAAGAGATTGCGCATGGTCGTGCCCGGTCGCTCTGTGCCGTGTGCCCGGCGGAAGCCCTGCTGGATCCATCGCACGGTCGCGAAGCCGCGCGCGTCCTTCAGGAGCATGCGCTGCGCGTGCGCGATGGTCAGAGGGTCGTCGGCGGCGAGCTGGAGGAGCAGGTCCCCATCCGAGAACTCCGGCTGCAGGCGGTCCACGCGGAAGGCGGGCAGCGGAGCGAGCCAGGACGGACTGCTGTTGCCGGCCCGTGCCACGAGAGTCGGGCCGAAGCCGAACGTGACGGTCAACCGGGCCGGGGCGAGTGCGAGCTCCGGCTCCGAGTCCGCGAGCGCCGATCGTCCCTGGGTGAGCCGCGCCGCGTCGTCCGTGAGGATACGCAGGAGCCGGCGGAGTCCGTCGCGGTCGACCTCCGGCCGGAGGTCGAGCGCCACGAACGAGCCGTGCGCCTGGGCAGGGGTGTCGATCCCGGCCTGATGGACACCGTGGAACGGAACGGTGAGGGAGCCGTTGAGCGGTGCGTGGGCCGCGGGAGCCTCCGGGTCCGCTCGCGTGAGGGCGAGGTCGGCCCCGACCGCGACGGCGGCGCCGACACCGGCGACAGCCCCTCCGAGGAGGAACTGCCGCCGGGTCGAGCCGGTGCGGCCGGTGCGCGCGCCCGAGACGCGCGCGCCCGAGACGCGCGCGGCCATCAGTGGTCCATGCCCTCGTGGTCGTCGGCGCCGTCGTAGTTCTCGTTCGCGCCGGAGTAGTCCTTCACCGGCGCGGCGAACTCGAACGTGGAGTCGTCCGACAGGGTGACGGTGAAAGCGACCTCGTCACCGGCTTCCAGAGGCTCGGAGAGGTCCATCATCATGATGTGATTCCCCCCGGGCTCGAGGGCGAGGCTGCCGCCGGCGGGGACGACGAAGCCCCCGGCGATCTCCCGCATGACCATCTCCCCGGCCTCGTTCTCCACGGTCTCGTGCAGCTCGATCATCGGCGAGGCGGCGGAGGTGACCGATGTCACCGTCACGTCCTCCTCGCCCTCGTTGACGAGCACGCCGAAAGCCGCGGACATGCCGTCGTCGGCGGCCTTGACCCAGGCGTCGTCGATCCGGAGATCGTCACCGGCGGGGGCGCTGGTCGGTGTCTCGGCTATGGGCGCGGTGCACCCGGTGAGCGCGACGAGCGAGAGGACGATCGCCGCGCCGAGGCGGGGGAGGGAGGTGCGAGTGTTCATGATGATGCCTTTCAGGAGTTCTCTGCCGTGTCTTCGCCGGATTCCGGCGCCACAGCGGCCGCGCGACGGCGACGGAGGATGAGGAGGACGGCGAAGGCGGCGACGGCGAGTGCCGCTCCCGCCCCGCCGACGAGCAGGACCCGGACCGGGCCGCCCGTCTCGTCTGCGTTCTGATCCGATGCGGTCGACGACCCGCCCGTGGCGGACGCGGTCGGCTCCGGGTTCCCTGTCGACTCCAGCGGAACGGCGTCTCCGACGGCGAAGGGGATGACCCCCGCGATCGGGTGCCCGTCCTCGGAGACGACCTGCCAGCGCACCTGGTACCCGCCGTCGGGCATGTCGGGCAGGAGGGCGGCGGTGACGTTCCGTCCGCGCACCTCCACCTCGCCCGTCGCCCAGTCCTCGCCCTCCGCGTCGACGACGAGGATGACGGCCCCGGCGGTCGACTCGTCGAGGACGAGGAGCTCGCCCGAGAACGTCATCGTGATGCTGACGGGCGCGGTGTCGAGCCGTTCCCCGTCGGCGGGGCTGCTCTCGATGAGTTGGTCATGGGCGGTCGCCGGCGCTGCCGTCGCGAGGATCGCGACAGCCGCCAGCACCGCCCCGGCCGCGAATCTGCGGACAGGGGACATGGAAGAGCCTCTCTTCAGACGTCGCCGAGCGACGCGGGTACCTGCGTTCGGACGCGCGCGTCACCGGGGACGGCGCGAGGACGCACCGCACGGCGGGAGGCCGCGGGCGCGGATCAGAGCGCGGGGAGAGAGGGCGGGGCGCGCCCGTGAAGCGGAGTGAGGAGGCGCAGACCGCGGCCCGCCGGCACGAGGAAGAGCCCGGCGAGGCGGAACGGAGAAGCAGCGGCGCGCGGGGCGAGCGTCGCGTCCGCACGCCGACGCACCCAGCGGACCAGTCGGACGGCGAGAGCGCGCAGGGTGAGGAGCAGCCGCTCCCCGCGGTGGAGCGCCGTCACGGTGAGGAGGGCGGCGAGGGCGTGCCCGAGCCACATCGAGGCGTCGGCGGTCGCGACGACGGCCGTGCCCTCGGCCGCGGGGAGCACGAGCGGAGCGCCGTGCACGTGACGGAGAGCCACGCCGGACGCGCTGACCGTGCCGAGCACGAAGAGCACGTGGAAGAGGAACTGGCTCACAGCCACCGAGAGGGTGAGACGGGTGAGGGAGAGCGTCCGTCCGGCGAGGAGCACGCTGACCATGAAGGCGAACAGCCAGGGCACGAGGATGCCCAGAGGGCCCGGCATCTCTCCGCCGCCGCTCACGTGACCGGCGAGAGCGACGAAGATCGCGAGCGACGAGGTCGCGAAGCCCCGCACGACGGCGGGCTTGCGGGACGGGCTCACGGGCACCAGTCTGCCATGCGGCGGCGGTCGCCGCGGGCATGAGCCGGGCGTGAGCCGGGCGTCAGCTCCGCGGTGCTCCGGAGCGCTTCACGACGTCGTAGGCCGCGAGCGCTGCCTTGCGGGTCTCGCCGAGGTCGACGATCGGCTCGGTGGGGGCGTCTGCGGCCCAGCGCCCCACGTACTGCCCCTCGCCGTCGAACTTCTTGGCCTGCAACTCCGGGTTGAACACGCGGAAGTACGGGGCGGCGTCGGCGCCGGAACCCGCGACCCACTGCCAGTTGAACGGGTTGCTCGCGTCGTCGGCGTCCACCAGCGTGTCCCAGAACCACTCCTCGCCGAGGCGCCAGTCGATGAGGAGGTTCTTGACGAGGAACGATGCCGTGACCATCCGCACCCGGTTGTGCATGTGCCCGGTGTGCCAGAGCTCGCGCATGCCCGCGTCGACGAGGGGGACTCCGGTTTCGCCGTGCTGCCACCGCTCCAGGCGTGCGGGGTCCAGAGGAGGCCACGGGAACGCGTCGAACTCGCGCCGCAGGTTCTTCGTCGCGAGATCCGGGAAGTGGAACAGCGTGTGCCAGGCGAACTCGCGCCAGCCGATCTCCGAGAGGAATCCGCCGGCCCCGTCGACGTCGATCGCCTCGTGCCACACGGTGAAGGGGCTGAGCTCGCCCCAGCGCAGTCGCGGAGACAGCCGGGAGGTGGCACCGGCGGCCGGGGCGTCGCGAGCGCGATCGTACGTGCGGAGGTCCTCGCCGAGAAAGTGCCGCAGCCGGCGGCGTGCGGCGGGCTCGCCGGGCTCCCACGTCTCGCGGAGTCCGCCCGCCCAGTCCGGGGCGGTCGGCAGCAGGCCCCAGTCGTCGAGCGGATCGGAGCGGAGCCGCCGGCCGGCGCCGCGAAGCTCGCGGGGCTCGGGGAGCGGAGCGCGCGGGGCCGGAAGGGCCAGACAGGCCCGCCAGAACGGCGTGAAGACGGAATAGTGCGTGCCGCTCCCGGTGGTGACCGTCCACGGCTCGTGCAGGAGCGACCCCGCGAAAGACGCGACCTGGAGGCCGTCGTCGCGCAGCGTCGCCTTCAGCCCCGCGTCGATCTCGCGCCCGGCCGCCCCGTAGCGGCGGTTCCAGAAGACCGCTCCGGCGCCCGACTCGGCGACCAGCTCCCGCACGATCCGGTCGGCGGGCCCGTGCCGCAGCACCAGCGTCGCCCCCTTCTCCTGCAGCCGCTCGGCGAGCGAGGCCAGCGAATGGTGCAGCCACCAGCGCGCCGCGCCGCCCAGCGGACGGATGCCGGGGGACTCCTCGTCGAGGACGAAGAGCGCGATGATCGGTTCGTCGCGCTCGACGGCGGCACGCAGCGCGGGGTTGTCCGCCAGGCGGAGATCGTCGCGGAACCAGACGATCGAGGGCGACGTCATCGGGTCGCCCACAGCGCCCAGGCGACCAGCAGCGGCTGCAGGAACAGGCGGCCGAACCGCCGCCGGTCCGTGTCGAGCCCCGGCGTCGATCGCCCGGTGCGCCACTGATGCCAGTTGCCGGGGAAGACCGCGGCGAAGAAACCGGCCGTCGCCACTCCCATCCGACGGCGCTCGCGGGGCAGCGCCACCAGCCCCGCCGCGAGCGCGACCTCGGCCGCACCGGACGCCAGGACGATCGCGTCCTTGTCCATCCGGGTGAGGCGGGTCGCCCAGTCGGGCACGACGACCCGGAACCCGCGTGTCTGCGTGAAGTGCAGCACGCCCATCGCGCCGAGGGCGAGAGCGAGGAGCCAGCGGGCGATCGTCCGTGTCATGCGCCCACGCTACCGTCCCCGTCGGACGCCGTGCCTGCCACACTGAGGCGATGACCGTGCTGCGCATCACCGTCCTCTTCCTCCTCGCCGCCATCGCCGAGATCGGCGGCGCCTGGCTCATCTGGCAGGCGGTGAAGGAGGAGAGGGGCTGGTTGTTCGCGGTCCTCGGGGTCATGGCGCTCGGCGCCTACGGATTCATCGCGGCTCTCCAGCCGGATGCGAACTTCGGCCGCGTCCTGGCCGCGTACGGCGGGATCTTCATCGCCGGCTCCCTCGCCTGGGGCGTCATCGTCGACGGATTCCGCCCCACGTCGTGGGACGTGATCGGCTCCGTGGTGGCGCTGGCCGGGGCGGCGATCATCATCTTCGCGCCGACGGTCGCGGATCCGCTGTCCGAGACCGCCGCGTGACGGTCGGCGACCCGCGAGCGGACGAGTAGCCTAGATCCAGACCCAGATGGAGTGATCAGTGCCTGAAAACGCCCAGCCGACCGACGGCTTCGCCCTGTTCTCTGACCGAAACGTCGTCGCCATGCGCGTCGGCGGCGTCCTCAAGGACCTCGCCGCGACGGTCACCGAGACCGACGACGTCGAGCCCGTCACGATCGACAGCCCCGACGGCCTGAACATCCTGCGTCACTCGACCGCGCACGTGCTGGCCCAGGCGGTGCAGCGGATCAACCCGCAGGCGAACCTCGGCATCGGTCCGCCCATCACGGACGGCTTCTACTACGACTTCGGCGTCGACACCCCGTTCACGCCGGAGGACATCAAGGCGATCTCCAAGGAGATGCAGCGCATCGTCCGCGAGGGCCAGCGCTTCGTCCGTCGTGTCGTGACGGACGAGGAGGCTCGTGCGGAGCTCGCGGACGAGCCGTTCAAGCTCGAGCTCATCGGACTCAAGGGTCCTTCGACAGGCTCAGGGACCCAGGGTGCTGCCGAGATCGCCGAGGGGGCCTCCGTCGAGGTGGGCGAGGGCGAGCTCACGATCTACGACAACACCACCCGTGACGGCGAGGTCGTCTGGAAGGACCTCTGCCGCGGTCCGCACCTGCCCAACACGCGCATGATCGGCAACGGCTGGGACCTCACCCGCATCGCCGCCGCGTACTGGCGGGGGAGCGAGAAGAACCCGCAGCTCCAGCGCATCTACGGCACCGCATGGCCGACGAAGGACGAGCTGCGCGCCTACCAGGAGCGCATCGCCGAGGCCGAGCGTCGCGACCACCGCAAGCTCGGCGCCGAGATGGACCTCTTCTCCTTCCCGGACGAGATCGGCTCGGGGCTGGCGGTCTTCCATCCCAAGGGCGGCATCATCCGCTACGAGATCGAGGAGAACCTGCGCAAGCACCTGCTGCGCAACGGCTACGACCTCGTCAACAGCCCGCACATCACGAAGAAGGATCTCTTCATGACGTCGGGGCACCTGCAGACCTACGCGGACGGCATGTTCCCCCCGATGCACCTCGACGAGGTCGTCGACGACGAGGGCAACGTCACCCGCCAGGGCCAGGACTACTACCTCAAGCCGATGAACTGCCCGTTCCACAACCTCATCTTCCGTTCGCGCGGGCGCTCCTACCGGGAGCTGCCGCTGCGTCTGGCCGAGTTCGGCACGGTCTACCGCTATGAGAAGAGCGGAACGCTGTCAGGGCTGACCCGCGTGCGCGGTCTGACCCAGGACGACGCGCACATCTACGTCGCCCAGGGCCAGGTCAAGGAGGAGCTCACCACCAACCTGAACCTCGTCCTCGACCTGCTCCGCGACTACGGCCTCAACGACTTCTACCTCGAGCTCTCGACGAACGAGGAGGGCAACCCGAAGTTCCTCGGCGAGCCCGAGCAGTGGTCGACGGCGATCGACACGCTGCGCGAGGTCGCGATCGAGTCCGGTCTCGAGCTCGTGGCCGACCCGGGCGGCGCCGCCTTCTACGGCCCGAAGATCTCGGTGCAGGCCCGCGACGCCATCGGCCGCACGTGGCAGATGTCGACGATCCAGCTCGACTTCAACCAGCCCGACCGCTTCGAGCTGGAGTACACCGGTCCCGACGGGCAGAAGCACCGGCCTGTGATGATCCACCGGGCGCTCCTCGGCTCCGTCGAGCGCTTCTTCGCGATCCTCCTCGAGCACTACGCCGGCGACTTCCCGCTCTGGCTCGCGCCGAGCCAGGTGGTGGGTGTGCCGGTGGCCGAGCAGTACGGCGACTACCTGGACGACGTCATCGCGCAGCTGCGCGCGGCGGGCGTGCGGGCCGACGTCGACCACTCCGACGACCGCATGCAGAAGAAGATCCGGAATCACACCACGGCGAAGGTCCCGGTCATCCTCATCGTGGGGGAGCAGGACCGCGCCGCCGGCACGGTGTCGTTCCGCTTCCGCGACGGCACGCAGGAGAACGGCGTGCCGGTGGCCGACGCGGTGCGCCGTATCAGCGCCGCCATCGCCTCGCACGCGCTGGTGTTGAAGGCGGGTGACCTCGCATGACGGGCGGTGAGGCGGACCTCGAGGACGCCTCCCGTCTCGTCGGGGTGCCCGACGAGTTCCAGCGGCTGTGGACCCCGCATCGGATGGCGTACATCCAGGCCGGGCCGGAACCACTGCGCGAGGAATGCCCGTTCTGCGAGGCGCCGAAGTACCCGGATGCGGAGCGGCTCATCGTGGCGCGTGGGGAGACCGCCTACGTGCTGCTGAACCTGTTCCCGTACAACTCGGGACACCTGCTCGTGTGCCCGTACCGGCACATCGCCACCTACGACCAGGCGACGCCCGAGGAGGTCGCGGAGATCGGAGCGCTCACGCAGACGGCGATGCGCGTGCTCCGCGAGGTCTCCGGCTGCGACGGCTTCAACCTCGGGATGAATCAGGGAGCGGTGGCCGGAGCGGGCGTGGACGCGCATCTGCATCAGCACATCGTGCCGCGGTGGCGCTCGGATGCGAACTTCTTCCCGATCATCGCCAAGACGAAGGCGCTCCCGCAGCTCCTCGGTGAGGTGCGGGAGGCCGTCGCGGAGGCCTGGCCCGCCGCCGATCGTTGAGCCGCCTCTGGGCCGCTGAGCCGCCTCTGGGTCGCTGAGCCTGTCGAAGCGTCGTGACCCGGCCCTTCGACCGGCTCAGGGACCCACCTTCGACAGGCTCAGGGACCCACCTTCGACAGGCTCAGGGACCCACCTTCGACAGGCTCAGGCCCTTCGACAGGCTCAGGGACCCAGGGCGGGCCCGCTCAGGGACCCAGCGTCGGGGAGGAGTCAGCGCACCTGGCGGGCGGTGAACTGCATCCGCGGGTTCGCGTAGAACTCCTGCGCCTCGACGAGCTGCAGCTCGCGCTCGCCCGAGTCGAGCGTGGCCTGGAGCAGGTCGTAGACGCTCGAGGCGGTGCGCTCCAGAGCGGTCTGCGCGCTGCCGGTGGCGACGTAGTGCGCGGTGAACAGCGCGGCCGTCACGTCTCCGGAGCCGTTGGCCTTCATCGGCAGGTGCGGGGTCTGCACGAGCCAGGCGCCCGCGTCGTCGACGGCGAGCATCTCGATCGTGCCCTCTTCGCGGTCGGGCCGCTCGACGCTCGTGACGAGCACCGTGCGCGGCCCCATCGCCCGCGCGAGGTCGACCGAGGCGAGGGTGGACTCGAGCGTGTCCGGCTCGGTCTCGGTGAGGAAGCCGAGCTCGAACTGGTTCGGCGTGATGATGTCGGCCACGGGAACCACGCGTTCGCGGAGCAGGATCGGGATGGCCGGAGCCACGAAGCAGCCGGACTTGGCGTTGCCCATGACCGGGTCGCATGCGTACAACGCCTCCGGGTTGGCCGCCTTCACCCGGGAGACCGCGTCGATGATGACGTCGCCGATGCCCTCGCTGCCCTGGTAGCCGCTGAGCACGGCGTCGATGGAACCGAACACGCCGCGTTCCTCGATGCCGGTGATGACCTCGCCGACGTCGGCCGGGTCGATCAGCGGGCCGCGCCAGGCGCCGTAGCCGGTGTGGTTCGAGAACGTCACGGTGTAGACCGGCAGCACCTCGACGCCGATGCGCTGCAGCGGGAAGACGGCGGCGGAGTTGCCGACGTGACCGTACGCGACGGCGGACTGGATGGACAGGATCTTCATACCCGGTCCCTTTCATTCTGGGCGGGGCGGTGCCCGCGTCGGGTGGTCATCGTCCGGCGGCGACGAGGTCGGCGATGAGGGTCTCCGTGTCGTCCTCGGAGAGGTCGTGCACGGTGAGTCGGAGGTGATGCGAGGGCTCGGCGCGCTCGTCGAGCGCGAAGTCGTCACCGGTGCGCGCGAGCCAGCCGCGCCGCATGAGGTGGTCGGCGACGGTGCGCGCGGGCTTCTCGAATCCGACCCACAGGCTCAGGCCGTCCGGGTCGGGCGCGTCGATCCCCTCCGCGCGCAGGCGTCCCGCGAACGCGGCGTTCCGCGCGGCGTAATGCCGGCCCGCCTCCGCGATCTCCTCGAGGACGTCGGGGTCGGTGAGCTGGGCGAGTGTGAGGCGCTGCAGCAGGTGACTGACCCACGTGGTACCGGGGCTGAGCCGCATCGCGAGGCGCTCCGCCGTCTCCGGGTCGGTCGCCGCGAGCGCGAGGCACATGTCAGGGCCGAGGAACTTCGACACCGAGCGGACCAGGGCGAATCGCCGGTGCTCGGGTCCGATCAGCGATTCGTAGGGACGCTGGGAGAGCAGAGAGAAGTGGTCGTCCTCGATGACGAGCACATAGGGGTGGTCGGCGAGCACGCCCCGCAGCGCCTCGGCGCGGGCGGGGGAGAGGCTCACCCCCGTCGGATTCTGCGCGCGCGGGGTGCAGATGACGGCGCGGACGCCCGCGTCCAGAGCGGCGCGGAGACCGTCGACGGTCATCCCCTCCTCGTCCACCGGCACCGTGATGGCCCGGTATCCGCCCAGCCGCACGGTGTGGATGCTCGCGAGGAAGCAGGGGTCCTCGAGCGCCACGGCGTCGTCACGCATGAGCGCCTGCGCGAGCAGACGTTCCACGGCATCCACCGCACCGCTGGTCACGGTGACCCGGAAGTCGTGACCGGGGAGGTCGGCGCCCATCCACTCCCGCGCCCACGCTTCGAGACCGCGGTCGATCACCGGCTCCCCGTAGAGCACGGGACGACGACCGATCGTGCCGAGCGCCTGCGACGGGTCGGGGATGCGCGCCGGGTCAGGGTTGCCGGTGCCGATGTCGCGGAGCACGGTGTCCGGCGCGTAGCCCTCCTGCGGCACGACGTCGACGCCGGCGACGACCGTGCCCGCGCGCCCGCGCGAGTGCACGAGTCCCGCTTGGGCGAGCTGGCGATAGGCGGCGACGGCGGTGTTGCGGTTGACGCCGAGCGTCGCCGCGAGCTCGCGCACGGGAGGGAGGACCTCGCCGGGACGGAGCGTGCCGCGATCCCGGAGGGCGCGCACGCTGTCCGCGATCTCCGCCGCGGTGGTTCCCCTGATCTGCTCGCTCATGATCCTCCTCCGAGATTCTAGGTGGATCGGACAGTGCTACCTTTGATCTAGATCAAAACCGATTTCGGATCATCCGACAGGAGACCCCCATGACCGAGCAGCCCACCACCGGATCCGCACGCGTGAAGCGCGGTCTCGCCGAGATGCTCAAGGGCGGCGTCATCATGGACGTCGTCACCGCCGAGCAGGCGAAGATCGCCGAAGACGCCGGTGCCGTCGCCGTGATGGCGCTGGAGCGCGTCCCCGCGGATATCCGTGCGCAGGGCGGGGTCTCGCGGATGAGTGACCCGGACATGATCGACAGCATCATCGACGCGGTGTCCATCCCCGTCATGGCGAAGGCGCGGATCGGGCACTTCGTCGAGGCGCAGGTGCTGCAGGAGCTCGGCGTCGACTACATCGACGAGTCCGAGGTGCTCTCGCCCGCCGACTACGTGAACCACATCGACAAGTTCGGCTTCACCGTGCCGTTCGTCTGCGGCGCCACGAACCTGGGGGAGGCGCTGCGCCGCATCAACGAGGGCGCCGCGATGATCCGCTCCAAGGGTGAGGCCGGCACGGGTGACGTCTCCGAGGCGATGAAGCACATCCGGAAGATCCGGGGAGAGATCGCGGCGCTGACCGCGCTGCCGAAGGATGAGCTGTTCGTCGCCGCGAAGGAGCTGCAGGCACCGTACGAGCTCGTCGCGGAGATCGCCGAGACCGGGAAGCTCCCCGTGGTGCTCTTCGTCGCCGGTGGCGTCGCGACCCCGGCCGACGCGGCGATGATGATGCAGCTCGGCGCCGACGGCGTCTTCGTCGGCTCCGGCATCTTCAAGTCCGGCAACCCCGCGGAGCGGGCGAAGGCCATCGTCAAGGCCACCACGTTCTTCGACGACCCGAAGGTGATCGCCGAGGTCTCCCGCGGGCTGGGCGAGGCGATGGTCGGCATCAACGTGAGCGACCTGCCTGCGCCGCATCGCCTCGCCGAGCGTGGCTGGTAGCCCGCGCGTCGGCGTCCTCGCCCTGCAGGGGGATGTGCGGGAGCACGCCGCGCTCCTGGAAGTGCTCGGCGCCGACGTCACCCTGGTCCGTCGGCCCGAGGAGCTCGCGCGCGTCGACGGTCTCGTGATCCCCGGTGGCGAATCAACCGTGATCGACAAGCTCGCCCGACTGTTCGGGTTGCAGCAGCCGATCCGCGAGGCGATCGCTGACGGGATGCCGGTTCTCGGCACCTGCGCGGGGCTGATCCTGCTGGCCGACGAGGTCGTCGACGCGATCGACGGGCAGGAGAGCTTCGGTGGACTCGATGCCGTCGTGCGGCGCAATGCGTTCGGGCGGCAGGCCGAGTCTTTCGAAGCGGAGCTGACGGTGCCCGCGTTCGACGAGCCGGTGACAGCGGCCTTCATCCGCGGACCCGTCGTGGAAGCGGTCGGGCCGCGGGCCTCGGTGCTCGCGACATTGCCGGACGGCCGTGTGGTCGCCGTGGAGCAGGACGGACTGCTGGGGCTGAGCTTTCACCCCGAGATCACGAACGAGACGCGGTTCCACCGACGCTTCCTCGACCGGGTCTCCCGCCGCTGACGGTGTCGTGGGTTCAGGCCTGCGCGCGAGTTCAGGCGCGTCCGCGCGCAGGTGCCTGAACTCGCGCGAACGCCTGCGCGAGCGGGACAACAGCGGCGGCGCGGCACGGTTCGATAGACTGGACGACGCCCTGGGCGGCGTTCCGGGGCGCAGACGACGAGCGGAGACTTATGTCCGGGCATTCCAAGTGGGCCACGACCAAGCACAAGAAGGCCGTCATCGACGCGCGCCGTGCGAAGTCCTGGGCCAAGCTCATCAAGAACATCGAGGTCGCGGCCAAGCTGGGCGGCGCCGACCTGCAGGGCAACCCGACGCTCTTCGACGCGGTGCTCAAGGCGAAGAAGACCTCGGTCCCCAAGGACAACATCGACCGCGCCATCAAGCGCGGCGCCGGCATCGGCGGTGAGGCCGTCGAGTACACCTCGATCATGTACGAGGGCTACGGGCCCAACGGTGTCGCCCTCATGATCGAGTGTCTGACCGACAACAAGAACCGCGCCGCGGCCGAGGTGCGCACCGCCCTCAGCCGCAACGGCGGCACCCTCGCCGACCCGGGCAGCGTGGCGTACAACTTCAGCCGCAAGGGCGTCATCGTCGTCGGTTCCGAGGGCACGACCGAGGACGACGTCATGATGGCGGCGCTGGAGGCCGGGGCCGAGGAGATCGAGCCGCACGCCGAGGGCTTCGAGGTCATCACCGAGGCGAGCGACCTCGTGGCCGTCCGTTCCGCGCTGCAGGACGCGGGGATCGAGTACGAGTCGGCCGACGTCGAGTTCGTGCCGAACCTCAAGGTCGAGATCGACGCCGAGACCGCCCGCAAGGTGTTCCGCCTCATCGATGCGCTCGAGGACAGCGAGGACGTGCAGAACGTCTTCAGCAACTTCGATCTGTCGCCCGAGGTCCAGGCAGAGCTCGAGAACGACGACGCGTAGGCGCGGCGCGAGCCGGCGACGCGGCGCGCGGCCTAGCCTGGTCAGGTGACCACTTCGTTGCGCGTGCTCGGCATCGACCCCGGACTCACCCGGTGCGGTGTGGGCATCGTCGACGTCGATCGCGCTCGTCGTGGCACGCTCGTCCATGTCGGAGTCATCCGCTCCGCCCCGGATGCGGAGATCGGCGACCGGCTCGCGATCGTCGCTGCGGGGATCCGCGCGGCGATCGCCGAGCACCGGCCCGATGCCGTCGCGGTCGAGCGGGTGTTCGCCCAGCAGAACACGCACACGGTCATGGGCACCGCGCAGGCGAGCGGGGTCGCGCTGCTGATCGCCGCAGAGGCCGGCCTGCCGGCGGCGACCCACACTCCCAGCGAGGTGAAGGCCGCGGTGACCGGGTACGGGTCCGCCGACAAGCGTCAGGTCCAGGCGATGATCGCCCGGATCCTGCGGCTGGACGCGCCTCCGCAGCCCGCGGACGCGGCGGACGCCCTGGCGATCGCGCTGTGTCACGCCTGGCGACGCGGCGCTCCGTTGACGAGCCGCACGGGTGGCGGCCTCACTCCCGCGCAGCGTGCCTGGGCCGACGCGGAGCGTGTCGCTCGAACATATCTACGAGCCGGCTCCTAGACTGACGGAATGATCTCCTCTCTGCACGGCACCGTGCTGCACACGACGCCGGACCAGGTCATCATCGACGTCGGGGGCGTGGGCTTCGCGGTCGCCGTCCCCGCCGATGTCGCCCACACCGCGACGGTGGGGGAGAAGCTCCTCCTGCACACGAGCCTCATCGTGCGGGAGGACTCGCTCTCGCTGTTCGGCTTCGGCGACCGCGGCGAGCTGGAGATCTTCACCCTGCTGCTCAGCGTCACCGGCGTCGGCCCGAAGTCGGCGCTCGGGGTGCTGTCGCACCTCACCGCCGACCAGATCGCGGAGGCCGTGACCGCAGAGGACGATGCACCGTTCCGGCGGGTCTCCGGCATCGGACCGAAGACCGCGAAGCTCATCGTCGTGCAGCTCGCCGGCAAGGTCCAGGCCGTGGCCGCCCCGTCGGCGCCCGCCGCCTCGGGAGGGGACGATGTCGTCGCCCAGGTGACGGTGGCTCTGGTCGGCCTCGGCTGGTCCGAGAAGGTCGCGGCGGAGGCGGCGACCCAGACGGCGACGGACGCCACGGATGCCGAGCGAGCCTCCGTGGCCCTGCTGCTGCGGCGCACGCTCGCGCTGCTCGGTCCGGCGCAGGCAGGCCAGAGCCGTGGCTGACGCCCTCGATCCGACCGAGCCGACCGATGAGTCCGAGCTCGCCATCGAGGGCGCTCTCCGGCCGTCGAGCCTCGGCGAGTTCGTGGGACAGCAGAAGGTGCGCGGACAGCTGCAGCTGCTCCTGGAGGCGGCCCGCATCCAGTCCCGTCCTGCGGACCACATCCTGCTCGCGGGGCCCCCGGGACTCGGCAAGACCACGCTGGCGATGATCGTCGCGCACGAGAGCGACCGCCCGCTGCGTATGTCCAGCGGTCCCGCCATCCAGCACGCCGGCGACCTCGCGGCGCTGCTGTCGAGCCTCGTGCCCGGCGAGGTGCTCTTCATCGACGAGATCCACCGCATGGCCCGGTCGGCGGAGGAGATGCTGTACCTCGCGATGGAGGACTACCGGATCGACATCATGGTCGGCAAGGGCGCGGGGGCGACCAGCATCCCGCTGGAGCTCTCCCCGTTCACGCTCGTCGGCGCCACCACGCGTTCCGGGCTGCTGCCCAATCCGCTCCGCGACCGCTTCGGCTTCACCGGTCACCTCGAGTTCTACGACGAGGGCGAGCTCGAGCAGGTCATCGGACGCTCCGCCTCCGTGCTCGGCGTCGACCTCCCGACGGACTCGCTCTCCGAGATCGCGCGACGCTCCCGCGGGACCCCGCGCATCGCCAACCGCCTGCTGCGTCGCGTCCGCGACTACGCGCTCGTCCACGGCGGGGGTGCGGCGACCCTGCGCGGCGTCCAGGCCGCGCTGGACCTCTACGACGTCGACGCGATCGGCCTGGACCGACTGGACCGCGCGGTGCTGGACGCCCTGGTGCGACGCTTCCGCGGCGGACCGGTCGGCCTCAGCACCCTCGCGGTGGCGGTGGGAGAGGAGCCGGAGACGGTGGAGAGCGTGGTCGAGCCCTATCTCGTGCGGATCGGCTTCCTCGGTCGCACCCCCCGCGGGCGGGTCGCGACGCCGGAGGCGTATGCCCACCTCGGCGTGGCGCACCCGGACGGGATGCTGAAGTTGGATGACCTATAATCGCTGAAGACTTCCCCGATACCGCTGTGCGCCCAAAGGCTGGTGCGTGCACCTGAGAAAGGCGCCATCCCCATGCCCATGGAATTTGTCCTCTTCGGACTCCTCGCCGTCCTGCTGATCTTCATGATCTTCAACACGCGCAAGCGCACCCGGCAGATGAAGGCCGAGCAGGAGGAGAAGGCGACCAAGACGGTTCCCGGCGCCAAGGTCCTGCTGCAGGGCGGCATCTACGGCACCATCGTCGCGTACGACGCCGAAGACCTCGACTCCCCGGCCCTGGTGGAGATCGCGCCCGGCACCGTGATCGAGGTGCACAGCCAGGCGATCCTCCGCATCGTGGAGCCCAAGGACGCCATCGTCGACGCGCCCGTCGACGGCGTGGACGATCACAGCGTCGACGAGACCGCCGCCCCCGCGGTCGAGACGCCCGAGGAGACCCGCGCCCGCCTCGAGCGGGACCCCGACGACAAGTAAGACGAAGGCCGTCGCGGCCTCCCGGATCACCGTCCTTCCAGAAAGCTGAACACACGTGGCTTCATCCTCTCCTGTCCGTCACGCCTGGCGGGTCCTCCTCGGCCTGCTCCTCGTGACGGGCGTGCTCTTCGGCATCAACGCGCTGGGTGTGTACGTCTTCAAGCAGAGCTCGTGGACACCCGAGCTCGCGCTCGACCTGCAGGGCGGCACGCAGATCATCCTGAGTGCCGAGACGGAGGACGGAGCAGCGCCGACGCAGGAGCAGCTCGACCAGGCCGCGGCGATCATCCGCCAGCGCGTCGACGCCTCCGGTGTGGCCGAGGCCGACATCACCACGGAGGGCGGACGCAACATCGTCGTCCAGATCCCCGGTGAGGCGGACGAGCAGACGCGGCAGCGGATCCAGTCCAGCGCCCAGCTCGAGTTCCGTCCGGTGCTCTACACCACGGCCGCGAGCACGGAGTTCGTCGGAGAGGACGGCAACTCCACGCCGTACCCGAGCCCTGACCCCTCGCTGAACGCCGAGCCCACGGCCGAGCCCACCGACGCCAGCGACCTGTCGTGGGTCACGGACAAGCTCGCGGCGGAGTTCCAGGCGTACGACTGCGCCAACCCGTCCAACGACCCGTCGAAGGCGCCGAAGGACGAGCCGGTGATCGCCTGCTCGCCCGACGACACCGCGAAGTTCATCCTCGGCCCGGCGGAGCTCGACGGCCGTGCGATCACCGACGCGACGGCGGGACGCGACCCGCGCTCGGGCGCCTGGATCGTGCAGCTCACCATGAACGGCGACGGCGCGGACGCCTTCGGCCAGGTGAGCACCCGGCTCAACCAGAACCGCATCGACGGGCTGTCGCCGCGCGACCAGTTCGCCTTCGTGCTTGACGGCGAGGTCATCAGCGCGCCGCGCATGAACGGCGTCATCCTCGACGGCCGCCCCAGCATCTCCGGCAGCTTCACGCAGGAGAGCGCGACGACCCTGGCCGATCAGCTCAAGTTCGGAGCACTCCCGCTCAGCTTCGAGGTGCAGAGCTCGGACACGATCTCCGCGACACTCGGCACCCAGCAGCTCCAGATCGGTCTCATCGCGGGCCTCATCGGCCTCGCGCTCGTGGCGGTGTACTCGCTGCTGTCGTACCGGGCGCTCGGGACGGTGATCATCGCGTCCATCGCGGTGATGGCGGTGCTGACCTACATCGTCATCTGCATCCTGGCGTGGCGGATCGGCTTCCGCCTGTCGCTCGCCGGCGTCGCGGGCCTGATCGTGTCCATCGGCTTCACCGCCGACTCCTTCATCGTCTACTTCGAGCGCATCCGCGATGAGCTGCGCGACGGCAAGTCGATCACGGGTGCCGTCGAGGACGGCTGGGGTCGGGCGAAGCGGACGATCTACATCTCCAAGTCGATCAACGTCCTGGCCGCGGTGGTGCTGTACATCCTCGCCGACTCGACGGTGAAGGGCTTCGCGTTCACGCTCGGCCTCACCACCGTGATCGACGTGCTGATCTTCGTGATCTTCACCCACCCGGTGATGCAGCTGCTCGCTCGTACGCGGTTCTTCGGCGGCGGGCACAAGCTCTCCGGTCTGGATCCGGAGGCCCTGGGCGCCGTGTACCGGAGCCGCTCGCAATACCGCGAGGTCGCCACGGCGTCCGCGGGGCGCGGGGCGAAGAACGCGCGTTCGCGCGGAGAGGCGGATCGCCGGCAGACCATCGCCGAGCGCAAGCGGGCGGAGGCCCTCGCCGCCGAGAGACAGACCACGGCCGGAAGGGAGGGAGACAACTGATGCCTTCCATGAATGAGTTCGGCAACAATCTCTACACGGGCAAGACCTCCTTCCCGTTCGTGGGGCGCCGCCGCCTCTGGTTCATCATCGCGATCGCCCTGGTCGTCGGCTCCGCGCTCGTTCCGCTGTTCCGTCCGATCCAGTTCTCGATCGAGTTCACCGGCGGCTCGCAGTTCACGGTGACCGCACCGGACACCACGGATCAGGACACCGCGACAGAAGCGGTGCAGTCGGTCGTCCCCGGCGCGGCGACCAAGGTGGTCATCGTCAACGACCAGGACGTCCGCGTGCAGACCGACCAGATGACCGAGGGTGAGACGCAGCAGGTGGCGCGCGCCCTCGCCGACGCCTACGGTGTCGAGCCGGACGCCGTCGCCTCCTCGTTCATCGGCCCGGCCTGGGGCGAGAGCGTGACCCGGCAGTCGCTGTGGGGCCTGGCGATCTTCCTCGCACTGACCTTCCTGATCCTCGCGATCTACTTCCGCACGTGGAAGATGTCGGCGGCCGCGATCATCGGTCTGCTCGACGTGCTCGTGATCACCGTCGGCGTGTACGCCCTCGCCGGATTCGAGATCTCGCCGGCGGCCGTCATCGGCTTCCTTACGATCCTCGCGTACTCCCTGTACGACACCACCGTGGTGTTCGACAAGATCAGGGAGAACACGACGGAGGACGGGGAGAAGACGTCGCGGCTGTTCGGGGAATCGGTCAACCTCGCGGTGAACCAGACCCTCATCCGCTCGATCAACACGTCCGTGGTGGCCGCGCTGCCGGTCGGTGCGATCCTCTTCATCGGCGCCTTCTGGCTCGGGGCGGAGACGCTGACCGACATCTCGCTGTCGATCTTCGTGGGCATCCTCGTGGCGACGTACTCGACGCTCTTCGTGGCCGCGCCGCTGTACTCGCTCTTCCGCGAGAACGAGCCGCAGATCAAGGAGCGCGACGCGCGTATCCGCGCGGCACGGAGCAAAGCGGCTGTCGACGCCTGACGCCCCCGCCGCGGGGCCGACCCCCGCTCAGCGCGCGTAGGATTGTCTGATTCGGAGGTGAGTGGATGGCGGAGCCGCAGACGGCATCGCAGGGTTCGAGTCTGCGACGGCTGGTGCCCCGCATCTTCTCGCGTGCGTCCCGGATCAACGATCTCGACAACCTGATCCGCACCGTCAGGGCGAACCACCCCAAGGGCGACTTCGCGGTCATCTCCCGCGCCTATGCCGTGGCGAAGGAGAAGCACGAGGGACAGAAGCGTCAGAGCGGCGAGCCGTACATCACGCATCCGCTCGCCGTCGCCCAGATCCTCGCGGAGCTCGGGCTCGGCCCGCGGGCGATCGCGGCCGCCCTGCTGCACGACACCGTCGAGGACACGGGCTACGCGCTCACCGATCTCACCGCCGAGTTCGGCGACGAGGTCGCGATGCTCGTGGACGGCGTGACCAAGCTCGACAAGGTCAAGTACGGCGAGAGCGCACAGGCCGAGACCGTGCGCAAGATGATCGTCGCGATGTCGAAGGACATCCGCGTGCTGCTCATCAAGCTCGCCGACCGGCTGCACAACGCCCGCACCTGGGGCTTCGTCCCGCCGGAGAAGGCGGCGAAGAAGGCCAAGGAGACGCTCGAGATCTACGCGCCGCTGGCCAATCGCCTCGGTATCCAGGCGATCAAGTCGGAGCTCGAAGACCTCTCCTTCGCCGTCCTCCACCCGAAGATCTACAACGAGATCCACAGCCTCATCGCCCAGCGCACCCCGCAGCGGGAGAAGTACCTGAGCCAGGTCATCGAGGAGATCGACGAGGACCTCCGTGACCTGCGCATCCGCGGCAAGGTCGTCGGCCGGCCCAAGCAGCTCTACTCGGTGTACCAGAAGATGGTCATCCGCGGCCGCGAGTTCGACGACATCTACGACCTGATCGGCATCCGGGTCCTCGTCTCCTCCGTGCGTGACTGCTACGCCGTGCTCGGCGCCATCCACGCCCGCTGGACGCCGCTGCCCGGCCGGTTCAAGGATTACATCGCCACCCCGAAGTTCAACCTCTACCAGTCGCTGCACACGACCGTGATCGGCCCGGCCGGACGGACGGTCGAGATCCAGATCCGCACGCACGAGATGCATCACCAGGCGGAGTACGGCGTCGCCGCGCACTGGATGTACAAGGAGCGGATGAACGGCGGCGGCAAGGCCGAGGTCCGCGCCTCCGACACCGACATGGCGTGGCTGGCGCACATCTCCGACTGGCAGGCCGAGACCGCGGACCCCGGGGAGTTCCTCGACTCCCTGCGGTTCGAGATCGGCGCCAAGGAGGTCTACGTCTTCACGCCGAAGGGGCGTGTGATCGGTCTCCCGGCCGGCGCCACCCCGGTCGACTTCGCCTATGCCGTCCACACCGAGATCGGGCACCGCACCATGGGCGCCAAGGTCAACGGACGCCTGGTGCCGCTGGAGTCGGAGCTGAAGAGCGGCGACGTCGTCGAGGTCTTCACCTCGAAGAACCCGGACGCGGGGCCCAGCCAGGACTGGCTCGGCTTCGTCAAGAGCACGCGAGCCAGGAACAAGATCCGCGGCTGGTTCACGAAGGAGCGCCGCGAGGAGGCCATCGAGCAGGGCAAGGAGGCCATCGCGCGCGCGATGCGCCGGCAGAACCTGCCGCTGCAGCGGCTGATGAGCCAGGACTCGTTCACCGAGGTCGCCCACCAGATGCACTACGAGGACGTCTCGGGTCTCTACGCCGCCGTCGGCGAGGGGCACGTCTCGACCCAGTCGGTGCTCGAGAAGGTCACCGCGCTCGTCGCCACCGACGAGCCCACGACCGGGGCGATCGACCTGCCGGGAAGCGTCCAGACTCGCGAGACCCGCGGTGGCGATTCCGGCGTGCTCGTGCGCGGCGCGAACGACATCCTGGTGAAGCTGGCGAAGTGCTGCACGCCCGTCCCCGGCGACCCCATCGTCGGGTTCGTCACCCGGGGGAGCGGCGTCTCCGTGCACCGGGCGGACTGCGTGAACGTGAAGGCCCTCAGCGGCGAGCAGGACCGCTTCGTCGAGGTCTCCTGGGCGCCGACGAAGAAGAGCGTGTTCCGGGTGCAGATCCAGGTGGAGGCGCTGGACCGCTCGGGCCTCCTCTCCGACGTCACGCGGGTGCTCAGCGAGCATCACGTGAACATCCTCTCGGCGACCGTGTCGACCACCGACGAGCGCCTGGCGCTGAGCCGCTTCGTGTTCGAGATGGGTGACGCCGTGCACCTGGACCGCGTCCTGAACGCGGTGCGCCGGATCGACGCGGTCTACGACGTGTACCGTGTCACCTCCTCCTGACCAGCCGCTCCAGTGCCGCGAGGCCGCCGACGCTGCCCGGAACGCGCGACCGGGTCCGCAGGCTGCCGATGGCGTCGTCGAGCGCTTCCGGGTGGGTCTGAGCGAGCGCCTGCATCCAGGGGAGGACGCGCGGGTCCCGGTGCAGACTCGTGGCCAGGTCGCACATCGTCCGGACGGGCGTGGACACGGCGATCCCCCCGAGCAGCTGCACGTCCGTCCGAGGAAGCCTGGTGTCGTGGAAGACGACTCTGGCGTGCACGCGCGGACGCACCCGCCGCTCGACGCAGCGCCGCGCGTGATGGACGGCCGGCGGCTCGTCGCGGGCGCCGTGGATCCAGGCGGCACTGGGCCCGCAGGCGGCGGCGCCCTCCTGGATGAGCGTGGCGATGCTGCTCGCCCGCACGTCGGCGGACTCCGGCAGGTCCGCGGGGATGTAGGCGTCGCCGATCTCGACGACATGACCGTCCAGGCGGGCGGCGCAGAGTTCCGGCCTGCTGAGGCGCGAACCGGGGAGATAGAGCAGAGCGGGGTGCATGACGCCAGTGTGGCGTCGCGCACCCCGCTCAGACGGAGATGGCCGGACCTGTGGAGAGCTCAGCCGCCGAGGGCGTTGAGCCAGGCGCGACGGGCCTCGAGGGCGTCCGCGGCCTCCTTGGCGGCCTTGCTGTCACCGGCCTTCTCGGCGGCGGCCAGTTCGGCCTCCAGCTTCTCAATGGCTTCGTGCAGCTGCGAGCTCATGTCGTTCGCTCGCGCCTTGGTCTCCGGGTTGTTCTTCTTCCAGTCGACGTCCTCGCGGGCCTTGAGCGCCTGCTCGATGACGCGGAGCTTGTCGTCGAGCGCACGCTCCTTGTCGCGCGGGAAGATGCGGCCGACCTCGTCCCACTCCCGCTGGATGCGCGTGAGCAGGGCGCGGGCGCGCTTGATGTTCGGCTCGTCGGCGACCGCCTTCGCCTGCTCGAGCAGCGCCTGCCGGGCCTCGATCTTGGGAGCGGAGTCGGCCTCCTCGGCGGCGGCCTGCTCGGCGCGGGCGGCGTAGAGCGCGTCGCCGGCGGCCTTGAACCGTGCCCAGAGGGCGTCGTCGGCCTTGCGTCCGGCGCGTCCGGCCGTCTTCCACTCGTCGAGGAGGGAGCGGTAGGCGGGGATGCCGTCGACGCCGCGCGGCGCCAGGGCCTCGGCCCGTTCGACCAGTCGGGACTTCGCGTCGCGCGCGGCCTTGTGCGCATCGTCGAGCTCGGAGTAGAACGCCCGGCGGTGCTTGTCGACGACGGCCCTGGCGTCGCGGAACCGCTTCCAGAGCTGCTGCGAGACGCCCTTGGACAGGCGCGGACCGTTCTGCTGCTGCGCCTGCCAGGCCTCGAACAGCTCGTTGAGCTCGGCGGTGACCTGCTTCCACTGCACCTTGCTCAGGTCGCGGGCGGCGATGGCCTCGGCACGCTCGACGAGGGCGGTGCGCTCGGCGACGGCCTGCTCGACGAGCTCCTTCGCCTGCTGTGCCTCCTGGGCCGTGGCCTCGGACAGCGACGCGGTCAGCGCGGTGAGACGATCACGGAGACCGGCGAGGTCGCCGACGGCCGCGGCGTCCGTGGCCTCGTCGATGAGGTGCGCGGCCTGCTTCGACAGGTCGCTCGCGGAGGCGCCGCCGGCCTGGTGGCGCTGCTCCAGGGCGGCGACCTTGAAGGCGATGTCGTCGTACTTGCGGACGAAGTAGGCCAGGGCCTCGTCGGGGGTGCCGTCCGGGTACTGACCGACGACGCGCCAGGACTCACCCTCGCGCACCTCGACGGTGCCGTCTTCGGAGACACGGCCCCATTCGCCGGCGGACGAGACCGGAGTCGGCTTCGCGGCGGCCGGGGCGACGGCGGCCGGAGTCGGCGTCTTCCGCGGCATCGGCACGGCGGGCGGGGTGGGAACGGGCGGGGTCGGCTTCGCGGGCTCGTTGGCAGACACGGTGATTCTCCTTGCGCGGTCACGCCGCGGGAGGCGGAAAGGACGAGGCTCAGCCTAGTACGCCCTCTCTGATCCGCGAGACCCCGTCTTCCCGCCGAGACCCCGCGATTCGTGCGCGAACGAGGCGGGGTCTCGGCGACGAGGCGGGGTCTCGCGGGGAGGGACGTTACCGTTTCGTGAGCAGAACGTTCGATGCAGGACACACTGCGCGTCATCTGCGGGTAACACGGCGCTCCTATCGTCGCGACCACGACAGTCCCCAGGTCGACAGGAGTTCCATGGACGACAACGCAGCGCGCACAGCGGAGATCGTCGTCGTGGGGGCGGGGGCGGCGGCGCACCGGTTCGTCGCACGGATGCTGGAGGACCCGGACCGTGCCGTGCGGATCACCGTGTTCGGAGACGAGGGGCGCCTGCCCTACGACCGCTCCGTCGTGGCGCGCATCGTCGGCGGCACTCCGGCGTCGGCGGGCGAGCTCGATCGCGCGCCGTTCCGCGACGACCGCGTCCGCCTCATCGACGACGACCGGGTCCTGCGGATCGACAGGGGAGGGCACCGCGTGCGGACGCGGTCGCACCGGTGGTACGACTACGACGCGCTCGTCCTCGCGACCGGCACCCACGCCCAGCGGCTCGACGTGCCGGGGATCCGTGCCCGGGGGTCGTTCGTCCTCCGCACGATGGAGGACGCGCACAAGCTGCGTGCGTTCCTCGCCGTCCGTGCGACGGAGATGCCGCGGGCGCTGCGCGCGGTCGTCGTCGGCGGCGACGAGGGCGGAGTGGACGCCGCATGCGCGCTGCACGACGCCGGGGTGCAGACGACGATCGTGGACACCGCGGATCGCCTGCTGCCCGCACAGCTCACGGTTCCCGGGGCGAGCGCACTCCGCGGGATCGTCGAGGCGCGCGGTATCGCGGTCCGGACGCGGACGCGGGTGACCCGCGTCGACCCCGACGCGACGGGCGCGGTGACGGCCGTGGAGTTCCAGGACGGCACGTTCGCGCGGACCGACCTCATCCTGACGACGGGTGCGCGGGCACGGGATGAGCTGGCACGGAACGCCGGGCTCCCCACGCGGCCGGGCGGCGGTGTCCTCGTGGACGCGGACGGGCGGACGTCCGACCCGCGCGTCCTCGCGATCGGCGACGTCGCCGCGGACCCGGCATCCGGCGGCACGGAGGTGGCCCTGGCGTCCGCGGATCGAGCGGCGGCCGCCCTGCTCGGCGCTCGGATCGCGAGCCCCGCGGGACACGGATGGCGCGGGAGTCCCGGCGGTATCGAGGTCGTGACCCTGCGTCTCCCGGACGGTGACGGGCCGACGGTCGACATCCCTCTTCCGAGCGGGGGAGACCGCGTGTTCGGGGAGGTCGTGCTCTCCGAGGATGCCCGCGTGGTGCATCGCGTGACGGTCATCGGCGCGTCGGCGGATGACTCGCTCGCCGGTCTCGCGCCCGGGGCGCTCGACGGTCAGAGGGCGGCGCGGGCGCTCCTGGCCGCCGCCGTGGCCGCGGACGGTGAGGAGGCCTGCGCACATGGGCTGCGGTCCTCGCCGCTGGAGGTGCTGACAGCGGAGCTCGCGGACCGCGGGATCCGAACCGTCGCGGAGGCTCTGGACGGTGCGGTCGAGAGCCGCGGCTGCGGCCCCTGCCTCCGCCGTCTCGCGCTCGCGCTGCAGGGGCGCGCCGAGGTGAACGTCGGCGTACGGCCCGGCGACCGCGGAAGCCTTCGCTCCGAGGTGCGTCTCCGCGGGACGACGGCCGCTCCCGTCCTGGAGGTGCGCGTCGGCGACGAGTCCGACGGGACGCTGCTCCTCGTCGTGGGCCATCTCGCGGCACGACGCGAGGCGACGGTACGGATCGATCGAGGGCTCCTCGCCGTCAGCGGGCTCCCGGCGGAGGACATACCGGACGCACTCGCGGACCTGCGGAGCGCCGGCGCCGTCGTTCCGGAGACCCTGATCGGCGGGGCGGACCTCGCGCGGCCCGGAGGCCCGATCGGCGTCGTCCGGCACCCGCCACGGACACGGCGACGCGTCGGTACTGCGAGGTCGGCGGAGGGCTCCGCATGAGTGCGCCCCCGCGTCCTGCTCCGGCGCTCGTCGGCTGCCGCGTCGTGGTGGTCGAGGTGCCGCGGCCGGTGCGCCCGGAGCCGGTCGACGTCGACACTCTTCTGCGGATCCTCGCTGCGACCGGCTCGGATGTCGTCCGGATCACCCCGCCCCGGGCGGACCACGCGATCCCGGCCGGCACCAAGCGGACGCTGTACCGGATCGCGTCCGGTCAGGTGGACGCGGTGCTGTTCCCCGTGGCGGAGGCCCTGCCCGGGTGGCTCGCCACCGTGGAACGACTGGGCATGCTCGACGCCATCCGCGAACGGTCGCGCACGTCCCGCCTGCTGCTCGCCACGACCGACGCCGCCGCGACCGCGCGATTGGCGGAGAGCGGCCTGCCCGCATCGACGTCGTGCGGGCCCACCGCGGACGACCTCGCCCGGAGCGCTCTCGCCCCGCTCACGTATGGGGTCCTCGAGCGACGGACGGCGGTGGGGCGCCTGGCGGTGCGCAGCGGAGGCGCGCTGATCGACGGAGGTTTCGTCCCGCTCTCCCGCGGCGCGGTCAGCATCCTCGAGGCCCTGTTCATCGCCGACGGGCGCGTGCTCACCAGGGCGGAGATCGGCCAGGTGCTGCCCGGCGGTCGACGCAGCGCCCGTGCGGTCGAGGTGGCGGTGGCGCGGCTGCGGGACGCCCTCGGCGACGGGGACCTCGTGCAGACCGTGGTCAAGCGCGGGTACCGGCTCGCCGTCCTCGACGAGGACTGACCACGCCGGAGGGCCTCACTCCGTCGGTGTCTCGGAAGCCGTCGGCACCGGGCTGGGCGCATCGCTCGGGGTCGGGGAGGGAGCGATCGACGAGGTCGGCGACGGCGTGGGCGTCGGTTCCGGAGCGGTCACCTGCGCATGCACGACCTGGCTGACGATCGCGCCCACGACGATGAGGGCGCCGACCGTGATCGCGATGGCGTTGTCGCGGGTGCGACGGCGGATCTGATCCTGGTGCCAGCGGGTGCGGGCGGTGTGCAGCCGAGCGCGCTCCGCCTCGGTGCGTGCCTGCGCCTTCTTGGAACCGCGTGCGGCCATGCCCTGTCTCTCCCGTCCGACGCCGGTCCACGACGTCGCCTGAGAGCCTACCGGGGGCCCGGCCTCGCCTCGTGTCCCCGGCCGCCGTTAGCCTGGAGGAATGTCCTCTCCCTCCGCCCTGCTCTCCGGGCAGACACCGCTCGCCGTGCGCATGCGCCCGGTGTCGCTGGACGAGGTCGCGGGGCAGCGCCACCTGCTGCGGGCCGGGTCGCCCATCGTGGCTCTCGCCGACCCGGAGGCCAGCTCGCCCGGCGCGGTGTCGATCATCCTCTGGGGTCCGCCGGGCACCGGGAAGACCACGCTCGCGCAGGCCATCGCCCGCTCGTCCGGCCGCCGGTTCGTCGAGCTCTCGGCCATCACCGCCGGCGTCAAGGATGTGCGGGAGGTCATGCAGGAGGCGATCACCCAGCGCGATCTCTACGGGCAGACGACGATCCTCTTCCTCGATGAGATCCACCGCTTCACCAAGGCCCAGCAGGACGCGCTGCTGCCCGGCGTGGAGAACGGGTGGGTCATCCTCATCGCCGCGACTACGGAGAACCCCTCGTTCTCGGTGATCTCGCCGCTGCTGTCCCGGTCGCTGCTGCTCACGCTGCAGCCGCTCACCGATGACGACATCGGGGTGCTCGTGGACCGCGCGGTGTCGGATGCCCGCGGACTCTCCGGTACGGTCGCGCTCAGCGATGAGGCGCGGTCGGCGCTCATCCGCCTCGCGTCGGGGGACGCCCGTCGTGCCCTCACCGGACTGGAGGCCGCCGCTGCCGTGGCGCTCTCGCACGCCGCCGCCTCCGAGGCCGATGACGACGGCGAAGACCGGGAGACGGCCGTCCCGGAGGTCACCGCCGACGACGTGGCACAGGCCGTCGACAAGGCCCTGCTCCGTTACGACCGCCAGGGCGACGAGCACTACGACGTCATCAGCGCCTTCATCAAGTCGATCCGCGGTTCCGACCCGGACGCCGCGCTGCACTACCTCGCCCGCATGATCGAGGCAGGGGAGGACCCGCGGTTCATCGCCCGTCGGCTCGTCATCTCCGCCTCCGAAGACGTGGGGCTCGCCGACCCCCAGGCCCTCGGCATCGCCGTGGCCGCGGCCGACGCGGTGGCCTTCATCGGGATGCCGGAGGGGCGCATCCCGCTCGCCGAGGCCACCGTGTATCTGGCGACGACCGCGAAGTCGAACGCGGCCTACGTCGGCATCGACGCCGCCATCGCCGACATCCGCGCGGGGGGATTCGGGCGCGTGCCCCTTCACCTCCGCGACGCGCACTACCCCGGGGCGAAGCGCCTCGGGCACGGCCGCGGCTACCGCTACGCGCACGACAGCGAGTTCGGGATCGTGCCGCAGCAGTACCTGCCGGACGAGCTCGACGGGCGGCACTACTACGAGCCGAAGAACCTCGGCGCGGAGCGCGACATCAGCGCACGGCTGGAGCGCATCCGGCGCATCCTCGGCGACCGGTGAGCCGACGACCTCGGGCGTCTGCCGCCGTCTGTTAGACTTGAGCGGCTCGAAACCGAGTTTTCGGGCATCTCCTCGTTCACACCCCACCTCGACGGCACCCCGGCGTGCGCCCCGAGGCAGAACGCGGTGATACGTCCGTCGGACGTGAAATCCACGTCCACGTCATCGGAAGGATAACTTCGTGGTCACGAAGTCCCAGGACCGCCGCAAGGTGCGTCTCAGCCGCGCCCTCGGCGTGGCCCTCACCCCCAAGGCCGCCCGCTACCTCGAGAAGCGTCCCTACGCTCCGGGTGAGCACGGCCGCACCAAGCGCAAGGCCGACAGCGACTACGCCGTCCGTCTGCGTGAGAAGCAGCGTCTGCGCGAGCAGTACGGCATCCGCGAGAAGCAGCTGCGCATCGCGTTCAACGAGGCCCGTCGTCAGGACGGCCTGACCGGTGAGAACCTCGTCGAGCTCCTCGAGATGCGTCTCGACGCCCTCGTCCTGCGTTCGGGCTTCGCCCGCACCACGGCACAGGCGCGCCAGCTCGTCGTGCACCGTCACATCCTCGTCGACGGCCAGCTCGTCGACCGCCCGTCGTTCCGCGTGAAGCCGGGTCAGCTCATCCACGTCAAGCCCAAGAGCGAGGGCCTCGAGCCCTTCCAGGTGGCGGCCGCCGGCGGTCACGCCGAGGTCCTGCCGGCCGTTCCGGGTTACCTCGAGGTCGAGCTCGACAAGCTCCAGGCCCGTCTGGTTCGTCGTCCGAAGCGCGCCGAGGTCCCCGTGACCTGTGAAGTGCAGCTCGTCGTCGAGTACTACGCGGCCCGCTGATCCAGCGGAAGAGCATCAGGCAGGAGGCGTCGGGGTTCCCGACGCCTCCTGTCGTTTCCGCCTACGATGGAGAGACCGCGCCTTCGCGGCTCTAGGGCAAGGATGACGACATGAAGAATGTGCTGTGGTTCCTGATCGGCGTGATCGGCGGCTTCGTCGCGGCTCACTTCATGAACAAGGACCCGCGGGGCCACGACATCCTGGCCGACGTCGACGCCCGCCTCAACGGCCTCGCCGCGATCCTCAGCGACGCGTATCGCGCGCAGCAGGCTCGGCTGACCGAGCCGGGCGAGAACTGACCCCCCGCATCTGCGCCTCGGCGCGCCCCCTCACGCAAGGACATCCGGCACTCCTATGAAAACTGCGGAAATCGCGCAGCGCTACCTCTCCTACTTCGAGAAGAACGACCACCTCATCGTCCCCTCGGCATCCCTGGTCAGCGACGACCCCTCGCTGCTGTTCACGGTCGCCGGCATGGTCCCGATGATCCCGTACCTCACGGGCGTGGTCCCGGCGCCGCATCCGCGCATCGCCGACCTGCAGAAGTGCATCCGGACCAACGACATCGAGGAGGTCGGGCGCACCGCGCGTCACGGCACGTTCTTCCAGATGCTCGGCAACTGGTCGTTCGGCGACTACTTCAAGGAAGGCGCGATCCGCTACGCCTGGGAGCTGCTCACGAGCTCGGAGGCCGACGGCGGCCTCGGCTTCGACGAGAAGGATCTCTGGGTCACCGTCTACGAGACCGACGACGAGGCCGAGGCGATCTGGCGCGACATCATCGGACTCAAGCCGGAGCGCATCCAGCGCCTCGGCCGCGCGGACAACTACTGGAACACCGGGCAGCCCGGTCCCGGTGGCCCTGACTCCGAGATCTTCTTCGACCGCGGCCCGGCCTACGGCAAAGACGGCGGCCCCGCTGTCGACGACTCGCGGTTCCTCGAGATCTGGAACCTCGTGTTCATGCAGGACTTCATCGAGAACATCCGCGGCAAGACCGAGTTCGACATCGTGGGCGAACTGCCGATGAAGAACATCGACACCGGCATGGGCCTGGAGCGCGTCGCGTTCCTCAAGCAGGGCGTCGAGAACATGTACGAGACCGACCAGGTGCGTCCGGTGCTCGACCGCGCCGTCGAGCTCTCGGGCCGTCGCTACGGCGCCGTGCACGAGGACGACGTCCGTTTCCGCGTGATCGCGGACCACGTGCGCTCCTCGCTCATGCTCCTCTCGGACGGTGTCCGTCCGTCGAACGAGGGCCGCGGCTACATCCTGCGGCGCCTCATGCGCCGCACCGTGCGGGCCATGCGCCTCCTCGGTGTCGACGACCCCGCGTTCCCCGAGCTGTTCGCCGCCTCCCGCGACGCGATGAAGTCGGCCTACCCGGAGCTGGAGCGCGACTGGTCCGTGCTCTCCTCGGCGGCCTTCGCCGAGGAGGAGACCTTCCGGCGCACCCTGGCGCAGGGATCGACCATCCTCGACCTCGCGCTCGACGAGACGAAGAAGGGCGGCGGGAAGACCCTCAGCGGTTCCGAGGCGTTCCTGCTGCACGACACCTACGGCTTCCCGATCGACCTCACTCTGGAGGTCGCCGAAGAGGCCGGACTGGACGTGGACCGCGCCGCGTTCGACTCCCTCATGCAGGAGCAGCGTCAGCGCGCGAAGGACGACGCCCGCAACCGCAAGCGCCAGCTCGCGGATGTCTCGGTGTACCGCGACCTGCGCGCGCTGGGCGAGACGGGCTTCGACGGCTACACGGCCCTCGAGGTGGAGTCCCGTGTGCTCGGCCTGCTCGTCGACGGCGCGCCGGTGCGCAGCGCCGCCGAGGGCCAGATCGCCGAGGTGGTGCTCGCCGAGACGACGCTGTACGCCGAGTCCGGCGGCCAGGTCGCCGACAAGGGCACCATCGTGGGCCCGGGCTACGAGCTCGAGGTGCTCGACGTGCAGCGTCCGGTCCCCGGGCTGATCAGCCACACGGTCGAGGTCTCCCGCGGCACGGTCGCGGTCGACGACATCGCGACGACGATCGTCGACGCCGCCAACCGCCGCGCCGCCCGCCAGGCGCATTCCGCCACCCACCTCGTGCACGCCGCCCTCCGCGACACGCTCGGTCCGACGGCCACGCAGTCCGGGTCGCTCAACCGCGCCGGGTACATGCGATTCGACTTCGCCTGGTCGCAGGCGCTGTCGACGGACACCCGCGCGGAGATCGAAGAGATCACGAACCGCGCCGTGCAGGACGCCCTCGAGGTGACCACCCGCATCGTGACGCTCGACGAGGCCAAGGAAGCCGGCGCCATGGCGCTCTTCGGCGAGAAGTACGGCGACGTCGTGCGGATGGTCGACATCGGCGGCCCGTGGTCGCGCGAGCTCTGCGCCGGCACGCACGTGTCGACCAGTGCGGAGATCGGCCTGGTCAGCGTGGTGGGGGAGTCGTCGGTCGGCGCCTCCAACCGCCGGATCGAGGCTCTCGTCGGCGCGGATGCGTTCCGTGAGCTCGCGGCGGAGCGGGCTCTCGTGTCGCAGCTCACCGCCTCCCTGAAGACCCCGCGCGAGCAGCTCCCCGAGCGGATCGCCGATCTCGCCGCGAGCCTCAAGGCCGCGGAGAAGCGCATCGCGCAGTTCGAGGCGAAGGAGCGGGCGGGGCGCATTCCCGCCATCGCCGAGGCCGCGACGCGCGTCGGAGACTTCCGCGTGGCGGCGCAGACGCTGGGCGATGTGGCCTCCGCGGACGATGTCCGCGAGCTCGTCAACGGCGTGCGCGACCGGCTGGGTTCCGATCCCGCGGTCGTCGCGCTCGGTGCGGTCGTCAACGGTCGCCCCGTCGTCGTCGTCGCCACGAACGAGGCTGCGCGCAGTGCCGGTGCGAAGGCGGGTGCGCTCGCGAAGCGCGCCGCCGGTGTGCTCGGCGGAGGCGGCGGTGGGCGTGACGACGTCGCCCAGGGCGGCGGCACCGACGCGGCGGCGCTGCCCGCCGCGCTCGAGGCCGTCTCCCAGGAGCTGCGCCGCGCGTGAGCGGTTATCGCCGCGGGGTCCGGCTCGGCATCGACGTCGGCCGGGCCCGCGTGGGCGTGGCCCGGTCCGATCCGGACGGCATGCTGGCCGTCCCCGTCGAGACCGTGCCCCGCGACGAGCGCTCGCTCGCGCGCATCGCGGAGCTGGCTGCGGAGTACGAGCCGCTGGAGATCGTCGTCGGCCTGCCCGTGAACATGCAGGGTGCGGACACGCCGTCGACGGTGGATGCGCGCGAGTTCGCGGCGGCTCTCCAGGCGCGGAGCGGTGTGCCGGTACGCCTCGTCGACGAGCGTCTGAGCACCGTCTCCGCGCATGCGGCGTTGCGGAGTTCTGGGCGATCACAGAAGAACTCTCGTAGCATTGTGGATCAGGTCGCCGCCGTGGTGCTGCTGCAGCAGGCGATCGACACGGAGAAGAGCACCGGAAACCCGGCCGGTGCCCCGGTCCCCGTTGACGAGGAGCCCGCCTGAACATGTCCGAACGCGAGAGCCGTGCGCCCGAGCACGAGCAGAGCACCCGGTTGGGGGATCTGTTCGAGAACCTCCCCGCTCCGTCCCCGCAGGTCCCGACCGCCGGAGACGACACGCCGGCGCCCGGATCCCGCCGTGCGGCCAGGGAGGCCGCGGCGCGCGAGCAGGAGGCCCCGCCCGCTCCGGACGCCGGTGTCGCACCCGCTGCCGATGTGCCCGCCCGCCCGGTCTCGGCGTCGGCGGCGACCACTGCGGAGACACCGGGGAACGACCACCGGTCGGCGGTGCCCGGCGCGGATGCCGAACCGGTCGCGACACGCGCGATGCCCCTCGCCGCGACGAGCGCGGATGAGACCCCCGCTCCGGGGCCGCGCCGGTCGACCGGCACCGAAGACTTCGCACCCGCGCTGGGCGGCGGGCTCGACGAGATCTTCGCCGCCCAGGACGACGGCCGCGATCACGGTGCGCCGACCAAGAAGAAGCGCCGCAAGGGCTGCCTCGTCGCCCTGATCATCGTCCTGGTGATCCTCGGCGGCATCGCCGCCGGCGGAGTCTGGGTCGCCAACACCTTCGGCGACCGCATCGCCGACGCCATGGGGTGGGGGGAGCCGAAGGACTGGGAGCCCGGTCAGGCGACCGGTGAGGTGTACGTCACGATCAAGCAGGGCGACACGGGCGGCCCCGTGTCGACGGCGCTGTACGAAGCCGGCGTCACGAAGACCGAGGACGTCTTCTACGACTACCTCATCGACGAGAACATCGCGGTGACCTTCTATCCCGGCGTCTACCGCCTGCAGAAGAAGATGACGGCGGAGGATGCCCTCGCCGCGCTCCGCAACGAGGAGAACAAGCTCGAGAACACCGTCTCCATGCCGGAGGGCGGGACGATCGAATCGGCCCTGCCGTCCATGGCGGAGACTCTCGGGATGCCGCTGGCCGACCTCGAGGCAGCCGTCGCCGATCCGTCCGCGTACGGGGTGGAGGCGCAGAGCCTGGAGGGGTGGCTGTTCCCCGCGGTGTACACGTTCGACCCCGAGGTCACCGCGACGCAGGTCATCCAGCGCATGGTCGACCGGACGCGCGAATCGCTCGCCGCCGCCGGCGTCCCGGACGAGGACGCGCAGCGGATCCTCACGATCGCCTCGATCATCCAGCGCGAAGGCCGCACGGACGACTTCGCCAAGGTGTCCCGCGTGATCCAGAACCGCCTCGACGACGACATGCTGCTCCAGATGGACTCGACGGCGCAGTACGGGTACGGCTCCCTGCATGAGGGCGTGGTCTCGAGCTCGGCCGAGGCTCTGGAAGACCCCAACGAGTGGAACACCTACGTGAACAAGGGGCTTCCGGCCACGCCGATCGCGAGCCCGAACGATGCCGCGATCGATGCCGCGATGCACCCCGCGGACGGGCCGTGGATCTACTTCGTCACCGTCAACCTCGAGACCGGCGAGACGCAGTTCTCGGAGACCCTCGCGGAGCACGAGCAGGGCGTGGAGAAGTGGCGGGACTGGTGCCGCGCGAACCCCGACGCCGGTTGCTGACGCGGTGAACCGGAGACGGCTGGCGGTCTGGGGCGACCCGATCGGGCACTCACGGTCGCCGGAGCTGCACGCTGCGGCCTACGCGGTGCTCGGACTGGACTGGGAGTACGGGCGCCGTCAGGTCGGCGCGGAGGGCTTCAACGACGCGGTCGAGGCCCTCGACGACACCTGGCGCGGCCTGTCCCTGACGATGCCGCTCAAGGAGGAGGCGTACCGATACGCCGCCACCCGAGACGCCCACGCGGAGCTGACCGGCGCGGTCAACACGCTCCTGCTCTCGGAGACCCCGGCAGGATTCAACACCGACGTCGGCGGGATCGTCGATGCGCTCGGGGACGCCGGCATCCGCGAGATCGGGACGGCGCGGATCCTGGGCGCCGGAGCCACGGCGGCCTCGGCCCTCGTCGCTCTCGCCGACCTGGGGGCGACACGGGTCGAGGTCGCCGCCCGTCGGCCTGAGCGCGCCGCGGGGCTCGTCGGGATCGGGGAGCGACGCGGCGTCGTGGTCACCCCGCGACCGCTCGACGTGGTGGAGGGCGCCGTCGACCTCACGGTGGCGACCCTGCCCTCCGGCGCCGTGCTTCCGCCGGAGAGTGCCGCCCGACTGGCCCAGAGCGGCGGCACGCTGTTCGACGCCGCCTACGCGCCCTGGCCGTCCGCCCTGGCGGCGGCATGGGGTGCGGCGCCGGTGGTCTCCGGGCTCGGGATGCTGCTGCATCAGGCGGTCCGGCAGATCCGGATCTTCCTGCACGGCGACCCGGTCTCGCCGCTGCCGGACGAGGAGGCCGTCCTCGCCGCGATGCGCGCCGCCCTCTGAGCGCCGCCGGACGAAACGCGGCACGGCGCGGGGGGAAACGCATGGGAGACTAGAGCACATGCTCCGCGTGCTCACGGCCGGCGAATCGCACGGCCCAGAACTCATCGCCGTCATGGAGGGTCTGCCCTCCGGCGTCCCGGTGTCGTCCGAGGCCATCCAGGCCGACCTCGCCCGCCGCAAGCTCGGCTATGGACGCGGCTCCCGGATGAAGTTCGAACAGGACGAGCTCACGATCTCCGGTGGCGTCCGGCACGGGAAGACGCTGGGCAGCCCCATCGCCCTGCGCATCGGCAACACCGAGTGGCCGAAGTGGATCGAGGTCATGAACCCGGAGCCGGTGGAGCTCACCGATCGCTCGCGCGGTCGTGGCGCCCCGCTGACCCGGCCACGTCCGGGACACGCCGACCTCGTGGGCATGCAGAAGTACGACTTCGATGAGGCCCGTCCGATCCTCGAGCGGGCGAGCGCCCGGGAGACCGCCGCCCGCGTGGCGCTCGGTGCTGTCGCCCGCTCCTTCCTCGGCGAGCTCGGCATCCGACTCGTCAGCCACACGCTCTCCATCGGTCCGGTGCGCGTGCCGGATGGCGCGGCGCTGCCGACCCCGGATGACGTGGACGCGCTGGACGCCGACCCGCTGCGGTGCTTCGACCCCGCGACCTCGGCGCTCATGGTCGCGGAGGTGGACGACGCCAAGAAGGACGGCGACACGCTCGGCGGCATCGTCGAGGTCCTGGCGTACGGCCTGCCGCCGGGGCTCGGCTCCCACGTGCACTGGGATCGCCGCCTGGACGCCCGGCTGGCCCAGGCGCTCATGAGCATCCAGGCGATCAAGGGCGTGGAGGTCGGCGACGGCTTCGAGACCACCCGCCGCCGCGGCTCCGCCGCCCACGACGAGCTCTTCGCCACCGCCGACGGCATCGCCCGCGGCACGGACCGCGCCGGCGGCACCGAGGGCGGCATGTCCACCGGGACCGTGCTGCGCGTGCGGGCCGGCATGAAGCCGATCGCGACCGTGCCCCACGCGCTGCGCACGATCGACGTCGCGACCGGCGACGAGGCGACCGCGCACCACCAGCGTTCCGACGTCTGTGCCGTGCCCGCGGCGGGGGTCGTCGCGGAGGCCATGGTCGCGATCGAGCTGGCGCGCGCCGTGCTGGAGAAGTTCGGCGGCGACAGCATCCGCGAGACGCGCCGCAACCTGGCGGGATACCTCGACGGCATCCCCGCGGAGCTGCGCACGGCCCCCGCGTCCGAGGCGGCGCTCATCGCGCATGACGAACGCGGCTGATCCGCTGACGCTGGTCCTCGTCGGACCGATGGCGGCCGGCAAGACCAGCGTCGGACGAAGGGTCGCACGGCGGCTGGGCGTCGCCTTCATCGACACCGACAAGCGCATCGTCGCCGCGTACGGCCCGATCCCCGAGATCTTCGCCACGCACGGCGAGGCGCACTTCCGGGACCTGGAGCGCGCGGCGGTCCGCGAGGCCCTCGCCGAGGGCGGCGTGATCTCCCTCGGCGGTGGCGCCGTCACGGATCCGGAGACGCGCGCGCTGCTGCGCGCTCATCCGGTGGTCTTCCTCACCGTGACCGAGGCGGCCGTCGCCGACCGCCTGCGCGGCGGGACGCGCCCGCTGCTGGCGGGCGAGGACCCGGTCGAGAAGTGGAAGCGCATCTTCGCCGAACGGCGAGGATGGTACGACGAGGTGGCGTCGGCCACGTTCGACACCTCGCGGCGTCCGATGCAGCGCATCGCGGACGAGATCGTGGCATGGAGGAGAGAACAGCGATGAGCACGACGACCATCAGCGTCACCGGGAACGACGCCTACGACATCACGATCGGACGGGGGATCCTCGACCAGGTGTCCGCGGCTCTCGCGCCGGGCGTCCGCAAGATCCTCGTCGTGCACCCGCCGACCCTCGCAGCCCGCGCCGCCGAGCTCCGCGACCGGCTCCTCGCCGACACCGCGGATGGCCCGCGCGAGGTGCTGCTCGCCGAGATCCCGGATGCCGAGCAGGGCAAGCGCATCGAGGTCGCCGCTTTCTGCTGGCAGGTCATGGGCCAGGCGGACTTCACCCGGACGGACGCCGTCGTCGGCTACGGCGGGGGAGCGGTGACCGACCTCGCCGGCTTCGTCGCGGCGACCTGGCTGCGCGGCATCCAGATCGTCCAGGTGCCCACCACCGTCCTCGGCCTCGTGGACGCCGCGGTGGGCGGCAAGACGGGCGTCAACACCGCGGAGGGCAAGAACCTCGTCGGCGCCTTCTGGGCCCCGCGCGCCGTCGTCGGCGACCTCGACGAACTGGGCAGCCTGAGCCTGAACGAGGCCACCGCCGGCTTCGCGGAGGTCGTCAAGGCCGGTTTCATCTGGGCGCCGGAGATCCTCGACATCGTCGAGGCCGATCCCGCGCGCGCGGTCGACACCACGACGGACGAGTTCCGCCGGGCGGTCGAGCTCGCGATAGACATGAAGGCGCAGGTCGTCTCGGACGACTTCCGCGAGGCCGGGCAGCGGGAGATCCTGAACTACGGCCACACGCTCGGCCACGCGATCGAGCACGCCGAGCGGTACCGCTGGCGGCACGGGGCGGCCATCTCGATCGGCATGCTGTACGCCGCGGAGCTGTCCCGGCTCGCGGGGCGCCTGTCGGACGCCGCGGCGGAGCGCCACCGCACGATCCTCGAGTCGCTCGGCCTGCCGACGTCGTACCGGGCCGGTGCCTGGCCGCAGCTGCTCGCCACGATGCAGCGCGACAAGAAGAGCCGCGGCGGCATGCTCCGCTTCATCCTGTTGGACGACATCGCCAAGCCCACCGTGCTCCAGGCGCCGGATGAGTCGCTGCTCTTCGCCGCCTACCAGGAGATCGGGGCATGAGCATCGCCGTCCGGCGCATCACACCGGAGGACTGGCGGGAGGTCAAGGCGCTGCGGCTGCAGGCCCTCGCCGACCCGGCCGCACCGATGGCCTTCCTCGACTCCGTCGAGCACGCCGCCGCACAGCCCGACCGCTTCTGGCAGGAGCGCGCCGCAAATGCCGCGGGTGACGCCGCCTCCGCGCAGTTCGTCGCGATCGCCGACGACGGCGCCTGGACCGGGACCGTGACCGTGCTTCCGCATCGCGAGCAGCACGACACGGGGCTGGTCGTCGGGGTCTACGTGGCGGACACGCATCGCGGTGCGGGCGTCATCGATGCGCTCCTCGACGCCGCGGCGGCCTGGGCCCGCGATCGCGGCCTCCGCGCGCTCGTACTCGAGGTGCACGTCGACAACGAGCGCGCGCAGGCGGTCTACCGTCGGCGTGGGTTCGTCCGGACCGGGGAGATCGAGACGGCCAACTTCGGGCGGGAATGGGTCATGCGTCGCGAGCTGGTCGACACCGGGAGCGTGCCCGCATGAGCGCCCCGCGTCGGCTGCTGCTCGTCAACGGCCCCAACCTCAACCTCCTCGGCACCCGCGAACCCGAGGTGTACGGCACGGCGACCCTCGCCGACGTCGAGCGGATCACCGCCGAGGCCGCCGCCGCGCTCGGGTTCGAGGTGCGGGCGCTGCAGAGCAACCACGAGGGCGTGCTCATCGACGCGATCCACGACGCGCGGGCGGACTGCGCGGGCATCGTCATCAACCCGGGCGGCCTCACCCACACCTCCGTCGCCCTGCGTGACGCGCTCACAGGCGTCGCGTTGCCCTTCGCCGAGGTCCACATCTCCGACGTGTACGCCCGCGAGGAGTTCCGTCACCACTCGTACCTGCACGACGTCGCCGCGGTGCGTGTCATCGGACGCGGCGTGGAGGGCTACGCCGACGCGGTGCGGGACCTCGTCGCGCAGCTCTGAGCGCGCGGGGATCAGGGCAGGCCGACGAGCAGCACGCACACCGTGATGCCCACGAGCGTCAACAGGGCCATGGCGAGGAAACAGGCGGCCAGCGCACGGAGCCGTGGCCGCATGCTCGACACCGCGAGGCGGATGACGACCATCGCGGCCAGGCCCAGGACCAGGATGATCGCGGTCACCAGGCCGACGGTTCCCGCCGCGCCGCCGCTGCGGACGATGCCGATCAGGGGCACGAGGCTGACCGCCGTGAAGATCGTGGCGACGATGAGCCAGACCGCCCCGGACGACGTCCGCAGCGCCGGCTGATTCGCCATCCTGGTCGGGTCCCGGTCGCGATCGTCTTCGCTCATGTCGATTCCTCCTGTCCTCGTCCACGCTGCCCGGGACCACGGGCATCGTCACGGGGCTTCCGCTCTCGCGGAGGAGCGTCTATCGTGCCCCGCGACGGCCCGCGCCGGGCATCCCGTAGAATCGACTGTCGGCCGACCCCGGCCCCCACGGACTCAGGAACGGAACTCCTCGCACATGGCATCCACCGCAGACATCAAGAACGGCGTCGTCCTCAGCATCGACGGGCAGCTCTGGAGCGTCATCGAGTTCCAGCACGTCAAGCCCGGCAAGGGCGGCGCCTTCGTCCGCACGAAGCTGAAGAACGTCGTCTCGGGCAAGACCGTGGACCGCACGTACAACGCCGGGGCGAAGATCGACATCGAGAACGTCGACCGCCGGGACTACACCTACCTCTACACCGACGGTGACGGGTTCGTGTTCATGGACCAGACCGACTTCGACCAGATCACGCTGCCGGCGGCCACGGTCGGCGACGCGAAGAACTTCCTGCTCGAGAACCAGCAGGTCACCATCGCCCTCAACAACGGCAACCCCCTCTACATCGACCTCCCGGCCTCGGTCATCCTCGAGGTGACCTACACCGAGCCCGGTCTGCAGGGCGACCGCTCGTCCGCCGGCACCAAGCCCGCGACGCTCGAGACCGGCTACGAGATCCAGGTCCCGCTGTTCCTGGAGACCGGCACGAAGGTCAAGGTCGACACCCGCACGGGCGAGTACCTCGGCCGCGAGAAGTAAGGCGTGAGCGCCCGCACGAAGGCGCGCAAGCGCGCGCTCGACATCCTGTTCTCGGCCGACGTCCGCGGCGACGAAGTCGCGGTGGCCCTCGCCGCCGAGGCGAAGCGCGCGGCGAACGAGCCCGCACGTGAGGCGTCGTGGCTGTACGCCCGCGAGATCGTCGACGGCATCATCGACCAGCGCGACGAGATCGACGAGCAGATCACGACCCACAGCCGCGACTGGAAGCTCGAGCGGATGCCCGCCGTCGACCGCGCTCTGCTGCGCATCGGCGCGTGGGAGATCCTCTACAACGACGACGTGCCGACAGCGGTCGCGATCGACGAGGCGGTGGAGCTCGCGAAGGAGTTCTCCACCGACGAGTCGGGCGCGTTCGTGCACGGCGTGCTCGCCCGCGTCGCCCGCTCGGCCTGAGCGCCGCAGCAGCGGTGTCGGCGGTGGCGGGCAGGATCGTCTCATGATCCGCCCGCCCGCCTCCGCCACCCCGGGAGACGGGGCGCGGGATTGGCGTGCCCTGTTGGACGCCGGCGCTGCCCCGGCGGCGGCGACCCCCCTCGCGCTCGGGTTCGAGGTGCGCGTCCGCGACGCCCGAGGAGCCAACCCGTGGGCCTCACGCCCGCAGCGCACCGCGACTCCCCGTGACGTCGCCAAGGGTGTGGGGGAGATCCTCCTCGGCATCCGTCCGCTGGAGCGGAGCGCAGCGACGGGGTCCTGGGTGCTCGGCTCCGCCACCTGGGACGCGGTCCGCCGCGCGCCGGACCAGTACGGTCGGGAGCAGTCGCGGTGGTTCGCCGATCTGCTGAGCATCGCGCGCGACGCGCTGCTCTCCGGCACGGCGGGGGACTGGCTCGTCGCCGACCTCATCGAGTCGCGGCTCCTCTGGGGGCATCTGCGGTCGGCGACCGACCTCGGCATCCCGCTCGTGGCGGCCCAGCGGTCGACGACGCTCGTCCTCGCCGACGCCGCGGAACTGACGGCGACCGTGTCCCGTGACGATGACGGCGGCCTCGTCGTCCGTCCGGTCGTGACTCTGGACGGGCGCGAGACGCCGCCGGGCAGCATCCGCGCCCTCGGGCGCTCCGGCGTGTACGAGGTCGCGCAGAGCGGGTCGCGCCTGCAGGTGACGCTCGCGGAGCTTCCGCTCGCGGGGCCCGCGCCGTCGCTGCTCCGGGCCGGGATGCTCGTCGTCCCCGCAGCGGAGGAGGCGGCCTTCCTCCAGGACGCCTATCCACTCCTCGCGCGCCGTCTCCCCGTCCGCGCGGTCGGCCGCGTCGCGCTCCCCGACCTCCCACCGCCCCGTGCCGTGCTCCGGGTGGCGTTCCGTCGCGGAGACACCGTGGAGTACACCGTCGAGTGGGACTATCGCGGCTTCGGGAGGGTGCCGTTCACGCCGGGTCCGGAGGCCGTGCGCGATCCGGAGGCCGAAGCCTCTGTGACGCATCGGATCCGGAACGTCTGGCAGGAGCACGGCGTCGCGTTCGCCCCCGCGGGGGCGTTCCACGACGTGGCGGCCGCGGAGTTCATGACCCGCGTCGTCCCCGCCGTGGAGGCGGAGGGCGTCGAGGTGGAGGTGTCTGGCCGCCGCAAGACGTATCGCGAGCTCGCCGGGGAGCCGGAGATCACGGTCTCGACCGTGGAGAGCACCGACCCCGACTGGTTCGACCTCGGCGTGATCGTCCGCATCGACGGGCGGAACATCCCCTTCGAGCCGCTGTTCACGGCCCTGAGCGCGGGCCGGCGGAAGCTCCTGCTCGTCGACGGCAGCTACTTCTCCCTGAACCACCCGGCGCTCGACCGTCTGCGCGACCTCCTGGACGAGGCCGGGGATCTGGACGAGTGGGAGACGGGCCCGCGGATCAGTCGGCATCAGACGGATCTGTGGGAGGAGTTCGAGGATCTGGCGGACGAGGCCCTTCCCGCGGTGAGCTGGCGGGCCACCGCCGACGGACTGCGCAGCGCCACTGCGGTGCCGGCGGTGCCCCTCCCTCCGGGGCTCACCGCACAGTTGCGGCCGTACCAGAAGGAGGGGCTGGACTGGCTCGCGTTCCTCTGGTCGCATCGGCTCGGCGGCATCCTCGCCGACGACATGGGTCTCGGGAAGACTGTCCAGCTGCTCGCGCTCATCCTGCACGCCCGTGCGGCGGGGGAGGGACGCCCTTTCCTTGTGGTGGTGCCGACATCCGTGCTGGCGACCTGGCGCACCGAGGCGGCGCGGTTCGCTCCGGGTCTCCGCGTGATCACCCGGGACTCGACCGCCGGGCCTGCCGTGGCCGCCGTGGCTCGCGAGGCCGACGTGGTGCTCACCACCTACGCCGTCGCGCGGCTCGACGAAGAGGGGTTCGCGGGCGTCACCTGGGCCGGGCTGATCCTCGACGAGGCCCAGTTCGTGAAGAACCCGGCGACGAAGCTGCATCGTGCCGTCGCGCGTTTCCCGTCCGACGTCACCATCGCGGTCACGGGCACGCCGCTGGAGAACAGCCTCGAGGAGCTCTGGGCGCTGCTGAAGCTCACGGCACCCGGCCTGTTCGCTTCGGCGCGGAAGTTCCGCGAGCACTACATCCAGCCGATCGAGCAGGGGAAGGTCCCGGAGAACGCGGAGGGCGGACCGTACCGGCAGCGCCGCCTCGCGCAGCTCCGACGACGGATCCGCCCGCTCGTGCTCCGCCGCACCAAGGAGCTCGTCGCTCCGGACCTGCCGCCGAAGCAGGAGCAGGTGCTGGAGATCGAGCTGAGTGCGGGGCATCGCGAGCTCTACGAGACGGTGCTGCAGCGGGAGCGGCAGAAGGTGCTCGGCCTGCTGGAGGATCTCGACCGCAACCGCTTCATCGTGTTCCGTTCCCTGACGCTGCTGCGGATGCTGAGCCTCGCTCCGGCGCTGATCGACCCGGCCGACGCGCGCCTCGGCTCCCGCAAGCTCGACGAGCTCCTGGAGCGGATCGTCGAGCTGCAGGCGGAGGGGCACCGCGCGCTCGTGTTCAGCCAGTTCACGTCCTTCCTCGACATGGCGGCCGCGCGTCTGGACGCCGCCGGCATCCCGTACGCGCACCTCGACGGCTCGACGCGTCATCGCGAGCAGGTGGTCGCGGACTTCGCGGAGGGGGAGCAGCCCGTCTTCCTCATCAGCCTGAAGGCCGGCGGGTTCGGGCTCACGCTGACCGAGGCCGACTACGTCTTCCTCCTCGACCCGTGGTGGAACCCCGCCGCCGAGGCCCAGGCAGTCGACCGCACGCACCGCATCGGCCAGCGCAGCCAGGTGTTCGTCTACCGCATGATCGCCAGCGGCACGATCGAGGAGAAGGTCCTCGCGCTGCAACGCCGCAAGGCCCGCCTGTTCACCGCCGTGCTCGATGACGACGCGCTCTTCGCGCAGACGCTCACCGCCGACGACATCCGCGGTCTCTTCGACGACTAGACCGTTTTCCCCGGCCCGTCCCGCCGGGCGCTCAGGGAGCCGTCGGTACAATCGAACGGTTCATCTTCGAGAGGAATGCAATGCGGATCACGGGACTCGGCCACGCCGGCATGTTCATCGAGACGGTGGGCGGCAACATCATCTGCGACCCGGTGCTCGGCCCGTCCTTCTTCGGGTCCTGGTTCCCGTTCCCGGACAACCGCGCCCTCGACTGGGAGCGCTACGGTCGTGAAGCCGACTTCCTCTACATCTCGCACCGGCACCGCGACCACTTCGACCCGGCGCTCCTGGAGCGGTACATCCGCAAGGACATCGAGGTGCTCCTGCCGGAGTATCCGATCGACGACCTGGAGCAGGACATCCGGGCGCTCGGCTACACGAACATCACCTACGCGCCCGCCGGCGAGATCATCGAGCGCGGGGCGCTCAAGATGATGATCACCCCGCTGCGCGCGCCGAGCGACGGCCCGATCGGCGACTCGTCGCTCAGCGTGGACGACGGCACCGGCTCGATGCTGAACCAGAACGACTCGCACCCGCTCGATCTCGACAAGCTGCTGCACTTCGGGAAGCCCGACGCCTACTTCACGCAGGTCTCCGGGGCGATCTGGTGGCCCATGGTCTACGACCTGCCGCTGGACGCGAAGCAGAACTTCGCCCGCCTCAAGCGCGAGGCGCAGAACAAGCGCGCGATGTACTACATCGAGAAGGTCGACGCTCCGCACGTCTTCCCGATGGCGGGTCCGCCCATGTTCCTCCGCGACGACCTCTTCGACTTCAACGGGATGGGCCGCAACGGCGAGTCCATCTTCACGGACCAGAAGCAGTTCATCGCGCACATGAAGGAGCTGGCCCCGAAGTACGACGGGCAGCTCTTCGTCCCTGGCACTCTCGTCACGATCGACGGCGGTGCGGTGACCACCGAGCAGACGCTCTACACCGAGGCCGAGCTCGCCCACATCTTCGACGAGAAGTGGGAGTACCTGGAGGAGCAGCGCGCGACCCGCCAGCAGGAGATCCGCGACGAGGAGGCCTCGCGCGCCGAGATCATCCCGCCGGAGGAGATGCTGGCCGCGATCAAGGAATGGTGGGAGCCGCTGCTGAAGAAGTCGCGCACCATCCGCCTCGGCGTCGGCGGGCACGTCCGCTTCCGCATCGGGGAGCTGGACATGGTGGTCGACTTCCCGCGCGCCAAGGTCCGCGAGTACGCGGGGGAGGAGTGCGTGTACTGGTACACGATCCCGGCCGACCTCGTCTCGACGAACATCCGCGACCACGAGATCGACTGGTCGAACTCGATCTTCCTGTCGATGCAGTTCTCGGTCGGCCGCAGCGGCAAGTTCAACGAGTTCCTCACCACGTTCCTCAAGTGCCTCTCGGTCGACCGGATCGAGTACGTCGAGAACTGGTACCAGGAGCAGACCGACCAGACCGAGGATGCGGAGATCGGCGACTGGGTCGTCCAGCGCCGCTGCCCGCACCTGCGCGCCGACCTCACCAAGACGGGGAAGGTCGACGAGGACGGCATCCTCACATGCAGCATGCACGACTGGAAGTGGGACCTGAAGACCGGACGCTGCCTCTCCACGAGCGGCCACCCGATCCGTTCCTCGAAGATCGACGACGTGACGGATCCGGTGCTCCGCGAGGCGAGCTGATCTGCGGAGGCCTGAGCGCTCCGATAGACTGAGATCACAAGCAACCTTTAACACCGTCCTGTGAGGCGGAGAAGGGAGCGGCTGATGGGTGTGCGCACTGTGCTGCACCAAGCCGACATCTCACGAGCGCTGACCCGGATCGCGCACGAGATCCTCGAGTCCAATCGCGGGGCCGACGACCTCGTCCTGCTGGGCATCCCGACCCGCGGCGTGACGCTGGGACACCGGCTCGCCGCGCTGATCAGCGAGATCGCGCAGGTCTCCGTCCCCGTCGGATCCCTCGACGTGACGCTCTTCCGCGATGACCTCGCCAAGCACCCGACGCGATCGCCGCAGCCGACGGAGATCCCCGCGGGCGGCATCGACGGGAAGACGGTCGTCCTCGTCGACGACGTCCTCTTCTCCGGCCGGAGCATCCGCGCCGCGCTCGACGCCCTGCAGTCGATCGGCCGTCCCGCCGTCGTGCGGCTCGCGATCCTCATCGACCGCGGACACCGGGAGCTTCCCATCCGCCCCGACTTCGTGGGCAAGAACATCCCGTCCGCGCGCACCGAGCGCGTCAACGTGCGTCTGTTCGAGAACGACGGCGCCGAGGAGGTGACGATCGGCGAATGAGGCATCTCCTCGACACCCGCACGCTCGACAGAGCGACCGCCCTGCGCATCCTCGATGTCGCGGAGGACATGGCCGACACCCAGTCCCGCGAGGTCAAGAAGCTCCCCACGCTCCGCGGGAAGACCGTCGTCAACCTCTTCTTCGAGGACTCCACGCGCACCCGCATCTCCTTCGAGGCCGCCGCGAAGCGCCTGTCCGCCGACGTCATCAACTTCGCCGCCAAGGGCTCCAGCGTCTCCAAGGGCGAGAGCCTGAAGGACACCGCGCAGACGCTCGAGGCGATCGGCGCCGACGCGGTCGTCGTGCGGCACCCCGGCTCCGGCGCCCCGCAGACGCTCGCCACGAGCGGCTGGATCTCCGCCGGAGTCGTCAACGCCGGCGACGGCACGCACGAGCACCCCACCCAGGCGCTCCTCGACGCCTTCACCATCCGCAAGCGTCGCTTCGGTGCGGAGAGCCGCGGACGCGACCTCTCCGGTCTCCGGGTGACGATCGTCGGCGACGTGCTGCACTCCCGCGTGGCGCGCTCCAACGTCTGGCTGCTCACCACGCTCGGCGCCGAGGTCACGCTCGTGTCGCCGCCGACCCTGGTTCCGCAGAACGTGTCCCTGTGGCCCGTCCGCGTGGTCTACGACCTGGACGAAGCCCTCGCAGAGGGGCCGGACGCCGTGATGATGCTGCGCATCCAGCTCGAGCGGATGAACGCGGCGTATTTCCCGACTGAGCGGGAGTATTCGCGCCGGTGGGGCCTGGACGCACGGCGCGTGGCGGCTCTGCCGGGCGGTAGCATTGTCCTGCACCCCGGACCCATGAACCGGGGACTGGAGATCTCCTCCGAAGCTGCCGATTCCCCCCGTTCGACGGTGCTGGAACAGGTGTCGAACGGGGTCTCCGTGCGCATGGCGGTGCTGTACCTGCTGCTGGCAGGAGAACGAGACGACGAACGAGGGGGAGACCTGTGAGCGAGACCCTCGTCATCACCGGTGCACAGCTGCTCGGCGCGGACGGCGCCGACATCATCATCGAGGACGGCGTCATCGCCGAGGTCGGGACGGGGATCACCCGCACCGGCGCGCGGGTGATCGACGCCGCGGGCCTGGTCGCGCTGCCGGGCCTCGTCGACCTGCACACCCACCTGCGCGAGCCGGGGTTCGAGGCCTCCGAGACGATCCTCACCGGCACCAGAGCGGCCGCCGCGGGCGGGTTCACCGCCGTGTTCGCGATGCCGAACACCTCCCCGGTAGCCGACACGGCGGGCGTGGTCGAGCAGGAGCTCGCCCTCGGCGAGGCCGCCGGCTACGCGACCGTGCAGCCGATCGGCGCCGTCACGGTGGGGCAGAAGGGCGAGCGCCTCGCCGAGCTGGGCGCCATGGCCACCTCCCGTGCCCAGGTTCGGGTCTTCAGCGACGACGGCTTCTGCGTGTGGGACCCGCTGATCATGCGCCGGGCTCTGGAGTACGTGAAGTCCTTCGACGGCGTCATCGCCCAGCATGCGCAGGACCCGCGACTCACCGAGGGCGCCCAGATGAACGAGGGCACCGTCTCGGCCGAGCTCGGGCTGGCCGGGTGGCCGGCGGTCGCCGAGGAGTCGATCATCGCCCGCGACGTGCTCCTCGCCGAGCACGTCGGCTCGCGGCTGCACGTGTGCCACCTCTCGACGGCAGGCTCCGTGGACATCATCCGCTGGGCCAAGAAGCGCGGTGTCAACGTGACGGCGGAGGTCACGCCGCACCACCTGCTGCTCACGGACGAACTCGTCCGCGGCTACGACGCGCGGTTCAAGGTCAACCCGCCGCTGCGCCGCGAAGAGGACGTCCTCGCGGTCCGGGAGGGTCTGGCCGACGGCACGATCGACATCGTCGCGACCGACCACGCACCGCACCCCAGCGAGCACAAGGCGTGCGAGTGGCAGGCCGCCGCGAACGGCATGGTGGGTCTGGAGAGCGCCCTGCGGGTCGTGCACCAGTCGATGGTGCAGACCGGCCTGATCGGCTGGGCCGACGTCGCCCGCGTCATGAGCGCGACGCCCGCCCGCATCGGCCGGCTCTCCGGCCACGGCACGCCGCTCGCCGCCGGGCAGCCCGCGCACATCACGCTGTACGACCCCGCGGTCGACGGTGTGTTCACCGCCGCGGACCTGCACGGGCGCAGCGTGAACTCGCCCTACCTGGGCCGCGCCCTGCCCGGCAGGGTGGAGTACACCGTGCACGGCGGCGTCCTCACGGTCGACGGCGGCGCCGTCGTCGAGGAGCTCGGCGCATGAGCGCACGGGACCTCGCGGTCGCGATCATCATCGCCGTCGCGCTGCTGATCCTGCTCTCGATGCTGTTCGCCTGGCGACGACGAGTGCGGCGCGATGCCGCGTACACGGCCCCGCTCGGGGTGCCGGAGCACGCGGAGGTGACGCGCCGCGACGAGGTGCTCTACGTGTCCACGACTCGGCACGAGCAGCCCCTCGAACGGCTCGCGATCACCCCGCTGGCGTTCCGCGCACGCGGCGAGCTGGCTGTGACCGACCGCGGCATCGCGCTGGCCCTCGACGGTGCCCCCACCGTCTTCCTCGCCGCCGACCGCCTCGTCTCCGTCGACCGCGCGACCGTCACCATCGATCGCGTCGTGGAGCCCGGCGGGCTCGTGCGCATCTCGTGGCACGTCGACGACACGACCGTCGTCGACAGCTATGTGCGCCTCACCGGCGGCGACCTCCCGACCCTCATCTCCGACCTGCAGCGGCTCATCCCCGCCGCCCCTGACACAGGAGCCTCGTCATGACCCTCTCGACTTCCTCCCCGCAGGCCTCCGCGGCCCGCCTTCCCGACCCCGCCGTCCTCGTCCTGGAGGACGGCACCCGACACCGCGGACGCGCGTACGGCGCGCGCGGGCGCACCCTCGGCGAGGTCGTGTTCGCCACCGGCATGTCGGGATACCAGGAGACCATCACCGACCCGTCCTACGCCGGACAGATCGTCCTGCAGACGGCCCCGCACATCGGCAACACCGGCATGAACGACGAGGACACCGAGTCCCGCCGCATCTGGGTCGCCGGCTACATCGTGCGCGACCCCTCGCGCGTCGTCTCGAACTGGCGGGCGAACGCCTCTCTCGACGAGGTCCTCGTCGAGGACGGCATCGTCGGCATCAGCGGCATCGACACGCGCGCGGTCACCCGCCACATCCGCTCGGCCGGCTCCATGCGGGGCGGCATCTTCTCGGGTGCGGAGGCGGAGCTCGACCCGGAGGAGCAGCTGCGCATCGTCCGCGAGGCCCCGGAGATGACCGGCCTCAACCTCTCCGCGCAGGTGTCCGTCCAGAGCGCGACCGTCACCCCGGCGGTGGGGGAGCGCATCGGCAACCTCGCCGTGCTCGACCTCGGCGTGAAGCAGGCGACGATCGACAACCTCGCGGCCCGCGGCTTCGACGTGCACGTCCTCCCGCAGGACGTGGGCATCGACGAGATCCGGGCGATCGAGCCGGTCGCCGTCTTCTACTCGAACGGTCCCGGCGACCCCGCGGCCTCGGGCGACCACGTCGAACTGCTGCGCGCGGTCCTCGACGACGGGCTGCCCTTCTTCGGGATCTGCTTCGGCAACCAGCTCCTCGGCCGGGCCCTGGGTCTCGGCACGTACAAGCTGCCGTTCGGCCACCGCGGCATCAACCAGCCCGTGCTGGACAAGCAGACGGGCAAGGTCGAGATCACCGCGCACAACCACGGCTTCGCCGTCGAGGCGCCCCTGGAGGGCTCCTTCGACAGCCCGCACGGCTACGGCAAGGTCGAGGTCAGCCACGTCGGCCTCAACGACAACGTCGTGGAGGGCCTGCGCGCCCTCGACATCCCCGCCTTCTCGGTGCAGTACCACCCCGAGGCCGCGGCCGGACCGCACGACGCCAACTACCTCTTCGACCGCTTCCGCGACATGGTCATCGCGAACAAGAAGGACGCAAAGTAATGCCCAAGCGCGACGACATCCGCTCCGTCCTCGTCATCGGCTCCGGCCCGATCGTCATCGGCCAGGCCTGCGAGTTCGACTACTCCGGCACCCAGGCGTGCCGCGTCCTCCGTGAGGAGGGCATCCGGGTCATCCTCGTCAACTCCAACCCCGCGACGATCATGACCGACCCCGACTTCGCCGACGCGACCTACATCGAGCCGATCACCCCCGCGGTGATCGAGACGATCATCGCCAAGGAGAAGCCCGACGCGATCCTGCCGACGCTCGGCGGTCAGACGGCGCTCAACGCCGCGATGGCGCTGCACGAGCAGGGGATCCTCGAGAAGTACGACGTCGAGCTCATCGGCGCGAAGGTGGACGCCATCAAGAAGGGCGAGGACCGTCAGGTCTTCAAGGAGCTCGTCCTCGAGGCGGGCGCGGACGTCGCCAAGAGCGTCATCGCCCACACCATGGACGACCTCCTCGCCGGTGCCGAGCAGCTCGGCTACCCGCTCGTGGTGCGCCCGTCCTTCACGATGGGTGGGCTGGGGTCCGGGTTCGCCTACGACGAGGAGGACCTGCGCCGCATCGGCGGCGCCGGCCTGCGCGACTCGCCGACGACCGAGGTGCTCCTGGAGGAGTCGATCCTCGGCTGGAAGGAGTACGAGCTCGAGCTCATGCGCGACACCGCCGACAACACGGTGGTCGTCTGCTCCATCGAGAACGTCGACCCGGTCGGCGTGCACACCGGCGACTCGATCACGGTGGCGCCGGCGCTGACCCTGACCGACCGCGAGTACCAGAAGCTCCGCGACATCGGCATCGACATCATCCGCGCCGTGGGCGTGGACACCGGTGGCTGCAACATCCAGTTCGCGGTCAACCCGGAGAACGGGCGCATCATCGTCATCGAGATGAACCCGCGCGTCTCCCGGTCGAGCGCCCTGGCGTCGAAGGCCACCGGCTTCCCGATCGCCAAGCTCGCGGCCAAGCTCGCCCTCGGCTACCGCCTCGACGAGATCCCGAACGACATCACCGGCGTGACCCCGGCCAGCTTCGAGCCGACGCTCGACTACGTGGTCGTGAAGGTCCCGCGCTTCGCGTTCGAGAAGTTCCCGGCCGCCGACGCCACCCTCACCACGACCATGAAGTCGGTCGGCGAGGCGATGGCCATCGGCCGCAACTACGCCACCGCGCTGCAGAAGGCGCTGCGGTCGCTCGAGAAGCGGGGCTCCAGCTTCCACTGGGGCGAGGAGCCGCGCACCGTCGAGGAACTGCTCGAGATCGCGAAGACCCCGACCGACGGCCGGATCGTCACCCTGCAGCAGGCGCTGCGCAAGGGCGCGACCATCGAGCAGGCGTTCGAGGCCACGGCCATCGACCCCTGGTTCCTCGACCAGATCGTCCTCATCAACGAGGTCGCCGAGGTCGTCCGCACCGCCGGCGAGCTGGACGACGCGACTCTGCGCTACGCCAAGGAGCACGGATTCTCCGACGTGCAGATCGCCCAGCTCCGCGGCGAGAGCGAGGCCGAGATCCGCGGCGTGCGCCACGGCCTCGGCATCCGCCCGGTCTACAAGACGGTCGACACCTGCGCAGGGGAGTTCCCCGCGCTGACGCCGTACCACTACTCGAGCTACGACGCCGAGACCGAGGTCGCGCCGTCCGACCGCACCAAGGTCGTCATCATCGGCTCCGGCCCGAACCGCATCGGTCAGGGCGTCGAGTTCGACTACTCCTGCGTGCACGCCTCGTTCGCGCTGTCCGACGCGGGCTTCGAGACCGTGATGATCAACTGCAACCCGGAGACCGTGTCGACCGACTACGACACGTCCGACCGGCTGTACTTCGAGCCGCTGACGCTCGAGGACGTGCTGGAGGTCCTGGACGCGGAGGCGGCGAGCGGCACCATCCTCGGCGTCGTCTGCCAGCTCGGCGGGCAGACCCCGCTCGGGCTCGCGAAGGGCATCGAGGCGGCCGGCTACACGGTCCTGGGGACGAGCCCGGAGGCCATCGACCTGGCCGAGGAGCGCGAGCTGTTCTCGCGCCTGCTCGACGAGGCCGGACTCCTCGCGCCGCGCAACGGCACGGCGATCGACGTGGAGGGCGCGGTGCGCATCGCCGAGGAGATCGGCTACCCGGTGCTCGTGCGCCCGAGCTTCGTGCTCGGCGGCCGCGGCATGGAGATCGTCTACGGCACCGACGCGCTGCGCGACTACTTCGTGCGGACCGCCGGTGAGGTCGTGATCGAGGAGGGCAAGCCGCTCCTGGTCGACCGCTTCCTCGACGACGCGATCGAGCTCGATGTGGACGCCCTGTACGACGGCACCGACCTCTTCATCGGCGGCGTGATGGAGCATCTGGAGGAAGCCGGCATCCACTCCGGCGACTCGAGCTGCACGCTGCCGCCGGTCTCGCTCGGCCGCAGCGACGTGGACCGCGTCCGCGAGGCCACCCTCGCCATCGCGCAGGGCGTGGGCGTGCGCGGTCTGCTGAACGTGCAGTTCGCGATCAGCGCCGGCGTGCTCTACGTCATCGAGGCGAACCCCCGGGCCAGCCGCACGGTGCCCTTCGTCTCCAAGGCGCTGGGCATCCCGATGGCGAAGGCCGCCAGCCGCATCATGGCCGGCTCCACCATCGCCGAGCTCCGCGCCGAGGGGATGCTGCCCGCGCAGGACGGCTCGCGCGTCCCGCTGGACGCTCCGGTCTCGGTCAAGGAGGCCGTGCTGCCCTTCAAGCGGTTCCGCACCGCCGACGGCAAGACGGTCGACTCGGTCCTCGGCCCGGAGATGCGCTCGACCGGCGAGGTCATGGGCATCGATCGCGACTTCCCGACCGCGTTCGCGAAGTCCCAGGCCGCGGCCTACGGCGGCATGCCGACCTCGGGAACCGTGTTCATCTCGGTCGCCGACTCCGACAAGCGCGCGGTGATCCTCCCGGCGCACCGCCTCCAGCAGCTCGGCTTCACGATCGTGGCGACCGAGGGCACGGCGGAGATCCTGTCCCGCAACGGCATCGCCGTCACGGTGGTCGAGAAGTACAGCGAGACTCAGGAGTCCGGCGCCCGGAACATCGTCGACCTCATCAACGACGGGGAGATCGACATCGTCGTGAACACCCCGTCCGGTGGTGCCGCTCGCGCGGACGGCTACGAGATCCGCGCCGCCGCCGTCGCCGCGGACAAGGCGCTCTTCACGACCATCGCCGTGCTCGGCGCGGCGGTGAGCGGGATGGACGCCGCGCACGAGGGCTTCCAGGTCAAGAGCCTGCAGGAGTACGCCCAGGACCGGATGGCCGCGGTATGACGGAACGCTTCGGCAGGCGAGCCCGCGCCGCTCTGGAGGCGCACGGTCCGCTCTGTGTCGGCATCGACCCCCACGCCGCTCTGCTGGCGGCGTGGGGGCTGACCGCCGACGCCGCCGGAGTCCGGGAGTTCGGGCTCCGTACCGTCGAGGCGGCCGCCGGTCGCGTCGGTGTCGTGAAGCCGCAGGTGTCGTTCTTCGAGCGGTACGGCGCCGCCGGGTTCGCCGCGCTGGAGGACGTGCTCGCCGCCGCGCGGGCGGCCGGACTGCTCGTGATCGCCGATGCCAAGCGCGGGGACATCGGATCGACGATGGCGGATTACGCGCAGGCCTGGCTGCCCGCCGGTGCGCCTCTGGAGGCGGACGCCCTGACGGTGAACCCGTACCTCGGCGTCGGTGCGCTGGAGGGCGCATTCGCCCTGGCTGAGGAGCACGGCAAGGGGCTCTTCGTCCTCGCGGCGACCAGCAACCCCGAGGCGACCGTGCTGCAGCGCGCGACGACCGCGGACGGCGAGACCGTGTCCGCGGCCGTGGTCGCCGAGGTGTCGCGCCGGAACGCCGCCGCGACGCCCGCGGGGGAGTGGGGGAGTTTCGGCTTCGTCATCGGTGCCACCGTGGACGCGGCGGAGGCCGGCCTCGCGCCGTTCGCGCCCGTCGCCCCGATCCTCGCCCCCGGCTTCGGCGCGCAGGGCGCCACTCCCGCGGATCTCGCCCGCCGCTTCGGCCCCCAGGCCGCCTCGGTGATCGCGAGCGAGAGCCGCAGCCTCCTCTCCGCGGGCCCGGCGGCCCTCGCCGAGACGATCGCCGACCGCGCCGCCCAGTATCGAGAGGTCAGCCGTGGCTGAGGAACGCCGCACCGTCCCCGAGGTCGACAGGGCCGCCGCCGCCCGCCGTGCGGTCGAGAGACGACGCGCCAGGGCCTCGCTCAAGCGGGATCTGACGATGCGCGTCGTCACCCCGCAGGCCGTGCTGCATCGCGCGACGGAGGACCCTGACTCGGTCGAGGGGTCCATGCGCATCACCGACTTCCTCCTGGCCCTCCCGGCGATCGGCGCGGGAAAGCGCGACCGCGTGCTGGAGCAGCTCCACATCTCTCCGGTCAAGCGGCTCGGCGGGCTGGGCGCCCGGCAGCGCCGGGTGCTGGAGGAGTGGCTGGACGACCGGTTCCCCGTACCTGCGCCCCGGGGGGCGCGCAGCCGACTGCTCGTCCTCGCCGGTCCCACGGCCGTAGGCAAGGGGACCGTCGCCGCGCACATCCGCGAGAACAACCCCGAGATCCATCTGTCCGTCTCGGCGACCACCCGACCTCCACGCCCGGGCGAGATCGACGGCGTGCACTACTACTTCGTGGACGACGCCGAGTTCGACCGCCTGATCGCCGACGGCGAGCTGCTGGAATACGCGGTCGTGCACAACCGCTCGCGCTACGGCACTCCGCGCGCTCCCATCGACGCCGCCCTGGCCGAGGGGAAGACCGTGCTGCTGGAGATCGACCTGCAGGGCGCGCGCCAGGTGCGCGCGGCCGAGCCGTCGGCGACCCTCATCTTCCTCCTGCCGCCGAGCTGGGGCGAGCTGGTGCACCGACTGGTCGGCCGGGGTACCGAGGACGCCGAGGAGCGAGCCCGCCGGCTGCGGACCGCGAAGGTCGAGCTCGCGGCGCAGAACGAGTTCGACCACCTCATCGTGAACGAGGACGTCGCCACCGCCGCTCGCGAGGTCGTAGACTTGTCTACAAGCTCTGCGCGCTGACCTGATTCCAGGGTCGAGCACCACGCCGGTCCCTGAGCTCGTCGAAGGGTCGCGCGCCCGCAGCACCGTCTTCGCGGCGAATCCCGTCGCCTGATCAGGAGGTCCACCCATGGCCGGACGCAACAACGGCATCATCGATCCCCCCATCGACAACCTGCTGGAGCGCGTCGACTCCAAGTACGAGCTCGTGATCTACGCGGCCAAGCGCGCCCGTCAGATCAACGACTACTACTCCGACCTGCACGAGGGGAACCTCTTCGACAACGTGGGCCCGCTCGTCGACTCCTCGGTCGAGGACAAGCCGCTCACCATCGCCCTGCACGAGATCAACGAGGACAAGCTCCGCCTGCGTCACGCGGAGTAACTCGACGACCGCGCCGCCCCGACGTCGGTGGCGCGGTCCAGAATGGGTGCCACACCCTCCCACCGTCCGTCCCCGTTCTGGAGCATCGATGAGCGCGCTGCGTCTGTTCACGTCCGAGTCCGTCACCGAAGGGCATCCGGACAAGATCTGCGACCAGATCTCGGACAGCATCCTCGACGGACTGCTCGCGAAGGACCCGGCCTCCCGGGTCGCGGTCGAGACGCTCGTCACGACCGGGCTCGTGCATGTGGCCGGCGAGATCCGCACCGACGCCTACGTCGACATCCCGACGATCGTCCGCCAGGTCGTGAACGGCATCGGCTACACGTCGTCCGACACCGGCTTCGACGGCGACTCGTGCGGCGTCAGCGTCTCGGTGGGGGAGCAGTCCACCGACATCGCCCACGGGGTCGACAACGCCCAGGAGCACCGCGACGGCTCGTCGGTCGATCCGCTCGACGGCCTCGGCGCCGGGGACCAGGGCATCATGTTCGGGTTCGCCACCAACGAGACCCCGCAGCTCATGCCGATGGCCGCATGGACCGCGCACCGCATCGCCGAGCGGCTGACCGAGGTGCGCCGCAGCGGGCTGCTGCCCTTCCTGCGCCCGGACGGGAAGACGCAGGTCACCCTCGGCTACGACGGCTTCACCCCGAAGACCGTCGACGCCGTCGTGCTGTCCACGCAGCACAACCCGGACATCGCCCAGGACGACCTCAAGGCGCGGATCCGCGAGCACGTCATCGATCCGGTCCTCGCCACGACCGGCCTCGACCTCGACGACGTCACCTACTACATCAACCCCGCGGGCCCCTTCGTCACGGGCGGCCCCAAGGGAGACGCCGGGCTCACCGGCCGCAAGATCATCATCGACACCTACGGCGGCGCCGCACGGCACGGCGGTGGTGCCTTCAGCGGCAAGGACCCGTCGAAGGTCGACCGCTCCGGCGCCTATGCGACGCGCTGGGTCGCCAAGAACGCGGTCGCCGCGGGCCTCGCCGACCGCCTCGAGGTGCAGGTCGCCTACGCGATCGGCGTCGCCCGCCCCGTCGGCCTGTACGTGGAGACCTTCGGCACCGGACGGGTGTCCGACGAGGTCATCACCCGCGCCATCGACGAGGTGTTCGACCTCCGGCCGCAGGCCATCATCGAGCAGCTCGACCTGCTGCGGCCGATCTATGCGCAGACGGCCGCGTACGGGCACTTCGGTCGGGAGCTGCCGGACTTCACGTGGGAGCGGACGGACCGGGCCGAGGAGCTGCGGCGCGCTGCCGGGCTCTGACGGGTCCGCGGTGCTGATCTCTCCGGAGAGCCGGCGCATCGCGCGGGTGCTCCTCGAGTCGCCGCTGCCGCAGCTCGACCGCCTGTTCGACTACGCGCTCCCGCCGGAGCTCGGTGACGTCGAGCCCGGGGTCCGCGTGCGCGTGCCCCTGCGGACCGCGGGGCGCGTGGTCGACGGATTCGTGGTGGAGCTGGACGTGGAGGACGACGCCGATCGGCCGCTCTCCGAGGTCGAGAGCATCGTGTCCGCCGTTCCCGTACTGCCGGATCGCCTGTACCGACTGGCGCGGCGCGTCGCCGATCGCGCGGCAGGGTCAGCAGCCGACGTGCTGCGGCTGGTGATCCCGAAGCGGCAGGTGCGGGTCGAGAAGGCCTGGACCGCCGACGCTCCGACGCCGCTCCTCGAACCCGAGGCCCGCGACGCGGCCGCGTCCGTCGTCGGACTGTACGACGGACTGCAGGCGGTGCTCGACGAGAACGGACGGGCGGCCGTCGAGGCCATCCCGCAGCTCAGCGACGACACACCGGGCTGGGCGCGGATGCTCGCTGCTGCCGCCGCGACGACGCTCGCGGCGGGGAAGTCGACCATCCTCGTCGTGCCCGACCACCGTGACCTCGATCGGCTGCTGGCCGCCCTCGACAGGTTCGTCCCGGCGGAGGCGATCGCGCGGTACGACTCCCGACAGCCGAACCCGGATCGCTATCGCTCCTTCCTGCTCACGCTCGAGGACGCGCCCTGCATCGTCGTCGGGAACAGGTCCGCCGTGTACGCCCCTGTCGTCGCCGGTCTCGTGGCGCTGTGGGACGACGGCGACAGCCTGCTGGGCGAGCCGCTCGCACCCTACGTCCACGCCCGGGACGCGGCGCTGCTGCGGCAGGAGGCGGAGGGCTCGGCCCTGCTCTTCGCCGGTCACACGCGGACGACCGAGGTCGAGCGGCTCGTCGTGCACGGCTGGTTGCGGGATGTCCGCGCGACCCGGCGGGTCCTCCCGCGTGTGGTGCTGAGCACGCCGCAGGAGATGGAGCAGCCGACGCCCCAGCGCATGCCGTCGTCGGCCTTCCTCGCCGCCCGGAACGCGGCCGCGGAGGGTCCGGTACTCATCCAGGTCTCGCGGCCCGGCTTCGCGCCGTCCCTCGTCTGCGCCGACTGCCGGGCCCCCGCCCGATGCCCTCATTGCGGCGGTCCTCTCGGCGCCCGCCATCGTGGCGCGGTCCCGGTGTGCGGGTGGTGCGGGCGTGGGGCCAGGGCGTGGACCTGCCCGGCGTGCTCCTCGACCCGTCTCCGGCTCGCTTCATCCGGCAGCGAGCGGACCGCCGACGAGCTCGGACGCGCCTTCCCCGGCGTCCGCGTCATCGTCGCCGACGGCAGCCATCCGGTGGAGCGCGTCGACGCGCGCCCGGCCCTCGTGGTCGCCACGCGCGGCGCCGAGCCCCTCGCGGAGGGCGGCTACCGGGCGGTCGTCCTGCTCGACGGCCCGCGGATGCTGCAGGCGCCGGATCTGCGCATCGGCGAAGCGTGTCTGCGGTGGTGGTCGAACGCCGCCGCCCTCGCCGCGCCGGGCGCCCCCGTCCACCTCGTCGGCGTCGACGGCGCCGTCGCCAGAGCCCTCGCCACGTGGAACCACCCCGCCTACGCACGCACCGAGCTGGAGCAGCGCGCGCCGCTGCACATGCCGCCGACCGCGCGCGTCGCGCTCGTGGAAGGCTCGTCCGCCGCCGTGGCGCGCGCTCTGGAGGCCCTGTCCGAACTCTCGCTGCCCTCCGACGCGGTGCTCGGTCCCGTCCCCGTCGAATCGGATGACGTCCCGCCCCGCGTGCGGGCGCTCGTGCGCTTCGACTACGGCGCGGGGAGTCGCGTCGCGACCACCCTCCGTGCTGCCGTCGTGGCGGAGGCGGTGAGCGGCCGCCGAGGCCGGACCAAGGCCGCCCGCAGCACGCTCTCGGTCCGCCTCGATATCCTCGATCCAGAACTCTGACCCTTCCGGAGAACCTTCATGCGCCTCGTCTTCGCCGGCACTCCCGCCGCCGCGGTCCCCACTCTGCGACGCCTCGCCGCCGAGCACGACATCGTCGCCGTGGTGACGCGCCCCGACGCCCCCCTCGGGCGCAAGCGTGTGCTGACCCCGTCGCCGGTCGCTCAGGCTGCGGTGGAGCTCGGCCTGCCGGTCATCCACGCTGCCCGGCTGGACGAGGCGGTGACGACGGAGATCTCGGCCCTGCGCCCGGAGCTCGGCGTGATCGTCGCGTACGGCGGGCTCGTGCGCGAGCCGCTCCTGTCGGTGCCGGATGCCGGGTGGATCAACCTGCACTTCTCGCTCCTGCCGGCCTGGCGCGGAGCCGCGCCGGTGCAGCGAGCTCTGATCGCGGGAGATGCCGTCCTCGGCGCGAGCGTCTTCCAGCTCGTCCCCGAGCTCGACGCCGGCGACGTGTTCGCGATGCGTACCGTCGAGCTCCCGGCGACCGCCACGGCGGGGGAGGCGCTGGAGGCTCTGGCCCTCGACGGCGCCGGTCTCACCGCCGACGTGGTCGCCGCGATCGCGGACGGCAGCGCCCGCGCCGTCCCGCAGGAAGGCGAGCCGACGTTCGCCGGCAAGCTGACGCTCGAGGACGGTCTCCTCGACTTCCGCGAGCCGTTCGACGCCGTGTACGCCCGGTTCCGCGGAGTCACGCCGGAGCCGGGAGCGCACACGACGATCGACGGTCAGCGGCTGAAGATCCTCGAGGCGCGACCCGCCGGTGCCGAGGCGGAGGACCTGCGACCAGGTGCCATGGCGGGCACGCGAGCGGAGGTCCTGATCGGGACGGCCACCTCGCCGCTGGCCGTCACCCGGCTGCAGCCCGCGGGCAAGGGCCCCATGAACGCCGCCGACTGGTGGCGGGGTCTGCAGGGTGCGACTCCGGTGTCCGGCTCGTGAACGCGAACGACGGACGGCGCCCCGGCTCGGGTCGGCAGCACGCAGGCCGGGCGCGGAACGGCCGCGGCCCGAACCGGTCGGTCCAGCCGGCGCGCCGCGTGGCCTACGACGTGATCAGGGCGGTGTCGGAGTCCGACGCCTACGCCAACCTGCTCCTCCCGACGGCGATCGCCGAGGCGGGGCTGGACCCGCAGGACGCGGCTCTGGCGACGGAACTGACCTACGGCACACTCCGTCGCCGGGGCACCTACGACGCGATCATCGCCGCCGCCGCCGACCGCCCCGCCGACGCGATCGACCCCGCCGTGCTCGACGCCCTCCGGCTCGCGGTGCACCAGCTCCTCGCGACGCGGGTGGCCTCGCACGCCGCCGTGAACGAGTCCGTGAACCTCGTGGCCCTCACGGCGGGGCGTGGCGCGTCGAGCTTCGCCAACGCGGTGCTCCGGCGGATCGCCCGCGAGTCGCCGGGCGAGTGGCTCGCGCGCATCGAGGCGGCGGCGCGATCGGACGACGAACGCCTGGCCCTCCGAGCCGCGCACCCGGTGTGGATCATCCGGGCGCTGCGGCGCGCCCTCGCCGCCGAGGGGCGCGTCGAGGAGCTGGACGCCCTGCTGGAGGCCGACAACGTCTCGCCCGAGGTCACGCTGGTCGCCCTCCCTGGGCTCACGGAACCGCAGGAGCCCCGCCGGCCCTACGCCGCCACGGCGTTCGCGTCTCCGGGAGGCGATCCGCGTCTCGCGCTGGCCGCCTCCGGCGGTGCGGCCCGGGTGCAGGACGAGGGATCTCAGCTCGTCGCGCTCGCGCTGACCGCGGCGACGCCGCTGCGCACGGGGGAGCGGTGGCTCGACCTGTGCGCAGGACCCGGCGGGAAGACGGCCCTGCTCGCCGCCGTCGCCCGGCAGAACGACGCGGTCCTGGAAGCCAACGAGGTGGTGCCGACCCGCGCCCGGCTTGTGCGCAACGCGCTGCGCGCTGTCCCGGGCGACGTCACCGTGCACGAGCGCGACGGCCGGGAGCTGGCGGCCGAGCGGCCGGAGGCGTTCGACCGGATCCTCGTGGACGCCCCCTGCACCGGCCTCGGCGCCCTCCGACGGCGCCCGGAGGCCCGGTGGCGGAAGTCCCCGGCGGACGTCGCCGAGCTCGTGCCGCTGCAGGTCGGCCTGCTCACGGCGGCTGTGGACGCTCTCGCACCGGGAGGCGTCGTCGCGTACGTCACCTGTTCGCCCCATCTCGCGGAGACCACGGCGGTGGTCGAGGAGGTGCGGCGCATCCGGCCGGAGCTCGTCGAGCTCGATGCCCGCGCGGTGCTGCACGGCGTGGCGCAGTCGCCGATCGATCTCGCCGACGACGGGCGGGCGCAGACGGGCAGCGCTCAGCTCTGGCCGCATCGGCACGGCACCGACGCGATGTTCCTCGCACTCCTGCAGCGCCCTCTGGAGGCGACAGACGCCCCGAAGGAAGGTTGAGACCATGGATCTGCCCCGCGCCCCGCGCATCAACCCCAGCATCCTCGCCGCCGACTTCGTCAACATGCAGGCGGAGCTCGCCCGCATCGCGACCGCCGACTTCGCGCACGTCGACGTCATGGACAACCACTTCGTCCCGAACCTCACGTTCGGCCCGCAGATGGTCCAGCGCATCCAGGAGACCAGCCCGGTCCCGCTGGACGTGCATCTCATGATCACGGATCCGGATCGCTGGGCCCCGGGCTACGCCGAGCTGGGCGCCGCGAGCGTGACCTTCCACCTGGAGGCGGCGGGGGAGCCGGTGGCTCTCGCGCGGCGGCTGCGCGACATCGGCGCCCGTGCCGGGGTCGCGGTCAAGCCCGCGACTCCTGTCGAGGGACTCTTCGACCTGCTGGACGAGTTCGACCAGATCCTCGTGATGACCGTCGAGCCGGGGTTCGGCGGACAGGGCTTTCTGCCCGAGACCATGCCGAAGCTGCAGGCGCTGTCCGCGGAGGCGCGGCGCCGCGGCTCGTCCGTCTGGCTCCAGGTCGACGGGGGCATCTCCGACGCGACGATCGCCCAGGCGGCCGAAGCGGGAGCCGACACCTTCGTCGCCGGATCCGCGGTCTACGGGGCCGACGACGTGGAGGCGGCCGTCACCCGGCTCAGGGACCTCGCGCGAGCCGGTAGCCTGGAGGGGTGAAGACTTTCGACGAGCTGTTCGCCGAGCTCAGCGTCAAGGCCGAGACCCGACCCGAGGGATCGGGCACCGTGGCGGAGCTCGACGGCGGCGTGCATGCGATCGGCAAGAAGATCGTCGAAGAGGCCGCCGAGGTCTGGATGGCGGCGGAGTACGAGTCGGATGCCGCTGCCGCCGAGGAGATCTCCCAGCTCCTCTACCACCTGCAGGTGATGATGCTCGCGAAGGGCCTCACCCTGCAGGACGTCTACCGACATCTGTGATGCGCTCCGGTCCCACTCCTTCGAACTGAAAGCCGTTCATGCTGCGCATCGCCGTTCCCAACAAGGGCTCGCTCTCCGAGACCGCCGCCGAGATGCTCGCGGAGGCGGGCTACGCCGGCCGCCGCGACCCCAAGACCCTGCATGTCATCGACGCCGAGAACGACGTCGAGTTCTTCTTCCTCCGCCCGCGCGACATCGCCACCTACGTGGCCTCCGGCGCCCTCGACGTCGGCATCACCGGTCGTGATCTCCTCCTCGACGTGCAGCAGCCGGCGCGCGAGATCGAGCAGCTCGGCTTCGGGGCGTCCACGTTCCGCTTCGCCGGTCCTCCCGGACGCTTCACCTCCGTCCAGGATCTCGACGGCGTCCGCGTGGCCTCCGCCTACCCGGGTCTGGTCGGCTCCTTCCTCCGCGACCAGGGGGTGAACGCCGAGCTCGTGCAGCTCGACGGTGCCGTGGAGTCCGCCGTGCGCCTCGGTGTCGCCGACGCGGTCGCCGACGTGGTGTCCACCGGCACCACCCTGCGCCAGGCGGGTTTGGAGATCTTCGGCCCCGTGATCCTGGAGTCCGAGGCCGTGCTGATCAGCCGTCCCGGTGAGGCCGACGGCGTGGAGACGCTGCTGCGCCGACTCCGCGGCGTCATGGTCGCGCGCCGCTACGTGCTCCTCGACTACGACCTCCCCACCGAGCTCGTCGATCAGGCCGTGGCCATCGCCCCGGGTCGCGAGTCCGCGACCATCTCGCCGCTCCGCGACCCGGCCTGGGTGGCCGTGCGCGTCATGATCCCGCGTCGCCGGGTCAACCAGGTGATGGACGACCTGTACGCCCTGGGCGCCCGAGCCATCCTCGTCACGGCGATCCACGCGGCGAGGCTCTGATGGCCCTCGCGAGTCGCGTCATCCCGTGCCTCGACGTCGCCGACGGTCGCGTCGTCAAGGGCGTCAACTTCGAGAATCTCCGCGACATGGGCGATCCGGTGGAGCTCGCCCGCCACTACGCCGCCCAAGGTGCCGACGAGATCACGTTCCTGGACGTCACCGCGACGGTGGATGCGCGGGCCACGACCTACGACGTCGTGCAGCGCACCGCGGAGCAGGTCTTCGTGCCGCTGACGGTGGGCGGCGGGGTGCGCAGCGTCGACGACGTCGCGCGGCTCCTCGCCGTCGGTGCGGACAAGGTCGGCGTGAACTCCGCGGCGATCGCCCGTCCCGAGCTCATCGGCGAGATCGCGGATCGCTTCGGTGCCCAGGTGCTCGTGCTCTCGCTCGACGTCAAGCGCGCCGACACGACGCGCTCCGGCTTCGTCGTCACCACGCACGGCGGTCGCACGCAGACCACGCTGGACGCGCTCGACTGGGCGCGCGAGGCCGCGGAGCGCGGGGCGGGGGAGCTGCTCGTGAACTCGATCGACGCCGACGGCACTCGCGACGGCTTCGATCTCGAGCTCGTCCGACTCATGCGCGAAGTCGCGCCGATCCCCGTGATCGCCTCCGGCGGTGCGGGACGGGCGACCGACTTCGCTCCGGCCATCAAGGCGGGCGCCGACGCCGTGCTCGCGGCCAGCGTGTTCCACACCGGAGCCCTGACCGTCGGCGACGTGAAGGATGCGCTGCGCGCGGAAGGAGTGCTCGTCCGATGACCGACACGCCGAAGCAGGACGAGGTCTCCGTCGACGACCGCATCGCGCAGGTCGCCTTCAACGCCGACGGGCTCGCCCCGGTCATCGTGCAGCAGTGGGATTCGCGTGAGGTGCTCATGCTCGCGTGGGTGGATGCCGAGGCGCTGCGCCGCACGCTCACCTCCGGTCGTGCGACCTACTGGTCCCGCTCGCGGCAGGAGTACTGGCGCAAGGGCGACACGTCCGGCCACATCCAGGTCGTGCGGGAGGCCAGGCTCGACTGCGACGGGGATGCGCTCCTGCTCCTCGTCGACCAGACCGGCCCCGCGTGCCACACCGGCACGCGGACGTGCTTCGACACGACGGACCTGGGCGCCCTCGACGGGGTGGCCGCCTCGTGAGCATCGCGCAGCGCGGACGCTCCCTCTCCGTGACGGGGTTCCTGCTGGCCGGCGCCATCGGGATCATCTCCTCCACGCAGACCTGGTTCACGGTGCAGCGCGCGGACGCGGGGGAGGACATCCTCGTCCCCGGAGCCTCCGCCCTCGTGCTCCTCGCCCCGCTGAGCCTCGCGGTCCTGGCGCTCGGTGCCGCCCTCGCGATCGCTGGCCGGGTCGTGCGCGTCGTCTTCGGGGTGCTGGCCGCCGCGGCCGCGCTGTTCCTGGGCTGGTCCACGCTGCAGCTCCTCCTCGGCGACGCGTACGGCGCTGTCGCTGCGACCGTCACCGAGACGACGGGACTCGCCGGGAGCGGAGCCGTCCACGAGGTCGCGGCGAGCATCGTGCCGTCGGCCTGGCCGTTCCTCGCCCTCGTCGGCTGGGCGATCCTGCTCGTCGCCGCCGTCGTCGTGCTGACCACCTGGCGGCGCTGGAAGGCCGGCGGCCGTCGCTATCGCACCGACGCGCCGAGCGACGCGCCGCACGACGGTCCCGTCGACGCGGTCGATTCCTGGGACGAGCTGTCCCGCGGGTCCGACCCGACGCGCTGACCCCGATAGACTGAACCCAGATCCCCACGTCGTCCCCGGAGGAGAACATGACCAACCCGATCGCTGACCCCGGCCACGGACACTCGCCTGCGGCCTGGACCGCCGTCGTGATCATGCTCGTCGGCTTCGCTGCCGCGACCGTCGCGTTCTGCTTCGAGCAGCCGACCCTGGTGTGGATCGCCGCCGCACTGATCCCGATCGGGGCGATCGTCGGCTGGGTGCTCGCGAAGGCGGGATACGGCGTGAAGGGTCCCAAGTACGCTCCGAAGGCGCACTAGTGGTCCTCGCCGACCTGACGGCCGGCGCTGTCGCAGACGCCGAGCGTCGCTCCCAGTCCCGTCCGCTCGCGGTCGTCGAGCGTGACGCCCTCGCGCGCCCCGCGGCGAAGCACGCGCTGTCGTACCTCGCTCCCGCCGACCGGGTGAAGATCATCGCCGAGGTGAAGCGGGCGAGTCCATCCCGCGGTGCTCTCGCGCAGATCCCGGATCCCGCGCACCAGGCCGCGCTCTACGAGACCGGTGGCGCCTCCGCGATCAGCGTCCTCACCGAGGAGCGCCGCTTCGGCGGCAGTCTCGCCGATCTGGAGGCGGTCACCGCCCGGGTCTCGCTGCCGGTGCTCCGGAAGGACTTCATCGCCACCCGGTACCAGGTGCTGGAGGCGCGTGCCGCCGGTGCCGACCTCGTCCTCCTGATCGTGGCGGGCCTGGAGCCGGACGTCCTCCGCGACCTGTACGGGTTCATCCTCGAGCTCGGCATGACGCCGCTCGTGGAGACCCACTCGGCGGAGGAGCTGGAGGCCGCGATCGACCTCGGGGCCGCCCTGATCGGCGTGAACGCCCGCAACCTCAAGACCCTCGAGCTCGACCGCGATCTGTTCGGCCGGCTCGTGGACCGCATCCCCGACTCGGCGATCAAGATCGCGGAGTCCGCGGTGCTCACCCCCGCCGATGTCGCGCACTACCGTTCGGCCGGTGCCGACGTCGTGCTGATCGGCGAGGCCCTGGTGACCGGAGACCCGGTCGCCACTCTCGAGAGCTTCCTGGAGGCGAAGTGAGTCTGCGCGACCAGCACGGTCCGTTCTTCGGCGAGTTCGGCGGACGGTACATGCCGGAGTCCCTGGTCGCCGCGATCGACGAGCTGACGGTCGCCTACGAGGAGGCCATCGCCGACCCGGAGTTCCGTGCCGAGCTCGCCCATCTGCTGTCCTCCTACGCCGGGCGTCCGTCCGCGCTCACCGAGGTGCCCCGGTTCGCGGAGCACGCGGGCGGCGCGCGGGTCTTCCTCAAGCGCGAGGACCTCAACCACACCGGTTCGCACAAGATCAACAACGTGCTGGGCCAGGCTCTGCTCACCAAGCGCCTCGGCAAGACCCGGGTCATCGCCGAGACCGGAGCGGGTCAGCACGGCGTCGCGACGGCGACCGCCGCCGCGCTGTTCGGCCTCGACTGCACCATCTACATGGGCGAGGTCGACACCGAGCGCCAAGCGCTGAACGTCGCACGCATGCGTCTGCTGGGCGCCGAGGTCGTCGCGGTCACCTCGGGCTCGCGCACGCTGAAGGACGCGATCAACGACGCCTACCGCGACTGGGTGGCCTCGGTCGAGACCACCAACTACATCTTCGGCACCGCCGCCGGCCCGCACCCGTTCCCGGCGATGGTCCGCGACTTCCAGAAGATCATCGGCGAAGAGGCTCGCGCCCAGATCCTCGACGAGGTCGGCCGGCTTCCCGACGCGGTCGTCGCCTGCGTCGGCGGCGGATCCAACGCGATCGGCATGTTCGACGCGTTCCTGGACGACGACGGCGTGCGGCTGTACGGCGTGGAGGCGGCGGGCGACGGCGTCGACACCGACAAGCACGCCGCCTCGATCGAGCGCGGCCGCCCCGGCGTGCTGCACGGCGCGAAGACGTACGTGCTGCAGGACGAAGACGGCCAGACCGTCGAATCGCACTCGATCTCCGCCGGTCTCGACTACCCGGGCGTCGGTCCGGAGCACTCGTGGCTGGCCGACATCGGACGCGCTGAGTACATCCCGGCGACGGACGACGAGGCGATGCAGGCCCTGCGGCTGCTGAGCCGGACCGAGGGCATCATCCCCGCGATCGAGTCGGCTCATGCCCTCGCCGGCGCGCTGCGGATCGGCCGCGAGCTCGGCCCCGACGGCCTCATCGCGATCTGCCTCTCGGGTCGCGGCGACAAGGACATGGACACCGCCGCCCGCTACTTCGAGCTCTATGACGAGGACGCCCTCGCGCACGACGTGTCCGAGGAGAGCGCCGCCGAGGACGCGGCCTCGAAGGGAGAGCCGCAGCTGTGAGCCGCGTCGAACAGGCCATTCAGCGCGCGCACGACGCCGGCCGCAGCGCCTTCGTCGGCTACCTGCCCGTCGGCTTCCCCGACCTGGAGACGAGCATCCAGGCCGCGATCGCCCTCGCCGAGAACGGCGTGGACATCATCGAGCTCGGGCCGCCCTACAGCGATCCCGTCATGGACGGCGCCATCATCCAGGAGGCGACGACCAAGGCCCTCGCCGCGGGCTTCCGGATGAAAGACCTCTTCACCGCCATCCGCGCGATCACCGCCGCGACCGACGTCCCCGTCCTCGTGATGACCTACTGGAATCCCGTGCTGCAGTACGGGGTGGACCGGTATGCCGAGGACCTGCTCGCCGCGGGCGGCGCGGGTCTCATCACCCCGGACATCACCCCGGAGGCCGCTGGCGAGTGGATCGCGGCCAGCGAGCGGCTCGGTCTCGACCGGGTCTTCCTCGCAGCTCCGACCTCGTCGGACGAGCGCCTCGACCTCGTCGTGCGGTCCTCGACGGGCTTCGTCTACACCGTCTCGACCATGGGCATCACGGGGGAGCGGGCCGAGCTCGACCGTGCGGCACGCACCCTCGTGTCGCGGCTCCGCGACCACGGTGCCCGTCGCGCCTGCGTGGGCATCGGCATCTCGACCCCGGAGCAGATCGCCGGCGTCTCCGAGTACGCTGACGGCGCCATCGTGGGCACCGCTCTCGTCCGCGCCCTCCGCGACGGCGGTGTGCCCGCCCTCGCCGAAGTCACCCGAACCCTGGCCGCCGGCACCGCGTCGGCGCGCTTCGCCTCAGAGAAGTAGGATCGCACTCATGTCCTCCGCGCTCCACAGCACCGCCGCCGGCGTGCTCGCCAGCATCCCGAGCCCGTCCGTGTCGTACTTCGATCTCGGCCCGCTCCGGATCCACTTCTACGCGCTGTGCATCATCGCCGGCATCATCGTCGCCGTGCTGATGACGAACCACCGTCTCACCAAGCGCGGCGCGGAGCCGTGGGTGGTCATCGACATCTCCATTCTCGCCGTGCCGCTCGCGATCGTCGGCGCACGCATCTTCCACGTCCTCACCCACCCGAACTTCTACTTCGGCGAGGGCAAGAACACCTGGAACCCCTTCGAGCCGGGCTCGGTCTGGGCGATCTGGGAGGGTGGCATCGCGATCTTCGGCGCCCTCATCGGCGGCGCCGTCGGCGCCTACCTCGGCTGCCGGTGGACCGGCATCCGCTTCTGGACGTTCGCGGACGCGCTCGCGCCAGGGCTGCTTCTCGCGCAGGCGATGGGACGTTTCGGCAACTGGTTCAACCACGAGCTCTTCGGCCTGCCGACTTCGCTCCCGTGGGGCCTGGAGATCGAGTCCACGAACTCGGCCTTCCCTCCCGGTCTCCCCGAGGGCACCCTCTTCCACCCGACCTTCCTGTACGAGGTCATCTGGAACGGCCTCGGCGTCCTTGTGCTGCTGTGGCTCGGACGCAAGCTGTTCTTCCAGTGGGGGCGCCTCTTCGCGATCTACCTCATCTGGTACAGCGCCGGACGCATCCTGTGGGAGTCGATCCGCATCGACCCGAGCGAGATCTTCCTCGGCCTGCGCAGCAACGTCTGGGCCGCCATCATCGGCGTCGTCCTCGGCCTCGTCATCCTCGTGGTGCAGACGCGCCGTCACCCCGGTCTCGAGCCCTCGCCGTACCAGCCGGGCCGCGGACGGAAGGACGTGGACGCTGATGTACAATCGCAGGACAATCCCTCTGATTTCGTGGACGTGAGCGAGCCTCCGGCCGAAGAAGTCGCCGCCGGAGCCACTGCCACAAGCGCTGCTCCCTCGAGCGGGGACGGCTCCCGATAACGCCGACTCGCGGCGGGAGAACCATTGCACTGAACGAGCGGGCCGACGACGTCCCCGGGTTTCACTGAAGATCTGAGGACGGTAACTGGTGTACTTCCAGCCCCCTTACGGCGCCTCCGGCGCATACCCCCCGAAGCAGGGCATGTACAACCCGGCGTTCGAGAAGGACGCCTGCGGCCTGGCCATGGTCGCAACGCTGCGCGGCGAAGCCGGGCACGACATCATCGCGCTGGCCCTCGAGGCCCTGCGCAACCTGGAGCACCGCGGGGCCATCGGGTCCGACGCGGGCACCGGGGACGGAGCCGGCATCCTCACCCAGATGCCGGACGAATTCCTCCGCGCGGTCACCGGCTTCGAACTGCCGCCCGTGGGGGAGTACGCGGCCGGGCTGGCCTTCCTGCCTCGCGATTCGAGCGAGCGCCGCCAGCAGAAGGCCGGGATCGAGAAGATCGCCCGCGCGGAGGGGCTCCGCGTCCTCGGCTGGCGCGAGGTGCCCACGGCCAACGAGAACCTCGGCAAGCTCGCCGACGAGGCCCGTCCCGCCTTCGAGCAGCTCTTCGTGAGCGCCGGCGGCGCCACCCTCGCCGATGCGCCGCTGACCGGCATCGCGCTCGACCGCGTCGCCTACCGGCTCCGCAAGCGCGCGGGCCACGAGCTCGGCGCCTACTTCGTCTCCCTGTCCAGCCGCACGCTCGGCTACAAGGGCATGGTCACCACGCTCCAGCTCGAGCCGTTCTACCCGGATCTGCAGGACGAGCGCTTCGCCTCCGAGCTCGCCGTCGTGCACTCGCGGTACTCGACGAACACGTTCCCCTCGTGGCCGCTCGCGCAGCCGCTGCGGATGCTGGCCCACAACGGCGAGATCAACACCGTCGGCGGCAACCGCAACTGGATGCGCGCCCGCCAGTCGCAGCTCGAGTCCGAGCTCCTCGGCGACATCTCGCCCCTGCTGCCCATCTGCACCGACGGCGCCAGCGACTCCGCCTCGTTCGACGAGGTGCTGGAGCTGCTCACCCTCACCGGCCGCAGCCTGCCGCACGCGATCATGATGATGGTGCCGGAGGCCTACGAGAAGCAGGCCGACATCTCGCCGGAGCTGCGCGCGTTCTACGAGTACCACTCCAACCAGATGGAGCCGTGGGACGGCCCGGCCGCCCTCATCTTCACCGACGGCACGCTCGTCGGCGCGACCCTGGACCGCAACGGCCTGCGCCCCGGACGCTGGACGGAGACCACCGACGGGCTCGTCGTCATCGGCTCCGAGACCGGCGTCCTGCACTTCGAGCCGGAGCGCATCAAGCGCCGCGGCCGGCTGCAGCCCGGCAAGATGTTCCTCGTCGACACAGCCCAGCGCCGGATCGTCGAGGATGAGGAGATCAAGCACGATCTCGCGACGATGCACCCGTGGCAGGAGTGGCTCGACGCCGGTTCCGTCCGCCTGGCCGACCTCCCCGAGCGCGAGCACATCGTGCACCCGCCGGCCTCGATCACCCGGCGGCAGCGCACCTTCGGGTACACGGAGGAGGAGGTCCGCATCCTCCTCACCCCGATGGGCCAGACGGGTGTCGAGCCGCTGGGCGCCATGGGATCGGACACCCCGATCGCCGTGCTCAGCAAGCGCCCGCGGCTGCTCTTCGACTACTTCACGCAGCAGTTCGCGCAGGTGACCAACCCGCCGCTCGACTCGATCCGCGAAGAGGTTGTCACGAGTCTCAAGCTCGGTCTGGGCCCTGAGGTCAATCTGCTGACCTGGGGTCCGGAGCACACCCGCACGGTGTCGCTCGACTTCCCGGTCATCGACAACGACGAGCTCGCGAAGATCCGGCACATCGACAAGGCCCTGCCCGGGCGTTCGAGCGCCACGATCCGCGGCCTCTACCACTTCGACGCAGGACCCCACACCCTCGCCGAGCGCCTCACCGAGATGTGCGCCGAGGTCGATCAGGCGATCGAGGACGGCGCGGAGTTCATCATCCTGTCCGACCGCGACTCGAACAAGGATCTCGTCCCGATCCCGTCGCTGCTCATGGTGTCGGCGATCCACCACCACCTCATCCGGCGCGAGAACCGGATGAAGGTCGGTCTGATCGTCGAAGCCGGCGACGTGCGCGAGGTGCACCACGTCGCGACGCTCATCGGCTACGGCGCTTCGGCGATCAACCCCTACCTCGCCATGGAGACGGTCGAGCACCTCGTGCGGACCGGCTACATCACGGGCATCTCCCCGGAGAAGGCCGTGAAGAACCTCATCTACGCGCTCGGCAAGGGCGTGCTGAAGATCATGTCGAAGATGGGCATCTCCACGGTGTCGTCCTATGCGGGCGCGCAGGTGTTCGAGGCGGTCGGCCTCAGCCAGGAGTTCATCGACGCCTACTTCACGCGTACCGAGTCGAAGCTGGGCGGCATCGGGATCGAGGAGATCTTCGCCGAGAACCAGGCCCGCCACGACTACGCCTACCCGGAGGACGCCGCGGCCCGTGCCCATGAGCGGCTGTGGACCGGTGGCGAGTATCAGTGGCGCCGCGACGGCTCTCCGCATCTCTTCAACCCGGAGACGGTGTTCAAGCTCCAGCACTCCACGCGGACCCGCCGTTACGACATCTTCCGCGAATACACGAAGCTCGTCGACGACCAGGCGGCCGAGCTGAAGACGCTGCGCGGCCTGTTCTCGCTGCGGACCGGCACGCGCAAGCCCGTGCCGCTGGACGAGGTGGAGCCCGTCTCGGCGATCGTCAAGCGCTTCTCCACGGGGGCGATGAGCTACGGCTCCATCTCCAAGGAGGCGCACGAGACGCTCGCGATCGCGATGAACCGGATCGGCGGCAAGTCGAACACGGGGGAGGGCGGGGAAGACCCCGACCGTCTCGTCGACCCCGAGCGGCGCAGTGCGATCAAGCAGGTGGCCTCGGGTCGATTCGGTGTCACGAGCCTCTACCTCACCGAGGCCGACGACATCCAGATCAAGCTCGCCCAGGGCGCCAAGCCCGGTGAGGGCGGTCAGCTCCCGCCGACCAAGGTGTACCCCTGGGTCGCGCGCACCCGCCACGCCACCGCGGGGGTCGGCCTCATCTCGCCGCCGCCGCATCACGACATCTACTCGATCGAAGACCTCAAGCAGCTCATCTTCGACCTGAAGCGGGCCAACCCCGAGGCGCGCATCCACACGAAGCTCGTCAGCCAGTCCGGCATCGGCGCGGTCTCGGCCGGTGTCGCCAAGGCGCTCAGCGATGTCATCCTCGTGTCCGGTCACGACGGCGGTACGGGCGCGAGCCCGCTGAACTCGCTGAAGCACGCGGGAACGCCGTGGGAGCTCGGCCTCGCGGAGACGCAGCAGACGCTCATGCTCAACGGCATGCGCGACCGCGTCGTCGTGCAGGTCGACGGGCAGCTCAAGACCGGACGGGACGTCATCATCGGCGCCCTGCTCGGTGCCGAGGAGTTCGGCTTCGCCACCGCGCCCCTCGTGGTCAGCGGCTGCATCATGATGCGCGTCTGCCACCTCGACACCTGCCCGGTGGGCGTCGCGACGCAGAACCCCGTCCTGCGCGACCGGTTCACCGGCAAGCCCGAGTTCGTCGTGAACTTCATGGAGTTCATCGCCGAGGAGGTGCGCGAGCTGCTCGCCGAGCTCGGCTACCGCTCGATCGACGAGATCGTCGGTCGCACCGAGCTCCTGGAGACCAACGCGGCGATCGCGCACTGGAAGGCCGAGGGACTCGACCTCAGCCCGGTGCTGGAGGGACCGGCGTTCCCCGCGGGCGAGCCGCGTCGCAGCGGCCGCGCCCAGGACCACGAACTCGACAAGCACTTCGACGTGCAGCTCATCGACATCGCCAAGGGAGCGCTGCTGAACGGCGACCCCGTCGTGGTGGAGCTCCCGATCGCCAACACCGAGCGCGCGGTGGGCACGATGCTCGGACACCAGGTGACCTCGCGTCACGGCGCCACCGGTCTGCCGAAGGAGACCATCGACGTCACCCTCACCGGCACGGCGGGACAGTCGCTCGGGGCGTTCCTTCCGCCGGGCATCATCCTCCGGCTGGAGGGCGACGCGAACGACTACGTCGGCAAGGGGCTCTCCGGTGGGGACATCACGATCCGGCCGCCCCGCGGCTCCGCGATCGCCCCGCACGAGAACGTCATCGCGGGCAACGTGATCGGGTACGGCGCCACGTCCGGCACCATGTTCATCTCCGGTGTGGTGGGCGAGCGCTTCCTCGTCCGCAACTCCGGTGCGACCGCGGTGGTCGAGGGCGTGGGCGACCACGCGCTCGAGTACATGACCGGCGGCCTTGCGGTGATCCTCGGATCGACCGGCCGCAACTTCGGCGCCGGCATGTCCGGGGGAGTGGCCTACGTGCACGCTCTGGACACCGCGAAGGTCAACGCGCAGTCGCTCGGCAGCGGCGAGCTGCGGCTCGAGCCGCTGGACCGCGCCGACCTCGAAGTGCTGCGCGGGCTGCTCGTGGAGCATGTGGAGCGCACGGCGTCCCCGCGCGCCGCCGCCCTGCTGGAGGACTTCGACGCCAGCGCGGCGGAGTTCGTGAAGGTGCTCCCGCGCGACTTCGCCGCCGTGCGCAGCATGCGCGAGGAGGCACTGGCCGAGGGGATCGACCCCGACGGCGACATCGTCTGGAACCGCATCCTGGAGGTGACCGGTGGCTGACCCCAAAGGCTTTCTGAAGGTGACCGAGCGGGAACTTCCCGCTCGCCGTCCGGTGCCCGTGCGCATCATGGACTGGAAAGAGGTGTACGAGCCCGGCGACAAGGCGGTGCTCCGTCGCCAGGCCAGTCGCTGCATGGACTGCGGCGTGCCCTTCTGCCACTCCGGCTGCCCCCTGGGTAACCTCATCCCGGAGTGGAACGACCTCACCTGGCGCGGGGAGGGGCGCGCGGCGATCGAGCGGCTGCACGCGACGAACAACTTCCCGGAGTTCACCGGACGGCTCTGCCCGGCCCCGTGCGAGAGCTCGTGCGTCCTCGGCATCAACCAGCCGGCCGTGACGATCAAGCAGATCGAGGTCTCCATCATCGACGAGGCCTTCGCCAAGGGCTGGGTCGAGCCGGAGCCGCCGGAGCGTCTGACGGGCAAGACCGTGGCCGTCGTGGGCTCGGGCCCCGCCGGTCTCGCCGCCGCCCAGCAGCTCACCCGCGCCGGCCACACCGTCGCCGTCTTCGAGCGGGACGACCGCATCGGCGGCCTGCTGCGCTACGGCATCCCGGACTTCAAGATGGAGAAGAGCCAGCTCGAGGCCCGCCTGCGCCAGATGCAGGAGGAGGGCACACGGTTCCGCGCCGGCGTCGAGATCGGCAAGGACATCTCCTGGGCCGACCTGCGCGCCCGGTACGACGCGGTCGTGATCGCCACCGGCGCCACGGTCCCGCGCGACCTGCCGATCCCCGGTCGCGACCTCGACGGCGTCCACTTCGCGATGGAGTACCTCGTCGAGTCGAACCACGCGGTCGCCGGCGACACCGTCCCGGACCAGATCACCGCCGAGGGCAAGCACGTCATCGTCATCGGCGGCGGCGACACGGGCGCCGACTGCATCGGCACCGCGCACCGCCAGGGCGCGCTCAGCGTCACCAACCTCGCCATCGGCAAGCAGCCGAGCGAGACGCGGCCGGATCACCAGCCGTGGCCGATGATGCCGACGATCTTCGAGGTGGCCTCGGCTCACGAGGAGGGCGGGGAGCGGGTCTTCCTCGCCTCGACCGTGGAGTTCCTGTCGAACGACGTCGGCGAGGTCCGCGCGCTGCGCGTGGCCGAGACCGAGTACATCGACGGCCGCCGCGTGCCCAAGAGCGGCACGGAGCGGGAGATCCCGGCCGACCTCGTGCTCATCGCGATGGGCTTCACCGGGCCGGAGCAGGACGGCTACACCGAGGACACCCGGCCGGAGGTGACCGAGCGCGGCGCCTTCCGTCGCGCCGCGAGCTACGAGTCGTCGATCCCCGGCGTGTTCGTCGCCGGGGACGCGGGGCGCGGGCAGTCGCTCATCGTCTGGGCGATCGCGGAGGGCCGAGCGGCGGCGGCGAACGTCGACCGCTTCCTCATGGGCACCACCGTGCTGCCGGAGCCGGTGCGCCCGAGCGATGTCGCGATCGGCCTCCAGCCCGCGTAGGCTGAGGCCGGCAGTGTCGCCTGTTTGTAATCCCCCACTTCTACCCTGGAGACATGTTGAGACGCGCGAAAATCGTCGCCACCCTGGGCCCCGCCACTTCCACGTATGAGACGGTGCGCGCACTGATCGATGCCGGTGTGGACGTCGCCCGACTGAACCTCAGCCACGGTGACTACTCCGTGCACGAGAACAACTACGCGAACGTGCGCCGTGCGGCGGAGGACTCCGGTCGTGCCGTCGCCATCCTCGTGGACCTCCAGGGTCCGAAGATCCGTCTCGGCCGGTTCGAGGACGGACCGTACGAGCTCGCCAAGGGCGACATCTTCAAGATCACCACCGAGGACATCATCGGCAACAAGGAGATCTGCGGCACGACGTTCAAGGGGCTTCCTCAGGACGTCAAGCCCGGCGACTTCCTGCTGATCGACGACGGCAAAGTGCGCGTCGAGGTCGTCGAGACCGACGGCGTGACCGTCACCACGCGTGTCGTCGTCGCCGGCGCCGTCTCGAACAACAAGGGCATCAACCTGCCCGGCGTCGCCGTCAACGTCCCCGCGCTCAGCGAGAAGGACGAGGAGGACCTCCGCTGGGGCCTCCGGACCGGTGCCGACCTCATCGCGCTGTCGTTCGTGCGCAACGCCTCGGACGTGACCCGCGTGCACGAGATCATGGCGGAGGAGGGCGTCCGCGTCCCGGTGATCGCCAAGATCGAGAAGCCGCAGGCCGTCGACGCGCTCGAAGAGATCGTCGACGCGTTCGACGGCATCATGGTCGCCCGTGGCGACCTCGGCGTGGAGCTGCCCCTCGAAGCCGTCCCGATCGTGCAGAAGCGCGCCGTCGAGGTGGCCCGTCGCAACGCGAAGCCCGTGATCGTGGCGACGCAGATGCTCGAGTCGATGATCAACAGCCCGGTGCCGACCCGTGCCGAGACCTCCGATGTCGCCAACGCCGTGCTCGACGGTGCCGACGCGGTCATGCTCTCCGGCGAGACCAGCGTGGGCGACTACCCGGTCGTCGTCGTCGAGACGATGGCCCGGATCATCGAGTCGACGGAGGAGCACGGTCTGGAGCGCATCCTGCCGCTCACGACGAAGCCCCGCACGCAGGGTGGTGCCATCACGCTCGCGGCCCTCGAGGTCGCGGAGTTCGTGGACGCCAAGTTCCTGTGCGTGTTCACGCAGTCGGGCGACTCGGCGCGCCGCCTGTCCCGTCTGCGCTCCCGCATCCCGATGCTGGCCTTCACGCCGGAGCCCGGCATCCGTCGTCGTATGGCGCTGACCTGGGGTCTCCGCTCCACCCTCGTCGACATGGTGCAGCACACCGACCTCATGTACCACCAGGTCGACGAGTACCTCCTCGGGAACGGCCTCGCCGTCGAGGGGGACAAGGTCGTCGTCATCTCCGGGTCCCCTCCCGGGATCATCGGTTCCACGAACGACCTGCGCGTGCACAAGGTCGGCGATGCGCTCCGCGGCGCCGCGCCGATCTACAAGGCCGGCGTCTGACGCAGGGCGTTCCGGGAGGGGCGGGGCTTCGGCCTCGCCCCTCCCTGTCATCTCCGGGCCGGTGCGTCAAGCCTCTCGGCCGTGACGGCGGCCTCGGTTAACGTGCTGCCATGGTCCTCCGTCGTCTCCTCGTCACCTCCGGGCTGACGTTGCGCATCCTGGAGAGTCCGCGGCCCGCCGGCAGCACCGCCCCGACCGTGGTCCTCGTGCACGGGATCGGGATGTCGCATCGGTACCTGTCGCGGCTGCACGCCGTGCTCGCCGACACCACCAGGGTGGTCTCCGTCGATCTCCCGGGCTTCGGCGGCCTGCCCAAGCCCCGGTTCGACGTCTCCATCCCGCAGATGGCGGCAGGCCTGGCTCAGGTGGTGGCGAGCCTCGACGACGATCGCGTCGTGCTCGTCGGGCACTCGATGGGCGTGCAGTGGGCCGTGGAGACGGCGCTGCGGCATCCCGAGTACGTCCGGACCGTCGTGACGATCGGTCCCGTCACCGACGACGCCCACCGGACTCTCGGCGCGCAGGCCCGGGCCCTGGCCGTCGACACCGTCGGCGAGACCCCCGCGATCAACGCGGTCGTCTTCACCGACTACCTGCGCTGCGGCGTGCGGTGGTATCTCCGCCAGCTCCGGCACATGCTCGCGTATCCCCTGGAGGAGAGGGTCGCGGCTCTCACCATGCCGGTGCTCGTCGTCCGGGGGAGTGACGATCCGATCGCAGGACGCGCGTGGTGCCGGCGCCTGCGCGACGCGGCGGCCGTCTCGCGATTGGTGGAGATCCCCGGTCACCATCATGTCGCGCAGCAGTCCGCGCCCCGGGCGGTGGCTTCCGCGATCCTGGCCCACACGACGGGAGCATGGCCGACGGCGGTGCCGGCCGCACCCATCCGGCGGGGGAGGGCACGATCAGCGTCCTGAGGATCCTGGGCTGGTGGGCCGCGGACTACGCCTACGCGGGGTTCTGGCAGGTCCGATCGTTCTTCGGCCGTGACCAGGCGGATGACTTCACCACCGGAGACCGCGCCCCGATCGTGGTGCTCGCCGGTGTCTACGAGACCTGGCGCTTCCTGGAGCCGCTCATCGTCGCGCTGCACGAGCGGGGGCACCCGGTCCATGTCGTGGATGCGCTGCGCCGCAACCAGTTCCCCGTGCAGGATGAGGCCGATCAGGTGGCCGACTACCTGCGCGCGCACGACCTCTCGGGCGTGTTCCTCGTCGCCCACAGCAAGGGCGGCCTCGCCGGGAAGCTGGTGATGACCGGCCCGGAGGGTGCCCGGATCCGCGGCATGCTCGCCATCGCGACGCCGTTCGGGGGCTCCCGATATGCGCGGCTGCTGCCCGGTCGGGTGCTGCGGGCGTTCTCACCCGACGACCCCTCGATCGTCGCGCTGGGGCGGGAGCTCGATGTGAACGCGCGCATCGTCTCGATCTACGCCGCGTTCGATCCGCACATCCCCGAGGGGAGTGAGCTCGCCGGGGCCAAGAACGTCGTCCTGGAGACGGGCGGGCACTTCCGCATCCTCGCCCACCCCCGTGTGATGGCCGAACTCGCCGCCCTCGCCGAGTGACGGGGCGAGCGGTCCGCGATGCTGGTGCCGGCGGTGGGACTCGAACCCACACGCCCTCTCGGACAAAGCATTTTGAGTGCTCCGCGTCTGCCATTCCGCCACGCCGGCCCGTGTCTCGCGACTTCGACTGTAGCGCAGACGACGGACGGTTCCCCGCGCGCCCGCCGTCTTCAGCCGGCGGTGGGGACCTCTCCGTTAGGATGGAGGGGTGACCGAGCAAGAACAGGCTGAGCAGCCCACGGCATCCGCACCCCGACGCGTCGTCGTCGCCGAAGACGAGTCGCTGATCCGTCTCGACATCGTCGAGATCCTCCGCGACAACGGCTTCGATGTCGTCGGCGAGGCCGGCGACGGCGAGACGGCGGTGGCCCTCGCTACCGAGCTGCGTCCCGACCTCGTCATCATGGACGTGAAGATGCCCCAGCTCGACGGCATCAGCGCTGCCGAGAAGCTCCACAAGGGCAACATCGCCCCGGTCGTGCTGCTGACCGCGTTCAGCCAGAAGGAGCTCGTGGAGCGCGCGAGCGAGGCCGGAGCCCTGGCCTACGTCGTGAAGCCCTTCACCCCGAACGATCTCCTCCCCGCGATCGAGATCGCCCTGGCCCGCCACGAGCAGATCATCACCCTCGAGGCTGAGGTCGCCGACATGGTCGAGCGCTTCGAGACCCGCAAGCTCGTCGACCGCGCGAAGGGCCTCCTCAACGAGAAGATGGGCCTGAGCGAGCCCGAGGCGTTCCGCTGGATCCAGAAGGCATCGATGGATCGCCGCCTGACGATGCAGGACGTCGCCAAGGCGATCATCGAGCAGCTCGCTCCCAAGAAGTAAGGCACTCCGGTGCTCCGGCTGGACGCAGAGCACGTTCTGCGGCCGGTCCGCGCCGGCGACGGTGCGGCGCTCGCGCACGCGTATCTCGCGAACAGAGAGCACCTCGCCCCGTGGGAGCCGGAGCGCTCCGAGGCGTTCTTCACCGAGGACTGGCAGGAGCAGAACGCGCAGCAGTGCGTCGCGGAGGCCGCCCTCGGCCGGAGCTCCCGGTTCGTGATCCTCTCGGACGACGGCGAGATCCGCGGCCGGGTCAACCTAAACACCATCGTGCGCGGTGCGTTCTGGAGCGCCGATCTCGGGTACTGGATCGATTCCACCCGGCTGCGCCGCGGGCTCGCCGGGCGCGCGGTCGCCCTCGTGGCGGAGCACGCGCGGGACGAGCTGCGGCTGCACCGCCTCCAGGCGTCGACGCTGCTCCACAACGTCGCCTCGCAGCGGGTCCTCGCCGCCACCGGCTTCGAGCGCATCGGCATCGCCCCGAAGTACCTGCGGATCGCGGGGGAGTGGCAGGACCACATCCTGTTCCAGCTGCTGCTGGAGGAGCCGCTCAGTCCGCGGCGGGAGCGTCCTTGATCATGTTGGTGATGCGGATCGTCGAGCAGCGCCGGCCCTGATCGTCGGTCACGACGATCTCGTGCACCGTGATGCTGCGCCCCAGGTGCACGGGCGTGCAGACTCCGGTGACCACGCCCGAGGTGGCCGACCGGGTGTGCGTGGCGTTGATGTCGACGCCGACAGCGAGGCGGCCGGCGCCCGCGTGCAGGTTGGCCGCCATGGAGCCGAGCGATTCGCCGAGCACGACGTAGGCGCCGCCGTGCATGAGACCGACCGGCTGGGTGTTGCCCTCCACCGGCATCGTCGCCACACAGCGGTCGATGCCGAACTCGACGAACTCCATGCCCATCTTCTCGGCCAGCGCTCCCATGCCGCGGGCGGCCGCCCACTCGAGTCCCTCGCTGGTGGCGACCTCGCTCATGCATCCTCCTCTGCGGGTGTCCGTGCTCCTCGTTAGGCTGACAGGGTGACGGACTCCGCAAAGCCTACCCTCATGGTCGTCGACGGCCACTCGCTCGCCTACCGGGCCTTCTTCGCCCTCCCGGTCGACAACTTCACCACCAAGGACAACCAGCACACGAACGCCATCTACGGCTTCCTGTCCATGCTGGTCAACCTGATCAAGGCCGAGCAGCCCACGCATCTCGCGATCGCCTTCGACACCTCCCGCCACTCGTTCCGCACCGACGAGTACCCGGAGTACAAGGCCACCCGGTCCGAGACGCCACAGGAGTTCAAGGGCCAGATCCCGCTGCTGCAGGACTGCCTCGCGGCGATGTCGATCCCGGTGCTGACGCAGGAGGGCATCGAGGCCGACGACATCCTCGCCACCCTCTCCACGCAGGGGGCGGCCCAGGGCTACGACGTGCTCGTGGTCTCGGGAGACCGCGACACCATCCAGCTCGTCACCGACGACGTCACGCTGCTGTATCCGTCCGTCCAGGGGGTCTCACAGCTCAAGCGCTACGACCCGGCGACCGTGCAGGAGCGCTACGGCGTCCGTCCCGAGCAGTACCCCGACATCGCCGCCCTCGTGGGTGAGACCAGCGACAACCTCCCCGGCGTGCCGAAGGTGGGGGAGAAGACGGCCGTCAAGTGGCTCACGCAGTTCGGCTCCCTCGACGAGCTGCTCGAGCGTGCCGGTGAGATCAAGGGCGTGGTCGGCGGCAACCTCCGCGACCACATCGAAGACGTCCGCCGCAACCGCAAGCTCAACCGCCTGCTGACCGACGTGGAGCTGCCGGTCGCCCCGGCCGACCTCGCCGTCGCCCCGATCGACGCCGAGGCCGTCCGCGACATCTTCGCCCGGCTGGAGTTCCGCACGCTGCTGCCCCGGGTCTTCGAGGCCGTCGGAGCGGGCGAGGTCGCCGACGACCCGGCCTCCGTCGTCGAGATGCCCACGCCGGCACGGGTGTCCGCCCCGGATCTGGCCACCTGGGCCGCGGCGCAGGACGGAGACGTCGCTCTCCGGGTCGTGGTGCAGTCGGGCGCACCTGTGCGCGTCGGTGTCGCCACCGGGAGCGATCTGCGCGAGCTCGACTGGTCGGAGGAGGCGTCCGCGACGCTGCGCCCGTGGCTGGAGTCCGACGCGCCGAAGGTGCTGCACGACGCCAAGTCGCAGGTGAAGGCGTTGCTCCGTCAGGGCATCCGTCTGGGCGGGCTCGCCTACGACACGAGCCTCGCGGGCTGGCTGCTGCGCCCCAGCTTCCCCGACAAGACGCTGTCCGACCTCGTGCAGCGCTACCTGGGGGAGAAGCTCCCCGAGGCCGATCCGTCGCAGCTCGTGCCGGAGACCGAGGGCGCCACCCCCTCGCAGGAGGCATGGTTCATCCTCCGGGTGGCCGAGGCGCTGCGGAACGATCTGCCGGAGCCGGTCGACGCCGTGCTCCGCGACATCGAGCTGCCGACGCTCCGCACACTCGCCGACATGGAGCTCGCCGGTGTCGCCGTGTCGCACGAGGTGCTGTCGACGTTCTCGGCCGAGCTCGCGACGCGAGCGGACGCCCTGGCCCAGGAAGCCTTCTCGGTCGTCGGTCGCGAGTTCAATCTCGGGTCGCCGAAGCAGCTCCAGGAGGTGCTGTTCGAAGACCTGCAGCTCCCGAAGACGCGCAAGACGAAGACCGGGTACTCGACCGATGCCGCGGTGCTCGCCGACCTCCAGGAGTCGCACCCGCACCCGTTCCTCAGCCTGCTGCTGCAGCACCGCGAGGCGACGAAGCTGCGGCAGATCATCGAGTCCCTCGACACCGCGATCCGGGAGGACCACCGGGTGCACACGACCTATGTGCAGACGGGCAGCCAGACCGGGCGCCTGTCCAGCACCGATCCGAACCTGCAGAACATCCCCGTCCGCACCGAGGAGTCGCGGCGCATCCGCAGCGCCTTCGAGGTCGGCGAGGGGTACGAGACCCTGCTCACCGCCGACTACTCGCAGATCGAGATGCGGATCATGGCGCACCTCTCGGGCGACGAGGGGCTGATCGAGGCGTTCAACAGTGGTGAAGACCTCCACCGCTTCGTCGGCGCCCGCGTGTTCGGCGTCGATCCGTCCGAGGTCACGCCGGCGATGCGCACCAAGGTGAAGGCGATGTCGTACGGCCTCGTCTACGGCCTCTCCGCATTCGGGCTCTCGAAGCAGCTGCGCATCGAGCAGTCCGAGGCCAAGCAGCTCATGGTCGAGTACTTCGCACGGTTCGGCGCGGTCCGCGACTACCTGCGGGCCTCGGTGATGAAGGCCAAGGAGGTCGGCTACACCGAGACGATCTTCGGGCGTCGGCGGCCGTTCCCCGATCTCGCGAGCCCCAACCGCGTGCTGCGGGAGAACGCCGAGCGGGCGGCGCTCAACGCCCCGATCCAGGGCAGCGCGGCCGACATCATGAAGATCGCGCTGTTCCACATCCACGACGACCTCCACGCCGCGAAGCTGGAGTCGCGGGTGCTGCTGCAGATCCACGACGAACTCGTCGTCGAGGTCGCAGCAGGGGAGTGGGATGCGGTGGAGCAGATCGTCCGCACGCGGATGGGGGATGCCGCTCAGCTCTCCGTGCCGCTCGACGTGCAGGTGGGCCGCGGTCGGGACTGGAACGAAGCCGCGCACTGATCCCGGTGGCCGACGGGGGCGGGGATTAGGCTGGAAGGCATGACTTCAGCACCCCGCACCCCCTCCGCCATCGACAGGGTCGCCGATGAATGGGTCGACACGATCGCCGTGCTGGCGCCGACTCTCGGCACCTACATCGGTCGGTCCGAGGTCAACGACCGGTTCGGCGATCTGAGCCCGGAAGGTCATGAGGAGATCGCCGCGGCGACGCGGGCCACGCTCGACACGCTGTCCGCGCTGGAGCCCGTCGATGCGATCGACGAGGTGACCAAGACCGACCTCAGTGCGGAGCTGCGCCTCGACCTCGAGCTGCACGAAGCGAAGTGGCACCTGCGCGATCTGAACGTCATCGCCTCCGCCGCGCAGGACGTCCGCTCCGCCTTCGACCTGATGCCCACGGCGACGGTCGAGGACTGGGAGGTCATCTCCACCCGGCTCTCCGCGGTTCCCGCGGCGCTGCGCGGATACGTCGAGACGCTGCGCCTGGGCATCGCCGAGGGCGTGACGCCTGCACGACGCCAGGTCGCGGAGGTCGCGACGCAGATCGACCGCTACATCGCCGACGACGGCTTCTTCGCGGCGTTCGTCGCGCACGCCGATCCCGAGGAAGGCCAGCTTCCCGCCTCGCTCGCCCGCACCCTGGCGGACAACTCCGCGGCTGCGCGGGTCGCGTACGGGGAGCTGCGGCGCTTCCTTGCCGAGGAGCTCGCGCCCGAGGCCGGTGAGACGGACGCCGTGGGGCGCGACCTCTACGCCCTCAACTCCCGTCGATTCCTCGGCGCCACCATCGACCTCGACGAGACCTACGAGTGGGGTCGCGAAGAGCTCGCCCGCATGGTGGCCGAGCAGACGGCGATCGCGAACGAAATCCTCCCCGGCGCCTCCGTGGAGGAGGCCGTCGCGCATCTGGAATCGGACCCCGCCCGCAAGCTCGTCGGCACCGAGGCGCTCCAGCGGTGGATGCAGGAGACCAGCGACCGCGCGGTCGCCGAGCTCGGCGCCTCGCACTTCGACATCCCGGAGGCCATCCGCACCCTGGAGTGCATGATCGCGCCGACGCAGGAGGGCGGGATCTACTACACCGGCCCCACCGACGACTTCTCGCGCCCCGGCCGCATGTGGTGGTCAGTCCCCGAGGGCGTCACCGAGTTCGACACGTGGCGCGAGCTCACCACCGTGTACCACGAGGGTGTGCCGGGGCATCACCTGCAGATCGCCCAGGCCGTGTACAACCGCGCTGAGCTCAACTCGTGGCGACGGCTGCTCGCCGGCACCTCCGGTCACGCGGAGGGCTGGGCGCTGTATGCGGAGCGACTGATGGAGCAGCTCGGTTACCTGGACGACCCGGCGGATCGCCTCGGCATGCTGGACGGGCAGCGGATGCGGGCGGCGCGCGTGGTCCTCGACATCGGCGTGCACCTCGGCAAGCCCCGTCTCGACGGTGACGGCGTCTGGGATGCCGACTACGCGCTCGACTTCCTCCGTCGCAACGTCAACATGTCGGACCAGTTCGTGCAGTTCGAGGTCAACCGGTACCTCGGCTGGCCGGGTCAGGCGCCGTCGTACAAGGTCGGTCAGCGCATCTGGGAGCAGGTCCGCGACGCCGTCCAGCAGGCGGAGGGCGACGCGTTCAGCTTCAAGGGCTTCCACAAGCGCGCCCTGGATCTGGGCGGCGTCGGGCTCGACACGCTGCGGAGCGCGCTGCTGCCTCGGTGATGGGAATGCCCGCCTCCCGCCGCGCGTTCCATTCACCTGAATAGGAAGGTGTGACATGGACATCGAGTTCGGGCTGGACACGTTCGGCGACATCACCCGGGATCAGGACGGCGAGCTGCTCAGCGGCGCGCAGACCATCCGGAACGTCGTCGCCCAGGCGGAGCTGGCCGATACGGTCGGCGTGGACTTCTTCGGCGTGGGGGAGCACCATCGGCGCGAGTTCGCGGTCTCGTCTCCGGAGATGGTGCTCGCGGCGATCGCCGCCCGCACCGAACGGATCCGGCTGGGCACCGCCGTGACCGTGCTGTCCTCGGACGACCCGGTGCGCGTGTTCGAGCGCTTCTCGACCCTCGACGCCCTGTCCGGAGGGCGGGCGGAGGTCGTGCTCGGGCGCGGTTCGTTCATCGAGTCCTTCCCGCTGTTCGGCTACGACCTGCGCGATTACGACCGGCTCTTCGAGGAGAAGCTGGAGCTGTTCGTCGAGCTCCTCAAGGAGGAGCCCGTGACGTGGTCCGGGTCGCTGCGGCCGTCGCTCGACAACGCGGACGTCTTCCCGAAGACCGAGAAGGGTCTGCGCACGTGGGTCGGCGTCGGCGGCAGCCCCGAGTCCGTCGTGCGTGTCGCGCGTCACGGTCTCGGCCTCATGCTGGCGATCATCGGCGGCCCGGCCGGGCGGTTCAAGCCGTTCGTCGACCTGTACCACCGCTCGGTCGCCTCCTTCGGGACGACGGCGCACCCGGTGGCCGTGCACTCGCCGGGACACATCGCGCCCACCGACGCGGAGGCATGGGACGAGGCCTACCCGGGCTTCGAGGCGATGAACAACACCATCGGTCGCGAGCGCGGCTGGCCGCCCTACAGCCGCGCGCGTTTCCAGAACGACATCGGTCCCGAGGGCTCCCTCTATGCCGGCTCGCCGGAGCGCGTGGCGGCGAAGATCGCCGACACGATCACGACCCTCGGGCTCGGCCGCTTCGACCTCAAGTACGCGACGGGAACCCTCTCGCACGAGTCGATGATGCGCAGCATCGAGCTGTACGGCACCGAGGTGATCCCTCGGGTGCGGAAGCTCCTCGCCGACCGCGACTGAGCGGGCGTCATCTCGCGGCTCGGCGGGACGGGCGGCCCTACGATGAGAATCATGGCCGATACCGCCCTGCCGAGCCGCACCTCGCTCGCCGAGCGCCTCGACGTCCTCCCGTTCACCCGCCGGCACCTGCGCCTGCTCACGGGCTCCGGCGTCGGCTGGGCGCTCGACGCGATGGACGTCGGACTCATCTCCTTCATCATCGCGGCGCTCTCACAGCAGTGGGATCTGACAAAGGGGGAGGCCGGCTGGATCGCCTCGCTCGGCTTCGTCGGCATGGCGGTCGGCGCGACCCTCGGCGGTCTTCTCGCTGACCGCTTCGGCCGTCGGCAGGTGTTCGCCCTCACGCTGCTCATCTACGGCGTGGCCACCGGAGCGAGTGCTCTGGTCGGGGGAGTGGCGGCCCTGCTCGTGCTGCGTTTCTTCGTCGGCCTCGGTCTCGGCGCGGAGCTGCCGGTCGCCTCGACCTACGTGAGCGAGTTCGCTCCCGCGCGCATCCGCGGACGGCTGATCGTCATCCTGGAAGCCTTCTGGGCCGTCGGCTGGACGGCCTCCGCGCTCATCGGGTTCTTCGTCATCCCCGCCTCCGAGGCGGGCTGGCGATGGGCCTTCGCGCTCGGCGCGATCCCCGCGGTCTACGCGCTCGTCGTGCGGTGGGGTCTGCCCGAGTCGCCGCGCTGGCTGGCGTCCCGCGGACGCATCGCGGAAGCGGATCGCATCGTGGCGGCCTTCGAGGCCGATGCGGGAGTCGAGTACACCCCGCCCCTCCGGAAGGAACCGGCGTCGCGGGCCATCGCGAAGACGGCACGGGCACGGCTCGCGACCCTCTGGAACGCGGAGTTCCGCGTGCGGACGGCGTGCCTCTGGCTCGTGTGGCTGGCCGTGAACTTCGCCTACTACGGGGCCTTCATCTGGATCCCCAGCATTCTCGTGGACGCCGGATTCGACCTCGTCCGTTCGTTCGGCTTCACCCTCATCATCACGCTCGCGCAGCTCCCGGGCTACGCCGTGGCGGCCTGGCTCATCGAGGTGTGGGGACGCCGCATCACACTGTCGGTCTTCCTGCTGGGGGCGACCGCGTCGGCCGTCGTCTTCGGAACCGCTACGACCGTGCCGATGATCATCGGCGCCGGCATGGCCCTGTCGTTCTTCACCCTCGGCGCGTGGGGCGCGTTGTACGCGGTGACGCCCGAGATCTACCCGACCTCGCTGCGCGGCACCGGGGCGGGCTGGGCCGCCGGGGTCGGACGCATCGCCTCCATCGTGGCGCCCCTCGCCGTTCCCGTCCTCCTCGTCGCCGGCGGCGCTCCTCTGCTGTTCGTCGTGTTCGCGGCCTGCTTCCTCGTCGCGGCGGCCGCCGCCTGGGGACTCGTCGACCGGAGCGGAGCGGCGCTGGACGACCGGTGACGTCCGGGACCGGGAATAGGCTGGGCGCGTGGCTGATGTACGTTTCGTCGCGATAGGCGACTCCTTCACCGAAGGCGTGGGCGATGTGCTCCCCGATGGGCGCGAGCGCGGCTGGGCCGACATCGCCGCGCAGGGATGGGCGGATGCCGCGGGGCACCCCATCCAGTACGCGAACCTGGCGATTCGGGGGAAGCTGGCCTGGCCGATCGTCGAGGAGCAGCTCGAACCCGCGCTGGCCCTGCGTCCCACGCACCTGTCGTTCAACGGTGGCGGCAACGACATGCTGCGGCCGCGGACCGACGTGGAGCACATCGCCGATGCGTTCAGCCGGGTGCTGCGACGGTGTGACGAGGAGGGCGTGACGATGATCCTGCTCTCCGGCGCCAATCCCAGCGGGCAGCTTCCGATGGGCTCCCTCCTGCAGCGGCGTGGCGACCTGCTCTCCGAGACGGTCCTGCGGCGGATCGAGGACCGCCCCGACGTGGTCCGCGCCCTCAACTGGCCGGATACGGAGCTCTCGAAGCCCGCGTACTGGTCGGAGGACCGGCTTCATATGAATGCGGCCGGACACCATCGTGTCGCCGCCCGCGTGCTGCATGGACTCGGGTTCGAGCCGCCGGCAGCCTGGTGGGCGCCGCTCGATCGCTGGACCGCCGGCCCCGCGGGTCTGGCCTACTACCGCGAGTTCGTCGGGCCCTGGGTGCGTCGACGCGTGACGAGGACCTCGTCCGGAGACGGCCGCGCAGCGAAGTACCCCACGTGGGTCGAACGGACTCCGGCGTGAGCGTCGCCGCACCCCGCGCATGAGCGATATCGAGCTCGTCCGTCTCGCCGCCGGCACGGTGACGCTGCACGACGCCCGGCGACGCACGCGCCGCACCGTGGAACTCGAACCCTTCGCCCTCGGTGTCTTCCCGGTGACCGAAGAACAGGTCACCGAGGTCCTGGGCACCCCGTCACGGCATCCTCGTCGCCCGGTCGCCGACGTGAGCTGGCTGCGGGCCGTCCACTTCTGCAACGCCGCCTCGGAGTGGGAGGGGCTCGATCCCGTCTACCACTTCGAGGGTGAGGATGTGGCCTGGGACACCACGGCGGACGGCTACCGCCTGCCGACCGAGGCCGAGTGGGAGTACGCCTGCCGCGCCGGTTCCACCGGGCCGCACTACGCCCCGCTGGCCGAGGCCGCGTGGACCGCTGCCGACGGAGTCGGCACGCCGCAGGACGTGGGCGGGAAGCTCCCGAACCTGCATGGGCTGTTCGACACGCTCGGGAACGTGTGGGAATGGTGCTGGGACCTCCTCGACCCCGCGCGGTACGACGACTACCGGGTCTTCCGGGGCGGCGGGTTCGCCGACGACGCCTGGAGCGTCCGCGCCTCGGTCCGCCGTGGGGGAGGGCCGCGCATGCACCACGAGGACGTCGGCTTCCGCGTGGCCCGCGGCGCCTTCGACACGGAAGAGGAGGCGCAGGGCTGGTCGGCAGCGGCGGACCGGGACCGTGCCTTCGTCGACGGAGGGTTGCCGTCGGGATGGACGCCGCGCCGGCGATAGCGCAGGCCGGATGCGGCGGTTTTGGCCGCGGTCTGCGCCGGGTGGGAGACTGAGCGGATGACCAGGCCCTTCGCGCTCATCCTCAACCAGGGTCGCGTCGCCGACCGCACGGACGGAGCCCTCGTCGGGGCGCGCCGCGTCGCCGACGCCCTGTCCTCGCTTCTCCGGCGGGAGCCCGTCGTGGTCGGCACTCCGGAGCCCGGTCGGCTCGACGACTGGTCGGTCGCGCTGCCCGAGGCCTCGGACACGCTCGCGGGCCTCCGTGCCGCGGTGCAGGAGGCGATCACGGGGGAGACGACGCCGCTCCTCGTGACGAACACGTGTGCGGCGAGCCTCGGAACGCTGCCGAGCGTCGCCGAGCACCACCCCGACGCGGTGGTGCTCTGGATCGATGCGCATGGCGACTTCAACACGCCGGACACCACCGACTCCGGCTACCTCGGCGGCATGGTCCTCGCCGCCGCCTGCGGGCTGTGGGACAGCGGCCACGGGGCGGGCATCGACCCGCGGCAGGTCATCGTCGTCGGCGGCCGCGACATCGACCCCGCCGAGGGAGAGCTCCTCGCCGGCGCGGGAGTGACCGTCCTCAGCCCCGCGGAGAGCACGCCGGAGCGGCTGAGCGCTCTCATCGCCGGGCGACCGGTGTGGATCCATGTCGACTGGGACGTCCTGGAGCCCGGCTACATCCCCGCGGCCTATCGGGTCGGCGACGGTCTGCTGCCGCACCAGGTGGCCGCGCTGTTCGCCGCCATCCCGGTCGCCGACGTCCGCGGCGTGGAGCTCGCCGAGTTCGAGGCGGGCGACGCGGAGGTGCCGGAGCGCGTCAGCGTCGAGTTGATCGTGGAGACGGTCCAGCACCTGCTGCGCTGACGGCGCCGAGTGCCGTCACGGCGCGGCGGGTGCGGCGCCGAGGTGCCAGGCGGTGATCTCGACCTCGGAGCCCGAGACGATGTCGAGCTCGACCGGCCACGAGCCGCGGTCGAGTCCGGGGAGCACGGCGGCATGCAGGGCGCGGGCGACGAGAGCGCCGTCCGTGGCATTGGCATCCCAGCCGATCACCGCGTTCGCCTCGCCGCCGGGCGGTACCGTGACGGGCGCGATACCGGGGTCGGTCGCCAGGAATGAGGAACCGGGGCGCACCTCGACGTCGAGCGCATGGCCGTTCTGGTCCGCGAACGCGATGTCGGGATACCCCTCGACCACGCAGGGCTCCTCACCGACGTTCATCAGCCGGATGCTCTGGGCGCGGTGCCCCGTGGCCCCGTTGGCGGTTCCGAGCAGCAGTGTGGCTCGGTCGAGTGTGCAGGCGCCCGCGGGAAGCTGGGGTGTCGAGACCCCCGGGGCGCGCTCCGGCACAGGGTCGCCCACAGCCGCCGGATCGACGAAGGCTCCCGTCTCGTCGGTGGCGCCCTGCAGCGCGGCGTTCTCCTCGACAATCTGGCGCTGCCACGCGGCATCGGCCAGGCTCCCGACCACGACGAGAGCGACCACGCTCGCGAGGGTGACACCGAGAAGGCCCGGGGACCACTGCCGCGCAGATTCCTCACCGGCCCTGCGCGAGAACGCCCAGGCGGGGATCCAGCCCCAGGCGAGTCCCCAGTAGGCAGTGTCCGGCGCGGACTCGACGACCCCAGCCGTGAGACCGTGCAGGCCCGAGAGAGGGAGGAAGGACAGGACCCGGGTGACGTCGTCGCACAGCCCGACGACCGTTCCGGCGAGGACGGCACCGAACCAGAGCACGAGGAACGCGGGAGCCCGGCCGACGCCCCGTGCTCCGCGTGCCACAATCCAGACGACGCCGCAGAGCACGGCGGCCGTCACCGTCAGCACCAGGACGCCCCACGCACCGGGGAGCAGCCAGGCATGACTCTGCAGCGGCCCGATACCGGCGAAGCTCAGCAACCGTGTCAGAACGATGTCGGAACCAGTCAGTCGTGCGATGGCGCCGGAGATGATCCAGAGTGCGCCGAGGAGCAGGCCGGCGAGCAGCCCCGCCGTCACCGGTGGCCTCGTGCGGCCGTCTCGGGCGCTCGAGACGGGGGCGGTCGACGGGGGAGCGGAGGCCATGCCTCATCCTATGGGCGCTCAGCGACGCCGCTCGGGATCCAGCCCCATGCGGATGCGCGTCCGTTTGCGTTCGATGAGGATGAAGACGACCCCGAGGATCCAGAGGGGGATCGGGGTGAGGAACGCGACACGGAAGGCGTCGAGCGTGTAGGTGTCCGGGGTGCCGGCGCCCTGGGCGTCGAGGAGGAGGCCGATCACGAAGACCGCGATCAGGGCTGCGATGAAGCCCCCCGCGTTCGTGACTCCGGTCGCCGTGCTGAGGCGGTGCGCGGGGTTGTGCGTGCGAGCGTGGTCGAAGGCGATCATCGACGCGGGGCCCCCGGTCGCGAGAGCGATCGCCAGGACCCAGAGGAGCCAGTCCGGGGCAGGGCCGGGGAGGGCGATGACCGCGATCCAGGCGGCCATCTGCACACCCACAGCGGGAAGGACGAGGGCGAGCGAGCGATGGTTCGGCAGGCGGCGGGAGAGATCGCCGATGATCGGGCCAAGGATCATGCCCGCGACCACGTAGATCGAGATGATCCCCGCCGCGTGGGCGGTGGTCAGGCCCTCGCCTGCCGTGAGGAACGGCATGCCCCACAGAAGCACGAACACCGTGCCGGCGAACGGAGTGGTGAAGTGCGACCAGAACGCGAGCCGCGTGCCGGGATGTGCCCACGCCGCCCGGATGCCGACGCCCGTGTCGATCGCCGACGTCACGACACGCACGACTCCGGTGTCCGTGTTCACCGACACGTCGGGGCCGCTCTCCGCGGGGTTGTTGCGCACGATGAGCCACACGAGGATCGTGAAGAGCAGGCCGAGACCGGCGATGCTGCCGAACGTGATCGACCAGGTGGTGGCGTGCAGCAGGGCGGCGACCGGCACCAGCGCGATCAGCTGCCCGGCCTGCCCGATGATCCCGGTGAACTGGACCATGACGGGCCCTCGTTGCGCGGGGAACCACGTGGCCACCAGTCGCAGCACGGCCGGGAAGACGGCGGCATCGCCGGCTCCGAGGAGGACACGCGCGACGATCGCGATGCCGATGCTGGGGGAGAGGGCCATGGTGAGCTGTCCGGCCGCCATGAGCAGCATCCCCGCCGTGATGATCGGACGGGATCCGTAGCGGTCGAGGAGGACGCCCACCGGGATCTGCATCCCGCCGTAGACGGCGAGCTGCACGACCGCGAACAGCGCGAGCGTCGAGGCGTCCGCCTGGAAGCGGTCGGCGGCCTCGACACCGACGGCGCCGAGAGAGGTGCGGTTGGTGATGGCGAGAACGTAGGCCGCGACGCCGACGGACCAGATCGCCCAGGCCCGCCACCCCGGCGTGGAGACGGGGGAGTGGGAGACCTGAGGCACCCTTCCACGCTACTCCTGACCGACGATGTCCGACGCCGTGGCTAGAGTGCCCGCATGACAGCCTCCTCGCAGCACCACGCCCTCGACTATGTCGAGCTCGTCGTCACGGATCTCGACGTGGCGAAACGCTTCTTCACCACCGCCTTCGGGTGGAGCTTCCAGGACTACGGCCCTGGCTATGCAGGGATCCTCTCGCCCCGCGGAGCCGGGAGCGAGGTCGGCGGCCTCCTGCTCGCGGACGCACCGCGACCCGTCGGCGGTCCGCTCGTGCTGCTCTACTCCGATGACCTCGATGCGACGAAGGCGGCGATCCAGGACGCAGGCGGCCGGATCCTGCAGGAGCCGTATGCGTTCCCCGGTGGCCGGCGCCTTCACTTCGCCGACCCGAGCGGCAACGAGCTCGGCGTCTGGTCCTCCCATTAGGCGCTGCAGATCACAGCGCGGGGGCGGATGAGTGCCAGACTGCGAGGATGAGTCACCTGCCCCGCATCCCGGAGATGGAGACGTTGCGCCTCCGCCTGCGCCGGCAGACGATCGAGGACGCACCCGTCTTCCGGCACCTGTGGACCGAACGCGACGAACGAGTCCCCGCGCACCGAAGGCTCGACACGGACGGCCGCCCCGACACGGACGACATCCGTGCGCATATCCAGGGCGCTGAGGCCTCGCCACTTCTCACCGTGGAACGGATCGACACCGGGGAACCGATCGGGTACTGCGGTCTCGTCTACGGCGGCGAGGGGGTGGGCGAGGAACCGGAGCTCGCGTTCGAGCTGCTCCGTGCCGAGCACAACCGGGGATACGCCACCGAAGCTGCCCAGAGCGTCCTGGCATGGGCAGCCGGGGTGGGAATCGACCGCGTCTGGGCCGGCGTCTGGGAGTGGAACCTCCCGTCCCGGCGCGTGCTCGAGAAGCTCGGCTTCGTCGAATCCGGACGGGAACGCCCGTCCTCCGTCCACGGTCGAAACATCTTGACTGTCAGGACTCTCTTCGCGAAGTGAGAGCGGGATCCGAGCCGGCGCTCTGGCTCACGTGACTGAGGACCCCACCGGCAGCGGCTCGCCGTCACCCGGGGGCTCCTGCACGAGCTGAAGGGCATCCGATTTCGTCAGATGGTTGGGGTACAGCATCCGTGAGAACCTTCCGCGCGGATCGTCTTTGTCGCGGGGGAGATCGATGTGGGCTCGCTCGATCGCCGCGATGAGGAGTTCCGTCTGCTCATCGGTCAACACGAGGAGCCCTCGTTCTCGCAAGCCCACCACTGCTCGCGAGCGATCCGATGCCGTGAGGACGACCGCGATACTCCGGGCTGTGGCGTCCGGCTCCCAGGGGTGTGCGATGACCATGGCCGTCGTGAGGGTCGCGGTCGGGATCTCCTTCGTGCCGACGAGCAGACGGGTGGCGTCGCGTGAGATGCGCGGCGGTCGCGAACGTCGCCGCACGACGGCGCTGACGGTGATCGCCACGGCCGCCAGCAGCGCAGCCGCGAGCGGCCACGTCCATGCGCCGAGCGGTCCCGCCGCCACCGGGATGAGGAACGCGCCGATCATCATCGCAAGGAGAAGCGGCTGTCCGGAGAAGACGTGAAGAGCCCACCAGGGAAAGAGAGTCCGCGAACGAGAGGGCCCTAACGGCATCCACTCCTGTACGTCGACGTTCGGCTCGCTCTCCGGGCGATCGGACGAGTGCACCGGTTGAGGCTGCCGTCGCACCCCTCTGATGATCGACGTCAGGCCCACCACACCGAGCACGGCGGACAGCACCCATCCGCGCAGCGGGTCGTCGGCCTCGTTCTGATCGGTCCCCGCCAGTGTGACCACCCCACCTACGGAGATGAGGAGAAGGAAGACCCCGTAGAGCAAGAAGACCCGACGGGTGCGTCGGGCCGTCCAGGGCTTCGGCTCCGTGCCTGGAGGCCACGAGGGGTCGCCCCAGGTCCTTCGCCTCGTGAGCAGGAGGCCGGCCGCCACTCCGACGCACCCGAAAGACAGCGTCACTGCGGCCAGAACGCCGATTCGAGGATCGGCGATCACGAATGTCGAGGCCACCGCCACCGCTGCGCTGAAAATCGCCAGCGCCAAGCCCACCACGGTGGGCGTCAGCAGCCCTCCCGCCCTCTCGTCATCCGCGTCCATCCGCCCGCCCCACATCTCCCCAGTCAGCAGGCGGAAGTTCAGGCCCCTCGATCCTGCCGAGGCCGAAATGTGCCTGTTCCTGAGGATGAACCTACCGTTCCGCAGGACCTGTTGCGATCGCACTCCATGCCCTCCGGAGAGCGTGTACCCCGCCTCGGAGATCGTCAGCTGAGGGGAGCACAGGCCCGTCGGCGATGTCCACGTTCCGTTTCGGATCATCATGGGAGTGCTGGGGGAAGACGTGAGCGTGCAGATGCGGCATCCGATGGCCCATGACCAGGTAGTCGATCTTCCGCGGACTGTACACGGAGTCGATCGCTCGCCCCGCACGTTGCACATCGTCCCAGAAACCGCGCAACTGGTCTGTCGTCAGGAGACCCATGTCCGTCACGTGCTCCCGCAGGATCACGAGGCAGTACCCCGCATGGGCTTGGTTCCTGGCGAGCCGGACCTGAGACGGATGAGGGTAGCGCGAGTATGCTCCCAGCGAAGGGGTACGACTCGTAGGATCACGATATGACTTCGCCTCGCCGTGTCCCGGCAGACCTGCGGAAACGCGGGGGCTTTCGGGGAGCCGACGATTCGACCGCCTCGCTCATCCTCGGCCAGTTCTTCGTCGGTGGCTTTTTCCTGTTCATCGTGGCTTTCTTCCTCGCGCTCGGAGCTGCGGAAGAGTACGACGGGGTGACGTCCTTCATCGGGGCGAGCATCATCGCCGTCGTCCTGTCCGTCGTGTCGATGATCACCGCCCTGGTGATCGGCCTGCCCCTTCGCCTCGTCTCGGCGCTTCGCGCGCGGTGGCTCGCGCACGGCGAGATCACCGTCGTCGGGGTCGTCGTCGGACTCAGCGCCTGCATCGTGTCGGTCATGCTGGCGGGCGGAAGCGGGGGAGCGGCGCTCCCGTGGTGGGCGTTTGTCGTCTCTTGGACGGTCCTCGCCTTCTCGGTCGCGCATTTCGTCTGGCCAGGACGACGCCGGCCGCGTGAGTTCCGAGCACCCCGAGACGGCGACCAGCCCGCGTGAGTACGCGCGGGGAGGGTCAGCAGCCGGAGGACCCGGGAGCACGGGACGCCGATGAGCACGTGCCGGCGCACACGCGGCGGGGATTCCTCATCGCCGCCGGAACCGGCATCGCGGTGACCGGTGTCGGCATCTGGCTCTCCACGAGCTCCGGGGGAGAGGCAGACGACACCGGACGCCGCCCGGACAACCCCCGAGGGCTGCCAGAGTACGAGCCGGTCTACGACCGCGCGGTCACGGGCCTCGAGGTACCGCTCGGTTTCGAGGACTGCGCCCACCCGACGGTACGCGCTGACCGGAGCATCGCGGGAAGCGAACGTCGAACCGTGAGCCCGGTCATCGACCGCTTCGTCATCCACCACACCGGCACGACGACGGACCAGTTGGACTTCTTCTCCCGCTGCAACAGGAGATCATCGGCTCCCACGTTCTATCTTCGGCACGACGGCTCGGTCATCGAGACGATCCGCCCGGGAGCGAAGCCGTCGTCGACCGGCGCGGACTGGAACTGGCGCTCCGTGGCGGTGGAGACGCTGGATTTCACCGGAGCCCCGGAGTACACGGTGACCACCGCGCAGGTGGAGGAGATCGCGCAGATGATCGCGTGGCTCGCAGGCTTCGACGGCCGGACGCTGGACGGCGTTCCGGTGCGCTTCCGGATCGACCGAGAGCACGTCATCACCCACCAGGAGACGTGGTCGGGAACGGAGTGTCCCGGCCCGTTCCTCCAATCGCGAGTGGATGACATCGTGGCGCGAGCACAGGTTATCTTCACGACGTCATGAGGCTGGAGCCGTCCGCGACAATAGGGGAGTGCGCCACCTTCTCTCATTGACCGAACTCACCGGGGACGATCTGAGGGAGATCTTCGCGCGCGCCGCGCGGATCGAAGCGGGAACCCTGGCGAGGAGGGACGGCGCGGCCGCCCTGTTCTTCCCTTCCTCGAGCCTGCGGACGCGTGCCTCGTTCGAACGCGGCGCCGCGGAGATGGGTTTGCAGCCGATCGTCTTCCCTCCGGAGGCGCTCGACACCGTCGAGGACGCGGTCGACATCGTCGGATACCTGTCGGCGTGGGTCGAACTCCTCGTCGTCCGGCATGCCGATCTCCACGTGCTTCGTGAGCTCGCTGCCCCTGGGATTCTCCCGGTGGTCAACGCGATGACCAACGCGAACCACCCGTGCGAGGTGCTATCCGATCTCTTCGCGCTCTCGCGCGAGACGGATGTCCGCTCACTCCGAGTCCTCGTGGTGGGACCAGACGGCAACATCGCTCGAGCCTGGGAGGAAGCCCATCGGGCTTTCGGAATCGATGTCGTGCAGGCCTGCCCGGAGGAGGTCCGCACACCCGCGCTGCCGTGGAAGGAGGATCTCAGCGATGCCGTGCAGGAGGCCGACGTGATCATCACGGATGGGCCGGGGGAGCACACCGCGGCCATGGCGCCCTATCGGATCACTGCGGATCTCCTCGACAGCGCCCCTGACGGTGTCCGTTTCGCGCCGTGCCCGCCGTTCGTCCGCGGGCGTGAGGTTTCGGTCGCTGCCGCCAACCATCCCGCGTTCGTGGGCTACGAGTTCAAACGTCACCTGAAGAGCGTGCAGCAGGCGATCATGGGGTGGGCGATCGAGGGATGACGGGGAGATGGTCGGGGTGGCGCTCTTTCCTCAAGCTGACATAATGTGCATTATCGGATAATCCGTATGAAGGGTAGGGAGCGCGAGAGCGGGCCCGGATCGCTCGACTTTCCCCTCACCGACTGACGTACGCCGCGAGATGTTCGCCCGTCAGTGTCGACGCGTCAGCGACGAGCTCGGCAGGCGTTCCCTCGAACACGATGCGGCCGCCGTCGTGGCCGGCTCCCGGTCCGACGTCGATGATCCAGTCGGCGTGTGCCATGACGGCCTGGTGGTGCTCGATGACGACCACCGTCTTGCCGGCGTCGACGAGTCGATCCAACAGGCCGAGGATCGTGTCGACGTCAGCGAGATGCAGACCCGTCGTCGGCTCGTCCAGCACGTACACGTCGCCCTTCTCGCCCATCTGGATCGCGAGCTTGATGCGCTGTCGTTCACCGCCCGACAGGGTCGACAACGGCTGGCCGAGCGACAGGTACCCGAGCCCCACGTCCTCCAGGCGTCCGAGGATGGCAGCCGCGGCCGGGAGCTTGGCCTCGCCCTCGCTGAAGAACACACGAGCCTCGGAGACCGGAAGGTCGAGCACCTCGGTGATGTCCTTGCCGCCGAGCTTGTACTCCAGCACCGCCGCCTGGAAGCGCTTACCGCCGCAGTCCTCACAAGGGGTCTCGATGGTGTCCATGAACCCGAGCTCGGTGATGATGACACCCGCGCCCTTGCACGTAGGACAGGCGCCCTCGGAGTTCGCGCTGAACAGGGCGGGCCTCACGCCGTTCGCCTTCGCGAAGGCTTTCCGGATGGGCTCGAGCAGCCCCGTGTACGTCGCGGGGTTGCTGCGACGCGAGCCCTTGATGGCGGATTGATCGATCGCCACCACGCCCTCGCGTCCGGTCACCGAACCGTGGATGAGCGAGCTCTTACCGGAGCCGGCGACACCGGTGACGACGGTCAGGACGCCGGTCGGGATGTCGACGTCGATGTTCTGGAGGTTGTTCGTGGATGCGCCGCGCACCTCGATCGCGCCGGTGCGGCCACGCACGGCGTCCTTCAGCTGTGCACGGTCGTCAAGGTGCTGCCCCGTCAGTGTTCCACTGGCTGTGAGACCCTCGACGCTCCCCTGATAGCAGATCTCTCCCCCGGCGCTTCCCGCACCCGGCCCCAGGTCCACGACGTGATCGCCGATCGCGATGGTCTCCGGCTTGTGCTCGACGACGAGTACCGTGTTCCCCTTGTCGCGGAGTCGGAGCAGCAGGCCGTTCATCCGCTGGATGTCGTGCGGATGCAGCCCGATGGTCGGCTCGTCGAACACGTAGGTGACGTCGGTCAACGAGGACCCCAGGTGCCGCAGCATCTTGATCCGCTGCGCCTCTCCCCCGGACAGCGTCCCCGAGGGCCGGTCCAGGCTCAGGTACCCCAGGCCGAGGGTCACGAAGGCGTCGAGGTTGGCACTCAGCGCCTGGAGCAGCGGCCCGGCTCCCGGGAGATCCAGGCCGCGGACCCACGCGGCGAGATCCGTCACCTGCATACGGCACGCGTCGGCGATGCTCACGCCGTCGATCTTCGAGGATCGCGCGCCCTCGGTGAGACGAGTACCGTCGCACTCCGGGCACACCGCGAAGGTGGCCACGCGCTCGACGAAAGCACGGATGTGCGGCTGGAGCGCGTCGAGGTCTTTCGAGAGCATGGACTTCGTGATCTTCGGGATCAGACCCTCGTAGGTCATGTTGATACCCGAGATCTTGACCTTCGTGACCTCTCCGTAGAGGAAGAGGTGGCGTTGCTTGTCGGTGAAGGACGAGATGGGCTTGTCCCCCGGGTAGAACCCGGACTGCGAGAACCCCTTCACCATCCAGCCGTCGGCGGTGTACCCGGGCACCATGATCGCGCCCTCGTCGAGGGACTTCGACTCATCGACGATCTGGGACAGGTCGAGGTCCGACACCACTCCCCTGCCTTCACATCGCGGGCACATGCCGCCGAGGTAGATCGCGTCCTTCACGATCTTCTTCTCGCCACCCGGCCCGGTCATGACGCCGCTGGCCTTCTGCGTCGGGATGTTGAACGAGAACGCCGTCGGACCGCCGATGTAGGGCTGGCCCAGCTTGCTGAACAGGATGCGGAGCATGGCGTTGGCATCCGTCACGGTGCCGACGGTCGACCGCGGGTTCGCGCCGAGACGCTCCTGGTCCACGATGATCGCCGTGGTGAGCCCTTCCAGCACGTCGACGTCGGGGCGCGGCACCGATGGCATGAAGCCCTGCACGAAGGCGCTGTACGTCTCGTCGATCATCCGACGCGATTCGGCGGCGATCGTGTCGAAGACGAGAGAGCTCTTCCCCGACCCCGAGACACCGGTGAACACCGTGAGGCGTCGCTTCGGGATGTCGACGCTCACGTCCTTGAGGTTGTTCTCGCGCGCGCCCTGCACGCGGATGAGGTCGTGGGTGTCCGCGGGGTGCTCGACAGCGGTCATGCGGCGTCCTTCGTGGTGGTGGCGCCGTCAGGCGGCCTGGTTGATACGGAGCAGGTTGCCGGCGGGATCGCGGAAAGCGCAGTCGCGGACGCCGTAGGGCTGGTCCATCGGCTCCTGGACGACATCGGCGCCGACAGCGACCAGCCGCTCGAACAGGGCGTCCAGGTCATCGCTCGCGAGGGTGAGAGCGCCATAGCTGCCCTTCGCGATGAGTTCCAGGATGGTCTGCCGCTCCGCCTCGGTGATGCCGGGGTCGGTGGCCGGCGGGTGGAGGACGATCGAGGTCTCGGGCTGGCCGACCGGGCCGACCGTGAGCCAGCGCAGGCCGTCGTATCCGACGTCGTTGCGCACCTCGAAGCCGAGGGCGTCGCGATAGAAGCCGAGGGCGGCGTCGGCGTCGGTGTGCGGGAGGAAGGCGTAGTGGATGCTGATCTTCATGATGCTCACGTTAGGTGCGCCTCGGGGCGCGGCGCTTCTCGATTCCTGATCGGTCGGGTGACCTGCTTGGCGTGGAACGACGGGATGCCCTCGACGTTCGCGGCGCGTTCACGGTACACGCTGGGTGGGACACCGACCAGCTCCGAGAACCGGGTGCTGAACGTGCCCAGCGAGGAGCAGCCCACCGCGAAGCACACCTCGGTGACGCTGAGGTCGCCGCGACGCAGCAGCGCCATGGCACGCTCGATGCGGCGGGTCATCAGATAGGAGTACGGAGATTCGCCGTACGTCTCGCGAAACCGCCGGCTGAGATGGCCGGCCGACAGGTGCACGCCCCGCGCCAGAGCCTCGACGTCCAAGGGCTTCGCGTACTCGCGATCGATGCGGTCGCGGACCTTCCTCATCACGACAAGCTCCCGCAGGCGAGCATCATCCACCGGTGTCACGTCATGATCCTGCCATGACGCCGGAAGACGCGGAATGACCATCCGCGACGCGCGGAGGCCCTCCTCCCCCGCTGCCGGAGATCCGGCGCTACCCTGGGGGCATCCTCACAGGATTCTCTCAGAAGGGGTTCCCAGCCATGTCTGAAGCACTCGCTGAAACGAAGTCGTTCTTCAAATCCATCCGCGTCGCTCTCGCGGTCTCCGGCGTTCTCGCGCTGCTCGCGGGCATCGCGCTGCTGGTCTGGCCGGTGAAGTCGGCCGTCATCGTGACGGCGATCTTCGCGTCCTACCTGATCGTCGCGGGAGTCGTGTACATCGGCCTCGGCATCTTCTCCCGCGCGAAGGGCGGCTGGTCGCGCGTCGGACACATCGTGCTCGGCCTGCTCTACATCGTCGCCGGCGTCATCGCGTTCTTCAACCTGAACGTCGCCGCCGCCACCCTCGCGCTGGTCGTCGTGATCTTCATCGGCGTGAGCTGGATCGTCGACGGCGTCGTGGCGCTCTCGCTGCTCGGTAGCGACGGATCGCGGGTCTGGACGCTGATCTACGCGATCCTCAGCATCATCGCCGGAATCATCGTCCTCTTCTCGCCGGTCATCGCCGGCTTCGCGCTCTGGCTGCTCCTGGGCATCTCGCTCGTCGTGCTCGGCATCGTGCAGATCATCCGCGCGATCACGCTCGGCAAGGACGAGAAGGCCTTCACCACGGGCGCTGCCGCCGTCTGATCCGCAGAAGTGAGACGCCCCGGACCTGCAGCAGCGGGTCCGGGGCGTTTCGCGTCTGACGACTATTCCGCGGCGAAGGCGCTCACGTCGCCGACGAGGCGGGTGTTGTCCGCGGGGACGGGGTCGACCACGGCCTTGGCGACCTCGGCGGCGAACTCGGACACGTTGTAGAGGCGGCCGGCGGACTCGCGGCGCTCGGCGATGGCGCCCGGGTTCGCGCGCTCGAGCAGCGTCGCGGTGATCGTGCCCTCGATCATGTCGCCGGAGACGACCGTGAAGCCGATCCCCTTCTCCGAGAGACCGGGGATGAGCTCCCGCAGCGCGTCCTCACCGGCGCGCTTGGAGAGCGCGACGGGCTCGTACTCCGGCATCGTCGGCGTCGTGCGGATGAAGTGCGCCTGGTGGCTGGTGACGAACACGACGCGTGCGCCGTCCGACAGCAGCGGCGTCGCGGCGTCGAGCACATTGAGCTGCGCGTCACGATTGAGCTTCAGGGCGTAGTCCTCGGCCATGCCCGACTCCATGCCTCCCGACGCGTTCAGGACGAGCACATCGAGGCGCCCGTACTCGGCGCGGACGGCGTCGAACATCTCGGCGACCGACGCGGGGTCGGTGAGATCCGCACCGACGACCAGCGCCCGACGGCCGAGCTCGCGCAGCTGCGCCGCGAGCTTCTCCGCGCGCGGCGCCTTGTTCCGGTAGTTGATCACGACGTCGGCGCCGGCCTCGGCGAGGTACCGCACGGTGTCGGCGCCGATCCCCCGCGATGAGCCGGTGACGAGGGCCACCTTGCCGTCGAGGGATCCTGCGGGAAGAACGTCGGTCACGGGTGACTCCTCATGGTGCGTGGAACGCCGTGAGCGCACGGCTCTCACAGATTACCAACGGGGCGCGGTGGCGGCCGGTCCGCTGTCGCCGCGCGTGATACGTTGACGGCAAAGGAGGCCGCATGGACAACTTCTCGACGTTCGTCACGTTCATCGACCACTGGGCATGGATCGGATGGCTGGTCCTCATCGCCGTCTTCCTCGTCATCGAGATGCTCTCCCTCGACTTCACCTTCCTGATGCTGAGCTTCGGGAGCGTGATCGGTCTCGTCACCGACTTCGTCGGCCTCCCGGTCTGGATCCAGATCCTCATCGCCGCCTTGGCATCCGCCCTCTTCATCCTCTTCCTGCGGCCACCCCTCCTGCGCCGCCTGCACCGCGGAGCCGATCCCACGCGATCGAACGTCGAGGCGCTGGTCGACCTCCGCGGCATCGCGCTCAGTGAGATCACGCAGATCTCCGGTCAGGCGAAGCTCGCGAACGGCGACACCTGGACGGCCCGAACGACTACCCCGATGGCCATCCCCGCGGGGGCGCCTGTCGCCGTCAGTGCGATCAACGGCGCGACCGCCATCGTCCGACCCCTCAACGACTAGGAGCACGCGTGGACGACGCATCGATCATCCCGACCGTGATCATCTGGATCCTGGTGATCGCGGTCATCATCTTCGTGATCGTCACGATCGCGCGGGCGATCCGCATCATTCCGCAGGCGACCGCCGGCGTGGTGGAACGGCTCGGCCGGTACCACAAGACCCTCTCCCCCGGCCTCAACATCCTCGTGCCGTTCATCGACCGCCTGAGGCCGCTGATCGACATGCGCGAGCAGGTGGTGTCCTTCCCGCCGCAGCCCGTGATCACCGAGGACAACCTCGTCGTCTCCATCGACACCGTCGTCTACTTCCAGGTGACCGATGCCCGCGCCGCGACGTACGAGATCGCGAACTACCTCGGCGCCGTGGAACAGCTCACCACCACGACTCTCCGCAACGTCGTGGGTGGTCTGAACCTCGAAGAGGCCCTGACGAGCCGCGACAACATCAACGGGCAGCTCCGCGTGGTCCTCGACGAGGCGACCGGCAAGTGGGGCATCCGCGTCGGTCGTGTCGAGCTCAAGGCCATCGACCCGCCCGTGTCCATCCAGGACTCCATGGAGAAGCAGATGCGCGCCGAGCGGGACCGCCGCGCCGCGATCCTCACCGCCGAGGGGACGAAGCAGTCCGCGATCCTCGAAGCGGAGGGCCTTCGTCAGGCGGAGATCCTCCGAGCCGAGGGTGACAAGCAGGCGGCCGTCCTGCGCGCCCAGGGTGAGGCGGAGGCGATCCAGAGCGTCTTCACCGCGATCCACCAGGGCGCGCCGGACGACAAGCTCCTCGCCTACCAGTATCTGCAGATGCTCCCGAAGATCAGCGAAAGCCCGTCCAGCAAGCTCTGGATCATCCCGAGCGAGCTGACCGAGGCGCTCAAGGGCATCGGCACGGCCTTCACTCCCAAGACGGGCCCGGGTTCGACCACTCCCCCCACCGGCGCGTGACGCACCCGTACTTCGTCAAGGCCGAGCAGCCGCGCATCCTGGCCCATCGGGGCCTGGTGACCGCCGAGGGGCGGGAATCCGGCGTCTGGGAGAACACCGCAGCCGCCTTCGCCGCGGCGCATGCCGCCGGGGCCGAGTACATCGAAACGGACTGCCAGGTCACCGCCGACGGTGACGTCGTGCTCTTCCACGATCACGATCTGCGCCGTCTCGTGGACGATCCGCGCGCCGTCCACGAGGTCAGGACGCGGGAGCTGAGCGCGCTGTTCGCCGAGCACGGCGGCCTGCTCACGGTGGCCGAGGCGCTCTCCGCATTCCCGGAGACCCGGTTCAACATCGACGTGAAGACACCGGCCGCCGCGGCGCCGCTGGGCCCCATCCTCGCCGCGCACACGCATCGTGTCCTCGTCACCAGCTTCTCGGATGCCAACCGGCGGGCGACACTGGAGGCCGTGCGGCAGACCGGCACCGCGCTCCGGCCCGCCACCTCCGGCGGGAGTCGGACGATCGCGGCCCTGCGTTCGCTCTCCGCCGTGCGCCTCTCCCCCGGCAGACTGCTCCGGGAGATCGACGCCCTGCAGATCCCCGAGCGTCACGGCGCGATCAGGGTGCTGACGCCCGCACTCCTCCGCGCCGCCCACCGGGCCGACACCGAGGTCCACGTCTGGACCGTGAACGACGCGGACGACATGCGGCGCCTCATCGACGCGGGTGTGGACGGCGTCGTGACCGACCGCGCCGACCTCGCCGTCGCCACGTTCCGGAAGCCCTGAGCGCCCCATATCCTCCGGCGCTGGGATTCCCCTGTGAATACCGCGCAGAACGCCCCGACGTGGATGAAGCGCACAGGCTCGAACGTTATACCTGACAGCGACGAGAGGACCACACAATGGCAGATCGCAGCCTGCGCGGCATCCGACTCGGCGCCCAGAGCCTACAGAGCGAAGAGGGCGTCGTTTTCATGGAGCGCCGTGAGACCACCTACACCTGTGACACCTGCGGACACGACACCACGCTCATGTTCGCCGCCGATGCCGAACCGCCTCAGACCTGGGAGTGCCGTTCCTGCGGAGCGGAAGCCCGCCTGAAGGTCGACGGCGAGGCCGTCACCCTCGAGGCCACCGACGAGAAGGCCGCCCGCACCCACTGGGACATGCTCATGGAGCGCCGTACCCGTGCGGAGCTGGAGGAGCTTCTCGAAGAGCGCCTCGCGTACATCCGAGCCCGGCGCGGTGCCGGCGAGGACCCCACCCGCGAGAAGATCGGCGCCTAGCGCCGACGGGCGCGCCACCACCCGAGACCGAGCGCGCCCAGACCGCCCCAGAGCAGCACCTGCTGCAGCCAGGGGCCCAGGACGATTCCCGCCGTGAGGCCGGAGCGCAGCTCGACATCCTCGAGCATCGCTCCGGCCTCATCCGCGTCCAGGCTCGTGACCGTCCGCCCGTCCGGGAGGATGACCTGGCTCGTGCCGACCGTGGAGATGTTGACGACGCTCCGGCCCGTCTCGATCGCGCGCATCCGTGCGAACGCGAGCTGCTGGAGATTCTCGTCCGTGCCGCGGAAATCGGCGTTGTTCGTCTGGAAGACCAGGACCTCGGCGCCGCCGTTCAACCCCTCCGTGATCACGTCGTCGTAGATCACGTCGAAGCAGATCGCCAGACCGACGCGGACATCGCCCACCTCAACGATCGGCGGGTTGGTTCCGGGGGTGTATTCGCGCTGGATCAGCCCGATGAGATCCGGGACCAGGGCGTTGAAGAAGGCCCGATCCGGCACGTACTCGCCGAAGGGCACGGGATGACGCTTGTCGTGCTTCTGCCGCGCTGTGCCGTCCGGCAGCCAGAGCATCGAGGTGTTGTAGTAGAGGTTCCCGCGGCCGGTGGCGGCGTTGGCGAGCAGCGGCGCATCGATGCGGTTCGACACCAGGGTCATCCGTCGCGCGATGACGGAGTTCGCGAAGGGATCCGTATCGAGCCCGCCCTCCGGCCACACGAGCAGGTCGACGTCCTCGCCGTACAGCGGCTCGGTCGCCTCCGTCTGCGCCTGGATCACGGCGAAGGGCTCGCGCTCGTCGAAGTAGCCGGTCGGCCCGTTCCCCTGCACCGCAGCGATGCGCATCGAGCCCGACGGCGTGGTCGGGAACAGCGGTGTGAAGAAGAGGATCAGGACGAGGGCGGCCGGCGCGAGCAGGGTGATCGGTCGCCGCCAGAGCCCCATCCGGATGATCTCGATCACCATCGCGACGAGGAAGACCATGAGGAAGCTCAGCCCGCTCACGCCGATCCAGGAGGAGAGCTCGGCGAGGGGGCTCTCGGCCTGGCTCATCCCGAGACGAGCCCAGGGGAAGCCGCCGTACGGCCACCAGCCGAGGAACAGCTCCCGCCCCACCCACAGCGCCGCGACGACGGCCGGGAGGGTCAGCAGACGTCCCGCCACGCCCGGCCAGGCTCGGGGCAGCCACCGGTACGCGAGGGTCACGGGGATGAGTCCGACGGCCGTGAGGACGCCCTCGACGACGCTCAGAGCCGCCCAGGGCAGCGGCCCGAGGTATCGAGACGTCCACGACACGAGCAGCGCGAAGAACACGACGCCGTACACGAGAGCCACGAGCAGCGCTCCCCCGGCCCGACGGCCGATCAGCGCGACCAGAAGCAGGGCGGTGGCAGGGAAGGCCAGGATCCAGATCGCCGCCTCGGGGAACGTGAGGTCCATGAGCAGCGCAGCCAGGCCGGCCAGGGGAACGGCGGCCCAGAGGGGCAGGAGGGCGCGTCGACGGACGGAGGCTTCGGTCATGCGGGCGGATCTCACATCGAGGAGTAGGCGACGATGCCACGGCGCACACCGTCGAGGGCAGCCCGGGCGGTGCGTGCGAGCGCGGCGTCTTCCGCGACGATGGACAGCTGATCCAGGAGGTCGATGGTCTGCTTCGCCCACCGCACGAAGTCGCCTGCCGCCATGTCGGCATCGATGAGGACGCGGTCGAGCATCCCGCCGCGCGCCCAGGCGTGCATCGCACCCGCGAGCCCGGCGGCCAGCGGCTCGCTTCCCGGGAGCTGATGGTCCTGCTCCAGGTCGTCGAGCTCGGCCCAGAGAGCGGTCGTCTTCTCGTATGCCGCTCGGAAGGCGCCCCTCGGGAGGCCCCGCTCCCCCGCGTTCGCTTCGTCGCGGCGCGGTTCGTACACGAGGCAGCATGCCATCGCGGCCAGCGACGGCGCGTCCAGCCCCTTCCAGAGGCCTTGACGCAGCGATTCGGCCACGAGCAGGTCGCGCTCACCGTAGATCCGCCGCATCGTGCGCCCGGCGTCGGTCAGGTGCATCCCGTCCTCGTCGCGACGGACGTAGTCCAGTGTCTCCAGCACCTCGACGACACGGTCGAAGACGCGGGCCACCGTGCCGGTCCTGGTCTCGATCTGACGGCGCGTGCGATCGGTCTGGCGCTTGAGCTTCCAGTAGCGCTCGGCCCACCGGGCGTGCTTCTCGCGGTCAGGACAGCGGTGGCAGGGGTGGCGCTGCATCCGCGTGCGGAGCGTCTGGATCCGCTTCATCCGCTTGTCCCGAGCAGCGCGCGGGGCCTGGGTGTCCTGCCGGTTCTTCTTCTCGAGGTCGCTCAGCTCGCGGCGGATGGCGGCGTACTCCGGGAAGTCGCCGTGCTCGCACGCCATCGCCGACTGATAGCCGGCCAGCGACTCCTCGGCCTCCCGCACCTGTCTGGCCAGCCCGACCACGGCGCGGTCCGCCTGGAATTGGGCGAACGACGACTCCAGGATCTCCCGGGCTCTCGCCTGGCCGAACAGGTCGATGAGGTTGACGGCCATGTTGTACGTCGGCCGGAAGCTGGAGTTGAGCGGATAGGTCCGCCGCGACGCGAGGGCGGCGACGGCCTGTGGGTCCATGCCCTCGCTCCACTGCACGACCGCGTGCCCCTCGACGTCGATGCCGCGGCGCCCGGCGCGGCCCGTGAGCTGTGTGTACTCACCGGAGGTGATCGCGACGCGAGCCTCTCCGTTGAACTTCTCCATCTTCTCGAGCACCACCGTCCGCGCCGGCATGTTGATGCCGAGGGCCAGCGTCTCGGTCGCGAAGACGACCTTGAGCAGCTTGCGCTGGAACAGCTCCTCGACGACCTCTTTGAAGGCCGGCAGGAGGCCCGCGTGATGGGCGGCCACGCCCCGTTCGAGGTTGTCCAGCCATTCCCAGTAGCCCAGCACCCCGAGATCCTCGTCCTGCAGAGTGCGCGTGCGCTCCTCGACGATGGCCCGGATCTCGGCCCGCTCCTCCGCCGAGGTCAGGCGGAGCCCGGATCGCCGTACCTGCTGCACCGCGGCGTCGCAGCCCACGCGGCTGAAGATGAAGAAGATGGCGGGGAGCAGGTTCGAGCGCTCCAGCAGCTCGACCACGTCCGGGCGGTCCATGCGCTCGATCCGGCGCGCGTTCGCCGCGCGCACGGGGCGGCGCCCGCCCCGAGGCGGTCGGGGGGCCTGCCGCCCGGCGTGCCGGTTGCTGCGATACGACTGCGCCTGACGGTTGCTCTCGTAGGTGGAGCCGGTGAACGACCGGATGCGCATGAGCTCCTGGTTCACCTGCGCCGTGGCGATGCCGGCACGGTCGTCGAAGAGCGGCAGCAGGTCGTCGCGCACGAGCACGTGCTGCTCCAACGGCACCGGACGGATCTCGGAGACGATGACCTCGGTGTCACCGCGAACCGTGTCGAGCCAGTCGCCGAACTCCTCGGCGTTCGACACCGTCGCGCTCAGCGAGACCAGGCGCACGCGGGGCGGGAGGTGGATGATGACCTCTTCCCACACGGCACCCCGGAAGCGGTCGGCCAGATAGTGCACCTCGTCCATCACGACGTAGCGCAGGTCGCGCAGAGCCGCGGAGTCGGCATAGATCATGTTCCGCAGGACCTCGGTGGTCATGACCACGATGCGTGCGTTGCCGTTGATGTTGGTGTCGCCCGTCAGCAGACCGACGTCGTCCGCACCGTACACATCGACGAGTTCGCGGAACTTCTGGTTGGACAGCGCCTTCATCGGCGTGGTGTAGAACGCCTTGTCCGTCGCGGTCTGCATCGCCAGGTGGATGGCGAACTCCCCCACGATGGTCTTCCCGGCACCCGTGGGGGCGGCCACGAGAACGCTGCGTCCGTTCTCCAGGGCGTGGCAGCCGGCGAGCTGGAACGGATCGAGCTGGAAGCGCTGGCGCGCGGCGAACGCCGCCGTCTCCGGGTGCGCGGCGCTCTCCTGAGCCTGCGCGTACCGCTCGGACGGCGAACTCATGTGGCGTCCGGGACGAGTCCGGCGGCGGTGTCCCGCTTGCGCTTGCGTCGGTCGAAGAGGAGGGAGAGTCCTGCCGCTGCGAAGAAGAGGACGATGAGGATGCCGGCCAGCATGAGCATGCTCACCACATCCGCTGCCGGGGTCGCCAGCGCGGCGAAGATCGTCGCGATGAGGATCGCCACCCGCCACCCTTTGAGGATGGCGCGGCCCGACATCACGCCGGCGAGGTTGAGCGCGACGAGGAAGACGGGGAGGACGAACGAGATGCCGATGACGATCATCAGCTTGAACACGAAGTCGTAGTACTCCTGCGCGGAGTAGAAGTTGGTGCCGCCCTCCGGCGTGAAGCTCCACATGAGTTCGATGACGTGCGGCATGATCTGCACCCCGAGATAGCACCCCGCGAAGAACAGCGGCACCGCGGCGACGACGAAGCCGACGGTGTAGCGGATCTCCTTGCGGGTGAGGCCGGGCATGATGAAGGCCCAGATCTGCCACAGCCAGACGGGTGCAGAGAGGAACAGGCCGATCGTGAAGGCGATGCGCATACGCATGTCGAACGCGGACGTCACTGTCGCGAAGTTCAGGGCGCTGAAGTCATCACCTCGCTGTTCCGAGATGATGCGGATGGGACCGGTGATGAAGTGGATGACCGGGTCCGCGATGATGAACGCCACGACCATGCCGACGACCAGAGCGATCGCCGCATACATGAGGCGCTTGCGCAGTTCGACGAGATGTGCGCCCAGCGACATCCGCCGATCCCGATCCGCCGTCGGCATCACGGTCGGTTCGATGGCTGCCACGGCCGGTCAGGCGCGAGGCGGAGTCTCAGGGTCGGTGCCCGAGTCCTTCACCGTCGTCGGCTCCGCGGGAGCCGACTCGGCACGAACCGCGTCTTCTTCCTTCATGGCCTTCATCTCACCCTTGAAGACGCGGGCCGACTGGCCCATGCTCTTCGCGAGAGCCGGCAGCTTGGCAGCGCCGAAGAGGAGGAGGATAACGGCCAGCACGATGAGCAGGTGCCAGCCTTGCATTCCAGCGAACATATCGACAATCCCGTCGTAGGGGGGCTTTCCGCCCCAGTCTACAGATCAAACCTCGGCGTCAGGTCGGTGGTAGAGCGCGAGTCCGGCGGCAGCCCACTCCCGGGTGGCGGTCCGCGCGATCCCCGGATCCGTGACCTCCATCGCACCGCCGAAACGGGCCGCGAGCCGTTTGATGCCGCGGGGGTCCGCGAGGTGGAGCTGCGTCGTCACCATCCCGTCGCCGGCGCGGAGCGTCTCCGTGGGCACGAAACCGCCGAGCAGCGGAGCGAGGCGCTCCGGGACGCGGACGGTGACCTCCCTTTCCTCCTCCAGCCCGGCGAACGCCTCCGGCACCCGGTCGCCGCCGTGCGTGCTGGGGATGTCGGTGAGGGTGGGCGCGCTGACGCGATCGAGGTGGAATGTGCGCATCGCCTCGCGCATGTGGCACCAGCCCTGTAGGTACCACTGTCCGTTCGTGATGAGGATCTGCACGGGATCCACAGTGCGCGTGGTGGGCTCGGCATCGGGAGCCTGGTACGTGAACGACACGGCCACCCCGTTCTGCAGGCCGCGGGCGACGACCTCGCGCACTTCGTCCACTGCGGTCGGGGCGACGACGACGTCGGCCGGCGCATCGGCGGCTCCGCGCGAGAGCTTCGAGATGAGGCCGGCGACGAGGCCGGAGTCGGATACGGCCGGGACGGCGGCGACCATCTGCAGACCGGCGAGCAGGGCTGCCGCCTCTCGTGCGGTGAAGCGCGGCACGCGGCGGAGGGCCACGTCGTTCGTGATCTCGATGACGTCCTCGAGGTCGAGGAGATCCCAGTTGATGTCGAACATCTCCTGCGGCTGCTGCCAGTAGCCCGCTTCGCCCGGCAGGCCGATGACCGTCAGCTTCTCGACCATGGCCCGCATCTCCCGCGGGGTCACGCCGAACTCCTCGGCGGCCTCGGCGAGCGAAACCTGTCCGTGCTCGAGCAGGTACGGGACGAGCGTCAGGTAGAGACGCACGCGCTCCGCGGCGAGGAGAGGCTTCGGAGCCGCGCTCATGCGGACACCTCCGCATCGGTGTGGGCTTCGACCACCGCGCGCAGGCGGCCGATCACGGCATCGCGGAGTCGTGCGGGCTCGACGACGCGGACCTCGGGACCGTAGGACGCGAGCTCGTCCGCGAAGATGTGCAGATCGACGAAGGGGACGTGGATACCCTGCGCCGCGGGCGTCGCCCGCCGCCCGAGCCGCAACGCGGCCTCAGTGCCGGGCGTCACCTCCAGGAGTGCCGAGTTCTCCGCGGCGACGCGCTCCAGACCTCGCAGAGCCCGCTCCCCCGCCCCTTCGCGCAACGCGGGGTCGAAGGTACTCGTGCTGACGACGACGTCGCCGACGATGCGGCTCAACAGGAACGTCCGGTCCTCGTCGATGTCGACGTCGACGCCGTACACGTGCCAGCGCGCTTCGTAGTCCACGAGGGCGAGGGGCCGGATCCGACGCCGTCGAGGAGCGTCCTCGCCCGGCTTCACGTAGTCGAAGGACACCACCCTGCTGCGTTCGATCGCGTCCTGCAGCGGGGCGAACGCGGGGTCGCGGGCGGTGATCCGCGGCGCGAAGCCGATGATCGGTTCGTCGCCGTCGATGCCGAGGGCCCGGATCTTGCGGACACCGGACTGTGCGTCTCCCGAGACCGACTCCGCACTCCAGACGCTGCCCGCGAGGCGGAGCACGGCCAACTCGGCAGGCGAGAATTCGATGTCCCCTGGCAGATCGTATTCCGCCTGCGGAATGCGATACCTCGCCTCACGGAGGTCGTTCGGGTCCGCCGCGTCGCCGATGGTCTCGATGGGGACACCCAGCGAGCGGAGCTCGTCCTTGTCCCGCTCGAACATCTTCTCGAGCGCATCCGACCGCGTCCCCGCGTCGGCGCGCTGGCGGTAGCCGGAGACGTTGTCGAGGATCTGCTGCTTGGTGAGCCCGATCTCCGTGGCCATCAGCGCCACGACGAGATTCGTCAGGCGCTCTTCGGCAGGGATCCGGGCGGCCATCAGGGTGCGGCGACCGGGGACACGCCGAGGATGTCGACCACGACGGCCATGGCCGGGGAGCTCTCGGTCTTGGGGAGCACGACGAGGACCTGCGAGCCGACCGGCTTCCCGACCAGCGCATCCGCGACCGGCGCGGCGATCTGTCGGATGCCGTCGGTGGCGGACTGGCCCCAGGTGCTCTGTACGACGGTCTTGTCGTCCCAGTTCACCGCGGTGAAGTGCACGAGCGGCGTCTGCTCCTCCGTCAGCTCCTCGCCGTCGCCGCGGATCAGCGTCTGGACGACCTGCTCGTCCGGGGCGGCGCTGTCGGGGATGATGATGCCGGGAGTGCCGTCGTCGGCGCGCACGACGGTCGGCATGCCCTGCGCGTCGTTGAACTGCAGCGTGCCCTCGGCCTTCGGGAGGAACGCGTCGACGACGTCGATGACGAACACCGCGATGTCGTCCTGGCCCATGCCGAAGCCGCCGAGATTCGCCTCCCCGAAGTCCTCGGGGGTCAGACCCGCCACGATGCGGCTGCCGCCGGTCGCGCACTCCAGGACATCGGCGATTCCGGGAGACTGCGCGGCCCAGGACCCGATGGTCGAGGCGCGCGTGGTGTCCTCGTCGTACGTGGTCGCGAAAACCTGCTTGCCGGTCGCCCCGTCGTAGATGGAGATCTGGGCGACGAGCGGCTGGGCGTCGTCGACGAGTGCACGGCCGTCCCCCGTGACGACGTCCGCATAGGACGTCTCCGTGAGGCGCACCGGCGCGAAGATCTCGACGTCCGGCTCGGAGCCGACCTCACCGGAGACGGTGACGGCGCTGTCGATGCCGTTGGCGTGTCCGCCACGATCGCACGAGGCGTCGGCGGACGAAGAGGTCACGCTGCACCCCGTCAGAGCGAGGGCGGCGAGGCTGAGGGAGGCCAGAACGGCGGACGTTTTACGCACGCGCTCCAGTCTATTCCGTCGTGTGCTCGGATTCGCGCGATGCCGCCGCCAGCCGCGCGCCCTCAGCCGCCTTCCCGGCCTCTCGCGCGCGCTTGCGGAGGTTCTTGTCCGTGATCTCGCGATCGCCCACCGCGCCCGGCGTCCACAGCTCGACGTCCTCGTCGCTGTAGCTGCTCTTCGAGGCCCGACGCTTCACAGACGGGGCCACGGCACCCGGGGCGAGCCGGCGAGCCGTGAGGAGGAACCCCGTGTGCGCGACCATGCGGTGGTCCGGCCGGACAGCCAGCCCCTCCACGTGCCACCCGCGGACCATGGTCTCCGACGCCTCGGGGTCGGTGAAGAGCCCGGTGCCGCGGATGAACTCGGCGACGCGGGAGAGCTGCGTGGCGGTGGCGATGTAGCAGAGCACGACACCGCCGGGGGTCAGCGCCTCCGCGACCGCCTCGATGCACTCCCAGGGCGCGAGCATGTCGAGCACCACCCGGTCGACGGTGCCGGGCTCGACTTCCACGGGCAGCGCGGCGACGAGGTCTCCGACGACGACGCGCCAGGAGTCGGGGCGCTCCCCGAAGAAGGTCTCCACATTGGCCTGGGCGACCTCGGCGAAGTCCTCGCGGCGCTCGAAGGAGAGCAGGCGCCCCGTGGAGCCCACGGCCCGGAGGAGCGAGAGCGACAGAGCACCGGACCCGACACCGGCCTCGACGACGGTGGCGCCCGGGAAGATGTCGGCCTGCATGACGATCTGCGCCGCGTCCTTCGGGTACACGATCGCGGCACCGCGGGGCATCGACATCGCGAAGTCCCGCAGCAGCGGCCGCAGCGCCAGGTACTCGTGCCCGGAGCTGTTCGCCACGACCGAGCCATCAGGGAGCCCGATGAGGTCGCGGTGCCGGAGGACCCCGTGGTGCGTGTGCAGCTCGCCGTCCTCGCGGAGCGTCACGGTGTGCAGGCGACCCTTCGGGCCGGTGAGCTGTACGCGGTCGCCCTCCCGGAAGGGGCCGCTGGGGCGCGGGGCGGACGTGGTCGTCATCGGGTGGCCTCCGTGATCGCAGCGCGGGAGCCGAAGAGCTCCACGAGGTCGGCGGCACCGCGGCCGTCGAGGGTCGGCCACAGCTCGTGGGCGCCGAGGCCGTCGAGCGGGACGATGTGGGGCACGCCGAGCGTCAGAGCGCCGGAGGCGAGGCCCGCGCGGAGACCGGTCGGGGAATCCTCGATGACCACGACCTCGGCGATGTCGACGTCGAGGAGCGCGGCGGCCTGGAGGTACGGCTCCGGGTGCGGCTTGGGGTTGTCGACGTCATCTCCGGCCACGACGATGTCGAAGGCCTCGAACTCGATCAGCCCGACCACGTCGAGAGCCATCCGGCGCAGCGACATCGTCACCAGACCGGTCGGGATACCGGCGGCACGGAGATCGCGGAGAAGCTCCTGGGCGCCCGGCCGGAAGGGGACGCCCTGGGCCCGCAGCGACTCCTGCACGGCCGTCGTGAGGTGGGAGACGATCGCCTCGGGGGCCATGTCGACCCCCGCGCCCTGGAGGATGATCGCGCTGTCGATGAGGCCGCTGCCCACGAGCTGCAGGGCGTCCTCATGGGACCACGTACCGCCGAACGACTCCACCAGTGCGGTCTCGGCCGCCATCCAGTACGGCTCGGTGTCGACGAGTGTTCCATCCATGTCCCAGAGGACCGCGCGGGGCTTGTTGCTCACTGAACCCATGCTAGCCGGGCCCGCCCACATCCCCTCGACGCGGGCTAGCCTGGGGGGACGGAGCCACGACCTCGAAGGGAGCACGGCATGGACGTTCTCGGTTCGCGCATCATCATCGCCGCCTTCGACGGCTGGAACGACGCCGGTGAGGCCGCGACCGGAGCCGTCGGCGCGCTGCAGGCGGCGGGCGGCTACGACCTCGTGCACTCGGTCGACCCGGAACTCTACTTCGACTACCAGTACACGCGACCCGCCACCCGGCTCGACGCCGAGGGCCGCCGTCAGATGACGTGGCCGGAGGCGGGGCTGTGGCGTCCGCGCGAGCCCGGACCCGGCCCGGAGTTCTGGCTCCTCACCGGCGCCGAGCCCGCGCGCACCTGGCAGGCGTTCGCGTCCGAGTTCATCGACGTCGCCCTGCGCGACGACATCACCGGCTTCGTGACCCTCGGCGCCATGCTCTCCGACGTGCCGCACACTCGCCCGATCTCGATCTTCGCGTCGAGCCAGAACGAGCAGGTCCGGGAGGCGCATGCGCTGGAGCGGTCGGTGTACGAGGGCCCGGTCGGCATCCTCACCGTTCTCGAGCACTTCGCCGAGAACGCGGGCATCCCCTCCGTGAGCCTCTGGGCGAGCGTCCCGCACTACGTCGCCTCCGCCGCCCCTTCGCCGAAGGTCACCCTGGCCCTCCTCGACCGTCTCGAGGAGCTGACCGGGGTGGATGTCGACCGCCGGCACCTCCGCACGGAAGCCGCGGCCTGGGAGGCGTCGATCGATGCCGCCGCATCCGAGGACGAGGACATGGCGGAGTACATCCGGCAGCTGGAGCGCACGCGGGACACATGGGACTCCCCCGATGCGTCGGGAGACGCGATCGCCCAGGCCTTCGAGCGCTACCTGCGGCGCCGCGACGACGGCCGCGGCGACCGCAAGCGCTGATCAGGCGTCCGGCTCAGGCCGAGGCCGGGATCACGCCCATCGCGAGCAGCACGAGCAGCACGCCGCCGAGCAGGATCCGGTAGATCACGAACGGCAGGAAGCTGCGCTTCGAGATCCAGTTCATGAAGAACGCGATCACGCCGAGCGCGACGACGAAGGCGACCCCTGTCGCGGCCATCGTGTCGCCGAGCGAGAAGAAGGACGGCTCGCCCCAGCTCTTGAACAGCTGGTAGAAGCCGCTGCCGAACACGGCCGGGATCGCCAGCAGGAACGCGTAGCGGGCGGCGGCGGCGCGCTCGTAGCCGAGGAACAGCCCCATGGTGATCGTGCCGCCGGACCGCGAGACCCCGGGGATGAGGGCGAGTGCCTGGGCGAGTCCGAAGGCGATGCCGTGCGGGTAGGTCAGATCGTCGAGCGTGCGGCGCTTGGCTCCGACGTGGTCGGCGATGCCCAGGAGGATGCCGAACACGATGAGCATGATCGCCACGATCCAGAGCGAGCGGAAGACGGTCTCGATCTGGTCCTGGAACAGGAGTCCGAGCAGCACGATCGGGATGCTGCCGATGATGATGAGCCACCCCATGCGCGCGTCCGGGTCGTTCCGCGGCACCTTTCCGGCGAGGGACCGGAGCCACTGGGAGATGATGCGGACGATGTCGCGCCAGAAGAACACGACGACGGCGGCCTCCGTGCCGATCTGCGTGATGGCGGTGAACGCCGCGCCCGGGTCCTCCCCGGAGGGCAGGAACGTCCCCACGACCCGCAGATGGGCGCTGGAGGAGATCGGCAGGAACTCGGTGAGACCCTGGACGATTCCCAGGATCAGTGCTTCGAGCAGGTGCATGGAGAGGCCTTCGTCTTTCGGGGCGGCACGGAGCGCGTTGACGCCGCTCAGTACGTGCGCAGCAGATCGGCCAGCACCCGCTGACCGAAGACAAGTGAGTCTACGGGCACCCGCTCGTCGACTCCGTGGAACATCCCGGTGAAGTCGAGATCGGCCGGCAGGCGCAGCGGGGCGAAGCCGTAGCCGGTGATGCCGAGCGTGGCCAGCGCCTTGTTGTCGGTTCCCGCGCCCAGGAGGTACGGGATGACGGGGACACCGGGGTCGTGCCGCCCCAGCGCCGCCACCATCGCCTCGACGAGCTCCCCTGTGAACGGCGTCTCCATGCCGATGTCACGGACCACGGTCTCGATCCGGATGTCGTCACCCACGATGCGCTGGAGCTCCGCGAGCACGTCGTCCTCGGTCCCCGGGATCACGCGGACGTCGATCAGCGCCTCGGCGCGCTCCGGGATGACGTTGTGCTTGTAGCCGGCGGTGAGAGCCGTCGGGTTGGTCGTCGTGCGGAACGTCGACCGCAGGAAGGCCTCAGCCGGGCCGGCCGCGGTGGCGAGGGCGTCGGGGTCGTCGGCGCTCCGGCCGCTCAGCGCGCTCAGGCCCTCGAGCAGCGCCTCCGTCGTCGGCGTGAGCCGGACCGGCCACCGCGTGCGGCCGATGGCGGCGACGGCCTCGGCGAGCTTCGTGACGGCGTTGTCCTCGTGCAGGCGGCTGCCGTGCCCCGCCCGGCCGGTGGCGACGAGGCGGATCCAGATCAGCGCCTTCTCGCCCACCTGCAGCAGGTACGCCCGACGGTCGTCCACCGAGATGGAGTAGCCGCCGACCTCGCTGATCGCGGCCGTCGCCCCGGCGAACCACTGCGGCCGGTCCTTCACGACGAGCGCGGAGCCCTCGACCCCGCCGTTCTCCTCATCGGCGAAGAACGCCAGGACGAGGTCGCGCTCCGGCTGCTCCCCCGCGCGCAGGATGTCGGCCACGGCGGTGAGGATCATCGCGTCCATGTTCTTCATGTCGACCGCGCCGCGACCCCACAGCATGCCGTCCTGCACGGTGCCGGCGAACGGATCCACCGTCCAGTCCTCGGCGACCGCGGGCACGACGTCCAGGTGGCCGTGCACGACGAGAGCCGGCTTGGTGCGGTCGCGGCCCGGGACCCGCGCCATGACGTTCGTGCGCCGCGGGATGGGCTCGTAGTACTCGACCTCGAGTCCCAGCTCCTCCAGGTACGCCCCGACGTACTCGGCCGCCTCCCGCTCCCCTTTCGCGTTGCCGCCGCCGTAGTTGGAGGTGTCGATGCGGATGAGGTCGCTCGCGACGCGGGCGACCTCCGGCAGGGAGGAATCGGTCATGGACTCAGGCTATCGAAACCGCGTGCCACGCCCGGGCGTCACGCTCGGTTCGAGACGCCTCCGAGAACGTGCTAATCTCATTCTTCGGTCGGCAACGATCAAATCCAACACCTGCGCGGGTGGCGGAATGGTAGACGCGCTAGCTTGAGGTGCTAGTGCCCGATAGGGCGTGGGGGTTCAAGTCCCCCTCCGCGCACAGAGAGCGAAGGCCCCGGATCCGGGGCCTTCGTGGTTTCCGGTGCGGTCATGGCGGTGCGCTGCGGTCCCGCGCGAGCGGGACCGCAGGACCGTCACACCGCGCCGACGCCGAAGAGCAGACCCAGCGCGTAGGTCACCGCCGCCGCGCCGAACCCGATGGCGAGCTGCCGCAGGGCCCGCCGGAGCGGCGGTCCTCCGGAGAGGACGCCGACCATCGCACCGGTGCTGAGCAGCGCGACGCCGACCAGCACGAGCGCGAGCACGATCGCCGCGGTGCCCTCCATGCCGAAGATCCAGGGCAGGACGGGCACGATCGCGCCGGAGGCGAAGAGGAGGAAGCTGGAGATGGCCGCCGTCCAGTCGTTGCCGACGACCTCGTGGGCGTCGCCGCCCTGGACGGCCACCGGCCCCGTAGCCGCACGCCGGACGCCTTCCTGGGCCGCCTGGACGATGCGACGGGCCCGGGCCAGCGACTCGCCCTGATCCATGCCGCGGGCGCGGTACACGAGCGCGAGCTCGTTCTCGTCGATGTCGAGGTCGGCCGCGGCCGCCGCGGCATCCTCGTTCGCCTCGGTGGCCGTGAGGAGCTCCCGCTGCGACCGCACGGACACGAACTCCCCCGCGCCCATCGACAGTGCGCCCGCGAGGAGACCCGCGATGCCGCTGAACAGGACGAAACCCGAGCTCACGCCGGTGGCGCCGATGCCGAGCACGAGGGCGAGGTTGCTTACGAGACCGTCGTTCGCCCCGAAGACGGCCGCGCGGAAGGAGCCGGAGAGGCGCCGGCGGCCGCGCGCGGCGAGACCGCGGACGACCTCGTGGTGGACCTTCTCGTCGGCGCGCATGGCCGGGGTGGCCCAGCGCTCGGCGTCGTAAGGAGAGCGGGCCTCGGCGCTCTGGGCGAGGGCGAGGACGAAGATCGAGCCGAAACGGCCGGCCATCCACCCCAGGAGGCGGGAACGGACCCCGGCCCGCGGCAGGCGCGTCGGTTCGCCGCCCAGCAGGTCGAGCCAGTGCTTCTCGTGGCGGCGCTCGGCCTCGGCGAGCCCGAGCAGGATCGCCCGCTCCTCCCCCGACCGGCGGGCCGCGAGGCGCTGATAGACGGCGCCCTCCGCCCGTTCCTCGACGAGATAGCGAGCCCAGCGCCGTCGATCGGCGGCCGTGGAATCGGCTGCGGCAGGGGCTGTCATGGAACCTCCAGGTGTCACGGTGCCCGGCATCCGGGCAACCGTTCCACGCTATCCGCGCGGTGCCGCCCCGGCCGCGTCCTGGCACGGATTGCCAGCATTTCGGGGATCCGAAGCAGCGACCGGAAAGTGCTCAGGAGCGGACGCGCTTGCGCAGCACCTCGATGCGGGACTGCAGCTGCGTCACGGTCGCCTGCGCCACCGCCGGACCGCCGCAGATACGACGGAGCTCGGCATGCACGGCGCCGTGCGGCTGGCCCGACTGCCGGGCGTAGAGGCCCACCAGGCTGTTCAGCAGCTGGCGCTGCTCGCGCAGTGTCCGATGCAGCGGCGCCGGCAGTGTCGTCGTCTGCGTCGGGTCGGCCTGGGCTTCCCGGACCTCGCGGTGCCGGGACTGGCGGGCCTGCCGCTGCATCAAGAGCTCGTGCACGTGCTCGGGCTCGAGCAGACCGGGGAAGCCGATGAACTCCTCCTCCTCGGGCGTGTTCGGCTCGGCGAGCTGGCCGAACTCCTTCCCGTCGAACACCATGCGGTCGAAGTGGGCGACGGAGGAGATCGCCTGGTAGCTGAACTCCTGGGTCAGCGCGTCGGAGGCCTCGTCCTCGCGGTTCGCGCTCTCCAGCAGCGAGTCCTCGAGGCGGTCGTCGTCCTTCGACTGACGGTCGAGCGCGTGATCGCGCTGCTTCTCCATCTCGTTCGCGAGCTTCATCAGCACGGGGACGTGCGGGAGGAAGACGCTCGCCGCCTCGCCTCGACGACGCGCCCGCACGAAGCGGCCGATGGCCTGAGCGAAGAACAGCGGGGTGGACGACGACGTCGCGTACACGCCCACCGCGAGCCGCGGCACGTCGACGCCCTCCGAGACCATGCGCACCGCGACCATCCACCGGGCGGTGCCCTCCGAGAACTTCTCGATACGCTCGGAGGCGGTGGCGTCGTCGGACAGCACGATCGTCGGCTGCTCGCGGGTGATGCTGTGCAGGATCTTGGCGTAGGCCCGGGCGACGGTCTGATCCGTCGCCAGCACGAGTCCGCCGGCATCGGGGATGTGGTGCCGGATCTCGGTCAGACGGCGATCCGCCGCGGAGAGCACAGCAGGCATCCAGTCGCCCTCGGGGTCGAGGGCCGTTCGCCAGGCCTGCGAGGTGACGTCCTTCGTGTTGTCCTGTCCCAGATGGGTCTCGAGTTCGTCGCCGGCACTCGTCCGCCACCGCATCTTCCCGGCATACATGTGGAAGAGCACGGGACGGACGACGCCGTCCGCGAGAGCGCGGCCGTACCCGTAGGCGTAGTCGGTGCTGGAGACCCGGGCTCCGGTCTCGTCCGGGAGGTACTCCACGAACGGGATCGGTGCGGTGTCGCTCCGGAACGGGGTCCCCGAGAGCAGCAGTCGGCGTTTCGCAGGTCCGTAAGCATCGCGGATCGCGTCGCCCCAGCTCAAGGCGTCGCCGCCGTGGTGCACCTCATCGAGGATGACCAGGGTCTTCGCGTCCTCCGTCAGGTGACGGTGCACCGACGACTTCGCGGCGACCTGCGCATACGTGACCACGACGCCGTGATAGTGCCGCGCCGGTGCCCAGTCGCTGTTGCGGAAGCGCGGGTCGAGCCGGATGTGGACGCGGGCGGCGGCGTCGGCCCACTGGGTCTTCAGGTGCTCCGTGGGTGCCACGACGATGACCCGGTTCACCTCGCCCATGCGCATGAGCTCGACCGCAAGGGTGAGCGCGAACGTGGTCTTGCCGGCGCCCGGTGTGGCGGCCACGAGGAAGTCACGCTGGTCGGCCTGGAAGTACGCGTCCAGAGCCTCCTGCTGCCATGCCCGCAGCTTGTTCGCCGTTCCCCACGGGGCGCGCTGAGGGAAGGACGGAGAGAGCATCGACTCCACGATAATCGCTCCCACCGACACCGCGGCATCCGCGGGGGTGCCGCGCGCGTCCCCCCTCGAAGGCACCGGCACGGGTAGGCTCGGTCACTGCGCGGCGGTCACCATCGTGCGCGCACGCCTTCGCGAAGGAGAGCCGGATGAGCGATCAGGAATCGACCAGGACCCCGTACGTCGCGAACGAGACTCCGCACCCGTGGCGCCGGTTCGTCGCGATCGGCGACTCGTTCACCGAGGGCATCGGCGACCCGGACCCGGCGGCCCCCGGGGGTCACCGCGGCTGGGCCGATCGCGTCGCCGAGGTGCTCGCCCAGCAGGTTGACGACTTCGCCTATGCCAACCTCGCCGTCCGGGGGAAGCTCATCGCGCAGATCGTCGCCGATCAGGTGGAGCCCGCCGTCGCGCTGCGCCCCGACCTCATCTCGATCTGCGCGGGCGGCAACGACGTCATCCGCCCCGGCACCGATCCGGATGCCATCGCCGCGCAGCTGGAGGACGCGGTGGCGCGCCTGTCGTCCACCGGCGCGGCCGTGGTCGTGTTCACCGGCATCGACACGGGGTTCACGCCGGTGTTCCGTCCCTTCCGCGGCAAAGTCGCGATCTACAACGAGAACGTCCGCGCGATCGCGGAGCGCCACGACTGCATCGTCGCGGACCAGTGGGCACTGAAGGTCGTGCAGGATGCGCGATTCTTCGACGACGATCGCCTGCACTACAACGCGCTCGGCCACCACGAGGTCGCGCGGATGGTGCTCCGCGCCCTCAACGTTCCGAACGACCTCGAGGCCATGCAGCCCGAGCCGCTGCCGCTGCGGACCTGGCGTGCCGCCCGCAGCGAAGACCTCGGCTGGGCCCGGGAGCACCTCGTGCCCTGGGTGCTCCGCCGGCTGCGCCACCAGTCGTCCGGCGACCACATCGCTGCCAAGCGCCCCGAGCCCTCCCCGGTCATCCTCCCCGGCAAGGAGTGACGCGCACTCTCACTCCGCGGGAGCGAGTGCCCACAGCGCCACGGCGGCGGCCGAGGCGACGTTGAGCGAATCCACGCCGCCGGCCATCGGAATGGTGACCACGGTGTCCGCGCTGTCGAGCGCGGTCCGCGTGAGACCGTCGCCTTCGGCTCCGAAGAGCAGCGCCACCTTCTCGGGCCGCTGTGCGGCATACATCCGGAGATCCACGGCTGTGTCACTGAGTGCGAGGGCAGCGATGTCGAAGCCCTGCTCACGGAGATCCGAGACCGCCGACGACCACTCGTCGATCCGGGTCCAGGGCACCTGGAACACCGTGCCCATGCTCACCCGGACGCTGCGACGGTAGAGCGGGTCGGCACAGCGCGCCGACACGAGCACCGCATCCGCCCCCAGGCCGGCGGCGGCGCGGAAGGCGGCGCCGACGTTGGTGTGATCGCCCAGGTTCTCCAGCACCAGCACCAGCCGCGCGTCGCGCACCACGTCGGCGACCGGCGCCAGAGACGGACGGCGCATGGCGGCGAGGGCTCCGCGGTGGACCTGATAGCCGGTGACCTGTTCCGCGACCTCGTCCGGGACCACGAGCACCGGAACGGCGCGCTCCCCCAGGATGCGCCGCACCTCGTCGACGCGCCGGGCCGAGGCCAGCACCGATCGGGGTTCGTGCCCGGCGGCCAGCGCGCGCTCGATCACCTTGGTGGTCTCGGCGATGTAGAGTCCCTCCGCGGGCTCGCGGACGGCGCGGAGGGCGGTGTCGGTGAGGCCGCGGTAGTCGTCCAGCCGCGGGTCGTCGATGTCGGTCACATGCTGGAGGTACACCGCTCCACTCTGCCATCCCGGTTCTCGTCCACCCCGCGCCCCGTAGACTCGATCGAGGAGGTCCTGTGAGCGTGACGAACACCGCTGAGCCGTCGGCTGAGCTCTCCCACGCCGCCGACCTGCTGCGCGGCAAGCGGATCGCCCTTCTCACCGGCGCCGGGATCTCGACCGACTCCGGCATTCCCGCCTACCGCGGCGAGGGGGCGCGCACCCGCAGCGACCCCATGACGATCCAGACCTACCTCGGCGACGAGGCCGCCCGGCGCCGCTACTGGGTCGGCGGCCACCTCGGCTGGCGGGCGTTCGCGCAGGCCGCCCCGAATCCCGGCCACCGCGCCCTCGCGGAGATGGAGTCCAGGGGCGTGGCCTCGGGTGTCATCACCCAGAACGTCGACGGACTGCACCTCCGCGCGGGCAGCTCGCACGTCATCGAGGTGCATGGGACCATGCGCCGCGTGCTCTGCCTGCACTGTGGTCAGGTGTTCGACCGTCGTGACATCGCCGCGCAGATCGAGGAGCGCAACCCCTGGATCACCGTCCCGGAGAACGTGGCGCTGGCCCCGGACGGCGACGTGCTCCCGGAGAGCACCGAGGGCTTCGTGGTCCCGACCTGCACCGTGTGCGCGGGCATGCTCAAACCCGACGTGGTGTTCTTCGGAGAGTATGTGCCGCAGGATCGCTTCCGTGCCGCCGAATCGTTGCTGCGCTCCAGCGACGCGCTCATCGTGGCCGGCTCCTCTCTCGTCGTGAACTCCGGCGTGCGCCTCGTGAACCGGGCGCGTCGACGCGGCATCCCTCTGATCATCGTCAATCGCGAGCCGACCCGCGCGGACGCCTGGGCCGATGTCACCATCGCCGCCGGCACCAGCGACGTGCTCCCCGCCCTGCAGGAGATGCTGTCGTGACCTATCTCACCCTCATCCGCCACGGTCAGACCGACTGGAACCTCGCCCGCCGCATCCAGGGGTCGACCGACATCCCGTTGAACGAGACGGGCCGCGAGGACGCGCGGTGGGCGGCAGAGAAACTCGCCGGCACGACGCACCATGCCGTCTACACGAGCCCGCTCGTGCGGGCGAGCGAGACCGCCGGCATCATCGCGGAGCGCCTGGGCTTGGAGATCGCCGGCGTGGTCCCCGACATCCGGGAGCGGGAGTTCGGCGAGGGCGAGGGCATGCTCGTCCCCGACTACATCTCGACCTACGGCGACTGGCACGCGGAGGTCCCCGGCGCGGAATCGCTGCACGAGGTCGGCGTCCGCGCCATCGCGGCGCTCCACCGCATCGCGCGCGACGCCCGGCGGAGGTCGGCGCCGCAGGCGGAGTCGGTGCTCGTGGTGACCCACGGCGGAGTCATCCGCGCCGTCATCGACCATGTCTCCGGCGGTACGCTCCCCCGGGACGGCGAGGTGCTGCGCAACGGCTCCGCGCACCGGTTCGTCGCGGCACCCGGCTACCTCCGACTGCTCGAGGAGACGCCCGTCCTCTGACGGGACGGTCAGCCGGCGCGGGAGACCACGGCGCGCGCGTGGCGCAGGACGGGCTCGTCCACCATGCGCCCCCGGAAGCGAAACACACCGCGCTCCTGCGCCGCAGCGGCGAGCACCTCGCGCGCCCATGCCACGGTCTCGGCGTCCGGGGCATATGCCGCCCGGATGACCGCGACCTGACTCGGATGGATGCATGCCGTCGCGCGGAACCCCGACGCCGCCGCATCGTTCGCCTCCCGCTCCAGCCCCGCGGTATCGCCGATGTCGACGTGCACCGCGTCGATCGCCGCCTTGCCGTGCGCACCGGCCTCCAGGAGCACCCGGGAGCGGGCGTAGCGCGCGATGTCGCGGTAGCCGCCCTCCGTGTTGCGGGACGAGGTGCCGCCGAGGGAGGCCACCAGATCCTCCGCGCCCCACATCAGTCCGGCGACCGCCGGGTGCGCGGCGATCTCGGGCGCCGCATGGATTCCGCGCGCCGTCTCGCACAGCGCGAGGAGGGTGAAGCCCGCGTCGAAGGCGTCCAGGCCCTCCGCGCTCTCCGTCTTCGCCACCATCACGGTCCGGAACGGCGAGCGAGCCAGGGCCTTGAGGTCGTCCGCGAACGCCGCGGAGTCCGGCGCATTCACCCGTACGATGACGCGCGCGGGGTCGAGGTCCGCGGCGACGATGTTCTCGCGGGCCTCGCTCTTCGCCTCCGGCAACACGGCGTCCTCCAGATCGAGGATCACGGCATCCGCCCGCTCCTGGGCCTTCGCGAAGCGTTCCGGGCGGTCCGCCGGGCAGAACAGCAGGGCAGGGCCGAGTTCGAAGGTCATGCGGCGTCCTCCTCCGGCCGGCAGCGCACCAGCACCGTCCGGACGGCCGTCGCGACCACCGTGCCGTCCTGATTGCGTCCGGTGTGCGCGATCTGCACGACGCCCTGGCCGGGACGGGACGACGAGAGCCGCTTGTCGACGACGACGCTCTCGGTCGTGAGCGTGTCCCCGGCGAACAGCGGATGCGGGAAGGCGATGTCGCCGAGGCCGAGCTGCGCCACCAGCGTCCCCTGCGTGAGCTGGGCGACCGAGGAGCCCACCATCGTCGACAGCGTCCACATGGAGTTCATGAGGCGCGCGTGGAAAGGCTCCTGGGCATCCGCGAACGCCGCGTCCAGATGCAGCGCCTGGGTGTTCATCGTCAGCGTCGTGAAGAGGACGTTGTCCGCCTCCGTAGCCGTGCGACCGGGGCGGTGCACGTACCGGACGTCGGTCTCGAACTCCTCGTAGTACAGGCCGCGCTGCACGACCTCGCGCATGGTCATGCCTCCACGCTACCGGGCGAGTCCGAGCGCCCTGGCGATCACGAGGAGCTGGACCTCGGTGGTCCCCTCGCCGATCTCGAGGATCTTGGAGTCACGGTAGTGGCGCGCCACCGGGAATTCGTTCATGAAGCCGTTGCCACCGAAGATCTGCGTCGCATCGCGGGCGTTGTCCATCGCGGCCTCGCCCGCGACGAGCTTCGCGATGGCCGCCTGCTCGGCGAACGCCTCTCCCGCGTCACGCAGGCGTGCAGCGTGGAGCCAGGCGAGCCGTGCGGTATGCACGCGCGCCCTCATCCGCGCCAGCGTGAACTGGGCGTTCTGCCGCGTGCTGAGGGGGCTGCCGAAGATGGTGCGGCTCCTGGCGTACTCGACCGCCGCCTCCAGGCACCCCTCCGCCGCGCCGGTCGACAGGGCGGCGATCGCGATGCGGCCCTCGTCCAGGATGCTGAGGAAGTTGCGGAACCCGCTCCCCCGCTCGCCGAGGAGATTGCCCGCCGGCACCCGCGCTCCGTCGAACGTCAGCGGATGGGTGTCCGACGCGTTCCACCCCACCTTGTCGTAGGGCGGCTCGACCGTGAATCCCGGCGTACCGTTCGGGACGATGATCGTCGAGATCTCCTTGCGTCCCTCGCTCTGGCCGGTGACCGCGGTGACCGTGACGAAACGGGTGATCGGAGTGCCCGAGTTGGTGATGAACTGCTTGGAGCCGTCGATCACCCACTCGTCGCCGTCGAGCCGCGCCGTCGTGCGCGTCGCCCCGGCGTCGCTCCCGGCCTCGGGCTCGGTGAGCCCGAACCCGGCGAGGGCACGACCGGCGAGGAGATCCGGCAGCAGCTCGCGCTTCTGCTCCTCGGTGCCGAAGCGGAAGACGGGCATCGCCCCGAGGCTCACCCCGGCCTCGAGGGTGATCGCGATCGACTGGTCGACCCGTCCCAGAGCCTCGATGGCGAGGCCGAGCGCCGTGTAGTCACCGCCCTGCCCGCCGTACTCCTCGGGGAAGGGGAGTCCGAAGAGACCGAGCTCCCCCATCTGCCGCACGACGTCCATGGAGAGCGTGTGCGTGCGATCCGCCTCGTACGCCTGCGGCGCGACGACCGTGTCGGCGAACTCGCGTACCATCGCGGCGAGCTCGCGCTCCTCCTCGGTGAGATCGTGCATCATCGGTCCTCCTCCGTCATCGTCACGCGGGCGACCGGTTGGTCGCGCCGCACCTGATCGCCGACCGCGACCAGCAGCCGCACCACGCCGTCGTGCGGCGCGAGCACGGGGTGCTCCATCTTCATCGCCTCGATCGACACGAGAGGCGCTCCCGCACGCACCCTCTCGCCGTCCGCGGCATGAACAGCCACGACGCCGCCGGGCATGGGCGCGCGAGCCTCGGGTTCCGTGGCCCTGGCCTCGCGTTCCGCGGCGGCGAGGCGCCTGCGCATCCGGCCGCGGCGGTCCAGGGGACGCAGCCGGAGCGTCCGTCCTTCCTCGCTGACCCATACCGCGCCCTCGGCGTCGCGGGCCACGTGCACCCGGTCGGAGCGCACCAGGGGCGGCGTCGCGCGCGCGATCTCGTCGTAGTCGGTGAGCAGGGCGACGGGTTCGGGGGTGCACGGCGCCGCTCCGAGACGCCATCCCGGGAGGCTGTGCCACAGCGGGCCGGCGCTCTCGCGCGCGGTGACCGTCGCGGAGCGGGTCTGCACCACGCCGGCGGCCGCCGCGAGCTGCGCCGCCGACGGAGGCACCGGTGCGAGCGGGAGCAGGGTCTCGATGAGTCCGGTGTCGAGGTCTCCCTCGCGCACACGGCGGTCCTGAAGCAGCTGGCGCAGGAACGCGATGTTCGTTTCCACGCCCAACACCACGGTGCGGGCGAGGGCGTCGTCCAGGCGCTGCAGCGCCGTCTCCCTGTCCTCCGCCCACGCGATGACCTTCGCGATCATCGGGTCGTAGAACCCGCTCACCACGCTCCCGGACTCGACGGCCGCATCCACCCGGACGCCCGGAGGCGCCTCGAAGAGCAGCACGGTCCCCGTCGAGGGCAGGAACCCCCGGTCCGGCGACTCGGCGTACACCCGCGCCTCCACGGCATGGCCGGTCGTGCGGGGCTCGACGTCGAGCGGCTGTCCATCGGCCATGCGGAGCTGCAGCGCGACGAGGTCGAGTCCGGTGACCTCCTCGGTCACCGGATGCTCCACCTGCAGCCGGGTGTTCATCTCGATGAAGAAGACGTCTTCCGGGGCGTCCGCGTCGACGAGGAACTCCACGGTGCCGGCCCCGACGTAGGCGACGCTCTCCGCTGCCCGCACCGCCGCCGCGAGCAGCCGGTCGCGGGTCGCGGACGGGATCCCGGCGGACGGCGCCTCCTCGATCACCTTCTGATGACGACGCTGGAGCGTGCACTCGCGCTCGCCGAGCGCCACGACGGTGCCGTGGGCGTCGCCGAACACCTGCACCTCGATGTGTCGCGGTCGACGGATGAGACGTTCCAAGATGAGCGCGTCGTCGCCGAAGGCGGATGCCGCGACCCGTCGGGCGGAGCTGAGCGCGCTCGCCAGACCCGTGCTGTCGGCGACGACCTCCATGCCCTTCCCCCCGCCGCCCGCGCTCGGCTTCACGAGGAGCGGGAATCCGACAGCCTCCGCCTCCTCGCGGATCTCCGCGTCGGACAGCCCGCGCGCGTCGAACCCCGGCACCACGGGCACGCCGCTGCGGCTCACGTGCTCACGGGCTCGCGCCTTGTCCCCCATGATCTGCAGCGCCTCGACGGTGGGACCGATGAAGACGATGCCGCTCTCCGCACACGCCTCCGCGAGCCCGACGCTCTCGGAGAGGAATCCGTAGCCGGGATGGACGGCCTCCGCTCCGGAGGCACGAGCCGCCGCGATGACGGCATCGATGTCGAGGTACGACTCCGCAGCCGGTGCCGGACCGATCCGCACGGCGGCATCCGCCTCGCGGACGTGCGGCGCGTCCGCGTCCGCGTCGCTGTAGACCGCGATGCTGCGGATGCCGAGGTCGCGGAGGGTCCGGATGATCCGGCGCGCGATCTCGCCACGGTTCGCGACGATGACCGAGGAGAACGAGAGTTCGGGTGAAGGCGACATGGGGCTCACATCCGGAAGACGCCGAAGCGCGGCTCGGGCAGAGGACTGCGGGCGACGACGTCCAGGGCGAGTCCGAGGAGGTCACGGGTCTGCTCCGGATCGACGATGCCGTCGTCCCAGAGCCGTGCGGTGGCGTAGTACGGCTCGCCCTGCTCTTCGTACTGCGCCCGGATCGGCTCCTCGAACGCCGCACGCTCCTCCGCGGTCCACGACTCCCCTCGCGCCGAGAGCTGGTCGTCCTTCACGGTGGCGAGCACCGAGGCGGCCTGGGGTCCGCCCATGACCGAGATCCGACTCGCGGGCCAGGTCCAGAGGAACCGCGGAGAGTAGGCACGTCCGCACATCGAGTAGTTGCCCGCTCCGAAGGAGCCCCCGATGATGACGGTGAGCTTCGGGACGCGGGTGGTCGCGACGGCCGTGACCATCTTCGCCCCGTCTTTCGCGATGCCACCGGCCTCCGCATCGGAGCCGACCATGAACCCGGTGATGTTCTGCAGGAAGAGCAGGGGGATGCCCCGCTGATCGCAGAGCTCGATGAAGTGCGCGCCCTTGAGCGCCGACTCGCTGAACAGCACGCCGTTGTTCGCGACGATGCCGACGGGGTGGCCGTGCAGCCGCGCGAAACCCGTCACCAGCGTGGTGCCGTACTCGGCCTTGAACTCATGGAAGGTGTCGCCGTCGACGAGGCGGGCGATGACCTCGCGCACGTCGTAGGAGGCGTTGACGTCCACCGGAACGACGTCATACAGGGAGCCGGCCTCCGCGGGCGGTCGACTGTCGCCGACGTCCCAGGCCGGGGCGGGCGGCGGCGGAAGCGTGGCGACGATGTCCCGGAGGATCTCCAGGGCGTGCTCGTCGTCGTCGGCCAGGTGATCCACGACGCCACTGCGACGGGCGTGCAGCTCCCCTCCCCCGAGCTCCTCCGCCGTGACCACCTCGCCGATCGCCGCCTTCACCAGCGGCGGCCCGCCCAGGAAGATCGTGCCCTGTCCCCGGACGATGACGGTCTCGTCGCTCATCGCCGGAACGTAGGCGCCCCCGGCCGTGCACGAGCCGAGGACCGCTGCGAGCTGCGGGATGCCCTGCGCGGACAGCCGCGCCTGGTTGAAGAAGATGCGTCCGAAGTGCTCCCGATCCGGGAACACCTCATCCTGGCGGGGAAGGAAGGCGCCGCCCGAGTCGACGAGGTAGAGGCAGGGCAGGCGGTTCTCGAGGGCGATCTCCTGCGCGCGCAGATGCTTCTTCACGGTGAGCGGATAGTAGGTCCCGCCCTTCACGGTGGCGTCGTTGCAGACCACCATGACGTGCCGGCCGTGGACCAGGCCGATGCCGGCGATGACACCGGCCCCGGGTGCCTCGCCGCCGTACAGGCCGTCGGCCGCGAGCGGCGCGACCTCGAGGAACGGACTGTCCTCGTCGAGGACGCGCGCCACCCTGTCGCGAGGAAGCAGTTTGCCGCGGGCGACGTGTCGCTCACGCGAGGCGGTCGGCCCGCCCTGCGCTGCCGCGGCGAGACGGTCGCGGAGCTGCTGGGCGAGCGCTTCCTGGGTTGCCGGCATCGTGACGTCCTCCTCGACCCACGTCGCGCCGGGTGGGAGCCTGGCGCGCTGCATGCATTCTCGGTTAGTGTTCACTAACCCGTTGATTCAGGTTAGCGAGGATTAACTGAGATGACAAGCCCCGCCACCGCCCGCGACCGCGCCAAGGCGGAACGCTCCGACGCGCTTCTGCATGCCGCGGCACGGCTCTTCGCCGCGCGCGGGTACAGCGGCGTGAGCCTGGAGGACATCGGCGCCGCCGTCGGCGTGTCCGGGCCTGCCGTGTACCGCCACTTCGCCGGGAAGCAGGCCCTTCTCGGCGCGGTCCTGGTCAAGGTCAGTCAGGACCTCGTCGCGGGCGGACGACGCGTGTCCGCGGAGACGACGGCAGCCGACGAGCGGATGCGCGGACTCATCCGCTTCCACGTCGAGTTCGCGCTCGGCAACGCCGAGGTGATCCAGGTGCAGGACCGGGACCTCGCCTTCCTCGACGACGACGACCGCGCCGAGGTCCGTCGCCTGCAGCGCGCCTACATCGAGCTCTGGATGGATGCGCTCGCCGCCCTGGATCATCCGGAGCCCCTGGACCGCGACGAGCTGCGGCTGCGCGTGCAGGCGTGCTTCGGTCTCATCAACTCCACCCCGCACAGCACACGCGCCGCGACGAGACGGCACGCGGCCACCGCGACCGTGCTGGTCGCGATGGCCGAGGCCGCGCTGCGCGCCGCTAGCTGAGCAGCATCGCCCGCCCCGGGTCCTCGAGGATGTCCGCCACGTCCTTGAGGAACGTCGCGCCCTCGGCCCCGTCCACGAGGCGGTGGTCGAAGGACAGGCTCAGCGTCATGAGCTGACGCAGCGCGATCTCCCCGCGGTACTCCCACGGCTGCCGACGCACGGCGCCGACCGCGAGGATTCCGGACTGCCCCGGCGGGAGGATCGGTGTTCCGGCGTCCACCCCGAACACCCCGATGTTCGACAGCGAGAACGTACCTCCGGCGAGTTCGGCCGGCGAGGTCTTCCCCGCACGCGCGGTCTCCGCGAGGGCACGGATCGCTGCGGACAGCTCCACCAGATTCATCCGCTCCGCGTCCCGGATCATCGGCACGATGAGACCACGCTCGGTCGCGGCGGCGATGCCCAGGTCGACGAAGCCGTACTCGACGATCTCCCCGGACTCCTCGTCCCATCGCGCGTTCAGGCCCGGAGCACGGCGCAGGGCGAGGCAGACCGCCTTCGCGACGACGGCGAGCGGGCCGATCCGATGCTCCGAGAGCGCTCGGTCGTCGCGGAGACGTGCCAGCATCTCCATGGTCGCGGTCACATCGACCGTGTGGAACACCGTGACGTGCGGGGCGGTGAACGCGCTCTGCACCATCGCCGCCGCCGTGTGCTTGCGGACCCCGCGGATCGGGATGCGCGTCTCCCGCGGCCTCTCCTCCGCGCGCGGGAGAGTTCCGGAGATCGGGGTGGTCTCGCGCTCGGGCGTCCCGGCGGGCCGTGCCGGCTCCGCTCCGATGCGCTCCGCGTACGCATCCACGTCTGCCCTCGTGATCACGCGGTCACCGACTTCCGCGGCGACGAGGACGAGGTCGACGCCCCGTCGTTTGGCGTAGGCGCGCACCGGAGGGGTGGACCGTGGTCGCTCCAGAACGGGCTCGACCGCGACCGATGGCGTCGCGTCGTGCGGAGCCGCCTCGAGAACGGCCGTGTCGGCCGCCGAGGCCACCGGGGCGGCACTCCGGCGCCGCGCCCGGCGCGCGGGGCGTCCGCTCGAGGTCGGGGCGGCCCCGTAGCCCACGAGGTTCGGCTGCGCCTTCTCCGCGGAGGACTCCTGCTCGCCACCGGACGGCGCCGCCGGAGGGTCGTCCCCCTCGATGTCGAAGGCGATCAGCGGCGCTCCCACGGCGACGGTCTCTCCCGCGTCCGCGTGCAGGGTCGACACCGTGCCCTCGTATGGCGACGGCAGCTCGACGACGGCCTTGGCCGTCTCGACCTCCGCGAGGGTCTGGTTCAGCGCGACGCTGTCGCCGGGCGCGACGAGCCACTGCACCACCTCGGCCTCGGTGAGTCCTTCGCCGAGGTCGGGGAGACGGAATTCGGCGATCATGCGTCTGCTCCCGTCAGGCTGTGCGGGCGATCCATCACGCGGTCGACCGCATCGAGGATCCGGTCGAGGTCCGGCAGGTGGTACTTCTCGAGCTTGGCCGGCGGGTAGGGCACGTCGTGGCCGGTGACCCGCAGCGGAGCGGACTCCAGGTACTCGAAGCAGCGCTCCGTCACGCTCGCGATGACCTCTGCGGCGAGTCCGGCTTCCCGGGAGGCCTCGTGCGCCACGACCACACGCCCGGTCTTGCGCACCGAGGCGGCGACGGAGTCGTAGTCCACCGGCGAGAGCGACCGCAGGTCGATCACCTCCAGGGCGATGCCCTCGTCCTCCGCGGCTTCGGCCGCCTGCAGCGCGGTGCTCACCATGGCCCCGTAGGTGAGGACGGTGACGTCGGTGCCCGGGCGCACCACCCGCGCGACACCCATCGGCGGGGCATCCGCGAGCGGGGCCTCTAGGTCGACCTCCCCCTTGTGGTGATAGAGGCGCTTGGGCTCGAAGAACACGACGGGGTCGTCCGAGGCGATCGCCTGGCGAAGACTCCGGTAGGCGTCCTCCGGGTTCGACACGGCGACCACCCGAAGGCCGGCCGTGTGCGCGAAGTACGCCTCCGGAGACTCGGAATGATGCTCCGCGGCACCGATGCCGCCGGCCCAGGGGATCCGGATGGTGATCGGCATCTTCACCCGCCCCTGGGTGCGGTAGTGGAGCTTCGCGACCTGGGAGACGATCTGGTCGAAGGCCGGGTAGACGAACCCGTCGAACTGGATCTCGACGACCGGGCGGTATCCGCGGAAGGCGAGGCCGACGGCCGTGCCGACGATCCCGGACTCCGCGAGGGGGGTGTCGATGACCCGGGCCGCCCCGAACTCGTCGAGGAGGCCGTCCGTGATCCGGAAGACGCCGCCGAGCTTGCCGATGTCCTCCCCCAGGAGCACCACCTTCTCGTCGTCGCGCATCGCCTGACGCAGGCCGGCGCCGAGCGCCTTGCCGAGAGTGAGCTCGGTCATGGTCACGCCTCACCCTCGAACGACGCCAGATAGGCGGCGTACTCGTCGCGCTGCCGCTCCAGACCCGTGTGCGGCTCGGCGTAGACGCCGTCGAAGACCGCCAGCGGCGGACGGGTGACCATGCCCAGGCAGGTCGCGCGCATCTCCTTGGCGATGGCGTCCGCAGCCGCCTGCGTCTCGGCGACGTGCTCCGCGGTGAGGTCGCCGGTCGCGCGGAGGTACGCCTCGATGCGCGCGATGGGGTCGCGGCGCCGCCACGACTCCAGCTCGGCCTCGTCCCGGTACCTGGTGGGGTCGTCCGCGGTGGTGTGCGGACCCATCCGGTAGGTCACCGCCTCGATGTAGGCCGGCCCCTTCCCGGAGCGTGCGTGCTCCAGCGCCCAGCGCATCGCCGCCAGGCACGCGAGGACGTCGTTGCCGTCCACGCGGAGGCTCGGGATCCCGAATCCGGGGGCGCGTCCCGCGATCGGGTACTGCGACTGCACCGCGACCGGCTCGGAGATGGCCCAGTGGTTGTTCTGGCAGACGAACACGACCGGCACCTGGTAGGACGCGGCGAAGATCATCGCCTCGTTCACGTCCCCCTGACTGGTGGCCCCGTCTCCGAAGTAGGTCACGGCGACCTCCGGGGCCTTCTCGTGCCGGATGCCGAGGGCGTACCCGACCGCGTGCAGGGTCTGGGCGCCGATGATGATCTGCAGCGGAGCGACCCGCAGGACCGCGGGATCGTAGGCGGCACCCTCCTCGCCGCGCCACATGCGCACGTAGTCCCCCGGCTGGGCGCCGCGGGCGTAGATCACGCCGGTCTCACGGTAGCTCGGGAAGACGTAGTCCTGCGGATCGAGGGCCCGGGCGGTGCCGATCTGCGTGGCCTCCTGCCCCTGGCACGGCGCCCAGAGACCGAGCTGCCCCTGGCGCTGCAGGGCGACACCTTCGGCGTCGATCCGGCGGAGGATGACCATGTCGCGATGCAGGGCGCGCAGCTGCGCGGCGTCGACATCGGCGACGAATGGGTCGAGGCGGGCGTTCGCGACGCGGGTCCCGTCCGGAGCGAGGATCCGCTCCGACAGCTCGAGATCCTGGGCGGTGTCCGCGATGGGGGTGGTCTGCGGCGACATCATCGTCCTCCTCGTCCCTGGCGGCCCTCGTGGGGCGACGCACAATGGAGCCGGCGTCATCACCGGCATGGTCTGAGGGTACGTCTGGTCAACACCTCGCTCAAGCAACTCAACGCCGATTGAGCATGTTGCTCATTTTTCTCCGATGCCGTGCTGCTAGGGTTTGGCACTATGCCTGGACTGGACCGGATCGACCTGGAGCTTCTCGCCGCCCTCGCCGACGACCCGCGCGTGACGATCGTCGCTCTCGCCGAGCGCATGAGCCTGTCGCGCAACACCATCCAGGCGCGGATGGCCCGGCTGGAGCAGAGCGGCGTCTTCCTCTCCTACGAGCGCGCCTTCTCCCCCGACGTCCTCGGGTTCCCGCTGCAGGCGTTCGTCAGCATCGGCGTCCGCCAGACCGAGCTCCCCCGCATCATCAACGAGCTGGCGCGCATCCCGGAGGTCGTCCAGGCACACGGTCTGAGCGGCTCCATCGACCTGCTGGCGCGCGTGGCGTGCCGCGACGCCCGTCATCTGTTCGACACGGACGCCCGGATCCTCTCGATCGAGGGTGTGGAGCGGACCGAGACCTCGCTCGCCATGGGTGAGGTGATCCCGTTCCGAGTGGCCGGGCTCATCGGCCTCGCGCGACGGGAATCCTGAGGAACCGACGGATTGCGCCGGCCGCTTCCGCCGGCGTCTCATAGTGGATCAGGTGACCCACCTGGGCGATCTCGACGAGAGACGCGTCGGGGAAGAGCGTCACCAGCTTCCGTTCCGCCTCGATCGGGGTGATGTCGTCGCGCTGTGCGGCGATGAGGAGCGTGGGCACGTCGATCGCGGGGGCGAACTCCCTGACGTCGTGCGAGACGCTCGCGACGAAGGCGTCGTGCAGCACGTCGCGATCGGAGAACCGCGAGAAGTAGGTGTCGTGCTGGTCGTGGATGAAGCGCCGCAACTCGGGGTCCCGCGTCTTCGCCATGGTCATGCTCATCACGCGGACGATCACCCGATTCCGCAGCAGCGCGGTCCCGATCCGCGGCGGGAGCTTGGCGCCGAGCGCGTAGTACAGCACTGCGAGTCGGGTCATGACGCCCTTCGGACCCTCCAGCGCCGGTGCGCCGATGGGGTTCACGAGGATCAGCCGCGGCGTCTCGAGCCCTCCGGCCACAGCGGCGGCGGCCACGATGGAGCCGAAGGAATGGCCGAGGATGACCGCCCCCGGCGCTGTGGCCGCGGCGAAGTCGGTCAACCACCCCGCGTACTCCTGAAGGTCGTGGCGACGACCGGGCAGCGGTGCGGACTCCCCGAACCCGGGCAGATCAGGCGCGAGCACGCGGAGCTCCGGAAGAAAGGCGAGGACCGACTCGAGGCCGTGGTGCTCGCCTCGGAAGCCGTGAACCGCGATGACGGTCGTCTCGGCGTCGTCCGGACCGTAGACCCAGTACGCCGTCGTTCCCCCGCGCACCTCCACCTCCTGGCGCTGCACCGGAATCCGGCTCAATCGCTCCGCATACGGGGAAGGCACACTCATGGTCCGAGTCTACGAGGCCTCTGCACTCCCGCCTTCCCGACGGATACCCCCGGGGCGTCCCCACCGTCTTGTCAGTGGCGTGGGTTAGTGTCCAAGAAGCCCCGGCCACCCGGACGAGGCGCAGCAAGGAGTGTCGGTGCAGTTCACATCCACGGACATCGAGCAGGTGGAGTCCACCTGGCAGCAGTTCGTGCCCTCGGCGACCCTCCAGGACGTGGACCCCCGCCGGTTCCGCTTCGACTGGCGCTCGGTGGAGGCGGCGTCCATGTCGCTCGTCCGCTACCAGCTCGCGGCCCAGGTGCACTCCCGCGCCGAACCGGAGGATCAGCTGCTGGTGTGTCGCGTCGATGCCGCCGACGCCCGGATCTGGTCGGGCCGGCAAGGACTCGACGCCGGTCAGCCGTGGCTCACGGACGGCGTCCGGGTCGAGGCGAAGTGGAACCAGGTCGCCCGCGTCCGTGCTCTCGTGTTCGATCGCGCGGCGGCGCGTGACTCGATCAGGCAGATCACCGGCGACGACCGCCTCGAGCTCCGCGCCACCGGACTCGCTCCGCACACGCGGGAGGACGGGGCACGGTGGGAGCGGATGTTCTCCTACATCGACGGCTCGTTCGGTCCGGATGGCGCCGCCCCCCTCATCGCCGCCGAGCTCGAGCGCCACGCCCTGCTGCTGACCATGTCGGCGTTCCCCACCACCTTCAGCGAGTCGCTGCACCGTCCGGCCCAACGCTCCGCGGCGCCGGCCTCGGTGCGTCGCGCCCTCGCGTTCATCGAGGACAACGCACACCTGCCCATCACGGTGGACGACGTCGCGGCGGCGGCTTTCATGTCCACCCGAGGCCTGCAGTACGCGTTCCGCCGCGCGCTCGACATGACACCGAACGAGGCCCTGCGGCGCGCCCGGCTCGACGGCGCGCACCGCGATCTGCGACACGGCAAGGGCGCATCGGTGTCCGCGATCGCGCGCCGGTGGGGGTTCAGCAACGTCTCCCGGTTCGCCGTGGCCTATCGCGAAGCGTACGGGAATCCGCCCGCTCTCACCGCTATGTGACGGGAGACTGACACCGCGCGCATACTCTGTTCGCAGCAGACGGCGCGTCGCCCTGATGCGCACGATGTCGTGCGCAAATTGGCTAGAGTCCAAGTATCCCCGGGAGCGGTCTGCCGTCTTCCCCCCACGTTCCCAAGGAGCGCCATGAACATTCCCGCAGCCCCCGCCGCGAAGGTCGGCTGACCATGGGCAGCCTGTATTACGGCGACACCCAGACGCCGATCCAGATCGAAGACCGTGCGCTCGCTCACCTCAAGGTGGTCATCGCCACGAAGCTGCGCCGGAACGAGAGCTTCACGCTCTCCTGGCGCCACCCCGAGGGCGATGCCCCCGGCCGCTCCACACTCTGGCTGCACCCCTCCATCCCCCTCCGTTTCGTCTTCGAGGAGGCCGAGACACCCGAGCTGAGCCGGCGCTGGATCGAGGAACTCGCGCACTCCGCGAACTCGAGCGGAGGCATCACCCTCGTCGAGGAGCACCTCGAAGGCGCGGACGTCACCTGACGAGAAGGGCCGCGGGTTCTCCCGCGGCCCTTCTCCTTTCCGTCTGCGTGCGCTCAGAGCCCGTCGTCGGAGCTCGAGCTGACGGAACGCCGGGTCGTGGGCTCACCCGTCGCCGGGTCGACGTACGTGCGCGACACCGTCTCCGTGCGACGCCGACGCGCGAGAAGCACGATGCCGATGAGGAAGATGATCACGCCGGCACCCATGAGGATGTAGCCGACCATGTCCAGGTCGACCCACGGCACGTCGACGTTGATCGCGAACACGAGGATCGCTCCGATGACGAAGAGCGCGATTCCGCTGCCGATGCTCATAGTCTCTCCCGTTCTCGCGGCGCGGTGCCGCTCTCGGGGAGCATGTCAGTTCGCGGCGGCCTCGAGGAGGGGCTTGACACGGCTGCACGCAGGTCTTTCGCAGTGGGGTCAGGCCGCGGCGGTCTTCGGCTGACGAGCCCAGAGATCCGGACCGAAGACCTCGTACTCGATGCGCTCCGGCGCGATGCCGCGTGCCGTCAGAGCGCTTCGGATCGCCTGCATGAACGGCAGCGGCCCGCACAGGAACACGCGCGCCGTCGGCGGGAGGTCGATGCCGGCGAGATCCATCCGGCCGGAACGCACCGCCGGCCACTCCGCTGCGCCCTCGGTGTACCAGGTCAGGGTGCGGACGTCGTTCAACCGCTGCGCGTGGGCGCGCACGTCCGAGACGAGGGCGTGGGTCTCCGGCTCGCGGTCCACGTGGAACAGGTGCACCGGCCGGTCGGGACGCCGTCGCGCGAGGTCGCCCACCATCGCTGCGACGGGCGTGATGCCGATTCCCGCCGAGATGAGGACCAGCGCATCATCGGAGTCATCGAGGAGCAGGTCCCCGGCAGGCTGGGAGACGTCGAGCACCGTTCCGACGTGGGCGTTCTCGTGCAGCCAGGTCGACACCTGCCCGTCTGGTGCGCCGTCCGCGCCGCGCACGCGCTTCACGGTGACGCGCAGTGAGGCCTCGGGCGTCGACGAGGAGATTGTGTACTGCCGGGGCTGGCGCGTGCCGTCAGGGAGGTCGACGGCGACGGCCACGTACTGCCCGATGCGATGGGGCGCTCGGCGACCGTCCACCGGCTCCAGGCTGAGGGAGATGACGTCGCGAGCCTCCTCCACGCGGTCGACGACCCGGTGCGGTCGCCACGGGTTGTCCGGGTCCGTGCCGGCGTCCGCGTAGAGCCGCGCCTCCTCGGCGATGAGGGAGCAGCCGAAGAGCCAGTACACCTCGTCCCACGCCGCATGCACTGCCGGCGTGATCGCGTCGCCGAGTACGTCATCGACCGCGGCCAGGAGATAGCGGCCCACGATCGTGTACTGGCGCGCCGAGATACCCAAGGAGACGTGGCGGTGGGCGATGCGTCGCATCACCGGGGAGAAGTCCGGCGCGTCCGGATCGATGAGGTGCACCGCGAACGCCACGACGGACGCCGCCAGCGCCTTGGGTTGATCGCCTTGGACCTGATGCGCGCGGTTGAAGACGTTCAACAGCTCAGGATGGGCCTCGAACATCCGCCGGTAGAACAGGGCGGTGATCTCGTCGGCGTGTGCGGCGACGACGCCGGCGGTGGCGCGGACGATGACTTCGGAGTCCGTGGAGAGCTGCATGACTGCCTTTCGGTCGGTGTCCGTTCAGCCTCTCGACGACGAGCGCGCCACGCCGCCGCGGATACCGTGGAAAACGAGGCCGCGGCGCGCGGCCGCCCTTCACCTCACGTAGCCGTACGACTCGACCCGCGGGAACGCGAGCCCATCGCCGTCGCCGGTCCACACGCCGGTGAAGCGCAGCACGACGCTGTCTCCGGCATCGAGCGGCCCGTTCCACGTGACGGCATTCCCCGCGACGGAAGCGCGACCGGAGGTCGCCTCCAGGGCCGACGCTGCCCAGGTCGAGTCGTCGAGGAGGCCGTCCAGGCGGAACGTGAGCGCGCTCTTCGTCGAGTCGACCTCGCCGTTGTTGAGGAACTGCATGGTGTACGTCACGGTGTCCCCCACCTGGGGATCGGTCGGACTCATGTTGAACGTGTACTGGAAGAAGAGACACGCCGCCCCGACGCGCTGCGTGAGAACGCCCGTGCTCTGCGTACTCGACGCCGTCGGATCCGCGGGCGTCGACTCGGCGTGAGCGGCGGAAGCGAGCACCGCCCCGCCGAGCGAGAGAGCGGCGGCCACGCCGAGGGTGGCCGAGGTACGGGCGAGGAGCGTCTTGGTCATGAGAGGTGCCTTTCTCCGACGCGCTGCGGCGTCGACGTCGTCGTCGAGGGAGAGCCCCTCGACGACGACAGGACGCTGAACGGCGCGATCGATCACGCGACGACGGTGAAGTCGTTGCGTGATCGATCGGCGTGGCCCCTCCCGGCCCTCAGTCGCCGGTGCGCGAACCCGAGACCCGGTGACGGACGCCGAGCGCCACGACTCCGGCGAGCAGCAGCAGCGCTCCCAGGAGGATCGGGCCGGTCGGCCCCTCGGCCCCGGTCAGGGCGAGCTCACCGCCCGGCGTGGGCGGAGGAGTGACCGCGGTCCCGTTGGTGAGCACGACCGCGACCGTCGCGTCTTCGGAGATCGTGAGCGTGGCACCGCCGTCGCCGACGTCGACTCCCGCGCCGGTGAAGCGCGGGCTCTTCCACGTGACGCCCTCCACGGAGCTCGGCGCCTTCTCGCGGAGCGTGACGACCGTTCCCGCCGGCAGATCCGCGAGTCCGTCGCTCTTCCCAGCGCGGAGCGCGAGTTCACCGGTGACGGGCTGTCCCGCGAGCTCGTACGAGTACTCCACCGTGAACGTCTGGTCCGCAGGGACCAGCGACGTCCCCGGGCCCGTGACGTTCTTGGTCACCGTGAAGCCCCCGACCGGCGGCGGCGTGACCGTCGTCGGGTTGGTGAGCGTCACCGCGACCGTCGCCCCCCGTGCGATGGTGACGGTCGCGCCGCCATCGGTGATCGCCACACCGGTGCCGGAGAAGACCGGCGCCTGCCAGGTCACGCCGTCGACGTCCGCCGGCGTGACCTCAGATAGGGTGACGACCGTGCCCACCGGCAGATCCTTCAGGCCATCGGTCTGGCCGGACCGCAGGGCGAGCTCGCCCTCCACCGTCTGTCCGGCACGCTGATAGGAGTAGGCCACCCGGAACTCGCGGTCGTCGGGCACCAGAGCCGCGCCGGCACCGCTGACCTCCTTGGTCACGGTGAATCCGCCGACCGGGAGCACCCCTTCGCCATCGCCCCCGCCCTGGGAGTAGATGACCGGTGTGCTCTCGGTGACCCAGCGGGAACCGGTCACGGTGTTGTGGAACGCATCACCGGGACGGACGTCGGTGGGCAGAGCCGTCCTGTAGCGGAGCACGTAGATCGCGTCGGCGACGATCGGCGCGTTCACTGTCACCGTGAACGACTCGGAGCTGACCTCCGTGACGGTGAAATCGCTGCCCGACTGTAGCCCCGTCGACACGGTGTACTTGCCTCCCGCCCAGTCCTTCGCGAGCACGTACGCCACGGTGACGGACGCGGGATCGAGCACGAGGCCGGCCGTGAACGTGTCGGTGAGCGTCGGAGCCTCCCCGGCCAGCGCGGAGGACGGGATGTTCACGCCCCACGCGATGTTCCGACCGTCGAGCGTCACGTCGCCCCACTTGGTCGGGGTCGTCGGCGCCGGGAACTCCGGGACCGGTCCGATCCCGCCCGGGACGTCGACCGGGACGACGGTTCCGCCGCCCGTGGTGAACGGGATCTCCGTCAGTGTGGTCTCCTCGTCGGCCCTGGCACGGAAGTGCAGTGTGCCGCTGACGTCGGTGTGGCTGTCGACGTAGTCCGTGAGCGTGCACACGAGCTCACCGGTCGACACCTCGCACATTCCGATGGTCTGGCCATCCGGAGCCGTCAGGGCGAAGGAATCCCGCACCCCGGTCAGGCTCGGGCTCGTCGGAAAGGCGAGGCGGAACGTGTCCCCCGCGGTCGCCGTGTCCGGCACTGCCCAGGTCGCTTCGAACGCGATCCGGTCCCAGACCTTGATCTGGTCGGTGGGTTCGGTGATGGTCAACGAGGTGATCCCCGCCACCTCCGCAGCGCGGGCCGTGGCCGGCGTCGCGATGACGGCCGCCAGGGCCGCCAGACAGATCGCGAGCAGAGCACCCACGAACGTCGTCAGGCGCGTTCCCCGCGCGCCCGATCTGATTGCATGCTGAATGACTGGCACTTTCGACTCCCCAGATGATCGATGAACTCGCGCATTTGGCTTCTTCCGCGCGAGTGATGTCCCCAGGAAGGGATGCAGAACGGCGCGTTCTGTTACGCGGTTCGGCCGAACGGGTTTCTCGCGGCACACGCAATACGCCGTGATCCTGCGGAAAACGGCGTCATGAAACGGTCACCTCGTCATCTCTCCCGTGACGGATCGCTTCCCCTTCCGACGCGTCCGTCCGTCTGTAGAGGCATTCGCCGTCTACCTGGTGCCGGGGGCATCGTTGTCTCTCCCCGCTCCCGGCACCTCCTTTCGCAGCGCATCGATGCTCCACCGGTAGCGCTTCAGCCCCGCGAGCAGGATCGCGGCGGCTGTGAAGACGAAGACCGGGTACCGGAACGGCGCAAGCGGTCCGAGGAAGACGAGCATCGTCACCCCGAACGTCGCCGTGAGCAGCGCAGCGACTCCCGCCGCGATCCGGGTCCACAGCCCGACGGCCAGAAGCAGGGCGAGGACGGTCTCCAGAGTCGTCGCCAGCACCGCCGCCGTGTCGACCACTGCGTCGACGGGGACAGGGACGAGCTGCGCGGTGTACGCACGGAAGATCGTCCACGAGCCCCACGACACACCATCTGCCCGCGGGCCGCCGAGGACGCCGAAACGGTCGGCGACGGCGAGGGCGAAACTCGCCGCGATCGCGAGACGCAACGCGAACTGCCCCACATCCTCGATCCGACGACGCGTCTCCGCGTTCGGCACACTCGTTGTCGTCATGGCTCCTGCTCCGATCCGGAGGCTGACGGGCGTCGAGACCTCCAGAGAAGAGACAGGAGAGCGCCGCGACGATTACGACAGACGAGGCCAGGGAGTAGGGCGGGTCGGACTTGAACCGACGATCGTTGGGTTATGAGCCCACTGCCTTAACCAGCTTGGCCACCGCCCCGTACCGCCCAGCCTAGCGGGGGGAGGTCTCACGCCTCGCTCGCCTGCGTGTGCGTGGCCACGTGTTCCAGGTAGATCGCGGCATTCGCCAGCAGCGCGGCGCGTTCGTCGTCGGAGAGCGCCCTGCGCACCTTCGCCGGCACGCCTGCCACGAGGGAACCCGGCGGCACCTCGGTCCCACCCAGCACGACGGCACCGCCGGCGATCAGGCAGCCCTCTCCGATCACGGCGCCGCTGAGGACGACGGCCCCCATCCCGATGAGAGAGCCGTCACCGATCGTGCAGCCGTGCACGACAGCGTTGTGCCCGATCGACACCCGTGACCCGACGAGGACGGGATGCCCGCCGTCGACGTGGATCGACACGTTGTCCTGCACGTTGCTGCCCGGTCCGATGACGATCGGCGAGGAGTCACCGCGGAGCACCGCGTTGTACCAGATGCTGGCACCGGCTCCGAGAGACACCGCGCCGACGATGCGCGCGCCGTCAGCGACGAAGGCGGTGTCGTCGAGCTCGGGGGTGCGATCCGGGAGGGCGAGGACGGAGGCTCCGGCAGCGATGCTCATGAGGCGAGACTACCCTCACGCCCCCGGAATCACGCGGAAGTGAGTGGAGCCTCAGCTTCCTTGCGGAATGCCTGAGCCTGAGTAACGTTGTACTCGTCAGACAGAGAACTTCATTCGGAGGAGCAAGAAGATGAGCAAGGCCCAGACCGTTTCCACCACCGCCATCGACCCGACTGTGGCCGCCGGTGCGGCGCAGTTCCTCTCCCCCGTCGTCCTCGGCCTCCAGGCGCTGACCGTCAACGGCAAGCAGGCGCACTGGCACGTCCGCGGCGCCAACTTCGTCGGCGTGCACGAGCTGCTCGACACGATCGTCGCCCACGCCGGAGACTTCGCCGACACTGCCGCCGAGCGCATCGTCGCTCTGGGCCTTCCGATCGACGCGCGCGTGAACGCCGTCGCCGAGAAGGCAGGCGCCACCGGCGTTCCGGCCGGCTTCGCGCAGTCGGACGAGCTGATCCGCGCCGTGATCGCCGACATCGACGCGATCCTCGTCGATGTGAAGGCGGCCGTGGAGGGCCTCGACGAGGTCGACCTCACGAGCCAGGACGTGGCGATCGAGATCCAGCGCGGGCTGGAGAAGGACCGCTGGTTCCTCGTGTCGCACATCGCGGCCTGATACCACGCACACGACGAAGGGCGGCTCCGATCCGGGGCCGCCCTTCGTCGTGTGCGCGCTGCCTCAGGCGACGTGCGTGAGGCGACCGCCGAGCAGCGTGGTGGTGACGGGCATCATCCGGAGCCCCGCCGCGTCAGCGGTGCGAGGATCACTCCCGAGGAGCACGATGTCTGCGCTCTGACCGGGCCGGAGCGACGTGCGGACACTCGCTTCGAGGGCCTGATCCAGCGTCACCCGCTCCTCCGGATGCCAGGCGGCCCGGTCGTCGTCGGTCCGCCAGACCGCCGCGGCGATCGCATGCCAGGGGTCGAGCGGCGCGACCGGCGCATCGGAGCCGAAGCGCACCTCCGCACCCGCCGACAGCAGCGAGGCGAGCGGGTAGCCGATCGCGGTCTGCTCCGCCCAGTGGTGCTCGACGAGGTCGCGGTCGTCCACCGCATGCTGGGGTTGGACGCTCGCGCGCACCCCGAGCCGGCCGAATCGGGCGAGGTCGGCGTGCCGCACCAGTTGCGCGTGCTCCATCGACCCCGTGGCACCGGAAGCGCCGAACGCGTCGAGGGCCGCCGTCACGGCGCGATCGCCGATCGCGTGCACGGCGACCTCGATCCCCGCTCCCGCCGCAGTGGTCAGCAGCGCCGTGAGCTCGTCCGGAGGCACCGTCAGCACCCCGAAGTTCGCGGGGTCGCCGGGGTAGGAGTGTGAGCACGCCGCCGTACGGGTGCCGAGCGAGCCGTCGCTGATCACCTTCAACGACCCGACCCGCACGAGGGACCCGACAAGCCCGGTCGGATCCGTCACCGCAAGGCGCTCCCCCGTGCGGAGGCCCGCGGCGATCGCCCGATCGAGATCCGCCGGGTAGAACGCGAACTCGACACGGTGCGCGGCGAAGCCCGCGAGGATCCGTCGCGGCCAGGCATCGGCGTTCCACGCCATGTCGAAGTCGACCAGACCGGTCACGCCCCGTGCCGCGGCGGCCGCCCCCGCACGGATGACCGCCTCATCGCTGTGGGCAGGATCGACGGCATTGAGTCGACGGGAGATCTCGAACGCGTCCTCCTCGCGGAGGAGACCGTCGTCTCCGCGGAAGCCTTCGCGCGCCAGGGCCGCCGAGTTGAGCCAGACGCTGTGCACGTCCGCATTGATCAGGTAGGTGGGCACGACGCCGGTCTCGGCATCGAGCGCGGCCACGGATGGCCGATCCGGCCACAGCGCGTCCCGGAACCCCGTGCCGATCCGTCGGCCGTCCGGCAGCACGGGCGCGTCGCGCATCAACCTCGCGGCCCCGGCGGCCGAGTCCGCCGCGCCAAGCGGCACGCGCTCCGCGGCGAGGGCCCACTGCACAGTGTGCACATGGTTGTCCCAGAGCCCCGGCACCGCCCAGGCACCGTCGGCCTCGATGACCTCGCCGCGCGTCGGCAGGGCCCCGGTCGGCGCGATGTCGACGATGCGTCCGTCGGCGAGGTGGAGGTCGACCGGCTCATCATCCAGCAGGAACTCCCGCCCCGGACCGACGGGGCGGACGGCACGGACCGTTCCGACCTCGACTCCCAGGGCGCTCACGCCCTTCCACCCGTCCGTGCGTCTTGTGCACGACGCATCTCCGCGGCGAGGGCGGCGTTCGCATACGGCCCTTCGGCGTGCAGCGCCGCGATCACCGCCTCGATGGTCTCCGCGGGCTTGTTCTGGCTCAGCTTCCGCTTGGCGACGACCTTCGTCGGGGTGAGGCGGAAGCCGACCGTTCCGGATTCGAGTCTTTCGATGAAGGCCGCGTCGTTCGGACGCTCCCACATGAGCCGCGGGTCGGGCAGGCGCGACTCGAACCGCGCGACCAGGGCATCGAGCACACGGAGGTTCTCCGCGGTGCTGAGGATCTCGGGAACGCCCGACAGGTGCACCGCGGTGTAATTCCAGGTCGGGACCGCGGGAACGTCGCCGTACCAGCCCGGGGAGACGTACCCGTGCGGCCCCTGGAAGGCGAGCAGGATCTCCCGCTCCCCCAGGCCGTGGATGGCGTCGTCCGGGCGGCCCACGTGCCCCACGACCGTCAGATCATCGCGGTCGTCGTCGAGGAGGACGGCATAGTGCGAGGCGACTAGACCGTCCTCAGGCGCACTCACCACCGTCGCCCACGGGTTGGCGTCGATGACGCGGCGGATCTCGGCCACATCGGCGAGCGTGAAGCTCGGATTCTGTCGCATGGATCCCAGCCTAGAGCGGCGGGAGCCCCGGGGATCCCGCCATCAGGCCTGACAGCGCGGGCACCAGTACAGCTTGCGGGCGCCGATCTCCTCCAGCGCGATCTCTGTCCCGCAGACCCGGCACGGCAGGCCGGCCCGGTGGTAGACCCAGTGACGATCGTCGCGGCTCGCCATCGCGGCGCGGTACTGCTCGGGAGACAGCCCGTCCATGGTCATCATCTGACCCGTCTCCACGCCGATGGCCAGCAATCGCACCCAGTCATGCCAGAGCGCCCTGACGACATCCTCCGGCACGTCGCGGCCGGGCGTGTGCGGGTTCAGCCGCTGCCGGTAGAGCATCTCGGCGCGGTACACGTTGCCGATGCCGCTGACGACCGCCTGGTCCATCAGCAGCAGCGCGATCGGGGTCGCCTTCTTCCGCACGGCGCGGACGAACCGCTCCTCGTTCTCCGCCGGATCGCCGACGAGCGGATCGGGACCGAGCTTGGCCACCGTCGCCAGCATCTCCTCGGGAGTCTGCAGGACGCACGCGGTGGGACCGCGCAGGTCGGCCACCGTGATGTCGGTCATGAGGCGCAGCCGCACCTGACCCACCACAGGCGGCGGCCATTCGTCGACCTCGTCGGTCAGCCCCTTGGTCTGCTCGGACATCCGCACGTGGACCCTGGCGCGCCGCGGCGCCCCGATCGAGGCGAGGGAGTTCTCCCCCGCGTCGTCGAGGATCGCCTCGTCGAGAGTGGTGCCGCGCTGATTGGTCTGGCCCATCCTGCCGTTGGCCGACGCGATGGTGGGGTCGACGAGGATCTCCCCCGCGAAATCCCAGGCACCGTAGAGACCGAGATGCACGCGCAGCCAGAGGTCACCCTCCGCCTCGAGGAACATCTGCTTGCCCACGGCCTGCACGCTCACGGCCTGGCGTCCGTCGAGCACCGCGGCGCCCTCGGCGAAGCGTCCCTGCGGGCTGGAGGCGCTCATCGTCTTGCCGACGAAGTTGCGATCGAACTGCCGCGCGATGCGGTGGACGGAATGTCCCTCGGGCATGTCAGGCTCGGGGGTCCGGGAGGAGCGAGCCGTCGCGCTCGAAGTCGGCGATCTGTCCGATGCGCCGGACGTGCCGCTCGTCGCCGGAGAACGGCGTGGCGATGAACCGGTCGATGAACGCCGTGACCTCGTCGTAGGTGTGCTGACGAGCTCCGATGGAGATGACGTTCGCGTCGTTGTGCTCCCGCGCGAGCTCGGCCGTGGAGAGGTTCCAGACGAGCGCTGCGCGGACCCCGGCGACCTTGTTCGCGGCGATCTGCTCGCCGTTGCCCGAGCCCCCGAAGACGACCCCGAGCGCCGGCACCCCTGTCGCCTGATCGACGACGACGGCCTGCGCCGCCCGGATGCAGAAGGCCGGGTAGTCGTCGAGCGCGTCGTACTCCACCGGACCGTGGTCGATCACCTCGTGCCCCGCGGCGCGGAGATGCTCCTGCAGCTGGGTCGAGAACTCGAGTCCGGCGTGATCGGTGGCGATGTGGATGCGCATGTTCTCCATCCTAGGATCCGCTCCGTCCGCGACTCAGGGGGCGATGCCGGCAGCCGCGGGCTTGAACCCCGCGCGCACGTTCTCGCAGCACCCGGGACGGCAGACGTCGAACGCACCGGGCAGATCAGTGACGTGCGGACGCTCCGCGTTCGGGCGACCCTGCAGGCGCTCCTCGATGAGGTCGACGATGCCCTCGACGAAAGCCTCGCGGACACCGGGCGTCGGCGTGCGGACGAAGGCGAGGCCCGCCTCCTCCGCGGCCTCGGCGGCCTCGGTGTCGAGATCCCAGAGGACCTCCATGTGGTCGCTCATGAAGCCGACGGGGACCACGATGACCGCCTTGCGACCGCGCGCCGGGAGCTCCGCGATCACGTCGCAGACGTCGGGCTCCAGCCAGGGCTGCGACGCGGGGCCGGAACGCGACTGGTAGACCAGCTCCCAGGGCACGTCGGCGGCTCCCGGGACGGCGGCCCGCACCTGCTCCATCGTCCATTCCGACACGGCGAGGTGCTGGGCGGCGTAGGCCCCGCCCTCGCCCCAGTCGATGTCGCGGGCGCCGGAGCGCTCGGCGTCGGCGGTCGGGATGCTGTGCGTGGAGAAGAGGACCTGGATCTCGGTCGGCGCGAACCCCTGGTCGAGGTAGCCCTGCACCGACTCCCGCACGCCCGCCTCGAAGGCCTCGACGAAGCCGGGGTGGTCGTAGAAGGGACGGATCTTGTCGATGGTGACCGTCTCGCCGAGGCCGGTGTCGGTCAGCACGCGGGCGAAGTCCTCGCGGTACTGGCGGCAACTGGAGAACGAACTGTAGGCGCTCGTTGCGAAGGCGAGGAGGGTGGTGTGGCCGTTGGCCGACGCCTCGGGGAGCACGTCCTCGAGGTACGGACCCCAGTTGCGGTTGCCCCAGTACACCGGGAGGTCGATCCCCCGGGCCACGAGCGCCTTCTCCAGCGCCTCCTTGAGCACGCGGTTCTGGCCGTTGATCGGGCTCACGCCGCCGAAGTGACGGTAGTGGTGCGCGACCTCCTCCAGCCGCTCGTCCGGGATGCCCCGACCACGCGTCACGTTCCGGAGGAAGGGGATCACGTCCTCCTGGCCCTCCGGGCCGCCGAAGCTCGCCAAGAGGATGGCGTCGTAGGCGACGGGCGTGGTCACATAGGGGTCGCCGCCGGCAGCGGCGGGCGAGGCAAAGGGAACGACATTCGGCTCGATCGCGGTCACCCCTCCATCTTCCCATCTCCGCGGACGACGAGCGTCCGCACGACCGTGACTATCCCCGGTTCGTGAGGATCGACGGCGCGCGCGTCGCTCTGGCGTAGGCTGTCATGGTTGCCGTCGGCGCCAACTGCGCCGACCCCCGGTTACATCCCCTCACCCCTGGGAGTACAGCTTTGCCTGGAGAGAACCTCACCCGAATCGAAGCGCAGGAGCGCCGCGACGTCGTCGACACGCACTCCTATGAGGTCGCCCTCGATCTGACCAAGGGCGCGGAGGTCTTCGGCTCCCGGAGCGTCGTGCGCTTCTCCGCGTCCCCCGACAGCTTCACCTTCATCGACCTCATCGCCCGCGACGTGCGCGAGATCTCGCTCAACGGAGAGCAGCTCGACCCGCGCGAGGTCTTCGCCGACTCCCGGATCGCACTCGCCGGGCTGCAGGAGGAGAACGTCCTCGTCGTCGACGCCGACTGCCTGTACACCAACACCGGCGAGGGCCTGCACCGCTTCGTCGACCCGGTGGACGGCGAGGTGTACCTCTACTCGCAGTTCGAGGTGCCCGACTCCCGTCGCGTGTTCGCCGTCTTCGAGCAGCCCGACCTCAAGGCCACCTTCCAGTTCACGGTGACCGCCCCCGCGGAGTGGAAGGTCGTCTCCAACTCCCCCACCCCGGAGCCCATCGTCCACGACGACGGGGTCTCGGCCACCTGGGGCTTCGAGCCCACGCCCCGGATCTCCTCCTACATCACGGCCCTCGTCGCCGGACCGTACGAGGCCACCTTCTCGGAGCTCACCAGCGCCTCGGGCCGCGTGATCCCGCTCGGCGTCTACGGACGCAAGAGCCTCTGGCAGCACCTGGACGCCGACTACATCTTCGACAAGACCCGTGAGGGCTTCGCCTACTTCGAGTCGAAGTTCGGCGTGCCGTACCCGTTCGCCAAGTACGACCAGCTCTTCGTGCCCGAGTTCAACGCCGGCGCGATGGAGAACGCGGGAGCGGTGACGTTCACCGAGACGTATGTCTTCCGCAGCAAGGTGACCGACGCCGTCAAGGAGCGTCGCGTCGTGACGATCCTGCACGAGCTCGCCCACATGTGGTTCGGCGATCTCGTCACCATGAAGTGGTGGAACGACCTCTGGCTCAACGAGTCGTTCGCGGAGTGGGCGTCCACCATCGCAACGGCCGAGGCGACCGAGTGGACCGAGGCCTGGACCACCTTCAACGCGATGGAGAAGACCTGGGCCTACCGCCAGGACCAGCTCCCCTCCACGCACCCGATCGTCGCCGAGATCAACGACCTCGAGGACGTGCAGGTCAACTTCGACGGCATCACCTACGCCAAGGGCGGCTCGGTCCTCAAGCAGCTCGCCGCGTGGGTCGGCGTCGAGGCGTTCTTCGCCGGTGTCTCGCAGTACTTCCAGAAGCACTCCTGGGGCAACACCGAGCTCAGCGACCTCCTGACGGAGCTGGAGGCCACGAGCGGCCGCGATCTCGGCACCTGGTCGAAGAAGTGGCTGGAGACGGCCGGTGTGAACACCCTCGAGCCCGTCGTGGCCGAGGACGACAACGGCAGGATCTCGCGCTTCGCCATCACCCAGACGGCTCCGGCCGACTACCCGACCATCCGTCCGCACCGTCTCGGCATCGGCTTCTACTCGCTGCAGGACGGCGCGCTCACGCGCACCCATCACATCGAGGTCGACGTGGACGGCGACCGCACCGAGGTCCCCGAGCTCCAGGGCCTCGACCGTCCCGACCTCATCCTCCTCAACGACGACGACCTCGCGTACGCGAAGATCCGTCTCGACGAGAAGTCGCTCGCGACCGCGATCGCCCACCTCGCCGACATCCACGATCCCCTCGCCCGCTCGCTCGTCTGGGGAGCAGCCTGGGACCAGACCCGCGACGCGGAGACGGCGGCGTCCGACTACATCGACCTCGTTCTCGGCAACATCGGCCGGGAGACCGAGTCCACCACGGTCCGCACCACCCTCGCCCAGCTGCGCACGGCCGCGACCCTGTACGTCGCCCCGGCGGAGCGCGAAGCGGCACGGCTGAAGGTGGCGGATGGCCTCTGGGCACTCGCCGAGTCGGCGGAGGCCGGCAGCGACAGCCAGCTCCAGTTCGTCACCGCCTTCGCGAACAACCTGGTGACGCCGGAGCACGCCGGCATCGTCGGGCGTCTGCGCTCGGGTGAGGAGACTCTCCCCGGGCTCGACGTGGACGCCGACCTGAGCTGGCAGCTGCTCGTCGGCCTCGCGACGATCGGTGCGACCGACGCCGGGGCCATCGACGCCGCGCTCGCCGCCGACAACACCGCGAAGGGTGCGGAGTTCGCCGCGCAGGCGCGCGCCGCTCTTCCGGACGCGGCCGCGAAGCAGGAGGCCTGGGATGCGCTGATCGCGCGCGACGACGCCCCGAACACCATTGTCCGCTCGGCGGCGCTCGGCTTCGTCCACCCGGCGGGTGCGGAGGTGCTGGGCGCCTTCGTGCCGCAGTACTTCGACATGCTCCTGCCGGTGTGGGAGTCGCGGACCTACCAGATCGCGCAGTACCTGATCGTCGGGCTCTTTCCCACCGCTCTCGCCGACGTCGCGCTGCGCGACGCGACGCGGGGCTGGCTCTCCGAGCACCAGGACGCGCCGCCCGCTCTGCGCCGTCTCGTGCTGGAGAACCTCGCGGACGTGGAGCGCGCCCTCGCCGCGCAGTCCCGCGACGCCGAGGACTGACCCTCCACCGCCGACACCGACACGGGCCTCTGCCGCCGCTCTTCCAGCCGGCGCAGAGGCCCTCTCGGTACCATCGAGACGATGCTGATTTCCGCTGAGACGACCCCCACGCCGACGCCGACCGAGCTCCCCCCTTGGGTGGAGGACATGCTCACGCTGCTGACCACGGTCGGCGGCAAGCTCCTGCAGATCGCCCTGATCATCGGCGCCTGCGTCCTCATCGCGCTCGTACTGCGCCGGGTGATCAGGCGGGTCGTGCACCGCATCGTCGACACCGCCAAGAACAAGGCCGCCGTCGACGACACCCAGGCACTCGAACGCTCCCCGCTGGCCGACATGCGACTGGTCCAGCGCACACGCACACTCGGCACCATCCTGCAGAACATCGTCAACGTGATGCTCGTGATCATCGCGATCATCCTCATCGTCAACGCGATCGACAATGCTCTCCTCGGATCGCTCACCCTTCTCACGGCGGCGGTCGGTGCCGGCCTCGGTTTCGGTGCCCAGAACATCGTCAAAGACGTGCTGAACGGCATCTTCCTCGTCGCCGAGGACCAGATCGGCATCGGCGACGTCGTCGACCTCGGGCTGGCGAGCGGCGTCGTCGAGTACGTCAGTGTGCGCGTGACCCAGGTGCGGGACGTGAACGGGACCCTCTGGTACGTGCGCAACGGCGAAGTGACCCGGATCGGGAACATGTCGCAGGGCTGGGCGCGCGCGATCGTCGACATCGGTGTGGCACCCGATTCCGACCTCGAACAGGTCGAGCACATCCTGCTGGAGACGGCGCAGGGCCTGGCGAAGGACCCGAAGTGGCGCACCCGCATCGTGGAGAAGCCGGAGCTGTGGGGCCTGGAGTCGGTGGACGGCGACGCCCTCGTGGTGCGCGCCGTCATCAAGACCAGAGCGAACGCGCGAGACGACGTGGCGCAGGAGCTCCGACGTCGCCTTCGAGCCGCTCTGCTGGAGAAGGAGATCGACGTGCCACGTCTCGCGGACGTCGTGCCCACCGGATTGGAGGGTGCGCGCCGCGTCCGGGGCGCCAACCCGCCGAAGACGCGCCCCAACGCCGTCACCGGGGTGCCCGTCATCCCGGATCGCGGCATCTGGCGGCGCAAGAAGAACACCGGCGGCGACGGGAGTGCAGACAAGTGACGTTCTACGACGAGGTCGGTGGGCGCGAGACGTTCGCGAAGATCGTCTCGGTGTTCTATCGCGAGGTGGCCCTCGACCCCGTGCTCAAGCCGATGTACCCGGAGGAGGACCTCGGTCCGGCCGAGGAGCGCCTGCTCCTGTTCCTCGAGCAGTACTGGGGCGGCCCGAGCACCTACGGCGAGACCCGCGGCCATCCCCGCCTGCGGATGCGTCACATGCTCTTCCGGGTCGACCCCGACGCCCGCGATCGTTGGCTTCGTCATATGCGCACCGCCGTGGACGAGGCGCAGTTGTCCCCGTTGCACGAAACCACTCTCTGGGACTACCTGGAGCGCGCCGCCTATGCCATGGTGAACACATTCGAGCCGTCCGGCATCGGCACGGCACCCCAGGGGCGCACGACCCTGGAGACCCGCTCCCGTCAGGAATCAACGGAGACCCCATGACGACCACACCCCCGACCGCAGACGTCCTGGTGATCGGTTGGGGGTTGGCCGGTCTCGTCGCCGCCGCGGAAGCCCTCGAGGCCGGACGTCGGGTCGTCATCGTGGACCAGGAACCGCGGACGAACCTGGGCGGGCAGGCGTGGTGGTCCTTCGGCGGGCTGTTCCTCGTGGATTCTCCGGAACAGCGCCGCCTCGGCATCACCGACTCGCTCGAGCTCGCGACCCAGGACTGGTTCGGCACCGCCGGATTCGACCGCCCCGAGGACGAGTGGCCCCGGCGCTGGGCAGAGGCCTATCTGCAGTTCGCGGCCGGTGAGAAGCGCTCGTGGCTCCGCGCCCGCGGCGTCGGCTTCTTCCCGGTGGTCGGCTGGGCCGAGCGGGGCGGCTACGGCGCCCTCGGTCCGGGGAACTCGGTCCCTCGCTTCCACATCACCTGGGGCACCGGGCCGGGGATCGTCGCCCCGTTCGCGGCCGCCGTCGAGCAGGGAGAGCGCGAGGGACGGCTCACCGTCCTCGCCCGACACCGCGTCGAGGAACTCGTCCTCACCGGCGGGCGCGTGACCGGTGCCCGCGGGAGCGTGCTGGCGTCGGACGGTGCCGCCCGGGGCGTCCCCTCGTCCCGAGACGTGATCGGCGCGTTCGAGATCGACGCGACGGCGACGATCGTGGCCTCCGGTGGCATCGGCGGAAACCATGACCTCGTCCGCGCGGCCTGGCCCTCGCGCCTCGGCACTCCCCCGGCGCACATGCTCTCCGGCGTGCCCGCCTATGTCGACGGCTCGATGCAGAGCGTGAGCGCCGCCGCCGGCGCCCGCCTCATCAACGGCGACCGGATGTGGCACTACGTGGAAGGCATCACCAACTGGGACCCGGTGTGGCCGCAGCACGGCATCCGCATCCTGCCCGGGCCTTCGTCGCTGTGGCTCGACGCGACCGGACACCGGCTCCCCGTTCCGCTCTTCCCCGGCTTCGACACCCTCGGCACGCTCGAGCACCTGCGGCGGACGGGCCACGACCACTCCTGGTTCGTGACCTCGCGGCAGATCGTGGAGAAGGAGTTCGCGCTGTCCGGCAGCGAGCAGAACCCGGATCTCACCGGCAAGGACGTGGCCCTGCTCCTCAAGTCCCGCCTCGCGAAAGGGCCGACCGGACCCGTGCAGTCGTTCCTCGACGAGGGCGAGGACTTCATCGTCGAGAACGACCTGGAGTCCTTGCTGGAGCAGATGGCGGCCCACCCCGGGGGCGAGCTCCTGGACATCGAGGACGTGCGCCGCGAGGTGGTCGCCCGGGACCGGGAGATGGCCAACGACTTCAGCAAGGACCCGCAGATCGGCATGCTGCGCTCGATGCGGGCCTATCGCGGGGACAAGCTCATCCGCACCGCGGCCCCGCATCGGCTCCAGGACCCCGCCGCCGGGCCGCTGATCGCGGTCAAGCTGCACGTGCTCACCAGGAAGTCCCTCGGGGGGATCAACACGGATCTCGACGGTCGCGCCCTGGAAGGAAGCGGCGCGCCGATTCCGGGTCTCTTCGCCGCGGGCGAGGCCAGCGGCTTCGGCGGCGGTGGCGCGCACGGCTACCGAGCCCTGGAGGGCACGTTCCTCGGCGGGTGCCTGTTCTCCGGCCGTCAGGCCGGACGCGCAGCGGCTGCCCTCGGCTGATCCGGAGCTGCCCGCCGGTCCCGTGGTCCCGTCAGGCGCGGGTGCCGGTGGCTCGCACGCCGGTCAGCCCGGAGGCCACGGGACCGCGGGCGAGCACGTGGCCGCGGCGGAACGCGAGCCGCGTCCAACGACCGGAACGCGTCACGGGCACGTCCTCTTCGCCGGAGATGAAGCCGAGCGCGTCGGCCGCGAAAGCGACGCCGCGCGGCAGGCCGCCGAGGTCGTCGTCCGGCTCGCCCCAGATCGCCGCGCGGAGCGCACGCACCGCCTCTTCGCCGGATCCCGGTCCCGCGCCGTGCGCGACCGCGGAGATGCCCCACTGCGCGCGCTGCGCGATGACGGAGGCGGGAAGGGTCGACTCCAGCGCCCACCCCTGTCGTGGGGGCGCGACACCGGCCCACGCGGGCGAGAGAGCGGTCTCCGGCAGAGCGAGGCGCTGCGGGTCGTCCGTCGACCTCAGGGCGTCGATCACGAGGTCGCACGCGAGTTCCGGGTCGGCACGGACGATGCGCATGGCAAGGATCGTCGGCGTCTGATCGAAGAGCCCCTGAGGCGCGAGGACCGCCGTGGTGAGCGCCAGGACGCCCTGATGAGCCTGGAGACGCACACCCTCGTCGGACACCCGGGCCGCGCGGCCGGTGAACGTGAGGACATCCTTCGCCGTGTCCGGATCGGCGAGCAGGAGCTGAGGGGTCACGCGTTCTAAACTACCAACGAGCGGCGACCCCGGGCCGCGGAGGGGAACACATGAGCGCCGACGAGCACGCCATCCAGACCGTGGAGCGTCTTCTCGACGTCCTCGACCTCGACGCCACCCAGGCGCGGACCACCGAGGACATCTTCACGGGCTCGTCGCACCCGATGCCGAGCGGCCGCATCTACGGCGGACAGGTGCTCGCGCAGACCCTCGTGGCCGCGGAGCGCACGCTTCCGGAGGACCGCGCCGTCCACTCGATGCACGGCTACTTCCTCCGTCCCGGCGATGCGAGCCAGGGGATCACCATCGCCGTCGACCGGATCCACGACGGACGTTCGTTCTCCACCCGCCGCACCCAGGCGTACCAGAACGGCGTGCCGATCTTCTCGATGATCGCCTCGTTCCAGGATGCCGACCCCGGGGTGGAGCACGCCGAGCCCATGCCCGCCGGTGTGCCCGTCCCGGAAGACCTCGCCCCCGATGAGGACCGTGTGCCCGGACTCGCCGGAGGCGCGCGACGCATGCTGAGCGAGCGTGCGGCCGACATCCGCCACGTCGACTCCCCCCTCTATCTGCCGAACGATGACGAACGGGTCCCCCGGCAGGCGGTGTGGATGCGACTGCGCGCCCCGCTCCCCGACGACCAGCGGCTGCATCGTGCCGCGCTGGCCTACCTCAGCGACATGACGATCCAGGAGTCGATCCTGCGCGCTCACGGGGTCTCCTGGTCACTTCCCGGCCTGAAGGTCGCGAGCCTGGACCACGCGATGTGGTGGCACCGTCCGGCGCGCGTGGACGAGTGGCTCCTCTATGTGCAGGAGTCGCCGAGCGCCCGCGGCGGTCGCGGCCTGGCCACGGGGCGCGTGTACACCCGAGAGGGCACGCTCGTGGCGAGCGTCGCTCAGGAGATCATGATCCGGGTTCCCGAGGATCGCTGACGCTGCGCTCAGCGGTGTGCGTACTCGATGGAGGGACCGACGTACGGCTCCCACGCCTCGCGCATCTCCGCTGTCAGGCGTGTCGGCCGTCCCGTGCCCGCGTCGACGAGCACGATGATGGCCGTGGATCGCGCGTAGAGCTCACGCGGCTCGGCGGCCGGGTCGTTGTGCACCTCGTAGCAGACCTCGACGCTGGACCCGCCGAGCTTCCCGAACCACATCTGCACCTCGAGCGGGCGCCGCTGGTACGGAACCGGAGCGAGGTACTCGATCTCCTGCCGCGCGATGAGCGTCAGGATCCCCTCCTCGATCCCGGAGTCGAGGACGGCGGTGGACGGCGCCTCCTCGCCGGGTCCCGCACGCCAGAACGCGCGGACGCGCGCCTCCTCGAGCAGCTTGAGCATCGAGGTGTTGTTGACGTGGTTGAACGCATCCAGATCGCCCCAACGGAGGTGGATCGGGATGTGCAGGCGGGAACCCGGCGAGTCGGTGCTCATGGCCGCCTCAGTCGCGGGTGAGCTTGCGGTGCGTCGACCGGTGGGGCTTCGCCGCATCCGGGCCGAGACGCTCGATCTTGTTCTGCTCGTAGGCCTCGAAGTTGCCCTCGAACCAGTACCACTGGTCGGGCTTCTCGTCCGTGCCCTCGTAGGCGAGGATGTGCGTCGCGATCCGGTCGAGGAACCACCGGTCGTGGGTGATGACCACCGCACAGCCGGGGAACTCGAGCAGCGCGTTCTCCAGGGAGCTCAGCGTCTCGACGTCGAGGTCGTTGGTCGGCTCGTCGAGGAGGAGCAGGTTGCCACCCTCCTTGAGGGTGAGCGCGAGGTTCAGACGGTTGCGCTCACCACCGGAGAGCACGCCGGCCTTCTTCTGCTGGTCCGGGCCCTTGAACCCGAACTTCGAGACGTAGGCACGGGACGGGATCTCGGTCTTGCCGACCGTGATGAAGTCCAGGCCGTCGGAGACGACCTCCCACAGGGTCTTGTTCGGGTCGATCGACGACCGCGACTGGTCGACGTAGCTGATCTTGACGGTCTCGCCGATCTTGAGGTCGCCGCCGTCCAGCGGCTCCAGCCCGACGATGGTCTTGAACAGGGTCGTCTTTCCGACGCCGTTCGGGCCGATGACGCCGACGATGCCGTTCGGCGGAAGGCTGAAGCTCAGGCCGTCGATGAGCGAGCGGCCGTCGAAGCCCTTCTTGAGGTTCTTGGCCTCGATGACGACGTTGCCGAGTCGAGGACCGGCGGGGATCTGGATCTCCTCGAAGTCCAGCTTCCTGGTGCGCTCCGCCTCGGCCGCCATCTCCTCGTACCGTGCCAGACGCGCCTTCGACTTCGTCTGACGGCCCTTCGCGCTGGAGCGGACCCAGTCGAGCTCGTCCTTCAGGCGCTTGGCGAGCTTGGCATCCTTCTTGCCCTGGATGTCGAGGCGCTCGGCCTTCTTCTCCAGGTACGTCGAGTAGTTGCCCTCGTAGCCGATGAGGCGTCCGCGGTCGACCTCGGCGATCCACTCGGCCACGTGGTCGAGGAAGTACCGGTCGTGGGTGATGGCGATCACGGCGCCCTTGTACGACTGGAGGTGCTGCTCGAGCCAGAGCACGCTCTCCGCGTCGAGGTGGTTGGTGGGCTCGTCGAGGAGCAGCAGGTCGGGCTTCTGCAGCAGCAGCTTGGCCAGCGCCACACGGCGCTTCTCACCACCGGAGAGCGGAGCGATGGCCGCGTCGCCGGGCGGGGTGCGGAGGGCGTCCATCGCCTGCTCGAGCTGGGAATCGAGGTCCCAGCCGTCCGCCGCGTCGATCTCCTCCTGCAGCGTCCCCATCTCCGCGAGGAGCGCGTCGAAGTCGGCGTCCGGATCGGCCATCAGCGCGGAGATCTCGTTGAACCGGTCGACCTTGGCCTTGATGGCGATGCCGTCCTGGATGTTCTCGAGGACCGTCTTCGACTCGTCGAGCTCCGGCTCCTGCATGAGGATGCCGACGGAGTACCCCGGCGAGAGCTTGGCCTCACCGTTGGACGGGGTGTCGAGCCCGGCCATGATCTTGAGGATCGTCGACTTTCCGGCGCCGTTGGGGCCGACCATGCCGATCTTCGCGCCCGGCAGGAACGCCATCGTGACGTCGTCCAGGATGAGCTTCTCACCCACCGCCTTGCGGGCACGAACCATGGAGTAGATGTACTCAGCCACCGAAAACCGCTCCTTCTGTTGGCGTCGAAGATCGACACTCCAGCCTACCGGCCGCGAGTGGGCTTATCTGTGTACGCGAGTCACCAGTCGATCGGCCGCGTCGCGCCCACCAGGCACCGCCCGCCGGCCAGCTGGGGCATGACCGTGGTCACGACGGCACCGGTGGAGGGACCGACCTGTCCGATCAGGCACTCCTCCTCGCCCCAGCGGACCGAGAACTGGATGCTCTCCGCCGGGTTCCCGACCGTGGACTGGTCCGGCGTGAGCTGCATGGCGTCCCGATCGAATCCCGCCGCGACGAGACCGTCGACGTACGCGCGCCCCTCCCCGCGTTGCTCCGTCCCCCAGACCTGCTCCGCCACCGCCGTGAAGACGGGGAGGTTGTCCTCGGCGCTCCCGTCCGGCACCAGAGCAGGAGCGGCGGACGGCGTCGGATCAGCGGTGGCTGCCGCCGTGGGAGTCGGCGTCGCCGAGGGCTCCGGCGCGCATCCGGCGAGGACGGCGGCCGAGACACCGGCGACGAGCACGAGCGCCGCAGCGCGGGACGGGAGGACCGATCGGAGCACGAGCAGAGTCTAGGCCGCCTCGGTCTCTGCAGGCTGATCCCACGCGTCGTGCGCCTCGTCATCCACCGTCGAGAGATCAGCGCTCTCCCCCGCCTCCCCGGATGACGGCCGGGGGCTCGGCCGATACGCCGTGGTCCCCCACCGCAGATCGTGTCCGATGGTGTCCGCGTCGATGTCGACGCTCGTCCCCTGCTTGCCGTTGCTCTCCCACGGGCGCACCCGGAGTCGCCCGGAGACGATGACGCTGTCGCCCACTCGCAGCGATGCCCGCGCGTGCTCCGCCAGCCGTCGGAAGGCGGCGATCGAGAACCAGTTGGTCCCCGCATCCACCCAGGTCCCGCTCGCCGGGTCGAAGCGCCGGTGCGTGCTCGCCAGCCGGAAGTTCGTGACGGGCACTCCGGCGCTCGTCCGCCCGGGGGTGGGGTCCGTCGCGACTCTGCCCACGATGGTCACGGTGTCGATCATGTGTTCGTCCTCTCGGTGCCGGCTCGGCGGCCGGATGACCTCCAGCGTGCACCGAGCCGACGGGTGCGCGAGGGCGCGATCGCGCGTTCTGTGGAAGGTCGACAGCGGAGAGGGTCCGTGCAGAAGAGGCCCGGTCACCGCCGGATATCGACACCCGGACGAATGTCGGTGGCCGGTCGTATGTTCGAACCATGGAAGGAGAGACCATGACCGCCACCACCACCTCGACCCCCGCTCCCGGAGTCCCGCTTGCAGCCCCGCCGCTCGCGTCCCGTCGAGAGCACCTCGTCCGTGCCGCCGATCACCTGTGGCGTGTCCAGGACAGCCGCGAGCATGTCCTCGGTCACCTCCGCGCGGTGGCCGATCCCCTCGGCGTCCGCTACCGCGCGGAGCGGCTTCATCTGGCGACGGGCGGGTTCCGGCTGATCGGCGAGTTCTGGCGCGCAGACGACGCGGTCGACGCGCTGCGGCACTGCTGAGAGCCGTCGATGTGACGGGCGATCAGTGGCGCCCCCGGCAGGATTCGAACCTGCGACCAAGAGATTAGAAGGCTCCTGCTCTATCCCCTGAGCTACGGAGGCGGACGTCTCTACCGTACCGCGCCCCGCGGGTCGATGTCGGGGCCGTCGATAGGATGGCGACATGGTGACTGCTTCGGAGAACGACCGCCTCGTCTGGATCGACTGCGAGATGACGGGGCTCGATCTCGCCGTCGACGAGCTCGTCGAGATCGCGGTGGTGGTCACCGACTTCGAGCTCCGTCCGCTCGACCCCGGATTCCAGGTCGTCATCCGTCCGAGCGCGGACGCGCTCGCGAACATGAACGACTTCGTCACCGCCATGCACGAGACCTCGGGGCTCATCGACGAGATCCCGCACGGAGTCACCCTCGAGGAGGCGGAGGAGCAGACGCTGGCGTACATCCGCCGCTTCGTCCCCCTCGAGCGCCGCGCCCCTCTCGCCGGCAACACGATCGGCACCGACCGGATGTTCCTCGCGAAGTACATGCCTCAGGTCGACCAGTGGCTCCACTACCGCAACGTCGATGTCTCCAGCATCAAGGAGCTCTCCCGCCGCTGGTACCCCCGCGTGTTCTTCCAGGCTCCGGCGAAGGACGGGGGCCACCGCGCGCTGGCCGACATCCTGGAGTCGATCCGCGAGCTCCGCTACTACCGGGAGGCCGTCTTCGTGGACGAGCCGGGCCCTTCCAGCGACGACGCCAAGGAGATCGCCGCGCGCACGGTGTCGGAGTTCGCCCCGAACATGTAATAGACTCGTGGGGTTGCCTGTTTCGACGGGCGCATGGTGGGTATAGCTCAGTTGGTAGAGCGCCTGGTTGTGGTCCAGGAGGTCGCGGGTTCAAGCCCCGTTACTCACCCCAGCTCGAAGAGGCTCGGACCGGTTCGGTCCGAGCCTCTTCGCCTCTCACGCGGGCCCTAGACTGTCCTGGTGTCACTGGCGGTCTGGTTCTCTCTTCTCACCGCATCCGTGGTGATCAGCTTCACGCCGGGGGCCGGCGCGATCAACACGATGTCCAACTCCCTCACGCAGGGCTGGAAGCGCTCGATCTGGGGAATCATCGGCCAGCAGATCGCGCTCATCGTGCATGTCGTGATCGTGGCTGCCGGCGTCGGGCTCCTCGTCTCGCGCTCGGACGTCCTGTTCAACCTCATCCGATACGCCGGCGCCGCCTACCTGGTGTACCTCGGCATCCGTTTGATCCTGACCCGCCCCGCTCCGGCGCTCGATGACGCGCCGGATCCCGTGGATGCCCGGGAGAGCCACTGGTCGATGATGCGCCGAGGCTTCTGGGTCAACCTGCTGAATCCCAAGGCGATCGTCTTCTTCCTCGCGTTCATCCCGCAGTTCATACGGCTGGACCAGCCTCCGCTCCCCCAGTACCTGGCCCTCGTCGCGACCGTCGTGGTGGTCGACGTGCTCGTCATGTGGGGATTCTTCGCCACGGCCGCACGCCCCTTCCGGCGCCTGACCCGCTCTCCGCACGGCCAGCGGATCCTCAACACCGTGTTCGGAAGCCTCTTCATCGGCGTCGCGGCGCTGCTCGTCCTCCTGCACTGAGGAACCCGTCGTCGTCCCCGTAGGCTGGAGGGGATGGACATGGACGCCGCGGCCTTCGAGGCCCTCGTGATCGACGAACTCGACCAGCTGCCCGACGAGATGGTCGAGCAGCTCGAGAACGTCGTCTTCGTGGTGGAGGATCGTCCCGAGGACGGCAGCCTCGATCTGCTCGGCCTGTACGACGGCCTCGCGTTGCCGGAGCGCACGCAGTACGGGATGGGTGAGCTGCCCGATCGCATCATCGTCTACCGGGAACCGCACCTCGCGCAGTGTGAGGACATCGACGAACTCCGCGACGAGATCCACACCACCCTCGTCCACGAGATCGCGCACTTCCATGGCATCGACGACGCCCACCTGCACGAGCTCGGATGGGCCTGACCGTGTCGACTGCTCTTCCCGAGATCGATGAAGCCACCGATCTCTCCGCTGCGCCCCTGGAGCCCTGGGAGGTCGTCGTGTGGAACGATCCGGTGAATCTGATGAGCTACGTCGTCCGCGTCTTCCGCACCTACTTCGGCTACACCCGCGAGCATGCCACCCGCCTCATGCTCGCCGTCCACCACGACGGACACGCGATCGTCGCCACCGGACCCCGCGAGACCATGGAGGTGCACGCGCAGGCGATGCACGACTACGGGCTCTGGGCCACCGTCAGGAAGGCCGCATGAAGACCCCACCGATCACCGTCTCGGTCGCCACGATCGAGGGCATGCACCTGGCCCGGCTCGTCGATGACTTCATGGACCTGCTCCGGGATTCCGAAGGCGACGACCCGGGCGTGGCCCGGTTGACGCCGAACGCCTATCCGGACGACGACGACGCCGCGGCGGCGTTCGCCTCGGCAACCCGCGCGGACCTCCTGGACCGACGGCTGCACGATGCGCGGGTCATGCGCACGGCGCTGCAGGTGTTCGACCCCGACGCCGAGGTGACCGATGAGGGCGCCCGCGTTCCCCGCGACGTCCTCGTACGGCGCGAGGACGTGGACGCGTGGCTCCGCACCCTCACCGCCATCCGGCTCGTCATCGCCACGCGGCTCGGCATCACCGACGACGAACCCGACGTCGGCGGTGACGGCCAGGCCGTCTACGACTGGCTGGGATACCGTCTCGAGCTGCTCATCGAAGCCGTGGACGAGAGCGACGCCGACGCCCTCCGCTGAGCGGAATCACGGGACCTCGATCACGCGAGTGGCGAGTTCCCTCGGACGGTCTCGCTCGAGGTGACGGCGCTCCTGCGCCGCCCACCGGTCCCAGTGCGGGCGGTAGGTGTCGCCATCCCGCGCCAGCGCACGGGCCTTCCGCGATGACTCGCCGGACTCCACCCAGATCCGGATGTCGGCCAGGCGTGCCGTCGAGGGTCGCAGGATCCCGCTGCCCTCGACGATGACGCCGAGGGCCGGATCGACGGCGTGGGTCTCCGCCTCCTCGCCGTGCTCCCAGTCCCAGCGACGCCACGCCCCGAGAAGCCCGCGTCCGTGGGGACGGAGGATGCCCTCGAGCGCGCGCTCCGCCCCGTCGTCGAGGCCATCCCAGCCGGGATAGAGGGAGTCCAACGCGATGACCTGCACGCGTCCGGTGACCGGCCAGGCCCCCGCCACGCGCGCGGCCAGAGAGGTCTTGCCTGCGCCGCTCCCGCCGTCGATCAGCACGACGGGGTTGGATGCCGCGAGTGCGCGGACGTCTTCCGCGATCAGCGTCGCCGCGTGCGAGAGCGCCGCTGCGACCGCATCGTCACTTCTTGAGGGCACGGATGATGCGCGTGAGGGCCCGACCGGCGACCCAGACGAAGGGGACGGCCACGACGAGGAGCGTCACGATGTTCGGCTCGAAGCGCAGGCCCTCCTCGCGCCGCACGTAGACGCCCACCGGCACCGAGACGCCGCCACCTCCGCCGCCTTCTCCGCCGTCCCCGCTGGCTCCGCCGAAGCCCGCGTAGGTGAACGCCACCGGAGTGACGGTGACGCCATCGATCTCCTGCGGTTCTCCGTACGCGCTCTTCACGCCGAAGGACGCGACCTGATTCCCGAGTTCCAGTGCAATGTTCGGCATGTTCCCACGGTAGCCGACGGCGGCCTGCGGCGCGCGGTCAATCGACGCCGTGGTCCTTCGGATGCCGCGCGGCGCCCCGTCCTTCACCGCGTCCGATGTGGCGCGCCCTGCTGATCGTCGCCGAACCGAACCGCGCCATGGCCTCGTCGACGGCCCCTTCGACCTTGCGCCAGTCCTCGTCCTCGTCCCACAGCGCCAGCGCGCTGCCTCCCGCCGGCCGGAGGTTCTCCGCCCGGACGCCCACGAGGCGGACCGGATCACTGCGCTCGATGAGCGCGAACAGGCTCTGGGCCGCCTCGCCGATGCGCTGGCCGACCGCGGTCGGCTCCGGCAACGTCTGGGAGCGGGTGACGGTCCGGAAGTCGTCGAAGCGGATCTTGATCGCGACCGTGGAGGTCTCCCACCCGGCCCGGCGCAGGCGCGCGCCCACGCGATCGGCGAGCCGCAGCAGCTCCGCGCGGAGGAAGGCTCGATCCGTGACGTCGTGGTCGAAGGTCTCCTCGTGTCCGATGCTCTTCTCGACGCGCTCGGTGTCGACCCCACGCGCATCCTCCCCCCGCGCCAGCTGCGCGAGCCTCGCGCTCAGCGCCGGCCCCACGGCGCGGTCCAGCATCTCGGGCGATGCGGTGCGGAGGTCTCCGATCGTGCGGAGGCCGCGGGCCTCCAGGGCCTCCGCCGCCTTCGGCCCCACGCCCCACAGCGCTCGCACGGGGCGCGGCGCGAGGAAGGCGAGAGTGTCGTGTTCCGCGACCACGAGCATCCCGTCCGGCTTGGCCATCGTCGACGCCATCTTCGCCACATGCTTGGTCGCGGCCACGCCGACGCTGCACGTGATGCCGACCTCCGCGAGGACGCGCTCACGGATCTGGGCCGCGATCCGGGCGGGGCTCCCCCAGAGCCGGCGCACACCCTGTACGTCGAGGAACGCCTCGTCCACCGACAGCGGCTCCACGAGCGGCGTGAACGACTCGAAGATCGCCATCACCTGCCGCGACACCTCTTGGTACCGGTGGAAGTGCGGCGGGACGATCCGTGCCGTGGGGCACAGCCGGAGGGCCTGCGACACGGGCATGGCCGAACGGACGCCGTAGCGCCGTGCCTCGTAGGAGGCGCTGGAGACCACGGAGCGCCCGTCCGGAGCCCCGATGATCAGCGGCAGCCCGCGGAGACTCGGGTCGTCCAGCACTTCGACGGCCGCATAGAACGCGTCCATGTCGACGTGGAGGATGCGCGTCCCGGAGTCGTCGGCATCGGCCGAGGACACCATGCGGCCTCTGCCATCACCGTGTCCCATGAGCCCATTGTCCCCTGGGCCTCCGACATCGAGGCCCAGGGAAAAACGAATCACTGCGCGGCGCGCTCGAGGATGAGTTCGCGGACGCGGGCGGCGTCGGCCTGGCCCTTCATGGCCTTCATGACCGCCCCGATGATGGCACCCGCGGCCTGGACCTTGCCGTCCTGGATCTTGGCCATCACATCGGGCTGCGCCGCGAGGGCCTCATCGATCGCCGCGATGAGCGCACCGTCGTCCGAGACCACGGCCAGACCGCGCGCGTCGACGACCTCCTGCGGCGTGCCCTCCCCGGCGATCACGCCCTCCAGCACCTGGCGTGCGAGCTTGTCGGTCAGCGTCCCGGCGTCGACGAGCTGCTGCAGCGCCGCGACGTTCTCCGGGCTGACGAGGTCGACCGCGTCCTTCTCCTGCGCATTGGCGAGGCGGGTGATCTCCCCCGTCCACCACTTCCGTGCCGCGGCCGGCGTGGCCCCGGCGGCGATCGTGGCCTCGACGACGTCGAGCAGACCGCCGTTGCGCACGTCCTGGAACTCCAGCGGGGTGAAGCCCCACTCGTCCATGAGCCGGCGCCGACGGGCGACGGGCTGCTCGGGCAGGGCGGCGCGCAGCTCCTCGATCAGCTCGCGCGGCGGCTGCACCGGAAGCAGATCCGGCTCGGGGAAGTACCGGTAGTCGTCGGCGTCCGACTTCGGACGTCCGGGAGAGGTCGTCCCGGTGTCCTCGTGCCAGTGCCGGGTCTCCTGGATGATGGTGCCGCCGTCGGCGAGGATCTGCGCCTGACGCTGGATCTCGTACCGCACCGCGCGCTCCACCGATCGCATGGAGTTGACGTTCTTCGTCTCGGTGCGCGTGCCGAGCTTCTCCTCACCCCGACGACGGAGCGAGACGTTGGCGTCGCACCGCAGGTTGCCGCGCTCCAGCCGAGCCTCGGAGATGCCGAGTCCGCGGACGATGTCGCGGATCGCGGCGACGTACGCCTTGGCGACCTCGGGAGCCCGGTGATCGGTGCCGAATATCGTCTTCGTCACGATCTCGACGAGCGGGACGCCGGCGCGGTTGTAGTCGACGAGCGAGTACTCGGCGCCCTGGATCCGGCCGGTCGAGCCGCCCATGTGCGTGAGCTTGCCGGCGTCCTCCTCCATGTGTGCGCGCTCGATCGGGATCGTCACCATGGTGCCGTCCTCGAGCTCCACCTCGACCGACCCCTCGAAGGCGATCGGCTCGTCGTACTGGGAGATCTGGTAGTTCTTGCCCAGGTCCGGGTAGAAGTAGTTCTTCCGGGCGAACCGGCTGGACTCCGCGATTGAGCAGCCGAGCGCGAGGCCGAGGCTGATCGACGAGCGGATGGCCGTCTCGTTGACGACCGGCAGGGCACCGGGCAGTCCCAGGTCGACCGGGGCGATCAGCGTGTTCGGCTCCGCCGCGTGGTACGCCTCGTTCGCGGGGTTGGGAGCGTCGGAGAACATCTTCGTGTTCGTGTTGAGCTCGACGTGCACCTCGAAACCGAGGACGGGCTCGAACAGCTCGAGCGCCTTGTCGAAGTCCATGAGCGTGGCGGCGGCCATCAGCGCGCGCCTCCTTCCAGCTGGGGGGCACGGGACAGCAGCGGCGCGCCCCAGGAATCCACGAGCAGCGTCTCGAGGGCGGCACCCACCCGGTAGAGGCGGGCGTCCTCCCGCGCCGGCGCGAGGAACTGGATGCCGACGGGCAGCCCGTCGTCGTCCGAGAGACCGCTGGGGATCGAGATGCCGGGGACGCCGGCGAGGTTCGCCGGGATCGTCGTGATGTCGTTCAGGTACATCTGCAGCGGGTCGTCGATCCTCTCGCCGAGCTTGAAGGCCGTGGTCGGGGCCGACGGCGTGGCGATGACGTCGACATCGGCGAAGGCCGCGGCGAAGTCCTGCTGGATCAGCGTGCGGACCTTCTGCGCGCTGCCGTAGTACGCGTCGTAGTATCCCGCCGACAGCGCGTAGGTGCCGAGGATGATGCGGCGCTTGACCTCGTCGCCGAAACCGGCGTCGCGCGTGGCGGACATCACGTCCTCCACCGTGGGGTTGCCCGCCGGGGTGACCCGGAGACCGAAGCGGACCGAGTCGAACTTGGCCAGGTTGCTCGAGGCCTCGGCCGGGAGGATCAGGTAGTAGGCGGCGACGCCGTACTCGAAGTGCGGTGCACCGATCTCGACGATCTCCGCACCCTGCGCTTCCAGCAGGGCCAGGGCGCTGCGGAAGGAGGCCGCAACCCCCGGCTGGAAGCCGCTGTCGGGAAGCTCGCGGATGACGCCGACACGGAGGCCCTTGAGGCCGTCCCCGCGCGCACCCTCGCGTGCGGCCGCGGCGAAGGACGGCCACTGCTCGTCGAGCGACGTGGAGTCCTTCGGGTCGTGCCCGCCGATCGCGTCGTGCAGCAGACCGGCATCGAGCACCGTGCGGGTGACCGGGCCGACCTGGTCGAGGCTCGACGCCAGTGCGATCGCGCCGTAGCGGCTGACGCCGCCGTAGGTCGGCTTCACGCCGACCGTGCCGGTCACGTGCGCCGGCTGACGGATCGATCCGCCGGTGTCGGAGCCGAGGGCGAGCGGGGCCTCGAAGGCGGCGACGGCCGCGGCGGAGCCCCCACCCGAGCCGCCGGGGATCCGGTCGAGGTCCCAGGGGTTGCGGGTCGGGCCGTAGGCGGAGTGCTCCGTCGAGGAGCCCATCGCGAACTCGTCCATGTTCGTCTTGCCGAGCGGGATGAGTCCGGCGGCACGGGATCGGGCCACGACCGTCGCGTCGTACGGCGAGCGGTACCCCTCGAGGATCCGCGAGCCGCTCGTGGTCGGCTGATCCGTCGTGACGAGCACGTCCTTGATCGCGAGCGGGACACCGGCGATCGGCCCGAGGTCCTCCCCCGCGGCGCGGCGGGCGTCGATTTCGGCCGCCGCGTCGAGCGCGTGCTCGTTGACGTGCAGGAACGCATGGACGTCGCCGTCGACCTGGGCGATGCGGTCGAGGTGCGCCTGCGTGGCCTCGACGCTGGAGACCTCCCGCGTCGCGAGCTTGTCGGCGAGCTCCGCCGCGGTCAGCCGGATGATGTCGCTCACTGCTCTTCTCCCAGGATCGCGGTGACGCGGAACCGGCCGTCGGCCTGATCCGGGGCGTTCTGCAGCACCTGCTCGTGCGTGAGCGTCTCGCCGACCACGTCGGGACGGAACACATTGCTCAGCGGGATCGGGTGGCTCGTCGCGGCGACATCGGCGGTCGCGACCTCGGACACCTTGGCGATGTTGTCGACGATGGCGTCGAGCTGGCCCGTGAGCCGCGTCACCTCGTCGTCGTTCAGCTGGATGCGCGCGAGCACGCCGAGATGGCGCACAAGATCAGGGGTGATTTCAGACACACCCCCAGTCTAGTTGGCGAGCCGCCCGCCGCTCGGCGCGGCGCGGCCCGCCTAAGCTGGGCGCGTGAGCACGTTCCAGCCCCCTCGCCCGTGGATCGCCAGCTACGCCGACGGCGTTCCGGAGGACCTCGCCCCCGTCAGCGGCTCCCTCGTGGACATCGTCGCCGCGTCGGCGCGGGACTATCCCGATGCCCCCGCCCTGCAGTTCTTCGGCAGGGAGACCACCTACGCGCAGCTGCAGGAGGCGATCGATCGCGCCGCCGCGGGGCTCCGGGATCTCGGCGTCCGTGCGGGCGACCCGGTCGCGATCGTCCTGCCGAACTGCCCGCAGCACATCGTCGCGTTCTACGCCGTGCTGCGTCTCGGTGCGGTCGTGGTCGAGCACAACCCGCTCTACACCCCTCGCGAGCTGCGCAAGCAGTTCGAGGACCACGGCGCCAAGCACGCGATCGTCTGGAACAAGGTCGTCGCGACGGTGCAGGAGTTCCCGAGCGACCTCGCCGTCTCGACTCTCATCTCGGTCGACGTGACGCGAGCGATGCCGGCCCTCACCCGCTTCGCCCTCCGGCTGCCGGTCGCGAAGGCGAGAGAGTCGAGGGCGGCGCTGACCGAGCGCGTCCGCGGCACCGTGCTGTGGGAGTCGGTGGTGGCCAGCACCCCGATCCCCGCCTCGCATCCTCAGCCCGACACCGACGACCTGGCGATCATCCAGTACACGTCCGGCACGACCGGCACACCGAAGGGCGCCGCCCTCACTCACCGCAACCTCCTCGCCAATGCCGCCCAGTCCCAAGCCTGGGTGCCGTCGATCCAGCGCGGCAAGGGCTGCGTCGTGTACGCCGTGCTGCCGATGTTCCATGCGTACGGGCTGACACTCTGCCTCACCTTCGCCATGTCGATGGGCGCGCGTCTGGTGCTGTTCCCGAAGTTCGACCCGGACCTCGTGCTCGACGTCGTCAAGAAGCATCCGGCGACGTTCCTCCCGCTCGTGCCGCCCATCGCCGACCGGCTGCTCGCGGCCGCCAACGCCAAGGGCGTCTCCCTCGAGGGCATCGAGGTCGCGATCTCCGGGGCCATGGCCCTCCCGCACGAGCTCGTCGTCCCGTTCGAGGCCGCAACGCACGGCTACCTCGTCGAGGGCTACGGGCTGAGCGAGTGCTCGCCCGTCCTCATGGCGAACCCGGTCGCCGACAACCGGGTTCCCGGCACCGTGGGACTCCCTCTCCCGGGCACGGAGTGCCGCATCGTCGATCCGGAGAATCCCACCGAGGATGTGCCGGAGGGCTCCGCCGGGGAGCTCATCGTGCGGGGTCCTCAGGTCTTCTCCGGCTACTACGGCAAGCCCGAGGAGACCGAGGCCGTGTTCGTCGACGGCTGGTACCGGACCGGCGACATCGTCACGATCGATGACGCCGGCTTCGTCCGCATCGTCGACCGCATCAAGGAGCTCATCATCACCGGCGGCTTCAACGTCGCCCCGACCGAGGTGGAGAACGCGCTGCGCCAGCATCCGTCGGTGGCGGACGCCGCGGTCGTCGGACTCCCCAGCGACCACTCGGGCGAGGAGGTCGTCGCGGCGATCGTCGTCGACCCCGGAGCCGATGTCGACGTGGAGGCGATCCGTGAGTACGCGCGGAGCATCCTCACCCCGTACAAGGTGCCGCGCCGCGTCTTCGTCGTCGACGAGCTGCCGAAGTCGCTGATCGGGAAGGTGCTCCGCCGGCAGGTGAAGGAGAAGCTGCTCGCCCTCACGTCGGGGGTCTGAGCCGGCCCCACAGGAAGCGGGGGGCCGGGCGCGCTACCCTTGGGAAGTGACCCCTGAAGAAGTGACCCCCGCCGACGCCCCCGACGAGTCCCCTGCCACCCCCGGATTCGAGGACCTCGGCATCACCGGGCCGGTCCTCAAGGCCATCAAGGATCTCGGCTACGAGACCCCGTCGCCCATCCAGGCCGCGACCATCCCCACCCTCCTCGCCGGCCGCGATGTCGTCGGCATGGCGCAGACCGGAACCGGCAAGACCGCCGCCTTCGCCCTGCCCGTGCTGGAGCGGCTCGACGTCGCGCAGAAGACGCCGCAGGCCCTCGTCCTCGCCCCGACCCGTGAGCTCGCGCTGCAGGTCTGCGAGGCGTTCGAGTCCTACGCCTCCCGCATGAAGGGCGTGCACGTGCTGCCCGTCTACGGCGGTCAGGGATACGGTGTGCAGCTGTCCGCCCTCCGCCGCGGCGTGCACGTCGTGGTCGGCACCCCCGGCCGCATCATGGACCACCTGGCCAAGGGCACCCTCGACCTCTCCGAGCTCCAGTACCTCGTGCTGGACGAGGCGGACGAGATGCTGAAGATGGGCTTCGCGGAGGACGTCGAGCAGATCCTCGCTCAGACCCCCGAGGAGAAGCAGGTCGCCCTGTTCTCCGCCACGATGCCCGCGCAGATCCGCCGCCTCGCGCAGCAGTACCTCCGCGACCCGGAGGAGATCACGGTCAAGTCCAAGACCGCGACCAACACGAACATCACCCAGCGCTACCTCGTCGTCTCCTACGCCCAGAAGGTGGATGCCCTGACCCGCATCCTCGAGGTGGAGAACTTCGACGGGATGATCGTCTTCGTCCGCACGAAGAACGAGACCGAGACCCTGGCCGAGAAGCTCCGCGCCCGCGGGTACTCCGCCGCCGCGATCAACGGCGACGTGCCGCAGGTGCAGCGCGAGCGCAGCGTCAATCAGCTCAAGGACGGGAAGCTCGACATCCTCGTCGCGACGGACGTCGCCGCCCGCGGACTCGACGTCGAGCGCATCAGTCACGTCGTCAACTTCGACATCCCCACCGACACCGAGTCGTACGTGCACCGCATCGGACGGACCGGGCGGGCCGGGCGGACGGGCGACGCGATCAGCTTCATCACCCCGCGCGAGCGCTACCTGCTCAAGCACATCGAGAAGGCGACGCGGCAGCAGCCCACGCAGATGCAGCTGCCGAGCACCGAGGACGTGAACACGACGCGGCTCGCCCGCTTCGACGACGCCATCACGACCGCACTGTCGGAGACGTCGCGCATCGACGCGTTCCGCGACATCATCGCCCACTACGTCCGGCATCATGACGTGCCGGAGGGCGACGTCGCGGCCGCTCTCGCCGTGGTCGCCCAGGGTTCCACGCCGCTACTCCTCGACCCCGCAGACGACGCCCTGTCGCAGGCGGTCGCCGCCGACAACCGCCCGCAGCGCGAGCGGCAGACGCGGGAGCCCCGGGAACCCCGGGAGCGTCGCAGCCGGGGCGACTACACCCCGTACCGCATCGAGGTGGGTCGGCGGCACCGCGTCGAGCCGCGGCAGATCGTGGGCGCGCTCGCGAACGAGGGCGGTCTGGGCCGCGACGACTTCGGCGCGATCAACATCCGTCCCGACTTCTCGATCGTCGAGCTCCCGGCGAACCTCGACCCCGCCGTCCTCGACAAGCTCCGCGATACGCGCATCTACGGACGGCTGATCGAGATCGCTCCTGACCGCGGTCCCGGCGCACGGCGGGGCTCGTCCTCGCGCGACGGCCGCGGCCGGCCGGCCCGCTACGACCGGACCGACCGCCGCGACCGTGACGAGCGCCCGCCGCACCGCGACCGCGAGGAGAAGCCCTTCCGGAAGCCCCGCCACAAGGCCTGAGCGGACCGACGATGCGCATCGACCGCGCCGGCAGGGACGATCTCGCCGCACTCGCCCAGCTCAAGTGGGAGGACGTGCCCGCGGACCTGACGGCCGGTCGATCGCTCGACGCCTTCACCGCCGAGCTGGGCGACTGGTGGCGGGCCCACGACCGCACCCACGTGGCCTTCGTCGCGCGGCGCGATGACGACGACCGCATCGTCGGCGCAGCGTGGGTCGCCCTCGTGCCCCGCGTGCCGCGGCCGGGCGCTCCGCACCGCCTCTCCGCGGACATCCAGAGCGTCTTCGTCCTTCCCGAGCATCGGGGACGAGGAGCGGGCCGCGGTCTCGTCGCCGCGGCCTGCGCCCACGCGGTGTCCGTCGGCGCCGAACGGATCACCGTGCATTCGAGCGAGGCAGCCGTCGGGCTCTATCAGGAGCTGGGGTTCGCGGACTCCCCACGGCTGCGGCAGTTCCTGGCTCCCACCACGGCAGCGCCGGAGAGCGCCTGACCCTCAGTCCAGCGCCGCGGGCCCCTCGGTGACCAGGACGTGGAACTGCGCGGCGTCGAGGATGCGGATGCCGAGCTCCTCCGCCTTCGCGAGCTTGGAGCCGGCTCCCGGCCCCGCGGCCACGAAGTCCGTCTTCTTGGACACGCTCGAGGCCGCCTTTCCGCCGGCCTTGATGATCGCCTCCTGCGCCCCGTCGCGGGTGTACCCGTCGAGGGACCCCGTCGCCACCACGGTGAGGCCCTCCAGCACTCCCCCGGCCGCGACCGCCGCTCCGGGGCCGGGGTGACCCGGCGTCGCCCACTGCACGCCCGCGTCCGCCCACTGGCGGACGATGTCCTGGTGCCAGTCGACGTCGAACCACGCGAGCAAGGAGTCCGCGATGATGCCGCCCACGCCCTCGACCGCGGCGAGCTCTTCCCGCGATGCCTCCCGGATCGCGTCGAGCGACCCGAACCACTGCGCGAGCGCCCGCGCCGCGACCGGTCCGACGTGACGGATGTTGAGCGCGACGAGAAGCCGCCAGAGGTCTTTCGTCTTCGCCTTCTCCAGCTCCGCGAGCAGGGTCAGCGCCTGGGAAGACGGCTGCGGACCCTCCAGACCCGACTTCTTCTCGGCCGCGGTCGGGTTGCGTCGGAACGGCGCGCGGGTCTTCACGAGGCCGTCCTCGTCCTCGCGCGGCAGACCCGTCTCCGCATCGCGCACGACGACCTCGATCGGCACGAGCTGCTCCAGGGTCAGGGCGAACAGGCCCGCCTCCGTCACCAGGGGAGGCTCCGCCGGACTCGTGGGCTGGGTCAGCGCCGCCGCCGTCACCTCGCCCAGGGCCTCGACATCGAGGGCTCCCCGCGAGCCGATGTGCTCGACGCGTCCGCGCACCTGGGCGGGGCACGACCGGGCGTTCGGGCACCGGAGGTCGATGTCCCCCTCCTTCATGGCGCGCAGCGGCGTGCCGCACTCGGGGCAGTCGGCGGGCATGACGAACTCCCGCTCGGTCCCGTCCCGCTTCTCGACCACCGGGCCGAGCACCTCGGGGATCACGTCGCCCGCCTTGCGCAGCACCACGGTGTCGCCGATGAGAACGCCCTTGGCCTTCACCACGTCCTTGTTGTGGAGCGTGGCCTGACGGACCACGGATCCGGCGACGTGAGCCGGCGCCATCACCGCGAAGGGCGTCGCGCGACCGGTGCGACCGACGGAGACGACGATGTCGAGCAGCTTCGTCTGCACCTCCTCCGGCGGGTACTTGTAGGCGATCGCCCAGCGGGGCGCCCGGCTCGTCGCTCCCAGCTCGTCATGCAGGTCGAGCTCGTCGACCTTGACCACGATGCCGTCGAGCTCGTGCTCGATGTCGTGCCGATGCTCGCCGTAGTGCTCGACGAAGGCGACGACGTCGTCGATGCTGCGGCACACCTTCGTGTGCGGACTCGTCGGCAGCCCCCAGGCGGCCAGCAGCTCGTAGACCTGGCTCTGGGCCGCGACCGGCGGGTTCGTCCAGGCACCGATGCCGTGCACGTACAGCGCGAGCGACTCGATGCGCAGCAGACCCGCTTCCAACTCCAGGCCGTCCTTCTTGTCGATCTGCTGACGCAGGCCGCCGCTGGCCGCGTTGCGGGGATTCGCGAAGGCCGGGAAGCGCCGTGCCGCCGCGGTGCGCGCCTTCTCCTCGTCGAACGGCTTCTTCGCGCCGCCCCTGGCCTCCCAGCGCGCGAGGGCGTCCGTGTACGCGCGGTCCCGGAACGCCGCCTGCGCCGCGTTCAGCCGCTCGAACGCGGCGACGGGGATGAAGACCTCTCCGCGCACCTCGACGATGGGCGGGTGCCCCTCCCCGGCGAGCCGTTCCGGGATCTCGGGGAGTCGGAGCGCGTTCTCGGTGACGATCTCGCCGATCCGCCCGTCGCCACGGGTCGCGGCCGACGTCAGCACGCCGTCCTCGTACCGCAGGTTGATCGCGAGGCCGTCGATCTTGAGCTCGGTCAGCCAGTCGACGTCGCGCCCGGCGGCCGCTCGTGTCTTCTGCGCCCACTCGCGCAGCTCGTCGATCGAGAAGACGTTGTCGAGGCTGAGCATCCGCTCGGCGTGCTCGATGGTCGCGAGCCCCGTCGCCTCGGCCGCGCCGACCATCTGGGTGGGCGAGTCCTGTCCCTGCAGCTCGGGATGCAGGCGCTCGAGCTCTTCCAGGCGCCGCATCCAGCCGTCGTACGTGGCGTCGTCGACGAGCGACGTGTCACGCCCGTAGTACGCGTCCTTCGCCTCGAGGATGCGGGTCGTCAGCTCCTCCGCCTCGCGGCGGGCGTCTTCCAGTGAGATGTTCTCCGGCACTCCGTCAGTCTAGGAGCGGCGACCGACATCCGCCCGGATCAGACGCCGACCGGGACCGCGGAGACGGTCGCATCGATCGTGAACTGCCCGAGCACGCGCGTGCCGATGTAGAGCACGGCGGTCTGCCCCGGGGCGACGCCGTCCAGGGGCGTGTCCGGGACGACGCGGACGCCCTCGGCCGTCACCGTGGCCGTGGCGGGCACCGGCTCGGCATGCGCGCGGATCTGGACGTCGCACGCGAACGACGACGAGGTCGGCGCGGCGCCGGCCCAGCTGAACCGCTCCCCCGCGATCTCGGCGATCGCCAGCGCCTCCTTCGGGCCGACGACCACCGTATTCGATACGGGGCGCACCTCGAGCACGAAGCGCGGCTTGCCGTCCGCCGCCGGGACGCCGAGCTTGAGTCCGCGCCGCTGGCCGACCGTGAAGGCGTGGGCGCCCTCGTGCGCGCCGACGACGGCACCGGTGCGGTCGACGATCTCACCGGTGGCCGTGCCGACCTTCTCGGCCAGCCAGCCCCGGGTGTCCCCATCCGGGATGAAGCAGATGTCGTGGCTGTCCGGCTTCTGGGCGACGCTGAGACCGCGCTGTTCCGCCTCCGCCCGCACGAGCGCCTTCGACGGCGTGGTACCCAGGGGGAAATAGGTGTGGGCGAGCTGGTCGGCCGTGAGGACGCCGAGCACGTAGGACTGGTCCTTCGCGTTGTCCGAGGCGCGGTGCAGCTCGAGTCCCGCCGGGCCGTCGACGAGGGTCGCGTAGTGCCCGGTGCACACGGCGTCGAAACCGAGCTCCAGGGCGCGCTCCAGCAGGGCAGCGAACTTGATCTTCTCGTTGCACCGCATGCACGGGTTCGGCGTCCGACCCGCACGGTACTCGGCGACGAAGTCGTCGATCACGTCGTCGCGGAACCGCTCCGAGAAGTCCCACACATAGAAGGGGATGCCGAGGAGGTCGGCGGCGCGACGCGCGTCGAGGGCGTCCTCGATCGTGCAGCAGCCGCGGCTCCCGGTGCGCAAGGTCCCGCCGGCGCGGGAGAGCGCGAGGTGCACGCCGACCACATCGTGCCCCGCCTCGACGGCCCGGGCGGCCGCGACGGCGGAGTCCACACCACCGCTCATGGCCGCAAGGATTCGCATGGGTCCAGTCTACGAGCGCTCGGCTGCACGGGCCCCGGATGCCCGTGCGTAGGCATCTCCGATCACCGCCAGCACCGCATCCACATCGGCATCGGTCGACGTGCGCCCGAGGGAGAAGCGCAGCACGCTCCGGGCGTCCGCCTCACTGCGCCCCATCGCCATCACGACGTGCGAAGGCTCGGCGACCCCCGCCTGACACGCGGAGCCCGTGGAGGCCGAGACGCCGGCCACGTCCAGCAGGAACAGCAGGCTCTCTCCCACCGCACCGGGGAAGAGCAGATGGGCGGTACCCGGAAGACGGTGATCGGGATCGCCCAGGAGCTCGGCCGCCGGCACCCGCGCACGGATGCCCTCGACCAGGCGGTCGCGCAGACCGCCCACCCGGACCCTCTCGGCGGACCGCTCCCGTTCGGCGAGTTCGAGCGCCGTCGCCAGCGCCGCCGCTCCCGGCACGTCCTGCGTGCCCGCACGCAGACCCCGCTGCTGGCCCCCGCCCCGCAGGAGCGGGGTCAGCCGGGCGGACCGGGCCACCACCAGCGCGCCGACGCCGACCGGTGCGCCGACCTTGTGTCCGGCGACGCTGAGCGCCACGAGACCCACGCCGTCGTCCGCGCGGCCGCGGAGGTCCCGGAAGGACAGCGGCAGATGCCCGAGAGCGGCGACGGCGTCGAGGTGCAGGGGTACACCGGCGTCGGCCGTGGCCGCCGCCAGCGCGGGCGCACCGTTGATCGTCCCGGTCTCGTTGTTCGCGACGAGCGCGGTCGCGAACGCGGCCCCCGGCAGGGCCGCGGCGAAGCGATCCTCGTCGATGCGCGCGTGGGCCGACACGGGCACGGCCCGCACCTCGGCACCGTCGGCCACCAGGGCTGCGACCGTGTCCATCGTCGCGTGATGCTCGCCGTCCGGCACCACGACAGCGGTCGTCTCCGGACGACGCGAGTGCCACAGTCCCTGGAGGGCGAGGTTGATGGATTCCGTCCCACCGGAGGTCAGCACCACCTCGATGGGATCGGACCCGAGGACCGCGGCGATCCGCTCCCGTGACTCCTCCAGCACCCGGCGCGCGTCCTGCCCCGCTCCATGCGTCGACGACGCGTTGCCGACGATGACCGACGCCTCCAGCCACGCGTCCCTGGCCTCCGGGCGCAACGGGGTCGTCGCCGCGTGGTCGAGATAGTGCCGCATGCTTCGATTCTCCCCGATCCGCGCCCCGAGCGGTCCGTCTGCGCGTGAGACCGGGTGCGTCCTGTCATGAGACTGAAATGCAACACGTTTAGGGTGTATCCATGTCTTCGTCCCCCGACTCCGTCGTGCCCGGTGGGGCGATCCTCGACAACCTCGGCGTCCGGCTGCACGACGGCGTCGGCACGCTGCGGGTCTGGTCGCAGAACGCCTCCGCCGTCGAGCTCGTCGTCTTCGACGCGACGGACCTCGACTGGGTCGTCGACCAGGCTCCGCTCGAACGGCGGCCCGGAGGCGTCTGGGAGATCACGACGCCGTTGCTGCAGCCCGGAGTCCGCTACGCGCTCCGCGTCGAGGGTCCGCACGGGCCCGGCAACACGTTCAACCCGGAGACGCTGCTCCTCGACCCGTATGCGCGAGGCCTCGCCCAGGGACACGGCTACCAGGAATGGCGAGCCGTGGTCATCGAGGACGGCTTCGACTGGGGCGGCTCCACGAAGCCGCGGATCCCCGCCGACCGGACGCTGATCTACGAGGGCCACCTGAAGGGACTGACCAAGCGGCACCCCGACATCCCGCCCGCGCTGCACGGCACCTACGCGGGCCTCGCGCATCCGGCCATGATCGCGTACCTCCGCACGCTCGGGGTGACGTCGGTGGAGCTGCTCCCCGTCCACGCCTTCGTCCCGGAGCCGCGGCTGCTGGAGCGGGGGCTGACGAACTACTGGGGGTACAACACCCTGAATTTCTTCACGCCCCACGCCGCCTACGCGACGGAAGACGCCAGGAAACGGGGCCCCGAGGCGATCATCGCCGAGTTCAAGGGCATGGTGCGTCTGCTGCACGAGGCCGGCCTCGAGGTGATCCTCGACGTCGTGTACAACCACACGTCGGAGGAGGGCATCGGCGGGCCGCGCTCCAGTCTCCGCGGTATCGACAACGCGCGGTACTACCGACAGGACGACGCGGGCGTCTACATCGACACCACGGGATGCGGCAATACGCTCAACACGGCCACCGACGCGGGCGCACGACTGGTGCTGGACTCGCTCCGGTACTGGGCCGAGGAGATGCAGATCGACGGCTTCCGCTTCGACCTGGCGACGGCGATCGCGCGCGACGGCGCTCACGCCTACACTCCGGATCATCCGCTGCTGCAGGCGATCGCCGCCGACCCCGTCCTCGCGGACACCAAGCTCATCGCGGAGCCCTGGGACGTCGGACTGGGCGGCTGGCAGACGGGCAACTTCCCTGCGGGGTGGCACGAGTGGAACGACCGGTACCGCGACCGCGTGCGCAACTTCTGGCTGAGCGACATCGACTACGCACGGCGAGCCTCGGCGCCGGTCGGCATCGGCGGCTTCGCCACCCGGCTCGCCGGATCGTCCAACACCTTCAGCGAGGACCGCGGACCCCTCGCGAGCATCAACTTCGTCACGGCGCACGACGGGTTCACGCTGCACGACCTCGTGTCGTACGACGTCAAGCACAACGAAGCCAACGGCGAGCACAATCGCGACGGCGCCGACCTGAACCGCTCGTTCAACCACGGCGTCGAGGGACCGACCGACGATCCCGCGATCCTCACCGCCCGGCGCAAGGCCATGCGCAACCTGCTCGGCACCCTCCTCCTCTCGGCCGGCATCCCGATGCTCACCGCCGGGGACGAGGTGGGGCGGTCCCAGCGCGGCAACAACAACGCCTACGCGCAGGACTCGCCGCTGTCCTGGCTCTCCTGGGAGTTCGAGCCTTGGCAGGACGACCTCCGGGCCCACGTCGCGCGCCTCGCCCGGTTGCGCGAGGAGAATCCGGCGCTGCGGCCGAGTCGGTATGCGCGCCTCGGCGAGCACATCCCGAACGCCTCGGTCATGGACTGGTACGACCAGGACGGTGCGACCATGGAACCGGGGCAGTGGACCGATCCCGGCAATCGCACGCTGCAGTACGTCGCCGCCTCCACACCGGACAAGGAACCCGCCAACCGCATCCTCCTGATCGTGCACGGGACGGAGGCGCCGATCGACGTGCGGCTCCCGGAGGAGATCGAGGGTGCCAGCCGATTCGTCTCCCTCTGGTCGAGCACCGACGAGCGCCCGTCGGAGGCCGAGGAGACGTACGCTCCGGGTGACGTGCTGCCGATCCCCGGCACATCCATGCGCCTGTTCCGGGTGGTGTGATAGCACGGTTCGGCGCCGGGGTCGAGCGGTAGGTTCCGACAGGGCCGAGCGGTAGATTCGGCATGTGACTGCTCGTGCTGGAACCCGACCCACGGCTCTGCGGAGCCCCGTTCAGATCCCGACGCGCGCCGTCGACGCCGACCAGCCCGGAGCTCTTCGGACCACCCGGATCCCGCTGCTGGACGGCACGCCGGTGGTTCCGGGAGGCTTCCCCGCCAAGGCGTTCGCGGGCGAGGTCGTCCCCTTCCGCGTCGTGGCGTTCCGCGAAGGGCACGACCTCATCGGCGTGCACGTGCGACTGACCTCACCGGCCGGCGAAGAGAGCCTGCACCGGCTCACGGCGCTCGCCGACGGCACCGATCGCTGGGAGGCGGAGATCGCCCTCGATGCGGAGGGTCTCTGGCGGTATCGCTTCGAGGCGTTCTCCGACGACTTCGCCACCTGGGCGCACGCCGCGCACGTGAAGATCGCCGCCGGGGTGGACGTCCCCGTGATGGCCGCCCTCGGAGCCGAGCTCCTGCAGCGGGCGGCTGCCGAGAAGGACCGCCCCGCAGCGCAGCGCACGCGCCTCAGGACCTGGGCGGAGGAACTCCGGGCCGGCGACCCCGTCGTCGCCGCCGAACGGGCCGTGGACCCCGACCTCGCGGCGATCTTCCGCGATCGCCCCGTCACGACGCTCCGTTCCGCCTCCGCGGAGCAGCTCCTCCGCGTGGAGCGCACCCGCGCCGGAGTCGGCGCCTGGTACGAGTTCTTCCCGCGGTCGGAGGGAGCCCGCCGCCTCAAGGACGGAACGGTCCGCAGCGGCACGTTCCGTACTGCAGCGAAGCGCCTGCCCGAGGTCGCCAGGATGGGCTTCGACGTGATCTACCTCGTCCCCGTGCATCCCATCGGCACGACCAACCGCAAGGGTCGCAACAACACCCTCGTCGCCGAGGCCGGGGACCCGGGCTCGCCGTACGCCATCGGAGCGGCGGAGGGCGGGCACGATGCGATCCACCCTGACCTCGGCACCCCGCAGGACTTCCGCGCCTTCGTGCGGGCCGCGCGGAAGGAGGGACTGGAGGTCGCCCTCGACCTCGCGCTGCAGGCCTCTCCCGACCACCCCTGGGTGCGCGACCACCCGGAGTGGTTCACCACCCTCCCCGACGGCACGATCGCGTACGCCGAGAACCCGCCGAAGAAGTACCAGGACATCTACCCGCTGAACTTCGACAACGACCCGGAGGGGATCGCCGCCGAGATGCTCCGGATCGTCCGGCACTGGGTGGCGGAGGGGGTTCGGATCTTCCGCGTGGACAACCCGCACACCAAGCCGCTGCAGTTCTGGGAGTGGCTGATCGCGACGGTGAACGAGACGGATCCCGACGTGATCTTCCTGGCCGAGGCGTTCACCCGACCGGCGGTGATGCGCGCGCTCGCCGCGGTGGGCTTCCAACAGAGCTACAGCTACTTCACGTGGCGCAACACCAAGGCGGAGCTGGAGGAGTTCCTCACGACGATCTCCCACGAGACGGCCGACTACATGCGCCCGAACCTCTTCGTCAACACGCACGACATCCTCACCGAATACCTCCAGTTCGGCGGACGCGCGGCCTACCGGATCCGCGCCTGCATCGCTGCCACCGCGGGCCCCGTGTACGGCGTGTATGCGGGATACGAACTCATCGAGAACGTGGCCCGCCCGGGTTCCGAGGAGAACATCGACAACGAGAAGTACGAGTACAAGTTCCGCGACTGGGCGGGGGCCGAGGAACGCGGGGAATCGCTGGCTCCGCTCCTGCGGCGGCTGAACGAGATCCGCGCGGCGCATCCGGCCCTGCGGCAGCTGCGCAACCTCGAGCTGCACTGGAGCGACGATGACGCCATCCTCGTGTTCAGCAAGCATCTCGACGCCGCCTTCACCGGAACCGGGCGGCCGGACACGCTCATCGTCGTCGCGAACGTCGACCCGCACTCGGTGCGCGAGACCACCGTCCATCTCGACACCACACGCTGGGGCGTCCCCCTGGGTGAGAGCTACGAGGTGGAGGACCTGCTCACGGGCAGCGTCTGGACCTGGACCGATCACAACTACGTCCGGCTCGACGCCTTTGCCGAGCCGGTCCACATCCTGAAGGTGAGGGAGCGCGCATGAGCGGCATCGACGACACCGCGAACGCCGACTGGGAGGCCGTGGCGGAAGGGCGGCACCACGCGCCGCACGCCGTGCTCGGCGCCCACCCCGCGAAGGATGCGGCGGATCGCACTGTCACCGTGATCCGGGCTCGCCGTCCGCTCGCCGAGACGGTGGAGGCCGTCTTCGACGACGGCAGCCGCCTGACGCTCACCCACGTCGCGCACGGGGTGTGGGAGGGCACGCATCCGGGACCGCCGCTCCGCTACCGCCTCGCGACGCGCTACCGCGGCGAGGAGGAGAGCGTCGCGGGCGACCCGTACCGTCACGCGCCGACCCTCGGCGACCTGGACCTTCATCTGATCGCCGAAGGCCGGCACGAGCGGCTGTGGGAAGCGCTGGGAGCCCATCCCCGCACGCAGGGCGACGAGCAGGGCGTGTCCTTCGCCGTCTGGGCGCCCGATGCCACGGCCGTCCGTGTGGTGGGCGATCACAACGGCTGGAACGGCGAGAGCCACGCCATGCGCTCGCTCGGCGCGAGCGGCGTCTGGGAGCTCTTCATCCCCGACCTCCCCGTCGGGACCCGCTACAAGTTCCAGATCCGGACGCGGAGCGGCAGCTGGATCCTCAAGGCCGACCCGATGGCGTTGGCGGCGCAGGTGCCGCCGGAGACCGCCTCCGTCGTGACGGCGTCGTCCTACGTCTGGGAGGACGGCGCGTGGATGACGCGTCGCGCCGCCACGCATGCCGTCGCGCAGCCGCTGGCGGTGTACGAGGTGCACGTCGGCTCCTGGCGGGGCGGCCTGGGATACCGCGATATGGCGGATCCGCTGATCGCGCACGTGCAGGAGACGGGGTTCACTCACGTCGAGTTCATGCCGCTCGCCGAGCATCCGTTCGGCGGATCCTGGGGATACCAGGTCAGCGGCTACTACGCGCCGACGAGCCGGTACGGCTCCCCCGACGACCTGCGCTACCTCATCGACCGCCTGCACCAGGCCGGCATCGGCGTCATCATGGACTGGGTGCCGGGCCACTTCCCCAAGGACGACTTCGCCCTGGCGCGCTTCGACGGTCAGCCCCTGTACGAGCACCCCGACCCCCGGCGCGGAGAGCACCAGGACTGGGGCACGCTCATCTTCGACTACGGTCGTCCCGAGGTCCGCGGCTTCCTCGTCGCGAACGCGCTGTACTGGCTCGAGGAGTTCCACGTCGACGGTCTGCGCGTCGACGCCGTCGCCTCGATGCTCTACCTCGACTACTCGCGTCGCGAGGGTGAGTGGGAGCCGAACATCCACGGCGGACGCGAGAACCTGGAGGCGATCCGCTTCCTCCAGGAGGTCAACGCCACCGCCTACCGCCTGCACCCCGGGATCCTCATGATCGCCGAGGAGTCCACGAGCTTCCCCGGTGTCACCGCGCCGACGGATCACGCCGGCCTCGGGTTCGGATTCAAGTGGAACATGGGGTGGATGAACGACTCGCTGCAGTACATCGGCAGAGACCCGATGTACCGGGCGCACCACGAGGGCGAGATCACCTTCTCGTTCGTCTACGCGTTCGGCGAGAACTACGTGCTGCCGATCAGTCACGACGAGGTCGTGCACGGCAAGGGCAGCCTGCTGTCGAAGATGCCCGGCGACCACTGGCACAAGCTCGCGAACGTCCGCGCCTACCTCGCGTACATGTGGGGGCATCCGGGCAAGAAGCTGCTGTTCATGGGTCAGGAGTTCGGACAGCTCGCCGAGTGGTCGGAGGGGCGCGAGCTGGACTGGTGGCTCCGCGACCAGCCTTCGCACGCCCAGCTCCAGGACTTCGTCGCCGCGATGAACGGGGTGTACCGGGCGCAGGCACCGCTCTGGGAGCGCGACAGCGACGGCTCGGGGTTCACGCGGCTCGGGGCACCGAGCTGGGATCCGTCCGTGATCGCCTTCGAACGGCGGGACGCGCACGGCGGCCGTCTGGTCGTGGTCAGCAACTTCGCCGGCGTGGAGCGCACCGGGTACCGCCTGGGATTGCCGCGCCCCGGCGTCTGGCAGGAGATCCTGAACTCCGATGCCGACGTCTACGGCGGACGCGGTTCCGGCAACCTCGGGATGGTGGTCGCCGAATCCGGAGACGGGGGCGCGGCGACGGCCTCGATCACGCTGCCGGCCCTATCGACGCTGTGGCTCCGCTATCAGCCGGAGCCCCACGTCCCCACCGTGAACAACGGCTGACGGGGGTCTGCGCGGGGGCGTTCCCCCGCGCAGACCGCTCAGAAGAGCAGCGAGGAGAGCCGGTTGCGGGCCGCGATCACGCGCGGGTCTCCGGCTCCGATGAGACCGAAGAGCTCGACGAGGCGCTCGCGCACAGGCGTCCGCTGATCCGACGGCAGCTGCGCGAACAGGTCGAGCAGACGGCCGAACGCGTCGTCGACGTGTCCGCCGGCGAGGTCCAGATCGGCGACGTCGAACTGCGCCTGCACATCCTGCGGTGCGGCGGCGGCTGCTGCGCGCGCGGCCTGGAGGTCGAGCCCCTGCACGCGGTCGAGCAGGCGGACCTGACCGAGACCGGCGATGGCGTCCTCGTCGCGCGGGTTCTCGGCGAGGGCCTTCTCGTAGGCGGTGATGGCGGCACGGTAGTCCCCGCGCTCGATCGCGGCGAAGGCCTCCGCGTGCAGCGGCGGCAGCTCGGGCTCGGCCGGGGCGGCGGCCTCGGCCGCCTCGCCCTCTCCGACGGGCAGCGACCCGGACACCCCGTTCTGCGCCGCCACCTGCAGCAGCTGCGCGAACACCTCGCGGACCTGCTGCTCCGGAACCGCGCCCGTGAACATGGGGACCGGCTGACCGGCGATGAGGGCGACGACCATCGGGATCGACTGCGCGCGGAAGCTCTGCGCGAGCTGCGGGTTGGCGTCGACGTCGACCTTGGCGAGGAGGACGCGTCCGCCCAGCTCACGGGTGACCTTCTCGATGATCGGGCTCAGCTGCTTGCACGGCCCGCACCACTCGGCCCAGAGGTCGACGACGACCGGCACCGTGCGGGAGAGCTCGAGCACCTGGCCGAAGTTCTCATCGGTCGCGTCGACGACGACATCCGTGACCGGAGATCCGGCGGGAGCGGTCGCCGAGCCGCCTGCCGGGGCGGAGGGGCGATGGCGCAGGCTGGACAGGTCGACGGCACCGCGCAGGGCGGCGGGAGAGATCTCGCTCACTTGATCACCTTCACGGACACGAGGTCCTGGCGCGACGCCAGGAGCCGGATCGGGTCGCTCGATCCCTGCGAGGGGACGGCGAAGAACAGCTGGAATGCATAGGTCGTCTCGGCGCCCTTGGCGGACTCGTTGGCACCGGTGAGGGCCTTGGCCTCCTCGTTGTCGCCGAAGCGGATCACCACATCGGACGAGGTGGGAGTGATCGTCTCGACGTCCAGCACGGAGACGGCGACGATGGCACCGCTGTCCAGGGTCGTCAGGGAGACCGGGTCCTCCTCCGTCGGCGTCATGTCGAAGGCCGCCGTCGAGGTCTCCGCGGCACCGGCGTCGGCCAGCCCCTGCACCAGGCTCTGGCGGCTGTCGGTGATCGACTTCGCGAGGTTGAGTGCCAGCTCGTCGAACTGCCCGTACGACTCGCTCTTCTCCCCGTTGTCGACGACGTCCGCGAAGGCGGCGGCGACCTCGTCCGGGGGCACCGACAGGAACGCGGAGTCCGCGGGGACGAGGGAGGTGCCGAGCCAGCTCGCCGCCACCTCGGGGAAGGCCGCGTCGGCGGACATCTCGGCCATGTTCGTCACCTTGTAGTTGGACCAGGGGTCCGCCTGCGTCATGGTGAGGACCACGGGCGGCACGGTGTCGTCGCCGGTGCTCTTCGAGAGCATGAGGACGGTGCGCGGCCAGCGGTCGGTCGCCTCCGGAAGCACGACCTCGACGTCGTCGGTCGGGATCGCCGCCGGTGCGGGGCGGTCGGGCAGCTTCTCCCGCAGGGCGTAGTCGGTGGTGCGGGTCGCCAAAGCGGTCCCGTCCAGGCGGGTCGCCGCGAGATCGAGGTCCTTCTCCTCGTCGGCCTTCACCAGCGTCTCGGAGATCTCCCCGAGGATGCGGTCGGCCTGCGTCTCGGTGACCGCCGGGGGTTTCTGGTTGTCGGGCGCGATGACGGTGGGGCTCGGCGACGGCGACGCAGAGGCATCCCCGAACTCCGGCCAGGACTCGGCGCTGCAGCCGGCGGCCAGCACCGCGGTCAGACCGAGCGCGGGCACGACGAGCAGACGCCGACGACGGCGCGGGCGCACACTCTGCATGGCGTTCTTCCCCTCCGTGGGCTTCTCGTCGACGACCTCCGCGTCCTCCGCGTCGTCCTTCCGCGCCGGAGTCTTCGGCTCCGTGCCGTCCGCGGCCTCCAGCGCCTCCCGCTCGGACGGCGGGAGCGCCGCCACGTCGATCGGCTGGGTCGTGGGCAGCGGCCCCGGCCCCTTCCGGCGCGGGCCGCGGCCACGGCGCTGGTGGCGGATCGCGAGCACGTAGAGCACGAGCCCCACCAGCAGCACGACTCCGCCCGCGACCATGAGCGGACCGGCGAGCGGGGTCCGCGTGTCCAGCGGCCAGGAGACGACGATGTCGTCCGGCGCGTCCTCGGTGCCGTCGTAGGCGATCAGCACGCTCGTCCCCTCGGGGAGCTGCATGGTGTCGGTGGAGAGGAAGTTCTTCTCGCTGAAGGAGTCGAGCCACAGGTCCGACCCGGCCGGATTGCGGCCGGCGGGCTCGGCGGACTCCTCGTCCTCCGGCGCGGGGGTCTCGGAGTCCTCCGGCGCGGGGGTCTCGTCCGACTCCTCCGGGTCCGGGGCCGCGACGTGCTCGACGAGGAGCTCGTCGTCGTCGCCGACCGAGACGTGGTTGTACTCCGCGTCAGAGAGCCACGCCTCCATGTCGGCCGTACGGCCGTAGCTCGCGAAGATCTCGCCCTCGCCGCGGATCAGCACCTTCTGCGCGCCCGGGTTCATCCGGAGCACATCGCCGTCCATCAGCACGTACGGAGCGGGCTCCTCGATGTCGACGCGGGCCTCCTGGGACGAAGGACCGACGAAGACGGTGCGTTGGGCGATCCCCGCACCGATCAGCACGGCAGCCAGCACGAAGGCCACGACGGCCCATACGAAACGCACGAATAGTCTCCTCACGCACCACGGCTTCCCGCCCGTGACGCCACACTCGACATTTCAGACTAGCGAAGTCACCTGTGTGTTGACCACGAGGCCCCTCCCCTGGCGACGCTGCGGCACGTCGGCGACGCGTCGTGGCCGGTCATGGGTAGCCTTGCTGCAGCCGTTCCGAGGAGTCTGCATGAAGATCCACAACCCGTTCCGCACCGCCCTCGTGGCGACACTCGGCGTGGGCCTCGGCATCGTGCTGATCAGCAGCGTGCAGACGCTGTCCACGGTGCTGCTCTACATCGGCACCGCTCTCTTCCTCAGCCTCGGGCTCGATCCGCTCGTCACGTTCCTCGAGCGACGGCGCCTGCCCCGCTGGCTCGCGGTCCTGGTCACGATCGTCGCCGTGCTGGCGGTCTTCAGCGGGATCGTGCTGATCGTCCTCCCGGTGCTGGTCGACCAGATCTCCCAGCTCATCGCGCAGATCACGGCGATCGTGCAGCGGGGAACCGCCATCGAGGACCTGCGCACGTGGATCCAGGAGACCTTCCCCAACCTCCGCGTCGACGACGTGTTCGCCTACGTCGAGGACTGGCTGGCGACAAACCTCGCCGAGATCGGCGGATCGATCGGTCAAGGCGTGCTCGTCGCCAGCGGGGCCGTGCTGAGCGGGGTGTTCGGCGCCTTCATCGTGCTCATCCTGACCATCTACCTCACGGCCTCCACCCCCTCGCTCAAGCGCGCGGTGTACCAGCTCGTGCCGGCGTCCAAGCGGGACCGCTTCATCGACCTCTCCGAGCAGATCACCGACTCCGTGGGCTACTACGTCATGGGGCAGGTCAGCCAGGGAGTCATCAACGGCATCCTCAGCGCCATCTACCTCACGATCATCGACGCGCCGTTCCCCGCCGTCCTCGCCGTCGTCGCCTTCTTCTTCTCGCTCATCCCCCTCGTCGGCACGTTGACGGGTTCGACGATCATCGTCCTCGTCTGCCTGATCCCCGGTCTCGGCTCCCCCGGCACGGCTCTCGCCGCGGCGATCTACTACCTCATCTACATGCAGATCGAGGCGTACGTGATCTCGCCGCGGATCATGAGCCGCGCCGTGTCGGTGCCCGGCGCCGTGGTGGTCGTGGCCGCCCTCGCCGGAGGAAGCCTGCTCGGTTTGCTCGGCGCGCTCATCGCGATCCCCGTGGCGGCCAGCATCCTCATCATCTACCGGCAGGTGCTGATCCCCCGCATGAACGAGCGGTGACCGGACCGTCGCTCCGCGTCAGCCCTCGACGGGCCAGTGCGTCGGCAGCGGCAGGGCCGACGGGTTGACCGCGGCGACGATCTCGGTGAGCACGCGCCTCGTCTGCGTCTCCCCCACCCACAGGTGCTTCCCGCCGTCGACGGCGATCAGCTGCGCGTGCGGGATGCTCGCGAACCGCTCCCGGGCCTCGGCGGGGCGCAGGTAGTCGTCCAGCTCGGGGACGAGGATGACGACGCGGTGGTCGGTCGTCCCCCAAGCGGCGACTTCCTCCGCCGTCGCGCGGTGCAGCGGCGGCGAGAGCAGGATGATGCCCTCGATGTCGTGGTCGGCGCCGTACTTCAGCGCGAGTTCCGTTCCGAACGACCAGCCGACGAGCCAGGGGCGAGGCAGTCCGCGGTCACGCACGAAGTCCATGGCGGCGGCGACGTCGAACTGCTCCGCAGCCCCACCGTCGAATGCGCCCTCGCTCGTGCCGCGCGGCGACGTCGTGCCGCGCGTGTTGAACCGCAGGACGGCGAGATCGGCCAGGGCAGGCAGGCGTGCGGACGCCTTGCGGATGATGTGCGAGTCCATGAAGCCGCCCGCCGTCGGCAGCGGATGCAGCGTCACCAGCGTGGCCACCGGGGCGGCCGTCTCGGGCACCGCCAGCTCGCCCACCAGCGTGAGCCCGTCTGCGGTGTACAGCTCGATGTCCTCACGCGTCGCGGGGAGCTCGAGCGGTCCGCGGATCTCCATGGTCATGCGATCCTCCAACAGGGGGTGTGCCAGTGTCTGCGGTCGGCCAGCGCCGCCGCCTCGCCGAGGATGCCATCCGCCCGCCAGGCGACGAGATGCGCCGTCCCGGGGTCGACGGACCGGCCGCAGCCTGGGCAGACGTAGGCCTTCTGCGCCTGGACGGCGGAGACCGGCTGGACCGTCCACTCCACGCCACGACGCACCTCGGTGCGCTTCCACCCGGCGAGGAGGCGATCGAACGAATCCTCGCCCTCAGGGCGCGCGGAAGGACGACGACGTGAGCGGGGCATGGTGCCGGCTCACCACCAGTGGTTGGTGACCCAGAAGTTGTACGCGCCGGCCCAGCTGCCGTACCGACCGGTGGCGTAGCCGGTGGCCCAGCGCAGGTTGTCCACCGGGTTGTAGCCGTTGCCGGGCACCTTGCTGCAGGGAAGAGCCTGGACGAGCCCGCAGGCACCGGAGGAGGAGTTGGTGGCGTTCGGGTTCCACCCGCTCTCCCGCGACACGATGTAGTCGACGTACTGCCAGTCGCCCTGAGCGATGCCGGCCGCGGCCATCCACTCCGCCGGCGCACCGCCGCCGCTGTACGGCGGGAGACCCCCGCCGGAGGACCCGCCCTGCGAACCGGACGACGGCGTGCTCGCGGGAGCCGCCGGCTTCGGCTTGGGCTTGGGCTTCGGCTTGACGTACACCTCGAAGGACCCGCGCTCGACGGGGGTGATCGCTGCGCCTTCCACGGTGACGGTGAGGTTCTGCGTGTCCGCGAGAGCCGCCGCGTACACGGAGTCCGGAGCTTCCGTGGCGACCGGCTGCGCGAGGGCGACGCCGGTCGGAGCGACCATCGCGGCGGCGAATCCGACGACCGCGAGAGAGCTGAAGACACCGGCGACACCCCGGCGACGCGACCAGCGTCGCGTGCCTCGGGAGGCGGACGTTGCCGTCGCTGCGGGTACCAGCGCGGCGTCGCTTCGTTCGGGAATCATGTCGTTTCGGGAGTTCACGATGGTGGACAGTCTACGCATACCTACCTGAACAGGCCATCAGGCAGGCTCAGCGGACCGCCAGGATGACGTCGATCGTGGCGTCGAGCAGCGCATCGACCTGCTCCTCGCGGTAGCCGCCGCGCTGCATGCGGAACGCCGCGGACCGCAGCTGTTCGGCGGTCAGCGCGTCGCCGTCGCGGAGGTACCGGACGATGCGGGAGGTGACGTGATCGACCTCGTCGACGCGGTACCCGAAGGTGAGGATTCCGGTGCGGGCGAACCGATGACGCCGCGGACGCGCGAGATGGTCGAGGATCACCTGTGCATCGGCCCTGGCCTGTTCCACCCAGGCTCCCGCTCCGCGGGCGCGCACGGCGCGCTCGCGCTCTCGGGCCGCGAACGCATCCTCGACCCGGCCGAGCGCGGCATCGACTTCTGCCACCGCATACCCCTCCTTCACGAGGGGGAACGAGGCGGTGCGCACGTCCTCGGCGGTGAGGTCGTCTCCTCCGCCCTCGAACGCCTGACGCGCCGAGGCGAGGAAGGTGTCGACGGCCGCACGGTGGTAGCCCTTGGTGCGACCGCTCGTGAGCGCGAACGCAGGCTTCGCCGTGCTGCGCGCAGAGGTGTCGACCCCGTCGTCGTTGATCACAGCACCGCTGTCGTTCATCAGAGCACCAACCAGGGAGAGAGGAGGAAGTACAGGCACAGGGCGGGGATGGTCGACAGCAGGATGCTGTCCAGGCGATCCAGGAGACCGCCGTGGCCGGGGAGCCAGGAGCTCATGTCCTTGATGCCCAGGTCGCGCTTCAGCATGGACTCGCCGAGGTCGCCGAGCGTCGCGGACAGCAGGATCGCCGCCCCGAAGATCACGCCGCCCCACCAGGGCAGATCGAGGAGGAACAGGGCCAGGAGCACACCCGCCGCCAAGGAGGCGACCACGGCCCCGCCGAAGCCCTCCCAGGTCTTCTTCGGGCTGATCCGGGGCGCCATCGGATGCCGGCCGAACGCCAGACCCGCGGCGTACGCCCCGGTGTCGGCCGCCACCGCGATCGCGATGAAGCTCAGCACCCACCACTGGCCGCCCTCCTGCTCGAGCAGGATGAGGGCCACGCCGGCGAGGAACGGCACGTACACCTGGATGAAACCGCCGATCACAGCGTCAGTGAGCACGTCACCGTAGGTGCGACCGTCCTTGGCGACCATCTGGGCGAGCAGCCGCCACACTATGACGAAGGCCACGGCGACGAACAGCATGACCCAGCTCAGCCACGGCTCGGCGAAGTACGCGGACAGCACCAGGAAGGTGGCCGCGACCAGCTGCGGGATCACATCCACGCGGCGTCCGGCCGCCCGCAGCGCCCGGGACAACTCGTAGACGCCAAGGAGGGCGGCGGCCAGCGCGAACGGGACGAACAGCGCCTTGATGAACAGCAGCGATCCGAGGAGGGCGGCGCCGAAAGCGAGCCCGATCACGATCGCGAGCACGAGGTCGCGGCCGGTGCGCTGCTTGATGCGTTCGTTGGCCTGATCGAGCTGGTCGCGGGCGTGCGACACGTGCGTCCCGAACTCGTCCCGCGCCTGGCGCCACTGCTCGCGGATCGCGTTGTGATCCGCGGTGTCCAGCCGCTCCGCCGTGACGGAAGGAGCGGGAGGCGTGACGGGGAGAGGTGGACGCGGCGGCACGCTCCCGGCGTCGAATCCCGGGAACGACGCATCGCCGAGCGGGGCACCCCCATCGGAGACCCGGTCCGGCTGTGCCTCCCGGCGGGTCACCGGAGTGCCCTCCTCGGCGCCGCGCGATTCATCGGACATACGAGCTACACCTCGAGGAGTTCGGCCTCTTTGCGCTTGAGCGCGTCGTCGATGAGGTCGACGTGCTGACGGGTCAGCGCGTCCAGCTCCTTCTCGCCGCGGGCGATCTCGTCCTCGCCGAGCTCGCTCTTCAGAGCGTCGAGCTCGTCCTTCGCCTTCCGGCGGATGCCGCGGACGTGGACCTTGGCGTCCTCGGCCTTCGACTTCACGAGCTTCACGTACTCCTTGCGCCGCTCGGCGGTGAGCTCGGGCATCGTGACCCGCACGAGGTTGCCGTCGTTCGTGGGGTTCGCCCCGAGGTTCGGCATGTCGCGGATCGCCTGCTCGATCGCCTTGAGCGCCGACTTGTCGTACGGCGTGATGATGAGCGTGCGCGCTTCCTGGTTGGCGAGGGAGGCGAGCTGCGCCAGCGGCGTCGGCGTGCCGTAGTAGTCGACCAGCACCTTCTGGAAGAGCTGGGGGTTCGCACGACCCGTGCGCACCGTGGAGAAGTCCTCCTTGGCAGCCTCGACGGCCCGGGACATGCGGGTGGTGGTTTCAGCGAGGACGTCCGCGATCACGGTGGCTCCTATCGTCGGGGTGTTCTGGAAATTCTATCGGGAGCGGGCTCCCGTCCCGTGCAGGCGCTCAGGCCGTGACGAGCGTGCCGATGGGCTCGCCCAGGAGCGCGCGGGTCACGTTGCCCGCCGGCTCCATCCCGAAGACGCGCATGTCCATGTTGTTGTCCATGCACAGGCTGAACGCCGTGGAGTCGACGACCTTGAGTCCCTGCTGCAGCGCGTCGCGGTAGGTCACGCGCTCGATGCGCTCCGCGTCGGCGTGCTTGTTCGGGTCGGCGGTGTAGATGGCGTCGACGCCGTTCTTGGCGACGAGCACCTCCTGCGCGCCGATCTCCAGGGCGCGCTGTGCGGCCACGGTGTCGGTGGAGAAGTACGGCAGGCCTGCGCCGGCGCCGAAGATCACGACGCGGCCCTTCTCCATGTGGCGCTCTGCGCGACGCGGGATGTAGGGCTCGGCGACCTGGGTCATCGAGATCGCGGACTGCACGCGGGTGGCGGCGCCCGCCTGCTCCAGGAAGTCCTGCAGCGCGAGCGCGTTCATGACGGTGCCGAGCATGCCCATGTAGTCCGCTCGTCCGCGGTCCATTCCCCGCTGGCTGAGCTCCGCGCCGCGGAAGAAGTTGCCCCCGCCGACGACGACGGCCACCTCGACGCGGTCGACCGCGGCGGCGATCTCCCGCGCCATCTGGCTGACCACGTCAGGGTTCACGCCGAGCTGACCGGCGCCGAACGCCTCTCCGGAGAGCTTCAGGAGGACGCGGCGGCGTCCGGTGCGTTCAGTCATGGGGGATGTCCTCTCGTCCCGATTCAAGATAGTGCCTGGTGGGCATGAAGAAGGGGTTCGGATCGAGTGATCCGAACCCCTTCGACAGTGCTACGCGCCGACCTTGAAGCGCGCGAAGTCCGTCACGGTGATACCGGCGTCCTTCGCCACCTGGGCGACGGAGAGCTTGTTGTCCTTCGCGTAGTCCTGCTCGAGCAGGGCGACCTGCTTGATGAACGCGGCGACACGGCCCTCGACGATCTTCGGCAGGGCGGCCTCGGGCTTGCCCTCGTTGCGGGAGATCTCGGTGACGATCTCGCGCTCCTTCTCGACCGCGTCCGCCGGAACGTCCTCGCGGGACAGGTACGACGGGTTGGCGAACGAGATGTGCTGGGCGATGCTGCGCGCGGTCGCGGCGTCGTCACCCGTGTAGGCGACGACGACGCCGATCTGCGGCGGCAGGTCCTTGCTCGTGCGGTGCAGGTAGACCTCGACGCTGTCACCGGTGACGGTGCGCACGCGACGGAGCTCGACCTTCTCGCCGATGATGGCGGCCTCTTCCGAGATGAGCTGCTCGACGGTCTTGTCGCCCGCCGGAGCGGCCAGGGCGGCCTCGACCGAGTCGGCCTTCACGGCGGCGACGGCGTCGGCGACCTTGTCGGCCAGCGCGATGAAGCGCTCGTTCTTCGCGACGAAGTCGGTCTCGCAGGCGAGCTCGACGAGCGTCACGGCGCCGTCCTGCTCGCGAGCGACGACGAGGCCCTCGCTGGTCGAACGGTCGGCGCGCTTGGCGTTGCCCTTCGCACCCTTCAGGCGCAGGATCTCGGTGGCCTTCTCGACGTCGCCGTCAGCCTCCTCGAGCGCCTTCTTGGTGTCGACCATTCCCGTGCCGAGCTGCTCACGCAGCGCCTTGAGGTCGGCGATGGTGAAGTTGGCCATGTGTGGTGGCTCCTTGCTTCGTTGTGTGGGTGTACGAGGGATTACTTGGCGTCAGCGGCCTCGGCGGCGGCGATCGCCTCGTCGTGCGCCTGGGCACCGGCCTCGTCGGCGGCGGTGGCGTCGGCGGCCGGGGTCTCGACGACGGCGGCCTCGTCATCCGCGGTCACGACCTCGGCGGCGTCAGCGGACTCCTGCACGGGAGCCTCGAGAAGCTCCTTCTCCCACTCGGCCAGCGGCTCGGCGTCGCCCGACTCCGGGTTGTGCTTCTGCTGCAGGCCCTCGGCGGCGGCGTCGGCGATGATGCGCGTCAGCAGCGACACCGAACGGATGGCGTCGTCGTTGCCGGGGATCGGGTACTGGAAGTCGTCCGGGTCGGCGTTGGTGTCGAGGATGCCGATCACCGGGATGCCGAGCTTCTTGGCCTCGTCGATGGCGAGGTGCTCACGCTTGGCGTCGACGACCCAGAGGGCGGACGGCGTCTTGGTGAGGTTGCGGATACCGCCCAGCGACTTGTGCAGCTTGTCCAGCTCGCGCTTCTTGAGCAGCAGCTCCTTCTTCGTGAAGCCGGAGGCGGAGGGGTTCTCGTAGTCGAGCTCCTCGAGCTCCTTCATGCGGGCGAGACGCTTCGCGATGGTGGAGAAGTTGGTGAGGAGGCCGCCGAGCCAGCGCTGGTTCACGTAGGGCTGGCCGACGCGCGTGGCCTGCTCCGCGAGGATCTCCTGCGCCTGCTTCTTGGTGCCGACGAAGAGGATCGTGCCGCCGTGCGCCACGGTCTCCTTGACGAAGTCGTACGCCTTGTCGATGTAGCCGAGCGACTGCTGGAGGTCGATGATGTGGATGCCGCTGCGCTCCGTGAGGATGAAGCGCTTCACCTTCGGGTTCCACCGACGGGTCTGGTGTCCGAAGTGCACGCCGCTGTCGAGCAGCTGACGGATGGTGACCACAGCCATGGTCGTCTCCTGATTCTGGCGCGGGACGCGCCGTTGAGGTTGTCATGCCGACCGGACGGTCGGACATCCTGGTGCCCGGCTCACGCCCACCCGTTCGGAGACGGGACCTGCGGGAGTGGATGCCACGACGGAGTCGCTCTGGGCACGCGTAGTCACCCCGAGATCGAGGTGCTCGTCCAGCATACAGGATCATGCGCCCACAGCTCGTCCTCCCCAGCAGCGCAATTCCTGGTCTTCTCCCCTGCCTCCGGCCCCGGCGGAGAGAACCCGCTCCACCGGCCCGCACCGGCCACGCACACTCGCGTGATGACTCCTCCATCCCCTCCTCGCCCTCGCTCTTTCCCGCACCCCTCGCTGCTCCGGGTGCTGATCGCCACCGTGCTCGCCGCTGTCGTGCTCCTGTGCGGCGGTGCTCCGTTCCCGTCTCCTCCCGCCGCGCGAGCGGCGTCGGCACCGCACGGCCTCACGCCCGTGCCCGACGAGTTCGTCTCCGACGTTCCCTGGCGGTGGCCCGTCGAGGGGACTCGGCGCGTGAGCGTCGCCTACCGCGCGCCGGCGCACGCCTACGGTCCCGGGCACCGCGGTATGGATATCGTCGCGAGCGCGGGCGACGCCGTCCTCGCCCCGGCGGAGGGGGTGGTCGCGTACCAGGGCGTCGTCGTCGATCGCCCGCTGCTCACGATCCGACACGCCGACGGTCTCGTGAGCACGTTCGAGCCCCTGGAGTCGCCTCTGCGCGCGGGAGACCCGGTCCGCCGGGGCCAGGACATCGGCCGTGTCGCCACGGGCGGTCACACTCCCCCGGGCGCGCTGCACATCGGGGTGCGACGCGACGGCGAGTACCTCAACCCGATGGTGCTGTTCGGCGGTCTCCTGCGGGCGCGCCTCCTGCCCTGCTGCGACGGATGACCCGACGCGCGGGCTTCGCGCTCAGGCCCGAGGGTGCGCCAGACGATACGTCGCCGTCAGCCGCTCCGCCGAGACATGCGTGTAGATCTGGGTGGTGCCCAGGCTCGCGTGCCCCAGGATCTCCTGCACCGCGCGGAGATCCGCACCACCGTCCAGCAGGTGGGTCGCCGCCGTATGGCGGAGGGCGTGCGGACCGACGGTCTCGGCGCCGACGACGGGCGCGAGCGCACGGGCGACCACCTCGTAGACCGTCCGCGGACCGATACGTCCCCCGCGACTGCCGAGGAAGACGGCGGGCGACGCGGCGCCGGACCGCGCGAGCAGAGCCGGTCGAGCGCGGCGCAGGTAGGCGGTGAGCGCATCCCGCGCCGGCGCGCCGAACGGGACGACGCGCTCCTTGTCGCCCTTGCCCCGCACGAGGGCCGTGCCCCGATCGAGATCCAGGTCGTCGATGTCGAGGCCGCAGAGCTCGGAGACGCGGACCGCGGCGCCGTAGAGGAGCTCCAGCACCGCATGGTCGCGGAGGGCGGTGGGATCGCCCGAGGACGCCGCCTGCCGGTGTCGCTCCAACAGCTCCGTCATCGCGTCCTTCGATGCCACCGTCGGCAGCGTCTTCGCGCGCTTCGGCGCCACGAGCCGCAGGCTGGGGTCGAGGGGGACGATGTCCTGCTCGCGCGTCCAGCCGAAGAACGCCCGCGCGGTGGCTGCGCGTCGGGCCAGCGTCGCCCGGGCGTCACCACGCTGGGTCGCCTGCCAGAGCCATTCGCGCAGCATCTCCAGGTCGATCCGGTCGACCGGGCCGCCCCCGACGCTCGCCCCGAGGTCTCGCAGATCGGAGCGGTACGCCTTCACGGTCGCCGGAGAGAGCCGACGTACCTTCTCGAGGTGGTCGGCGAACGCCTCGACGGCGACCGCGAAGTCCATATCCCCAGCCTGCCGCTCCCCCGCCTTCAGAGCGACGCGCCCCGCCGGGCGCGACCGACGACGAGCGCCCCGCACACCGTCAGCGCGTACCCCTAGGGCGCCGCGCCCCTTCCGCGCCAGCCGTCCCCGTCGCGGCGAGCGAGCCCGTCGAGGTCGAGCAGACCGAGCAGGGCCCTCGTCCGCTCGACGGTGAGACCCGCGCGCTGCGCGAGCTCCGCCTCCGTCCGAGCGGTCCGCGTGCTCAGCGCGCGGAGGAGCCCCACCCGCCCCTCGTCCGTCGCTTCACGTCCCCGGGGCGACCGGGCACCGACAGGGAGCATCTCGGCGACCTCCGCCGCGGAGGTGACGCACACCGCGTCGTATTCGCGCAGCAGCCGGTGACAGCCGGCCGAGGACGCAGACGTCACCGGACCGGGTACCGCGCCGAGCGGCCTGCCCAGCGTCGCCGCATGCCCCGCCGTGTTGAGGGAGCCGCTGCGCCAGCCCGCCTCGACGACCACCGTGGCCTCGGCTCACTCGCACCAAACCGCTCCTTCAACGACTCCCAATTCATGGACTGTGACGAGACGAACTCGATCTCTTGGACCGCGTCCCTCCCCACCGCGGAGAGGGCTCGCTTTCTCCAGGAATCGGCCGCGACCTTTTCGTCGTGCATGACCACAGACCGGTACGACGACTTCTTCGACTTGCTCGAGGACTGGATGAACACGGCACGCATCCACTCGGACCCCACGCTCGCTGCCGCGCTCTCTGAAGACATTGAGGACCCGCTCGGGCAGATTGTGCCTTGAGGCCCTTGCGGACTCCCTATTGACCAATGCGAACGGTCCGTCCTCGTCCGAAAGGCCAGACGGGGCGATGGGTAACGGCGGCGTTGCCGCCGTGCTGATGGCCTGACAGAGTCATTGCCGTGGAGACCATCACCGCTGCGATCATCACGTCGTCCGTCACGTTCCTCTCAGTAATCGTCGCCGTCGTCGCGCTTCGGCGGCAGTTCGTGAAAGACCGTGCAGAACGGAACGCCGCCAATGAAGCACGCAAGACGGAAGCGAATCGACAAGCACGGTTGATGAAGGAAGCAACTGAAGCGCGAACACTCGCCGAGCATCAACGGGTGGAGGCGATCGAGCGCGCAGATCGGCATCGAGCTGAGGATGCCGATCGGCGTGAACGCGCTGCCGCGTACTCGGACTTCCTAGTCGCCGAGAGCGCGCGCTCCGACGCGTTTGCCGACTACGCCCACGTTCGGAAACAGCTCTCACACACGCCGTTCAAGAAGGGGACGCCAGAGGAGGACGCTCGCGTGGCGGAGATCGAGGCACGTCTCAGACTCGCGAGCGATGAGATCGATCGAACCCGGGCGGAGTCCTGGGGGCCGCTCGCGACAATGCGCTTGGTCGCGTCCCACGATGTGCTCCGCGCGGCCGACGCATATGACAAAGAGTTGGCTGCAAGCAATCCACGACGCGAGAAGATGCCGCCGGTCCCGCTCACGATGAACCGGAAACGAGACCTCATCGACGCGTTCCTCGCCGCAGCCCGCGCGGACCTGGGGCGGTCCCCCGTTGAACGACAGGTGCTGGTTAGCGCGGACGAGTCAAACGAAGAAGAGCCAGAGGAAACCCCGATCGGTCAAGATTAAGTTCTTCGGACCAGGAGACTCATACTGCTGTAGTCGTGAGGCGTCAGGCGTCGGCTCCCGTACGACGCGGAGCTCGCACCCGCAGCAGAATTGGGGACGTACCGCGCGCTCGCCGGCGCACTCACCGCAGTGAAGGCGGGACGAGCGATGTGCTTAGATCGCGGCTATGGGCATGGCGAAGCAGCAAGCGATCGCGGCACACGAACGCGGATACGACTCACTCGACGATATGACGATCTGCCTGGATCACCTCACGGACTCATATCTCCTCACCCATGCTGGCCTCGCCTCCGAGGCATCGTGCTCCTTCTGTGGCCGCACGCGCGAAGACGACGCCTTTGCCGTGTCGTTCAGCGGTGTCCAGGAGATCTTCATGAACGGATTCTGGACCTTCTACACACGAGCCGACGACGCGCCCTATTGGGATCATGAGTACCAAGGGCTGGAGGACACAGGGCTCACTGTGAACGAGTTCGCGCAAGGAATCTTCGACGACAGCGTGGTCGACCACGTCGCCGATGCGCTGACCAAGGCGATCGGGGACCCGGAAGTGGGAACTTGGTTCAGTCGAATGGCAACCGACGATCTGGAGCTCAGCTGGTCCGAGTTCGTCCATACTGCGAGGCACGTGTCGCGATTCATCGTCCCTGGCGACGAGGATGGCCGATCCCCGATGGCGCGTGTCTCGTCATTTCTTGGGGAGCTCCTCCTTTACGTCGAGGGCGAGCACAGCCTGGTGCGCACGATGGAACCGGGAACACTCGTCTACCGTGGCCGCCCCGCGGAGAAACTCACTGGCAAGCTCTACGACACGGCAGAAGATCTCGGTCCCGCCCCCGGCGACAAGGCCGCGGCGAACCGGATGTCCCCCGCCGGCATCCCCATGTTCTACTGCTCTGCGGACCCTGTCACGGCGGTGGCGGAGATCGCCGTCCACGATGTCCGGCCGTTCGCGGTCATCGGTGAGTTCACCTGCCAACGCGACCTGCGGATCCTGGATCTGACAAAGGTTAGAACACGACCGTCACCGCTCGACCCCGACCACTGGGCCGAGATGCGGATGCTCTCATTTCTCGATCAGTTCGCCGCCGATCTGTCTCGTCCTGTGATCGCCGATGATCGGCAGCATGTTGAGTACGCTCCCACCCAGGTGCTCACCGAGTACCTCCGTTGGGCCCCGTCGGCGAAGATCGACGGCATCGAGATGCGCAGCAGCCAGACGGGTGCGTCGACGTACATCCTCTTCGTCGACGCCGACAACGTCGTGGACGTCTCCGCCCCGGTGGAGCCTGTCGGTATACCTCGAACGCGCCTCACCGCCGATCTGCTTGGCGACGACGAACCCGTCGGGCCAGCTTTCACGCTCGACCCAGCGAGTGTCGTCGCCTACGAGGTGAACCGGAAGGTCGAGCCGATCCCGGTCGCGCATCGGACGGCCACGGAGTGGGTGATCACCAGACCGTCTCGCGCGTAATCCCCCGTTCGCGCGGCCAGAGATGTCCAGCTGGAACTCGACGGCCGCGCGATCGAGGCATGACGGGAATCGATGACTGCAAGAATGTCCGGATGACGGGCCGCACCCAACTCCCCGAGCATAGGTTCGCCGGATGGGCGCTGACCAGGGAACTCAGCGCTGAGGAACGCGAACTCGTGGCAGCGATCGAGACTCGACGATCGCCGCTCGAGGTGGCGGCCTCTCGCGAGCTCGATGAACGGCGCGCAGCTGTCGAGGGCGATCTCGTGCCCGTGTGCACATGCGGGTGGCGCGGGGCGCCGGAGCCGTGGCAGCCGACACGCTTCCGAAGCTCGCGAGGCGGACAGCAGCACATTGAGCACAAACACCATGCGCGCCTCAACGCGATCAACGGAGCCTTCGCCGCAGACATCGCCGCCGCAGCGCTTCGACACGCCGCTGACGCGGCGACCGACCCGGCCGTCGTGGCCTGGCTCGAGGGGCGCGCGGCGCACGTAGAGCAGGTTGGGCATTACGACGGTCAGGTCTGGCCCTAATAGATCCACCGCGCTGGGCGAGAGGGCAGCGCGCCCTTCGGAACCGGGGGTCTATGCAGTCGTGGTCCGCTCCGCGAGCCCCAACTCATCGGCGACAACACCAAGGCAGGGATTGCGCGGTCGTGACTCTGGCAACATGATGGCCCCATGGCGCGATCGCAGGCGATTCGATTCACCTTCGCTATCCAGTCCGGCCACAATGCGGGGCTCGGTGTGGGGCAGTTTCGCGTGTGGTGCCACCGTGAGGACACGTACATCGCCGACCCTGGTGTGCCCCAGTGGAAGACCTCCCTGCACGGCGAGGTCGCATGGCGCCCCGCCGAGACTGCGGAGAGCCATTCTTCATCTGAGGCGCGACTTCCAGCGGACATCGATCGCGCGCCATGGAAGTATGCCCCGCCCGATTTCGTCGACGGTCAACGACTCGCATCTGTGGTCGGCGTAACTCGGGCGGCGCTCAGACCGTGGACCGCGCCTGAGCGGTATCAGCGCGTCGAAGTCCGAGATCGATGGGACGAGCTGACCAAGGCCAACGTTTGGATGACGAAGGCAGATGCCGACGTCCCAGACCACCCGACTCGTGTCGGGCCGATCCTTGAACTGGCAAGCGGTACACGGGTGTGGGTATCCGTCGGTCGCGAAGCCTTGGATCCCATTGACCCCGAGCCGGTGCCGATCTCGACGATGCTCGAGCCCCAGATTCCTGGAGTGCACGACGTGACCGCCCCTGGCGTACTGATCCGTGGGGTCCATCTGGCGCGCTGAAACCCGGCCGGTCGACAGACGCGAACCGGTCTAAGCACCTGCGTAGAGTCGTCGAATGGACTACGAACGCTTCGACGGCGCCGACGGCCTCGAGATCCGCGTCCCGAAGAACGAGGGCTATCGCACTTGTGCCGAATGCGGCGCGGACTGCCTGCCTGAGCCGACCGACATCGAGGGCGCCGGCATTCGGATCGCGTTCGTCTGCCCAGACCACGGTGTCCACTCCTTCATCGATCCGTTCGAAGGACGACGGTAAACGGGCCTCAGCAGCGGCTCGCTCGGCGGTGGGACCGAAGATCGAGACTCGCCAGCTCCGCGTCGCAAAGATCAGCGAGGCAGTCAGCACCAGCGACGAGAGTCGTAAGTGAATTCTCCAGGACATGTCGGGCCGTCCGATGTACTGATTTGACCCGACGATATTCTCGTCAGCAACGGTGAATCGAAAGGGTCCGTGCCATGGCAGAGGAGGTACGCGAGCAGGAAACCGTCCTGTCTCCGACAGACCAGGCGCAGCAAAACCCGCGAGACGTAGCACTCTTCTCTGCCGACGCCACGCGCCCGCGCGTTCTCGCCATCGGCTTGACGCCCGACGAGATCCAGGCGATCCGGCCAGTCGCAGGCAGCATCGTGGAAGCCTCGAGCATCTACGACGTTCATGCCGAGGAACACGATGTGCTCATCCACACTGGCGCGAACTTCAGTGATTCATCATGGTTCATGAATCGGCGGATCGCGTTCGCCGCCGCGGCGAAACCTCCGGAAGAGCGCCCCCGTGTCGCGCCGAGTTCTGGTGGCGTGCATGGGAGTGGCCGAACGCCCACCGCGAGTCGGACCCGGTTCAAGCCCGCGCGTGACTTCGACGTAACCGAGAAGGCGCGGAGTCTCGGCGTGGCGAGCCTTGTCGAGCGATCCTGTCGCCCCGCCCAGGGCGCTACCTATTCTGGATTTACTACCCCGGTCTACCCAGATCGCGAGGAGACACCGTTTCTCCGAGAGCGCCTGACTAACGGTATGTGCCTCGCCGCGCTCCTCGAAACGGTTGATGACCCGACGCGCAGCGACTCGGCATTCTGGTTGCCGGATATCGCGCGCGCGTTTCTTGCGGACTGGGTTCGGGTTGCGTTCGCCCACTGGCGTGCCCATGACCCCGACGCGTTCCCAGAGGGAGCGGAGTGGCGGACGTCGGACGCGTGGAGCGCACCCGCCGAGCTTGATGCGCGAGCGCGCCTCGTCGCGTTCGATGAGGCGGAGGCTGAACGCGTTGCCAAGGCCGCCGCCCGGCGTCGGCAGCTTACGGACGGCTTGGACGCGAGCTTGTCGGCTGGGGAGGTCTGGCGGTCGTTGGTCTCCGACGCCGGCGACGAGCTCGTCGCTGCTGTGAAGACGGCCCTTGAAGGGTTCGGGTTCGCGGTTGTCGATGCTGACGCGCTCCCTCAGCACAAGGGGAAGAAGCGGGAGGACCTCCGAGTCTCCGACGGCGACTGGGTCGCCCTCGTCGAAGTGAAGGGTTACGCCGGCGCCGCCAAGTCGAACGACCTTCAGCAGCTCGCGGCCGCAGCGGCGGCGTACGCAGCAGCCGAAGGACGCGTGCCAGACGCACTCTGGTACGTAGTCAACGGGTTCCGAAACGAGGATCCGGCGCAACGCCCCCGGGCTCTCGACAACCGTGATGACGACCTCGCGGGATTCGCCGAGAATCACGGCGGCGGACTGATCGACACAAGAGAGCTGTTCATCCTCCGTCAGAGCGTTGCGCTGGGCGACATGTCGCACGAGGATGCTCGCGCCGTGCTCAAGGCGACAACTGGCCGTTTCAACACGAAGCAGGAGGCGTAGCCGGTGCCCGAGAACTCGATCGATCCGGCGATGCTGCGGAAGTTCGACCAGAACCTCCACTCGTCTGGAGGGTTGCGGGCTGCGCGCGTGATCGAGCCTGTCCCGTTCTGCTGGTTCTGCGATGCTCGGGCCGGCAGACGAACGAAGGAGCACATCTTCCCGCAGTGGCTGCTCAGGCATCACGGTGCGATGGATGAACGCGTGCAGCCCCACAGAATCAGTGTCCTCCTCGGCGGCGCGAAGCTCTCGGAACGCGGCGAACGCCCGCTTCGCGCCCACGTCAACGGCGAAGTCTGCGCCACCTGCAACAACGGATGGATGTCCGCACTGGAACGCGCCGTCACGCCAGTCCTCACGGCGCCCGCACCGACCGGGACGATCACCGCGACCGAAGCCGAGACGCTCGCGCGCTGGTTCGCCAAGACAGCGGTCAACCTCAACGTCTCCCAGCCGTTCAGACTGCTCGTGGATGCGGAATCGCGGCACGGCCTCGCGACCGAGATCCCGGAACGCTTCGCGGTACCCCTGTTCCGAGTCCGCACCCAGGACGGAGTATTCGACTGGCTTCAGAAGTCTCCCGAGATAGCAACTTCCGGAGAACTCGGCGCTGAGGATGTCCTGCGCGCCACGGAGCTGACTCTCGTCACCCACATTCGAGTCGCGGACCTCGTGGGCGTCGTGGTGCACGTTCCGCAAGGTCTCCGACCGACGGACGTCAAGATAGACACGGCCCTTCAGATCTACCCCGCACCGCGTGACACGATCGCTTGGGAGCAGGTCCCCATCGCGGACGACTACCTCGGCCCGCTCGCGATCCTGGATGTCGTCGGAACTTAGGAACTGCGATCACCAGAGGCAGATCCGCGCCCGAGACGAGTGATTAGATACGGCCGCTCGTCCTGGTCTGGAGCGGGAACCACTCCCTCAGAGACGCCACCGCGCAGAACATTGATGTGATCGCGTTCATAGCCTTCTCCTCCCAGTTGATCGATGACTTCTTCTTCGGTCGCGGACTGATGGCGATGTAGTGGATGAAGAGCAGAGCGATCATGCAGAACAGAAGTGACACAGGCGTCCCGTCACTGGCCTCGAACCAGCACCCCGACCCAGACCACGACGGGCGGAACTGTGACAAGCCTATCGATCCGGGAATGCCTGCGCCGCTCGCGTCACCTGTCAAGCATCGTCACCGACGATCCGGAGCACCGGTCGTCGGTCCGGCTGCCCGAGCAAGTCGCGCACCTGTGCAGGCGTCAGCTTGAGCGCTTCCGCCAGCGCGGGCACGGCGACGCCATGGTCCGCCGCGAGTTCCGCTGCCTTGCTCAGCAACGTGGGTACTTCCCCGGGATACGCGCTCGTCGGGTCTGCAGCCGGGTCATTGACCATGGCCAGGCGCTGGTATGCACGTCGCGCGGACGAATCGGTGGTGCGTCCGCGCTCGACCATCCGCCGCACCAGCGAGTGCGGCGACACGCCCCACGTCCTCCCGAGCCGATCCAGGGCGGCGAGGTCGAGGCGTTGCGGGAGCGCCACGTCCATCGACGCTGCAGGCGTCAGGAACGCCGCCGCGAACTCGTCGGCCTCTCGCTCGATCGCAGCGGATTGCTCCCCCGTATCTGCGTGCAGCAGCAGATGTCCGATCTCATGGGCGATCGAGAACCGGTGCCGGAACACGTTCTCACTCCGTCGCGGCGTCGTGAGGAGGATCGGGCGATCGACGATCACCACAGAGAACGCGTCGACTGCGTCAACCTCGCCGAGCGGTCGTACGGCGACCACGATCCCGTGCGACTCAGCGGTGGCGACCAGGTGTTTGACCGGCCCGTCCGGCAAGCCCCAGTGACGCCGAAGTGCGGACGCAGCGTCCGCCGGGCTCGTCCCCGGAGAGAGCTTAGGCAGGTCGACCTCGGGGAGACGCACGTATCGTTCGAGCACGAAGGTGAGCTCCCATACCAGGGTCGCCGTTGCCAGGGCGCGTTGCCGGTCACTGACGCGAGCGGAGCGCAGGCTGCGAAAGTGCGCGTTCACGGTGTCGATGCGCGCCAACGGCCGCCCCACGCTGAAGAAGTCCGGACGCACACTCAGCGTGACGGCGAGACGGTCGAGCACATCGGGTCGAGGCGAGTTGACCCCTGCCTCGTATTGCCCGATCGCAGCCGCGGACACGCCCACCGAACCGGCGAGATCCGTCTTGCTGATCCCCTGTCGCACACGCGCCTGGGTTAACCGTGCGGGCTCAAACCTGCCGTGGTTGACGGGAGATCCCGGCAGCTCGAACAAGCCTGGTCGATCGTCACGCATCCGAACGCCGGTCCTGCGTCTGCAGCTCCACGGCCGGCGCGACGGGCGTGCCGCTGTCGAACGACTCGACATTGACAGTCGCAGTCTCATCGCCGAGCGTGGACTCCCAAATGGTCTCCTCGCCGTGCAGACGCACCGCGCCGTTCGCGTACTCGGCGACTGCCCAGTCGATGGAGGTCAGCTGGCGGGGCGTGGAATGGACCATGACGAGCACTACAGGCATGACCGCACCAGCCGCCTTGAGGGCGCGCTCGAACTCGGCCTGCTCCCTCTCATTGCGGATCTCTTCACCGCCGTCGACAAAGCTCGACCCGAACAAGTCGATCGGCTCCTGTGCGAAGAAGCCGTTCATCCTCGTCACGCTCGACGCGAACCCGCTCACCGCGTCAGGCGTCGCGGGCACTCGCCAGACGAACACCAGGCATCCGTTGACGATCGGGAGCCGGTAACCCGCCGGCCTGAGCTTGTAGGGCAGATGGCCGCGGTCCTTGAACGCGTCCACCGTGTCCTCGAGCAGGTCGCGCCACTGCCCGCCGAACCCGATCGTGTATCGGGTCGCCGCGGCATCATGAGCCTCCGCCGCTCGATCGTGCCGCGCGTGCACGACCTCGACGAGGAGATCACGGGCATCAGCGGCGTGCGGCCCAAGAGCATCAGCGGGCGAGTTCGGAACCATCAGAGGACCTCCAAAGTCGGGCTCGACGGGTGGAGATCCGTCCGTCGATTCACTTTAGTCTGACACATAATCCGTGCATTTTTGCTTCAGAAGTGGTCCGGCGTGTCGCTCGCGTCGGGATCATGTAGATCGTGGCCGGGAGCGGTTCAGAGCTCCTTCTGCCCAAAGGCTTCGGTGGGAAGCGTGTCCAATCGGGCGCCGAACCGGGTCCAGGTCGCATCGATCCGGGATCGCTCGTCACTGGGATCTCCGGACCATCGCACCATCGCCTCCGCGGTACTGATCAACGTGACCGCGATCTGGAAAGCAAACTCGGTCACGATCGGGAGCGTCGGCGACAGCCCCAAGATCGTGTTGTCTTGCGAGGTTCGAATGAAAGCGTTGACCGCGAATCGATGACCGTGGGCGACTGCGGAGAGCAATGAATACAAGCGCTTTCCGTCTTGATGCGCGAGGTCGCTGTCGACGAGTTCGCTGACAAGCGTCGAGCTATCGACCCTTATCGGCCGCGGCAGTCCCAGTCGTTCAAGCTCGGACTCATGGTGCCGACGCCGTTCGCCCGGATCGACATCCTCGCCGTCGCGACTTACCAACAACTCTCCAAGCCGCTCCGGATACCGAAGATCTGAGTAGAGCAGCGAGAGCGAACGATGAGCCAGCTGAAGGAAGTCAAGATCATGCATGATCCAGCGAGGCCGTGCAAGCGCTTCAAGCGTTCCGCGGGTGAGCGTCAAGAGTGCTGTGGAGTGACGTAGTGCACTCCGGATGAGAGTCGCAAATGCCCTCGCGTGATCGACAGCGCTGAGCATGCCGTACTCGGCTTGGAGTACAGCGTCCGTGAGATGGCCGGTCGCGTTCAGCGTTTTTGCCTCCGTGAACGCACGGTCCAGAATCGACCTCTGCATCGGGGTTCGATAGTTCGAACGCAGCACGATGCCCTCGGTGGACTTCGCGGCATCGAGCACGGGTGACGAGAGGGTCTTCAGTACGACCGACTCGGTCCGAGCGTTGGCACGCTCCCGCTCGGCGTCGGTTGCCTCGATACCGCGCACCATCATCAGTTTCCCATCGCAGCCGTGTGGCGGCTAACGTGTCACCCAGGTATCGGCGATGAACTCGGTGATCGCCACCGTTGCATTGAAGATCAGCCGGGCGTGGGCTCGTGTCGCCGGGCTCTCGCTCTCACCCCCGTGCCCCGTGCCCATCGCGTTTCGCGCCTCTGCGACGCTCTGCACGACCGCGGACAGACTGCGCATCACCCCCTTCACAGCTTCCGAGGCTCGTGCGTTGCCAGGAACCGAATCGGCGTGGATCCCCAGAGCTACCGACGCCGATCGATAGAGCTTTGGAAGCTCGTCTCCCCCGCCGTACGACTGGCCCAGAGCGGTGAGGACGATCTTGCACTGGCTCTCGATCAGCTCCTTGCAGTGAGCGATCGCCGCCGAAGGGTCGGTGTCGATGTCCCGTTTGAGCCGCCGAAGCTGCGTGTGGAGCACCGTCGAGTTTGTCGTGTCCAGCTGGATTACCTGGACTTCGCCTGGGGAGTTGATTCCCGTGAGTGTCGTGCGCGCCCGGTAGTACACGGAGTCTCCGACTTTGCGATCCTGGACGAGTTCGTAGCCGCTCGTACGGAGGACACCGTTGTAGCTGGCGACCATCGTGGACGCCGCGCTCGGGTCACGCCTGACTGTCGGGTTGACCGTATCGACGAGGAACCGGAGGAACTCCTCGTCCTCGACATGCCGGAGGTTGAATCGTGTGTCTCCGAAGACCCAGTTGCTATCCCAGTCGTGGTTGCGGACACGATGCTGCCAGATGTCTTCAGCGGCGGTCCGGAACTGCGGTCGAGAATCTGTTGATGGAAGAGCGGAGAGGTCGTAGATGCGCGAGAGGAAGTCATCCTCGTCCTCGGTGCCGGACCAGTGATACGGACTGAGCGCCAGCCAGTCGAAGATGTCAGCACGCATCTGCGCGGAGATCTCGTTCATCCTGCCCATGATCCGAGGATACGGGCGGGTGAGCTCTCACCTAACGAGCACCGGATCGTTCACCCATGACTCGCTCCGCATGCCCGATCAGGCTCGTCACGAGCATGAGCACCTGTACGCAGTTTCGTTTGCTGAACTGGCGTGAGGAGACGCCGTGCACGCTGGCATGTCGCGAGTAGTGTCGCGGGATCTCGTCGCCCTTGTCCTTCCAGAACTGCTCGTGCGCGTTCCAGATCGGCAACCACACCATCGCCTCATGAACGCCCATGTCATTGAACGACTCGGGAACGTCCGCGTCCTTCTTCCGATTCGTGAGTGCCTTGCGCTCGTTCCGATCCGGGTAGAAGCCGTAGATCAGCGTGTCGAGCGTCACCGTGAACATCGCCTGGGCCGAACGCGTATGTCCCGCCCTCATCGCACCCAGCCCATCGAGGGCGAACGCCACTTCCTCACGTAGGCCGGTGTGCGTCACGTTCGTGAGCACTGCCTCGCAGTCATCCATCAGGGTCGCAAAGCACTCGCCCAGAACACGACGCCGGGCTGCTCTGTCCTTGGCACGAAGAAGCCGCACAGCTGTCCGCCCGCGCGGAACGAGATAGAGCGGGATGCCCTCCTGCTCGATGAACTCGTGCACGTCGGTGAAGCCGATCTCATCAGCGACGCTCCGCAGGTTCGGAGGCAAGAGCGAAAGTCTAAGGCTCTGGACTACCTTCGGGTCGATCAGCGGCCCGATGGAGGCGTGCAGCCCCTCCACGATCTTCGTGTACCGCTCGCCGATGCTGTTGAGGATCGAAGTGGTCGCGGGGCTAACAAGATTCAATGTCGGCAGGTTCGCAACCCATGGCTTGGGCATCACGCTGAACTGACTCGACAGAGGCTCGAAGATCGGCGACCTGATTGCCGATGACTTGAGCAGGCTGGCGGTCGGCAGCGCTGCTGTCATCTGGTTGATCATGCGCTCGGTCATCGGGCTGATCAGCGAACCGAGTTGCTCCTGCAGCCTGGCGTTAATCGGCGCAATCAGGTCAACCGCCGAGAAGCCCGACGGGAACAGCGACTTGGTGAAACCGCCCGGCATTCGAAATGCGGCAGGTTGTCCCCCAAGAACCACCAATCCTCCATCTGAGTCGACCCGGCCCCCTGGGCTCTCAGATCGCTCTTCATGGTCCTGAGCGCCTTCCGCGGGCTCGGGTTCATCAGACATGAGTGGGAGCCTCCCAGCGAGCCTGTGGCACCACTCGGAGCGCCCATTTACGGATTGTCTGGGATTCAATCGGCATCCGGCGCTCCACTCACCTCGGCGCCACCGCCGATTCCGCTTAGCGTAGCGGTGACATTGGACATCCTTACGTCCGTTCGATCGCCGCTACGCTCGATCGCGTGCACGATGCCGCGGACGCTCCCATCGCCTTCTGCGCGGGGGACGAGGACACGGCTCTTGTGCTGCCCCCAGGTGCCGCTCTGGGCGTGTGTCCGTGGTGCCACGGCCTGCTCGCCGGTCGGATCGACATGTGCTTTAACTGCGACGAGAACTCGCGCGCGCTCGACGGCAACGTCCAGCCGATCATCCCGATCTCGTTGTACGCGAAGCCGAGCCGTCTGCGTGACTGGCTCACGTTCTACAAGGATGACGGCGACGTCGCCGCTGATGAGAACGCTCGGGCGGCGATCGGGACTGTGCTGGAGCGGTTCTTCGCCGAGAACCATGAGTGGGCCGGCGCCCTTGGGGCGGATGGCGCGATCATCGTTCCCTCAACGCTCCGCCCTCCCCCGCACCCGTTGGCAGTGCTTCTCCAGGAGCGGGGATCGCTGCCGTTCGAGGTCACGTACGGACTGAGTCGGACGCCCGAGAGCCTCGGCCACAACCAACCGAACAAGGGCGCGTTCGCGGCTACCGAGGACCTCCGCGGACGGCGGGTTCTCCTCCTCGATGACGTCTACACATCCGGCGCTCGTGCGCAGAGCGCCGCGTACGCGCTCCGGCGCATCGGTGCCGAAGTCGCCGCGCTCTGCGTCATCGGCCGTCGGTACAACCCCGGCTACAGCGAGCAGAGCGCCGCCGTCTTCGCACAGCAGTCCGCTGCGCCGTTCACCTGGGCGGTCGGCGTGCGCGACGCTACTCGAACATCAGCCGTTTGATCAACATCCCGGCGGCATGAGCGGCGAGCGTGGCCGATCCGCTGTTCAGCTGATCCCACCACGCCAACTCGTCCTCGCTGTCGAGTCCGAGGTCGGCGGGTGTCATGGTGTCCCAAAGGGCCTTCGCCGCTCCCCCGGTCGCGCCGACCGGGATCACCAGAACGCCGTGCTGACGTGCCACTCCTGCTTCTTCGCCAGTCCGGGCGCTGCCAGCGATCACGACCATCGCGCGTGCCTGCGGAAAGACGAAGGCACGCATGTCGTCGAGCGTCCGCTCGGTGAAGATGGCCATGCCGACGCGGTGCTCGACCGGGATCGACTCATCGCCTGTCTCCGCTTTGCGATAGTAGAAGCGAACCAGCTCGGGCCGGTACTCGGACGGGGCCAGCGCGTCTCGGAACTGACGGCTCACCACCTGCCCAGCTGGGCCACCGAACGACGCCACGATCGGCCTTGTCCGAGGATCCGACGCGGCGAGCGTCGTCGCGATGTTCTGAGCGACCGTCGTCGCGAACCGATCCTGATCGCTCGTCCCGTCTGCGGCGAAGCTTCCTGAGACGAAGAGGAGCGCTTCGCGGCATCTCACCTCGAGCTGGCTCAGGAGCGTTGGAAGGTCTGCATGTGACTGGATCATGTGCACGTTCACCCCGGATTTCTCCAAGTCTGACACGCGAAGCTGCTGAAGTCTCTTCTCCACCGGGTCCGCCTTTTCGGCGAACACGACATAGTGCGGTGGCGCGTCGATGTGCGCAGGCAGGGAGCGCGACAGCCGTAGCAGCAGGTTTAGGTTCGGGTCGTCGAAGCTCAACCCGAGGAAGAGGAAGCTGTTCGTCAGCCACGACGCGCGCAGGCGCGTCCACGTGATCGGATGCTGCTCCTCGTAGCGCTCGAAGTCGGACCGAGTGATCACCGGGTCGACCTGCCAGCCCCGCTCTCCCGGCGTCCCCTTGGTGAGAGAACCATGCATCTTCGTGACCCGCTTCGCCCACGTGCCCGCGGCAGGCTTGACCACGTAGTCTTGCTCCCCCACGACCCACTGGTAGTCGAAATGCTCGGCTTCCAGTGACTGCTCGACGAGAAGGTCGTAGTTCGTGGTCCAGAAGTCACGGATCGGCAGATGCGAAAGCAGCGCATGCACGTCCGTCGGCCGGACATCGACATCGATCTTCCGTCGAATGGCCGCGTGGAGCGCGGCTGGGCCGTCAGTGTTGGCGATGTACTGCGCTGCGAGCACAGCGTCCGAGATCTGGCTCGGAACGTCCGCCGCGGCGCGCGCCTCCTCAATGAGCTCAGTCCACCCCGGAAGCCCCGCGCCTTGAGATGTACCGGCACCGACAAAGAGCGCCGCGTCTCCAACGGCGACCGCTTCCGCGTACTTCGCCACAAGTTCCTTGGCTGAGACGGTCATGCCGGAACATCTTCGGACGGCGTGATCTCTGCGATCACCTTGGGCACAATCCCGCGCTCATTCGCGGAGAACCGCAACGCACCCACCTGCCCACGGATCTGATGTGCGATCCACCGCTCGTCGACGATCGGGGTAAGCAATAGCGCCCGCGCCCAGAAGTCCAGCTGCTCGTCTCTGGACACGAGCCGGTGCCCGTAGAAGTGGAACGAGCGCGCCGACGAGCAGAGGATACCCGCGGTGTCGAGCACCTCGACCGCAGCACGCACGGTTGAAGCGGACCCTGGACGGACGGCCTTCGAGGTGAAGTCGAGCATCGGTAGGAATCGGTCTTCACCGTCGGCGAGCGTCACGCGTGACTGCAACGCGATCGAGTCGCGCCCATGCGCCGGCGTGCGAGAAGCCAATTCCGCGAGCTGCGCGGGAGTCTCATCCGACGTCGCGATCTCGACCGTCTCATGCTGCGACGGGTCCTGGTGGTACATCGCCGAACGAAGGATGTCGGTCGGCACGCCAGCGGGCGCCAGCTCACCTGCGATGAACAGCGCGTGCCAGAACGGGATCCCCTCAGCTGAACGGATCGCACGCGCCTGCTCGATGAGCAGCTCGCTCGCCTCAGCGCCCGCCACACGGCGCTGCACCCGTGGGGCACCCTTGATGAAGCTCACCCGGATCGTGCTTCCAACCGGCACGTTCTTGAGGACGGCAGCGGTGAGCGCCTCAACCTCGTCGAACAATGTGCTCATCCCGGAACTCCCTTCCCCTCGTCGTTCCATGATCCCCGAAGATAGGGCCGGCCTCCGACATTGGTCGCGCCAAACGACACGCCGTATGTGTTGCGTCCGCGGATCGTATCCCCCATACGCGAGCTCGTGCGGATCGATCAACGCTGTTGCCCGATCATCGTCGCACCCAAAAGCCCTCTCCTCGGCCCCGAACCGACGTCGTTTCATCATGTTCGATTGAGGTCACTGGCCTGGCGGACCGCTCAGGAGCATGTTGTGGCCACCGGCGGCCGCGACGATGAGCGCCTCGACGGCTTCCTCCTGTCCGAGGACATCGCTCAGATCGCGCTCATCGGGGTCGTCCTCCGGCGGGTGCGGCCCCGGGACCGGCTCGACGTCGGGCACGTCCACCTCCGCGCCGTGCCAGGTGGCGACCTCCGCGAGCGAGGCGGCGGCACGCACCTCCACGCCGGCGACGAGACCCGCCTCGGTCGCGTTGCCGTGGGGCACGATCACACGCTCGAACCCCGCACGGGCGGCGGCGAAGACGGCGGGAAGCACGCCCGGCACGGGACGCAGGCGCCCGTCCAGCCCGAGCTCCCCCAGGTGCACGGTCTGCCGGACGGCGCGCCGAGCGATCACATCGCTCGCGGCCAGGCAGGCCACCGCGATCGCGAGGTCGAAGGCGGAGCCGTGCTTGGGCAGGCTCGCCGGTGAGAGGTTCACCGTCAGGCGCCGCTGCGGAAGCGGGAGTCCGGAGTTCACGCAGGCGTTGTGCACGCGCTGCACCGCCTCCCCGAGGGATTTGTCCGGGAGCCCGATGATGCGGAACTCCGGCGTCTGCGGGGAGAGGTCGGCCTCGACCTCGACCACGTGCCCGTCCGCTCCCGTGAGCGCCACGGACCACGTGCGTGCGGTGCTCATGCGATGTCCTCGAGGTGCTCGACGGTGGCTGTCTCCGGGGATGCACCGGTGATACCTATCGCTTCCACCCGGAGGACCCGTCCGCGCGCCAGCTCGGGATGCTCCGCCCGCCACGCATGAGCGAGCCGCCACAGCCGCCGACGCTTCCGGTCGTCGATGGCGTCGAACGGGTGCCCGAACGCCGTCGACCGCCGCGTCTTCACCTCGATGACGGACAGGTGAGCCCCGAGGATCGCCACGATGTCCAGCTCCCCCTGGGGACACCGCCAGTTGCGATCGACGATCCGATACCCGCGTGTCGTCAGATAGTCCGCTGCCTGCTGCTCCCCGGCTCGCCCGAGGTCGTCTTTCGCTGCCATCCCGAAAGGATGGACGTCAGCACCCTGTCACCGCCGTGGTCCCGCGCGACCAGTCCAGAGGCTGTGGAAACGGCGCAGAATGTCACCGCTGTGCAGGAACGGCGCGCCGCGTCACTCTCCGTCGAGGGAGAGCTCCTGCGGCAGTTCGAACTCGCGACGCTGGAGCTCCTCGACGTTCACGTCCTTGAACGTGAGCACCCGGACGGCCTTCACGAAGCGGTCGGCCCGGTAGATGTCCCACACCCACACGTCGCTCATGGAGATCTCGAAGTAGAAGTCGTGCTCGGTGTCCCGCCGCACGACGTTGACCTCGTTGGCCAGGTAGAAGCGACGCTCGGTCTCCACGACGTACTGGAACTGAGAGACGACGTCGCGGTACTCGCGGAACAGCGCGAGCTCCAGCTCGCGGTCGTAGTCGTCGAAGGCTTCCTCATCCATGATGAGTCCATCCTATGGTCGTCCGGCGCCGGTCGCGGCATCCCGGGCGCGGCCTCTCAGAACAGCGTCGGCGCTTCGGCGATCGCCCACGAGGACCGGTGGAACGGGGAGAGCCCGAACGAGCGGATGGCCTCCCGGTGCTCCGGGCTCGCGTACCCCTTGTTGCGATCCCACTGGTAGTCACGGTGACCCTCGTGCAGCTCCGCCATGTGACCGTCTCTCGCGACCTTCGCGATCACCGAGGCCGCGGACACCGAGGCGCAGTCGCGATCCGCCTTGATGACGGGCCGCACACGCAGGGGCACGGGATGCACACGCGAGACGTAGTCGTGGTTGCCGTCGAGGAGCACCAGGGCGTTCTCGACCGTCGCGCCCAGCGCCACGACCCCCTCCACGGCCCGCGAGGCGGCGAGCCCCAGCGCCCGCATGATCCCGACCTCGTCGACCTCCGCCGCGGTCGCCCAGCCGACAGCCGAGGCCTGCACCCAGGAGGCCGCCCGGGCGGCGACGTCGGGGCGCCGGCGCTCGGGGACCAGCTTCGAGTCGCGCAGGCCCTCCGGAACCCGACGGCGGGCGCCTGTGGCGTCCATCACGGCTGCTCCGACGGCCACCGGTCCCGCCAGTGCGCCGCGACCGACCTCATCGAGGGCGATGATGAGGTCGCACTCCCCCAGGAGCTTCCGCTCCAGGGTCAGTCGAGGCGTGATGACGGTCATTCGGGGTCCGGCACTCCGGTGAAGATGTCGTGGTGGCCGTCGATCGGTCCGAATCGGTCGAGCGGCCAGGTCGTCAGGAACGCCTTGCCCACGATGTTGGAGACGGGGACGAAACCGCCGCTGGGCAGCTCCTGGTGTGCGCGGGCGTCGCGGGAGCGGTCCCGGTTGTCGCCGAGGAGCCATACGGAGTCCTCCGGCACGACGACGTCGAACGGCTCGTTGGAGGCCGCGGTGTCCCCCTCGGGGAGGTTCAGGTAGCTCAGCTCGTCGATCGGGGCGCCGTTGATCGTGATCTGCCCCAGCGCGTTGCAGCACACCACGTGGTCGCCCTCGACCCCGATCACGCGCTTGACGAGGTGGTCCTGGGTGTCGGTCGCCGAGATGCCCACGAAGGTGAGAACCCAGTCGACGGCCTTGACCAGCGGCGGCTGTGCCGGCGCCTGCGGCATCGGGTCGAGCCACCCGCCCGGATCCTTGAAGACGACGATGTCGCCGCGCTCGTAGCCGGTCCACCGCGGCGTGAGCTCGTCGACGAGGATGCGGTCGTCGATCAGCAGCGTCCGCTCCATGGAGGCCGAGGGGATGTAGAACGAGCGCACGACGAACGTCTTGATCACGAAGGACACCAGCGCGGCGATGACGACGATGACCAGCACGTCTCGGAGGAAGACCAGGAACCCGCGCCGCCGTCGTGTCGGGCGTGCGGACGGAGAGTCAGTCATCTGGTTCCTTCTCGAAGAGTGCACCGTGAGCGCACGGCAGTAACAAGGTTCGCACACCGGGGACAGAACGAAAGCACCCCGGGACATCGTGTCCCGGGGTGCTGTGAAGAAGCTTCGCGTCAGTTGTTGACGCGCTTCTCCTTGATCTTCGCCTTCTTGCCGCGGAGCTCGCGCAGGTAGTAGAGCTTGGCGCGACGCACGTCACCGCGGGTGACGACCTCGATGTGGTCGATCACCGGGGAGTGCACGGGGAAGGTACGCTCGACACCCACCTGGAAGCTGATCTTCCGGACGGTGAAGGTCTCGCGGACGCTGTCACCCTGGCGGCCGATGACGACGCCCTGGAAGACCTGGATACGGGAGCGGTTGCCCTCGGTGATGTTGACGTGCACCTTGACGGTGTCACCGGGGAAGAACTCGGGGATGTCGGAACGGAGCGAAGCCGCGTCGACGGCGTCGAGGATCTGCATGATCGTCTCTCTCTGCACTCGCCTCAGGTCGGATGCACGGATTAGGAAGGAACAAGAATGGGAGTGTGCCGAACGGCGCTGACGCGTCCGCGGGCTCCCCTGGGGCAGAGCCGGTCACGGCACAAAGAACCATTCTGCCACGGATGACAGGCCCGGCCAAAACGGCGGGTCAGAGCCGGTCGTCGGTCTCCCGCACCACGATCACCTCGTGCACGCTCGTCTGCGGGCTCTCGGTGCGCGGCGGCGTCATCGTCGACCAGGAGATGGTCTCGCGGATGCGCGTCCCACTCCCCCGCGCCTCGTCCCAGAGCTGCCACAGCTGCAGCCAGACCAGGGCGATGCCTACGACGATGGCGGCCGCGAGGAGCCAGCCGAACGCCCCGTCGATGAAGAAGCCGACCGCGATCGTGAGCGCGTGCCAGAGACCGAACCCGGCGACGTCCCACCACGAGACGGCACGCTCGGCGCGGACCGACGGACGGGAGCGCGTCAGCAGCGTGAGCAGGAGCTGCCCCAGGAACACCGAGGGCATCGCGATGAGCAGCACCCAGAGGATCGACCAGCCGCCCTGGAAGACGGCCCAGCCGATGAGCAGCCACAGCGGCAGGAGGAACGCCGACGGCAGCAGCCAGCGGAAGAAGGCCTGTCGGATCCACATGCTCCGATGCTACGGCGACCGCGCCTGCGCGTCACGGGTGTTCGCTGAGAGCGGCAGGCGCCGGGCACCCCGTCCGATCAGGGAGAATGGAGACGACGAGAGGACACTGATGATCGAACTGCGCACCCCTGCCGAGATCGATGAGATGCGCGCGGCAGGCCGGTTCGTCGCCGAGACGCTGGCGACCCTGCGCGACGAGACGAAGGTCGGCACCAACCTCCTGGCGATCGACCGCCGGGCCCATGACATGATCCGCAAGGCCGGCGCCGAGTCCTGCTACATCGACTACCACCCGTCCTTCGGGGCGAGCCCCTTCGGCAAGGTCATCTGCACCTCGGTGAACGACGCCGTGCTGCACGGCCTGCCGCACGACTACGCGCTCCGGGACGGCGACCTCGTCACCCTGGACTTCGCCGTCTCGGTCGACGGCTGGGTCGCCGACTCCGCGGTCTCCTTCGTCGTGGGTACGCCGCGGGACGAGGACCTCCGTCTCATCGACACCACGGGACGCGCGCTGGCCGCCGCGATCGAGACCTCGGTGGTCGGAAAGCGCATCGGCGACATCTCCGCCGCGATCGCCGACGTCGCGCACGGCGAGGGCTACTCCATCAACACCGACTTCGGGGGCCACGGCGTCGGACGCACGATGCACGGCGACCCTCATGTGGCGAACGACGGCCGCGCGGGACGCGGTTTCCCGCTCCGCGCCGGCCTCGTGCTCGCCCTGGAGCCCTGGTTCCTCGCGACGACGGACGAGCTGGTCACCGACCCCGACGGGTGGACGCTGCGGAGCGCGGACGGCTCCCGCGGCGCGCACTCCGAGCACACCATCGCCATCACCGAGGACGGACCGATCATCCTGACGGATCGCTCGTTCCTCGGCGTCGACTGACTCCGGCCGCGGGGTCGGCGCGCTCCCAGGGCGCGACCGGCCCGGGCACGACGACGAACAGCGGGTGCGCCTTCGGGAGCTCCACAGACCCGTGTCGGCTGAGCACGTCCGGACTGCGCTCGGCGAGCTTCGCCCGCAGATGCTCCCACTCGCGTGCCAGCTGACCCGTGGTGACCGGGATCGACGGCACCGCCGACTCCGCGCGCCGGATACGAGTGCGGTCGAAACGGTAGCCGCGCTCGTCCGCCTCATCGGCGACGCCCACCAGGTACGCACCCACCGTGGCCACGGGATCGGCCGTCGCCCGGAAGCGCTCGAGCTGCGGGTGTCGCTGATACCCCTTCGTGGCGTCGGCGAGCACCGCCTGAGCGAGGAGGGTCTCCCGCCAGCAGGCGACGAGCCCCTGACGGTCGAGGTACTCCGGATGCAGCGACCAGATCCTCATGCGCGGCGGTAACGGAACACGTCGGTGAGGTGCGGCAGATCGAACTCCACCTTCCCCCGCGTCTCATCCGTGCCGTCCAGCACCGCTTCCAGGGCCGCCACCATCGCCGTGCGCTGTGCCTCGTCCGCCACGAGGAAGCTGCTCACCGTGCCCCACCGTCGGAGGTAGTCCTCGCGGGTGATCCGCTCGGTCCAGCGCACCTCCTCGTGGATCTCCAGGACGAAACCGGGAAGGTCTGTCGCCGACGCGGAGGTGTCGTCGTCCGCGCCGACCGCGGGATGCGCCACCCGGTGGCACGCGAGATCCCAGGCACAGGCGGGGTCGGCGCGATTCCACAGCAGCCCGAGCGTTCCGTGAGGGACGAGCGTGCGGGCGATCTCAGCCGCCGCCGCGTCCCGATCGAACCAGTGGAACGCCTGCGCGACGCTGACGGCATCGACGGAGCCGTCCGGAACGGGGATGCTCTCCGCGGTCCCCGGCCGCGCGTCGACCGTCGGGAGCGTCCGCGCGAGCACGGCGAGCATCGGCGCGGACGGCTCGATCGCGATCACCTGCGTCGCCCGCGCGACGAGCAGGCCCGTGAACTTCCCGGTGCCGGCGCCGAGGTCGAGCGCCGTCGCCACGCGGTCCGGAACGATGATGTCGGCCGCGCGCTCCGGGAACCCCGGCCGGTAGCGGTCGTACTCCTCGCCGATGCTCTCGAACGATCGCGCGCGTGTCACATCCACCATGCCTCGACGCTAACAGCACTCGTCGCGACGGATGGCAGGGTCAGCCGTCGGTCGGCGCGTCCGGCAGCAGATCGGGGCGTCGCAGGCGGGTGCGGACGAGCTGCTGCTCACGCCGCCATGCCGCGATCGCGCCGTGGTTGCCGCTGAGGAGCACGTCGGGGACGGCGCGCTCCCGCCAGACCGACGGCTTCGTGTAGGACGGGTACTCGAGGAGGCCGTCCTCGTGCGACTCCTCCACCAGGCTCTCCGGATTGCCGACGACACCCGGGATCAGCCGACCGATGGCCTCGATCATCGCCATCGTCGCCACCTCGCCGCCGTTGAGCACGTAGTCGCCGAGGCTCAGCAGCCGCACCTCGCCACGCTCGGCGGCGTACTCGAAGACGCGCTCGTCGATGCCCTCGTAGCGCCCGCAGCCGAACACGAGGTGCTCGCGTCCCGCGAGGTCCCGCGCGGTCGCCTGGGTGAAGACCTCCCCGGCCGGCGACGGGAAGATGATGGTCGGCGCGGGGGTGGCGTCCGCCGTGAGCTCATCGAGGGCGAGGCCCCAGGGCTCCGGCTTCATGACCATGCCGGCTCCCCCGCCGTACGGGGTGTCGTCGACGGTGCGATGGCGGTCGTGCGTCCAGTCGCGCAGATCGTGCACCTGGAGGTCGAGCAGACCCGAGCCTCGCGCCTTGCCGAGCAGGGAGAGCGTCAGTCCGTCGAAGTACGAGGGGAAGATGGAGACGACGTCGATGCGCACGGGGGAACCGTATCAGCGGTCACTCGGCGCCGTCGGAGGCGGCGGTCCCGTCCTCCGACTCGGGAAGCTCCTCGAAGAGCCCGGCCGGCGGGGTCACGATGACGCGGCCGGCCGCCACGTCGACGGTGGGGACGATGGCCTCGACGAAGGGGACCATCACCTCGTCCGTGCCGCCGGTCGACGGCTTCACGATCAGGAGGTCCTGCGCCGGCAGGTGCTCGACGCGGACCACGCGGCCGACGACGGTCTCGTCGCGGACCACGTCCAGACCGACGAGCTGGTGGTCGAACCAGGCGTTGTCCTCGGTCTCGTCCTCGTCCTGGTCCATCCAGAGGATGGCGCGGACGAGGCTTTCGGCCGCGTTGCGATCGTCCACGTCCTCGAAGAAGACGACGGGGTTGCCGTTCATCACGCGGTATTCGCGGACGACGATCTCCTTGCCATGCCACGGAGATGCCTCGGGCACCTGCAACGTGAACGCGGCCCCGGGGACGAATCGCCGCTCCGGGTTGTCGGTGTAGAGCTCGAGCTTCAGGGCGCCCTTGAGCCCGTGAGCCTTGACCAGGCGTCCGACGCGCAGCTGGTTGCGGCCCTGGATGCGGTCCTGCGACACCACGTCAGTCGTCCGCGACGTCGACGCGGACGCGGCGCCCGTCGGCGAGGGCGCTCACGAGAGTGCGCAGGGCCTTGGCCGTGCGGCCGCCGCGCCCGATCACGCGTCCACGGTCGTCGGGGTGCACACGCACCTCGAGCAGGTCGCCACGGGGCGACGAGGATTCGTGGATGCGCACATCTTCGGGGTGATCGACGATCCCCTTGACGATGTGTTCGAGCGCGGCGGCGAGCACGATGGATTACTCGGCGTCGGCGGCGGGAGCCTCAGCGGCCTCCGCGTCGGCGTCAGCGGCGGGGGCCTCCGCAGCGGGGGCCTCCTCCTTCTTCTCCGCCTTGGGCTTGATGACCGACTTCTTCGAGGCGTCGGCCTCGAACGCGGCCTTCTCGCCGGCGACCTTGAGGGTGGACTTCGCGTCCTTGTCGCCCTTGAAGGTGCCCCAGTCGCCGGTGATCTTGAGGATGGCGGTGACCTGCTCGGTCGGCTGCGCGCCGACGGAGAGCCAGTACTGCGCACGCTCGGAGTCGACCTCGATGAACGAGGGCTCCTCGGTGGGGTGGTACTTGCCGATCTCCTCGATCACGCGACCGTCGCGCTTGGTGCGCGAGTCGGCGACGACGATGCGGTAGTACGGCGCGCGGATCTTGCCCATGCGCTTGAGACGAATCTTGACAGCCACGATTCTCCTGAATGGTGTGGAAGGAAACGAACCGGTCGCCTGGAGCGTGGGGTGCACACCCGGCGGAAGCTCAAATGAGGAGGACGAGCGCTGGATAGAGGGTCGAGCACGTCGTCCGACCCTCTATTCTGCCAGATGCGTGCGCCTTGTGCGAAACCCGGCGACACGGCGTTGCGGAGCAGGCCCGGCCCCGTGTCAGACTGTCCCCGTGCAGCTCGACTTCGCCGCTTCGGCCCGCTCCACCGTCGGTCTCGAGTGGGAGATCATGCTCGCCGATCCCGAGACCGGTGATCTCGTCGGTCGCGCGCCGGAGCTCCTCGCCGCGCTGGAGGCGGAGAGCGAGGACGAACGCCACACCGTCACCGGCGAGCTCCTGACCAACACCATCGAGGTGACCAGCGGGATCGGCGACTCCGTGGCCCACGCCGTCGACGACATCGCCAACGCGATCGCGGCCGTGCGGTCGGCCACCGATCCGGCAGGGATCGAGCTGCTCTCCGCCGGAAGCCACCCGTTCGCCCAGTGGTACGACCAGTCGGTGACCGACAAGACCCGGTACCACACCCTCATCGAGCGCACCCAGTGGTGGGGGCGCAACATGATGATCTGGGGCATCCACGTGCACGTGGGCGTCGACGAGCAGCGCAAGGTCTTCCCCATCATCAACGCACTGTCGGCCTATCTCCCCCACCTGCAGGCGCTGTCGGCGTCCAGCCCGTTCTGGGCCGGGGAACGCACGGGGTACGCCTCCAATCGCGCTCTCGTCTTCCAGCAGCTGCCCACGGCGGGCCTTCCCTGGCCGCTGCGCGACTGGTCGGAGTTCGAGCGCTACCTGGACGACATGGTCCGCACCGGTGTCATGGCCGATGCCACGGAAGTGCGCTGGGACATCCGTCCCGCCCCGCGCTGGGGCACGATCGAGGTCCGCGCGTGCGACGGCCTGTCCACGCTCTCCGAGATGGCCGCGGTGGCCGCGCTCGTGCAGGTCCTCGTCGAGCACTTCTCCCGGCTCCTGGATGAAGGGGCCGCCCTGCCCGACCTCCCCGCGTGGTTCCACCGCGAGAACAAGTGGCGCGCGGCCCGATACGGCCTCGACGCCCGGGTCATCGTCGACACGATCGGCACGCAGCGCCCCGTGCGCGAGCACCTGACCGAGAAGATCGAGGAACTGGCCCCGGTCGCCGTCGAGCTCGGGTGCGTGCGCGAGTTCGGCAGCATCGCGACGATCCTCGACGGCGGAGCGAGCTACGCCCGTCAGCTCGCGGTCGCCGACGCCACGGACGGGGACCTCCGCGCCGTGGTCCAGCACCTCATCCGGGAGTTCCGGACCGGACCGCAGTCCTCGATCGAAGGCGAGTGACGCGAACGCCCCTCAGTCCTCGACGAGCCGGCGCGCGAGCCCCTCGTCCAGGACCACGTCGGTGATGAGCTCGGCGGCGATAGCCGCGCGCAGGCTCGCGAGCTTGGGCACACCGGAGACGACGCAGACCCGCCTCGGCACGCGCCGCAGCCGATCGAGGCCCGGCCCCGTCGCCCGCGCATTGAGCCGGATGTCGCGCCAGGAGCCGTCGGCGCGGAAGAAGACCGTCGCCACGTCGCCGATCGCGTGGTCCTCCCGCAGACTGCGGTAGTCCTCCCGACCGAGGTAGCCGCCGACGTACACCCGGCTGGGCACCTCCGCGGCCGGGGACCCGAGGCTGAACACGGCGATGTCCATCTTCGCCTGCAGGTCGAGGACGCGCCGGGTGCTGCGCTCGCGCCACATCGCCTCGCGAGTGGCGGGGTCGTCGAAGAACGCGGGGACCGGGAACTGCTGCACCTGCGCCCCGAACGCGCTCCCGAAGCGCTGCAGGATGTCGCTGGAGTACTCCACACCGCTCGTCTGGGTGTTCCCGGCGCCGTTGAGCTGCACGAACGTCGTGTTGTGCGTCTCCTTCTGGGTGAGACCGCGGCTGACCGCGCTGATCGTCGATCCCCACGCGACGCCGACGATCATGTTCGAGTCCACGAACTGCGAGAGGAGTCGTCCCGCGGTCAGAGCGACGCGCTCCAGACGTTCGACCTCGCTGACGATCTCGGCCATCGGCACCACATGCGCCACCACCCGATGCCGGTCCCTGATGCGCTGCTCGAGCATCCCGAGGCGCTCCAGCGGCGAATTGATGCGGATGTCGACGAGGCCACTCTCCCGCGCGAAGCTGAGCAGCCGCGACACGGACGATCGCGAGGTGCCGAGCTCCTGCGCGATGACCTCCATGGTCTTGTCCTGCATGTAGTAGAGCTGCGCAGCGGTGAGCGCGGCGACCAGCTTGCCGTCGCGCGATGGCGCTCCGGATCCCGCCATGATGACCTCCTCTCCCTCGATCCTTGCACATATGTGCAGCGAGCTTGCGCGCGGCGTCACGGAGGTCGATGCTGGTGGCAAGCAAGGAAGAGAGGGTCGACGATGATCGATTCCACCCACACGTCCCCGGAGCGGGACGCGGTCCGCGCGCTCCGCGAATCCGGGCGCACCAGTGTCCTCGTTATCGGCGGCGGCATCAACGGCATCTCCACGTTCCGCGACCTCGCCCTGCAGGGCGTCGACGTCGTCCTCGTCGATCGCGGTGACTTCGCCTCCGGTGCCTCCGCGGCGTCGAGCCACATGATCCACGGCGGCATCCGCTACCTGGAGAACGGCGAGTTCCGCCTCGTGCGCGAGTCGGTGGAGGAGCGCAACGGTCTGCTCAAGATCGCTCCGCACTACGTCAAGCCGCTGCAGACGACGATCCCGATCTACTCCACGTTCTCCGGGATCGTCTCCGCTCCGCTCCGCTTCCTCACGCACAAGAGCGGGAAGCCGAAGGAGCGCGGCGCCTTCCTCATCAAGGTCGGCCTCACGATCTACGACACGTTCTCCCGCGACGGCGGCACCGTGCCCCGGCACCGCTTCCTCGGCCGCAAGAAGTCCCTCGCCGAGCTGCCGTCGATGGATCCGAAGATCAAGTACACGGCCACGTACTACGACGCGTCGATGCACGACCCCGAGCGCCTCGCGCTCGATGTGCTGCAGGACGGCCGCGCCGCGCACCCCGGTGCCGTGGCACTGAACTACGTCGAGGCGATCGGCCGCGACGGCGAGCAGATCACGCTCCGGGACCGCGAGAGCGGCACCGAGTTCACCGTGACCGCCGATGTCGTCGTGAACGCCTCCGGCCCCTGGACCGACCTCACGAACGACGCCCTCGGCACCGACACGCACTTCATGGGCGGCACCAAGGGATCGCACATCGTGCTCGACAACCCCGAGCTGCTGGCGGCGACGCGGGGTCGCGAGATCTTCTTCGAGCACTCCGACGGCCGCATCGTGCTGATCTACCCGCTCAAGGGCCGCGTCCTCGTCGGCACCACCGACATCGATGCCGACCCGCGCGAGGTGCCGGTGTGCACGGAGGAGGAGATCGACTACTTCTTCGACCTCGTCCACCACGTGTTCCCGTCCATCGCGGTGACGCGTGAGCAGATCGTCTACAACTTCTCCGGCATCCGCCCGCTCCCCCGCCACGAGGACACCGCTCCCGGCTTCGTCTCGCGCGACTACCGCGTCGAGGTCGACCGCCAGGGCGCCGTCCCGCTGGTGAGCCTGGTCGGCGGCAAGTGGACCACGTTCCGCGCCCTGGGCGAGTCCCTCTCCGACACGGTGCTCGGCCTCCTCGGCCGCACGCGCACCGTGTCCACGGCGGGTCGCGCGATCGGCGGCGGACGCGAGTTCCCGCGCACCGAGAAGGCGAAGCGGATCTGGATCCAGGAGAACCTCCCCGGCGCCGGCGCTCGCGCCGAGCAGCTCCTCGCGCGCTACGGCACCCGGGCAGCGGCCGTGTGGGCCTTCGTCGAGCAGGGGGACGACGCGCCCCTCGCCGGCGGCGACCTGTCGACGCGCGAGCTGGAGTGGATGGTGAACGAGGAGATGGTCACCCGTCTCGAGGACGTCATCCTCCGCCGCACCAGCATCGCCTTCACCGGCGGCGCCCGGGCAGAGGTGCTCGACGAGGTCGCCGACGCCCTGGCTCCCCTCCTCGGATGGGACCGCGAGCGTCACGAAGCCGAGGTGGAGCAGACGCGTGTGCTGCTGAACGAGCGACACGGACTCCACATCCCGTCCCGCGCCCGCGGCTGACGGGGCTCCGACCACCGCGCCCTCCTCGCGGTGCTACCCCATAAGGGGTCGGGGCAGAGGGGCCCCGACCCGCAAGAAAGGTCAACGAAGACATGACTGACGTCAATCTCGGTCTCTACTTCCTCTCCGAGCTCGTCGGCACCGCGATGCTGGTCCTGCTCGGTTGCGGTGTGGTCGCGAACGTCGCCCTGGCGAAGAACAAGGGCTTCGGCGGCGGCTTCCTGATGGTCAACTGGGGATGGGGTCTCGCGGTGTTCGCGGGTGTGCTCGTCTCGGCGTACTCCGGTGCCATCCTGAACCCGGCCGTCGGCATCGGCCTGCTGGTCGCCGGCAAGATCACCTTCGCGATGTTCCTCACCGCGACCGCCGCGGAGCTCCTCGGCGCGATCATCGGCGCGATCGTCGTCTGGCTCGCCTACAAGCAGCACTTCGACGAGGAGCCGGAGGCCGCCAACAAGCTCGGCGTCTTCTCCACCGGCCCCGCCATCCGCTCCTACGGCTGGAACCTCGTCACCGAGATCATCGGCACCTTCGTCCTCGTCTTCGTCATCTTCGCGTTCGCGGACTACGGCGACATCGAGGTCGGCACGCCCGGTGGCCTCGGCCCGCTCACGGCTCTCCCGGTGGCCCTGCTGGTGGTCGCCATCGGTGCGTCGCTCGGTGGCCCGACCGGCTACGCCATCAACCCGGCTCGTGACCTCGGTCCCCGCATCGCCCACGCGATCCTCCCGATCCAGGGCAAGGGTTCCAGCGACTGGTCCTACTCGTGGGTGCCCGTCGTCGGTCCGCTCATCGGTGGTGTCATCGCCGCCCTCGCCGCCCCCGGCCTGCTCAGCCTCGCCGGCTGATCCCCCTCAACCGCTCGGGAATTCAAAGGAGAACACATGGCTGACTACATCATCGCGATCGACCAGGGAACGACGTCGAGCCGCGCGATCATCTTCGACAAGAAGGGCAGCATCGTCGCCACCGGCCAGAAGGAGCACGAGCAGATCCTTCCCAAGGCCGGCTGGGTGGAGCACGACGCCGCCGAGATCTGGCGCAACGTCCAGGAGGTGATCGGTCTGGCCCTCGGGCGCGCCGATCTGACCCGCCACGACATCGCCGCCGTGGGCATCACGAACCAGCGCGAGACGGCCGTCGTGTGGGACAAGACCACGGGCAAGCCGGTCTACAACGCCATCGTCTGGCAGGACACCCGCACGCAGGAGATCGTCAACCGCCTCGCGGGCGACGAGGGCGTCGACCGGTTCAAGTCGATCGTCGGCCTCCCGCTGGCGACCTACTTCTCCGGCACCAAGATCACCTGGATCCTGGAGAACGTCGAGGGGGCCCGCGAGAAGGCCGAGGCTGGAGACCTGCTCTTCGGCACGACCGACACCTGGGTCCTGTGGAACCTGACCGGCGGCATCGACGGCGGCGTGCACGCGACCGACGTGACGAACGCCTCGCGCACGATGTTCATGGACCTCGAGACGCTGGAATGGCGCGACGACATCCTCGAGGCGTTCGGTGTGCCGCGCTCGATGATGCCGGAGATCCGCTCCTCCTCCGAGGTCTACGGTGCCGCCGAGAGCTCGTCGCTGCTGCGCGAGACGCCGATCGCCGGCATCCTCGGCGACCAGCAGGCGGCGACGTTCGGGCAGGCCGCGTTCCAGAAGGGCGAGAGCAAGAACACCTACGGCACGGGCTGCTTCCTCATCTTCAACACGGGCGAGGAGATCGTCCGCTCGAAGAACGGCCTGCTCACCACCGTCGGCTACAAGCTCGGCGACCAGCCCACGCACTACGCGCTGGAGGGGTCGATCGCCGTCACCGGCTCGCTCATCCAGTGGCTGCGCGACCAGCTCGGCATCATCTCCTCCGCCCCTGAGGTCGAGGAGCTGGCCGAGAAGGTCGAGGACAACGGCGGCGTGTACATCGTCCCGGCGTTCTCGGGTCTGTTCGCACCGTACTGGCGTCCGGACGCCCGTGGCGCGATCGTCGGCCTCACCCGCTACGCGAACAAGAACCACATCGCGCGCGCTGCGCTGGAGGCCGTGGCCTTCCAGACCCGCGACGTGCTCGACGCGGTCAACGCGGACGCCGGAGTGGACCTCAGCGAGCTCAAGGTCGACGGCGGCATGGTCGCCAACGACGCGCTCATGCAGTTCCAGGCCGACATCCTCGGCGTCCCGGTCGTGCGTCCGGTGGTGGCGGAGACCACCGCGCTCGGTGCGGCCTACGCCGCGGGCCTCGCGGTCGGCTTCTGGAGCGGCCTCGACGACCTGTCCGCCAACTGGCAGGAGGACCGCCGCTGGGAGCCCTCGCTCGACGAGGCCGAGCGCGACCGCCAGCTGCGCCTGTGGCGCAAGGCCGTCACCAAGTCGATGGACTGGGTCGACGACGACGTGCGCTGATCACCACACGATGAGGCGGGTCCGGGTTCTTCCCGGGCCCGCCTCGTCGTCTCCGGCTCAACGTTCTGCGGAGTCGCCTGCACGATCCGGATACGGTGGCCCGCCCGTTCCGGGGATTCCGTCGTGCATCCGTTCGCGGGTCGTGCAGCCGGAACATCGGCTCAGGAGGCCGTGGCGACGATGTCGAGGAAGGCGCGGGCGGCGCTGCGCGGTGCGGCGGCGTCCCAGGCCAGGTGCTCGACACGAACGGGGCCGTCCTGGATGGCCACCGTGTCGACGACGTCTCGATAGCCCCGCACCACCCCGGGCGCGAGCAGCGTGACGGCGAGGCCCGCAGCGACCAGGCCGATCAGACTCGCAGCCGTGTCGGATTCGAAGGCCACGTCCCGCTCGAGCCGCGCGGACAGGAATGCCGCGTCACTCTGCGCGCGTCCCGAGGTTCCGGCGGGGAAGTCGGCGAAAGCGGAGTCCGCGAGGTCGCTCAGGCGCACCCTCCGCTTCGCGGCAAGGTGGTGCCCGCGAGGCAGCACCGCTACCAGCGGCTCGTGGGACAGGGGTCGGGACGCCACACCCTGGGGCTCCACGCCCTCCCGAAGTCCGAGGAAGGCGACATCGAGGTCGCCCTGACGGATCGCGGCCATGAGGCCGTCACTGTTCCCCTCGCGGAGCTCCACGCGGGCGGCCGGATGCGCGGTGCGATAGGCCACGAGGAGCGCGGGGACGTCGACGGCGGTCACCGTGGGGATGATCCCGAGCCGGAGCGTTCCGACGACTTCGCCCGCAGCGGCCGCGGCATCCTCCCGCGCCTGATCCGCGGCGCGCACCGCGGGACGCGCGGAGCGGAGGAACGCCTCTCCGGACTCGGTCGCACGGACGCTGCGACTGGTGCGCGCGAACAGCCGCACGCCCAGCTCGCGTTCGAGTGCGGCGACCTGATGGCTGAGCGCCGACTGCGTGACGTGACAGCGCTCCGCCGCGCGGGTGAACGAGCCGGTGTCCGCCACGGCGACGACATATCGCAGCTGCTGGAGTTCCATAGCTCCATGATCGCTCGTCATGGATAGCGTGACAACAATGCGTTGGACTCATCTGAATGCGGCGCGCAGGCTGGGAGCATGAACCGCCTCACGCTCACCCTCGTCACGGCCCTCGCGCCCGCGGCGTGGGGTACGACCTACCTGGTGACGACGGAGCTGCTCCCCGCCGGGCATCCGCTCCTCGCCGGCCTCCTCCGCTCGCTTCCTGCGGGTCTCCTCGCGGTGCTGCTGGCCCGGCGCCTGCCGCACGGCGCCTGGTGGGGCAGGGTCGTCGTGCTCGGCGCCCTCAACATCGGCGCGTTCTTCCCGCTGCTGTTCCTCGCGGCTGAGCGCCTCCCCGGTGGGGTCGCCGCCGCCGTCGCCGGAGCGCAGCCGCTCATCGTCCTGGGACTCGGAGCGCTCGTGCTTGGAGAGCGCATCCGCCCGGTGTCCGCCGCGGCAGCCGTGCTCGGAGCGGCGGGGGTCGCCCTCGTCGTCCTCGGCCCTGCCGCCGCGCTGGACCTCTGGGGCCTCGTCGCGGCTCTCGGCGGGGTGACCGCGACCGGCCTCGGGATGATCCTCACCAAGCGCTGGGGACGCCCCGCCGGCGTCGGTCCGGTGGCCTACGCCGGCTGGCAGCTCACCGCGGGAGGACTGCTGCTCCTCCCCCTCACCTTCGCGGTCGAGGGCCCGCCTCCTGCCCTCGACGCCGATGCGCTCCTCGGCTATCTCTGGCTCGCGACGGCGGGAGGGATCGTCGCGTACACACTGTGGTTCCGCGGGATCCAGCGCCTGCCGGTGATCGTGCCCGGGCTCCTCGCGCTGCTCTCACCGATCGTCGCGACGCTGCTCGGCGTGCTCGTGGTCGGCGAGAGCTTCACCCTGGTCCAGGTGGCGGGCATCGTGATCACGCTCGCCGCCCTCATCGGCGGGCAGTTCGCGGCACGGCCGCGAGGCACGCCCGCGACCACGGTCGATCCTTCGGCCGCGCCGGTCGCCGTGCGCTGAGGTCCCGGCCGCTCAGCCCTTGCCGAACAGCTTCTGGATCTCAGCGAGGTCCGCCTCCGAGGGGGCCGCGCCTCCCCCGCCGAGTCCGAAGCCCGAGCCGGTCGGTGCCGACGAGGCTGCGAGGCCGGCGTTCTCCGCCGCGCGCTTCGCGGGGTTGCCGGAACGGGAGCGGTTGCCGCCGCCACCCTTGCCCTTCTTGCCGCGCTTCGACGAGGCGCCGGGCTTGCCCATGCCGGGCACCGGGCCCATGCCGGGGATGTTCGGCGTGCCGCCACGGGCGACCGTCTTCATCATCTTCGCGGCCTGCTCAAAGCGCTGGACAAGCTGATTGACGTCCGTGACGGTCATGCCGGAACCGCGCGCGATGCGAAGACGGCGCGAGCCGTTGAGGATCTTGGGGTTGCGACGCTCGACCGGCGTCATGGACCGGATGATGGCTTCGGTGCGGTCGATCTCGCGCTCGTCGAAGTCCTCGAGCTGCTGCTTCATCTGGCCCATGCCCGGGAGCATCCCGAGCATCTTCTTCATCGAGCCCATCTTCTTCATCTGCTGGAGCTGCTCGAGGAAGTCCTCCAGGGTGAAGGCCTCGTTCGCGAGCTTCTCCGCGACCTTGCGTGCCTCCTCCTCGTCGAAGGCCTGCTGGGCCTGCTCGATGAGGGTGAGGATGTCGCCGAGGTCGAGGATGCGGCTCGCCATCCGGTCGGGGTGGAACGGCTCGAGGTCTTCCAGCCGCTCGCCCGTGGAGGCGAAGATGATCGGGCGACCCGTGACCGAGGCGACCGACAGCGCCGCTCCGCCTCGCGCGTCGCCGTCGAGCTTGGAGAGCACGACGCCGGTGAAGTCCACGCCCTCCTGGAAGGCCTTGGCGGTGTTGACGGCGTCCTGACCGATCATCGCGTCGATGACGAAGAGCACCTCGTCCGGGTTGACCGCCTTGCGGATGTCGGCGGCCTGCTTCATGAGCTCGGCGTCGACACCGAGGCGGCCGGCGGTGTCGATGATGACCACGTCGTGCTGCTGCCGGCGGGCGTGCTCGACACCGTCGCGCGAAACCTTCACGGGATCGCCGACGCCGTTGCCGGGCTCGGGCGCGTACACGGTGGCTCCGGCCTGCTCTGCGACCACCTGGAGCTGGTTCACGGCGTTCGGACGCTGGAGATCGGCGGCCACGAGGAGCGGCGTGTGGCCCTCGCTCTCGAGCTGCTTGGCGAGCTTGCCGGCGAACGTCGTCTTTCCCGAACCCTGGAGGCCGGCGAGCATGATCACGGTCGGCGCCGTCTTGGCGAACTGCAGGCGCCGCTGCTCACCGCCGAGGATCTGGACGAGTTCCTCGTTGACGATCTGCACCACCTGCTGCGCGGGGTTCAGCGCCTTGTTGACCTCGTCGCCGAGAGCGCGCTCGCGCACCTTGGCGGTGAAGTCCTTGACGACCGCGAGCGCGACGTCGGCATCGAGCAGAGCGCGACGGATCTCGCGCACCGTGCCGTCGACGTCGGCGGCGGTGAGCTTTCCCTTCGTGCGCAGATTGCGGAAGGTGTCGGTGAGCCGATCGGAGAGCGTGCCAAAGGTAGCCATGGTGCCTACGATTCTACGCGAGCGGAGCCTCCACGCTCAGCGCGGCACGGAGGCGGCTCGCCGAAACCCCGCCTCGCTGTCGAGACCCCGCCCCGCAAGCGTGAGCACGCCGGGGCCTCGGCGCGAAACCGGGGTCTCGCGAGGGCGGTCAGTCCCGCCAGGGGAGATCGTGCACGCGGGCGAGGGCCTCGTGCAGCACGGACTCCGGAGTGCCGCGGCCGGCGCCCTCCTCCGCCCACACCCGGAGCGCCGACATGACAGCGGCCGCCTGCGCGGCCCCGAGCACGTCGGCGCGCATGACGTCGATCCCGGCCGCGCACGCCGCCCGGGAGACGGCGGCGGAGAGGCGGGCCAGACGGACGCCCGTCTCCCGCACCAGCTCCTCCTCGAGGGCCATGGCCGCCGCGTTCCGCAGGGCCAGCGCCAGAGGATCCGGCGCGAAGTCCTGCACGATGCCGTGGAGGATCAGCCGCACCCGCTCCCCCGTGGCCTCGCGGCCGAGGTCGTCCAGCGCGGCGATCGCGACGCCGATGCGCTCATCGATACCCGACCACAGCACGTCGCTCTTAGACGTGAAGTAGTTGAAGAAGCTCGACCGGCTGACCCCCGCCCGCTGCGTGATGTCGGCGATGGACGTGGCCTCGTACCCGCGCTCCAGGAAGAGCTCGCAGGCGGCCTCGGCGAGGGTCTCGCGCGAGGAGGCCTTCGGGCGGCCGGCGCGACCAGTCCGGTTCATGACTTCACGGTACCGCGCGCCGCGCCGCACCCCGGACGAGGATGTATTGTTGGACGCAATCCATGTATTAGAGGGAAGCGACGACGCATGCTCGACATCCTCACCCCCGGCTTCATGCCGACCCCTGTCCCCTATCCTGACGGCTGGGCCCTGCAGCGCCGCGTGCACGCGGACGTCGTGTCCGGTGCCCGCCCCGACACGCTCATCCTGCTCGAGCACGCGGCCGTCTACACCGCGGGCAAGCGCACGGAGGACCATGAGCGCCCCCAGGACGGGACCCCGGTCATCGACGTCGACCGCGGCGGGAAGATCACCTGGCACGGGCCGGGGCAGCTCGTCGGGTATCCGATCTTCCGGCTGCCGGAGCCGATGGACGTGGTCGCACACGTCCGGCGTCTGGAGCGGATCCTCATCGAGGTGCTGCGTCCGTTCGGGGTCGACGGGCACCAGGTCGAGGGGCGCAGCGGTGTGTGGGTGCGCCGACCGCTCTCTGAGGACAAGGTGGCCGCGATCGGCGTGCGGGTGCAGCAGGGCGTGACCATGCACGGCTTCGCCATCAACTGCGACAACAGTCTCGCCCCCTTCCGCGACATCATCCCCTGCGGCATCACCGACGCCGGCGTGACCACGGTGAGCGAGGTGTCCGGCCGCGTGGTCGGCCCGCTCGACCTCGTCGACGCCGTGCAGGACGCCTTCCGCACCGCGCACGCACCCGACCTGACAGGAGTCCCGGCATGACCGCCGCACCCGAGGGGCGCAAGCTCCTCCGCCTCGAGATCCGCAACGCCGAGACCCCGATCGAGCGCAAGCCCGAGTGGATCAAGACCAAGGCCAAGATGGGGCCGGAGTACTCCGCCTTGCACTCGCTCGTGAAGAGCGAGGATCTGCACACGGTGTGCCAGGAGGCCGGCTGCCCGAACATCTACGAGTGCTGGGAGGACCGCGAGGCGACGTTCCTCATCGGGGGGTCGCAGTGCACGCGTCGCTGCGACTTCTGCCAGATCGACACCGGCAAGCCCGCCGACTACGACACCGACGAGCCGCGACGCGTCGCCGAGAGCGTGCAGCGGATGAACCTCCGCTACGCGACCGTCACGAGCGTGGCCCGCGACGACCTCCCCGACACCGGTGCCTGGCTGAACGCCGAGACGGTGCGCAAGATCCACGAGCTGAACCCGAACACCGGCGTGGAGCTGCTGGCCAACGAGCACAACGCCGACCCGGCCTTCCTCGGCCAGATCTTCGATGCCCGTCCGGAGGTGTTCGCGCACAACGTGGAGACCGTGCCCCGCATCTTCAAGCGCATCCGTCCGGCGTTCCGCTACGAGCGGTCGCTGAACGTTCTCACCCAGGCCCGCGACGCCGGACTCATCACGAAGTCGAACCTCATCCTCGGCATGGGCGAGGAGCCGGAGGAGGTCGTCCAGGCGCTGCAGGACCTCCACGACGCCGGCTGCGACATCATCACCATCACCCAGTACCTCCGCCCGACCCCGCGTCATCTCCCGGTGTCGCGGTGGGTGAAGCCGGCCGAGTTCGTCGAATTCAAGGAGGAGGCGGAGCGGATCGGCTTCCTCGGGGTGCTCGCCGGTCCGCTGGTGCGCTCCTCGTACCGGGCCGGACGGCTCTGGGCGCAGTCGATGACCTCGAAGGGACGGGAGATCCCCGCGCACCTCGCGCACATCGCGGAGAGCGCCGACCTCGGCTTCGCGCAGGCGGTCTGACGAGCGGCGGTCAGTCGGCGCTCATGACCGACTGCACGCTGCCGTCGGACCCCAGGTTCACCAGCAGCACGTCGTCGGTGGCGCTGTCGTCGAGCGCGTACTCCAGCACGGCGAACGGCTCGGAGCCGCCGTGCTCGTCCGCGAGGATCGTCATGCTCATCAGTCGCAGTGATCGGATGATGTCCACGGCCGCGTCCCCGGACACGTCGATGAGGACGTCGGGGAGGTCGTCGCCGAACACCTCCTGCTGCTGCAGGATGTACTCGGTCACCTCGCTCGTGCGGTCGTCCACCTCGGCGAGCATCCCGCGCCGTGCGGTCGCGTCCACGTTCTCCAGGCCGGCGATGAGCCCGGCGGCGATGTCGAGGGCGTCGGCGGAGACGTCGTCCTGGTCCGGGGCCGTCAGATCCACGGTCACGCTCTGGTCGCCGAGCTCGACCGTCTCCGACCAGAAGATCGAGCCGTCGGGGCCCGACGACAGCAGTCCGAAGTAGTCGTGTTCGATCGCCATAACGCTATGAAACCAGCCTGGTGCTCGGGGCGGAAGCCCTGTGTCAGCCGACCAGCGCCTGCACGAAGACGTGCGGCGTGAAACCGGTCAGATCGTCGATGCCCTCGCCCTGGCCGAGGAGCTTCACCGGGATGCCCGTGCGCTCCTGCACCGCGAGCACGAAGCCGCCCTTGGCCGAGCCGTCGAGCTTGGTGAGCACGAGACCTGTGACGCCGGCGTGCTGCAGGAAGGTCTCCGCCTGCATGACGCCGTTCTGCCCCGTCGTCGCATCGAGGACCAGGAGCACCTCGCTGATGGGAGCCTGCTTCTCCACGACACGGCGGATCTTGCCCAGTTCGTCCATGAGTCCGCCCTTGGTGTGCAGGCGTCCCGCCGTGTCGATGATCGCGATCTCCATACCCTCGCGCTTCGCGTACTCGACGGTCTGGAAGGCGACGGAAGCCGGGTCCTGGCCTTCCTGCTGCGGGCGGACGATCGCCGCTCCCCCGCGCTGGGCCCAGGTGGCGAGCTGGTCCACGGCCGCGGCCCGGAAGGTGTCGGCGGCTCCCACGACCACACTCCGCTGGTAGCCGCGGAGGAACTTCGTGAACTTGCCGATCGTGGTCGTCTTGCCCACGCCGTTCACCCCGACGACGAGGACCACGGCCGGGCGCTCGGTGAGCTTGAGCGTGGTGTCGAACTTCGCGAAGTGCTCCTCCAGGGTCTCCCGCAGCATGCGCTGGAGGTCCTTGGGGTCGGTGGTGCGGTACTTCGCGACCTTGTCGCGCAGCTCTTCGACGATGCGCTCGCTGATGTCGGGGCCGAAGTCCGCCGTGATCAGCGCCGTCTCCAGGTCTTCCCATGTCGTCTCGTCGATGGTGGGCTTCACGAACATGCCGCGCAGCGCGCGACCGAGAGACCAGGACTTCTCTGCCATGCGTCCAGCCTACGGGTAGCATCCAGGGATGCACCGCGCGCCGCTCCCGCACCGGGTGTTCCTCCATGGCGCCGGGAGGCGCGGCACTGCCGCATGGCCCTCGCAGGATCCGGAGTCGGGGACCTTCCTCAGCTTCCCGCCGGAGTCGTCCGTCGAAGCGCAGGCGGGCGCTCTCGTCGAGGGAGAACGTGACCGGACGCCGCTCCTGTTCGCGCACTCCATCGGCGCGGTGACCGCCGTCCGCGCCGTCACCGACGGCCTGCGGGTGTCGGGCCTCGTCCTCGTCGAGCCCGCCCTGTACGACATCGCTCGCGGTGACGCACCGATCGAGCGGCATATCGCCGTGGTCACGGAGGCGCGATCACGCGCGGCCGAGGACGACCTCTACGGCTTCTGGTCGATCCTGCGCCCGCTCATGTTCGGCGGCCCGCTGGACCGCGAGTCCTGGCCGGACGAACGCGCGGTCGCGGAGCACTGGGCGGCCGCGAATCTCCCCTGGGGACATGGCATCCGGGAGCATTCTCTCGCCGGAGTGCCGACCCTCGTGGTCACCGGCGGCTGGAACGAGGAGTACGAGCTCATCGCCCGACGGCTCGTCGATGTCGGGGCCGACCACATCGTCCTCTCCGGTTTCGCTCACCGCCCCCAGGACCACCCCGGCTTCCCCGCCGCCGTGACCGCATTCGAACAGTCCCTCACGATGTGACCTTCCCCCGGTCCGTCCGAGCACAGCTTCGGAGACCGCGGGCGACACGCGGGATCCGACCGTCGACACGCCAGGTGCGGGCCACGATCTCCGCAGCTGTGCCTGGGGCGAGTCAAACGGCGGCGGCGGCGCGGTCGCCGACGCGCTGACCGACCACCGCGGAGACGCCGTCCTGGCGCATCGACACACCGTAGAGGGCGTCGGCGATCTCCATAGTCCTCTTCTGGTGCGTGATGACGAGGAGCTGGGAGCTCTCGCGCAGCTGCTCGAACACCGTGAGGAGCCGGCCGAGGTTCGCGTCGTCCAGGGCGGCCTCGACCTCGTCGAGGATGTAGAACGGGCTGGGGCGCGCCTTGAAGATCGCCACCAGGAGCGCCACCGCGGCCAATGACCGCTCGCCGCCGGACAGCAGCGACAGTCGCTCGATCTTCTTCCCGACGGGACGGACCGAGACCTCGATCCCCGTCGTCAGCATGTTCTCCGGATCGGTCAGCGAGATGCTGCCCGTGCCGCCGGGGAACAGCAGCGGGAAGACCTGACCGAACGCCTCCTTGGTGTCCTCGAACGCGCTGGCGAAGATCGTCTGCATGCGCTCGTCGAGGTCGGCGATGATCGTCAAGAGGTCCTGCCGGGTCTGCGTCAGGTCCGCGAGCTGCGTGGTGAGGAACGCGTGGCGCTGTTCCAGGGCGGCGAACTCCTCCAGCGCGAGCGGGTTGACCCGCCCGAGTTGGGCGAGTTTCCGCTCCGCGTCCGCGAGGCGCCGCTGCTGGATGCGCCGGTCGAACGGGATCGCGGTGTCGTCGAGCAGTTCGCCGTCGGCCGGCTCCGTCCCGGGATCCCGCGGCACGAGCTGATCAGGACCGTACTCGGCGACGAGCACGTCCTCGTCCAGCGAGAGCTCCGAGGACACGCGCTCCAAGAGGCTGTTCAGGTGGAGCTTCTTCTCGTGGATCTGCAGCTCCAGGCCGTGCACGCTCTCCGTGAGCCCGGCCAGACGCTCCCGCAGCGACGACTCCTGGGCGCGCAGGGCGACCAGTTCCTCGTTCTGCGCCGACCGAGCGGCTTCCGCCTCCGCCAGGGCGACGCGGGCCTCGGTGACCGAGCGGTCGAGGGAGTCGAGGATGCGCGGCAGCTCGTCCACGACTCCGGACGCCGCCTCGCGCTGCGCCCGGCGGATGACAGCGCGGCGGGCGGCCTCCGCCGCGGCGTCCCGCTCCTGCTCGCGCTGCCGTTCCAGCGCGGTCACCCGCGACTGCGCCGCCCGGACCCGCTCGCGCAGGGTCTCGACCTCCAGGCGGGCGCGGACCTCGCCCTCGCGGGCGCGCTCCAGCGCCTCGAGCAGTCCATCCCGCGCAGACGCGTCGAGCACCGGACGCGGCGCCGCGACGGCAGCGTCGAGCTCCGCCTTCGCGGTCTCCGCCTTCGCCTCCGCGTCCGCCACGGCGGCCTGCGCCTGGGCGAGACCGGTCTCGAGGCGGTCGCATTCGGCGACAGCGGCCTCATGGCGCACGGTCACCTTGTTGACCTGCTCCGCGTGCGTCGCGAGGGCGGCGTCGTGCTCGCGGAGGGCGCGCAGCGCGTCCTTCGCCTGCCGCCGCGTCTCCTCCACGGCCTCGTCGGCGTCGAGGCGCGCCTCGCGCAGGGAGTCGACGACGATCTGGATCTCGGTGAGCCGCTCGGTCGCGGCATCGCGCTCGGCCGCGAGTTCGAGGCGAGAGCGCTCCCCTCCGGAGCCGGTCCGCAGCGTCTGGGCGGTGATGACGTCGCCCCCGGTCGTCACGATCGTGGTCGCGGTGTCACCCGCCGCGTCCAGAGCGCGCCGTGCGGCCCGCGCCGCATCGAGGTCGTCGGCGATGAGCACATGGGCCAGGATCCCGAGAACGCCGTCCGGCGCGGTCACCGTCTCGGTCGCGGCGATCACGCCGTCGACGGCCGGATGCGGCGCCCGCTCCCTCGGGGCCTCGGCGACCACGAAGTCGACCACCCCACGGCGGCGCTCCGCGGCCTCCGCCGCCAGGAGGAACGCGTCCTCTGCGGAACCGACCAGCACACCCTCGGCCAGGGGACCGAGCACCGCCGCGATCGCGGCTTCGTATCCCGCCCGCACCTGCACGGCATCGCCGACGAGACCGCGGATTCCGGGGCCGCCCTCCGCGACGATCTCGGCGGCACCTCCCGACAGCGACAGCGCACTGCTCAACGCGGCGGCCTTCGCCGTGAGGGCGTCGACCTCACGCTCCGCGGCGTGCAGGCGCTCGCGAAGGCTCTCCCGTTCCGCCTCCGCCGCCGTCGCCGCACGCTGGGCGCTCTCGTAGGCGGCGGCATACTCGACGGCCGTGCCCTCGGGAGCTTCCGCGTCGTCGATCGCCTCCAGGGCCTCTTCGGCCTCACGCCGCCGGGCGTGCGCTGCTTCGAGGGCGTTCTCCTGACGGAGCACCGCACCGTGGACGGCGGCCAGTGCGGACGCGGCCGCATCGGCGTTCCCGCGGAGCGAGGAGAGCCGCATGTCGTACTCGGAGACGAGCGCGCTCTGCTCCGCGATGTCGACGTCGAGAGTGTCCAGCTCGGCACGGGCGTTCACGACCTCGCGGCTGGCGGCGGCCGCGGCGTCCTGAGCGTCGCCGAGGCCGGAGGAGATCGTCTCGATGTCCTCCTTCGCCTCGTCGATGGTCGCCTGCGTGACGGTCACCGCGGTCACGGCCGCGTCGTCCTCCTCGGACCCGAGGAGCGCGAGGCGCTGGTTGGCGAGCGTGTACAGCCCGCGCATCCGCTCCTGCACCTGTTCGAGTCCGAACGCGACGCTGCGTGCCTCGTCGACCGCGATCGAGTTCTGGTTCTTCTCCAGCCGAGCGATCCCGGCGCGCACGGTCTCTGCCTGGTCGGACAGCACGAGCCGCTCGGTGTGCCGCTCCTGCTCGGTCCGGGTGTGGTCCGCGAGGGCTGTGCGCAGCGCCACGACGTCGTCGGCGAACAGGCGGGCCTTGGCATCGCGCACGACGGCGGCGATGGTCTGCGCCTCACGCGCGATCTCCGCCTGGCGCCCGAGGGGCTTGAGCTGTCGGCGGATCTCCCCGGCGAGGTCGCTCAGACGCGTGAGGTTGGCCTCCATCGCGTCGAGCTTGCGCAGCGTCTTCTCCTTGCGACGACGGTGCTTGAGGATGCCGGCCGCCTCCTCGATGAAGCCGCGGCGATCCTCCGGCGAGGCCTGGAGCACGGTGTCGAGCCGCCCCTGACCCACGATGACGTGCATCTCCCGCCCCAGGCCGGAGTCGCTGAGCAGCTCCTGCACATCGAGCAGACGGCAGCTCTCGCCGTTGATGGCGTACTCGCTGGAGCCGTTGCGGAAGAGCGTGCGGCTGATGGTGACCTCGGCGTATTCGATCGGCAGCGCGCCGTCGGCGTTGTCGATCGTGAGCTGCACCTCGGCGCGCCCGAGGGGACCGCGGGTCGAGGTGCCGGCGAAGATGACGTCTTCCATCTTCCCGCCGCGGAGTGTCTTCGCCCCCTGCTCCCCCATCACCCACGCGAGGGCGTCGACGACATTGGACTTTCCGGAGCCGTTCGGTCCGACGATGCACGTGACGCCGGGCTCGAACACGAAGGTCGTGGGCTGCGCGAACGACTTGAACCCCTTGAGCGTCAGGCTCTTCAGGTGCATGGGGCGACCGCTCGTCCGGGGAGATTCACGCCGCTACGCTACCGGAATCCCGCGGAACGGCCGGTATCCCGCGCGGTCGTCGCGGACCCCGCCTCCACCGCGACACGCCGGTGCTACCACGAAATGCTTGACGATCTCCTGAGAGTTTCGCTACGGTGGCCTCCGGATCGCCACATGAAAGGAGGTTACCGATGATGATCACTCAGCACACCGCAGAGGTCTTTGGCCTCGCCGCGCCCGCGCACTTTGCGCCGCGCCTCGCGGCATCGGTGACCGCCGGCGTCCGTCACGGCTCGCTCGGCTAGAACCGCAGTCTGGGAACGCAGGCCCGATCCGGGTCTTCTCCCGCCCGTTCTGTCGCGTCCCACCCTCTGATCCCCTCGGATCATGGATCCCCGCCGCCTCCGGCCTCCGCATTCCGCGGCTCCGCAGGCGCTGCTCTCGTCCGCACCCGCCGCGGCCGACGACTCGGTCCTGACGTGGTGCTTCCGCACCCATCCACCCCTTTCGAAGGAACCATCGTGAACATCACGCTGTCACGCAGCACCACCCATCCGCCCGATACCGAGGACCGCGAGGTCCTCCAGATCCCCCGCGACGACGAGCTCCGTGAACTCGGCATCGCGGACCGCCTCTCGCTCCGGATCGGCCTCTGGCTGTTCCAGCGGGCGCAGCGGCCCCGTCGTCCGCGCCGGTCGTGGATCGTCGATCCCGGCGACCTGTTCCTCGTCGGAGAGCAGCGTCACCGCTCGGCCGCGGAGTCGCACGCCCTCCTCATGTACGACATGCAGCGCGGGATGCGCTGACCGGGCGATGACGACCGCATCGACGCCGGCCCGGCGTCCGTCCGTACACCCGCGGACGGGCGCCGGGACACCCGGCACCTCCTCCTCCCTCCGACACGAAGGACCTGACATGACGACCGCCGCACTGACGATCACGCCGCTGATCGTCCCGGCCACCCTCGACGATGCGAACGCCGCGGACTTCCGCGCGTACGGCGCCCTGAACCGACGGATCTGCGACGAGCAGGTCGGTCTCCCCGAGCTCGCCCCGGACGCCGCGCAGATGCTGCCCAACTGGCAGGACGACTCCGATTCGCTGGACCTCGGATTCGTCGCCAGGGAGGGGGACGACATCATCGGTATGGTGACGGTGTCCTTCCCGCAGGAGGAGGACGCGCGCGCCGCCGAGCTCGATCTCCTCGTCCCGGCCGCCCACGCCGGGCGCGGTGTCGAGGAAGCGCTGCTCGACCGCGCCGAGGCCGAGGCCAGGGAGCGGGGCCGGAGCGTCCTGCAGATCTGGACCCTGCACCGGCCCGAGGAGGCCGACCGCATGCTCCAGCCCCGGACCGGCTGGGGACGGATCCCGGCGACACCGCTGAGCGATGTCGTCGAGGCCCACGGCTTCACCCTGGAGCAGGTCGAGCGCAACAGCGAACTCGATCTGCGCGCCGATCCGGAGCCCCTGCGCCGCGCGTTGGATGCGGCCCTCGCGGCCGCGGGGCCGGACTACCGCGTGGTCGAGTGGGAGCTGCCCACCCCGCCGGAGCTCCGCGACGGGTACGCCGCCGTCCTCGCGCGACTGTCGACCGATGCGCCCAGTGGCGATATGGATTTCGTCGCCGAGGTGTACGACGCGGAGCGGGTGATCCGCCGGGATGCGCGTCTCACGGGCGCTGGTCAGACCGTCTCCGTCGTGGCGGTGGAGCATGTCCCGTCCGGCACGCTCGTCGCGTACAACGAGCTGCTGATCGGCGCGGAGAAGACCGGGACCACCCACCAGTTCGGGACGCTGGTCGCGAAGGATCACCGCGGTCACCGCCTCGGCACGATCGTCAAATGCGCCAACCTCCTGCGCTGGCGGGAGCTCGTCCCCGGGTCGACCGTCGTCTCGACGTTCAATGCGGAGGAGAACCGGCCGATGCTCGACATCAACGAGGCGATCGGCTTCGTGCCCGTGTCGTACGCAGGGGCGTGGCAGAAGAAGATCTGACGACGAGCGGTGGTCGTCATCCTCCCGGATGACGGCCACCGCTCAGCTTCATCCGCCGGGCCGACGACACCGGCACGGCCCCACGGCGAGGCTGGGAACATGAACACACCCGTGATCGAAGCCCACGCCCTCGTCAAGACCTACGGCGTCACCCACGCCCTCGCCGGTGTCGACCTCGCGGTGCACCGTGGCGAGTCCGTCGCCATCATGGGCGCGTCGGGCTCGGGGAAGACGACGCTCCTGCATGTGCTGGCGGGAATCACCGCACCGGACAGCGGCCGCGTGGTCTTCCAGCCCTCGACGGGCACGGCCATCGACGTGACCGCGCTGGGTGAGGCGGCGCGCTCCCGGCTGCGTCGCGAGCGCTTCGGGTTCGTCTTCCAGCAGGGACTGCTGATCCCCGAGCTGACGGCGGTGGAGAACGTCGCCCTCGCCTCGATGATCAACGGCGTCGCCAAGAAGGACGCCCTCCCCCACGCGGCGTCGTGGCTCGCGGCGCTGGGTCTCGGCGGTATGGAGGAACGACGCATCGGCGAGCTCTCCGGAGGACAGGCGCAGCGCGTGGCCATCGCCAGAGCCCAGGCGACGGGTGCGGACCTCGTCTTCGCCGACGAGCCGACCGGCGCTCTGGATTCGCACACCTCCGCCGAGGTCATGGACGCTCTCCTCTGGTCCACGACCGGGCAGGGCCGCACCCTCATCGTCGTCACGCACGACGCCGACGTCGCCGCACGCTGCACGCGCACCGTCGCCGTCCGGGACGGCCGCATCCTCGGCTCGGCGGTGAACGCATGAATCTCTCCGTCCTCGGCCTGCTCCTGCGCCCGGCTCCCGGACAGCGCAGCGTCCTCGCGCTCCCGATCGTCGCCTTCGCGGTGGTCACGACCCTGGTCCTCACCGTCGTCGGCGGGGCCCAGGCCTTCTGGACGTGGACCGACGACGAGGCTGTTCTCTATCAGGGCCTCGCCGCCATCGCTCTCGTCCTGCTTGTCGTGCCGCTGACCTCGCTCGGCGGCGCCGCCGCCCGGCTCGCGGCACGGCGCCGCGACGAGCGCCTCTCGACTCTTCGTCTGCTCGGCGTGACGCCCGGCGGGGTGACGACGGCAACCGTCGTCGAATCCGTCCTCGTCGCTGCCGCCGGCGCCGTCATCGGTATCGGGGGTCACCTGGCCCTGAGCCCGCTCATCGGTCTGATACCGTTCCGCGGCGAGCCTCTCGGGCTGGCTGCGGTCGTTCTCTCCCCGGTGATGATCGCCGCCGTCGTGGGCGGCGTCCTGCTGCTCGCCGCGGGAAGCGCCGTGGTGGGGCTGCGTCGGGTCGTGATCTCGCCGCTCGGGGTCCGCACGCGCACAGCGCCGACGAGCGTGCACTGGATCCGCGCCGTCATCGCGGTCGCGGGCATCGCCACCGCGTTCGTGCTCATCAAAGTCTTCCCGATGATCGGCGGGGTCGTGGCGACGATCGCTGTGCTCGCCGCGATGTTCGCCCTCGCGCTGAGCGTCCTCAATCTGCTCGGTCCGTGGGTGCTGAAGGTCTCGGCGGGACGCCAGCTCCGGCGGGCGGAGCGCCCGGAGCGGCTGCTCGCCGCTCGCCTCGTTCTCGACTCTCCGAAGGCAGCCTGGCGTCAGGTCGGCGGCATCGCGATGGCGAGCTTCATGGCCGTCTTCGCGGGCACCGGCGTCGCGCTCCTCGACACGATCGGGGCGAGCGACGATCCCTCCAGCATCGCGCTCGCGGAGGACATCCGCACCGGGCTCATCATCACCCTCATCGGGTCGTTCCTCATGGTGGCCGCCTCCGTCGGCGTGAATCAGGCCTCGGACGTGCTCGACAAGAGCGACCTGCACGCGAGCCTGCACCACCTGGGCATGCCCGTCGAGACCGTGGACCGCGCGCGCCGTCGCGCGATCATGTCGCCACTGCTGGTCACGGCGGTCGGATCCGCGCTGTGCGCTGCGGTGCTCGTGTTCCCGCTGGTGGGCATCGCGCTGATCGTCGCGCCCCTCTCGCTGATGACGATCGCGACCGTCGTCGCCGTCGGCATCGGCGTCGTGTGGGCGAGCACCTGGGCGACCCGCCCGCTGCTGGATCGCGCGTTCGCCCCGGCGTGAGACGGTGGCGGGCCGGGTGCATCCGGCCCGCCACGCGCGACTCGGCCCCGGTCAGCGCCTCCGCTGGCAGCGTGGGCAGAAGTGCGAGGAGCGGTTCATGAACGCGGCACGGGTGATCGGCGTGCCGCAGCGCGGACAGGGCTTCCCTCCGCGACCGTAGGCGTTCAGGGAGTGCGCGAAGTAACCGGCCTGCCCGTTGACGTTGACGTACTGGGCGTCGAAGCTCGTGCCGCCCTCGGCGAGAGCCTTCTGCAGGACCGACCGCACTTCCGCGAGCAGGCGATTCACGGCTCGGGTCGGCAGAGCGTCGGCCGGTGTCTCCGGATGGATGCGGGCCGCCCACAGCGACTCGTCGGCGTAGATGTTGCCGATGCCGCTCACCACGCCCTGGTCCAGCAGCACCCGCTTGATCGCGCTGTGCCGCCGGGCGAGAGCGGCCCGGAAGACCCGGTCGTCGAAGAACGGGTCGAGCGGGTCGCGAGCGATGTGCGCGACCTGTGTCGGGATGCGGGAGGGGCCGTCGGCGATGAGAGCGTCGACGGCGAGGGAGCCGAACGTCCGCTGATCCGCGAACACGATCGCGAGCTCGCCGTGTCGGGGATGCTCGATCCCGAGGCGGACACGCTCGTGGCGCTCGGTCGGCGCGTCCGGCGCGCGGAGCAGCATCTGGCCGCTCATGCCCAGATGCGCGATCAGAGCGGAGTCGCCATCGTCCACGGGGAGCCAGAGGAACTTGCCCCTCCGCGCGGCCGCGGTGAAGCGGCGACCCTCCAGACGCTGGACGAAGTCCGCAGCTCCGGCGGTATGCCGGGTGAGGGCGCGTTCGTCGAAGACGCTGACGCCTGTGATGACCGCGTCGACCGCGGCAGGGGCGAGGCCGGAGCGGACGACCTCGACCTCGGGGAGCTCAGGCACGCTCGCTGAGCGTACGCCAGGCGCTGAGGGCCGCGGCCATCTCCGCCGTCTTCTTGCTGCTGCCGGCGCCCGTCATCCGCACGTCGCCGACGGCGACGGTCGCCGTGAAGCGCCGGTCGTGGTCGGGGCCGCTGGCCTCGACCGAGTACTGCGGAGGCGTGGCGCCGAGGCGGGCCGCGAGCTCCTGCAGGCTCGTCTTCGGGTCCATCGCCGCGCCGTACCGCTCGGGGTCGGCGAGCAGCGGCTCGGTCAGACGCAGGACGAGCGCCGTCGCGGCCTCGGGCCCGGCGGACAGATAGGTGGCGCCGATGACGGCCTCCATGGTGTCCGCGAGGATCGAGTCTTTGTCACGCCCACCGGTCTGCTCCTCACCGCGCCCGAGCAGCAGGTGGCTGCCGAGATCGATGCCGCGAGCGACCTCCGCCAGCGCGACCGTCGACACGACGCTCGCCCGGCGCTTCGCCAGCTCCCCCTCGTCGAGCTCGGGGTGCCGCGTGAACAGCATGACGGTCACGGCCTGACCCAGCACCGAGTCGCCGAGGAACTCGAGACGCTCGTTGTGCGGGATGCCGCCGTGCTCGTACGCGTAGGAGCGGTGGGTGAGGGCCAACTCCAGAAGCTCCGCGTCGATCTCGACGCGGAGCTTATCTGGGAGAGGCCTCGTCCCCCCGGGGACCTCCGTCACGGTTCGCGACTCAGACGTCGGCGACCTTGCGGCCCTTGTACTCGAGGAAGAGCTCGGTGCCCTGCGAGTCGGTGACGACCTTCGCCTGGTGCGGACGGCTGTAGACGACCTTGCCGTTCTCGATGGTCTTGACGAGCGCGGGGGCCTCGGCCTTCCACTGCGCACGGCGCGAGCGGGTGTTCGAACGGGAGACCTTGCGCTTCGGGGGGTTACCAGCCATGACTAGCTCTCTTCTTTCTCGGCGGCACCGCGTTCTGCCGTGCCGTCCTGGTCTGTGATCTGCTGGAGCGCGCTCCACCGAGGATCGATGGGAGCGGCCTGCTCCGTTCCGGTGCTCTCGGTCAGCCTCTCGCCTGTGACCGGGTCGAGCCCGAGGCAATCCGGCTGACACACCGGCTGAAAAGGAAGGGCCAGTACGGCCGCATCCCTGACGAGAGTTTCAAGATCCACGTGGTCGTCTTGAACCTCGAAGTCAGTTTCTTCCTCACCAGGATACGCGAAAAGCTCCTGGAACTCGACTTCGACGGGCCGAGCGATGTCGGTGAGGCATCGACCGCACACGCCGACGTACTCGCCCTCCGCCTCTCCGGTGACGAGGATGCCCTCGTGGACGGACTCCAGCCGCACGTCGAGATCGAGTTCCGAGCCCGCCTCGAACGAGACGATGCCCTCCCCCCACTGCTCCGTCAGGGGCACCGAGAAGGAGTGCTCGCGCATCTCCCCCGGGCGCCGGACGATGTCACGGACGGGGAGGACGAAAGGGCTGTTGAGTCGGGAACGCACCCCGCCATGCTACCCGGGTCACCGGTGAGGAGGGCCGGGAGACCGCCGGGAACGGGACCGTGGTCGCGGATCAGATACCGCGCGCGCCGGTGTCGAGGAACGAGGCGACAGCCGGCGGGACGAACGGCGAGACGTCGCCCCCGAGACCGGCGACCTGACGCACCAGCGAGCTCGAGACCATCGCATGCGCGGGGTCGGGCAGCAGGAAGACGGTCTCGATGTCGGCGAGGTGCCGGTTGACGATCGCCATGGGCGACTCGTACGCCACGTCGACCTGCGAGCGGATGCCCTTCACGAGCACACCGGCGTTCACGTCGCGCGCATAGTCGACGAGGAGTCCCATGCTCCAGGAGCCGATGACGATGTTGCCCGCCATGCCGTCCTCGGCGATCGAACGCTCCAGGAGGGAGAGCCGCTGCGCGATCGGCAGCATCGCCTCCTTGCCCGGGTTGTGCACCACGAGCACATGCAGCTCGTCGTAGAGGGCGGCCGCGCGCCGGATCACGTCGAGGTGACCCAGGGTCGGCGGATCGAAGGAACCCGGGACGACGGCGATCCGGCTGCTCATGGAATCCAGCCTAGGGCACCCGGAACGGCGATCAGTTCTTCGCCAGCGCCGCGCGATCCTCGTCGGTGACGCGCCGCCCGATGGCCTCCCGGAGCCCGGGGTGAGCGGCCAGCTCGGGGTCGGCGGCGAGGATGTCCTCCGCGAGCTCGCGGGCCCGGGTGATGAGAGCGGCGTCCTTCACGACACGCAGCAGCTTGAGGGACGACCGCACCCCGGCCTGTGCCGCGCCGAGCACGTCGCCTTCGCCGCGGAGTTCGAGGTCGACCTCGGCCAGCGCGAACCCGTCGAGGGTGGCGGCGACCGCATCGACGCGTTCGCGGGCCACCGATCCGGCCTCGGCCTCGGTCACGAGCAGGCAGAGACCCGGGACGCCCCCTCGTCCCACCCGACCGCGGAGCTGGTGCAGCTGGGACACTCCGAAACGGTCGGCGTCCAGCACGATCATCGTCGACGCGTTGGGGACGTCCACGCCCACCTCGATCACGGTCGTCGCGAGCAGGAGGTCGATCTCCCCGCGGGCGAAGGCCTGCATGACGGCGTCCTTCTCCTCCGAGGGCATCTTCCCGTGGAGCACCGCACGTCGCAGACCGCCGAGGGTCGGATGCGTGGCCAGCGCCTCGTCGAGCTGCACGACACCCCACCGAGGGCCTTTGCCGCCCTCCGGGGCGAGCAGCGCCTGCTCCCCCGCCTCGGCCGTCTTCGCCGCGGTGTCGATGGCCGCGCAGACCGCGAACACCTGCCGGCCCTGCGCGATCTCCTCCGCCGCCCGTTCCCACACCCGGTTGAACCAGCCCGGGTGCTCGGCCAACGGCGCGACGTACGACTCGATGCCGGCGCGCCCCGCCGGCATCGTGCGGATGACCGAGGTGTCGAGGTCGCCGAAGACCGTCATCGCGACCGTCCGCGGGATCGGGGTCGCGGTGAGGACGAGCGCGTGCGGGCTGGACCCCTTCGCCCGCAGCGCCTCCCGCTGCTCGACTCCGAAGCGGTGCTGCTCGTCGACCACGACGAGACCGAGGTCGGCGAACGTGGTCTTCTCCCCGAGGAGCGCGTGGGTGCCGACCACGATCAGCGCCTGGCCGGAGGCGACGCGCAGCGCGGCCTTGCGGCGATCCGCCGCCGGCATCTGCCCGGTGAGCAGCGTCGGCATCAGCAGCGGGGCGAGCTGCGGGCCGAGCATCTTCGTGATCGAACGCAGATGCTGCGCCGCGAGGACTTCCGTCGGAGCGATCAGGGCCGCCTGTCCCCCGCTCTCGGCGACCTGCAGCATCGCCCGCAGCGCCACCAGCGTCTTTCCCGAACCGACCTCGCCCTGCACGAGCCGGTTCATCGGCCAGGAGCCGACGAGATCGTCTGCGATCTGGGCGCCGACGGTCTGCTGATCCGGCGTGAGCGTGTAGGGCAGGGCGGCGTCGAAGCGCTCCAGCAGCCCGCCGGGCGCCGCCGGCCGCGAGGTGGCGGCCAGGGCGCGCACCGCGTCGCGCTGCTGGAGGAGGGCCGTCTGGAGCGTGAGCGCCTCGTGCATGCGCAGCGTGCGCACCGCGGGATCGATCTCGTTGCGGGAGCGCGGGCGGTGGATCGCCTCCAGGGCCTCCCGCGCCGTCAGCAGCTCTTCGCGGGTGCGGATCTCCGGGGTCAGCGGGTCGGGGACCGACGGCAGGTCGTCGAGGACGCGCCCGACGAGCCGGGCGATCTGCCACGTCTGGATCGCGGAGGTGGCCGGATAGATCGGGATCGGGACCGCCGCCCTCGCATCCGCCCGCCGGCGCGCCGCGTCCTCGTCGTCGAACAGCTCGTACTCCGGGTGGGCGAACTGGGTCATGCCGTTGAACTCGCCGACCTTGCCGGAGAACACACCACGGCGCCCGACCGCCAGGTCCTTGGAGCGCCACTCCGCCGCGCCGACGTTCTTCGCGAAGAAAGTCAGCGACATGCGACCGACGCCGTCGCCGATGACGACGTCGACCATGGCCCCCGGTCGATTGCGCATCCGGCGGAAGCTCGACGAGAGGACTTCGGCGACGATCGTGACGGTCTCCCCGATCGGGAGGTCGCGGATGGGGGTGAGCTCCCCCGGGTCGGCGTACCGACGCGGGTAGTGCGCGAGCAGGTCGCCGACGGTCTTCATGCCGAAGGCGCGGTCGAGCGTCTTGGCCGACGCCGCACCGAGGGCCTCCTCGAGCGAGGATTCGAGCGTGAGCGACATGCTCCGAGTCTAGGGAACCGCACGGACACGACCGTCCGCGGCCTGTCGTATCGTGAACGGGTGACGAGGATCATCGCCGGAACGGCACGCGGCACCCGGCTCGACGTCCCCGGCGCCGGGACCAGGCCCACGAGCGACCGCGTGCGCGAATCCCTGTTCGGCGCCCTGGAGTCGCTCGACGCGATCGCGGACGCCCGCGTGCTCGACCTCTACGCGGGCTCGGGAGCGCTCGGGCTCGAGGCCCTGAGCCGCGGCGCCCGGAGCGCCGACCTCGTCGAGCGGGGCCGGCAGGCCGCAGCCGTCGTGCGGCGCAACGCCGCGGCCGTCGCGAAGGCCTCCGGTACCGCGACCGCACGGGTGCAGGAGGCGACGGTCCGAGCGTTCCTCGGCCGCGCGTCCGGGCCTTACGACCTCGTGTTCACCGATCCGCCGTACGACATCGACGATGAGGCGATGGACGGCGACCTCGCCGCCCTCGCTCCGCTGCTCAGCGACGATGCCGTGGTGGTCGTCGAACGCGCCCGGCGCTCCGCCGCCCCCGACTTCGCAGCCGCCGGGCTCCGGGTGTTCCGGGAGAAGACCTACGGCGACACGACCCTGTGGTGGGCGGAGCCCGGCCCGCAGGACGCCGCGTCGGCGGACGTTCAGCCCGAGACGGAGTCCCAGTCCCGGTAGGGGTCCCAGCCGCTGACGTCCACGGGACCGTCGTCGCAGAGCAGGTCCTCCTCGCCGCGCGGACGCACGACGCCGATCGCACGGAAGCCCGGCGGCAGCACGCCGTCGGGGAACGTCGCGAGCAGCGCATGGTCCTCGCCGCCCGCGAGCGCCCGCTGCGGACTCGCGCCGAGCGCGGCGCCGTCCAGCGCGAGGGTGACGCCGGAGGCCTCCGCGAGGCGCCGCGCGTCGAGGGCGAGGCCGTCCGAGACGTCCATCATCGCGGTCGCGCCGGCCGCGGCCGCGACGACGCCGAGGCCGATGGGCGGCGACGGCCGCAGCTGCGCGGCGACCGCAGCGCTCTCCCCGGGTGCGAGAGCCGCGGGATCGACCGGGACCGGCATCTCGCCGTCTCGGAAGCGTCCGAACAGCACGGCCAGCCCGTGTGCGGCGTGACCCAGTTCTCCGGCGACGGCGACGACATCGCCCGGTCGTGCCCCCGCCCTGGTCACCGGGGGGCGGCCTTCGAGGTCGCCCAGAGCCGTCACAGCGACCGTGAGCACCTCGGACACCGTGAGGTCCCCGCCGACCACCGCGCACCCGGGGGCGAGCGCCGCGCAGGCCTCGCGGAAGCCGTCGGCCAGGCGCTCCACGAAGGACAGCCGGAGGTCGCGCGGCACCGCCAGGGCCACGAGCAGCGAGGTCGGGCGTGCGCCCATCGCGGCGATGTCGGCGAGGTTGACCGCCGCCGCCTTCCAGCCGAGGTCGTACCCGCTCGTCCAGGCGAGCCGGAAGTCGGGCCCGTGCACGAGCGTGTCCGTCGTCGCGACGACCGATGCCGAGGGGGCGGCGACCACGGCGGCATCGTCCCCGGGACCGAGGAGCGTGTGCGCGCCCGGTGCGGTGCGCTGGAGGATGGAGCGGAGGATGCGACCCTCCGAGAGATCTCCCAGGCGCGGATCGTCGGAGTCGGGTCGGGAGGGCATGTCGTCAAAGGTAGCCTGGATACATGCTTCGTTCCCGCCGCCTCGCTGCCGTCGCGGGGGCGATCGCCCTCGCCGCCGGACTCGCCGGATGCTCCACGACCGTGCACCTCGAGCCGGCGGCCGACGCGAACGACCCGGCCTGCGCGAACGTCTCCGTGCTCCTGCCGGACACCGTCGGCGGGTACGAGCGCGTGTGGACCGACGCGCAGGCCACGGGCGCCTGGGGAGACCCCACGGTCGTCCTGCGATGCGGCGTGGAGCCGCCCGCCCCGTCCGATCTCGTCTGCACCACACTCGGCGGCGTCGACTGGCTCGTCCTGGAGCAGGAGGAGGAGCGCCAGCGCCTCGTCACCTACGGTCGCGAACCGGCCATCGAGGTGATCATCCGCCGCGGCGAGCAGGTCGACTTCCAGTCGATCGTCGACAGCCTGTCGTCGAACATCCAGTCGGGGCTGGCGCCGGCCACCGCGCAGTGCACGGAACGGGTGGAGTTCCCCGCGAGCTGAGAACGCGCGGGGAACCACGCCGTCAGCGGCGCAGGCCCGCCTCGACCAGTTCGGTGATGAGGTCGCCGTAGCTCAGTCCCGACGCCACCCAGCACTTCGGGAACATCGAGATGGGCGTGAATCCGGGCATGGTGTTGAGCTCGTTCACGACGAGCTCGCCGGTCGGGGTGAGGAACATGTCCACCCGGGCGAGGCCGCGACCGTCGACCGCCTGGAAGGCCCGGACGCCGGCCTCCTGGACGGCGGCCACCTCTGCCTCGGTCAGCTCCGCCGGGCACACCACGTCGACACCGTCGCCGCCGAGGTACTTCCCCTCGAAGTCGTAGAAGCCGCGGTCGGTCAGCACGATCTCGCCGGGGAGGGAGGCGCGGACGCCGTCGGCCGTCTCGAGGACGGCCACCTCGATCTCCCGGCCGGTGACACCGGCCTCGATGAGCACCTTGTCGTCCTCGGCGAACGCGATGGCGAGGGCGGCGTCGAGTTCCTCCGGCGCCGACACCTTCGAGACGCCGACGCTCGACCCGGCGCGAGCGGGCTTGACGAAGACGGGCAGGCCGAAGTCGGCGGCGCGGGCGCGGAGGGCATCGGGATCCGCATCCCACTCACGACGGCGCACGGTCACACCCGGCGCCACCGCGATCCCGGCGGCCTGCAGGGCGATCTTCATGAAGTGCTTATCCATGCACAGCGCCGAGTCGAGCACGCCGCCACCGGCGTAGGGCACCTCGAGCGTGTCGAAGTAGCCCTGGATCGTGCCGTCCTCGCCGTGCGGTCCGTGCAGGATCGGCAGCACGACGTCGATCTCGCCGAGTCCCTCGGTCTCGCCGCCCGGATGCACCACCCGCAGGGTGCGGTCGCCCCCGGGCTCCGGCCAGAGCACCCGGGTGCCGTTGTCGACGACCTCCGGGAGATGGGCGGCGTCGAGCGGGAACTTCGCCGGGTCGTCGTCCTCGAGGACGAAGGCACCCTCGCGGGTGATCCCCACCGGGATCACGGCATACCGGTCACGATCGATCGCGCCCAGCACTCCCCCCGCCGTTGCGGAACTGATCGAATGCTCGCTGGAGCGCCCTCCGAAGAGCACCACCACCGTCTGCTTGTCCATGGTTGGTCCTCTCCCCCTGCGGGGTGTCGTCGTCCGTCGTGAGATGCGGGGCGATGTCCCGGGGATCCATCTTGCCGTCGAGCACCATCTTCACCTGCTCGACGATCGGCATGTGCACATCGGCTTCGCGGGCGAGCTGCAGCACCGGCGCGACCGAGGCGAGCCCCTCGGCCGTCTGCTGCATCTGCTTCACGACGTCCTGGAAGCTGTAGCCCTGCCCGAGCAGCCGCCCGGCGGTGTTGTTGCGGCTCAGGGGCGACTGGCAGGTCGCGATGAGGTCGCCGAGACCGGCCAGTCCCTGCAGGGTCTCCGGCTGGGCGCCGTTCGCGACCGCGAAGTCGGTCATCTCGACGAGGCCGCGGGTGATGATCGACGCCTTGGTGTTCTCGCCGTAGCCGACGCCGTCGACGATGCCGATGGCGACGGCGATGAGGTTCTTGAGCACTCCGCCGAACTCCGTGCCGATGACATCCGTGTTCACGAACGTCCGGAAGTAGGAGTTGCGCGCGGCCCGGGCCACGACGTCCGCGGTCTCCTGGCTGCGCGACGAGATCACGGCAGCGGTCGGCTGCTCCCGCGCGATCTCCAGGGCGAGATTCGGTCCGGAGGCCACGGCGATCCGGTCGGGATCGCACTGCAGCTCCTGCTGGATGACCTGGCTCATGCGCAGGCCGGTGCCCCGCTCGACGCCTTTCATGAGGCTGACGATCTTGGCGTCGCCCGAAGCGATCAGCGGGCGCAGTGCCTTGAGGTTCTCCCGCAGCGACTGGCTCGGCACGGACAGGTACACCTGGTCGACGCCGTCGAGCGCGGTCGCCAGCTCGTGCGTGGCCGCCATCGTGCGGGGCAGGTTGATGCCCGGCAGGTAACGCGAGTTGCGCTTCGCCTCGTCGATCTCATGCGCGAGCTCGGCCCGGCGCGCCCACATCGTCACGTGGGCGCCGCCGTCGGCGAGGATCTTGCCGAACGTCGTTCCCCAGCTGCCGGCGCCGATCACGGCGACGCGGGGTCCGGCCGGCGCGGTTCTCTTAGGGGTCAAGGCGTCCGGTCTCCTTCTGGCCGTGGCTCGCCGGGTTCCAGCGCTCCGCGGGGGCCTTCTCGCCGCGCACCTGCTCCAGCAGCGCGGTGATCGCGTTCATGAGTCGGTTGGTGGCTTCCGTGAGAGCCGCCGGCTCGCCGGCGCGACCGCGGAGGTCGGAGATGTCGACGGGGTCGCCGACGATCACGGTCACGGGCTTGCGGAGCGGCCAGAGGCTCAGCCCCTTCTGGTAGCGGCCCATGATCGCCTGCGTGCCCCACTGCGCCATGGGGATGAGCGGGATGCCGTCGGCGAGGGCGAGCCGCACCGCGCCTGACTTGCCGCGCATCGGCCACATGTCGGGGTCTCGGGTGAGCGTGCCCTCCGGGTACACGATCACGCCGCGGCCGTGCTCCACGAGAGCTGCCGACTGCGCCATCGTCTGCTTCGCGGACGACGCCGACGAGGTGCGTGCGACCGGGATCATCCCCGTCTTGCGCAGGAACCACCCGAGCACGGGCACGCGGAAGAGGCTCTCCTTGGCCATGAACCGCGGAGCGCGCCCGATCCGCCAGACCGCCAAGGCGACGATCAGCGGATCGAACTCCGAGTAGTGGTTCGGCGCGAGGACGAAAGCACCCTCTCGCGGGAGCTTCTCCGCCCCGATGATGCGGACCTTCGCGATCAGCGACACCAGCGGGACGACGATCGCCGCGAGCGGCCAGAATACGCTCGGCCGTGTCTTCTCCGGCGACCGGGAAGCCATCGGGCTCACCGGAGGACGTCGAAGTCGGCGCCGAGCGCGTCGAGCTTGGCGAGGAACTTCTCGTATCCGCGACTCAGGATGTCGACGCCCGACACCTTCGACTCGCCGGTGGCCGTCAACGCCGCGATCACGTGGCTGTAGCCGCCGCGCAGGTCGGGCACCACGATGTCGGCGCCGTGCAGGGGCGTGGGACCGGTGATGACGGCAGCCTGCTCCAGGTCACGACGCGGCACGCGCCGCGGGCCGTCCTGCAGGCCGCGCGGATGCACGACGATGTCGGCCCCCATCTTGACCAGTGCCTCGGTGAAGCCCATCCGGTTCTCGTACACGGTCTCGTGCACGACCGAGCGGCCGTGCGCCTGGGTGAGGGCGACCACGAGCGGCTGCTGCCAGTCGGTCATGAAGCCCGGGTGCACGTCGGTCTCGATCACGACCGGCTTGATGTCGCCGTCGCGGCGGAAGAGGATGCCGTCCTCCTGGATGTCGAACCAGCCGCCCGCCTTGCGGAAGACGTTGAGGAAGGTGAGCATCTCCTGCTGCTTGGCACCGCCGACGAAGATCTCGCCGTCCGTGGCCAGGGCGGCCGAGGCCCACGAGGCCGCCTCGTTGCGGTCGAAGATCGACCGGTGGTCGTAGCCACGGAGCTTCTCGACGCCCTCGATGAGGATGACGCGGTTCGGCTCGTAGGAGATGATCGCGCCCATCTTCTGCAGGACGGCGATCAGGTCCATGATCTCGGGCTCGATCGCCGCGTTGCGCAGCTCCGTGACGCCCTCGGCGCGGACGGCGGTCAGCAGCACCTGCTCGGTCGCGCCGACGCTCGGGTACGGGAGGTGGATGTTCGCCCCGTGCAGGCGGGTTCCTCCCGTGGAGAGGCGGATGCCGCTCGGGAGCTTCTCGACGATCGCGCCGAACTTGCGCAGCGCGTCCAGGTGGAAGTCGATCGGACGGTCCCCGATGCGGCACCCGCCGAGGTCGGGGATGAAGGCCTGGCCGAGGCGGTGCAGCAGCGGGCCGCAGAACAGGATCGGGATCCGGGAGGCGCCCGCGTGGGCGTCGATCTCCTCGAAGTGGGCCGACTCGACATCGCTGGGGTCGAAGACCAGGGAGCCGGGCTCGTCGCCCTCCGACACGCGGACGCCGTGCACCTCGAGCAGCGAGCGCACCACGGCGACGTCGCTGATGGCCGGCACGTCGCGCAGGACGCTCGTGGTCTCCCCGAGCAGGGACGCGACCATCGCCTTGGTGGCGAGGTTCTTCGCGCCCTTCACGTCGACCCGTCCGCGCAGCGGACGACCTCCGCGGATGGCGAGGACGTCTCCGGTCAGCGCGGGGACGTCGTCGGAGAGAGCGTCGCGCACGGGTGTCGTCATTCGGGGCCTCACTTCATTCATCGGGGGCGGGGTTACCCCTGGCTCCCCCGCCCCCTCCGTCTCACTGGACGGGGAGGGTCCGCGGCCGCCACGACTCGCGACGGGCCTCGAACTGCGCGATCTTGTCTTCGTTGCGCAGCGTGAGCCCGATGTCATCGAGCCCTTCGAGGAGCCGCCATCTAGTGTAATCGTCGATCCCGATGTCGGCCTGGAAGCGGGCCTCCGCGCCTCCGGTGGGGTCGCCGATGGCGGCGGTGCGCGCCTCGAGGTCGACCGTCATGCGCGCGCCGGGATCGGCGTCCATGATCGCCCAGAACCGCTCCAGATCCGCCTCGGAGATGGTCGCCGCGAGGAGGCCCTGCTTGCCCGCGTTGCCGCGGAAGATGTCGGCGAACCGCGGGCTCAGCACGACCTTGAAGCCGAAGTCGCGAAGCGCCCAGACGGCGTGCTCACGGCTGGAACCGGTGCCGAAGTCGGGCCCGGCGACGAGGACGGACGCCCCCTGATACGGCGCCTGGTTGAGCACGAACTCCGGGTCCTGCCGCCAGCCGTGGAACAGCGCGTCCTCGAAGCCCGTCTTGGTGACGCGCTTGAGGAACACCGCGGGGATGATCTGGTCGGTGTCGACGTTCGACCGCTTCAGCGGCGCGGCGATGCCCGTGTGGGTGGTGAACTTCTCCATGGTCAGGCCTCCAGATCGCTCGGGCTGGACAGGGTGCCGCGGATGGCGGTCGCCGCCGCGACGAGCGGCGACACGAGGTGCGTGCGGCCGCCCTTGCCCTGGCGCCCTTCGAAGTTGCGGTTCGAGGTGGAGGCGCAGCGCTCCCCCGGGGCGAGCTGATCGGGGTTCATGCCCAGGCACATCGAGCATCCTGCGAAGCGCCACTCCGCTCCGAAGTCCTTGATGACCTGGTCCAGGCCCTCGGCCTCGGCCTCCAGTCGCACGCGGGCGGAGCCGGGAACGACCATCACCCGGACGCCGTCGGCCTTCTTCTTGCCCTGGATGATGGAGGCGAAGGCCCGGAGGTCCTCGATGCGGCTGTTCGTGCACGAGCCCATGAACACCGCGTCGACCGGCACCTCCTTCAGGGGCGTGCCCGGCGTCAGGTCCATGTACTCCAGCGCCCGCTCGGCGGCGGCCCGCTCGTTCGGGTCGGCGATCTCCGCCGGGTTCGGCACCGAGGCGGAGAGCGAGCTGCCCTGGCCGGGGTTCGTCCCCCACGTCACGAACGGCTCCAGCTCGTCGGCGTCGATGAAGACCTCGGCATCGAAGGTGGCGCCCTCGTCGGTCGGCAGCGTGCGCCAGTAGGCGACCGCGTCGTCCCAGTCCTGGCCCTTCGGCGCGTGCGGACGCCCCTCGAGGTAGGCGAACGTCGTCTCGTCCGGAGCCACCATGCCGGCGCGGGCGCCCGCCTCGATCGACATGTTGCAGATCGTCATGCGGCCCTCCATGGAGAGCGCGCGGATCGCGCTACCGCGGTACTCGAGCACGTAGCCCTGACCGCCGCCGGTGCCGACCTTGGCGATCACGGCGAGGATGATGTCCTTCGCCGTGACGCCGGGACGCAGCGTGCCCTCGACGTTGATGGCCATCGTCTTGAACGGCTTCAGCGGCAGCGTCTGGGTCGCCATGACGTGCTCGACCTCGCTGGTGCCGATGCCGAACGCCATCGCGCCGAACGCGCCGTGCGTGGACGTGTGCGAGTCGCCGCAGACCACGGTGATCCCGGGCATGGTGAGGCCGAGCTGCGGACCGACGACGTGGACGATCCCCTGCTCCGCGTCCCCCAGTGAGTGCAGACGCACGCCGAACTCGGCGGCGTTGCGGCGCAGCGTCTCGATCTGCGTGCGGCTGGTCAGGTCGGCGATGGGCTTGTCGATCTCCCACGTCGGCGTGTTGTGGTCCTCCGTGGCGATGGTCAGGTCGAGCCGGCGGAGCGGCCGTCCCTCGCTGCGGAGGCCGTCGAAGGCCTGCGGGCTGGTGACCTCGTGCACGAGGTGCAGGTCGATGTAGATGAGGTCGGGCTGGCCGTCCTCGCCCTTGACGACGAGGTGGTCGTCCCAGACCTTCTCGGCGAGCGTCCTGGGGCGTGCGGAATCCGCACCGGCGGTGGTGGTCATGGCGTGTCTCCTGTGGATGGCGGTTCGGCCCACGATGGACTCCGCGACGAGGAGGGGCTCAGATCGAGGTCTCGCCGCGGCCGCTAAGAAGGAGCACGGTCCGCATGACGTCAGGTTACCACCGCTCGGACACGCCGAGACACGCCGTGACACTCTGTTGCTCACCCGATCGACCGAGAGGCCCCCGCATGACCGTCGAGACCGCCCGCTTCGCCACCCGCGCCGTCCACGCCGCGAGAGGCCGAGCCGCTGCCGCCTCCCGTGTGACGCCGATCTACCTGACGGCCGGGTTCGAGTTCGACGACTTCGATCACGCCGCCGACCACTTCGGCACCGGCACCGGATTCGGGTACACCCGCACCGGCAACCCCACGGTGCACGCGGTGGAGCGGCAGCTCGCGAGCCTGGAGTCCGGTGCCGACGCCGTGCTCGTGGCCAGCGGACAGGCCGCGGTGACCACCGCTCTGCTCTCGGTCGTGGGGGCGGGCGACCACATCGTCTCCTCGACCCACATCTACGAGGGCACCCGCGGGCTGTTCCTGGACAACCTCGCCCGACTCGGCATCGAGACGACGTTCGTGAACGACATCGCCGACCCGGATGCCTGGCGGGAGGCCGTACGCCCGACGACCAGGGCGCTGTTCGCGGAGTCGCTCGCCAACGCCCGCAACGACGTGCTCGACGTGGCGGCGGTGAGCGCCGTGGCCGACGAGATCGCCGTCCCCCTGATCGTCGACAACACCCTGGCCACGCCCGCCCTCCTCCGACCGCTGGAGCACGGCGCGGCGATCGTGGTGCACTCCGCGTCGAAGTTCCTCGCGGGGCAGGGCGCGGTGCTCGGCGGCGTCGTGATCGACGACGGCCGGTTCGATGCGGAGCGCGCCGGGCACAACGCCCCGCACCTCGTGCTGCCGGGGCGGGGCGGCGCACCCAGCGTCTTCGCCCGGCACGGCGGCCGCGCACGCATCGGGTACGCCAGGGAGTCGGTGGCTCCGCGGTTCGGTGCCTCGCCCTCGCCCCTCAATGCGTTCCTCATCGGCCAGGGCACCGAGACGCTCAGCCTGCGCGTGGAGCGCCAGTCGCAGAACGCCCTCGCCGTCGCACGCTGGCTCGCCGCACACGACGCCGTGGAGAGCGTGGACTACGTCGGCCTGCCCTCGCATCCTCACCACGAGACCGCGCTGCGCTACCTCGACGGCGGATTCGGCTCCATCTTCACCTTCACGCTGCGCGGCGGTCTCCCCGCGGCCCGTCGCTTCGTGGAGGAGGTGTCCGTGTTCACCCACATGACGCACATCGGCGACGTGCGGTCGCTCGTGCTGCACCCCGGCACGACCAGCCACGCGCAGCGCACCGACGAGGAGCGTCGGGTCCTCGGCGTCGGCCCCGGCACGCTGCGGCTGTCGATCGGCATCGAGGATGTCGACGACCTGATCGGCGACCTCGCGCGGGTGCTCGAGAGCGTCAGGGAGACGGTGGCATGAGCCGCCTGCAGCACTTCGGGTGGTTCCTCGCCCGGGGCTTCGGTCCTCAGGGGTGGGGATATCCGTCCCTGGACTGGGACTACGACTGGACGCGACCGGAGGTCTACCAGGAAGCCGCCCGCACCCTGGAGCAGGCCGGTTTCGACCTCGTGATCATCGAGGATAGCCCCTCGCTCGGCTCGGCGGACACGATCGACCTGCGCGTGCGTCATGCGTTCGGCGGCCCGAAGCACGATCCTCTGCTGCTCGCACCGTACCTCTTCCAGGCGACCCGTCACCTCGGGGTGGTGCCCACCGTGAACCCCGCGGCCTCGCTGCCCTACACCTCGGCCCGGCAGTTCGCGACCCTGCAGCACCTGAGCGGGCACCGGCTCGGCCTCAACGTGGTCACCGACACCGGCAGCGCCCGGCACTTCTCGGCGGCCCCGCAACTCGGCCATGACGAGGCGTACGACCGTGCCGAGGAGTGGCTCGCCGGCATCCGCGCGCTCTGGCGGAGCTGGGACGACGGTGCGCTGGTCGCCGATCCCGTCTCCGGGGTCTACGCGGACGGCACGCGCATGCGTCCGGTGCAGCACCGCGGCGCCCACTACGACTTCGACGGCCCTCTGAACGCCCTGCCCTTCACGGACGGCGAGCCGGCCATCGTCTCCCCGGCGGCTCCGGACGCGGCCTGGCGTTCGCGGGAGCGAACTCCGACGTCCAGCTGGCGCTCGCTCCCCTGCACGAGAAGTCGGTGCGGGAGTACCGGCAGCGGGTGCACGACGCGGCTCTCGCCCGCGGACGCCGGGCCGAGGACGTCAAGATCCTCTTCGCGATCCAGCCCGTGATCACGGCGTCCGCCGAGGAGGCCGACCGGATCGTGGCCGCCTCCGCACACCCGGACGACGCCGCACTCGCGCAGATCGCCCGGAAGCAGTCGAGTGATCTGGAGACCGATCTCACGACCCTCGATCTGGACCGCCCCCTCGACACGTCGATCTTCGGAGCGCACGTCTCCCGCGGGAGCATCCAGCGCCTGATCGGCGATCGGGGCGAGGACGCCCCGCTCCGCGCGCACCTCATCGCACTCGCCCGCACCGGCCGGCTGCGCGACCGCAGCGGGTTCGTGGGTACCGCGGAGGAGTTCGCCGATCTCGTGGAGGAACTGGGCGAGTGGGGCAACGACGGCGTGCTCCTCTGGGGCGACTTCCATCCCGTGACCCTGCACCGCACCCTCGACGAGCTGGTGCCGATCCTCCGCCGCCGCGGGCTCCTCCGCCGCGACTACGCGGACGGCGGTCTGCAGGCGAATCTGCAGGCGTTCTGACCCGCTCCGCGCGGACTCAGTCGCCGACCGGGATGGTGCGCTTCTCGGCGCGCTTCTCCCGGGACGAGGCGATCAGGCTCGCGATCGTCGCAACCGTCATCGACACGAGGATGACGGCGAGCGACACCATGTTGTCGATGTCCGGCACCCATTCCACGTGCTCGCCGCCGTTGATGAACGGGAGCTCGTTGACGTGCAGCGCGTGCAGGATCAGCTTGATGCCGATGAACCCGAGGATCACGGCGATGCCGTAGTGCAGGTAGCGGAGGCGGTCCAGGAGGTCGCCGAGGAGGAAGTAGAGCTGGCGCAGCCCCATGAGAGCGAAGATGTTGGCGGCGAAGACGAGGAAGCCGTTGGTCGTGATCTCGAAGATCGCGGGGATCGAGTCGATCGCGAAGATGAGGTCGGTGACGCCGATCGTGATGAACACGATGATCATCGGCGTCCACATCCGCTTCCCGTCGACGGTCGTGCGGATCTTCGAGCCGTCGTAGGTCTCGCTGATGTCGATCCGGCGGCGGAGCAGCCGGACGATGAAGTTCTCGCGCTTGACGTCGTCCTCGTGCTCGCCTTCCGGCATCGCCTGCCGGATGGCCGTGTAGACGAGGAAGGCGCCGAACAGGTAGAAGATCGGCGAGAAGTTCTCGATGATCGTCACGCCGACGAGGATGAACAGCCCGCGCAGGACCAGCGCGATGATGATCCCGACCATCAGCACCTGCTGCTGCAGACGTCGCGGCACCGCGAACTGCGCCATGATCAGCACGAAGACGAAGAGATTGTCGACGGAGAGGCTGTACTCCAGCGCCCACCCGGTGATGAAGTCCCCGGCGTTCCGCCATCCGCCCACGGTCCCCAGCAGCACCGCGAAGAGCAGGGCGAGGCCCACATAGAACACGACCCAGAGGGTCGACTCCTTGGTGGAGGGGATGTGCGGGCGCAGCCGGATGAGGAGCAGGTCGCCGATCAGGATGATCGTGAGGACGACCATCGAGGTGATCTCGAACCAGACGGGGATGTCCACGGGCGCTGTGCACCTTTCGCGAGGGGTCGGGAATGAGTCGAAAGTCTCTCCCCCGCAGATGTGCGGCGCGCGCCCGGAGCAGCGATGTCGGTGCTCGTGATGACGTTACGCGCGGATTCGGGATACTCCCTCTCGCCCGGGCCATGCTACCGGAGGTGGGGGTCATCGGGACGAGGAAGTCGACACACGACGGCGGATCCGCGTCCGTGCTGAGACGATGGGACATCCGCCGACACTCTCCAGGGAGAGACACCGAACGGAACCAGGATGCCCGGACAGACGAGTGACCAGCGCTGGGCCGCCCAGGCGGCGGCCGGCGACCAGAGCGCCTTCCGCGCGCTGTACCGCGCCCACGTGCGCCCCGTGTACTGGATCGCCCACGGCATCCTCGGCGCCGCCGCCGACGCGGAGGATGTGACGCAGGAGACCTTCGTGGTCGCCTGGCGCAAGCTTCCGGGCCTGGAGCTGCAGGGAGAATCGATCCTCCCCTGGCTCGCGACGATCTGCCGCTTCCAAGCGGCGAACCGTCTGCGTCAGCGGCGCCGCGACCAGGCGCACACGACGGACGCGGCCGACGACCAGCTCCCCGACGTCGTCAGCGTCGAGGACCAGGTGATCACGGCGGCGCTCGCCGCGCGGATCGCCGCGGAGGTGGGCACCCTGAACGAGCTCGACCGGGAGATCTTCCGGCTGTGCGCGTCCGAGGGCTACGCCTATCAGGCCGCCGCCGACGAGCTCGGCGTGACGCACGCCGTCGTCCGGAACCGTCTCTCGCGCGTGCGCACCCAGCTGCGCGGCGCCGTCAAGGAAGTGAGGGACGCATGAACGACCAGACCCCGCAGCAGAGCCTCCCGCCCGTGTCCGACGCGACCGTCGCGCGGATCGAGGACGCCGTCTTCAGCGAGATCCAGGGTGAGCGGCCGCCGGTTCCGCCGCGCGCAGAGCGCGCCAGGAGACGTCGACGCCGGTGGCTCACGGCCGGCGGGATCGCGGCGGCCTTCGTCGTCGGGGTCCTGGTGACGCCGCCGATCCTCGGTGCCGTGGGAGGCGGCGGCTCGTCCGTATCCATCGCGGACGGCGTCGTGGGCTGGTCGACCGACGAGGCGGGCTCGGCCGTGCCGGACCGGGCCGTCGAAGGGGCGACCCTCCCTGGGGCCGTCGGATCGGACGCGGCGGCATCCGCCGAGGATGCCAGGGAGATCGTCGCCACGGCCCAGGCTTCTCTGCGGGTGAAGGACATCGCCGATGCCGCCGCCGCCATCGGCGACCTCGCTGTCAAACACGGCGGCTACGTCGAGAGCACCGAGGTCGGTAAGGCGCTCGCGACGGATGCTCCCGCCGAGCGGGTCCCTGCGGATTCCGGGTACGGCTGGATCACGGTCCGCGTCCCCGCCGAAGACTTGACCACCGTGATCGCCGCCCTCGGCGACACCGGGGAGGTCCTGTCGTCCTCCGTCACGAAGCAGGACGTCACCGCCACCGCGATCGATCTCCGCGCCCGGGTGGAGTCGACCCGCGCCTCGGTGCAGCGGCTCACGGAGCTCATGAGCCAGTCGGGCTCGGTCGCCGATCTCATCGAGGCCGAGGTCGCACTCACCGATCGCCAGGCGCAGCTCGAGTCGTACGAACAGCAGCTCGCCGCACTGGAGGATCAGGTGGCCCTGTCGACCCTCACGGTGGAGCTGTCGCGGGCGGACGCTCCGGCCGCAGCGGACCCCGCGGGCTTCGGCGACGGGTTGCGGGCCGGATGGAATGGTCTGGTCGTCTCGCTCAACGCCCTGGTGATCGCGTTCGGCTTCCTCCTCCCCTGGCTCGCGGTGGCCGCCGTCGTCGTCCTGGTCGTCTGGCTCGTCCGCCGCGGCCGACGGCGCCGGAGGGCCGCGTCCGCTGAGCCCCGCGCGGAGGACTAACCCGACTTTCCGAGGTATACAAGAAGTCTTGTGCGTCTCCGAACCGCTGCATAGCCTTCGGGGCGTGGAAGACATCTCCGTGATCACCGCCGTGCACCATCCGCTGCGACGTCGCATCTACGACCACCTCCTGCTCTACGGCACGTCGCAGGTGACGGCGATCGCCCGCGCGCTCGACAGCCAGGTCGGCAGCATCAGCCATCACCTCCGGATGCTCGAGCGCGCCGGGATCGTCGCGCGTGCCCCCGACCCGACCGGCGATCGGCGCACGAGCTGGTGGACGGTCGCACGGCGGGGCCTCACCTGGTCGGTGGAGGACTTCGCCGACTCCCCCGGCGATGCGCTCCTCGCCCGGGAGGCACAGCGGCAGGGCATCCGTATGCAGATCGACCGTCTGCAGCGCTGGCACCGCCGCCGAGGCGATCCCGCCGTGGCGGACTACGACGCCTCCAACACGGAGGCCACCGCCTGGGCGACCCCGGACGAGCTGCGCGATCTCTCCGCACGCGTCCTGCAGGCGCTGCGGGACTGGCAGGCATCGATCGACGAGGACGACGGCCAGGAGCGCACGCCCGTGTTCTTCTTCGCCCACGCGTTCCCCACGGAACCGTGATGACCGCACTCACCCCGCCCCTCGAGCTCTCGGCCCCTCCTGCGTTCCGGCGCGACCGGATGGTGCACGCGTGGATCGGCGTGAAGGCCCTGTCCGATGCCGGCGACGCCGTGTGGACGATCGCGGTGGCGTGGACGGCCGTGCAGATCGCCTCCCCCGCCCTCGCCGGACTCATCGTCGCCGCCGGCACGATTCCGCGCGCCCTGGTCCTGCTCTTCGGAGGAGTCATCGCGGATCGCGCCGACGCCCGCCGGGTGATGATGGTCTGCAACGCGGTGCGCGTGGGGGTGCTCGTCGCCGCCGCCGTGTGGACGGTCTCGCACGCGCCCACCGTGCCCGTCCTGCTCGCCGCCGCCATGGCGTTCGGGGTGTGCGACGCGTTCTACGAACCCTCGGCCGGCACCATCGGGCGACAGCTGGTACGCACCGACGATCTCCCCTCCTATGCGGCTGTCATCCAGACGGCATCACGCCTGGGCACGATGGGGGGCGCCGCTCTGGGCGGCCTGCTCGTCGCCCAGGCCGGTCTCGCGGGGAGCGCATCGGCGAACGCGGTGACCTTCGCCCTCGTCGTCGGATTCCTGGCGATCGGCCTGCGCCCGCGGTTCCGGCTCGCCAGGGCCCCGCGCACGTCGTCCCTGCGCGCGATCGGCGCGGCGTTCGCGCACCTCGGGGCGAACCCCACGACGCGCACGCTCGTCATCGCCCTCTCCGGGCTCAACCTCGCGGTCGGCCCGGCCGTCGGCATCGGCCTGGCCCTGCGGGCGCACGCCGAAGGCTGGGGGGCTCCCGCGGTCGGCCTGTTCGAGGGCCTCCTCGGCCTCGGCGCCGCCGTGGGCGCTGCCGCGGTCGCGAGATGGCGGCCGCGCCACGAGGCGCGGAGAGGATTCGGCGCTCTCCTCGTCCAGGGAGCGGGCATCGTCGCGCTCGGGTTCGGCCCCGTCTGGACGGTGGCCGTCGCCGCCACCGTCGTCGGCGCCACCGCGGGATACGCCTCCGTGCTGCTGAGCGCGACGTTCGCCGCGACGGTGGACACCGCGTTCCTCGGCCGGATGGGCTCCCTCACCCGGCTCGGCGACGACTGCCTGATGCCGCTCGCGATGGCGGGCTTCGGCGCGCTCGCGACCGTCACCGCCCTCTGGGTGCCGTTCGTCGTGGCCGGTGGCGCGATGATGGCGCTCATGCTCGTGCCGCTCCGGGCTCGCGCGTTCCGGACCCTGTCGCTGCGCGGACGACTGACGCGCACGCTCGGGAACGACGAAAGCCCCCCGGAGAACCGGAGGGCTTTCGTCGTGTTGTGTGACCCCAGCGGGATTCGAACCCGCGTTACCGCCGTGAGAGGGCGGCGTACTAGGCCGCTATACGATGGGGCCGTCTTGCGGAACTTTTCCGTTCCGCGACAACCGTTCAAGTATGCCACGGCGATTCTCACTGCGCCAAATCGAGGCCGCTTCACCCGAGATCCCGGGCGTGGCGCGCCGATTTCCGTTTGCCGCAGACCCCGGGAAGGAGTTGACTCTTCTCATGCGCGTCACCAAGTTCGAACATGCCACCCTTCGCCTGGACCAGAACGACGACACCCTCCTGATCGATCCCGGATCCTTCACCGCCCCGCTGCACGATCTCAGCGGACTGGTCGCCATCGTGCTCACGCACGAGCACCCCGACCACTGGACGCCGGAGCACCTCGACCGGATCCTCCGCGCGGCCCCAGGCACCCCCATCTTCGGGCCGGAGGGCGTGGCGAAGGCGGCGGAGGGCTACGAGGTCACCGTCGTCTCCCCCGGCGACACCGTGGAGGTCGGCGCCTTCACCCTGCGCTTCTTCGGCGGCACGCACGCGGTGATCCACTCGTCGATCCCGACCATCGACAACGTGGGCGTGCTCGTCAACGACACGTTCTACTACCCCGGCGACTCCTATGCGGTGCCCGAGGGCGTCGAGGTCGGCACCCTCGCCGCGCCGCTCGGAGCCCCGTGGCTCAAGATCGGGGAAGCCATCGACTACGTGCTCGCCGTGAAGCCCCGCCGCGCGTTCGGCACGCACGACATGACCCTGTCCGTGATCGGCAAGAACATGCACCGCCAGCGGCTGCAGTGGGCGACCGAGCAGGGCGGCGGCGAGTTCCTCGTGCTCGAACCCGGCGACGCCGTGGATCTGTGACCGCACCGCGACGCCTCCTGCCCGCCCCGACGCCGCGGCTCGCCTTCCGGGAGATGACCGCCGACGACCTCGACGAGATGGCGGCGCTCCTCGGGGATCCGGAAGTCATGGCCTACTACCCGGCGCCGAAGTCGCGAACCGAAGCCGCCGCGTGGATCGCGCGCATGCAGCAGCGCTACCGCGAGGACGGCCACGGTCTCTGGATCATCGAGACGCACGACGGGGAGTTCCTCGGCGACTGCGGTCTCACCTGGCAGTCGGTGAACGACTCCCCCGTCCTCGAAGTCGGCTATCACGTCCGCGCCGACCGCCAGCGGCGCGGCTATGCGACCGAGGCGGCGCGCGCCTGCGTCGACCTCGTCGCGCAGACGTTCGCGCCGATACTCCTCACCGCCATCATCCACCCCGAGAACCAGGCGTCACGAGGCGTGGCGGAGAAGCTCGGCATGAGCCACATCGCCGATGACCACGCCCATCCATGGATCGTGCGGACCGTGATGGGCATGACCGTGGAGGACGCGGCCGGCCGCGCCTCCTGACTGCGGGCCAGGATACCGGGGCACTCTTGCTCCGGTCGTGACCGGATGCTGTACTGGGCGCTCGTAACGTGTTACCTGTCACGAAAGGAACAGTCCTCATGATGATGACCGGAGTTCACCAGAGCAGGAAGAGGATCGGGCTCGCCCTCGCCGGCGTCGCCCTCGTCGCGTCCGGCCTCGTCGGCACGACGGCGACGGCACGGGCGGACGACGATTCCGGCGACCGCGAGGAACGGGCCAGCTCGCGGATCATCGGAGGCACGGCGGTGCCGAACGACGCCTATCCGTTCATGGCGTCCCTCCAGTTCGCCGGCGAGGCCTTCTGTGGCGGCTCGCTGGTGGCGCCGCGCGTCGTGATGACCGCCGCGCATTGCGTCACGGGCGCCGACCCCCTCAGCGGGCTCCCGGTGCCCGACGTGGACGGAGTGACGGTGACGGTCGGCCGCACCGTGCTGTCCGACGGCAGTCAGGGTCAGGATCGCGGTCTCGCCGGCGCGGACGCCGGCGGCCCGGTCGTCGTGCACCCGCGGTACCTCCAGGGGGATGAGGCCTACGACCTCGCCTTCGTGACGCTCGACCGCCCGGTCTCGGGCATCGTGCCCGTGAAGCTGCCCACCAAGGGGACGGACGCCCTCCTCCGTCCTGGACAGTCGGCGACGGTCATCGGCTGGGGCAACACCGACACCGCTCTCGGGAACTTCCCGGACCGGCTCCGTCAGGTCCAGGTGCCGATGCTCGCGACGGAGGAGTGCGAGCTCAGCTACGACTCCTTCCGCCCGGGAGTGAACATGTGTGCCGGCGTCGTCGGCAAGGACTCCTGCCAGGGAGACAGCGGCGGGCCGCTTTTCCGCCGACCTCCGGCGCGCGACACCGCCTACCAGATCGGCGTCGTGTCCTACGGGGACGGCTGCGGCGAGCAGGGCGCGCCAGGGGTGTACGTGTCGCTGAGCTCCGCACCTCTGGGACACGCTGGCAGAGTCCCCTGAGGGCAAGGCCATCGCGAAGAGCCTGAGGCGCTGACCGCTGCCGGGATCGCTGTCGGTCAGCCCTGAGCGCCCCGCACCCGCAGGTCACGCGCGAGGTGGTCGCGCTGCTCGATGAGGAGTCGTCGCAGCGCCGCCGGGGCCTCGGGGGTGGCCGACAGCCAGGCATCGACCAGGTCCAGCGAGGACCGCGCGGGGAACAGACCGATCACCAGGCGACGAGCGATCTCGATGCTCCGCTCCGACCACGCGGTCCCGATCCGCTCGAAGTACTCCTCGTCGAAGGACTCGATGAGTTCGCGGCGGCCGCCGGCGCGGAAGCCCCCGATCTCGGCATCGAGGTGGTCGTTGGTGAGCGACCGGTCGTCCCACGCGGCCGTCCAGGCGGCCGCGCGCACCGCCGCGTCGGGGACGGAGGCGCGAGCGCGGCGGGCGGCGGTGCGTCCGTCGCCGGTGTCGTCCCGCTCCTCCTCCGCAGCGATGTCCGCAAGATCGGCGTGGCCGGTCGACACGAGGGCCGTGAGGAGCTGCCAGCGCAGGTCGGGATCCACGACGAGCCCTTCGGGCACATCGCCGTCGAGCAGGGCACGGACCTCGGCGTGATGGATGTCATCGAAAGCCGAGGCCGCCGCCAGCGCGCGCGCCCAGGAGAGCTGGGCGTCGCTGCCGGCGTCCGCCTGCTGCAGCGTCGACCACGTGGCCTCGGTCCAGGCGCGCTGCTCCGCGTCGCGTCGGTCGTCGCGGACGAAATGCCGCAGCGCGAAAGCGGCGTCGAGGAGCGCTGCGGCCAGCAGACCGCCGTTCGACTCCCGCGGCGCGTGCGCCCGCACGATCGCGACGAAGCGAGCCGCGTCGAGTTCGCCGTCACGGGTGGCGTTCCAGAGCGACGACCACACGAGCGCACGGGCGAGCGGGTCCTCGATGTCGGACAGCGACTCCTCGACGGTGCGGAGGGACCGCTCGTCGAGGCGCGCCTTCGCATAGGTGAGGTCGTCGTCGTTGAGCAGCACGAGATCGGCCTCGGGGAGGTCGATGTCCACGCGCTCCCCGATCAGGTCCAGCTCCCGCTGCTCCCGCCGCACGATGCGGCCATCCACGCGGTCGTACAGCCCGATCCGCAGGCGGTGCGGACGGACGTCGTCCTGCACGAGGTGGTGTCCTCCGTCGGCGTCGGTCTCCGTCCAGATCGTCGAGACGCCCGTCGTCTGCAGCCAGGCGGCCGCCCAGTCGGTCATGTCCCGGCCGGAGACCGCGCTGAGCTCGACGAGGAAGTCGTCGAGAGTGGTGTTGCCGAAGGCGTTGGCGGCGAAGTACCGGCGAGCCCCCTCGAAGAACGCCTCGTCGCCTACGAAGGCGACCAGCTGCTTCAGCACCGAAGCGCCCTTGGCGTAGGTGATGCCGTCGAAGTTCAGCTTCGCGGCCTCGAGGTCGGGGATGTCGGCGACGATGGGGTGGGTCGTGGGGAGCTGATCCTGCTGATAGGCCCAGGCCTTGCGACGCATGGCGAACGTCACCCACGCGTCGTGGAACCGGGTGGCCACCGCCGAGGCGTGCGAGCCCATGTAGTCGGCGAACGACTCCTTGAGCCAGAGGTCGTCCCACCACGTCATCGTGACGAGGTCGCCGAACCACATGTGCGCCATCTCGTGGAGGATCGTGTTGGCCCGGCTCGCCCGCTGCGCCTCGGTGGCGGCGCCGCGCGAGAGGTAGCCCTCCGTGAAGGTGACCAGACCGGGATTCTCCATCGCACCGAGGTTGTACTCAGGGACGAAGACCTGGTCGTACTTGCCCCACGGATAGGGATAGGCGAAGGCGTCGGTGAAGAAGTCGAGCCCCTGCCGGGTGACCTCGAGGATCTCGTCGGCCTCGAGGTGATCGACGAGCGAGCGGCGGACGAACACCCCGAGGGCGACCTGCTGCTCGTCTCTGGTCCACTCCCCGTCGACGCGGGCATAGGGGCCGGCCGCGATCGCCGTGATGTAGCTCGAGATCGGCAGGGTGGGGGCGAACTGCACCCGCTGCACGCCGACGCCGAGGTCGACGTGAGCCGGCGACTGGTTCGAGAGCACCTCCCACCCGGACGGCGCGTCGACGACGAAGGTGTACTCAGCCTTCATGTCCGGCTGCTCGAAGCAGGCCATCACCCGGCGGGAGTCCGCGGGCTCGTACTGGGTGTACAGGTAGGTGCGGTCGTCTGCCGGGTCGTGGAACCGGTGCAGACCCTCCCCCGACCGGCTGTAGGCACCGACCGCCTCGACCAGGACGACGTTCGAGGCCGCGAGGCCGTCGATCGTCAGGCGCGCCCCGTCGTAGACGACGTCCCGCTGCTCCCCGTTCACCTCGACGCGGACGACCTCCTCGCCGATGAAGTCCAGCCACGTGCTCTGGACGGTCGCATCGAACTCCAGGACGGTCGTGGTCGGGAAGCCCGTGCGCGCTCGCTCCGGGGCTCCGGTCAGGTCCAGCTCGACGCGGATGCGGTGCAGGGTGATCGCAGCGGATCGCGCCGCGGTCTCCTCACGGGTCAGGTTCGCGGTGTGCATCCCCCCATCCTGGCATCTTCCCGGGGACGACCGGGGAGCGTCGGCGCGTTCAGCCGCGCCGCCCTGTGCCTCGCCGGTTGACCTTCCGCGACGTCTCCGGTCCACCCAGCAGTCGCCGGATCGCCGTCTCGGGGGTCACGTCGAGGTCGAGCGTCCGCCCCCGACCGTACTGCCGGAACACACGGGGATCGATGTAGCTGTTGCGGGCGACCGCGGTCGTGTTGCCGAGGGCGGTCGCCGCCGCCTGCACCGCGAGACGTTCGGCCTGGTTCCGCTGACCGCGGCGGTCGAGGGCTCCGATGCGGGCGAGGGCGTCTGCGGCGATGATCGTGCCGTGCAGCGTCCGGAAGTCCTTGGCCGAGAAGCTGGCCCCGAGCACCTCCTTGAGGTACGTGTTGACCTCGGCGGGCGTGATCTTCACCCGCCGCCGGCCTTTCCGGTACGCCAGGAGGAAGGCGGTCGAGGCACCGCTCGCGAAGTCGGTGAGGGCTTCGGCGAGGGATTCGTCGGTGATCTCGATCGCGGCAGTCTGTCCGCTCTTCGCCGGGAAGGAGAGGGCGACGTCGCCGCCGTCGATGCGGACATCGCGGCGGCGGAGCGTGGTCAGGCCACGGCTGCCGTGACGCGCCAGGTAGCGTTCCGAACCGATCCGCAGCGCGGCGTCGTCGAGGAGGCGGAAGGCGATCGCGAGGGCGCGCTCCTTCGTCTGCCCGTCCTCCTTGAGCGCCTTGGTGACCTGCGCCCGAGCGCTGGGCAGAGCTGCGGCGAGGTCCAGCGCACGGACGAACTTGCGACGGTCGCGGGAGACCCGCCAGAGCGGGTGATACAGGTATTGCTTGCGCCCGGCGGTGTCGATCCCGACGGCCTGGATGTGCGCGAGCGGGTCGGCCGCGATCCACACGTCCTGCCATGCCGGCGGGATCACCAGGTCGCTGATGCGTTCGCGATCCGCCTCGGGCGCCGGCTCCCCCGTCGGATCGACGTACCGGAATCCCGAGCTCGTCCGCTTCCGTGTGAAACCCGGGTCCTGGCCGGGTACCACTCGCACCAGTCGCGCCATGCGTCTCTCCTCCCGCCGTGCAGCTCCTCCGAGTGTGGAGTGACCGCGGTCTCGGCGGGAAGGGAGTGGCGTCTCACCCCGCCGGCGTGCTATCCGCGTCGGCGTCCTTCGCGAAGACCGCCCGCATGTGGTCGCTGGTGAGGAAGTCCGCGATGCCGATCATGATCAGGCTGAAGACGATCTGCTCGGTGACCATCCAGACCGGGTAGAGGCCGGGGATCGCCGCCATGACGAGCGTGATGACGGGGAAGATCTGCGCGAACAACCGCAGCCGGAGGTAGGCCCAACGCCATCCGCGGCGCGCGCGCCAGGCGAAGTAGAACAGCGTCGCCGTCATCGCCAGCACCACGAGGGTGCGCATCCACACGGCGAACGGCACGCTGTCGCCGTCGGCGGCGAGCACCAGGGCGACCACCACGGCGCCGACCCCGAGCACCAGTTCGGCGACGAGCAGCCAGAGGATCCAGGTGAAGGCACGGACGGTCCGCGGATGGGTGCGACCGGCGTCGCTGATCAGCACACCGGCCTGCCGCCCACCCGCGATCCGGTCGAGACGGAGGAAGAGCGGTTCGAGGGCCATGCTCGGAGCCTAGACCGGCGGCGTCCGTTCGACCTCGTCCGTTCGATGGACCTCGGCGCTGCTGCCGTTGGCCGCTGCCGGGAGCACCCGCTCCAGTACGACCGCCAGCACGCCGACGGCGAGGCTGCCCGCGACCATGACCGCGATGAACCAACCGCTCACGCCGACGCCGAGGAGGACGCCCGCGACGAGCGGACCGAGGATGGCACCGCCCTGGAAGGCCGCGGAGTTGAGGGCGTTGTAGCGCCCGCGGGTGCGGTCCGTCGCGAGATCGTTGTAGATGGCCGGGATCGTCGGCTGCATCATCGTCTCCCCGAAGGCGAACACGCCCATGAACGCGATGACGGCGATCGCAGCCGTGACCGAGTCGGGAAGCAGGCCCGCGGCGCCGAGCATGACCCAGGAGACGGCCCAGATGAGGGCCATGACCTGCATGACCCTGGTGCGCCGGCGCCCGGTGATGAGCCGGAGGACGGCGAACTGCAGCAGCACGATGACGGCCGTGTTCACCGCGAACGAGATGCCGACGACGGCGGTCGAGACCTGGGCGATCTGACGGGCGTAGGCGGGGAAGCCCGCCTCGATCTGTCCGTAGCCGATGAAGACGGAGAAGAAGGTCAGCAGCGTCATCCAGAGCACCGCAGGGCGCCGCAGGATCTCCCGGTAACCGCCCTCGGTGGTCACGGCCGGGTCCGGGTCCGCCTGGGTGCGCACGTGCCGGAGCGGGCCGAGGAGCAGAGCGAGCGGGATGAGGCTCGTGGCCGCGTCGATGAGGAAGATCGTGGTGAACGTCGACGGCTCCGTCACGTCGACGAAGAAGCCGCCGATGATCCCGCCAACGCCGATGCCGAGGTTGACGAGGGCGAAGTTCACGCCGAAGTACTGCTGACGGACCTCGCCGTCGACCACCGAGGCGATGAGGGCGTTGAAGCCGGGCCAGGAGACCCCGAAGTTGATCCCGATGAGCACGACCGCGACGGTCGCGACGGCGGGATGCGTGGCGTAGGCGAGGAGCGTGCACCCCGCGATCATCGCCAGCAGTCCCACGATCAGCACGCGCCGGGCGCCGAAGCGATCGATGAGCGTGCCACCGGGACCCGTGACCACGAGCCCCGTGATCGCGATGAGGCTCATGAGCGCTCCGGAGAACCCGAGGTCGAAGCCGCGGACCTCGTGGAGGTAGATGATCGTGAACGGCAGCGTCATCCCCCGCCCGAGGGTCTGGATCGCCACGGTCGACAGCAGCCAGCGTCCCTCGGTGGGCAACGCGTTCCAGAAGGACTTCATACCGATCACCTCGTCATTGTTCCAGGAGCCGCGGACATCGGATGACCGCCGGGCTCCCGGGAGCAAAGCCGATATTCTGCGAACATGCCCGTGTCGTTCGAAGACTTCCGCTCCGCCCTGCTCCACGCACCGACCCGTGAGGCCTGGGGCCTCGTGCTCACCGATGCCGAGGCGCAGCAGGTCGCCGCGGACGAGCAGGCGAGCCGGGCCTGGTACGACTACTTCCTCGCGACCACGGCGCCGGCGCCGACCGCCCCGGCGGCGGCACCGCTCGGAGGACACGAGCTCCCCGTCGCCGCCGCGCCGGCCTTCGCCGCGGCACCCCCGCCGGCACCCGCCGCCGACCCGTGGCCCCCCGCACCCGCGGAGAGCCCGGAGCGGAAGAGCCGGGTCGGACTCTGGGTGACGCTGGGCATCGTGGGCGCGCTGCTCCTGATCGCCGCGATCGTGACGGTGTTCGCCTTCGCGACCGCACGCCACTGGACCAAGATCGACGTACCGGAGAAGCCCGAGACCTTCCATAGCGAGGAGTACGAGACCGGTAAGTACCTCGTCGCCGACGACGGCGTGAGCCCGTGCGCGGTGGACCAGGACTGGACGGACTGCATCGGGCTCATGGAGGCCGAGTACGCGGGAGCATGCGCCGGGGTCGACCTCGTCCCGGCGTCCGCGGACCTGTGCGCGCAGCACCGTACCGAGATCGACCGGATGATCGCGGAGGACGCGGACGGGATGTACGTGGCCTCCCTCGGCGACTTCGGGCACCTCACCCGGACGCCGGAGACGGCGACGCGCCAGGTCTCGAACGACGATGCCGAGCCGGCCGTCACGCATGAGGCCGTGTGCTATCTCGGGTTCCTCGGGGAGTGCGAGTAGCGCCTCGCGGCCCCGTGCTCCCCCGTCGGACGTCACCTCATCGGGAGGATGTCGCGGACTCCCGCGCGGTCCTAGGCTTCGCGTGACCAGCGCGGGGACGACCCGCCGGGTCCCGTGATGTCGATGCTGACGAGAAGGAGTGACCCATGTCCGACGAGACCTATGTCGCGGTCGCGGCGCAGTACGCCGACCAGGAGCGCGCCGTCGAGGACTTCGGCGCGATCCGCGCGCATTACCGAGAGGATGACAGGCACGAACACGGGCCGCTCGACGCGGCGGTGATCGCCCGCGCGCTGGACGGCAGGCTCACGATCGTCGAGCGCGATGACGGCGGCAGGAGCCACGGAGCCCGCAAGGGCCTGGCCATCGGACTCGCGAGCGGGCTCGCGCTCGCGCTGTTCCCCGCCGTCGCCGTGGGCACGGCCGTCGTGGCCGCCGGAGGGGCCGGCGCCGGTATCGGAGCCGTCGCCGGGCACATCGGCCGAAAGACGCCCTCCAAAGACCTCGAGGCCATCAGCGAGACCCTGGACGCAGGAAGCGCGGGCATCGTCTTCGTCGTCGACCCCGCCGACGCGGCCGAGGTCGAGGAGCTGCTGGTCCACGCGACCCGGGTGACGCGGCGCGAGCTCTCCGTCGATCAGGACGAGCTCGACAGCGCCGTCGACGGCGCGTACGAGTGACGGGGTCGGCGCGCCGGATCCCGACCCGGCGAGCCGTCAGCGTGCCCGGCCCGCCGGACCCCCGGCTGGCTCCCCGTCGCCGGACGCCGTCGCCGAGGTCGGCAGGGTGATGCTGATCGCCGCGGCCGCGGCGGCGGCATCCGCGACGGTTCCCTCCGCCGGACGGTGCCGCCCCATGACGACGGCCATCAGCACGCCGGCGAGGCTGAATCCCGCCATCACCCACGAGGTCGCCGCCAGACCGTCCGCCAGCGCGTCGGACGCGTCGACGCCGCCTGCGGTCCGAGACGCGATCACCGAGCCGTAGATCGACGCCGCGAGTGCCGTGGCCACGGCGGCGCCGATGTACCGCGCCATGTTCGAGACGCCGGACGCCTCGCCGACCTGATTCGCGGGCACCGCCGCCGTCGCCGCCGACGACGCAGGGCCGTTCGAGAGTCCCATGCCGACCGCGACGGCGATCAGCGGGAGGACGAAGACGGCGTACGTCCAGGAGGCGCCGGTGAAGCCGATGACCGCGAAGCCCGCCGCGGAGATGGCGAATCCGGCGCCGACGACCTGTCTGCCGCCCAGACGTGCGGCGAGGCGAGGCACGAGGGGCGCGACCAGGACGAGGCCGACCGTGGCGGGCAACGTGGCCAGACCCGCCTGGAGCGGACTGAATCCGAGGCTCGCCGGGTCTTGGAAGTACAGGCTCAGGAGGTACATCAGGGCGTTCACGGTGCCGGCGCCGATCAGGATCGCGACCGTGGAGCCGACCAGGACCCGGTTTCGCAGCAGGGCGAGATCCAGGAGCGGGACCTTCACCCGGCGCTCGACGAGCACGAACGCGATGCCGGCGACGACCCCGAGGGCGAGGGACCCGAGGGTCGCCGGCGAGCCCCAGCCCCACTCGGCCCCCTTGCTCATGGCGAGGATGATCGGAGCGAGGGTGAGGGCGACCAGGGCGGTGCCGGCGTAGTCGATCGAGTGCGAGCGGTTCTCATCCCGGGACTCGGACACCGTGGCGGCGGTGATGACGATGCACACGACGCCGACGACGGCATCCACCCAGAACAGGCCCTGCCAGCCGGTGATCCCGACCAGCAGGCCCCCCAGCAGCGGTCCCGCCGCCGCACCGACCGCGGCCGCCGCCCCCCACAGCGAGACGGCGCGCAGCTGTGCCTGACCGCTGTTCGCCACCGACAGCAGGCTCATGCCGCAGGCGAGGATCGTCGCACCCGCCGCGCCCTGGATCATCCGGCCCGCGATCACCATCCCCCCGTTCGGCGACAGCGCGATGAGGACGCAGGAGGCGACGAAGAGGAGCAGGCCCAGTTGGAAGACGCGTCGGCGACCGAACACGTCGCCGAGCGAGCCGGACGTGATGATGACGGCCGCTCCGACGAGGGAGTACCCGGTGACCGCCCACTGCAGGTCGGTCACGGACATGCCGGTGTCCTCGCTGATCGCCGGAAGCAGGATGCTGACGGCGGACGTGTTGGCGTTGACCACGAGGGTCGACAGGCAGGTCGCCGCGAGCACCCCTCCGGTCCGCGCTGCGGTCGGTGTGCTGCTCATCGCCACTCCCTTCTGCGTCCGCGCGGACCGGTGCGCTCAGGCATCGCCCGCGACAGCCGCCGCGTACCGTTCGAGGAAGAGCGCCTCGACGAGTGCCATGTTCTCGATCTCGGTGGGATCGACGCTCTCGTTCGGCGCGTGGATGAGGCACAGCGGTTCCTCGACCCCCATCAGCATGATCTCCGCGTCGGGGAACGTCTCGGCGAACACGGCGCACAGCGGGATCGATCCTCCCTGACCCTGCGTGATGAGCTCGCGACCGTACGCGTCGTGCATCGCCGCACGCATCGTCTCGAAGCCCGGGCCGGCGAGCGTCGACTGGAACGGCGCCCCCTCCGCCTCCGGCTCGATCTCGACCTCCACATTCCACGGTGCCGCGGCGGTGAGGTGCGCGATCAGGGCCTCCTGCGCCTCGGCGGGGTCGGTGCCCGGCGGGATCCTGAGCTCGATCCGCGCACGGGCCGAGCCCTGGATCGCGGCGGAGGAGCCGACGACGTCGGGACAGTCGATCCCGAGGACCGTCGCGGTCGGGCGCGCCCACACCATGTCGGCGACGGCGTCGCCGAGCAGGTCCACCCCCTCGATGACGTTCGCATCCGCACGGAACCGCTCGGCATCGTACCGGGCGCCGTCCCACCGCTGCGAGGCGTCCACCCCGGTCACGGTCGTGTTCCCCCGTTCGTCACGGAGAGTGGCGAGGATAGCGATGAGCGCGGCGAGCGCGTCCGGCGCGGCGCCTCCGAACATGCCGGAGTGCATGGGACTGGTGAGGGCGCGGACGGTGAGGACGACCTTGGTCATGCCCCGCAGGCTGGTGGTGAGGCTCGGCACTCCGACCGCGAAGTTGCCGGTGTCGCAGACCAGGATCGCGTCGGCCCGCAGCAGATCGGCGTTCTCGGGGACGAACGCCTCCAGGCCTCCCGTGCCCTGCTCCTCCGAGCCCTCCCCCACGATCTTGACGGTGACCGGGAGATCGTCGCCGAGCGCGCGCAACGCGGTGAGGTGCATCGCGATGTTCCCCTTGCAGTCCGCCGCTCCCCGTCCGAACCATCTGCCGTTCCGCTCCGTCAGCTCCCACACCGGACTGTCCCATGCCGCGTCGTCGAGCGGCGGCTGCACGTCGTGGTGGAAGTACAGCAGCACGGTCGGCGCGCCGGGCGGACCCGGTCTGTGCCCGCAGACCGCCTGGCTGCCGTCGGGCGTCTCGTATCCCCGGACGTCCTGGAAGCCCAGGTCGCGGAAGGTGTCGACGAGGAAGTCGATCATCCCCTGGCATTCCTCGGGCGGGAACTGCTCCGCATCGTGCACCGACCGGAAGGCCACCATGGATGCGAGGTCGCGCTGCGCCTGCGGCATGAGGTCGTGGATGGTCGATCGCAGCTTCTCTTCGGACATCAGGTCTTCTCTCTCGTCGGGTTCCGCACCGGCCTCCGACTCAGCGGCGGATCGTGTCGCTGAGATTCAGGCCGTCGATGAAGTCCTCGGCGTCGGGGATGCTGTCGGGACAGTAGGTCTGCACGATGGCCAGCAGGCCGGTGGCCAGGGTGCGGTCGGCGATGACGGCGCGGGTGAAGAACGCACCCCCGACCGACATGTTCAGCTTCGCGAGTCCGCGCCCCACCCCCGGCTCCACCGCGTCGCACACCGACCCGCCGTCCGTGCCGAGCACCCTGGCCACCTCGACCGGGTCCCGCAGCTCCGGCAACCCGGCCTCCTGGAAGGCCACGTTGAGCTCCTGCGCCTTGTCGAGGGCCTCCTCGGTCGATCGGTTGTAATTGAAGGTGATCAGCATCGTCACCAGGAGCAGGGCCATCACGGCGCCGACGCTCCAATAGATGATTCGATGGGTCATGATGGTGCCTCCTCGGACGTGGTCGCCGGGGCGACCTGCCAGCTCGGACGCCGCAGCTTCACGAGCAGGAACGGAATGACGAAGCCGAGCAGGAGGATTCCGCCGCCGACGATGGCGACGAAGATCAGGGGGTTCCCGTCACCGAACTGGGACGGCGGCACGAAGCTGATCAGGATCGCGGCGAGCGAGGCGGTGAAGCCCACCACGCAGAGCAGGTTGAGGAACGGCGCGCGGTAGCCCCGGGGGTGATCCGGCTGGCGCCGGCGCAGGTTCATCGCGGCGATGAAGAGCCAGAGGTACATGAGCAGATAGACCGAGGTCGTGATGGTCATGAACATCCAGTACGCGTCGGACACCGCCGGGACGAAGGCGAACAGCAGGGCCAGGATGGTCGTCACGATGCCCTGGGCCGCGAGGATGTTGATCTGCACGCCCTCGGCGTTCGTCTTCTGGAACCACGGCGGCATGTACCCTCCCCCGCGCGAGGCCAGCAGCAGGCTCTTGGACGGACCGGACAGCCAGGTGAGGAACCCGGCGAGGGACGCGGAGACGATGGCCAGACCGACGATCGGCGTGAGCCATTGGATGCCGAAGTGCGCGAAGACCGCGTCGAACGCCTGCATCACCCCCGCCGTCAGACTCAGCTCCTCCGCGGGGATGAACCAGCTGATCACCAGCGGCGGCAGGGTCAGCACCAGCAGCACCAGGATCATCGCCAGGAACATGGCCTTCGGGAACTGCTTCCCCGGATCCTTGAGGCGGTTGACGTGCACGGCGTTCATCTCCATCCCGGAGTAGGCGCCGAAGTTGCTGACGATGAGGACGATGCTGGCGATGCCGGTCCAGGCGGGCAGCAGGTGGTCCGGCGTCATCGGCGCCGCCGACGCGTTCCCCTGCCCCAGGTAGATCACCCCGAGGACGACCAGGAGGCAGCCGGGGATGAGGGTGCCGACCATCACGCCGCTGGAGGCGAGCTTGGCGATGACGCCGATGCCGCCGCGCAGCGCGATGATCACGCCCAGCCAGTAGACGGAGATGATGACCACGGCCGTCCACACGCCGCTCGACGCCCACGGCGGATAGATCACGTATGCGAGGGTGCTGGCCACGAACGAGAGCAGCGTCGGATAGTAGAAGATCGTCATCGCGTACTGGTGCCAGGCGGCCACGAAACCCATGTTCGGCGAGATGCCCTCGCCGACCCACCGGGCGACGCCTCCGGACCATCCGGAGGCCAGTTCCGCGGAGACCAGTGCCGTCGGGATCAGGAAGATGATCGCCGGCAGGACGTAGAGGAAGACGGCGGCGAGTCCGTAGATCGCCATGGTCGGGGCGGGGCGCAGACTGGCGACCGAGGAGACGGTCATCAGGGCGAGCGCGGCCCAGCTGATGTAGTTGGGCCGTCCGGCCACCCGGCCGGTGGGCGCGGACGGCGTCCCTCCGGCCTGCGAGTCGACAGTTGACATGTTCGCTCCTCGTCGTCCTGAGCCGCTGCTCCGGACGCTCGTCGACACGGCCAGGAGAGGCCCGGAATGGTGAGATCAGGGTGGCGTTCCGCGCGCAGCCGCCGCCTCACCCGGCCGGGGTGATATCCCGGTGCGCCGAATCACCCCGCCCGGATGATGCCGTCGGATGACCGCCCGGCCACGCTGGGTTCGTCACATGACGAAAGGGCGGATCATGAACTTCTGGTACTCCTTCTGGGACATCCTCTGGCTGTTCTTCTGGGGCTTCGTCTTCGTCGCCTACCTCATGGCGCTGTTCACCGTGATCGGCGACATCTTCCGCGATCCCGACCTGAACGGCTGGCTGAAGGCGCTGTGGATGATCTTCCTGATCTTCGTGCCCTTCCTCACCCTGTTCGTGTACCTCATCGCCCGGGGGCGCTCCATGGCCGAACGCAGCACCCGGGAGGCGATCGAGACCCGCCAGGCCACGGACGACTACATCCGGGGCGTCGCGGGGTCCAGCTCCGTCGACGAGATCGCGAAGGCGAAGTCGCTCTTCGATGCCGGAGCGATCACCGCCGAGGAGTTCGCGGATCTGAAGCGCAGAGCGCTCCAGGCGGGATGAGCACCGCGCCAGGGGTCGGACCATGAACCTCCGCTTCTGGCGGCGTGGGGCGGGCGCTGCTCCGGACCGGGGCGCAGCCCCGCCGGTGGCTGCCGATCCCCTCCCCACCGCATCGGGCCCGCCCCGGGTGGCGTTCATCCTCATGGGCTGCGGTGGAGCGGCAGCCGCCGCGTTCGGTCTCTGGGCCGTGCGCGGGATCGCGGCACCGGTCCTGCTCGCTCTCGTCCTCACGATCTGCGCCCACCCGATCCGCGCCGTCCTGGAGCGGATCCGCGTCCCCCGCGGCGCGGCGACGGTCATCGCCATGCTCCTCGTCTTCGCCCTGCTGGCGGCGTTCGCCGCGGCGCTGGTCATCGCGCTCGCCCAGTTCACGACGCTGATCCCGGAGTACACGCCTCAGCTCCAGCAGATCGGCGCGAACATCGGCGCGTGGCTGTCCGGCCTCGGGATCGACGCGGCGTCCGCGGAGACGATCGTCTCGGGTCTCGAGCCGTCGAACCTCCTGGACTTCGCCGCGGGGCTCCTCGGCGGCGTGACAGGGATCGTGTTCGGACTCGTCGTGATCCTGACCCTCGTGATGCTGATGGCGATGGACGGGGCCTACCTGCCCGCACTCCTGGACCAGATGCGTCCGCGCCGTCCCGACCTCGTGGGGGCCTTCGCCGGCTTCGCCACGAGCGTGCGCCGCTACATGATCGCCGCCACGGGACTCGGCGTCCTGCAGAGCACCCTGAACTGGATCGCGCTGGCGGTGCTCCAGGTGCCGGCCGCCTTCCTCTGGGCGCTGCTGTCCTTCATCTGCAGCTTCATCCCCAACGTCGGCTACTTCATCGCCATCATCCCGCCGGCCGTCTTCGGGTTCCTCGCGGGCGGCTGGCCCACCGGCATCGCGGTCATCGTCGTCTACGGCATCATCAACGTGATCGTCCAGTCCATCGTGCAACCCCTCCTGGTGGCCAACGTCGTGGCGCTGAACCAGACGCTCACCTTCGTGTCCGTGCTGTTCTGGGCCGTCATCCTCGGCCCCGTCGGCGCTCTGCTCGCCGTCCCGCTCACGCTGCTGGTGCGGACCATCCTCATCGATGCCGATCCGCGCGCCAGACTGTGGCGCCCGCTGACCGGGGACATCGACGAGGCCAAGGAGCTGATCGAGGCCAGAGACGCCGACCGGAAGGCGACGCGGGTGGCGCGCAAGGAGGAACGGCAGCGCCGCGCGAAGCCGCTGTGAACCTCAGCCGCCCCGCACCGGCACCGGGACGTCCGCGCCGCCCTCACGGGTGAGGCGTACCCCCACCCGCACCACCGACGGCGCCGGTGCGAACCCCCCTGCGAAGAGGGCCTCGCCCTGGCGGAACCCCGTCGCCCGCGCGAGGATGCCCGCGGGGACGAACCCGAACGTCCTGGCGAGGTCGTCGAGGTCGACCGCCGAGGTCATCTTCATGAGCGCGAGGTTGTCGCACTGGGACAGGATGCTCGGATCGATCCGCGAGGGCCGCTGCGTGGAGAGCAGGAGCCAGAGGCCGAACTTGCGGCCCTCGGCGGCGATCTGCACGATGCGCTCCCGGACGAGGGCGCGCAACGGGCTGCCGCCGTCGGGGGCGCAGAGGTTGTGCGCCTCGTCGATGACGATCAGGATCGGCCGCCGTCGCTCGCGCTGCGCCCACAGGTCGTCCAGCACCGCCAGGGCCACGACCAGAGGCTCGTCCGGAGCGGTGAACCCTCCGAGATCCAGCACGGTCGCATCCGGACGCGCATCGATCACCGCGGTGACGGGCTCCGACCCCCGCGCCCAGACGTTCCAGTCGATCAGACCGAGGTTCTGGATGCGGGCCGCGAGATCCAGGGCCGCCGGAGTCCGCCGTTCGAGCAGCCGCGGCACCACCGCGTGCGAGTCGAGCGTGCCGACCGTCTCCTCCAGACGTACCAGCTCGTTGTACTCGGCCCGATCGTCCAGCGGATGCAGACGGAGCACCGCCGCCCTGGACTGTATCGGAAGGTCGACGAACCGCACGCGCAGCGCATCCGCACCGTCGGCGGTCGGCCGGAGGATACGGATGTCGCGCTCCGCCAGCAGGCGCCGGGCCGCGGGCGGCGCGCTCCCCCCATCGGACTCGCGCATGCGGACGAAGTCGGCGTTCGGGTCGAAGATCACCATCGGAAGGGCGGTCCGCAGGAGGATCTGCTCGAGGAGCACGCCGAGAGCATACGTCTTGCCCGAGCCGCTCTGACCGCACCAGAACGTGTGCCGGTTCAGGCGGCGCGGCAGCAGGTGCGCGGGGACGTCGCCGTCGACGAGATGCGACCCGATGTCGAGCGACGCCGCGACGCCGTCGTACAGCGCCGCGATCATCGAGGCCGCGGCCGGGCGCATGTCGGCCATCGGGAACGGGACGGACAGCCGGCTGTCGGGGGCGCCGCCCTCCCCGGGGATCGCCCCCAGGATCCGTCCACCACCGTGCACGTCACCGCCGATCGTGAACCCGACGTCCTCGACCTGGCCGAGCTGGAGCGCTCCGGTGGCCGGGCGCAGCGTCACGAAACCTCCCGGCTCGAAGCCCGGCTCCAACGGCCCGGCGAACTGGAAGCGGCGTCCGTCCAGCGAGACCACCCGCGCCTCGGCGGTGAGGGTGCCGTCATCGATCATCGCCCGCTCCTTCGACCCCGCCGCTCCGGCGCTCAGCGGCAGAGTAGCCAGGTCGGACGCGGAAGCGGAAGGCCTCCCGCCGGCTCCCGAGGGATCTCATCCTCGCCGGGTGAGAAGATCGCGCCCCGCCCGCGGCGTGGGACGGTCAGCATCACCCGCGGCGGATGACGACCCGGCGGCCGACCGATCGTATCGTCGGGCCAGGACCCGACCGGGTCAGGGATGAGGTGTCGACATGTGTCGGTGGTTGGCGTACGCAGGAGAACCGCTGCACCCCTCGGAGGTGATCCTCGACTCGCGGCACTCCCTCGTGGCGCAGTCGCTGGACTCACCGCTGGGTGCGGAGACCGTGAACGGAGACGGCTTCGGTCTCGGCTGGTATCCGGAGCCGGGCCCGGACGATGCCGGGCAGCCTCCGAAGCCCACCCTGTTCCGCAGCATGGAGCCGGCCTGGAACGATCAGAACCTGCGCGAGATCTCCCGCACGGTCCGGAGCCCGCTGTTCCTCAGCCACGTCCGCGCGGCGGCCGGCCCTCCGGTCCAGCAGACCAACTGCCACCCGTTCCGGCACGCGAACTGGCTCTTCATGCACAACGGCGGCCTGGCGGACTTCCTGACGATCAAGCGCGACCTCACTCTCGCCGTCGACCCCTCCCTGTACCCGGAGATCCAGGGCACCACCGACTCCGAGGTGCTCTTCTACCTCGCGCTGACCCTCGGCCTGCAGGACGATCCGATCGCGGGGATGCGGGCCGCGATCCGGGAGACCGAGCGGATCGGGCACGCGCACGACATCCGTTTCCCGGTGCAGGGGACCTTCGCCGTGTCCGACGGCACCACCCTGTGGGCCTTCCGCTACTCCAGCGTCGGCCGCTCGCGCTCGCTCTACCATTCGACCGACATCGAGACCCTTCGCCAGATGTACCCCGAGGCCGAGCGGCTGCGGGCGTTCGGCCGGCGCGCCCACGTCATCGTCTCCGAACCGCTGAACGACCTGCCGGGGGTGTTCCAGGAGGTTCCCGAGTCGACGGTCTCGATCCTCGACGACACGGGCTATCGCCATGAGCCCTTCCTCGAAGCGGCGTGAGGGTTCCCGCACCTCCGGTGGCCCGGCGCGTCCGCCGCGGACCGTCGGCATCGAGGAGGAGCTGCTCCTCGTCGACGCCCGGACCCTGATCCCGGTGCCGGTCGCCGGACGGATCGTCCGGGCGGCGGCCACCGCGGACGGTGACCCTCTCGGCCCCGCCCTGGAGTTCGAGGTGAAGCAGGAGCAGATCGAGGTCGTGAGCCCACCCCTGACCACGGTCGAGGAGATCGTCGCGACCGTACGTCGAGGGCGGGCGGCCGCGGACACCGCAGCGCGAACGGTCGGCGCCCGCGCGGTCGCTCTGGCGACGGGCACCGTCCCGTTCGAATCGCACCTCGCCCCCGTACTGCGCTACCGCCGTATGCAGGAGCGCTTCGGCCTCACCATGACGGAGCAGCTCACCTGCGGACTGCACGTCCACGTCGCCGTCGAGTCCGCCGAGGAGGGCGTGGGGGTGCTGGACCGCATCCGTCCCTGGCTCCCGGTGCTCCTCGCGATCAGCGCGAACTCGCCGCTCTTCCAGGGGATCGATACGGGCTTCGCCAGCTATCGGTACCAGGCCTGGAGCCGCTGGCCCTCGGCCGGCGCCTACGAGGTCTTCGGCTCGGCGGCGGCGTATGACGCGGCGGCCGAGGCGATGCTCAGGACCGGGGTCTCCCTGGACGCCGGGATGATCTACTCCGACGCCCGCCTGTCGCGGCACGCCCCGACGGTGGAGACGCGGATCATGGACGTCTGCCTCCGTGCGGAGGAGTCCGCCGCGCTCGCCGTGATCACGCGGGCGCTCGTCGACTCTTCCGCCGACCGGTGGAGAGCCGGGGAGCACGCCGATCCGGTCCCCGCCGCCCTGCTGCGCCTGGCGTCCTGGCGGGCCAGCAAATCGGGACTCGACGACGTGCTCCTGCATCCGCGGACCCTGCTCCCCGTCCCGGCGGCCGCCGCCGTGCACGCTCTGCTCGCCCACGTCCGCGCCCACTTCGTCGACGACGCGGAGGAGCGCTTCGCCGTCGGCGTGGTGCAGGAGGTCCTCGCCGGGGGCACCGGCGCCGCCCGGCAGCGGGCTGTGCTCGCCGCGGGAGGGTCGCGCGAGGACGTGATCGCCGCCGCCGCCCGCGAGACGACGGCCGCCCCGCCTCCCGCGCCGGAACGCCGATGGCCGCGCCCCCGTGGCGCGCCGCGCTCGCCCGGCCGCGCCGTCGACCTTCCGACGCGCGGCTAGATCAGCAGGCGGGCCTTGCCGGCGATGAACTCGTCTTCCGTGAGGAGTCCGCGTTCATGGAGATCAGCCAGCGCCTGGATCTGCGCGACGAGCTCGCTCCCGGCCCTGCTCGCCGAGACAGGTTCCGGTGACGGGGACCCCCACCGCTGCCGTTGCGCGCTCACGGCCTGCTGCGCCGTCATGTCGATCTGCGCCTGCTGCCGCTGCTGCGCGTACGCCTCGTCGAGGACGTCCTGCGGCACCCGCGAATCCTGACGGGCCCGGACGCCCCCGGTGACCGCCGTGGCCGTCCCCGTGACCACCGTCGTGGCCGCGGCCGCGCGGATGAGCCCTCCCCGCCCCGCTCTGCGACCGAACATCCCCCCTCCTCTCCTGTGCACGGCCGTCAGGTGACGGCGACCAACTCGTTGACGACCGCGGCAGGGATCTCCTGCGTCTGGAGCACGCGCCCACCCGCGTCGAACAGCGCCTGGGCGAAACGCCGTGCCCAGACGTGCTCGACGACGAGGATCGCCGCCGAGGTGCCGGGTTCGATGGCGGCGCCGAGCTGACGGATGTCCTCCTCGCCCGTCAGGCCCAGTTCGAGGAACTCGAGCCCCGCGAGGCCGTGATCGTCGATGACCTCCTCGAGCTCCCGCACGGTCATCGTCCCGCCCCACTGCCGGGACACGAAAAGCAGGTCGAGCACCCGCACGGTGCCGGCCCCGACGAGGTCGATGATCGCGGCGGCGACCTCCCTGCCCGGGCGGTCACCGTCGAATCCGATCAGGTAGATCTCGACGGGTCCGTACGGGAAATCTGTCATCGTGCCGCTCCCTTCCCGATCGAGGGTAGGTCGCAGGGCGGACGACCGACATCACCCGCGGAGAATGAGGCGGGAGATCAGTAGTCGCGGTCGACGAACGACAGGACGGGGGTGCTGCGGGTGCTCAGCAGACCCAGCTGCGTGGCGCGGGCGATGGCCTCGCTCCGCGTGGAGACGCCCAGCTTCCCGTAGATGTGGGCGGTGTGCGTCTTGATCGTGTTGACCGAGACGTAGAACCTCTCCGCGAGCTCGACGTTGGTGAAGCGCGTGGGGAGCAGCGCGAGCAGCTCCCGCTCGCGCTCGGTGAGGTGCACGGGCGGCCCGTCGGCGCGCTGGGCCTCGATCCCGTACGGCGCGAGCGCCCGCACCGCTTCGGCGATCGGTGCCGGGTACCCCTCGGTCAGCTCGACCACTCTCCGCAGCGTCGAGGGACCGGCGTGGACGAACACCGTCACCAGCACGTCCGCCTCGGCGAGCTGCAGGGCCTCCTGGAGAAGCGCACGGGCGCGACCGCCCATCGCGCCCTCCGCGGCGCACCACGACGCGAGGAGCAGACCGCGGACGCGGCCGAGCGGACTCCGCGCATCGGGGAGCGTCGTGAACTCCCGGAGCAGTGTCTGCGCCTCCGGGAGCTGTCCGAGCGTCAGTTCGGCCGCGACCTTCTCGAACATCACAGCGGTCGTGAGCGTCGGTGCGGTGCTCAGCAGACGACGCGCGCCCTCCGGAGAGCCGTTCAGCCGCATCGCCCTGGCGCGGCGTGCCAGCAGCGCCTCCGCGACGAGCGGGGGCGGTGAGCCGAGCGGCGTCGTACGGATCTGGTCGCTGCCGCGGAGGTCGTCGAGAGAGGACCCCGCGGCGAACGCCACCCAGCTCAGCGAGGCGCGGCAGTCCGTGCTCGCCAGTCGGGCTCCCACCCGCAGCGCGGCCTCGGCGCGGTCCAGCCCTCCTTTGGTGAGGGCGACCAGCGCGGTCGCCAGATGCGCCTCCGCGGTAGCGGGGTGGTCCTGCTGCCCGCGCTCCCGGGCCAGGGCCTGCGCCTCCGCCGCGAAGTCGCTCGCCTCCCTGGTGCGCCCGCACCACGCATGCACGAGCGCGAGGGCGCCCAGGGCACCGATCCGCAGGACGGAGTAGCCGGCGCCCTCCGACCGGAGCGCCTCCTCGAGAGACTGCTGCGCCTGGGGGAAGTCCCCGACGAAGAGGTACGCGCGTCCCCGGGACATCAGTGCGATCGTGCGGAGGATGGCAGGTGAGAGGAAGGTGGCCGGAAGTTCCGGGGCGACGAGGGAGTCGATTCCCTCCAGGGCGCGCTCCGCGAACTCGATCGAGACGTCGGGCCGGGAGCGCCAGTGCACGAGGCTCGCCAGGAACGTCTGGGCGTAGGTCGTCTCCCCCGCCGTGATGCCCGGCGTCGCCAGGATCGCCCGCAGGCGGTCCTCGGCGAGCGCGGTGGCACCGGTCGTCGCCGTCAGGACCGCACGCAGCAGCTGCACGTCGATGCGGCCGGAGAGGGCGGAGTCGGGGATCTCGTTGAGCTGGCGGGCCACCGCGACGGTGTCGATCTGCTCGAACAGATCGACGTTGCAGGCGACGATCGCGTCGATCGCGCGATCCCAGGCGTGCGCGCGGAGGAGGTACTCGATCGCGGTGCCGGACTCTCCGCGATCGAGGTGCCAGGTGGCCGCGCGCAGCAGCACGCGCGTCTCCGCCCCCGCGTCCGCCGCGCGCAGCTGATGCTGCAGGAGCTCACGCAGGAGCGGATGCAGACGGAACCACTCCCGGGAGTCGTCGAGGGGCGTCGCGAACAGCTCCCCCTGCTCGAGTCGGCCGACGAGATCCCACGTGGACGGCGGGTGGCCGAGCGCGGTGACCAGATCGACGTCGAAGCGGTCCACCACCGACAGCTCCTGCAGTGTACGGCGGGCCGCGGGCGCCATCGGATCCAGGACCTCCCTCGTCAGATAGCCCGCGACCAGGCGATCCGCCCCGTGGAACTCGGCGACGAACCGGGCAGTGTCTGAGCGCTGGCGCAGCTCCGACGCCGCGAGCTGCAGGCCGGTCACCCACCCCTCGGTGCGCTCCAGCAGCACCGCCACCTCCTCGGCGTCCAGACGACGGCCCGCGAGAGTGGCGAGGAGCGTGGCGGCCTCGTCGAGGTCGAGCGCGAAGCTGGACTGCCCGATCTCCCCCACCTCACCGCGAAGCCTGTTCTCGTTCCACACCTCCGGGGTGTCGATCCGGCTGGAGATGACCAGGTGCACTGTCGGCGGGAGCAGGGCGGCCACCGTGCTCAGCTCCGTGACGATCGACCTGTTCTGGACGGCGTGCAGGTTCTCCAGCACGATCCCGGTCTCGCCGACGGCTCCGAGACGCGCGGCGACGCCCCGCAGCAGGAGAGGATCGTCGTCCGGGGCGCCCCCGCGGCGATCGGGCTCCGGAACCGACCGCATCTCCGGGGCGATCCGCCGCACGGTGTCGATGAGGTGCTTCACGAAGAGGTGCGGATCGTTGTCGTCGTCGCTGAGGTCCACCCAGGCGAACCGGCGCTCGGGATGCGCACGGACCCACTGGCTCAGGAGGACGGACTTGCCCGCGCCGGCGGGCGCGGTGACGAGCGTGAGCGGCCGCAGGAGCGCGCCGTCGAGTTCACCGCGCGCCGCCGGCCTGTCGACGGCGTAGGAGGGGATGAACTGACCGCTTACGACCTTCAGCACATTCAGCGACGCTTCCTCTGAGGTCCCGTGAGAGGGGGACAGCGAAGTTCCCGTGGCGATGGAGCCTACTGAGGGTGACACCACCCCGGGAGATGCGGATCACCCGATCAGGGTGACTTTCCCGGAGTGGCTCGGCGCGCCATCATCATCCGCGACGGATGACGTCGGCGGCGCGTGTCGTGAGTACCCTCGACCGCACGCGAGGTGCTGCGCGATCCGTCGTCCGGTCGGAGGAGGTGAGGCATCGCCATGAGCCACCGCCGACGCCGGGGGCACCCCTGGAACACGAGCCCGGAGAACGAACCGGACGATCCGTACGACGACTACCGGCGGTGGCTGGCCGCCCGCCCGGCGCCCGCCCCCGCGCCGGCCCCGCCCCGTGCGCGGCGTCTGCCCCGCCACCGCGCCTCCGCTCTGGACGAGTGCTGGACCACGATCGACGGGGTGGACGTGTTCTATCGCGAGGCCCCCGCACCGGCGGTCTCCCGCACGATGATGCACATCCACGGCTTCGGTCTGTCCGGCCGCTACCTGCTCCCCACCGCGGAGGTGCTCCGACACGACTTCCACACCTTCGTGCCCGATCTGCCGGGTTCCGGTCGCAGCGCGAGGCCCCGCACCCCTCTCGACGTCCCCGGACTCGCCGACGCCGTCGCCCGCTTCCTCGACGACCGTCAGGTCGAGCGCGCGACGCTGGTCGGCAACTCGATGGGCTGCCCCGTCATCTGCGAGTTCGCGCGCCTTCATCCCGACCGCATCGACCGGGCGGTCCTGGTGTCGCCCGCGGGCGGCGTGCACAACCAGCCTGTGCAGCGCGCCATGTTGCAGCTCGCCAGGGACGGCGTGCGCGAGCCGCCGGGACTCATGCGGATCGCCGGCCCGGACTACCTCCGCTTCGGGGTGTCGAGCACCGTGCGCCTGTTCCGGGCCCTCACCCACTACCCGTCGTTGGAGCGGCTCCTCGCCCTGGACATCCCCACCCTGGTGGTCATCGGCGACCGGGATCCGCTGATGCCGGGACCGGAGCGGCTGCAAGCGGTGGCGTCGCGCACGGACAACCACGTCCTCGCGGTGGTCATCGAAGGGGCGGCGCACGCCATCAACTACAGCAACCCCCGCGAGCTGGCGAACGTCATCCGCCTGTTCATGGCGGATCGGCCCATCGTCGACGATCCCGCGGCGCCGGGGGTCACGCGCACCTACGAGATCCACCGCGGCTCGCTGCCGTCGAACACCTGACGCGGTCCGCCGTCCCACTATCACCCCTTCCGAGTGATCCGACTCCGCACGCCCCGGACGTACGGTGGCGCCGTGCGCCCACCGGGGGCGCGCGAACGAGGGAGTAGCCATGCGCACGATGGATCCCACCGCGACGGACACGCAGCCGATCGACATCTCCGCGCTCCTGCGCCAGGAGGCGGACGGTGCCGCACCGCCACCCGCCGACGCGCGGCACGACCAACCGGGACGGCCGAGATGAACGCCCCTGCCCCCGAGGCGCCGGCGTCCATCGCCGAGCACGGGCTCATCGGCGACCTGCAGACGGCCGCCCTCGTCGCGACCGACGGCACCATCGACTGGTTCTGCAGCCCGCGGTTCGACTCGCCCAGCATCTTCGGCGGGCTGCTGGACGAGGACGGCGGGAGGTTCCGCATCCGCCCGGAGACCGACTCCTTCACGAAGAAGCAGCTCTATCTCCCCGACACCGCGATCCTGATCACCCGGTTCCTCACGGACGACGGCGTCGCCGAGCTCGTCGACTTCATGCCCACGGCAGGGGAATCCGCCCGCGAAGGACACAGCCTGATCCGTCTCCTCCGCTGCGTCCGCGGAACCGTGACGTTCGCGGTCGAGATCGCCCCGCGGTTCGACTACGGCCGGCGGGCGCACACGCTCGAGGTGAGCGACGCCGGTGCGCTCTTCGTCGCCGAGGACGCACGGCTCGCCGTCAGCGTGGTCCGCCATCCCACCGATCAGCGGTCGACGGGTGCGCTCAGGGACGACGACGGAGACCTGACGCTCACGGTGACGCTCCACACGGGTGACGTCCGAGGCGTGGTGCTCGAGACCAGCCCGGACGCCGTCCCGAGGGAGATCAGCCCCGAGGAGATCCAGCGGCTCCACGACGACACCGCGAGATTCTGGCAGGACTGGGTGGGACAGTCACCGTATTCGGGCCGCTGGCGCGAACTCCTGCATCGCTCCGCGATCACCCTGAAGCTGATGACCTATGCGCCGAGCGGCGGCCTCGTCGCCGCTCCCACGGCGGCACTGCCGGAGCAGATCGGCGGCGAACGCAACTGGGACTACCGGTACACCTGGGTGCGGGACTCCTCCTTCTCGGTCCACGCGCTGCTGCGGATGGGGTTCCACGACGAGGCGGTGACGCTCGGCGGCTGGCTGAAGGACCGGGTCGCGGAACGCGCGTCGGATGCCGCCGGCCCGCTCGCCATCATGTACCGGGTGGACGGGTCCCCCGACCTCCGCGAGGAGACCCTCGACCACTGGAGCGGCTATCGCGGCTCCTCCCCCGTGCACATCGGCAACGGCGCGGCCGACCAGCTGCAGCTCGACATCTACGGGGAGGCCCTGGACGCCATCTGGTACCTCGATCAGCACGGGGCGCCGATCGGCCATCCGGGATGGGTCACCGTCTGCGAACTGCTCGACTGGCTCGTCGACAACTGGGATCAGCCCGAGGAGGGCATCTGGGAGACCCGAGGCGGCCGCAAGGACTTCACCTACGGACGGCTAATGTGCTGGGTGGCCTTCGACCGCGGCATCCGTCTCGCGACAGTCCACGGTCGGCCGGCGCCGCTCGATCGGTGGATCCGCGAGCGGGACGCCGTGTACGCGCAGATCATGGCGCTCGGCTGGAACTCCGAGCGGCAGGCGTTCGTGCAGCACTACGGCGACACGGTGCTCGACTCCTCACTGCTGAAGATGGCGCAGGTCGGCTTCATCGCGCCGAGGGATCCGATGTGGCTGTCCACGCTGGACGCCATGGGCGACGAGCTGCTCTCGGACAGCCTTGTCTACCGATACGACCCCGCGGCGTCCCCCGACGGGCTCGCCGGTTCGGAGGGCACGTTCTCCCTCTGCACCTTCCTCTACGTGGAGGCGCTCGCGGGTGCGGGGCGCGTCGCCGAGGCACGGCTCGTCTTCGAGAAGATGCTCACGTACGCCAATCACGTCGGGCTGTTCTCGGAGGAGATCTCGCCGACCGGGGAGCAGATCGGGAACTTCCCGCAGGCCTTCACGCATCTCGCCCTCATCGACGCGGCACTGTCGCTGAACGACCGGCTCGATCGAGCGCGCTGAGGCCATGGGCACGCGATCGACGTGGAGGCGTCTGCGCGGCTACCCGCTGGTCCTGGCCTCGATCGTCGTGTCGTACGGCTTTACGGCGGCGCAGGCGTCGGCGAGCCCGAGTCTCGTCGCGCTCGCCGCGCAGCTGCTCACCGTCGCGGCGGCGCTGCACGCCGCAGGGGTGCGGCGGAGGACGGAAGCGGTGGGCGACGCCGCGCTCGGGATCGTCCTGCTCGTCACCATCGCCGCCTTCGCGATGGGACAGCCCGGCACCGTGCTCGCGGTCGGGCTGAGCGTCGCCGCGGCCGCCGCCTACCTGTTCGCCTTGGTGGTGATCATCGCCTCGGAGCTGCGGGGGCGGCGCATCGACGCCCGGACCCTCTGGGCGGCGGTCTGCGCCTACCTGCTGATCGGCATGTTCTTCACCTACGTCTTCAGCGCGATCGCGCTGACCGGCGGCCCGCTTTTCGGAGGACGCGAGCCGGACGCCATCACCGACGTGCTCTTCTTCTCGTTCACGACGATGACGACGACGGGCTACGGCAATGTCGTCCCGGTCGAGGCCGGCGCCCAGAGCGTGGCGATCTGCGAGGCCGTCGTCGGGCAGCTCTTCCTCGTCACCGTCGTCGCGCGCGTCGTGACGGGCTGGGAACGGCGCCCGCGGTTGCGGGAGGACGCCGTCGATGACGATCCCGGCCGCGCGGCGGAGACCTGAGCCGTCACACTCCCGGGGTGATGTGCCCTGACCGGTTCCCCGCTACGGTTCGACGCGTCGGCGTGCGCGCCGCACGGCCACGGCCGACGACGCGAGGAGGGAGGTGACGGCGATGAGCGACCCGGCTCCGCGACCCGACCCCGCCAGCGCCGCCCTGCTGAACGCCAGCCGCACCCTGCGTCCCGGTTTCGGCACCGAGTCCGCCGTGTACGGCACCATCCTGGTGAGCGGTCTGGTCGCGCTGTCCTCCTCCCATGGCGAGACGTCGGCGTCGGTGCTCTTCACGGTCATCGCGACGGTGCTGGTCTTCTGGGGTGCCCACGTGTACGCCGGCACGGTGGCCCGGCACGGTGAGGTCGACGGCCACGTGATCGGCATCGGAGCGGCCCTCCGCCACTCCCTCGCCGATTCCCTGGGGATGCTCGGCGCCGCGGCCATACCGTGCCTCATCCTCACCGCCGGGACGACGCGGCTCATCCCCGACGACCTCGCCAACGACGCCGCCCTCTGGTCCGGCGTCGTGATTCTGGCGCTGCTCGGCTACATCGCCTTCCTCGGACGGGGCAGCGTCTGGTGGGTACGGCTGCTGGGCGCCGCGGGCACCGCGGCATTCGGCATGGTCTTCATCGTGCTGAAGGTCTTCGTGCACTGAGGCCACCGTGCCGGAAGCGAAAAACCCCCGCCGGAGCGGGGGTTTTCGAAGTGCTGGGGTACCTGGACTCGAACCAAGAACAACTGAACCAGAATCAGCCGTGTTGCCAATTACACCATACCCCAAGGGCGAAACCGGAGCCTCGCACCGAGAGTCAAGCTTACCCGAGCGGCGACCGATCACCAAAACCACCGGTGCCGTGTCGCCGCTCGGGCGCGTCGCGGATCAGTTCGCGAGGAACGCCGAGAGCGCGCGCAGGCGCCGCAACGACTCGTCCTTGCCCAGCAGCTCCATCGACTCGAACAAGGGCGGCGAGACGCGGCGTCCGGTGATGGCCACACGCGGCGGCCCGTAGGCCACCCGCGGCTTCAGCTCGAGGTTCTCCACGAGCGCCGTCGACAGCGCCTCCTGGATCTTCTCCGGGGTGAAGTCCGTGACCGGCTCCAGCGCGGTGACGCAGGCGTCGAGCACCTCGGCGGCGTTGGCCGGCAGCCCCTTGAGCGCATCCGCGTCGTACGACACCTCGTCGCGGAACAGGAAGCCGAGCATGCCCGGCACCTCGCCCAGCAGCTGCACGCGCTCCTGCACCAGCGGAGCCGCACGGAACGCCAGGACGAGCTGCTCGTGGGTCGGCTCGTCGAACAGGCCGGCCGCGGCGAGGTACGGCACCGTGCGCTCGGCGAAGTCCTTCACGTCGAGCATGCGGATGTGGTCGCCGTTGATCGACTCGGCCTTCTTCTGATCGAAGCGGGCCGGGTTGGGGTTCACGTTCTCGATGTCGAACGCGGCGATGAACTCGTCGAGCGAGAAGACGTCGCGGTCCGGGCCGATCGACCAGCCCAGCAGCGCGAGGTAGTTCAGCAGGCCCTCGTGGATGAAGCCGCGCTCCCGGTGCAGGAACAGATCGGCCTGCGGGTCGCGCTTGGAGAGCTTCTTGTTTCCGGTCTCCCCCAGCACGAGCGGCATGTGGGCGAACCGCGGCACGAACGTCGTCACACCTGCGTCGATGAGAGCCGCGTAGAGCGAGAGCTGTCGCGCAGTGGACGGCATGAGGTCTTCGCCGCGGAGCACGTGGGTAATGCCCATCAGCGCGTCGTCGACGGGGTTCACGAAGGTGTATAGCGGCACGCCGTTGGGGCGCACGACGACGAAGTCCGGGAAGGAGCCGGCGGGGAAGGTGACCTCGCCGCGGATGAGGTCGACGTACGTGAGGTCTTCGTCCGGCACCCGCAGGCGGAGGGCGGGCTGCCGGCCCTCGGCGCGGAAGGCGGCCTTCTGCTCATCGGTGAGGCCACGGTCGAAGTTGTCGTAGCCGAGCTGCTTCGCGCGGCCGTTGGCCTCGTTGCGGGCGTCGATCTCCTCGGCCGTCGAGTAGCTCTCGTAGAGCGCGCCCGTCGCGAGGAGCTTGTCGATGACCTCGCGGTAGATGTCGTGCCGCTCGGACTGGCGGTACGGGGCGTGCGGTCCGCCGACCTCGACGCCCTCGTCCCAGTCGATCTTCAGCCACGTGAGCGCGTCGACGAGCTGGCGGAAGCTCTCCTCGCTGTCGCGGGCGGCGTCGGTGTCCTCGATGCGGAACACCATCTTGCCGCCGTTGTGACGGGCGTACGCCCAGTTGTACAGAGCCGTGCGGACCATGCCGACGTGCGGCAGCCCCGTCGGGGAGGGGCAGAAGCGGACGCGGACGTCGGCGCCGCTGGCGGTCGTGGTGAGGGGATGCGGAGTAGCCATAGCCCTTCGATTCTACGGGTGCGGGCCGGTCAGCCCCGGCGCGAGACCGCCACGGCCGCGCGGTGCTCCAGGGGCAGCACCGTTCCCACCCGATGCGCCGCGACGGTCTCCTCGAACCCCGCGCGGAACCGGGATCGCTCGGCGGAGGAGAGCCCGGCATACTGCGCCCCGGCGCCGGCCACACCGCCCTCGACCGAGACCCACAGGGCGTCCGGGTCGGCGCGCCAGGTCCAGGTGTGCTCGCTGACCGCCACCTCCGGGAGTCCGGCCTCGACGAGCATGGCCGCGAAGCCGTCCGCCGTGCGATCGAAGTCCTCCTCGGCCGGAAGCCTCTCCCCCGCAGACGGCGGCAGCCCCGCGCGTTCGACGACCTCTGTCCAGAACCACGACGGGGAACGGGTCCAAGTCGTCGCGGCGACCGCTTCCCGTGCGACCCGCCCCAGCTCCCGGGCGGCGGTCCGCGGGGAGGAGACGTGGTTCAGCACGAAGTTCGCCACGACGGCGTCGACGGAACGGTCGTCGAAGGGCAGCGTCGGCAGGCCGCCGTCGATGATGCGCAGCGTCGGGTGCCGCCGGCGGGCGACGGCGCGCATGGTCGGCTCGGGTTCGCAGGCCGTGACGTTCCACCCCAGACCGGCGAAGCGGGCCGCGACGCCACCCTCCCCCGCCCCGACATCGAGGACGCTGCGACCCTCCGCTGGTCCGAGGGCTGCGGCGAGGACATCGACCGTGCCCGCGCACAGGGAGGCGTACGAGGCGGCATAGGCCTCCCCGACGCCGTCCCAGGCTTTCACCGCGCGCTGCTCCGGGCGAGCGGCGACAGCGCGACGATCGCGAGGACGAGCACGGAGGCCGCGATGCCGAGCCCGGCGTACTGGAAGTTCGACAGCACGACGCCGGCGAGGACCGACCCGGCGGCGGCTGACAGGCTCATCAGCGAGTCGCTGCGTCCCTGTCGCCGCGTGCGGACGTCGGGGGCCGACGCCTCGGTGAGCAGGGCGGCGCCGGCGACCGTGCCGGCGCTCCACCCGAGGCCGAGGAGGATGAGCGCCACCATGACACCCCACGCCTCGGTGCCCGCGAAGACGGCGAAGGCCAGGGCACCGCCGAGCAGCGCCTGCCCGAGCAGCACCACGCGCAGCCGGCCCCAGCGGTCGGCCAGCACTCCGAACACCGGCGAGAGCGCGTACATGCCGCCGACGTGCAGCGCGATGGTGATGCCGACGAGTGCCGAGACGTCGGCCGGGGTCGCCGCCGCACCGTGGGCGCCGTGCGCCATGTGGGACAGATGCACCGGGGTCATCGCCATGACCGAGGCCATCACCACGTGCGAGCCCGCGATCGCGAAGATCGCGTAGCGGGCCACGCGCGGGCGGTCCGCCACGGCGGCGCTCGTCGTGGCGGCCGCCGCCTGCGCGAGTCGCTGCGCGGCGAGCAGCGGATCCGGGCGGAGGGCGACGAGGTAGAGCGCGAGCGCCGCGCCCTGCGCCACGAACGAGAAGACGTACGAGCCGGTCTGCGGCGGCATGCCGATCGCCTGGCCGACGATCTCCCCCGGACCGAGCAGCAGCGGGCCCGCCACGCCGCCGATCGTCGTGGACCACACGACGATCGAGAGGTCGCGCCCACGATGCTGCGGGGCCGCGAGGTCCGTGGCCGCGAACCGGGACTGCAGATTGCCGGCGTTCCCCGCACCGATCAGCAGGATGCCGACGAGCAGGAGCGGGAAGACGCGCACGGATGCCGCGAGGATCACCACGGCGATGCCGACGAGGGCGAAGAGGTTGCCGAGGGTGAGGGCGCGACGCCGTCCGAGGCGCGCGGCCATCCGGGCGAGCGGGATCGCACAGACCGCGGCTCCGAGGGTCACCGACGCCGTCGCGAGTCCGGAGAGCGCGTCGCTGCCGGAGATGTCCGCGGCGAGCAGCGCACCGAGCGACACGGTGGCTCCGAACGCGATACCGCCGAGCACCTGCCCCAGCGACAGCACGAGCACGGTGCGACGCTGGACCGCCTGCTGCTGCGTCGCCGTGAGGGCGACCTCGGTCATGACGCGGGAGCGGCGTCGCGCGCGGTGTTGCGGAGGATGCCGAGTCCGGAGATCTCGACCTCGACCGTGTCGCCCGCCGCGAAGGTGCCCACGCCGGCGGGAGTCCCCGTCATGATGACGTCGCCCGGAAGGAGCGTGAACACCGCGGAGGCGTACTCGATGATCGCGGCGACCGAGTGGATCATGTCCGTGAGCGGCGCATGCTGGCGGACCTCGCCGTTCACCCGCGTCTCGATGGTGGCCTGCGCGGGGTCGAAGTCCGTCTCGATCACGGGGCCGAGCGGGCAGAACGTGTCGAAGCCCTTCGCCCGCGACCACTGCCCGTCCTTGCGCTGCAGGTCGCGCGCCGTGACGTCGTTGCCGATCGTGTAGCCGAGCACGTGGTCGAGGGCGTTCTCCGCCTTCACGTTCTTGGCGATCCGTCCGATCACGACTACGAGCTCGCCCTCGTACTCCGTCCGCTCGGACAGCGCGACAGGACGCACGATCGCGTCGTCCGGGCCGATCACGGCGGTGTTCGGCTTGAGGAACAGCAGCGGCTCCTCGGGGGCCACTCCGCCCATCTCGGCGGCGTGGTCGTGGTAGTTCTTCCCGACGCACACGACCTTGGAGCGCGGGATCACGGGCGCGAGCAGCGTGGCCTCGGTCAGCGGGATACGCGCGCCGGTGGTCTCGTACCCGGAGAACATCGGGTCCCCGGCGAGGACCACGAGCTCGCGGTCGTCGATGATCCCGTACATGATGGCGTCGTCGTGGCGGAACCGAGCGATCTTCATCCCTCCACCCTAGATCCCCTGCTCCCCCGTCGAGACCCCGCTCTCTCGTCGAGACCCCGGCTCACGTGCGGAGGCGGGGTGGGGTCTCGACGCGACCCCGGGGGCTCGACAGACCTCAGCCGGGCGGGCGGATGCCGAACGCGGCGAGCCGGCGCCCGAGATCCTCGGGGGTGCGGATGTGCGAGGAGCCCCAGCGCACCACGCGCCACCCCGTGACCCCACGGATCTCGTCCTCGCGGTGCTTCTCCGCCATCACCGCATCGGCCGCCGTGGGCGTCGTCCGCAGCTCCGCGTCCCGGTACTTGTCCTCCCCGTCGAACTCCCCGAAGGCCTGCGACCGCGGGAACCCGAAGTCGGCGAAGTACCGCGCGCCGTCGGGGCCGACGACGGGGATCTGCAGATCGATGTCCCGGAAGCCGAGTCGGTGGAGCTGCAGGCGGCTCACGCTCTCGCCCGGAAGCTGCGCCCGTCCGTCGGCGAAGGCTCCGATCCACCGCGCGCGACGCACACCCCGGAGCCCCGCCACGCACAGCCGGTCGACCTCGGCCCGCCAGGCGTCGACCTCACCGTGGTCAACCTCGTGTCCGTCGATCGAGACCATCCGCAGAGCCGCGTCCCCGGCCGCGACGACGGCCTCCGGACGCAGCAGCCGGGCGAGGTCGACCACGGTACGGATCAACGAGGTGCACCGGAGCCCGTGCCGCCGGACGATGTCGCCCTCGTCGAGCGCCATCTGGTGTCGGACGACCCCGGCCTCGGTCCTGCTGTGCCGACGGCTGCGGATCGCGGTGTGCACGTCGTCCCGGATCGGCCCCACGAGCGGCAGCCCCCAGAGCGCCGCCGCGGAGAGATGCGAGAACACCGGACCTCCGCCGAGGCTGGCCCGACGGACGGCGCACACCCGCACGAGCTGCTTTCCCTCGGGCCACAGCTGGTCCCAGACCTCCCCGTCGACATACGCCCCGCGGTGCACGCGCCGCAGCCTGCCGTGTGCGACCGCCTCCCCCAGCTCCCGTTCCGTGACCCCCGTGTCGAGGACGTCCTCCCGCGATCGCACAAGATCCCAGGCTTCGGAGAACGAGAGGCGCCGCGACATCCCCTCACTCTCCCCCGCCTACTCCCCTCACCTCTCGTTCTCCACACCCCCCACCTCTCTTCCCCCACTCCCCCCGCATTGTGCAGGAACAGTCCCAGCGCGCGAGCCCCCCGGTACACGCCGAGACCCCGCCTTCCACGCGTCGACACGGCGGGGTGTCGGCGGGAAGACGGGGTCTCGGGGAATCGGATCAGGCGTCGAGGCGGAGCAGCCAGCCGTGCTTGTCCTCGCGGCGCCCGTACTGGATGTCGGTGAGCTCCTCACGGAGGGACAGCGCCAGCTCGCCCAGCGGCTGCGGCTCGTCGAAGCCCTCGCCCACGAGCGCTCCGATCGGGGTCACGACCGCGGCCGTGCCACAGGCGAACACCTCGACGATGTCACCGGAGGCCACGCCCTCACGCCACTCGTCGATCGAGATCGGACGCTTCTCGACCGTGTAGCCGCGGTCCTCGGCCAGCTGCAGCAGCGAGTCGCGCGTGATGCCCTCGAGGATGCTGTCCGACTCGGGCGTGACGACGCGACCGTCCTTGAACACGAACACGACGTTCATGCCGCCGAGCTCCTCGACATCGCGGTTCTCGTTGAGGAACACGACCTGGTCGCAGCCCTTCGCACTGGCCTCGGCCTGCGGCAGGAGGCTGGAGGCGTAGTTGCCGCCCGTCTTCGCCTTGCCGGTGCCACCGCGACCCGCGCGGGCGTAGTCCTCGGAGAGCCAGATCCGCACGGGCTTCACGCCTCCCGTGAAGTACGCACCGGCGGGGCTCGCGATCACGTAGTAGGCGACCTTCTGCGCCGCGCGCACGCCGAGGAAGGCCTCCTTGGCGAACATGAACGGCCGCAGGTACAGGCTCTGGTCGGCGCCGGAGGGCACCCAGCGGCCGTCGACGGCGATGAGCTCGCGCAGCGACTGGATGAAGTACTCCGTCGGCAGCTCCGGCAGCGCCAGGCGGCGGGCGCTCGCCTGCAGGCGCGCGGCGTTGCGGTCGGGACGGAAGGTGTGGATCGAACCGTCCGCGTGCCGGTAGGCCTTGATGCCTTCGAAGATCTCCTGCGCGTAGTGCAGCACGGACGCCGCGGGGTCGAGCGGGATCGGGCCGTAGGGCTGCACGCGCGGACGGTGCCAGCCGCCCTTGGCCGACCAGCAGATGTCGACCATGTGGTCGGTGAAGACGACCCCGAAACCGGGGTTCTCCAGCACTTCGGCGACGCGTGCCGGCGAGGCCGCGTTCAGGTTCTTCGTCACGGCGAACTCCAGGGGAGCCACGCTCGTCTCGGCGTCGATCGTCGTCATGTCGTCATCCAATCCTCGTGGGGTGGGCGCATCCTCGCGCCCTGTCAGCCTACGCCCGCCGTTCAGAGACGGGCAGTGATCGCGGAGCCGATCTCCGCGGTGGTGCGGGCACCGCTGCGGGCGGCGATGTCCGCCTCGACCGCGGCGCTCACACGCGCCGACTCGGCCGTCAGGCCGAGGTGGTCGAGCAGCAGCGCGATGGAGAGGATCGCGGCGGTCGGGTCGGCCTTCTGCTGACCCGCGATGTCCGGAGCCGAGCCGTGCACGGGCTCGAACATCGACGGGAAGGCGCCATCGGGGTTGATGTTCCCCGAGGCGGCGAGGCCGATGCCGCCCGTGACGGCGCCGGCGAGGTCGGTGAGGATGTCACCGAAGAGATTGTCCGTCACGATCACGTCGAAACGCGAGGGATCGGTGACGAGGAAGATCGTGGCGGCGTCGACGTGCAGGTAGTCGACGGCGACGTCGGGGTGCTCGGTGGCGACCTCGTTCACGATGCGCTGCCAGATCGCACCGGCGTGCACGAGCACGTTGGTCTTGTGCACGAGGGTGAGCTTCTGACGGCGGCGCTCGGCAAGCGCGAAGGCGTAGCGGACGACCCGCTCGACGCCGAACGCCGTGTTCACGGAGGTCTCGTTCGCGACCTCCTGCGGCGTCCCCTTCCGGATCGCTCCGCCGTTGCCGACGTAGGGCCCCTCCGTCCCTTCACGGACCACGACGAAGTCGACCTCGCCCGGGTCGGACAGCGGACCGGGCGCTCCGGCGAAGAGCTTCGAGGGGCGCAGATTCACGTAGTGGTCGAGGGTGAACCGGAGCTTCAGCAGGAGTCCGCGCTCGATGTTCGCGTCCCTCAGGCGCGGGTCCCCCGGCGTGCCGCCGACCGCGCCGAGGAGGATCGCGTCGTGGGCGGAGATCGCGGCGAGGTCGTCGTCGGTGAGCGTGTCGCCGGTCTCGAGGTACCGGCCGGCACCGAGCGAGAAGCGGGTCTTGTCGAACGTCACGGCGCTGTCGGCGGTGACGGCGTCGAGCACCTTCTCCGCCTCGGCGATGACCTCGGGACCGATGCCGTCACCCGGGATGACGGCCAGCTTCACGACACGCGACATGAGACTCCTTGCGCACTGCACGGGGGTGGACCGGCCGCGGCGCGACCGCGGGTCGGACGGGCCGGTCCCCCCAGCGTAGTGGTCAGTGCGTGGGTGCCTTGCGCAGTGTGACGGCCGCGATGACCGCCGCGACGACGACGAGGCCCGCACCGATGAGCGACGTGACCGTGACTCCCGAGCCGAACGCGTCGGCCGCCGCCTGCCACAGGGCGTCGCCGAGCGCGGCCGGGAGCTCGTGGGCGGCGGTGTACGCGCCGGCCAGCGTCTCCTGCGCAGCGCGGGCCACCTCGGCCGGAAGCCCCTCGGGCAGCACCAGCGCGCCGCGGTAGAACGCGGTGATGATGCCGCCGAGGATCGCGGTCCCCAGCACGGCGCCGAGCTCGTACGCCGTCTCGGACACCGCGCTCGCGGCACCCGCCTTCGCCGCGGGGGCGCTGGAGAGGATGAGCTCGTTCGAGATGGTCTCGGCCGCACCGATGCCGATGCCGAGGACGACGAAGGCGAGGATGAGCGGTGCCACGCCGTGCTCGTGCGTCGTGAAGGCGACGATGAGGTACCCCGCGACGGAGAACACCAGCGCCGCCGGGATGAGCACATGCGGCGGAACCCGCCGCGAGATCGGCACCACCGTGAGTCCGGCGACGATCATGGCCGCCATCCCGGGCACGAGAGCGAGGCCCGCGACCATCGGCGAGAGCCCCAGCACGAGCTGCAGGTGCTGCGAGACGAAGTAGAGGAACCCGACGAGGGCCACGACGCTGAGCAGGTTCACCAGGATCGCGCCCGAGAACGACCCACGGCGGAACAGCGCCATGTCGAGCATCGGGGTGTCGGCGCGGAGCTGACGGCGCACGAACAGCGTCCCCATCACAAGACCGAGCAGAGCCCATCCCCCGGCGTACAGCGACGGACCGTCGACCGCGAACGACTTGATCGCGTAGACGACCGGGATCATCGCGGCCATCGAGAGGGCGATGCTGAGCGGGTCGATGCGGCCGGGGTTGGGGTCACGGCTCTCCGGCACGAGCAGCGGTGCGGCGATGAGCAACGGGATGAGGACGGGGACGGCGATGAGGAACACCGAGCCCCACGCGAAGTGCTCGAGGAGGAAGCCCCCGACGATCGGGCCGAGCGCGGATCCGGCGGAGAACGCGGACGCCCAGACCGCGATGGCCATGCGGCGCTGGTCGCGGTTCTGGAAGATCGATCGCAGCAGCGACAGCGTCGACGGCATCAGCATGGCGCCGAAGAAGCCGAGCAGCGCACGGGCGGCGATCAGCAGGCCCGCGGTCGGCGCGAAGGCGGCCAGCGCGGAGACCACGGCGAATCCGGTGGCGCCGATGAGGAGCAGGCGGCGACGCCCGAAGCGGTCCCCGAGCGTTCCCATGGTCACCAGGAGTCCGGCGAGCACGAGCGGATAGACGTCGATGATCCAGAGCTGCTCGGCCCCGCTCGGCGCGAGCGAGATCGAGATCTCGGGCAGCGCGAAGCTCAGCACCGTGTTGTCCACCGACACCAGCAGCACCGGGAGCATGAGGACGACGAGCGCCGCCCACCCCCGAGCCCCGACGCGGGAAGCTTCCGTCTCTGTCGTCGGGATCGACGCAGTACGGGTCATGGAACACCTTTCCTTCCTGCGGACGACTCGTTACTAAACCGTCCGGCTGGTATAGTAACAGATGCCGCCCTCCCGTTTCCGCTCAGAGGATGACCGATGCCCCGCCCTCCCCTCGCCCGCGAGAAGGTCCTCGACGCCTTCGAGGCGATTCTCATCGACGAGGGCGAACGCGCCGCGACGCTCGAGGCCACGGCGAAGGCCGCGGGCGTGTCGAAGGGCGGCCTGCTCTACCACTTCCGCTCCAAGGACGACCTCGAGGCCGGGCTCCTGGAGCGCCTCGACCACCTGACCACGCTCGACCTGGAGCGCATGCGCACCGCCGACGAAGGTCCCGTCGCGTACTACGTCCGGACCTCGGTGATGGAGGACGACGCCCTCGATCGGGCGCTCATCGCCACGACCCGGCTGGCCCAGGGCGGTTCGACCGCCGCGTCCGACATGCTCCGGGATACCCGGCGCCGCTGGGCGGAGACGATCCGTCCGCACGTCCGTGACACCGCCAGCCTCGACCTCGTGATGCTCGTGAGCGACGGCCTCTACTTCAACAACTCGCTCGACGTGCACGGCCCGGAGCGCCTGGTCCCGCGGAGCGACGAGCTCGCCGATCTCATCGCGCTCGTGCTGCGGGCCACCGCCTGACGCCGGAAAAGGCTGCAGATACGGAGAAGGGCGGGAGCATCGCGCTCCCGCCCTTCTCCCCCGCTCTGCGGTGTCAGACCTCGGTGATCTCGATCTGGCGGAAGAGGTCGGCGTCGATGGCGCCGCGCACGTCGTCCAGCAACTCCTCGGAGACGGGCGAGTCGAGCGTCAGCACGCTGAGCGCCTGGTCCCCCGCTGCGAGCCGCGAGATCTGCATGCCGGCGATGTTGATCCCGGCCTCGCCGAACTTCTGCCCGTAGACGGCCACGATGCCGGGGCGGTCGGTGTAGAGCATCACGACGTGGTGCTTCTCGATCGGCAGCTCCAGGGCGTGGTCGTTGATGCCGACGAGCTTCTCGGCCTGCTTCGGTCCGGTCAGCGTGCCCGACACCGAGAGCTGCGATCCGTCGGACAGCGCCCCCGTGAGGGTGATGACGTTCCGGTACTCCTCGCTCACGTCGTCCTTGAGCAGGCGCACCGTGATGCCGCGCTGCTCCGCCAGGAGCGGCGCGTTCACGTACGACACGGTCTCGCTCACGATGTTCGTGAAGACACCCTTGAGGGCGGCGAGCTTGAGCACGCTCACGTCGTAGTCGTTGAGCTCGCCGTGCACCTCGACGTCGAGGCTCGTGAGCGGCGACGTGGCCAGCGCGGCGAAGATCTGGCCGAGCTTCTCCACGAGCGAGATGCCGGGACGCACGTACGGATCGATGACGCCGCCCGCGACGTTGACCGCGTCCGGGACGAGGTCGCCGCCGAGCGCGAGCCGCACCGAGCGCGCGACCGAGACGCCGGCCTTCTCCTGCGCCTCTTCCGTGCTCGCACCGAGGTGCGGGGTCACGACGACGTTCGGGAGGTCGAGCAGAGCGCGGGCGCTGCCACCCTCGGCCGGGGGCTCGGAGGTGAAGACGTCCAGGCCGGCGCCGGCGATCTCGCCGGCGACGAGCGCCTCGTGCAGCGCCTCCTCGTCGATGAGCCCGCCGCGGGCGACGTTGACGACGAAGGCGGTCGGCTTCATGGCGGCGAACTGCTCGGCGCCGATCATGCCCGTCGTCTCCGGGGTCTTGGGCATGTGGATCGTGAGGAAGTCGGCCTCGGCGACGAGCTCGTCGAGCGAGAGGAGCTGCACGCCGAGCTGCTGGGCGCGCGCCGAGGTGACGTAGGGGTCGTACGCGACCACGCGCATGTCGAAGGCGGCGAGGCGAGCGGCGACGAGAGCGCCGATCCGGCCGAGTCCGACGATGCCGACGGTCTTCTCGAAGAGCTCGGCGCCGGTGAAGGAGCTGCGCTTCCACTGCCCGGCGGACAGCGAGGCGTGCGCGGCCGGGATCCGGCGGGCCAGGCTGAGGATGTGGCCGACCGTCAGCTCGGCGGCGGAGACGATGTTCGACGTCGGTGCGTTGACGACCATGACGCCGGCCGCGGTCGCGGCCTTGATGTCGACGTTGTCGAGGCCGACACCGGCCCGCGCGACGACCTTGAGCTTCGGCGCGTGCGACAGCGCCTCCTCATCGATGCGGGTGGCGGAGCGGATGAGCACCGCGTCCGACTCCGCGAGGGCGGCGAAGAGCGCCTCGCGATCGGTGCCATCGACGTGGCGGACGTCGAAGTCGGGGCCGAGCGCCTCGATCGTGGCGGGAGAGAGTACTTCGGCGATGAGCACGACAGGCTTCGGCACAGTGGATCCTTCGGGGCAGCGCGACAGGCGGGAGGGGCCGATGCGCCGCACACCGTCGGGGGCGCGATCGCGACAACTCTACCGGAGCGCCGGGACCGCTCCGTGCCGTGTGACGGCGTGACGGATCCTGCTCAGGCGCTGGGCAGCGTCAGACTCAGCGCGAGCAGGCTCATCCAGAACACCGCGACGATCCCGAGTCCGGCGAGGAACGTCAGAGCGAGCTCGCCCACCCGCCGCCGCCGACCGATCGCGAAGGCGAACCCGAACACGAGGACGGGGAACACCACGCCGAACAGGAGCGTCGCCCATCCGGTGCCGGTGAGGCCGGTCTGGGCCATGGTGATGAGGTGGGCGACCGCGTTCCACACCGCGTAGGCGTAGAAGAGCCCGGCGAGGGCGACGACGGTCCATACGAGCCAGCGCGGCGAGCCGGTCGCCACCGCGGACGGGGACTTCGGAGTGGTCATGAGCCGATCACCCCCACGGTCACGAACGGCCACGGCACGAGCAGCACGACGCCCGCCAGGAGCACGGCGGCTCGGATCCAGGAGGCCCGGCCCCGCGTCAGCACCCATGTCGCGAGGAACCACAGCGCGGGGGCGGCGATCGCCAGCACGAACCAGGGCAGGAACATGAAATCCGCGACGAGGAACGAGGCGAGCGGCTGCAGCCGGAGACCGCCCGCGATCCAGCCGAGGGTGTAGAGCAGGTAGACGCCGCCGACGACGCCGACGAGTACCAGCATCGCGTTGCTGAGCCCGGAGGGCGCCGCGGTCGTCTCGTCCCCCGACGCCGGTGCGGACGCCGCGGGGGTGACGGCCTCGGCCGGGGTCGGTTCCGGAGCCGGCGTGGTGCGCCGTGCGGCGTCCCGGGGGCGTCGCTCCGCGCTGTCGTCGCCCTCCCAGCTCAGGGCGTCGTCCGAATCGGATGTCATCTCTCCAGCGTAGGACACCGCGGCCACTAGGCTCGGGGATGCCTCGGCGGGGTCGCCGGGCACTTTCGGGGGAAAGGACAACCATGGCCGAGAACGAGCAGACGTCTTCCGCCGCGCCGCGTCGTGCCACGACCGGCGAACCGCCCGCGGGCTGGACGCCGAGCCCGGAGGCCAAGGCCTCCGCGACGCGCTTCCGCATCATCGCCGCGCTCCTCTGGGCGCTCGCGATCGCGGGCGAGGCCGTCGGCATCTTCTGGCTCCTGCGCCAGCGCGAGTTCGTCGACGAGGGCGGCGCGCTCGTCCGCGATCCGGACACCGGCCTCCTGGAAGAGCAGGGAGCGACGGCGCAGTTCCCGCAGTGGGCGTTCATCGCCCTGCTCGTCCTGCTGGTCGTGATCGCGGCACTGTCGATCATCGGCTCGATCCTGTGGAAGAAGGCCAACACCCTCGACCCGGCGCGGCGCGCGGACAGGACGCGGTTCTTCGTCCAGAACCAGCTCGGCGCGATCATCGCGGTCGTCGCCTTCCTCCCCCTGGTCATCCTCATCTTCCTGAACAAGGACATGGACAAGGGACAGAAGGCGACCGCCGGCATCGTCGGCATCGTCCTCGCCGTCCTCGCCGCGATCGTCGGGACGAGCCTCGCCCCGCCGTCCGTCGAGCAGTACACCGCGGACCAGTCCGCCGTGATCCAGCTCCTCGGGGCCGATGAGGTCGTGTGGGTCGACGGCGGCAAGGTCTATCACGTCTGCGACGAGGTGCCCGCGATCCAGACCGGCAGCGAGATCCGCACCGGCACCACCTCCGAGGCCATCGAGGCGGGGAAGATCCGGCTCACCCTGCAGTTCGCGTCCGAGCTGCGCACCTGCGGCCTGGCGGTGCCCGAGAATGCCGACGAGATCACCGAAGCCCTCCGCGCGATCCAGGCCGGCCAGGTCGACACGCCTCTGCCTGCTCCGGTCTGGGCCGACCCGACGGATGCCCCGATCCAGATCGAGGACGCCCCCGCCGACGCGGGCTGACGTCAGGAGGCGCCCAGGGCCTCGACGAGACGATCCTCCGCCGAGGCGAGGTGGGCACGCAGCACCGCGGCCGCGCGCTCCGCGTCCCCGGCGGCGACGGCCTCGAGCATCTCCGCGTGCTGCGCGGCGATGAGTTCCGCGTCGAGGAGACGCCGCCCCTGCACCTGCGCCATGCACAGCCGCACCTCGTCCAGCACGCTCCGGTACATGCGACTGGTGCGCTCGCTGCCCAGCCCGTCGATGAGGGCCGTGTGGAAACGGAGGTCGGGGTCGACCGTCGCGGGATCGGGGCCCGGTGCCATCGCCTGCAGCTCGGCGTTCGCCGCCACAGCGGCCGCCGGCACGGCGGCGGTCTCCGCCAGTTCGCGCAGCGCCGCGCTCTCCAGCCGGATCCGCGTGCGGTAGACGTCGCGAACGGTCTCCGCCTCGATGCCGACCACGCGCGCCGTGCGATGCGCCGTCCGCACGAGCAGCCCGCTGGCCACCAGCTGCTCGATGGCCGCTTTCGCGCTGGGACGGGCGACGCCGTAGGCCTGGGAGACCGCCGCCTCGGTGAGCGGCTCCCCCGAGCGGATCTCGCCGGAGAGGATCCGGGTGCGCAGCTGTCCGGTCACGGCGTCGACCACGCCGACCACGCCGAGGGGGCGCTCCGCGATCGAGGTCATGCGGAACAGTCTAGTGAGGCGTCCGTCGTTCAGTACACTTGTCTGACAATCTTTGAGCGGAGCAGAGGAGCACCGTGCCCACCACCCTCGACCACCCTCTCGACCCGGCGCTGCTGGGAGCCGAGACGCAGGTCCACGCCCGATCCATCGACCGGTTCGCCCGCGCCCACGACGCCTCGCACTACCTGCTCGTCCCGGACGCGGTGCTGTCCCCCGCGGACGCGGAGGGCGTCGCCCGCGCGTTCTCGGCGGTCCGGGCGGCCGGACGCACGCTCACGTTCCGCTCCGGCGGCACCAGCCTCTCCGGACAGGGCATCAGCGGCGACATCCTCGTCGACACGCGCAGCCACTTCCGTGACATCCACATCGAGGACGACGGCGCCGCGGTGCGGGTCGGCCCCGGAGCCACCGTCCGGCAGGTGAACACCCGGCTGGCCCGGTACCGCCGCAAGCTCGGGCCGGATCCGGCCAGCGAGATCGCCTGCACGATCGGCGGTGTCGTCGCCAACAACTCCAGCGGCATGGCCTGCGGCATCACGGAGAACTCGTACCAGACGATCACCTCGATGGTCGTCGTGCTCCCCAGCGGGACGATTCTGGACACCGGACGCGCGGACGCCGCGGACGTGCTCCGCGCCGCGGAACCCGCCCTGTTCGCCGGACTCTCGTCGCTCCGGGAGCGGCTGCTCGCCTCGCCCGAGAATGTCGCCTTCCTCCGACAGCAGTTCTCGATGAAGAACACCATGGGCTACGGACTGAACGCCCTGCTCGACTTCGACGACCCGGTGCGGATCCTCGAACACCTCCTCATCGGATCGGAAGGGACCCTCGGCTTCGTCGCGGAGGCCCGTTTCCGCACCATCGAGGTGCGCCCCGCGATCGCCACCGGTCTGCTCGTCTTCGACACGCTGTCGGCGGCGATGACCGCGCTCCCCGCTCTCACGGAGCTCGGGCTCGCGACGATCGAGCTCCTGGACGCCGCCTCACTGCGCGTCGCCCAGGGCCTGAGCGACGTCCCCGCCGCGATCTCCGAGATCGACGTCCAGGGCCACGCCGCGCTGCTCGTCGAGGTGCACGCCGCCGACGACGAATCCCTCGCCGTCGCGAGCGCGACCGCGCAGGCGCACTTCGACGCCCTCCCCCTTGCCGTCACTCCGCGACTGACCACGGGTGCGGCAGAGCGCGCCGCGCTGTGGCACGTCCGCAAGGGCCTCTACACGGCGGTCGCCGGAGCGCGGCCGTCCGGCACGACCGCCCTCCTCGAAGACATCGTCGTCCCCGTCCCCCGGCTGCTGGCCACCTGCGAACGCCTGATCGAGCTGTTCGCGGAGCACGGCTACGAGGGGTCCGTCATCTTCGGGCACGCGAAGGACGGCAACGTCCACTTCCTGCTGAACGAGCGCTTCGACGATCCCGACAGCGTGGCGCGGTACCGCCGCTTCACGGACGACCTCGTCGAGCTCGTCCTCGCGCAGGAGGGATCCCTCAAGGCCGAGCACGGCACCGGCCGCATCATGGCGCCGTTCGTGCGGCGGCAGTACGGCGACGAGCTCACCGACATGATGTGGGAGATCAAGCGGCTGTTCGATCCGGACGGCATCCTCAACCCCGGCGTCGTGCTGTCCGACGACCCGGACTCCTATCTGCAGGATCTGAAGCGCGTGCCCACGGTCGAGCGGGAGGTGGACCGCTGCGTCGAGTGCGGCTACTGCGAACCCACGTGCCCGAGCAAGAGCATCACGCTCACACCCCGGCAGCGCATCGTGCTGCGCCGCGACATGGCCTGGGCCGAGGAGCAGGGCGACACGACGCTGCTGCGGGACCTGCGCGCGGACTACGACTACGACGGCGTGCAGACCTGCGCGGTCGACGGCATGTGCGGCGTCGCGTGTCCGGTGGACATCAACACCGGCGACCTCGTCCGCCGCCTCCGCGCCGAGCAGGAGAACGCCGTGGAGGGGGCCGCGTGGGGAACGGCGGCGAAGCACTGGAGCACCGTCACGCGCGCCGGGGGCGTCGCCCTGACGGTCGCCGACGCGCTTCCCGTCCCGCTCGTGCGCGGCGCGACGCGGATCGGACGGGCGGTGCTCGGCGCCGACACCGTGCCCCTCTATGACGGCGGCCTCCCCCGCGGCGGCACTGCTCCGGCGCGACCCTTGTCCCCGCCCGATGCGCAGGCCGTCTTCTTCGGCGCCTGCATCGGCACGATGTTCGGCCCGGAGGACGAGGGCCCCGGCTCCCGCGACGCCCTGCGCGCGCTGCTCGACCGCGCCGGGATCCCCGTCGTGGTCCCCGAGGAGAACGGCGGGCTCTGCTGCGGGACGCCGTGGAAGTCCAAGGGACACCTCGACGGCTATCGCCTCATGTCGGACCGGGTGCTGGCCTCGCTCTGGGACGCCAGCCGCCACGGGGAGCTCCCGGTCGTCTGCGACGCCGCCTCCTGCACCGAGGGCCTCGACGTGATGCTCACCCAGGCCGTCGCCGCCCATCCGGAGTACGCCGGTCTGCGCATCGAGGACGCCACCACGTTCGTCGCGCGGGAGGTGCTGCCGCGCCTCTCCGTCGATGCGAAGCTCCCCTCGATCGCCGTGCACCCGACCTGTTCGACGACCGCGCTCGGCGCGACGGGCGCGCTGACAACGATCGCTGCCGCCGTCGCCGACGAGGTCTTCGTGCCCGACGGCTGGGGCTGCTGCGCGTTCGCCGGCGACCGAGGAATGCTGCACCCCGAGCTCACCGCGAGCGCGACGGCGCAGGAATCGGCCGAGGTCTCCGCGGCCGATGCGGCCCGCGGCGGCTTCGACGCCTTCGTGTCGGCCAACCGCACCTGCGAGATCGGCATGACCCGCGCCACCGGCCGCCCGTACCGCCACGTGATCGAGGTGCTCGAGGAGCGCACGCGCCACTAGTCCAGCGACGAAGGGCCCCCGTCGGATCACCGACGGGGGCCCTTCTGCGGCGCCTGTGTCAGGCGCCGTGCGCGGTGAGCACGGCGACCGGAGCCTCGCGGAGTCCGGCCGGGACCACGATGCGGGTCGAACCGCCGTCCGCGGACGTCTGGGCCGGAGTCCCGTCCGCCCACGACAGCGCAGCGCCCGCGAGCTCGGACGGCAGCTCGAACTCGCCTGCCGCCGGGTCCAGCGCGTGCACGTGCACCGCATCCGTCGACGTGGTGTAGCGACGAGGAGCCCCCGTCCGCTCCCCCATCCGCGTCCAGGGCCGCGTGCCGTAGATCGCCGCGCCGTTCACGGCCAGCCAGTCGCCGAGCTCCTGCATCGCCTTCCGCTGCAGCGCCGGAATGGACCCGTCCGCCGCGGGGCCCACGTTGATGAGCAGGTTGCCGTTCTTCGCGACGACGTCGACGAGGAGCCTGATCAGGGCCGCCCCGGAGAGCGAGTGCCGCTCGTCCTCCGCCTGGTTGAACCCGAACGAGTAGCCGAGCCCGCGGGTCGACTCCCAGGGCTCGGGGATGATGTCCGGGATGTCCGTGTATTCGCGGGTGAGGAAGCCGTGGTACGGCACGCCCCACCGGTCGTTGACGACGCCGTCCGGGACGGCGTCGAAGTAACGCCGCAGCAGTGCGGCCACGGCGTAGTCCTCCGTGCCCTTGCCGCCGTCCGGCCACTCGATGTCGTTCCAGAGCACGTCGGGCGCGAACCGCTCCACGAGCTCCTCGAGCTGCGCGGCGGCGTACCGGGAGAAGGGGGCGTCGTTGCGACGGAACCGGAACAGGTCGGTGTCCGACTCGATCGGCGGGAAGTCGCTCACGTGCCAGTCGAGCGCTCCGGAGTAGTACACACCGAACCTGGCTCCGGCCCGCCGCGTGGCGTCGTGGAACTCGGAGATGAGGTCGCGACGAGGGCCGCGCGCGACGGCGTTGAATCCCGTCGTGGCGGTGTCCCACAGACAGAACCCCTCGTGGTGCTTGGTCGTAGGCACGACATAGCGGGCCCCGGCCGCGACGAGCTCGCCGACGAAGGCGTCGGCATCGAACGCGGCGGCGTCCCATCGGTCGGCGAGGTCCTCGTAGGAGGTCCCGGGTCCGTAGGTGCGCTGGTGGCGCTCCCACGTCGGGCTGCCCGGGATGCGGACCGTGTTGCCGTACCACTCCGCGTACTGGTGCCACGCATAGGCGTCCTCGGTGGGGATGTTCACGCCCTCCCCGTGCTGCACGGCCCACGCCGGCACGGAGTACAGGCCCCAGTGCACGAAGAAGCCGAGCTTGGCGTCGCGGTACCAGTCCGGCACGCCGTTCGCCGGGTAGACCGGGGCCGCCGCACCGAAGTCGGGGCCGGTGCGCTTCTCGAAGTTCATCATGATGCCGTGTCCTCCTCCTCGGCGCCGCGGCGCACGACCACCGCGGTCAGGTCGGGGTCGCCGGTCGTGTCGAACGGGAACACCCCGGGGCGCAAGCGATGGTGTCCGAGGCGGAGCAGGTCCTGGTCCACCCCGCCCGGGGTGAGCGCCAGCGTCCATCCCGCCGCCAGCTCGTACAGCTCCGGCTCCAGATAGCCGATCTTCACGACCACGACGTCGGCCGTCGTCGGCTCGAGCCCCAGCATCCGGAAGTCGGAGAGATGGTGGAAGGGCTTGCGGCGCGCGGTCACGATGGCGTGCAGCCCGCCGACAGCGATCACCACCTGGGTGCCGGCGTCCGGGTCGCCGTCGGTGACGGAGAACACCGTGCCGGTGATCTCGACCGGTCCGTGGGGCCCGGAGTCGACCGCAGCTCCGGCGGACAGCGTGACCGTCGCACCGACGCCCGCCTCCACGGCTTCGGCGACGGCCCGCGGATCGAAGATCGAGGCGACCAGCGTCGTGTGCGTCCCGTCGGTGAGCTCGGGTCGCTGGAGCAGCTGGGCGAGGGTCCAGGTCACATCGCCCGCTCCCCCGGCCGTCGGGTTATCCCCGGAGTCGGAGATCACGTACGGACGCGGGGCTCCGGACGCCAGAGCCTCCTCCAGTGCGTCGTCGAGGCTTCCGGTCTTCGCGACGAAGACGAAGTCCTCCCGCGCCTCCCAGAACATCCGGGCCACGCGCTCCGCCTCCCGGGCGATGACCTCCCGGTCGTCGCCGGTGACCACGACGTAGGCCTGGCAGCGCGGCTCGTCCGCCCACGCGTAGCCGATCCACACCGAGGCGTCGACGACACCGGGCAGGGCCTCGATCCCGGGGAGCTCGGCATAGATGCTCTGCGCGGGTTCCAGCCGCGTACTCGTCTTCTCCCCCGGTAGCAGCACCGGAACGGGCACCCAGGCGGTGAAGGGCCGCCGCGCCTGCACGTCGCCGCCGTGCGGGCCACGGAGACGGTCGAGCAGGTTCCACACCGCTCGCTCCTTCGTGTTCAGCCAATCCTCGTGCGGGGCCATGCGATAGCAGGTGAGCAGATCCACCGCGTCGCGCAGCGTCTCCGACACGTTCCCGTGCAGGTCCATCGACGTGGAGACGAGGGTGTCCGCCCCCAACGCCGAGCGCACCGCGAGGGCCAGATCGCCCTCGGCATCGTCCATCCCGACGACGCTCATCGCGCCGTGGATGTCGAAGAAGAAGCCGTCGAACGGCCCCTGCGCGCGGATCCCCTCGACGAGCGCATCCTTCATCCGCTGATAGGTGTCCGGGTCCACGGCGCCGCCGGGCAGCGACCGGCCGTGGGTGAGCGGGACCCACTCCGCGGCCTCGGCGAGCTCACGCCCGGCATCGAGGAACGGGTAGTACGCCCGCAACGCGTCGCCGGTCCGGATCGTGAAGGCCTCGTCCCCGGAGATGTGCGGGGAGAAGGTGCTCGACTCGATGGAGATGCCGCCGATGCCGATCCGGGGCCGCGCGAGCCCGCCCTCGGCGAGCGGCGGCAGCGGACCCATCCAGATCTCGTGGGCTTCCGGGCGTGCGGTCACGGTGCTGTTCTCCTCTGCGGTCGCAGTCGTGGTCAGGAAACGGGGGCGAGGGCGCGCCGGGCGCTCTCGATGGCGCCGAGCGCGACGGCGTCAGCGCCCAGGACGGCGGGGACGATGCGCAGCGCGATGCCGGACACCGGGGCGTCGGTGCGAAGGGTTCGCTCGATCGACGGCGCCAGGAGGTCCCAGGCCGCCGTGACCCCGCCGCCGACGATGGCGGTCGGCAGGTCGAGGAGCGTCGCCGCACTGGCGCAGGCGAGAGCGAGCGCACGTCCGGCGGCGTCGAACACCGCGCGGGCGTCGGCGTCGCCGGCCCTGGCGGCCTCCGCGACCTCCCTGGCATCGTTCACCGAGCGCCCGGTGCGCTCCGCGAAGCGCCGGGCGATCGACGTCCCGGAGGCCAGGGTCTCCAGGTGGCCGGTCTGCCCGCAGGTGCAGACGAGGTCGCTGTAGCCGGGCGTGTGCCCGATCTCCCCGGCCGCGCCGTGCGGGCCGTGGTGCAGCTCCCCGCCGATGACCAGCGCGCCGCCGACGCCCGTGCCGAGCATCACACCGAGCACATCGGGCACGCTCGGACCCGCCGCGGCGGCTTCACCGAGGAGGAAGGCGTTCACGTCGTTCTCCACCCGCACCGGGACGCCGAGGCGCTGCGCCAGCTCCGGGCCGAGCGGGAAACCCGCCCAGTCCGCGAACAGGGCGGACGCGGCGCGGATGGTGCCGCTCTCGTGGTCGATGACCCCCGCGGCACCCACCCCCACCGCGGCGACCGTGACACCGGCCTCGGCCGCGAGCCGCGCGACGAGACCGGCCGCCGCATCCGCCATCGCCGCGCCGCCGACGCTCGCGGGCGCCGGCACGCTTCCGCGTGCGAGGACGGCTCCGAAGGCGTCCACGACGAGGGCGGCGATCTTCGTGCCCCCGATGTCCACCCCCGCCAGCGCCAGGTCGGCCGCGAGGCCCGTGGTGGTTCGTCGAGGGTCGTCCGTCTGCTGCCCGACCGCGCTCATCGTCCGCCCAGCCCGGCCATCGCGATGCCCTTGACCAGGTGCTTCTGCAGCACGATGACGAGCAGGGTGGTGGGGATCATCGAGATGATGGCGGCGGCCATCTGCAGGTCCCAGCGGGTGCCGGTGAGGCCGGCGAAGCTCGCCAGACCGACGGGCAGCGTGCCATGCGCGTTGTAGTCGACGGTGACGATGAGGGGCCAGAGGTAGCTGTTCCAGAACGAGAGGAACGTGAAGACCGCGAGCACGGCGACCGCGGACTTCGACAGCGGCAGGATGATCTGCAGGAACGACCGGACGGGACCTGCGCCGTCGACACGGGCCGCCTCCTCCAGTTCGTAGGGGATGCCGCGGAAGAACTGCCGCATCAGGAACGTGCCGAAGGCGCCGAACGCGAAGGGCAGGATGAGCGCCTGATAGGTGTCGACCCAGTTGAACCACTGCATGACCTGGAACATGGGGATGACGAGCACCTCGGCGGGCACCATCAGCGTGGCGAGGAAGAGGACGAACACCGCGTCCCTGCCCTTCCACCGCAGGCGCCCGAACGCGTATCCGGCCGTGGTCGACACCACCAGCACGACCAGGGTGCCGCCGATCGCCACGATGAACGAGTTCATGATGTACGTCAGGAACGGTCCGTAGGCGAAGACGTCGACGAAGTTGCTCCAGCGGATCTCGGAGCCCACCAGGGTCGGCGGCATCGAGAACATCTCCGAGTTCGGCTTGAGGGCCGAGAAGAACGCGTAGACGAGCGGCGCGATGAAGATGAGCGCCGCGACGTAGATGGTGACGTGCGCGAGGATCAGCCGGGCACGCGCGCCGGGCGTTGTCGCCGCTCCGCGGGCCCGCTCCCGCTCGCGCTGACGCCGCGGGGCGGTGCCGGTGGGCCGGACGAGGGTCTCAGTGCTCATAGTGCACCCACTTCTTCTGTGCGGCGAACTGGATGCCCGTGATCGCGATGATGATCGCGAAGAGGATCCATGCGGCGGCGGCGGCGAGCCCGAGGTCGCCGAACGTGAAGCCCTGCTCCCAGATGTACATCACGAGCGGCTTGGTGGCGTTGCCGGGGCCGCCTCCGGTGAGCATCTGCGGCTGGACGAAGACCTGGAGCGAGGTGATCATCGTCATGATCGTCGCGAAGAAGATCGACGGCGAGATCATCGGGATGATGATGCTCCAGACCCGCCGGAACCCCTGCGCACCATCGATGCTGGCGGCCTCCAGCACGCTCTCCGGGAGCTGCTCGAGGGCTGCCGAGAAGATCAGCATGTTGTAGCCGAGACCCTGCCAGACGCTCATGACGACGACCATGATCATCGCCCAGTTGGGGTCGGCGAGGAAGTTTGGCAGCTCGATGCCGAACCAGGTGACCGAGAGGCCGTTGAAGAGCCCCTGGGGCTGCAGCATCATCTTCCACACCAGGACGTTCGCGACCATCGGGGTCACGACGGGGATGAAGAAGAGGACGCGCAGGGCACCGCGGCCGCGGATGCGGGGGCCGAGTCCGAGGGCGAGCACGAGCGAGAGAGCGACACTCAACGGCACGTACAGCAGCGTGTACACGGCCGAGTTCCGCAGCGCGGGCCAGAAGTCCGGGCTGCTGGTGAACAGCTTGACGTAGTTGTCCACCCCGTTGAAGGTGCGTTCGCCGAAGGTCGGCCAGTCGAACACGCTCATCACGATCGACAGCCCCACGGGCACGATCGTGAACAGGGCGAGGCCCACCAGGGCCGGGCTTGCGAAACCCAGCGCCTGGCGGCCCTCGACCTTGGCGAGCGATCCTCGACGTCTCGTCGTGATCGTCATCTCGTCGTCTCTCTCTGTTACTGCTGTGCGGGCCGGATCCGGCTCACTCGCCGAACTGCGCCTGGGCGTTCGACAGCAGCTCCTCCATCGTCATCTGGCCGTTGTAGACGCTGACGAGGTTGGGCTGGATGTAGCTGTCGAGCTTCTGCCAGTTCTTGGTCATGTAGAGCGGCACCGTGTCGCCGAACGCGGCCTCGAACACCGACTGGACCTGGTCCCGGTACTGCTCGTCGATCGACTCGAAGTACAGCGGCTGCGACGAGGTGCGGGCCGGGTAGGAGCGGCCGGACGAGGCGATGTAGTCCTGCGCGTCCTCGCCGACGAGGGAGCCGAGCACCTTCAGCGCGGCCTCCGGGTTCTTGCAGTTCTCGGCGATGCCGTAGCCGGAGCCGAGGATCGGGCCGGGGTTGCCGTCCACGCCGGCGGGCAGCGGCACCATGCCGGCGGCGAAGCCGGACTCGTTGTTGAGGTAGCTGACCGCGTTCCAGGTGCCGTCGACGGCCATCGCCGCGTTGCCGCCCGTGTACTGGTTCTCGCCCCAGCCGGTGTCCGACGCGGAGGCGACCGGAGCCGCGACCTTCTTCTCGGTGACCAGGCCGGCGTACCAGGACGCCGCGTCGACGAAGTCCTCGTCGTCGATGTGCAGTGTGCCGTCCTCGGAGGCGGGCTGCGTGGCGGAGTAGGCGATCGGCATCGACATCCACTGGTAGCCGCCCATGCCCATGCCAAAGCCGTACTTGCCGTCCTTCGTGGCGTCGGCCGCGATCGTGGCGAAGTCGTCGAACGTCCAGCCGATCTCCGGAGTCGCGGCGCCGGTGGCCGTCAGCATGTCCTGGTTGTAGTAGACGAGCATGGTGGCGACGTCGAACGGCACGCCGTAGACCTTGCCCTCGAAGCTGAGGATGCCGTCCGCGCTCGGGTTGAACTCCGACCAGTCGATGCCGGCGGTCTCGAGGTCCTCGTCGCTCAGCTGACGGAAGCCCGCCGTGTAGCCGCCGAGCTGCGCACCGCTCATGCCGGTGATGCAGGCCATGTTGCCGCTGGCCATGTTGGTGGTGAGCTTCGTGAAGAAGTCGCTCCACGGCGAAGTCTGCAGCTTGATCTTGATGTCCGGGTTCTGCTTCTGCGCGAACTCGATCTGCGCCTCCAGCGCGTCGACGTCCGACTCGCTGCCGGCCCACATGTCCACGACGATGGTGTCGCCGTCGGCCGAGCCTCCGGATCCCCCGCTGCTCGCACAGCCGGTCATCGCCACGGCCACGCCCGCGACAGCGGCGACAGCCCCCACACGCAACTTCTTCATTGAATGCCTCCTGAGAAGGGAACGGTTATTTCGAGACTCGAACTAACCAATTAGGATTTCGTATGAAGTTACGCTGTCATAGTTCGCAAGGTGCCGCAAGCTGAACATCCGATGTTTATAGGGTGGTGATAATTCGTCACTCCCCCGAAACATGCGACACCCCCGCTACGCTGACGATGCTCCGAGACGAAGGGCCTCCATGACGAACCCCGCCGACACCCCCGTCGACGATCCGCACACCCGGCGCATCCTCGACTTCGTCGCGCGCGGTCAGGCCCGCTCCCGCTCGGAGCTCGCCACCGCTCTCGGCGTGGCCGCCTCCACCGTCGGCCTGCGCGTGCAGGCGCTTCTCGATGCGGGCGTGCTGGAGGAGGCCGGGGCCGGCACCTCCCGCGGCGGACGACGGCCGCGCGTGCTCCGGATCGCCGGCGACGGCATCGTGCTGTCCGCCGATCTCGGCGGGCGCCATGCCCGCATCGGGCGGCACGACCTCAGCGGCGGCCTGCTCCACTCGGAGACCATCGCGATCGACGTCGCGGACGGCCCGGAGGCCACGCTGGAGAGAGTGTCGGAGGTGTTCGAGCGCCTGCTCGCCGAGACGCGGGTCCACGCGATCGGCGTGAGCCTGCCCGGCCCCGTCGACGTCGCGACCGGCTCCGTGGATCAGCCCTCGCGGATGCCGGGGTGGCCCGGATTCCGCGTCGGCGAGCACCTCGCGGAGCGCCACGGCGTCCCCGTCGTCGTCGACAACGACGCGAATCTCGCCGCCCTCGGCGAGCACCGTCGCCAGCTCGGGCACACCCAGCACAGCATCACCGTCAAGGCGGGCACCGCGATCGGCAGCGGGATCATCGTGGACGGCCACATCCACCGCGGGGCCACCGCTGCGGCCGGCGACATCACGCACACGCGGATCGACGGCAGCGGGGACATCCCCTGCTCCTGCGGCAACACCGGCTGCCTGGAGACTGTGGCCAGCGGCGCGAGCCTCGTCCGCCAGATGCGCGAGCGCGGCAACACCGACGTCCGCACCACGGCCGACGTGCTGACACTGGCACGGGACGCGGACCCGCTGGCGACGACGCTCGTCCGCACCGCCGGGACCCACCTGGGTCAGGCGCTCTCCGGGGTCGTGAACTTCTTCAACCCGCACGCCCTCTTCCTCACCGGGAGCATGAGCGCCTCCGAGCCGTTCATCGCCGCGGTGCGCAGCCGGGTCTACGAGGCCTGCCACCCGCTCGCGACCCAGCGCCTGCGGATCGAGGCTGCGGCCACCGGCGCGGACGCGATCCTGCACGGCGCCGCGCGCCTCGCGCTGGAGGGCATGGAGATCCCGGTGGCGACGGCCTGAGCCGTCGCCACCGACGGCCTCACTCCCCCGTCAGCCGCAGCTCGATGACCGGCATCAGCACGTCGGGACGGCGTACCGGGAGGTGCACCGTGAGCGTCCCCTCGGCCTCGCCCGCCGGCGTCATCAGGTCGGCCTGCTGGTCCGGGTCGCTGACGCTCGTGCGCAGCCAGGACCCGTCGTTCAGCAGGCGCGCATACGAGACCTTGCCCGCAAGACCGGGCAGATGCACGAAGCCCAGCGGCCAGCTGAACAGGCTCAGGTAGAGCCGGTCGCCGCGGAGCGTGTACACGCCCTCTCGGGGCGGCGTGAACGGCGCGTGGCCGGCCCCGATCACGGCGCGGTCGTGGAGCCGCATCCACTCCCCGATCTCGGCGAGGGTCGCCGCGTCCCGGGGCGCGATCGCCCCGCGCCCGTCCGGACCGATGTTGAGCAGCATGTTGCCGCCCATCGACACCGAGTCGACGAGCATCTGCACGAGCAGCACCGGCGACTTCTGGTCGGTGTTGTCCCGGTGATAGCCCCAGGAGCCGTTGAGCGTCTGGCACGCCTCCCATACGAGGGGCAACCCGTCGCGGACGATCGGAGCCGTCGGCTGGTACTGCTCGGGCGTCACGAAGTCCGCGGGGATGCCGAGCCGGTCGTTGACGAGCATCTCCGGCTGCAGCTCACGGCACAGCGCGAGCAGCGCCTCGGCGTCCCAGTCCTGCGGCCCCTTGCCCTCCCAGCCGTCCTTGGACTCCGGGTAGGTGAAGTCGAAGAACAGGTAGTCGATGTCGCCGTACTCGGTGAGCAGCTCGCGGACCTGACCGTGCAGGTACTCCCGGTAGCGGGCCATGTCACGCCCCTCGTTCAGGGCGTGCGCGTTCTCGTCGTCACGTCGGGGGTGGTTCCAGTCCACCGTGAAATCGGGGTGATGCCAGTCGATGACCGAGTGGTAGAGGCCGACACGGATGCCCTCGGCACGGAGAGCGTCGACGTACTCGCGCACGAGGTCCCGCCCGACCGCCGTGACGGAGGTGAAGTCGGTCAGCTTCGAGTCCCAGAGGCAGAAGCCGTCGTGGTGCTTCGTCGTGAGCACGACGTAACCCATCCCCGTCTCCTTGGCGGTCTTCGCCAGGGCCGCGGCATCGAAGAGGTCGGGGTCGAAGTTGTCGAAGTAGGGGCGGTACTCCTCGTCGGTGAGGCGTTCGTAGTTCTGCACCCACTCGTGCCGCGCGGCCCCGCTGTAGAGGCCGAAGTGGACGAACATGCCGAAGCGGGCGTCATCAAACCATTCCTGTCGCATGCGTCCATCCTGGCACAGACATCCGATGTCTGCGCCGCTGAATGCCGTACCGAACGCCGAACGGGCGCCCCCGGAGGAACGCCCGTTCGTTCGCGAGTCGAATCAGCGCGCGGCGCTGCCGTCGACGTAGTCCTCGTCCTGCTGCTTCCAGGCGAAGAGCGAACGCAGCTCCTTGCCGGTCGCCTCGATGGGGTGCTGCTCCTCCTTGGCGCGGAGGGCGAGGAACTCCTCGGCCCCGTTGTCCTGGTCCTCGATGAAGCGCTTCGCGAACGCACCGGACTGGATGTCGGACAGGACGCCCTTCATGCTCTCCTTGACGCGCTCGTCGATCACGCGCGGACCGGAGACGTAGTCGCCGAACTCGGCGGTGTCGGAGATCGACCAGCGCTGCTTGGCGATGCCGCCCTCCCACATGAGGTCGACGATGAGCTTGAGCTCGTGCAGCACCTCGAAGTAGGCGATCTGCGGCTGGTAGCCCGCCTCGACGAGGGTCTCGAAGCCCGCCTGCACCAGGTGGCTCATGCCACCGCAGAGCACGGCCTGCTCGCCGAACAGGTCGGTCTCGGTCTCCTCGGTGAAGGTCGTCTTGATGACGCCGGCGCGGGTGCCGCCGATCGCCTTCGCGTACGAGAGCGCGAGGTCCCAGGCCTGGCCGGACGCGTCGCGCTCGACGGCGATGATGTCCGGGATGCCGCGACCGGCGACGAACTCGCGGCGCACGGTGTGGCCGGGAGCCTTCGGCGCGACGAGGATCACGTCGACACCCTCGGGAGCGTCGATGTAGCCGAAGCGGATGTTGAAGCCGTGCGCGAACGCCAGGGTCTTGCCCGCCGTCAGGTTCGGGGCGATCGACTCGCTGTAGATCGTGCGCTGGTGCTGGTCCGGCGCGAGGATCATGATGACGTCGGCCCACTCGGTCGCCTCGGCGACGGTCTTCACGGGGAAGCCGGCCTCCTCGGCCTTCGCGGCGGACTTCGAGCCCTCCTTGAGGGCGATCGCGACCTCGACACCCGAGTCGCGCAGGTTCTGGGCGTGGGCGTGGCCCTGCGAGCCGTAGCCGACGATGGCGACCTTCTTGCCCTGGATCAGGGACAGGTCGGCGTCGTCGTCGTAGAAGATCTCGGTGCTCACTGGTTTCTCTCCTTGGTTGTGGTTGTGCGGGACGCGCGGTCCCTGAGTCTGTCGAAGGGTCAGCCGCGCAGGACGCGCTCGGTGATGCTCTTGCCGCCGCGGCCGATCGCGAGGAGGCCGGACTGGGCGATCTCCTTGATGCCGAAGGGCTCCAGAGCGCGCAGCAGCGCCTCGACCTTGCCCTTGTCTCCGGTGACCTCGATCACGAGGGCGTCGGCGGCGTAGTCGACGACCGAGGCGCGGAAGAGGTTGACGACCTCGATCACGTTCGAACGGCTGGCGTTGTCCGTGCGCACCTTCACGAGCATGTGCTCGCGCTGCACGGACGACGCCGGGTCCAGCTCGACGATCTTGATGACGTTGATCAGCTTGTTGAGCTGCTTGGTCACCTGCTCGAGCGGCAGCTCCTCCACGTCGACGACGACCGTGATGCGGGAGATCCCCGGCACCTCGGTCACGCCGACGGCGAGGGAGTCGATGTTGAAGCCCCGGCGCGCGAACAGGCCGGCGACGCGGGTCAGGAGGCCGGGGGTGTTCTCCACCAGCAGGCTCAGGACGTGGGTCGACATGGCTCAGTCCTCCTCGTCGAACGCGGGCGCGTGGTCGCGCGCGTACTGGACATAGCTGTTGCTGACCCCCTGCGGCACCATCGGCCACACCATGGAGTCGGCACTCACGACGAAGTCGATCACCACGGGGCGGTCGTTCGTCTCCAGCGCGAGCTGGATGGCGGCGTCGACCTCCTCCTCCTTCTCCACGCGGATCGCGAGGCAGCCGTACGCCTCCGCGAGCTTCACGAAGTCGGGGATGCGGATCGTGCCGTGCCCGGTGTTCAGGTCGGTGTTGGAATGACGGCCGTCGTAGAAGAGCGTCTGCCACTGCCGGACCATGCCCAGCGACGAGTTGTTGATGATCGCGACCTTGATCGGGATGTTGTTGATCGCACAGGTGGCGAGCTCCTGATTGGTCATCTGGAAGCAGCCGTCGCCGTCGATCGCCCAGACCTGGCGCTCCGGCTCCGCGACCTTGGCGCCCATGGCCGCCGGCACCGAGTAGCCCATCGTGCCCGCTCCGCCGGAGTTCAGCCAGGCGTTCGGACGCTCGTACTTGATGAACTGCGCGGCCCACATCTGGTGCTGCCCCACACCGGAGGCGAAGATGCCCTCCGGACCGGTGAGCTCGCCGATGCGCTGGATCACGTACTGCGGGGCGAGCAGACCGTCGGTCGTCGGCGCGTACCCGAGCGGGAACTCGTTCCGGAGCCCGTCGAGGTACGACCACCACTCCTCGATGTCGGGCTTCGCGTCGGCCGTCGCTCCGCGGAAGGCGGCGTCGAGGTCGGTGAGCACGTCGCGCACGTCGCCCACGATCGGCACGTCGGCCGTGCGGATCTTGGAGATCTCCGCCGGATCGATGTCGACGTGCACGACCTTCGCGTGCGGCGCGAACAGCGCGGCCTTGCCGGTGACGCGATCGTCGAACCGGGCGCCGAGCGAGACGAGGAGGTCGGCCTCCTGCAGCGCGAGCACGGCGGGAACGGTGCCGTGCATGCCGGGCATGCCCAGGTGCTGCGGGTGCGAGTCCGGGAACGCGCCGCGCGCCATCAGCGTCGTCACGACGGGCGCGCCGGTCGACTCGGCGAGCTCGAGCAGCTCGGCCGCGGCCCGGCCGCGGACGACGCCTCCGCCCACGTACAGCACCGGCTTCTTCGCCTCCGCGAGGAGGGCGGCGGCCGCCTGGATCTGCTTGCCGTGCGCCTTGGTCACCGGTCGGTACCCGGGGAGGTCGATCTTCGGCGGCCACACGAACGGTGCCGTCGCCTGCTGCGCATCCTTGGTGATGTCCACGAGCACCGGACCGGGGCGCCCGGTGCCGGCGATCTCGTAGGCCGCGGCGATGGCGCCGGGGATGTCCGCGGCGTCCTTCACCAGGAACGAGTGCTTCGTGATCGGCATCGTGATCCCCACGATGTCGGCCTCCTGGAACGCATCCGTGCCCATCAGCGTCGAGAACACCTGACCGGTGATCGCCAGCAGCGGCACCGAGTCCATGTAGGCGTCGGCGATCGCCGTGACGAGGTTGGTCGCTCCGGGACCGGAGGTGGCGATGCACACGCCGACCTTGCCGGATGCGGACGCGTAGCCCTCGGCCGCGTGGCCCGCGCCCTGCTCGTGCCGCACGAGGATGTGGCGGAGCTGCGAGGCGTCCATGAGCGGGTCGTAGACCGGGAGGATCGCGCCGCCGGGAAGGCCGAAGACGTCCGTGACGCCGAGAAGCTCGAGCGAGCGGACGACGGCCTCCGCACCGGTGATCTCCGGAGCGGATGGGCGGGCGGGCGGCCTCGGCACGGCCGAGACGGAGTCAGCAGTCATGACTTTCCTTCTGATGAACTGTGCGGGACACCGGCGCTCCGATCGAGCGGTTGCTGAGCCGGTCGATGGATCAGCCGGTCGTCGCGCCCTCGGCGGCGGACCGCACGAGGCGCGAGTACTTGGCAAGAACGCCTCGGGTGTAGCGCGGGGGAAGCGGCTCCCAGCCAGAGCGGCGGGAGGCGAGCTCTGCCTCGTCGATGAGTAGATCGAGAGAGCGAGCTGCGATATCGACCCGTATCAGATCACCATCGCGCACGAAGGCGATAGGACCTGCGTCCACCGCTTCGGGTGCTATGTGGCCGATGCACAGGCCGGTTGTGCCGCCTGAGAATCGTCCGTCCGTCAAGAGTAGTACATCTTTTCCGAGCCCCGCGCCCTTGATGGCCGCGGTGATGGCGAGCATCTCGCGCATGCCCGGTCCGCCCTTGGGGCCCTCGTACCGGATGACGATGACCGTCCCCGGCTCGATGCTGCCCTCGGCGACCGCGTCCATGGCGGCGCGCTCCCGCTCGAAGACCCGCGCGGGACCCTCGAAGACGGCAGCGTCGAAGCCGGCGGTCTTGACGACGGCACCCTCCGGCGCGAGCGATCCGTGCAGGATCGTGAGTCCGCCGGTGGCGTGGATGGGATTGTCGAACGTGTGGATGACCTCGCCGTCGATCGGCTGCGGGTCGAGCTCGGCGAGGTTCTCGGCGAGCGTCTTGCCGGTGACGGTGAGCGCGTCGCCGTGCAGCAGCCCTTCATCGAGCATCGCCTTCATGATCACGGGGATGCCGCCGTGCCGGTCGACGTCGTTCATGACGTACTTGCCGAACGGCTTCATGTCGGCCACGTGCGGGACCTTGTCGCCGATGCGGTTGAAGTCGTGCAGGCTCAGCTCGACCTCCGCCTCGCGGGCGATCGCGAGGAGGTGGAGGACGACGTTGGTCGAGCCGCCGAGGGCCATCGCGAGGGCGATCGCGTTCTCGAACGCCTCCTTGGTGAGGATGTCGCGCGTCGTGATCCCCTGGCGGAGCAGGTTCACGACCGCCTCGCCCGAGCGGTGCGCGAAGTAGTCGCGACGGCGGTCGGCGGCGGGCGGCGCGGCGGAGCCCGGGAGGCTGAGCCCGAGCGCCTCCGCGACGGAGGCCATGGTGTTGGCCGTGTACATGCCGCCGCACGCGCCCTCACCAGGAGCGATGGCGCACTCGATGCGCTTGAGGTCCTCCTCGCTCATGAGGCCGGCACGGCAGGCACCGACCGCCTCGAACGAGTCGATGATCGTGACGTCCTTCTCGGTGCCGTCGGAGAGCTTGACCCAGCCCGGTGCGATCGACCCGGCGTAGAGGAAGACGCTCGACAGGTCGAGGCGCGCGCTGGCCATGAGCATGCCGGGGATGGACTTGTCGCAGCCGGCGAGGAGGACGGAGCCGTCGAGGCGCTCGGCCATCATCACGGTCTCGACCGAGTCGGCGATGACCTCGCGGGACACGAGCGAGAAGTGCATCCCCTCATGGCCCATCGAGATGCCGTCCGAGACGGAGATGGTTCCGAACTGCAGCGGGTACCCGCCGCCGGAGTGCACGCCCTCCTTCGCGCCCTGCGCGAGCCGGTCGAGGCTCAGGTTGCAGGGCGTGATCTCGTTCCAGCTGGACGCGATGCCGATCTGCGGCTTGTCCCAGTCGGCATCCCCCATGCCGACGGCGCGGAGCATGCCGCGGGAGGTCGTGGCCTCGATGCCGTCGGTGACGACGCGACTGCGGGGCTTGATGTCGATGGGCGCGCTGGCGGAGGGATCATGCGAGGACATGACGAGAGTCTATTCCTGCGCGACGGCCCTCTCGTTCGCGAGCGTCTCCAGAAGCGCGGCGATCTGTTGTGGGGAGTCCACACGGAGGGTCGCGGCGCTCTCCCCTGGTCCGACGCGCACGCCGAGGTCGCCCTCCTGCAGCACGCGCATCGCATCCTCGTCGGTCACGTCGTCGCCGGCGAAGAGGATGCCCGTCGCGTCGAAGCGCTCCCGGAGGGCGATCATCGCGGCGTCCTTGCCCTCGTTCCGCGACGAGAACTCCAGCACCCGGTGACCGGCGCGCCGCCGCCAGTGCGGGAAGCGTTCGGCGACGAGGGCGTCGATCTCGGCGAAGACCTTCTCCTCGGTGTCCCGGTCCGCGCGGCGGGTGTGCACGCCCATGCCGAAGGTCTTGGGCTCCAGCTCCGCCCCCTCGTAGCGGTCGATGATCGGCTGCGCGGCCGCCCACAGCTCCTCCCGCGCCCCGGTCTCGGTCGCATCGCCCGGCGCGTCGGCGGCCCCCTCGCCGGGGAACCAGTACTGCGCGCCGTGGGAGCCGGCGAGCACCACGACGGAGTCGTCGGTGTGCTCGGTGATCTCCCGGAGGTCGTGCATGCTGCGCCCGGAGACGTAGGCGACCACGGTGTCGGGCATCGCAGCGAGGCGATTCATCTGCACGGCCACCTCGGGAAGCGCCCGCGCGGCCATGGGGTCCACGACGAGCGGGGAGGCGGTGCCGTCGAAGTCGAGGGCGACCACCAGGCGCGGCGTCGTCGCGAGGGCGGTGAGGTCGGCGTCGGCGGTTCCGGGGATCCAGGGGCGCGTCACGGTGTCTCCGATCGAGAGGAAGTAGGGGGTGCAGGAAGGCGGTCAGCGGCTGCGGACGTCCGCGAGGGCCTCGAGGAAGGACGACGACCAGGCGTTCACGTCGTTGTCGAGAACACGTCGGCGCAGGGACCGCATGCGGCGTCCCTGCTCGGCGGGCGACATCTCCACGGCCTCCATGATCGCGTCCTTGAGCCCGGCGATGTCGTGCGGGTTGACGCGCACGGCCTGACGGAGCTCGTCCGCCGCGCCGGTGAACTCGCTGAGCACCAGCACGCCGCGGTTGTCCGTCCGCGTGGCGATGTACTCCTTCGCGACGAGGTTCATACCGTCGCGCAGCGCCGTCACGAGCATGACGTCCGCCGCGAGGTACAGGGCGACCATCTCCTCGCGCGGGTACCCCTGATGCAGGTAGCGGATGGCGGAGTGGCCGACCGTGTCATGGTCGCCGTTGATGCGGGCCACCGCGAGCTCGATCTCGTCCCGGAGGTGCGCATAGGCGTCCACCCGCTCCCGGCTCGGGCTCGCCACCTGGATGAGCGTGACGTCCTCCACGTCTAGGCGGCCGTCTTCGAGGAGCTCGCCGTAGGCCTTGATCCGGTGCCCGATGCCCTTGGTGTAGTCCAGGCGGTCGACGCCGAGGAGGATGCGCTTGGGGTTGCCGAGGCTGGCGCGGATCTCCGCGGCCCGCGCCCGGACGTCCTCCCGCGCGGCGAGTTCGAGGTACGGCGCGGTGTCGATGGAGATCGGGAACGCCTTGGCGATCGCCGTCCGCGAGCCGCCCTGCTCCGGGACCGTGATGTTCGGCCCCTTCACCTCGTAGCGCAGCCGTCGTCGCACCGCGGTGAGGAAGTAGGTCGCGTCCTGCGCCCGCTGGAAGCCGATGACGTCGGCGCCGAGCAGTCCGCGGAGGACCTGGTCGCGCCACGGAAGCTGCGCGTAGAGGCCGTGCGCGGGGAACGGGATGTGGTGGAAGTAGCCGATCGTGACGTCGGGGCGCAGCTCGCGGACCATCTGGGGCACCAGCTGGAGCTGGTAGTCGTGGACCCAGACGGTGCCGTCCTCAGCGGCGGCGGCCGCGGCGGCCTCGGCGAACCGGCGGTTGACCCGCACATACGCCTCCCACCACTCACGGTGGTACTGCGGCGGGGCGATGACGTCGTGGTAGAGCGGCCAGATCGTGTCGTTGGCGAAGCCCTCGTAGTAGTCCGCGACCTCCTCGGAGCTCAGCGACACCGGGATGAGATGGATCCCGTCGGCGTCGAAGGCCTCGAGCTCCACGTCCGGCTGACCGGGCCAGCCGACCCAGGCGCCGTGCACGCGGCGCATCATCGGCTCGAGGGCGGCGACGAGGCCGCCGGGCGACGTCCGCCAGGTCTCCTCGCCGTCGGGCCCCACGACCCGGTCCACCGGGAGGCGGTTGGCGACGACGACGAAATCAGCAGCGGTCACAGGGGCACTCCTCGGTCCAGGAGCTTCCAACCTACCGAGGATGAGCGCCGACCGCTGGTCCGCGCTCAGGCCTTGACAGCGGACGTTCCGCGGTGCAGACCGCTGAGGGCCCAGTTGGCGAGACCCGCCGCGAACGCGATGCCGGCCGCGATCATCGGAAGCACGAGGGCGGCCGACGTGCCGAGGCTCTCCGCGACCTCCCCCGCCACCGCGGCGCCGATCGACTGGCCGACGATCACGCCGGAGCCGAGCATCGTCATCACCGTCGCCGATCGGCCACGGGGGCTCCGCGCCGCTCCGAAGCTGTACTGGGTGACGAGGGTCGGGCCGATGCCGATGCCCATGATGGCCAGGGCGAGCATCATCCCCGCCGGCGAGTCGACGATGCCGAGCAGCAGCGAGCCGGCGAGGAGGACTCCGGAGAAGACGAGCCATCGCGCCCGGAGCGAGAACCGCGCGGGGAGCCACGCGACACCCAGGGCCAGCAGCGCGGAGCCGACGCCCATCACGCCGTACAGCAGGCCCGCCTGCTCCGGGGCGCCGAGGTCGGCCATGAACGACGTGAGCGAGGTGAGCATGGTTCCGAAGAAGATGCCGACGCCGAGGATGCCGAGGACGACGATGAGGAGCTGCGGCCGGAACAGCTCGGACACGGCGGAGGGCGCCCGACCGTCCTCGGTGCGTTCCTGCGAGACATGCCGTCCGCTCGGGTGCAGCGCGAAGGCCCCGACGAACACCAGGGTCAGCACGGCGGCGCCGACCAGCGGGGCCCAGGGCGCGAGTGCCGAGGCGAGGACGCCCACGAGGAAAGGACCGAACACGAAGACGGTCTCGTCGGCGGCCGACTCGTACGCCATCGTGCCAGCGACGGTGCGGGCGCGGCGCTCCGCCGGCATCCGCTCGCCGATGATCGTGACCAGACGGGAGCGCGAGAGCGGCGCCACCTGCGGAGCCGTCGCACCGATGCCGATCGCGGTGAGGAGCACGAAGCCGTCGGCGGCCGGACCGTAGACCACCGCGGTGAAGAGCAGGAGCATCGCCGCGTTGCCCACGGCGAGCGCGAGGAGGACCGTGCGCTGGCCGAAGCGGTCGGCGGCGGCGCCCAGGAGCGGGCCGAAGCAGGCGGTGCCGAGACCGACCGCAGCGGACGTGAGCCCGCCGAGCGACACGGATTCCCGCGCCGACACGACGACGGTCAGCACGCCGACCACCATCATGGCGAAGGGCAGACGCGCGATGAACGCGATGAGGAAGTAGGGCAGGCCGGCGAGGCGGAAGAGGCTCGGCTCGGCGATATCGGGCGTGGTGCTGGCGTGTGTCATGGCTCTCGCGCGTCGACGACGCGATGTCGGGTGCCGCCGCTGTCCGCCGGAGATGCCGACGGCCGGTAGATACACGGTTTCTGCGGCCGCGGGCGAACCGCGACCCTCCCATGATATCCGGTGCCTCAGGACGCATGCCCTGCCAGTCGCTCCCCCGCCTTGTCAAGCCACCGACCCGCGTGCGCTCCCTGCGGGTACCGTAGGGGCATGCGCTACCTCTTCAGCACCGGACTCGTCGCCGCGATCTCGGCTGGGATCTCGCTGCTGCGCGGCACCCGCAACGAACCCATCACCTGGCGCTCGCTCCTGTCGTGGGTGAGCTGGGGCATCACCATGGCGCTCGCGGTCGGCGCGGTCGTCGACATGCGCCGTGAGCGCCACGGCGTGCCGGTGGACGCGGACTCCCCGCAGTCGGTGAAGAAGTCCAAGAAGGCGCAGCGTCTGCAGTTCCGTTCGCAGAAGGCCCTCGCCGACGCGCAGGGGCACGCCCAGGACAAGCGGTCCTGACGCACCCCCGCGCCTCCCGCGTCACCGGGTGAGGATGAGTGCCTCGCCCTGACCGCCGCCGCCGCACAGGCCGACCGCCGCGGTTCCGCCTCCCCGGCGGGCCAGCTCGTGCGCGACGTGCACCACGAGGCGGTTGCCGGAGGCACCGATCGGATGACCGATCGCGATGCCGCCGCCGTGCACGTTGACGATCTCCCCGTCCAGCCCGAGCTCGGTCTGCGAGCGGGCCACGACGGCCCCGAACGCCTCGTTGATCTCCACGAGGTCGAGGTCCTGCGGCGTGATGCCCTGTTTCCGGCATGCCTGCTCGATCGCCCGCGCCGGCTGCGCCTGGAGCGAGTTGTCCGGGCCGGCGGTCTGGCCGCTCGCCCCGACGGTCACGAGCACCGGCCAGCCCTTGGCCTCGGCCGTCCCGCGAGTCGTGACGACGACGGCGGAGGCGCCGTCCGAGATCTGGGATGAGTTGCCCGCCGTGATCGAGCCGCCCTCGGCGAAGGCGGCGCGCAGTCCCGCGAGGGTCTCCACCGTGGTCTCGGGGCGCACCCCCTCGTCTCGGGTCACCCGCACGGGTTCGCCCCGGCGCTGCGGCACCTCGACGGCGACGATCTCCGCGTCGAGCACACCGCTCTCCTGCGCGGCGGCGGCCCGCTGATGCGAGAGCGCGGCGACCTGGTCCTGGGCCTCCCGGGTGAGTTCGTAGCGCGCGTTGTGCCGCTCAGTGGACGCGCCCATGCTCTCCCGGTCGTAGGCGTCCGTCAGCCCGTCGTAGGCCATGTGGTCGAGGACCTCGACGGTGCCGTAGGTCCAGCCATCGCGCGATCCCATGAGCAGGTGCGGTGCGCGGGTCATGGACTCCATGCCAGCGGCGACGACGACCTCGGCGTCCCCGGTCCGGATCATGCGCGCCGCGTCGATCACGGCCGTGAGACCGGACAGGCACACCTTGTTCACGGAGTGGGCGGGGACGTCCCAGCCGATCCCGGCGCCGATGGCGGCCTGACGGGCGGCGTTCTGTCCCGACCCCGCGGCGAGCACCTGCCCCACGATGACCGCATCGACGTCTGCCGGGTCCACCCCGCCCTGCTCCAGCGCACCGCGGATCGCGAACGATCCGAGCTGCGGCGCGGTGAAGGCGGCGAGCTGTCCTTTCAGCCGCCCCTGCGGGGTGCGCGCCGCGGCGACGATGACGACATCGTTCTCACTCATTGATCTCGGTCCTTCCGTTGTCCAGTTCCGGGGCGAGGCGGAGAGGCGGCTCCGTGGCCTGCCGCACTTGCTCCACCGAGACGTCGGGCGCGAGCTCGACCAGGACGAGCCCGTCCGGCGTCACGTCGATCACCGCGAGGTCCGTGATGATCCGGTCCACGACGCCGCGTCCGGTCAACGGCAGCGTGCACGCGTCGACGATCTTCGCCGAGCCGTCCTTGGCGACGTGCTCCATCAGCACGATCACCCGTCCGGCGCCGTGCACGAGGTCCATCGCACCCCCTGGGCCCTTGACCATCTTGCCGGGGATCATCCAGTTCGCGAGATCTCCCGTGGCGGAGACCTGCATCGCCCCGAGGATCGCGGCATCGATCTTCCCGCCGCGGATCATGCCGAAGCTGAGGGCGGAGTCGAAGAACGCCGCCCCGGGCAGCGTGGTCACCGTCTCCTTCCCCGCGTTGATGAGATCCGGGTCGACCTCGTCCTCCCGCGGATAGGGCCCGACCCCGAGGATGCCGTTCTCCGACTGCAGCACCACGGTCACGTCGGACGGGACGTGGTTCGGCACGAGCGTGGGCAGGCCGATGCCGAGGTTCACATACGCGCCGTCCGGCAGCTCGGCCGCCGCACGCGCGGCCATCTGGTCTCTCGTGAGCGCCATGTCAGGCTCCTTCCGCGGCGACGGTCCGTCGCTCGATGCGCTGGGGGATGTCCTCGCCGACTTCGACGATCCGGTGCACGAAGACGCCGGGCAGGTGGATCGCGTCCGGGTCGAGCTCTCCCGGTTCGACGAGCCGCTCCACCTGCGCGATGCACACGCGCCCGGCCATCGCAGCGAGCGGGTTGAAGTTCCGCGCCGCCTTCCGGAACACGAGGTTGCCGTGCCGGTCGCCGCGGACCGCATGGACCAGGGCGAAGTCGGTGGTGATCGCCTCCTCCAGCACGAACTCGCGCGGTTCGCCGTGCACCGTGAACGTGCGTACGTCCTTGCGCGGCGAGGCCACCGCGATCGAGCCATCGGCGTGGTACCGGCGAGGCAGACCGCCCTCGGCCACCTGGGTGCCGACGCCCGTCTGGGTGAAGAACGCCGCGATTCCGGATCCTCCCGCCCGCAGCTTCTCGGCGAGCGTGCCCTGCGGGGTCAGCTCCAGCTCGAGCTCCCCGGACAGGAACTGCCGCTCGAACTCCTTGTTCTCCCCCACGTACGACGACGTCATCTTCCGGATGCGCTGCGCGGCGAGCAGGATGCCGAGGCCCCAGTCGTCCACCCCGCAGTTGTTGCTGACGACGCTCAGGTCTGTCGTGCCCTGGGCGAGGAGCGCCTCGATGAGGGCGATCGGGTTCCCGGAGAGCCCGAAGCCTCCGACCGCGAGCGAGGCGCCGTCCGGGATGTCGGCGACCGCGGCCGCCGCGGACTCCCATTGCTTGTCGATCACGTCTGCTCCTTCGGTTCCGTGTCCCCACCAGCCTCCCGCCCCGGCGGAGCCATGACCAGCGCCCTCTTGCGATGTGGACGCCCGCGCCACTAGCGTCCACTATGTGGACACTGCGACGAACCCGGTCCCCGGCACTCAGGCGGTCGCGCGGGCAGCGCGGCTCCTGCGACTGGTGACGGCCGCCGGCACCGACGGCGCCACCCTGCAGGAACTCGCCGGCAGCGCCGGCCTCTCCCGGCCCACCGCGCATCGCCTGCTCAGCGCCCTCCGCGCGGAGGGACTCGTCGACCGCGACGCCGACAGCACGCGCTGGATGCCCGGACCCGAGCTCTTCCTCATGGGATCCGTGGCCGCCGCACGATACGACGTGACGGCCCTGGCCCGGGACATCGTGCGGTCGCTCGCCGTGAAGACTGAGGAGAGCGCGTTCTTCTCCGTCCGCCGCGCGGACGAGACGGTCTGCCTGCTGCGCGAGGAGGGGTCGTTCCCCATCCGCTCGTTCGTGCTGAGCGAGGGGGTGCGCTTCCCGCTCGGCGTGGCGAGCGCCGGCCTCGCGATCCTCGCGTTCCTCCCCGACCACGATGTGGATGCCTACCTGGAGCGCCATCCGGAGCTCGTCGAGAACTGGGGACGCGCTCATGGCGAGCGCCCGTTGCGGAAGCGCCTCGCCGAGACGAAGGAACGCGGGTTCGCCGTCAACCCCGGCCTGATCGTCGAGGGGAGCTGGGGCCTCGGCGCGGCGGTGTTCGACCGCGCCGGACGCCCGGAGTGGGCGCTCAGCCTCACCGGTGTCGCCTTCCGCTTCGGCCCGGAGCGTCAGGCCGAGCTGGGCCGGATCCTCCTCGCTCACGCGCATCAGCTCTCGGCGAGGATCGCGCACGCCCGACGGTGACCTTAATACATACCAGCCGGTATATACTTTCTGGTATGAATCGCTCTGAGGTCATCCCGTCGCTCGTGCTCTCGGGCTACGCGCTGGGTCGCATCGCCGCCCAGGACGCGGGGAACGAGGCGCCCGCCGCGCAATGGCGGGTGCTCAGCCTGCTCGACCAGTCGGGTCCCCGTCGCGTCGGCGAGCTCGCCGCGGCGGCCCGCACGACACAGCCCGGGATGACCCGGTTGCTCGGCACCCTCGAACGCGAGGGCCTCGTCCGCCGCTCCCCCGACCCCGACGATTCCCGTGCCACCGTCGTCGCCGCGACCCCCGACGGCACGGCGGCCCTGGCCGCCTGGCGCTCCGAGTTCCGGGAGACGATCGCACCGCGGTTCGCCGACCTCGACGACGACGACTGGCATGCCCTCACCCGTGCGGCCGAGATCCTCGCCGCCCGCACCTCTGCCGACCGGACAGGAGACATCCGTTGAACACCGCCCCCGCTACACCCGCCCCCTCGGTCTGGCGGCAGCCGGCCCAGGTATGGGCCGTCGCCTTCGCGTGCGTCGTCGCTTTCATGGGCATCGGCCTCGTCGATCCGATCCTCCCGGCCATCGCGGAGTCCCTCGAGGCCACGCCGGTCGAGACGGAACTGCTGTTCACCAGCTACCTCCTCGTCACCGGCCTCGCGATGCTCGTCACCAGCTGGATCTCCAGCCGGATCGGCGCCAAGGCGACCCTCCTCGTCGGTCTCGGCCTGATCGTCGTGTTCGCCTTCCTCTGCGCGATCAGCGGCAGCGTCGACGCGGTCATCGGCTTCCGTGCCGGCTGGGGGCTGGGCAACGCGCTGTTCATCTCGACGGCGCTGGCCACGATCGTCGGCGCCGCATCCGGCGGCAGCAGCGCGGCCATCGTGCTGTATGAGGCGGCACTCGGCCTCGGCATCGCCGTGGGTCCCCTGCTCGGCGGCATCCTCGGCGAGCAGAGCTGGCGCGGCCCGTTCTTCGGCGTCGTGGCCCTGATGGCCATCGCCTTCATCGCCGTGCTCGTGCTGCTGCGGGGTCCGGGCGAGAAGCGCACGCCGGTGAAGTTCTCCGCCCCCTTCACGGCCCTGCGCCGTCCCGCGCTCGCGATCCTCGCCGTGGCCGCCCTGTTCTACAACATCGGCTTCTTCGTGCTGCTCGCGTTCTCGCCCTTCCCCCTGGGCTTCGGCGCGATGGGCATCGGCCTGACCTTCTTCGGCTGGGGTGTCGCCCTCGCGATCACCAGCGTGTGGGTCGCGCCGGTGCTGATGCGCCGGATGCCGCGGACGCACGTGATCCTCACCGTGCTGCCCCTGCTCGCCGTCGATCTCGTGGTCGCGGGACTCGTGGTCGCCGAACCGGCCGCTCTCGTCGTGTGCATCATCGTCGGCGGTCTGCTCCTCGGCATCATGAACACCGTGCTGACCGAAGCCGTCATGGAGGCGACAGACCTCCCCCGCTCCGTCGCCTCTTCGGCCTACTCCGCAGTCCGCTTCCTCGGCGGCGCGATGGCCCCGCCGATCGCCGCCCTGCTGTGGCACCTGTTCAGCGCCACCGTGCCGTACCTCTTCGCCGCCGCCGCCGTCCTGCTGGCCGCGCTGACGATCCTCCTCGGCCGGAAGGTCCTCGCGCACATCGACGACGAGCCGGCTGATGCGACCGCCGAGGACGCGGCGGCGATCCTCGTCGGTGACGCCGGCTGACCTGCTCGGCTACCGTGGGGGCATGACCGACGCTCCTCCCCTCCCCGAGCGCAGCCGACGGGTGCAGGAACACCTCCTCGCGGCCGGTGTCGAGACCGAGATCCGGGTTCTTCCGGACTCGGCGCGCACCGCCGCCGAGGCGGCCGCCGCCATCGGCTGCGACGTCGCCGCGATCGCCAACAGTCTCGTCTTCCTCGCCGACGGCCGCCCCGTCCTCGTCATGACCAGCGGCGGGCACCGGGCGAACCTCGCCGTCCTGGCGCGAAGCGTGGGGGCGAGCGAGGTCGTCATGGCACCGCCCGCCACCGTGCGCGACGCCACCGGACAGGCGATCGGCGGAGTGGCGCCCGTCGGCCATCCCACGTCCCTCCCGACCTTCATCGACAGCGCGCTGCAGGTGTACGACGTGGTGTGGGCGGCGGCGGGCCACCCGCACACCGTCATGCCGCTGACCTTCGCCCAGCTGTCGGATCTGACCGCCGGCACGGTGATCGAGGTCGTCTGACCCGATGTCCGCGCCATGCCCCATGATGGAGGCGATGCCGGCCGCGGCGCGAGCGACCGGCCAGACGGAGGCGATGACATGTGCGGACGATTCGCGAACGACGCGACGACGGACGAGCTGATCCGGGAGTTCGTCGCCGAGGGCGGCCGACCGGAGGACTGGTGGAAGTCCTGGCATGGCGCGTACTCGATCGCCCCCACCGAGAGCGCCCCCATCGTCCGGGACCGCGGCGAGGGCCGCATCCTCGAACTCGTGCGGTGGGACTGGCAGAGTCCCCCCAACCGTCCGCAGCGCGCCCCGCTGATCAACGCACGGATGGAGAAGCTCGCCGCCGGATTCTGGGCGCCGGCGTTCTCCGCCGCGCGGTGCCTCGTGCCGATGCGCGGGTACTTCGAATGGACGGGTGAGAAGGGCCACAAGACCCCGCACTTCCTCCACGGTGACGGCCTGCTCGCCGCCGCCGGCCTCACCTGGTCGATGGAGCATGAGGGAGAGAAGGTGCGCTGCTTCGTCGTCGTCACCCGGGAGGCACGCGACGCCGGTGGGGAGGTGCACGACCGGATGCCCGCCTTCCTGACCCCGAACACTTGGGACGCCTGGCTCACACCGGAGAAGCTCACCGGGCAGACCAAGCTCGACACGCTGGCGATGCTCGACCACACCTCCGCCGATGTCGCCGCGACGCTGCACGGCTACGTCGTCGACCGCAAAGTGAGCAACACGCGCACCGTCGATCCCGCGGATCCCACGCTCCTCGACCCGGTCGGGTGAAACGCGGCGACACGCGCGGACGCACGACACCCCGGTGGGATAGGAGATCGGGCGGATGTGTGAAACGCTGAGCACACCCCACACCAGCGGTCACCCCGGCCGCGCCTCTTGGCACAGGTTCCCGTGGAGAGAAGGGAGTCTTGCGATGGGCAAGTTCATCTACGAGAACAGCGTCAAGGTCGACATCGAAGACCGCGCTCTCACTCACATCCAGCTGGTCATGACCGCGAAGCTCCGCCGTGGCGAGCCCTTCGGCTTCACCTGGAAGGACGACGTCAGCATGGGCGGCGGCCGCACGACGGTCTGGATCCATGCCGGAAGCTCGCTGGTGTACAAGTACCACGGCAGTCGCCAGCCCAGCGTCAACCGCGCCTGGATCGAGGCCCTCGCATTCACCGCCAACGCCCCGAGCGGTCTGTACCTCGTCCCCGAGCCTGCGGACCAGCAGCAGCCGGACGGCAGCGAGAGCGCGCTCACCCGCTCCTAACACGAGGGTCGACAGGGTTCAACCCCTCTTGTCGGGGATCGAGGTGGTTCGTACCGTGGAGCCCATGGGGAACCAGACGGGAATGACGACGACGCACATCGAGATCGATGGGCACGACTTCCTCCTGCCTCGCAGCACGGATGTCGCGGACCTCATGTCTCGGATCGAGGCAGCGGCGCGCTCGCAACCGACGTTCATCGACTTGGCGACCGGCGACGCTCTGACGAGCGTGCTCATCACCGCGCAGTCGCGTGTCGTCGTCTACCTGATCCGCGAGGACGCCGGCCACGACGCCCCCATCGACGTGCGCTCCACGCTCGACTGGGATCTCTGAGCAGCACGGTCCGCTCGTAGACTGGACGGATGCTTGTCGCCCTCATCCGCCCCCGAGGATCCATGACCGTCGACGTCACCGGGACATCCCTCGAAGACGTCCACGCCCAGCTCGATGCTCATCGTGAGCCGGGCTACGCGCTCACTTCCGCCCCGGTGCGCATGCTCAAGGGTGAGGCGAAGATGGAGGCCACGGGGACGTTCCAGCGCGTCGACGGCGTCGAGCAGATCGAGGCCGAGGACATGGCGGGCATCGAGGCGAAGGTCCCGGAGGGCTGGCAGCTGCTCTCGGTCCGCCGGGCCTGACGCGCGCGCCACCCGCCGCCACAGCGCGCGTTTCCGATCCCCGCGTCGGCAGGTCGTCGCCTCCGCCCCATGCCGGTTCGAGAAGGTGCCTCTCCCGGCCGCGAGAGGCACGGTTTCGATCCCGCCCTGAGCGATCCAGCCCCGAAACAGGCAGAGAAAAAGCCCCGGAGATGGCGAGATCTCTGAGGCTTGTTCCGTGCACCCCCAGGGACTTGAACCCTGAACCCACTGATTAAGAGTCAGTTGCTCTGCCGATTGAGCTAGAGGTGCGTGGCCCGGGATAACCCCGACCGAGGAATTACATTACCAGCGGTTGGCGCCGACACGAAATCCAGCGCGGCCCGGGCGTGGCTCGGGCGTTTCGCCCCCTCATCCTGGCCGATGGTCTCTGCGGGCGCCGTCGGGGCGGCGACTATCCTGAGAGCGTGACCGCCACTCCCGACGCCGCCGACCTGCGCGCCGATCTCCAGCTCGCCCTCCGCCTAGCCGACGCCGCGGATGCCCAGTCGCTCCCGCGTTTCGACGCCGCCGACCTGGAGATCTCCACGAAGGCGGACCACTCGCACGTGACGGACGCCGACCTGGCGACGGAGCGGGCGATCCGCCGGATCCTCGAGGAGGAACGTCCCGACGACGGCATCTTCGGCGAAGAATTCGGCGCTCAGGGCAGCACCGCCCGGCAGTGGATCATCGACCCGATCGACGGCACCGCGAACTTCCTCCGCGGTGTCCCGCTGTGGGGCACGATGATCGCCCTCGCGATCGACGGCGTGCCGCGCGTCGGCGTGGTCAGCATGCCCGCCCTCGGTCGACGCTGGTGGGCGGCGGCCGGACATGGCGCCTGGACCGTCAGCGACCGCAACGAGCGCCGTCTCGCCACCTCCACCGTCTCCTCGCTGGACGAGGCCAGCGTGAGCTTCCAGAGCATCGCGCAGTGGCGTGACGCCGGGCAGCTGGATGCCCTGCTGCGCCTGAGCGCGCACGTCTGGCGCGATCGGGCGTACGGCGACGTCTACGCCTACATGCTCCTCGCCGAAGGGCGACTGGAGGCGGTCGCGGAGTTCGATGTGAAGGAGTACGACATCGCAGCGGCTGTGGCGATCGTGAATGAGGCCGGTGGGCGCATGACGGCATTCGACGGCTCCGAGACGATCTCCGCCCGCTCGACACTCGCTACCAACGGCACCCTTCACGACGAGTTCCTCCGTCTCCTGCACGACTGACTACCCCGAGGCCACGATGACCACCCGACGACTCGCGATCCTGACCGGTCTCGTGCTCGCGGGAGCCGCCCTGACGGCGTGCACGGGTGGCGGCCCCCCTGAGCCGTCGGCGCCGGGCTCGGCTGCTCCCACGGGAGACGGCGGCGCGAGCGCGACACCGGGCGGGGACGAGCTCACGTGCGAGTCGATGATCTCCGAAGGCACCGTCGCGGCCCTCACCGACGCCGGCTGGACGGCAGAGCCACGCGAGTTCCGCGTCGGGGACGTCGAGCTGACGCAGGGACTCCTCTGCTTCTGGGCGGACTTCAGCGTGCCCTCGGACCACGGTCAGATGTACGGCTGGTCCCCCCTGTCCGCCGAGGAGGCGGAGCGCGCACAGGCGGGGCTCGAGGAGGAGGGGTGGCGGAGCGAGGAAGACGCTCAGGGCACGTACGTCACCGAGGACCCGCAGTTCGCCATGAGCACGGACGAGGACGGGTACGGCATGACGTATCTCTTCGGGGACGGCTGGGTGAAGGTCGCCGACACGAAGCAGGGGCTCCTCCTCATCGAGGGACAGCGCTGACGCCGCACACCACTCGGGCTGGTGTTGTCAAGCCGCTGGGCCTGAGGCCGCAGACGGACGAGGCTGGTGACATCCGTCGAGGAAAGGAATGCGCATGGGTAACGACAGCGACCGCAACGACATCAGCACCGAGCCCTCCCCCGGCCCCGAGGAGAACGACAACCTCGGCGCCGAGGACAACAAGGGCGAGCCGCGCACCGTTCCGCCCACGGACTCGGACGACGACGGCGACGACGTGCGCGCCGAAGACCCGGACCGCTCGCACTGAGCCGCTCGTCCGGATGCCAGGAGCCCCGCCTCGCGAAGAGGCGGGGCTCCTGCCATGTCACTCGGTCGTGGAGCCTTGGACGATCTCGTCGACGAGCGTGATGCCTCCGGTGGAGTTCGCCGATTGCATGAGGTCGTCGATCCACTTCGGGTTCAGCTTGGGCGGCTCCCGCCCTTCGAACGTGAAGCGCAGCGGGATCGACGGATGCAGCCAGATCGTGGAGCGTCCGTACGCATCGCCCTCGGGGTGGGTCCACGACACCGTGAAGCTCTCGTTGCGTCGGAGCTTCGTCGCGATCACGACCTTGAGGTGCGCGAGCGCGCGGTCCTCGATGTGGAGCTGGCTCGTGCTGTCGTACATGATGAACCCCATGTGCGAATGGTAGGCCTCGCCCGACTCCGCCACCAGGGCCGTCATGCCACGCCTCCCCACCCGCGTCTCAGCCGCGGACGTCCCTCGGGTCGTTGCCGTAGCTGTTCCGCTCCCCGATCGTGCCGTCCTCCCGTCGGATGAGGTGCTCGACCTGACGCGCCCGAGCGGTCTCACGCCCGACGCCGACCGCCTCGTCCTTCGTGTCATGCGGCCCGCTGAACGTGTTCACCTCGCCCTGGACGCGATTGAACCAGCCGCCTTCCTGGTGGAACGTGTCGACATCGCCCTTCGGCATGGCGTCTCCCTTCGTCGTGAATCCCATTGGTAGCGCGCGATGCCGCTCGTCTCCGACCCCCTTGCGCCCGCGCCGGATCGGTCGTACGCGACCGCAGATCCGTTCGCGTCCCCCGAAGAGGGGACAGACACCCGGCCCTCGCGCCTGCGATCATCGCGGTGAGGGAGTCGAACGGGCGGGCGCTGTCCCGCCGATCGGGGAAGGAGACTTCTGATGACGACCGACATCATCGCGGGGCCGTTCCTGACGGCGGTCCGCGAGGCCTGGGACCGTGGGCGGGGAACACTCATCGTCCCCCGGGATTTCACCCTGACGCAGTTGGCGGCCGGAGCGGGGTCGCTGAGCGCAGAGGTCACCGACTCGACGGGGACCCGGTTCGGCTTCCGCGTTCCGCTTCCGGCAGCCGCCCGGTGGGAAGGGAGGGCACAAGGTGGTGAAGGCACTCCGGAGCACTGGGCGCTGTGGAGCGTCATCATCCCGCTCATGGAGGAGCTGAAGACGGACGCCGGGCGCCGCTTCACCCCCGACGCCGACGGCGTCCGCTGGGTGACCGCATAGTCGATCGCGGTCACCGCGCCGCGGAGCCTATCGCAGGCCGTCTTCGCAGTCGCTTCCCCGGCGGGCTTCCCACCAGAGCGCGTACTCGGGCCCCTCCGCGGTCTCGATCGTCCACGGTGGGAAGGTGATGTAGCGGTCGAGCGCGAGGGCCCACGAGCTGTCTGCTCTGGTCGATCCGGGGTCGTCGGCAGGAAGCTCGTCCTCTGTGGACCAGGACTCGGCCGGATGGGTCTTCGCCCATTCGTAGATGAGCTGGCCCGTCTGAGACCAATCGCGGTCGTTCATCTCTTCCGCGATCTCCGGGGGCATCGGCGCGCGGTGCGGGGTCCTGTAGTCGTAGGTACACGAGTACGTCCGCCCGTCGTCGCCGACATAGCTCAGCGCGATGGTCACGTTCGTGACCAGGTCCCCCCTCCGCCCCAGCACCCCCGCTGCGGCGACGAGGAGCACGGCTGCCACCACCACCGCGATCACCGCGACGAGCCAGCCGGTGCGGCGCCGCCGACTCCGCACGGACGGGCGGGGTTCGGACGACACCCTCCCATCGTAGCCAGCTCGACGTTCCGACCCCGCGGGGGTCTCTGCGGCCCGTTCCCCGACACGAAGAAGCCCGCCTCCCCGGATACATGACCAGGGAGGCGGGCCTCGTTCTGTGCGACAGCGACCTGGTGGAGCTGGGGGGAATCGAACCCCCGTCCAACGCTGAGTCTCCACGCCTTCTCCGGGCGCAGTCTGTGGAAGCGTTCTGCTCGGCTCCGACCTTTGTCACAGACACCTAAGTCGACGAGCCCAGCCTGGGAAGAGTCCCACGTGACGTCCAGACGCCGTCACGCAGCAAGATTCCTAGATGACGCCAGGATCCGTATCGGAATCACATACGGTCTGACGGACTATCGGGCTCGCTTAGGCAGCGAGGGCGAAGTCGTTGCGCTTGGATTCGGCAACTATTGTTTTGCAGAGAGCGTTTACGAGATAACTCTGCATCCTCGGCCCGCTTCTCGTGGATTCACAGGCGCTGTCGAAACCGATCAGCCCCGTGGTCCTTCTCTCGAAGGAGCCGCTGTCACACTGTGGAATTGTCAGCCTCGGGCGACGAGCACCCGAGCATCACAGGATACAACGTTTCCGCCCGCGTCGCCATTCCACGCCGCCCGCGGAGGTCGCGTAGAGTCGGCGCCATGAGCGATGTGACTGTCACCGTCCGCGGCGAGCACGAGGCCCGTCTGGCTCCGGAGCGCGCCACCGTCCACGTCGCGGTCCGCGCGGAAGGGCCGGACCGCGCCGCGGTCGTCGACCATGTGATGCGCTTGGCCGAGCCCGTGCGGACCAGCATCGTGGGCCGCGTGGAAGCCGGCTCCGCTCTCGACTGGAGCAGCACCCGCCTCTCGGTCCGTGCGGAGCGCCCGTGGAACGCCGACGGGAAGCGTCTCGCCCCGGTCTACTACGCGAGCATCGACGTCACCGCGACCTTCGCCGAGGCGTCGGAACTGTCGGTCTGGATCTCCGACATCTCCGCCTGGGATGGCGTCGAGGTCGGCGGTGTCGACTGGCACCTCACCCCCGAGACCCGCGTTCGCGTGGAACGAGAGGTGGCCACGCAGGCCGTCCACGTGGCCGTGACGAGAGCCGAGGCCTACGCCGCCGCGCTCGGCCTCGCCGACGTGGCTCCCCTGGAGATCGCCGATACCGGCCTGCTCTCCACCACGGCGCCGACGCCCGGCACACCGCTGGGGAAGGCGCGCGGTGCCGTCGCTTTCGCGGCCGACACCGCGCCGGCCATGGAGTACGAGCCGCAGGACATCGTCCTCACGGCGACCGTCGAGGCGCGCTTCCTCGCTCGCTGAGCCTCCGCCGTCAGTCGCTGACGACGTAGGCCGCGAGGTCGGCGGCGAGACGCTCGGACACGTGCGCGTGCACCGCGGTCCCTGCCTCCTGGTGCTCGACGGACAGCAGCATCCCGGTCTCGTGGATCGCCGCGACGAGGTCACCGCGGTCGTACGGGATCACGGCGTGGAGCTCGACGGCCGGCTTCGGCAGCGCCTCCTCGATCGCCGCGCGGAGCTCGACGATGCCCTCGCCGGACCGCGACGAGACGAAGTGCGCCTGCGGCTCCAGGCCGCGCAGCACGAGCCGCTCGTCCTCGGGGATGAGGTCGGCCTTGTTGAAGACGACGATCTCCGGCATGTCGCGCACGCCGACATCGCCCATCACGTCGCGCACGGTCTGCAGCTGGCCGGCCGGGTCGGGGTGCGAGCCGTCGACCACATGCAGCACGACGTCCGCGTCACCGACCTCCTCCAACGTGGAGCGGAAGGCTTCGACGAGCTGGTGCGGCAGGTTGCGCACGAATCCCACCGTGTCGGTGAGCGTGTACACGCGGCCGTCTTCGGTCTCGGACCGACGGACGGTCGCATCGAGGGTCGCGAACAGCGCGTTCTCCACGAGCACGCCCGCGCTCGTCAGAGCGTTGAGCAGACTCGACTTCCCGGCGTTCGTGTACCCGGCGATGGCGACGGAGGGGATGGTGTTGCGCTTGCGTTCGGCCCGCTTCGCCTCGCGCGCGGGCGCGAAGTCGCGGATCTGCTTGCGCAGGAGCGCCATCTTCGTCCGGATGCGTCGGCGGTCGAGCTCGATCTTCGTCTCGCCGGGTCCGCGCGAGCCCATGCCCGCGCCTCCGGCGCCGACCTGTCCACCGGCTTGGCGGCTCATCGACTCACCCCAGCCGCGCAGGCGCGGCAGCAGATATTCGAGCTGCGCGAGCTCGACCTGGGCCTTACCTTCTCGGCTCTTGGCATGCTGGCTGAAGATGTCGAGGATCACGGTGGTCCGGTCGATCACCTTGACCTTCACGACGTCTTCGAGCGCACGACGCTGGCTGGGGGCCAGCTCGGTGTCGGCGATCACGGTGTCGGCGCCGACGGCGGCGACGATGTCCTTCAACTCCTGCGCTTTGCCGCGTCCCAGGTAGGTGGCGGCGTCCGGGTGCGGACGGCGCTGCAGCACGCCGTCGAGCACGACGGCGCCTGCCGTCTCCGCGAGCGCGGCGAGCTCGCGCAACGAGTTCTCCGCGTCCTCCTGGGCGCCCTGCGGATACACGCCGACGAGCACGACGTTCTCGAGCCGCAGCTGGCGATACTCGACCTCGGTGACGTCTTCGAGCTCCGTCGACAGACCGCCCACACGCCGCAGCGCATGCCGGTCCTCGAGGTCCCACTGGTCGCCGTCTGCGGTCGAGTGCGCCGCCGTCGCTTCGTCCTGGAGCGCCTGCGCGGCGCCGAACATCCGCACCTCCGAGCGCTTCTCTGCGTTCGCCAGCACGCGGTCGACCGTCTGGTCGTCGGTGGAGGGTGTCTTCGTCTCCGTCATCCGTTCCTGTCTCTGGTTTCCTCGCGAGCCTTAACCTTAGCCCGCGCCGTCCGGTACGCTCACCGTATGGGGTCCGACCACTACTTCACTGCGGCCCCGGCTAGCCCCGAGAACCTGCGCAAGATCCGCGTATCCCTGGCAGGACGTGAGCTCGAAGTGACCACCGCGGGTGGCGTATTCAGCCCGGATCGACTCGACGCCGGCACCGCAGTGCTTCTCGCCAACATGCCTCCGGTTCCACCGGGAGGTCATCTTCTCGACCTCGGCAGCGGGTGGGGGCCGATCTCCCTGTCGATGGCGCTGGCCGCTCCGCACGCGACCGTCTGGGCGGTCGATGTGAACGAGCGGGCTCTGGACCTCGTGCGTCGCAACGCCGCAGCCCTCGGCCTCACCAATGTCAACGCCGCGCTGCCCCAAGATGTTCCCGCCGACGTGACCTTCCGCACGATCCGGTCCAACCCCCCGATCCGGGTGGGGAAGAACGAGCTGCACGGTCTGCTCGAGAAGTGGATCCCGAGGCTCGATGAGCGCAGCGATGCGTGGCTCGTCGTCCAGCGGAACCTCGGCGCCGACTCCCTGCAGCGCTGGATCGCGGCGACCTTCCAGCCCGGCTACAGCGTCTTCCGGACGGCGACCGGCAAGGGGTACCGCATCCTCAAGGTGCGCAAGCACGGAACACCGCCGACGGAGCCCATCGACCTCGTTTGAGAGGTCCGCCCCGCGACCTCTCAAACGAGGTCGACCTCACCCTGATAGACGAGTTGCGCGGGCCCGGACAGGGCGACGTGCTCCCCGTCTTCGGCGGGGAACATGCGAACTCCGAGCGTGCCGCCCGGAACCTCGACCTGCCAGTTGTCGGGGGCCTGTGCGCCGGCCCAGTAGCGCACAGCGAGAGCCGTGGCGGCGACACCCGTCCCGCAGCTCAGTGTCTCGCCGACGCCGCGCTCGAAGACACGCATCCGCACGTGCCCGATGCCGTCGCGCACGAGGGGCTCACCGGGCACCACGAACTCGACGTTGGCTCCCGCGGGCGGAGCCGGCTCCAGCTCGGGCGTGCGGGTGAGTTCCAGCAGTCCGAGCTCCGCGTCCGAGGCCAGTGCCACCACGACGTGCGGGTTCCCGACGTCGATGCCCAGTCCCGGACGGGTGACGGTCAGCCCGTCCGCGCGCACCAGCGGGTCGTGTCCCGACAGCTTCCACGCGCCGAGGTCGACCTGATAGCCGCTCACGCTGCGGGTGACGTCACGGACGCCGGCTCTGGTGCCGATCGGGAGCGTGCTGCCGGGCTCGATCGCCGCGAGACCCGAGCGGACGAGGTAGTGGGCGAAGACCCGGATCCCGTTCCCGCACATCTCCGCGACGGAGCCGTCGGCGTTGCGATAGTCCATGAACCATTCGGCATCCGGCTCTTCTGCCAGGGCGGCTGCACCCTCCGGGATCGCGGACGAGCGCACGACGCGCAGCACGCCGTCCGCGCCGATGCCGAAGTGGCGATCGCAGAGCACGGCGACCTGCTGCGCCGTCAACTCCAGCTGCCCGTCGGGGTCGGCGATGATGATGAAGTCGTTGCCGGTACCGTGCCCCTTGGTGAATGCGACCATGGGACCAGTCTAGGGAGCCGACGACCCTGCGCCCGGCCGTGCGACGCGATAGCGCCCGCAGAGGAAGCTGCGGTTGCGAGCCACCTCGATCAGTTCCAGATCGAGCCGCCGCGGCAACAGCGGGGCGCCGCTCCCGAGGGTCACCGGTGCGTACTGCACCCAGACCTCGTCCAGCAGCCCCGCGTCGGCGAACTGCCCGGCGAGGTCTCCCCCGCCGACCACCCAAAGATCCTTGCCACCCGCGGCGTCGAGCATCGCGCTGTGCACGTCGCGGATGTCGGCACTCGTCACCCGGACATCGGCCCCGGCCGGCACCGCAAGGTCACGATGCGACAGCACCCACGTGGGCTGCGTGTACGTCCAGCGGCCCTCCTCATGGCGCATGACCCACTCGAACGTGGATGCCCCCATCACCAGCGCACCGATGCTCTTCTCGAAGGCGGGGTACGCCATCGGACCCTCCATGTCGATGTCCTGGCTCAGCAGCCAGTCCAGGGAGTGCTCGGCAGTGGCGATGAAGCCGTCCAGGCTGGACGCGGTGAAGTAGTGAGTGGCCATACGCGCATGCTCGCACGGGCCACCGACATCGCGGTCAGTCCCGCAACAGGTCGGCGACGGCCACGGGTGGCGTCACCCACTCCAGCTCCGGGTAGCGCTTGAACCACGACACCTGTCGACGTGCATAGCGTCGCGTGAGAGCCTGCGTCTCGGCGATCGCCTCTTCGGCGGTGGAGCGACCGTCCAGCTGTGCGAGCGCCTGTGCGTATCCGATCGCCCGCGGGGCTGTCGTCCCGCGCTCCAGACCGCGGTCCCGCAGCCCGGCGACCTCGGCCACCAGGCCGTGCTCCCACATCCGACGCACACGCGCATCGAGGCGGGCGACGAGTTCGCCCCGATCCACGTGCAGCCCGATCAGACGCGTGTGCGGATACCAGAGCGTCGGCGTCTCGGGGAGGACGGCACCATGCGTCGCGCTCCCCTGCTCGATGATCTCGAGCGCGCGGATCACGCGTCTCCCGTTGCGCGGGTCCACTCGGGCCGCGACCCCCGGATCACGCTCACGCAACCGCTGGAGCAGGGACCCGACACCCTCGCGATCGAGTTCCTGCTCGAGACGCTCGCGGATGGCGGGGTCCCGGGGCGGGAAGTGGAACTCGTAGACGACGCTCGACACGTAGAGTCCCGATCCACCGACGAGGATCGCGTCCCCTCCCGCCGCGTGGATCTGCTGCACGGCCTCTCGTGCGAGCGGCTGATACCAGGCCACGGCAGCGTCCTGCGTCACCTCTCGCGCGTCGAAGAGGTGGTGCGGAATGCCGCGACGTTCGGCGACCGACAGCTTCGCGGTGCCGATGTCCATGCCGCGGTAGAGCTGCATAGCGTCGGCGTTGACGATCTCCGCCGGGTTGCCGCGTCGCCGGAGCTCCTCGGCGAGATCGAGCGCCAGATCGCTCTTCCCCGTGCCGGTCGCGCCGACGACGGCCCAGAGCCGAGGCGCGGTCACACTCCGACGCGGAGGGTCGGCAGGCCGAGGGAGACGGCGCGCGGAGCGCCGTCGCTCGGTGCCGGCACGGCGCACGACTCGGCCTGTCCCCGATCCCAGGCGTCGCCACCACGCGTCCGACGGATGCGGAGCGGGGCACCCGTCGGGTCGTCGGCGAGGAGGTGGAACGGCGCGGCGTGCGTCACCGTCACCGTGACGACATCCCCTGGGCGCGGCAGCTCGGACCCGGGAGTGACCTCGAAGTGCACGAGCCGGTTGTCCTGCGCCCGCCCGGTCAGGCGACGCGTCTCCGTGTCCTTCTTGCCTTCGCCCGTGGACACGAGAACTTCGACCTCCCGGCCGACCTGCTTCTGGTTCTCCTCGAGCGAGATGCGCTCCTGGAGCGCGATCAGCCGGTCGTAGCGAGCCTGCACGACGTCCTTGGGCACCTGGTCCGGCATCGTGGCCGCAGGGGTGCCTTCGCGGATCGAGTACTGGAAGGTGAAGGCTCCGGAGAAGCGCGACTGCTCGACGACGCGCATCGTGTCCTCGAAGTCCTCCTCGGTCTCGCCGGGGAAGCCGACGATGATGTCGGTCGTGATGGCCGCGTGCGGGATGCGCTCGCGGACGCGGTCCAGGATGCCCAGGAAGCGCTCGCTGCGGTAGGAGCGACGCATCGCCTTGAGGATCCGGTCGCTCCCCGACTGCAGCGGCATGTGGAGCTGCGGCATGACGGCGGGCGTCTCCGCCATCGCGTCGATCACGTCGTCTGTGAAGGCGGCGGGATGCGGGCTCGTGAAGCGGATGCGCTCGAGCCCCTCGATCTCGCCGGCGGCGCGGAGGAGCTTTCCGAACGCCTGACGATCCCCGAACTCCACCCCGTAGGAGTTCACGTTCTGCCCGAGGAGCGTCACCTCGATGGCGCCGTCCTCCACCAGCAGACGGATCTCGTTGAGGATGTCGCCCGGGCGACGGTCCTTCTCCTTGCCCCGGAGGCTCGGGACGATGCAGAAGGTGCAGGTGTTGTTGCAGCCGACGGAGATCGACACCCAGCCGCTGTGCGCGGAGTCGCGCTTGGTGGGAAGCGTCGACGGGAAGACCTCGAGGGACTCGAGGATCTCGAGTTCGGCGTCACCGTTGTGGCGCGCGCGCTCCAAGAGGCCGGGCAAGGATCCCATGTTGTGCGTGCCGAAGACCACGTCGACCCAGGGGGCCTTGTCGAGCACGGCCTGCTTGTCCATCTGCGCCAGGCAGCCGCCGACGGCGATCTGCATCCCGGCCTTGCGGCGCTTGACGGCGGCCAGGTGCCCGAGCGTCCCGTAGAGCTTCCCGGCGGCGTTGTCCCGGACGGCGCAGGTGTTGATGATCACCACGTCGGCCTCGGCTCCGGCCTCGGCGCGGATGTAGCCAGCGCTCTCCAGGGATCCGGACAGACGCTCGGAGTCGTGGACGTTCATCTGGCAGCCGAAGGTGCGCACTTCGTAGGATCGCTGGCGCCCGTCATCGTCGACGGCCGCCGACGACGCGCTGATGATCGTCGGTTCACTGCGGGGGATAGTCATGATGCTCCCATTGTACGAGCGTCGCCGAGAGCAGATCGCGTGCGAACCGTCAGTCGGAATCCACGAACCGGACGCCGGAGACGCCCCCGCCGAACGAGGCTTCCCGCAGCGCCGTCTTCGCCGCGTTCATGGCGACCGATCCCCCGTACCCGCGGCGCGACAGCTGCCCGACCAACCGGCGGAGCGCCGCGTCGGGGTCGAGGCGTCCCATCGAACGCGCTTTGGTCCGGGCGAACTCCAGTGCCCGCTCCGCATCGTCGTCGGGCAGCTCGTCGAGCGCGGCGTCGATGACGTCACGAGGAATGCCCCGCTGCGCGAGCGCTCGAGACAGCGCGACCCGCCCCTGGCCCTTGCGTTCGACGCCGGACGTGACGAGGAGCTCGGCGAGCACGGCGTCGTCGAGGTATCCGCGCCGTACGAAGTCGTCGACCACGTCTTCGACGGCGTCCGTCGCAAGCCCGTGCCCTTTCAACACCAGCCGGGCCTCGGAGACGGACAGCGACCGCGTGCGGAGCTTCCGCACCAACGATTCCTCCGCCGTCGCTCGGATCTCCGCCGCCGAGGGGCCGTTCTCCGCGCTCTCGCCCCCTCCGGGCGATCGGGACGCATCGCCGACGGCGCGCAATGTGGTGGTCTTCCCGCCTCGGGAAGCGGCCCGCGCCGCGGCACCCCGGGCGGGGTGCCTCGCGCTGGGAGAACCGTCGTCGACCGACGGGGACCCTGCCGACGCGGGCTCGTGCCACGTCGAGCGCCAGAGTCCCGCCCCGTCCGCGGGCGGCCCCGACCGCGCAGGCGGCGCGGACGACGACTCGTCTGCACCGCCTGCGGCCGGATGCTCCGCACGCGTGGGTCCGCCGAAGAGAGGGATGATGGGGGCGATCCGCTCGGAATCGCCCCCACGCTGGTCACTCATCAGGCCGGGCGACGCTCGGCCAGCTCATCAGCACCCGGAGCCGCGGCCGGGCCGCCGATACCGAGCTTCTGCTTGATCTGACTCTCGATCGCCAGGGCGATGTCGGCGTTGTTGAGCAGGAACGTGCGCGCGTTCTCCTTGCCCTGGCCCAGCTGATCGCCGTCGTAGGTGTACCACGATCCCGACTTCTTGACGATGCCGTGCTCGACGCCGAAGTCGATCAGGCTGCCCTCGCGGGAGATGCCGACGCCGTAGAGGATGTCGAACTCCGCCTGCTTGAAGGGCGGGGCCATCTTGTTCTTGACGATCTTGACGCGGGTGCGGTTACCCACGGCGTCCGTGCCGTCCTTGAGCGTCTCGATGCGGCGGATGTCCATACGCACGGAGGCGTAGAACTTCAGCGCCTTACCACCGGCAGTGGTCTCCGGGGAGCCGAAGAACACGCCGATCTTCTCGCGCAGCTGGTTGATGAAGATCATCGTCGTGTTCGTCTGGTTCAGACCACCGGTGAGCTTCCGCAGCGCCTGCGACATGAGGCGGGCCTGGAGACCCACGTGGGAGTCTCCCATCTCGCCCTCGATCTCCGCACGCGGCACCAGGGCCGCCACCGAGTCGACGACGATGAGGTCGATGGCACCGGAGCGCACGAGCATGTCGGCGATCTCGAGAGCCTGCTCACCCGTGTCGGGCTGCGAGACGAGAAGGGCGTCGATGTCGACGCCGAGCTTCGCGGCGTAGTCGGGGTCGAGCGCGTGCTCCGCGTCGATGAATGCCGCGATACCGCCGGCCCGCTGGGCGTTGGCGATGGCGTGCAGCGTCAGCGTCGTCTTACCCGAGGACTCCGGGCCGTAGATCTCGACGATGCGGCCACGCGGCAGACCTCCCACGCCGAGGGCGACGTCAAGGGCGATGGAGCCGGTGGGGATGACGGCCACAGGGGCACGCTCATCGCTGCCCAGCCGCATGACCGAGCCCTTTCCGAACTGGCGGTCGATCTGGGCGAGGGCGGTCTCGAGGGACTTCTCGCGGTCGGCGGGTGATGGCATGGTGTGCTCCTTCTGCGCGTGTGCTGCCGCCTGTAGGCTGTCGCGGCTCTTCCGGCGGAAGGAACTCTCCGACAAGGCGTATGGCTTTTCAGCCTGGACCTCACGGTACGGCGGGCCTCCGACATTGCGTCGAGGAGCCGCGGATCGTGGGGACCAGAACCGTCTGACCACTTGTGCAGAAGACTACGCCTGGTTCGAACAGATTTTCGACAACACGCCGGTCCGGCGTGTCGGACTTCCGCACACCCGGGAAGCCGCCGTCACCGGCCGCGCGGCTCCAGACGCCCCACGCCGTGGCGACGGGATTCGGGGACATCCATGTCGGCGCAGAGCGCGAGCCAGATGTCGCGCGGAGGTACCCCGGCTTCGAGAGCCTCGAGCGCCGTTCGTCCCCCCATGCCGGAGAGCACGAGGTCATTCACCAGAGAAGAGGCTCGGGTATGGAACTCGGCGTCGACGGCGCGCAGGAACTCACTGCGTCGCATAAGGGTGATCTCCGCGTGTCAGCGGAGCGAGAGCTCGGGCTCCACGGACGCGACCAGGTCGTCCGGAACGACGTCCGGGAAGACCTGGATTCCTTCGAGCACCGAGATGCGGTCCCCGACCTCGCGCATGATCGTGGAGATGGGGACGTCGAGCGCCTCTGCCACCGAGGCGAGGATCTCGCTCGAGGCCTCCTTCTGTCCGCGCTCGACCTCACTGAGATAACCGAGAGCGACGGATGCCTTGCTCGCGACCTGCCGGAGCGTCCGCCCCTTCTGCAGACGGAAGTCCCTCAGCACGTCGCCGATCTCCTGTCGTACAAGAATCATCGGAACCTCCTCCGCAGTTCGTGAATCGAGGTCTCCCTCGAAGAGACGGCCAGTCTAGTCCTCCTGGCTTGCACAGAATCTACCCTTGCACTCTGTGGTTTAAATGTGAGCACATCCGTATCAACATGACGCGGCGGGTCGCTATTCCCGCAGCGCAGCAGCCAGCACGTCGAGGACCGCCGCGACCGTCTGTGCTCGCACCGCTTCGCGGTCCCCTTCGAAGCGGAACGGTCGGGTCCGGCTCACCGTCGGGGTGACCACGCCGATGTGGACGGTGCCCACGGGCTGCCCATCCGGGGACTCCGGGCCCGCGATCCCCGTGGTGGACACCCCGACATCGGCGGGGAGACCGTCCACCCCGACGGCCTCGCGCACTCCGGCAGCCATCTGCCGCGCGACCTCCGGGTGCACCGGTCCGTATCGCTCCAATAGCTCGGTGTCGACGCCGAGCAGCGTGTGCTTGACGGGGGTGGCGTAGGCGACGACGCCGCCGAGGAGCACCGCGGAGGCGCCGGGAACCGCGACGAGCGCCGCGCACACCGCACCGCCGGTGAGCGACTCCGCGACACCGAGGGTCCAGCCGCGCTCACGCAGAGCTTCCAGAGCCTCGGCCGGCGTCGTGCCGCTCATCGGCTCTGACGCGCGCCGCGCACCTGCGCGACGATGTAGTCGATCCCGCTGACGACGGTGAGCACGAGCACGATGACCATGAGGACGGTCGTCACGACGGTCCACGGGCCGAGCCCGATGAACACGTGCAGCGGCAGGAGAGCCCAGCCGAGGGCGACGCCCTGGAAGGCCGTCTTGATCTTGCCCATCCAGGCGGCCGCGACAACGTGCTCGCTCGCGACGACCAGCCGGTGGATGGTGATCCCCCACTCGCGGACGAGGATGATCACGACGATCCACCAGGAGACCTCGCCCAGGATCGCCAACCCGACGAATCCGGCGCCGGTGAGGAGCTTGTCCGCGATCGGATCCCAGAGCTTGCCGAAGTCGCTGACGATGTCGTAGCGACGTGCGAGGTAGCCGTCGACCCAGTCGGTCGAGATGGCGACGATGAAGAGGACGGCGGCAATCCAGCGCACGGTGAGATCGGCGAGGCCGTACGTCCCGCCGACGAGCAGGAGGACGAAGAACACCACGGCGAGCGGGATGCGCGCCACCGTGATGGCGTTGGGGAGCTGCCGAGGGATCGCCATCAGTCGCGTCCCGTCAGGCCCCAGGCGTCTTCGTCGCCCTCCGCTTCGACGACCGGCAGACCGTCGTACTGCGCCTCCAACGGATCCCGTTCGGCCGGCGGCACCGCTGCGGCGGCGGGCGCAGCCGGAGCCGCAGGAGCCGACGGAACGTCTTCGCCGCGGAGCTTCGCCATGACCTGCGGCAACTGCTCGGGGGTCGCGAGCACATCGCGCGCCTTCGAGCCCTCCGAGGGGCCGACGACCTCGCGCGACTCGAGGAGATCCATGAGGCGTCCGGCCTTGGCGAAGCCGACCCGCAGCTTGCGCTGCAGCATCGACGTCGATCCGAACTGCGAGGAGACGATGAGCTCGGCCGCCGCGAGCAGGAGCTCGAGGTCGTCGCCGATGTCCTCGTCGACCTCCTTCTTCTTCGTCGGCTCCATCGCCTCCTGGACGTCGGCACGGTACTCGGGACGCGCCTGACGCGTGACGTGCTTGACGACCGCGTCGATCTCCTTCTCGTCGACCCACGCACCCTGCAGTCGGAACGGCTTCGACGAGCCCATGGGCGAGAAGAGCGCGTCACCCTGTCCGATGAGCTTGTCGGCGCCGGGGCTGTCGAGGATCACGCGGCTGTCGGTGACGCTTGTGACCGCGAACGCGAGACGGGACGGCACGTTCGCCTTGATGAGGCCGGTGACGACGTCGACGCTCGGGCGCTGCGTGGCGAGCACCAGGTGGATGCCGGAGGCTCGGGCGAGCTGCGTGATGCGGACGATCGAGTCCTCGACGTCGCGCGGGGCGACCATCATGAGGTCCGCGAGCTCGTCGACCACGACGAGGAGGTACGGGTACGGCTTGAGCACCCGTTCGCTGCCCGGGGGCACCTCCACCTCGCCCGCACGCACGGCGCGGTTGAAGTCGTCGATGTGGCGGAAGCCGAACGACGCGAGGTCGTCGTACCGCATGTCCATCTCCTTCACGACCCACTGCAGCGCCTCGGCGGCCTTCTTCGGGTTCGTGATGATGGGGGTGATCAGGTGCGGGACACCGGCGTAGCTCGTCAGCTCCACACGCTTCGGGTCGATGAGGACCATGCGCACGTCGGACGGGCGCGCCCGCATGAGCAGGCTCGTGATCATCGAGTTCACGAAGCTGGACTTACCGGACCCCGTCGAGCCCGCCACCAGGAGGTGCGGCATCTTCGCGAGGTTGGCGACGACGAAGTTGCCGCCCACGTCCTTGCCGACGCCGATCGTGAGCGGGTGCGTGCTCTTCTGCGCGGCCGCCGAGCGCAGCACGTCGCCGAGGGCGACCGTCTCGCGGTCGGTGTTCGGGATCTCGATGCCGATCGCGCTCTTGCCGGGGATCGGCGAGAGGATGCGTACGTCGTTGGAGGCGACCGCGTAGGCGAAGTTGTTGCTGAGCTGCAGGATCTTCTCGACCTTGACGCCGTGGCCGACCTCGACCTCGTACTGCGTGACCGTCGGACCGCGGGAGAAGCCGGTGACCTTGGCGTCGACCTTGAACTGGTCGAGGACGCTGGTGATCTGCTCGACGATGCGGTCGTTCGCCTCCGAGCGGGCCACCGAAGGCGGTCCCTCGGACAGCACGCCCGGCGACGGGAGGATGTAGGGGGCCACGGGGGCCTGCGGACCGCGGTCGCCGGGGCCCTCCGTGCCGAAGCCGTCCAGTCCGGGCAGCTCCGGCATCTCGCCGGTGTCCGACTCGTCGTCCAGCAGCGCGGTCGTCTGCTGCTCCGCGAGCGCGTCCGTCACGGAGCGCACGTCGCTGAGCACCTCGGTCGCCGCGTCGTACGGGTTCGCCACCGTCACGGCCTGGTCGTATGCCGGCGTGGCCTCCGTGGTGGACAGGAGCGCGGTGATGTCGTCGGACGCGAGCGTGCCCTCGTCGGGGTCTTCCTCGCGACCGGTCTTGTTGCGTCGCCACCAGGGCAGCACGTCCGGGTCGTCGACCTTGTCGGCCTCGTCGACCGCGGCCGCGGTGTCCTTCGCCGGCTTCTCCGGGCGCTCCGCGTCGAACATCCACGCGTAGAGGTCTCCCAGGCGGGCACCGATGCGGTTCGGCGGCGTCTTCGTGAGGATGAGGATGCTCAGGGCGGCGAGCAGCCCGAGGATGAGGTACGCCGGAATGTCGGTCAGGTACGTCAGGGGCTGCCCCACGAGCCATCCGAGCAGACCACCCGACTCGCTCAGCGCGGGCATGCCCTGGTTCGGGTGGGGACGAGGGCCGGCGACGTGGAAGATGCCCGCCAGAGCGAGCACGAACATCCCGAAGCCGATCCCGATGCGCCCGTTGTCGTGCACGGACGACGGGTGCCGGAACAGCCATCCCGCCAGGAGAAGCAGCAGCACCGGCATGATGAAGGCCACCCGACCGACGAAGAGCCCCACCGAGTAGGCGCTGATGTTCGCCGCGACCTCGTTGCCGATGAAGAACCACTCGTTGACGGCACCGAGCGCCGCCAGGATCACCAGCAGGAACGGGAATCCGTCCCTGCGGTCGTCCTTCTGCAGCGTTTCCGGCCCGAAGGCCCGGAAGAGTCCGCCGACGCCGTGCGCGAGCCCGTTCCAGGCGCGCGCGGCGACGGGCGGCTTGTCCGCCTCGTCGATGTACTTCTTGGGTGCGGGCTGCGCCTTCGGAGCCGCCTGCCGCTTGGGGCGCGACGGGGCGCTCGTCGAGGCGCGCTCGGTCTTGGTGCTGCTCCTGGCCATGCCTCCACGGTACGACCCGCGACCGACATCTCCGCGTCACCACGCGGAACTCGACGATCACGGCGCGCGACGGCACGCCGTGATCCGAGGGTCAGGCCTCGATGACGAGAGGGACGATCATCGGGCGACGACGCAGCTTCTGGTTCACCCAGCGGCCGATCGTCCGACGGACGACCTGCGACAGCGCGTGCGTGTCGCGCACGCCGTTGCCGGACGCCTCCTTCAGCGCGGCGACGATCTTCGGAGCGACGTCGTCGAACACGGCGTCGTCCTCGGCGACGCCGCGCGCGTGGATCTCCGGCCCCGAGATGATGCGCCCGGTCGCGGCATCCACGACGACGATGACCGAGATGAACCCCTCCTCGCCGAGGATGCGACGGTCCTTGAGGTCGGCATCGGTGATCTCGCCGACGGTCGAGCCGTCGACGTAGACGAACCCGAGGTCGAGCTGCCCGGCCACCCGGGCGACGCCGTCCTTCAGGTCGATCACGGTGCCGTTGGAGGCGATGATCGTTTTCTGCTCGGGGATCCCGGTGTCCTGGGCGAGCTTGGCGTTGGCGATCAGGTGCCGGTACTCCCCGTGGACAGGGAGGACGTTCTTCGGCTTGAGGATGTTGTAGCAGTAGAGCAGCTCGCCGGCCGCGGCGTGCCCCGACACGTGCACCCGCGCGTTGGCCTTGTGCACGACGTTCGCGCCCAGCTTCGTGAGCCCGTCGATGACGCGGTAGACGGCGTTCTCGTTGCCCGGGATGAGGCTCGACGCCAGGATCACGGTGTCGCCCTCGCTCACCTCGATGGCGTGGTCCATGTTGGCCATGCGGCTCAGCACGGCCATCGGCTCGCCCTGCGAACCGGTCGACATGTAGACGATCTGCTCGTCCGGGAGGTCGCGTGCCTTCTTGAAGTCGATCAGCACGCCCGCCGGCACCTTGAGGTAGCCGAGCTGCTCCGCGATCGTCATGTTGCGGACCATGCTGCGGCCGAGGAACGCGACCCGACGCCCGTGCGCGTGCGCGGCGTCGATCACCTGCTGCACGCGGTGCACGTGGCTGGAGAAGCTCGCGACGATCACGCGGCGCGGAGCCTTGCCGATGACCTGGTCGAGGACCGGGCCGATGGAGCGCTCCGTGGGCGTGAAGCCGGGGACGTCGGCGTTGGTGGAGTCGACGAGGAAGAGGTCGACGCCCTCCTCCCCCAGGCGCGAGAACGCGCGCAGATCGGTGATGCGGCCGTCCAGGGGCAGCTGGTCCATCTTGAAGTCGCCGGTGGCGAGGGCCATGCCCGCGGGGGTGCGGATCGCGACGGCCAGCGCGTCCGGAATGGAGTGGTTCACCGCGACGAACTCGAGGTCGAACGGCCCGACCTTCTCGTGCTGGCCTTCCTTCACGGTCAGGGTGAAGGCCTTGATGCGGTGCTCCTTCAGCTTCGCCTCGACGAGGGCGAGCGTGAGTCCGGAGCCGATCAGCGGGATGTCGCTCTTCAGCCGCAGCAGGTACGGAACCGCCCCGATGTGGTCCTCGTGCCCGTGCGTCAGCACCACGCCCACGATGTCGTCGAGACGGTCACGGATCGGCTCGAAGTCGGGGAGGATGAGGTCGACGCCGGGCTGGTGCTCCTCCGGGAAGAGCACCCCGCAGTCCACGATGAGGATCTTGCCCGCGTACTCGAACACGGTCATGTTGCGACCGATCTCCCCCAGGCCGCCGATCGGGATGACCCGGAGCGTCCCTTCGTCGAGAGCGGACGGTTCGGCCAGGGGAATGGACATGCTGTCTCCTCAGTCGGACACTCCACGCGTCCGTTCGTTCAGGGTGACGCGGCTCAGCGCGTCGTGCCGTGCACCTTCGGCAGGGCGCCGCCCGCGGCCGCGTTGCGGTCGGGCCGGAAGTTCGAGAAGTCCGCCCCCGGCACGCCGCTGACGAGATCGAGCTCGTCCTCGATGAGGGCGGCCTCCCACTCCTCCGGGCCGACGAGGGGAAGGCGGACACGCGGACTGGAGATGCGGCCCAGCCCGTGCAGGATGTACTTCGCGGCGACCGTGCCGGGGACGTGCGTCATGACGGCCCGGACCAGCGGCTCCAGTCGCTTGTGCTCGGCGGTCGCGGTGGCGAGGTCGCCACGGTTCACCGCGTCGATGATGGTCCGGTACGGAGCGGCGGCGACGTTCGCCGTCACGCCGATGAGGCCGGTCGCGCCGATCGAAAGGTGCGGCAGCACGTTCGCGTCGTCACCGGAGAAGTACATGAGGTCGGTCTGGTTGAGCACACGGCTCACCTCGGAGAAGTCGCCCTTCGCATCCTTCACGGCGACGATGTTCGGGTGCTTGGCGAGCCGGAGGATCGTCTCGTACTTGATCGGGACACCGGTCCGCCCGGGGATGTCGTACAGGATGACCGGCAGGTCGGTCGCATCGGCGACGAGCCGGAAGTGCGTGAGGATGCCCGCCTGCGTCGGCTTGTTGTAGTACGGCGTGACGATCATGATGCCGTCGGCGCCGGCCTTCTCGCTGGCCTTGTACAGCTCGATGGCGTGCGCGGTCTCGTTCGATCCGCCACCCGTGATGATCTTCGCGCGTCCCGCCGAGACGGACTTGCCGACCTCGACGAGCTTGAGCTTCTCCGGGTCCGTCAGGGTCGAGGTCTCGCCGGTCGTTCCCGTCACGACGATGCCGTCCGCGCCTGCGGTGATCACGTCATCGATGTGCTTCTCGACGGCGGGCCAGTCGACTTCGCCGTCGGCCGTCATCGGAGTGACGAGCGCGACGAGAACCTGTCCGAAGGGGTTGCCCGAGTGCGTCATGCGTCCAGCGTATCGGGTCGGATGCCGCTGTCGCGGACGCGTCCGGTCCTCCTCCCCTGTCGGCCGTAGGCTCGCACCATGGGTTGGATCACGCACGCCTCACGCACGACCTACGAGAACGCCTGGATCCGCGTCCGCGAGGACGACGTCACCGGACCGGGTGGCCGGGGCGTCTACGGCGTCATGACGGTGCGGAACCCGGCGGTGTTCATCGTCGCGATGGACGCCGACGACCGGGTCTGCCTGGTCACCGTCGATCGCTACACGATCGGCACGTCCGTCGAGGTGCCCGCCGGCGGCACCGACGGCGAGGACCCGCGTGCCGCCGCAGAACGCGAGCTCCTCGAGGAGTCCGGGTACCGGGCGCTCCGGTGGGAGCATCTGGGTACGACGCACGCGCTCGACGGCGTCGCGGAGGCCACGGAGCACGTCTTCCTGGCCCGGGAGATCGAGCGCGTCGACGATGCGGTCGACAGCCGCGCGGAAGAGGGCATCGACACCGTGGAGTGGGTGGCGTTCAGCGAGGTCCTGCGGATGATCGCCGACGGCCGCATCACGGACGGCGAGACGATCGCCGCCATCGCCCTCGCCGGGATCCGTCTCGGGAGGTTCCGCTGACGGCGGGTCAGACCCGACCCCGACGGGCGACCGCCGCGGTGAGGGACCGGGGCAGCACCTTCGTCGCGGCCACGACGGCCTTGTACCGCACGGAGGGGATGGACACGGCCTTGCCCCGCGCCGCGTCGCGGAGCCCCTCGCGCACGACGTCTCGGGCATCGAGCCACAGGAAGGTCGGCACGCCCTCCTCGCCGACCGCGAGACCCATCCGCTCGTGGAAGGACGTGTGCGTGAAACCGGGGCAAAGCGCCGTGACGCTCACGCCGTCCGGGCCGTAGGCGATGTTCGCCCACCGGCTGAAGTCGATGAGCCAGGCCTTGCAGGCGGAGTACGTCGACCGCGAGATGAAACCGGCCACCGAGGCGACGTTGATGATCCGACCGCCCCGCCCCCGCATGGTCTGCAGGGCCGCGTGCATCAGGCGCATGGAGGCCTCGACGTGCACACGCAGATGCCGCACCTCGTCCTCGATGTCGTTGTCGGCGAACTGCAACGGCAATCCGAACCCGGCGTTGTTCACGAGCAGGTCGATCGGATCGTCCCGATCACGGAGCCGAGCCGCGACGAGCTCGACGCCGGCCTCCTCGGACAGATCGGCCGGGAGCACCTCGACAGCCACTCCCCACTCGCCGCGCAACTCCCCCGCGAGAGCCGAGAGCGACTCCTCCGAGCGGGCCACGAGCACGAGGTCGGCGCGTCGACGTGCCAGCTGACGGGCGAACTCGGCGCCCAGCCCCGCGCTGGCTCCGGTGATCAGTGCGGTGGGCATCAGCGCTCGTACCTCAGGAAGCGATACCGGACGCCGGTGCGGGACGTCTGCCAGTCCCCCTCGTCCACCACGCGCCACCCGGTCTTGGGCGGAGCGAACGTGTCGCCGTCGACCGTGAGGTCGAGCTCCGTGACCTCGAGCCGGTCGGCGTCCGCGATCACCTGACGGAAGATCTCCGCACCGCCGATGATCCACACCTTCTCCTGGCCGCGCACGGCCTCGGACACCGTGGACGCACGGCGGGCGCCCTCCGCCGTCCAGTCCTGCTGGCGGGTCACGACGATGTTGTCGCGACCGGGCAGGGGGCGGAATCGCTCGGGCAGCGAATCCCAGGTCTTGCGTCCCATGACGACCGGAGCGCCCTGCGTGGTCTCCTTGAAGTGCGCCAGATCCTCCGGCACGTACCAGGGCATGCCGCCCTCGGCGCCGATCACGCCTCCGGCGGCCTCGGCCCAGATGAGCCCCACCCAGGTCATACCGCCACCGCCGCCCTGATCGGTGCGTGGTGCTGGTAGTCCTCGACGACGAAGTCCTCGAACCGGTAGTCGAAGATCGACTCCGGCTTCCGCGCGAAGCGCAGCGTCGGGTACGGGTAGGCCTCTCGCGTGAGCTGCTCGCGCACCTGCTCGACGTGGTTGTCGTAGACGTGGCAGTCCCCGCCGGTCCACACGAAGTCGCCGGGCTCCAGCCCCACCTGCTGCGCGATCATCATCGTCAGCAGCGCGTAGGAGGCGATGTTGAAGGGGACGCCGAGGAACATGTCGGCGCTGCGCTGGTAGAGCTGGCAGGAGAGCTTTCCGTCGGCGACGTAGAACTGGAACAGTGCGTGGCACGGTGCGAGGGCCATGTCCGGGATGTCCGCGGGATTCCAGGCGGAGACGAGCAGGCGCCGCGAGTCGGGTGAGCGCCGGATCTGCTCGATGACCTCGGTCAGCTGATCGATGCTGCCGCCGTCGGGAGTCGGCCAGGACCGCCACTGGACGCCGTACACCGGGCCGAGGTCGCCGTCCTCGTCCGCCCACTCGTCCCAGATCGAGACGCCGTTCTCCTGAAGCCACCGGACGTTGGAGTCGCCACGCAGAAACCAGAGCAGCTCGTACGCGATGGACTTGAAGTGGACGCGCTTCGTGGTGATGAGGGGGAAGCCCTGCGCGAGATCGAAGCGGATCTGCCGCCCGAACACGCTCGTGGTCCCGGTCCCGGTGCGATCGCTCTTGTGCGTGCCCGTCTCGAGCACGTCGCGGAGCAGGTCTTCGTACGGAGTCGGGACAGCGGCGCTCATGGTTGTCAGGATACCCGCCCCGCTCCCGGCGGGGGCGGTGGCCGTGACGCGATCCGCACGTCACGGACCGAAACATCGCGACGCTTCTGCGATCACGGCTCTAGCCTCGAGGGATGTCCCCCGCGCTCGCTTTCGCCGCCCTGGCCGCGCTTCTGGTGCTCGCCACCGTGGTCGGGCTCGTGCTCCGCGGGAGAGAGGGTCGCCGCCGCGACGGCGGCGACCTGCGGTTCGATCCCGCTGATGCGGAGGACGCGGTGCTGGGGGCCACGGCGACGCTCGTGCAGTTCAGCACGGAGACCTGCGCCCGCTGCCCCCAGGTGCGTCGTCTTCTCGGCACCTTTGCGTCCGAGGACGCCGGCCTCGCGCACATCGAGGTCGATCTCACGCACCGCCCGGATCTCTCGGCGCGCTACCGTGTGCTGCAGACACCGACCACCTTCGTGCTCGACGCCACCGGGCGCGTCAGGGCCCGGTTCGCGGGCATACCCGCTCGCGAGAGCCTGACCCACGCCCTCGCCGCCGTCTGAGACCCCGTCTGGAGCAGATGATGAACCCTCCCCCCGGAATCGATCCGCGCGGGCCCCGCTTCGCCGCCGGGATCACCGCACTCCTGCTCGCCGTCGCGACGTTCCTGGCCCTCATCGGGATCTCCACCGCGCGGACCACCGATGGCTGGTTCGCGCTCACGGCGTCGTCGGAGTTCGCGTTCATCGGAGGAGGCGGGTGGGCGGTCTCCGCCGCGGGGCCGGTCGCGCGTGTCCTCGACCCGGGCTTCCTCCTCGCCACACTGATCGCGCTCCTGTTCCTCTGGGGCGTCGTCTCTCCCGCCACCGCCCCGTGGGGCGTCCTCTACCGCCGCCTCGTCCGTCCGCGCCTCGCGCCGCCCGCAGAGCTGGAGGATCCGCGTCCCCCGCGGTTCGCCCAGGGCGTTGGTCTCGTCGTCGTGGGATTCGGCCTCCTGCTCCACCTCGCCGGGGTGCCGTGGGCCCTTCCGATCGCCACCGCCGCCGCGTTCCTCGCCGCCTTCCTCAACGCCGTGTTCGGACTGTGCCTCGGGTGCCAGCTCTACCTCCTGCTGCAGCGCGTCGGGCTCACCGGCCGACCGCGCCGCGCCGCCTGACGCCGGTTCCCGAAGGCCCGGTCGCTCGGTAGGCTGACGAGCAAGCGACGCCGCTCCCCCGGTGGCGTCAGAACCGGAGGAACCATGCCCGTCACCAGTGAAGCCGCCGCCACCTGGACCGGATCGCTCACGGAGGGTTCCGGCACGGTCGCCTTCTCCTCCTCGCATCTGGGGACGTTCCCGATCGACTGGAAGTCCCGCAGCGAGGGCAGCGAGACGACCACGACGCCGGAGGAGCTCATCGCCGCGGCCCATGCCTCCTGCTTCAGCATGGCGCTCTCGCACGCACTCACCGAGAACGGCACGCCCCCGGAGCGCGTCGACACCAGCGCCTCGGTCACCTTCAAGCCGGGCGTCGGCATCACCGGCAGCCACCTCAACGTCAACGCGACCGTGCCGGGTCTGACCGCGGAGAAGTTCCAGGAGATCGCCGAGGGGGCGAAGACCGGTTGCCCGGTGTCCCAGGCTCTCGCGGGCATCGAGATCACGCTCGAGGCGACTCTCGCCTGAGCCGCGTGGACCTCAGGCGCGGGAGAGGCTGATCGCCTGTCGGATGCTCGCCCTGGCGTCCTTGCGGCGTCCCGCCGCGTCCTGCACGACGCCGAGGCGATAGCGCGCCCGCCAGTCGGTGGGCGCCGCCTCCGCCTCCGCCGTGTAGCGCGCGACGAGCGCGTCGGCATCCTTGCGGGCGATGCGTCCGCTGGGCGTGAGCTCGGTCTCCACGGGCGGCATACCGCCCTCGGCGTCGAGCAGGCGTCCCAGACGGTCGGCACCGAACCCGAAGAGCATCTCGCGCACCAGCGCCCACCCGCCCACGGGTGCGAGCACGAGGAGCGTGATGCCCATCCCGATGGAGACAGGCGTGCCCACGGCGAGGAACATGACGGCGAGCCAGCCCGCCACCACGAGGTAGAGCAGGAGGGCCGCGGCCATCAGCCCGACCCCGATCCGCGACATCACGAGCGGATGCCGATGTCGAGCATGTTCTCCAGGCCCACCACGACGCCGGTGGCGGTGGCCGCATAGGGCACGGCCAGGCGGATCCCCGGCGCATACGCCAGGCCCGGGTCGGTGGTGTCATGCGTGAAGGTCAGCGACTCCCCCGGACCGGACAGGATCACCTCCTGCTTGGCGATCACCCCGGGGCGGCGGAGCGAGTGGATGGGCACGCTGCCGACCTGCTGACCTCGGGCGCGCTGATCGGCATGCGGCGCACTCACCGGACCCTGCGTCGCGCGCGCGGCGGCGATGAGCTCCGCCGTGCGGACGGCTGTCCCGCTGGGCGAGTCCACCTTCGTCTCCCGGTGTGCCTCGACGATCTCGACCGAGCCGAAGTAGGGCGCGGCGGCCGCCGCGAGGGCCGAGCCGAGAACGGAGCCGAGGGAGAAGTTCGGGATGAACACCGCTCCCGTGTCGGCGGCTTCGACGAGCGGCCGGACGAGGGCGATCCGCTCCGCCGACCAGCCGGAGGTGGCCACGAGGATGTTGAGCCCGTACTCCACGGCCGTGCGCACCACGTCGATGCTGACCTGCGGGGTTGAGGCATCGATCACGAGGTCGGCGCCCGCGAGCTCCGACAGGTCGCTCGCCGACGTCAGCACCCGGCTCACCTCGAAGCCCTCGAGCTCCTCGATCACCGCAGCGATGATCGTCCCGAGCTTTCCGGTCCCGCCGACGAGGGCTACCTTCGTGGTCATGCGTCCAGTCTATTTCCGGGCGTCGGCCGGGGGTCGCGGCGCGCGGAGGCGTCGATCAGACCAGCAGCGCGTCCGGGATGCCCGTCCGCAGCTCCATCGGAAGATGGCCGGTGTCGTTGTGCGTGAGCAGGGTCCATGGCCGTCCCTGCTTCTGCGCGATCACCGTCAACCCGCAGTGCGACTGGTTCAGGGTCATCCAGCGCCAGTCCGGTGCGGCGAGCACCTCGCGCACGAACCACGAGATCACGAAGTTGTGGGTGATGAGCACCTCGTGCACGTCGCCGGTCTTCCGCACGAGGAACTCGTTGACGGCATCGGACATCTGCGCGCGGCCCGCCTCGATCTCCGCCTCGGTCACGGAGCCGAAGAAGGGCTCGAACACGGCCGGCGTCTCCTCCGTCATCCCCGTCGGCACGCAGTCGAAGAGCAGAGCGGAGGGCTCCGGATCCACGGAGGGGAGTCGGCCGGCGATCGCTCGCGCCGTCTCCGCGGCGCGGAGGAGCGGCGAATGCCAGACGGCGTCGAGCGGGAGGCCGGACAGGCGATCCGCGATGAGCTCCGCCTGCCGCTGACCGCGCGGGGAGAGGGGTCCGTCGGCGAGGCCGTGCTCGGCATCCTGATGTTCACCGTGTCTGACCAGATATATGTAGTGCGTCACAACTCGCTCGCTCGCCTCGTCGCCAGCATCCGCCGGTCTTCCTCTTCCACCCTATGTCACGGGCGCCGCGAGCTCAGGCGCCCGCGCGGGTGAGGTCGGCGACCTGTACCCGGGACAGCGTCACGCCCGCGCCCTGCATGAGCTCGTCGACGTGGTCGGTCGCGAACGTGTTCACGATCGGCGCGGCGACCGTGCGCTGCGCGAGCAGCCACGCGATGGACACGGCCGCGACAGGCACGGCGAGCTCCGCCGCGACCTGATCCAGCGCACGCAGCACCTTGGTCCCTCGGCGGTTGAGGTGACCCCGGAGCTGCTCGCCGCGGACGCCGCGCGACGCGACCGCCTTCGTCCGGTGACGGCCGGACAGGAATCCGTGCTCCAGCGCGTGGGACGGCGTCACGGCGAGGTTCTGCGCGCCGGCGACGAGCCGCAGGTCGCCCTCGAACGGCTGCCGACGGACGAGGTTGTACGGCGTGTCGATGACCGTGATGCGCGGATATCCCGCCGACGCGAGGATCCGCGCCTCGACGAGCCTCTCCGGCGTGAAGCCGTACGCGCCGAGCGCCCCGATCTTCCCCGCCTCGACGAGCCACTCGACCGTGGCCAGGGTGTCTTCGAGGTTGGTCGTCGCATCCAGCGTGGCGTCCAGGTACAGCACGTCGATGCGCTCGACGCCGAGCCGGGTCAGCGACCCCTCGACGGCACGGACGAGGTTGACCGATCCCAGGCCGGGGTTGTCGGCGTGCGCTCCGATGCGCACGCTCAGGACCACCCGCTCGCGCTGGTCCCGCGACCGCAGCCACTGCCCGAGGATATGCTCGCTCCGCCCGCCGGAGAACCCGTCCGCGGTATGGATGGCGTTGCCGCCGAACTCCACGTAGCGGTCGAGGATGCCGTGGCTCGTCTCGAGATCGACGTTCCATCCGAACTCCGCGGCGCCGAGCATCAGCGGGAACGTCTCGTACCCGGTCTCGCCGAGGGCGGCGCGGATGGACTCCCCCACGCCGGGCCCGACGATCGGGATGGGGGCGGACGGGTGGTCCTCGTGCTCCTGCGGGGCGCGTTCAGCAGGTGTTCCTGCGCCTACGCTGAACAACCGCATACTCTCACCCCCGCCGTGATCGGCCGGAGCCGATCGACATCACTGCTTCGCTGGCACCCCCCGGTGCGTACTTCGAGGGTATGCGACGTGCGCGAACGTCCCGACCAATCCGGGGAACGGCGCGCAAACTTCCCATAACGTTTCGATCACGGCACAGACGACGGAACCCGGGCCCCTCCGACGGAGAGACCCGGGTTCCGTGTCATCCGTTGTCTTACTCGGCGGCGTCCTCGGCCGGAGCCTCGTCCGCAGCGGGCGCATCGTCGAGCACGGGCTCGAGCGACAGCTTGCCGCGGTCGTCGATCTTCGTGATCTTCACGAGGATCTTCTGGCCGACGGAGAGCACGTCCTCGACGTTCTCCACACGCTTGCCACCGGCGAGCTTGCGCACCTCGGTGACGTGCAGCAGACCGTCCTTGCCCGGCAGCAGCGAGATGAAGGCGCCGAAGGTGGCGATCTTCACGACGGTGCCGAGGAACTGCTCGCCGACCTCCGGGTTGGTCGGGTTGGCGATCGCGTTGACCTGGGCACGGGCGGCCTCGGCCGAGGGGCCGTCGGTCGCGCCGATGTAGACGGTGCCGTCCTCCTCGATGGAGATCTGCGCACCGGTCTCGTCCTGGATCGCGTTGATCGTCTTGCCCTTCGGGCCGATCAGCTCGCCGATCTTGTCGACCGGGATCTGGACGCTGATGACGCGTGGCGCGGTGGGTGCCATCTCGTCGGGAGCGTCGATCGCGGCGTTCAGGACGTTGAGGATCGTCAGACGAGCGTCCTTGGCCTGGGTCAGCGCGCCCGCGAGCACCGACGACGGGATGCCGTCGAGCTTCGTGTCGAGCTGGATGGCGGTGACGAACTCGCTCGTGCCGGCGACCTTGAAGTCCATGTCACCGAGCGCGTCCTCCGCACCCAGGATGTCGGTCAGCGCCGCGTACCGGGTCTCCCCGTTGACCTCGTCGGAGACGAGGCCCATCGCGATGCCGGCGACGGGGGCGCGCAGCGGCACACCCGCGTTGAGGAGCGAGAGGGTCGACGCGCAGACGGAGCCCATCGAGGTGGAGCCGTTGGAGCTCAGCGCCTCGGACACCTGACGGATCGCGTACGGGAACTCCTCGCGGCTCGGCAGAACCGGCACCAGAGCGCGCTCGGCGAGGAAGCCGTGCCCGATCTCGCGACGCTTCGGCGAACCCACGCGGCCGGTCTCACCGGTCGAGTAGGGCGGGAAGTTGTAGTGGTGCATGTAGCGCTTGCTGGTCGTGGGCGACAGCGAGTCGATCTGCTGCTCCATCTTGAGCATGTTCAGCGTGGTGACACCCATGATCTGGGTCTCGCCGCGCTGGAAGATCGCGGAGCCGTGCACGCGCGGGATGACCTGCACCTCGGCGTCGAGCGGACGGATGTCCGCCAGCCCGCGGCCGTCGATGCGGGTGCCCTCGGTGAGGATGCGACCACGCACGATCTTCTTCGTGACGGACTTGTACGCCGCGGAGAACTCCAGCGGGGCCGCAGCCGGGAGCGAGCCCTCCTCGGTGGCCTCGATGAGCTCGGCCTTGACGCGGTCCTTGATCGCGTCGTCGGCGTTCTGGCGCTCGGTCTTGTCGGCGATCTGGTAGACGTCGCTCAGCTCGGCGAACGCGCGCTCGGACACGAAGTCGTAGACCTCGTCGCTGTACGCGGGGAAGACCGGGTACACGCCCGGCTCCTTCGACGCGGTGGCGGCGAGCTCGGCCTGGGCCTTGACGAGCTGGGCGATGAACGGCTTCGAGGCCTCGAGGCCCTGGGCCACGATGGTCTCGTCGGGCTTGGTGGCGCCGGCCTTGATCAGGTTCCAGCTGCCCTCGGTCGCCTCGGCCTCGACCATCATGATCGCGACGTCCTCGGAGCCGTCGGCCTTGGTGACCACGCGGCCGGCGACGATGAGGTCGAACACGGCCTCGGAGACCTGCTCGGCGGTCGGGAACGCGACCCACTGGTCCTCGTGCTGGCCGTGACCGGGGATGAACGCGAGGCGCACACCGGCGACGGGGCCCGAGAACGGCAGACCCGAGATCTGGGTGGACGCGGACGCGGCGTTGATCGCGAGGGCGTCGTAGAACTCGCCCGGCGCGATCGAGAGGACCGTGATGACGATCTGGACCTCGTTGCGCAGGCCGTCGACGAACGACGGGCGCAGCGGACGGTCGATCAGACGGCAGACCAGGATCGCCTCGGTCGAGGGACGACCCTCACGACGGAAGAACGAGCCGGGGATCTTGCCGGCGGCGTAGGAGCGCTCCTCGACGTCGACCGTCAGCGGGAAGAAGTCGAAGCCCTCGCGCGGGTGCTTGCCCGCGCTCGTGGCCGACAGGAGCATGGTCTCGCCGTCCAGGTAGGCGGCGACGGCGCCCTGAGCCTGCTGCGCGAGGCGGCCGGTCTCGAAGCGGATGGTGCGGGTGCCGAAACGGCCGTTGTCGAGAACGGCCTCGGTGGCGGTGATTTCAGGACCTTCCAAGAGGTCTCTCCTTCTTTGTTTAGACTCGCGAATCCGTGTGACGCGCGAGCGTGTTCAAAGGAGCGGAACGGAAGGGTTCGGGCGCGCGGGCATTCCCGCGAATCTCGCCTGCGCTGGCCACCAGTAGAAAGTCACCCGACATGCGCCGAGGAACCCACCACAGGGGACCAGCTTCTCCGCCGATCGCTCCATGAGTCGATGTGAAATTGTCGGGTGACCGGGGTCGCCCTCGACCACACTACCAGCGTGTGCCCAAAAGACCCGGGCTCCGCGCGCGACCCGGTCCCGACACCCGACCGTCACCCGGTGTTCACCGCGCGTGCGCCGGAGCGAGAGAAGGCTCGGCTGTGCTGAGCGCATGCGGATGTCAGTGATCGGATGCGGGTATCTGGGAGCGGTGCACGCCGCGGCGATGGCCTCGCTCGGTCACGATGTCGTGGGGATCGACGTGGACGAGGGCAAGGTCGCCGACCTCACCGCGGGCGCCGCGCCCTTCTTCGAGCCCGGCCTCGCCGAGCTCCTCGAGGAGGGAGTGCGGTCAGGGCGGTTGCGCTTCGCCGCGGATCCGGCGGCCGCTGCCGGGGCGGAGGTGCACTTCCTCGCGGTCGGCACCCCGCAGTCCGCCTCCAGGCCCGCAGCCGACCTCCGCTTCGTCGACGCGGCGATCGACGGGCTGCTCCCCCACCTGCAGCCGGACGCGGTGGTCGCCGGGAAGTCGACGGTCCCCGTGGGCACCGCGGCCCGTCTCGCCCGTCGGATCGCGGAGACCGGCGCGACGCTCGCCTGGAACCCCGAGTTCCTCCGGGAGGGCTGGGCCGTCCACGACACCCTCCGCCCCGACCGTCTGGTGGTCGGCGCCGAGGACACCCGGCAGGGCGCCGCCGCCGTCGACCTGCTCCGCCGCGTGTACGCCGCGGCGATCGACGCGGGCGCGCCCTTCCTCGTCACCGACCTCGCCACCGCTGAGCTCGTGAAGGGCGCCGCCAACGCGTTCCTCGCGACGAAGATCTCGTTCATCAACGCCATGGCCGAGATCGCCGAGGCGGCCGGAGCGGACGTCACCCTCCTCGCCGAAGCACTCGGACACGACTCGCGCATCGGCCGCCGCTACCTCGGCTCGGGGATCGGGTTCGGGGGCGGCTGCCTGCCCAAGGACATCCGCGCGTTCGCGGCGCGCGCCGAGGAGCTCGGACGCGGGGAGGCCGTCGGGTTCCTCCACGAGGTGGACGCCATCAACCTCCGCCGACGGGATCGGGCGGTGCGCCTCGTGGTGGATGCGCTCGGCGGCCTCGTCTTCGGGAGGAGGATCGCCGTCCTCGGCGCGGCCTTCAAGCCCTTCAGCGACGACGTCCGCGACTCCCCCGCCCTGGAGGTGGCCGTGCGGCTGCGCGGACTGGGCGCCGATGTCGTGGTGACCGACCCCGCGGCGATCGAGAACGCCCGCGCACGGCATCCGCAGCTCGGGTACGCCTCGTCCAGGGACGAGGCCCTGCGGGACGCGGATGCGGTCGTCGTCGTCACGGAGTGGGACGAGTACCGCCGGGAGCTCCATCCCCAGCACGCCGGCGGCCTCGTGCGGGGCCGCATCGTGATCGACGGGCGGAACTGTCTGGACGCCGACGCCTGGCGAGCTGCCGGCTGGACCTACCACGGGATGGGGCGACGCTGAGGCCTCGCGCCCGTCAGACCACGCTGGCGTCCTGCGGCACGGTGGAGCGCCCGAGGTAGACGTAGTCGTCGTGCTTCGCCCGACGCCCGTCTCCCGCGGCGCGGCCGTGCAGTCGTCGCCACACCCACGGGAGCGCGTACTGCCGCCACCAGGCCGCTCGTCCGATCGGCTCGTTCTCGTGCAACGCCGCATCCAGCGCTCCCAGCGCATCGGCGTGCGGTACCCCGAGCACCTCCGCGACGCGATAGGCGAGCACGCGGTGCCCCCGACTGCCGAGATGCACGAGGTCCTCGCCCCAGTGCTGTCGCTCTCCCAGCGCCGGGAGCAGATCCGTGTCGATGAGGATCGCACCGGTCCGCGCAGCGACCCCGGCGAGCGCCGTGGCGAAGGCGGAGAAGCGCCGCGCGTACAGCGCCGCCGCTCGGCGGGCGGGCAGGAACGGCGTGACCAGGATCACGTCGGCACCGGTCGCGCGAAGCCGCCGCACCGCGGTCTCCAGGCTCGCGGCGAGCGCGGGCACGTCGACGCGGTGCCTCACGAGATCGTTGGCACCCACCAGGACGGTGACCAGGTCGGGGCGGAGTTCGCGCGCCCGCTCCAGCTGCGGTCCGCACACGTCGGACACCCGCTTCGACCGGATCGCGAGGTTCGCGTAGTGGAGGCCTCCCCGCGCGGCGAGGAGCAGCGCGAGCCGGTCCGCCCACCCGCGGAGCGCCCCATCGGGTCCGGGGTCGCAGAGCCCCTCGGTCACCGAGTCGCCGAGGGCGACGATCCGCCGCCAGCGGCGCGCGGGGGCGGGCGGGGCCGGCTCCGGCCGGACGAGGCGGCGAGCGCGCAGACGACGGTCCACGGCATGCAGCGTCCGCGCCTCCTCGAAGTGATCCAGGAGCTGATCTCCGAGGTGCGCCCAGCTCCGGCCCTGCACCGCGCTCCAGCCCGCCTCCCCGAACGCCCGACGCCGGCGCTCGTCTCCGGCGAGATCGGTCACGCGACGGCGGAGCTCTGCGAGGTCTCCTGGTCGGTAGAGCCACCCGTCGACGCCGGGCCGGACGAGGTCGAGCGGGCCTCCTCTGCCTGTGGCGACCACGGGGACACCGCTCGCATGGGCCTCCTGGAGTGTCTGCCCGAAGGTCTCGCTCTCCCCCGGATGCACGAAGACGTCGAAGGAGGCCAGCGCCGCCGCGAGCGCCTCCCCGTCGAGCCGCCCGAGGAAGAGGGCGTCGGGAAGCTGCTCCTGCAGCCGCTCCCTCCGGGGGCCGTCTCCGACGATGACGAGACGCGTGCCGGGGATGCCGTGCAGCGCGGCGAGATCCTCCACCTGCTTCTCGGGGGCGAGGCGTCCGACGTAGCCGATGACGGTCTCGGCTCCCCACTCGGCCCGAAGCGCGTCGCTGCGCCGCGAGGGGTGGAAGAGCTCGGCGTCCACACCCCGCCCCCAGGGCCGGATGCGGTCGATGCCGAGCCGGCTCAGCTGCTGTGCCGACTCGGTGGACGGCGCGAGCGTGAGTGTGGCCCTCCTGTGCAGTCGGGCGATGTGGGCATGGGCGATCCCGGTCGTCGCCGCGACGCGATATCTCTCCGTATAGGCGGCCACGTCGGTCTGGTACGCCGCGACCGTTCCGACACCCCCGCGTTCTGCGGCGAGCAGGCCCCGCCACCCGAGCGCGAACGGCGACGCCAGGTGGACGACGTCGGGACGGAAGCGGTCGAGCTCCGCGCCGATCCTCCGAGTGGTCGCCGCGCCCACCCGGACGTCCCGGTACCCCGGGAGCGGGACGCTGGGAATCGCGGTGACAGGCGCGCCGTGCAGCTCCACCGGCATTCCGATCGCGGCCGGAGCGAGCACACAGGAGTCATGCCCTCGGCGCTCCAGGTGACGGAGGATCTGCATCACGGATCCGGTCACACCGTTCATGTGCGGAAGGAAGGACTCGGTGACGATCGCGACTCTCACACCCTCAGGATGGCGGCGCTCCCCGTCCCCGCCGAGGGGAATCGGCGTCGGGCACCGGATGTTCACCGGATGCTGGATCACGGGTCACCGGCTATCCGCGCTCCGGTTCCCGTTCACCGCCCCGGGGTCGGTCGCGACCGACGCGGTGACCCTCGCCGCTCGTCCGGCCGTGCTCTAGGCTCGGGAGCATGAGCACCGAAGAAGGCGCCGGCTCCTCCTCCGAGGACATGAAGCGCAAGTTCAAGGAAGCGCTCGAGAAGAAGAACGCGCACCACCGGCAGGGCGAGGCTCACCTCGACGGCGATTCCGCCGTGCACGCCGCCCACGCCCCGCAGACGCGGCGCGAGTTCCGACGCAAGAGCGGTTGACCGCGAGGATGCGGGAGCCGCTCTCCTGCTCCCGCATCCCCCTCCGCAGACACGGACGTGCCCCGCGCCGGAAGGCACGGGGCACGTCCGTGTCGGGCGGCCGTTCCGGTCACTCCCCGGCGAGACCGCCGAGCATGTGACCGAAGGAGCGTCCCTCGCCCAGGTAGGTGGCGGGGTCGTACGGGTCGACGACGGCGGCGGCATCCCGGCGCGCGACCGCCTCGGCGAGTTCCCTCGCTCCCTTCTCGACCCGCTTCGCCAGCGGCGCGACGTCGTCCCCCGCGCCGCCCCAGTCGCTCGACGCCGCGAAGACGCCCGTCGAGACGGCCTCGGCATGCAGGTAGGCGAACAGCGGACGGATCGCGTAGTCGATCGCGAGCGAGTGCCGCGGCGTTCCCGCGTTCGCTCCGATCAGCACCGGCTTGCCGGTGAGCGCGTCCGGGTCGAGCACGTCGATGAACGACTTGAACAACCCTGAGTAGCTCGTCGAGAAGATCGGGGTGACCGCGATGAGGGCGTCGGCCGAGACGACGGTGTTGATCGCCGTCTCGAGTGCGGGAGGCGCGAAGCCTGTCAGCATGTTGTTCGTGATGTCGTGCGCGTGGTCGCGCAGCTCGATCACGTCGACGGTGGCCTCGATGTCGCGCTCCGCGAGCGCCTTCACGGTCTCCGCGGCCAGCCGGTCGGCGAGCATCCGGGTGGACGAGGGGTTGGACAGCCCCGCCGAGACGACGGCGATGCGACGCGTGGTCATGTCAGGCCTCCTTCCGGCCGAGTCCGAAGGCGGCACCCGCGGGCGCCGGCGTGTCCTGGTAGGGCGAGTCCCCGGTGAGGTTGTCTCCGCGGTTCGCACCGGGGCGCGCCTGCCGCGTGGGCCCGTCGCCGTACGTCGCCTGCACACGCGCGGCGTGGGTCGGCGCGTCGGGCACCGTGGACGGGCGGTCCTTCGCGAGCTCCTTGCGGAGCACCGGCACGACCTCGGAGCCGAGGATGTCGAGCTGCTCGAGGACCGTCTTCAGCGGCAGACCCGCGTGGTCGATGAGGAACAGCTGGCGCTGGTAGTCGCCGTAGTGCTCGCGCATCGCCGCGTACCGGTCGATCACCTGCTGCGGCGATCCCACGGTCAGCGGGGTCATCTCGGTGAAGTCCTCCATGCTGGGGCCGTGACCGTAGACGGGCGCGTTGTCGAAGTACGGGCGGAACTGGTTCACCGCGTCCTGCGACTTCGCGGCCATGAACACCTGGCCGCCGAGACCGACGATCGCCTGCTCGCGCGTGCCGTGGCCGTAGTGCTCGAAGCGCTGACGGTACAGCTCGATGAGCCGCTGGTAGTGCTCCTTCGGCCAGAAGATGTTGTTCGCGAAGAAGCCGTCGCCGTAGTACGCGGCCTGCTCCGCGATCTCCGGGGTGCGGATCGAACCGTGCCACACGAACGGGGCGATGCCGTCGAGCGGACGGGGCGTGGAGGTGAAGCCCTGCAGCGGCGTGCGGAACTTGCCCTCCCAGTCGACGACGTCCTCGCGCCACAGCTTGTGCAGCAGCGCGTAGTTCTCGATCGCGAGCGGAAGGCCCTGACGGATGTCCTGCCCGAACCACGGGTACACCGGGCCGGTGTTGCCGCGGCCCAGCATGAGGTCCATGCGGCCGTCCGAGACGTGCTGCAGCATCGCGTACTCCTCGGCGATGCGCACCGGGTCGTTCGTCGTGATCAGCGTCGTCGAGGTGGAGACGATGAGGCGTTCCGTCTGGGCGGCGAGCGCGGCGAGGAACGTCGTGGGGCTCGACGACCAGAACGGCGGGTTGTGGTGCTCGCCGATGGCGAAGACGTCGAGGCCCACCTCCTCGGCATGCGTGGCGATGGCCAGCGTCGCCTTGATCCGCTCCTGCTCGCTGGGGGTGACTCCCGTGGTGGGGTCGCGGGTGATGTCGCTGACCGACATGATGCCGAACTGCATCGCCTGCGCGCCTGACTGCTCGCTCATGATTGCTCCGTGTTCTCCGAATCGGATGCCGGACATCCGGTTCTATTCATTTGAATGTAATTGGGTCAACGCGTGCACGGCAACTTTATTCCCGACCGGTAGCCTCGGAGAATGAGCACCACCGGGGTCGGCACCACAGGACCCAGCACCGGACCGGTTCCCCGCAGACGCCGCCGCGTGCCCTTCTGGGACAACGCCCGCTACGCCTGCATCGTCCTCGTCGTGCTGGGCCATGCCATCCAGCGCCTCAGCTACGACTCGGACATCGCCTTCGCCTTCTATCTGGCGCTCTACGCGTTCCACATGCCGGCGTTCGCCATCATCTCGGGCTACTTCTCCAAGTCGGGCTCCCCCACCCGGACGCAGATGGCCCGCGTCATCACCGACATCATCCTCCCCTACGTCATCTTCGAGGCGCTCTGGACGCTCACGAAGTGGCTCGTGGAGGGAGAGACCACCCCGAACCCGACGCAGCCCAGCTGGACGCTCTGGTTCCTGCTCGCGCTCGGGATCTTCCGTCTCGTCCTCCCGTACCTCGCGCTCCTGCGCTGGCCGCTGCTGTGGACGATCGTGATCTCCATCGGCGCCGGCTACCTGCCGAACGTCGACAGCACGTTCTCACTCTCCCGGACCCTGGGCCTGCTGCCGTTCTTCACCCTGGGCTGGTGGCTCCGGGAGAAGAACGTCGTCGACCGCCTCCGCCTCCTCGACGTCCGCCCGTGGTGGAGCCGCGTCCTCGCGCTCGTCGTCCTCGGCACGGCCGGATGGGCGGCGTGGAACTGGCTGCCGCTGTGGCAGGCGGTCGACCTGCGGCACTGGCTGTTCTACGAGGACTCCTACGTCGACCTCGTCGGCGACCAGTGGTGGGCCGGCGGCATCCGCATCCTGCTCATGCTGCTCGCGGTCGTGCTGTGCGCCGCCTTCCTCGCCCTCATCCCCCGCGGCGCGTACTGGTGGACCACGTTCGGTCAGTACACGATGTACGTCTACCTCCTGCACTCCTTCGTGCTCTACCCGTTCCGCGAGAGCGGCGTGCTGCGCGACCTCGAGCCGACCTGGTTCTGGCTCCCTGCGGTCACGGCGCTCTCGGTGGTCCTCGCACTGCTGCTCGCGACCAAGCCCGTGCGGCGGGTGTTCCGTCCGCTCGTGGAGCCGCGGCCGCGGTGGCTGTTCGCCGATCCCGAGCTCGCGTCGCGGGAAGGTCGCCGCAACGACCCGACCGGCTCCCGGCGTCCGCGATGACAGCCGCCCGCCCCGCGTCCGAGGTCCGGGACCGGCTCGTCGCCATCGCCGACTCCCAGGGGTTCGCCGCGCACGGGCTCCACGTGCGCATCGGCGATGACACCGCGGATCACCGCTGGACGCCCGACGTCCGTGAGGACGTGCACTCGATCGCGAAGGGCGTCTGCGTGCTGGCCGCCGCCCTCGCCGCCGACGACGGACTGATCCGCCTGGACGACCCCGTCGCCACCCTCCTGCCGGAGCACGAACTCGGCGAGGGCGTCGCTCGCGTCACCCTGCGTCATCTGCTGTCGATGTCGAGCGGCATCGACCTGCCGTGGTCCGAGACGCTGATGACGGACTGGCCGGATCTGGCCCGCGAGTTCCTGCGACGGCCGTCGCGCGGGCGTGTGTTCCAGTACTCCAACGCGAGCACCTACACCGCGATGACCGCCCTCGCGACCCGCGTGGGCGACGTCGGCGACTACCTCTCGACGCGCCTCTTCGCCCCGCTCGGCATCGAGGCCGTGCTCTGGTCGAGATGCCCGAACGGACGCATCGAGGCGGGTGGCGGCCTGCCGCTCCGCACCGAGGAGGTCGCGCGCCTGGGGCTGCTCATCCGCGATCGCGGCTCCTGGCAGGGACGTCGACTCGTCGCCCCGGAGTGGATCGACGCCATGCACGAGGACGGCGTCGTCGCGGGCGTCAATCCGGGCTACGACCGCTATGCGCTCGCGGGCTGGCAGGGCCCGGGGCGGGCGTGGCGGCTGCACGGGGCCCACGGCCAGCTGCTGCTCTTCCTCGGCGACGCGGTGGTGACGGTGACCGCCCACGATCACGCCGGAGCGGATGCGTTCGCCGCGGACGCCGTCGCCGTCCTCGAAGACGTCGCTGCCGGCTGAGTCTGCTCAGGCGAACAGCTCCGCCCCCACGTACGAACCCGGTCGCGCTCCCGGCGGGATGGCCCAGATGCCCGAGCCCACGTGACGGATGTACTCGTTGAGACGGTCGGTCGACAGGCGGCGCTGCAGGCTGATGAACTGGGCGGGATCACGCTGGTAGGACAGGAAGAACAGCCCGGCGTCGAGTCGTCCCAGGGCGTTGTTGCCGTCGACGTAGTTGTACCCGCGGCGCAGGATGCGGATGCCGTCGTTCTGCTCCGGATGCGCGAGCCGGACGTGACTGTTCGCATCGATCTCCGTGCCGCGGAAGTCGGGGGCCGTGAACTCGTCGCCTCCGGAGAGCGGTGCCCCGACCCCCTTGTCCCGTCCGATGATCGTGTCCTGCTCGGCCAGGCGCACCCGGTCCCAGGTCTCGATGAGCATGGCGATCTTCCGGGCGACCAGATACGAACCGCCGGCCATCCAGGACGGCTCGTCACCCCCGGCGACCCAGACGTGCTCGGCGAGCGCCGCGGTGTCGTCGGCGAGGATGTTGGCCGTGCCGTCCTTGAAGCCGAAGAGGTTCCGGGGCGTGGCCTGACTTGCCGTCGTGCGCGAGGTCTTGCCGAATCCGAGCTGCGACCAGCGCAGGCGGGCCCGCCCGAACGCGATGCGGCTGAGGTTGCGGATCGCGTGCACGGCGACCTGGGGGTCGTCGGCACAGGCCTGGATGCACAGGTCGCCGTGCGACGCCGCCGGATCGAGGTCGTCCCCGAGGAAGGCGGGGAGCCGTGCGAGGCCGGACGGACGCCGAGCGGCGAGACCGTAGCGATCGCCGTCCTCGTTCTCGAACAGCCCCGGACCGAACCCGAACGTGAGGGTCAGGCCCGCGGCGGGGAGCCCCAGCGCCTCCCCCGTGTCATCCGGGGGCGCTTCGGCGGGACCGTTCACCGCGCCGCTCGCACTCACCTCCAGCCCCTGCGTCATCCGCGCCGCGGCGTACGACCAGTCCTGCAACAGGGAGATGAGGTCGTCCCGATCGGTGCGGGGCATCATGTCGAAGCTCGCGAAGTGAAGGTGGTCCTGCACGGGCGTCGTGATGCCGGCCTGGTGCGCGCCGAAGAACTCGTACCGCGACTCGGCGTCCTCGGCGGCACGCGCCCGCCCGAGCGCCATGCCTCCGGCCGTCCCGGCCCCCAGCCCGACGGCCAGGCCGGCGACACCACCGCCGACGGCCAGCCCGAGCAGCCCGCGGCGGCTGAGACCGCCGCCGGAGGGCTCCGACGGCAGGGCCGCCGGCGCCTCCCGGGCGACGGATTCCGACTCGTTCACGTCCGTGCTCCTCCGTGTGCCGTCGTCAGTCGAGCACCGTGCCGGTGAGCTGCGAGAGCGGCTCGGCGAGCGCGTTGATGAGGTCGGTGAATTCGCGCTTGTCGGCATCGGTCAGCTCGCCGTACCCCACGAAGCCCTCGGCGAGCGAGCCGTGCGCGGCGAGGGACTCCTCGAGGGCGGTGTATCCGGTCTCGATCTCGGAGACGAGGGCCTCGCCGTCGTCGCCCTGCGCCGCGGCGAAGTCCTGCACCAGCGAGAAGGCCATCTTGGAGCCCTCGACGTTCGCGGCGAAGTCGAAGAGATCCGTGCCGGACCACCAGTCCTCCTCGCCGGAGATCTTGCCGGTGGCCACCTCGTCGAGCAGTGCGATCGCGCCGTTCGAGATGCCGCCGATCCCCTGGTCATCCAGCGCGGTGGTGAAGTCGTCCGAGTGCACGTAGTCGTACAGCTCCTGCACGTCGGCCAGGAGCAGGTCGCCGTAATCGGCGCGCTCCGCGGGCGTGGACGGCGCCCAGTCCTGCCATGCCGGGGTCTCTCCGTCGGCGTTCAGTGCGTCCTTCGCCGGCGCCCAGAGGTCCTTCTCGATGCGGTGGAAGCCGGTCCAGTCCAGGCCCTCCGCCACCGCATCGACCTCTCGGTAGTCGATCCGCGGGTCGAGGTCTCCGAGCGCCTCGGCGACGGGCTCGATGCGCTCGTAGAACGCCCTCGTCTGCGGGAAGAGCGTACGGGCGGTCTCGTCGTCGCCGGACTCGTAGGCGGTCACGAGGTCTTCCACGGCCGGCACGAGCTGCCCGACCTGATCCTTCACGAACGCCCCGTAGAGATCGACGGCCTTCTGCTTCTGCTCGGCGTCGGGGCCGTCCACCGCCACGCGGTCTCCGGTCACCGTGAACGACGCCCGGCCGACACCGTCGCCGACCATGCCCGGCTTGCAGAGCGTGAAGTACTCGCCCGGCTGGGCGACCACCGTGAGGGTGCGGGACGCGGCCGGGGCGATGTTCTCGACCTCGCCGACGATCCGCAGTCCGTCCTCGGCCAGCAGGTAGAACTCGGAGACCTGATCGGTGTCGTTCGTCACATCGAACGTCAGCGTCCCGCTCTTCGCGGTGGACGCGGAGACGGCGCAGTCCGTGGCGGTGGATGAGACGTCGAACGCCGCCGTCGCCTGGGCATCGCTCTTCGCGACGCAGCCGCTGAGGAGGAGGACGGCGGTACCCGCGGCGGCTGCCGCGGCGAGGACCCGGTGCGAGGTGATCATGCTGCTCCTTGCTGTGTGAGGGAAGACGTCGGGGTGGCGGCGGAGGCGCCGCGCGTCGAAGGGCGTGCCGAGCGCAGGCCGCGGAGGTAGAGCCCGCCCACGACGAGGATGTAGAGACCCCAGGCGAGCACCTGCAGCCAGGTCATGGCGGGCATGAAGCCGACCGTGGCCTGCAGGACGGAGGCCAGCGCTCCGCCGGGAGCGATCGCCGCCGACACGTCGAACGCCCAGCCGAACGGGAAGCCGGCCGCGCCCACGGCGACGGCGCCGGTGACCGGGTCGAGCGGAGCGGCGGCGGTGAACGGGCCAGGAAGGGCGCCCGCCTCCTGCAGATCCATCAGCGCGTAGGCGAGGACGCCGGCCGCGACGATCACGAGGAAGCCGCCCGTCCAGGCGAAGAAGCGGCGCAGGTCCAGGCGCAGCGCCCCGCGGGAGATGAGCCAGCCGAGCACGACGGCCACGGAGAGTCCCAGGAGCGCGCCGACGAGGGCCGAGGGGGCGTCGCCGAAGGACTGCACCATCGACCACAGCAGCAGCGTGGTCTCGATCCCCTCGCGGGCGACGGAGACGAAGCCGATCGCGATGAGCGCCCAGAGACCACCCACCGTCAGCGCGCGATCGATGCCGCCCTCCAGAGTCGCCTTCATGGTGCGGCCGGCGCGCTGCATCCAGAAGATCATCCACGTCACCATCGCCACCGCGACGAGGGACAACCCGCCGCCGATCAGCTCCTGCGCCTGGAAGGTAAGTTCGTAGGCCCCGAAGGTCAGGATCGCGCCGATGCCCAGAGCGAGGGCGATCGCGAGACCGACCCCGGCCCACATCTTCGGCAGCGCGTCCCGGCGACCGAGACGGCGGAGGTAGGCGACGAGGATGCCGACGACGAGCGCGGCTTCGAGACCCTCGCGGAGTCCGATGAGGAAGGTGGCGAGCACGGGAGACACTCTCTGACTGACGACTGAGGTAAGGCATCCCTTACCACCGAGACTCTAGCACCGCAACCGGCGCCGCCCCGACACCACCGCCGGAGGTAATGGAGTGCAACAGAGCGTCCTCCGGCCACATCCCCGACATAGCCTCGGTCCATGGCTGAACTCTCGCTCCCCATCCTCGACCTGTCCCAGCTCGACGACGGCCCCGAGGCCGCGGCGCGCTTCCGCGACGACCTCCGCGCGGCCACTCACGACGTCGGCTTCTTCTACCTGACCGGCACCGGGATCTCACCGGAACTCGAGGCGCGGCTGCACCAGGCGGCCCTCGACTTCTTCGCCCTGCCGGAGGAGGACAAGCTCGCGATCGAGAACGTCAACAGCCCGCACTTCCGCGGCTACACCCGGATCGGCGGGGAACGGACGCAGGGCAAGGTCGACTGGCGCGAGCAGATCGACATCGGCCCCGAGCGCGAGCCGGTGGACGGCGGCCCCGCCTTCAACCGCCTCATCGGCCCCAACCTCTGGCCGGCCGCCCAGCCCGAGCTGAAGCAGGTCGTCACCGAGTGGCACGACGCCCTGACGGAGATCGCCCGCAAGCTCCTGCGCGCCTGGGCCCTCACTCTCGGGGCCGAGGAGACCTACTTCGACGAGACGTTCCGCGATCCGTCCACCCTGATCAAGATCGTGCGGTACCCGGGCACGAACGAGCCGGAACCGCAGCAGGGCGTCGGCGCGCACAAGGACTCCGGGGTGCTGACGCTGCTCTGGGTCGAGCCCGGCAAGGGCGGGCTCCAGGTCGAGCGTGACGGCGAGTGGGTGTCGGCTCCCCCGGTTCCCGGCGCCTTCGTCGTCAACATCGGCGAGCTGCTCGAGTACGCCACCGGCGGCTACCTCAAGGCGACGAACCACCGGGTGATCTCGCCGCGGGCGCCCGAGGAGCGCATCTCGATCCCGTTCTTCTTCAACCCCGCCCTCGACCAGCAACTGCCGTTGCTCGAGCTCCCCGCCGACCTCGCCGCCGAGGCCACCGGAGTCACCGAGGACCCGAGCAATCCGATCCACGCGACCTACGGCGAGAACGCCATGAAGTCCCGCCTGCGGGCGCACCCCGACGTGGCGGCCATCCACCACCCCGACCTGGTGCAGGCGCCCGCCTGAGCGGATCCACACCGTCCGGACATGACGAAGGCCGCCCCACACCGTGGGGCGGCCTTCTCAAGAATGTTCTGCGCGATTGAACGCTGGGTCCGTGGTGCCTTATCGGCGAAGACCAAGGCGTGCGATCAGCGAGCGGTACCGCTCGATGTCGACGCTCTGGAGGTAGCCGAGCAGACGACGGCGCTGACCCACGAGCAGGAACAGACCACGACGCGAGTGGTGGTCGTGCTTGTGCTCCTTCAGGTGCTCGGTGAGGTCCTTGATGCGCTGCGTCAGCATCGCGGCCTGCACCTCGGGGGATCCGGTGTCACCGGGGTGCGTCGCGTACTCTTCGATGATCGCCTTCTTGACGTCTGCTTCCAGTGCCATAGATTCGATCCCCTCTCTGCTTGTTGCGCGGCGCCCGACGCCTGATGCGTGAGCTCTCTTTATCCGCGGCCGATCGAACGGCAACCTGACGAGTCTACCAGCCCGAACGACCACGACGGGACACGGGGTCCGGAGCGGGGCGCACCGGTCAACTAGGCTCGGGATGTGCAGAAGAAGATCGCCCTGTGAGCTCCCGACGCGGCCATCTGATCGACCTCACCCCGCTGAAGGCGAGCCCGGCCTTCGCCCGGATGTGGATCGGCTCGACGCTCGCCGGCATCGGCGGTCAGCTCACCATCGTGACCGTGATGCTGCACGTGTTCGAACTGACCGAGAGCACGTTCGCCGTCTCGATGATCGCCGTCGCCGGTCTCCTCCCGATGATCCTCGCCGGTCTGTACGGCGGCATGCTCGCCGACGCGTTCGACCGCCGGCGGGTCGCGCTGATCGCGGCCACCGTGACGTTCGCCTCCACCGCGCTCCTCGCCGCGCTCACGTGGACGGGGACGGAGACGATCTGGTGGCTGTACGCGCTGAGCATCGTGAATTCGGCGGCGAACTCGGTCGGCATGGCCACCCGGACGGCGATCGTCCCCCGGCTCATCCCCCGCCGCATGCTCGCCGCCGCGTCCGCGCTCAACGGCGTCGCCTTCGGACTCACGGTCATGGCCGGCCCCGCGCTGGCCGGACTCCTCGTGGCCCTCACCGGGTACGGCTGGACGTACACGATCGACGTCGTGCTCATGCTGTCGATGTTCCTCGGACTGTGGACCCTCCCCGCCCTGCGCCCCGAAGGCGACACCGTGCGCCCCGGTCTCGCCTCACTCGTCGACGGCTGGCGCTTCCTCCGCCGGGCGGGCAACATCCGGATGCAGTACGTCATGGACATCATCGCGATGACCTTCGGGCAGCCGCTCGTGCTCTTCCCGGCGCTGGGCACCGTGATCCTCGGCGGCGGGGCGTTCACGACCGGCATCCTCACGGCGGCGGTCGCCGTCGGCACCTTCTCCTCGAGCCTGTTCTCCGGCCGCGTGGTGCAGTACCGGTGGCACGGTCGTGGGATCGCCCGTGCCATCGAGGCCTACGGCGCCGCGATCGCCCTGTTCGGCGTCGTCCTCCTGATCGGCGCCTTCTCCGCGACGCCCGCCGGCGAGGACCGGCCGCACGTCCTCCTCATCGTCGCCGCCTGCGTGGCGCTCGCGCTCTCCGGCGCCTCGGACAACATCAGCTCGATCTATCGCAACACCATGATGCAGGCGGCAGTGCCCGACGCCATGCGCGGACGCCTGCAGGGGCTCTTCGTCGTCGTGGTGACCGGCGGCCCCCGCGTCGGCGCCCTCTACGCCGGGACCCTCGCGACGCTGACGTCGCTGTGGTTCCCCCCGCTGCTCGGCGGCATCCTCGTGATCGTGCTCGTCGCCCTCCTCGCCCGTCGGCACCCGCGGTTCCGCGCCTACGACGCAGAGAACCCCGAGCCCTGACAGGCCCGGGGTTCGGAGAGGTCTGCGCGCGTCAGTCCTGCTGCAGCGCACCCTGGAGGTCGAGCGTGATCGTGACGTCCTTGCCGACGAGCACGCCGCCGGTCTCCAGCGCGGCGTTCCAGGTGAGGCCGAAGTCCTCGCGGTTGATGACCGTCTTGGCGGAGGCACCGGCCTTGTAGTTGCCCCACGGGTCGCTGCCGAAGCCGCCGAAGTCGAGCTCGAACGTGACGGGCTTGGTGATGCCGCGGATGGTGAGGTCGCCGTCCACGAGGAAGTCGCCGCCCTCGACGCGCGCGCCGGTCGAGACGAAGTCCATGGTCGGGAAGTTCTCGGTGTCGAAGAAGTCGGCGGAGCGGAGGTGCTGGTCACGGCCCTCGTCCTTCGTGTCGACGGAGGTCACGTCGACCGAGGCCTCGACCTTGGCGTCGAGCGGGTTCTCCGGAGCCACGAGCGTCGCGCTCTTCACACCGAAGGTGCCGCGCACCTTCGAGATCATCATGTGGCGGACGCTGAAGGTCACCTCGCTGTGGGACGGGTCCAGGACCCAGGTGCCGGGGCGGTAACCGGGGATGTCGATGCTGCTCATGATTGCTCCTCAGGAGACGTCGGCCGCGGCGGCGGCGAAGGGATGGCACCGCGATCGTCCGCGGCACCCTTCCGACAACATACATTCACTCGCATGTATTCCCGTGTCGAGCAGAAAGTCCGGAGACATCGAAAGCGCCCCGCACCACAGGGTGCGGGGCGCTTCCGAACGAGGATGTCAGCCGACGGCGACGAGATCGATGATGAAGATCAGCGTCTTGCCGGAGAGGAAGTGCCCTCCCCCGGCCGGGCCGTACGCGAGGTGCGGCGGGATGATCAGCTCGCGGCGGCCGCCGACCTTCATGCCGGGGATGCCGTCCTGCCAGCCCTGGATCAGGCCGCGGAGCGGGAACTGGATGGTCTCCCCGCGACCCCACGACGAGTCGAACTCCTCGCCGGACTCGAACTCCACGCCGGCGTAGTGGACGGTCACGGTGTCGCCGGGCTTGGCCTCGGCACCGTCACCCTCGATGATGTCGCGGATGACCAGTTCTGCGGGGGCAGGGCCGGTCGGGGCGTCGAACTCGGGCTTTGTGCGATCAGTCATGGCTCCATCCAACCCGACCGCCGCGCGCGCGGTCAACGCGACCGCACCTGCTCACAGCGAACACCTCGTCGAGCCGCCGTGGCCGCCCGTCGCGGAGACCCTTGACACATCCCCGGGGCCGGGTGCACCCTGGTGGCAGATCAACTCAGCGCCCGGGAGACATGCAGGCATCGCCGCAGCACCGGGCGCTGAGTCTGTCCGGAGCGGTCCCTCAGTAGGCCAGCAGCGCGGCGCGTGCCGCCCTCGTGCGGATCAGCAGGGCACGCTCGTCCTCGACCGCGAGCGGGTCGCGACCGGTGATCGCCCGCTGGCGAACCGCCGCCAGAGCCGTCGCGTCCTTGATGAACTCACGCATCAGCGGCCGGCGGTCGCCGCGCAGCTGCGCCGCCCACGCCAGCCCGACCTTGCGCCCGGCGGGCGTGGCGAGCATCGTGACCTCCTCCGGCGTGAACCAGCCGGCGGCCGCGTACTCGGCCAGGCGCGCCCGCGTGAGCCGCGCCTCCTCTCGCCGCAGCGCGACGATCCCGAGGATGAAGCCGATGAACAGCGGCACCTGCAGGGTGAAGTAGAGCCCGAAGAAGTCGGCGAAGGTGGCCGAGCCGTTCCACAGGCCGTGCAGGAGGATCGCCCCGACCATGCCGAGCAGGCCCGCGCCGGCGGCCGCTCCCGCGGAGGCGTGCCGGCGAGCCACGAGGCCGATCGCGAACCCGGTCAGCGAGGTGAACATCGCGTGGGCGAACGGCGACAGCACCGCTCGCACGATGAAGGTGACGCCGAGCTGCTCGCCGCCGCCTTCGATCAGGCTGATCGCGAAGTACTGGATGTTCTCGGTGAACGCGAAGCCCGCGCCGACGAGCGCCCCGTAGACGACGCCGTCCACCGGACCGTCGAAGGAGCGCCGCGCAAGCAGGAAGATGAGGAAGACCCCGAGGCCCTTCCAGAACTCCTCGACGATGGGCGCCTGGATCACCGCGGAGAACTCCTCGGAGCGGATGTCGAACAGCATAGTGAGGCCGATGTCGACGAGGAGCGTGAGGCCGACCGCGGCCACGGCACCCCAGGCGATGGCGAACGCCACGAGACGCTTGGGCTCCGGCTCCCACCGGTCGATCATGCGCACCCCGAGGAAGACGATCGTGAGCGGGATCAACGCCAGGACGAGCCCGATCACCGAGGCGGTCGGTCCGAGCGCCCAGCCGAAGTAGCCGATGAGCGCCAGGAGGAGGAACCCGAGGAAGCCGAACAGCCACAGCGAGATCGTCCGGCCCTTCTTGTTCGGCACCGGGAGAGCCGGCAGCGACTCCGCGGGCGACGGCGCGACGGGAGCCGGTGGCGTGTAGGGCGTCGGCTGCGCGAGGGCCGACGCATAGCCCGGCTGCTGTCCGAACGTCGGCGGCAGATACGGCGACTGTGCGTACTGCGCGGCGGAGTACGCACTCGGCTGCGCGGGCGGCGCGGACGGCGGCGTGTACCGGGCGGGCTGCTGGGGGTCGGACGGTCCTCCGAAGGTCATGCTCAAAGCTTATGGGGCACAAGCATCCGCGCCGGGCTCTGGGGGCTTCCTCCACCCGACCGGCCGCACGCACCCGGTAGCGTAGAACCATGCGGTTCGCTCACCTGCGCCGTCCAGACTCCTCCCAGGCGGTTCTCGCCGTGGTGGAGGGCTCGGACGCCATCCTCGTCTCCGATCTCCTGTCCGACGCGCCTGCCACCCTGCAGCAGCTGATCGAGCGAGGAGACGCCGGACTCGACGAGCTCCGCGCCGCCCTGCGCGACAGCACGGCCCCGCGCCACCCGCTGACCGGCTGGGGCTTCGCCTCCGCCGTGATCGCGCCGCCGGCCGTGCTCGCCGTCGGTCTCAACTACGCCGCGCACTCCAGCGAGCTCGGACTCAAGACCGACGCCGCGCCGACCGTGTTCACGCTGTGGCCGAACTCGCTGACCGGTCACGACCAGACCACGTCCTGGCCCCGGAGCCTCAGCGAGGCCGTCGACTACGAGGCCGAGCTGGGCGTGCTCATCGGCACGCCCGCGAAGGACGTGCCGGAGGCGGACGCCCTGACGCACGTGTGGGGATACACGGTGGTCAACGACATCACCGCACGGAACATCCAGTTCTCCGAGGCGCAGTGGTCCCGCTGCAAGTCGTTCGACGGCTTCACCCCCACCGGCCCGTTCGCGGTGACCGCCGACGAGATCGCCGACCCGCAGGACCTCCACATCTGGACCGTGGTGGACGGACACACCGTGCAGGACGCCAGCACCGATCAGATGGTGCGCTCGGTGGCGAAGCTCATCGCCCACCTCTCCCAGTCGCTCACCCTGCTCCCCGGCACCCTGATCTCGACAGGCAGCCCCGGCGGCGCCGGCTACTCGCGCGACCCGCAGATCTTCCTCCGCGACCGCTCGACCGTCACGGTCGGCATCGACGGCATCGGCGAGCTCACGACGCACTGCCGCATCCTCGACTGACCGGACGCGACGAAGGGAACGGGAGCTGCGAGCTCCCGTCCCCTTCGCGTATCCGGTCGACGCTCAGATCTGGATGAGGTCGTCGGGGGTGACGATCGGGATGGCCGCCGTGACCGCCTCCAGGCCCGACAGACGGGCGGGAGACAGCTGCTTGGTGACCTCGTCGCGGGACATGAGTCCGGCCTCGACCACCAGGTCGGCGACGTTGCGGTTGGTCAGCAGGGCCGTCTTGGCCAGGGCGGCGGCCGCCGCGTAGCCGATGAAGGGCGTGAGCGCCGTGATGACGCCGACCGACGCGCCGACCATCGCGCCCAGACGGTCGCGGTTCGCGGTGATGCCCTCGACGCAGTTCACGCGCAGCGTCCACATGGCCTGACGCATCCAGGTGATCGACTGGAAGATCGAGTGCGCGATGACGGGCTCGAAGGCGTTGAGCTGGAGCTGACCGCCCTCGACGGCCATGGTCACGGTCATGTCGGCGCCGACGACCGCGAACGCCACCTGGTTCACGACCTCCGGGATCACCGGGTTGACCTTGCCCGGCATGATGCTCGAGCCGGCCTGGCGTGCGGGCAGATTGATCTCGCCGAGGCCCGCCTGCGGACCCGACGACAGCAGGCGCAGGTCGTTGCAGATCTTCGAGAGCTTGATGGCGTTCCGCTTGAGCGACGAGGAGAACGACATGAAGGCGCCCGTGTCGCTCGTGGACTCGACGAGGTCGGTGGCCGTCTCCAGGTCGAGTCCGGTGATCTCGCGCAGGTGCTTCAGCACGGCGGGCGCGTAGTCGGGGTGGGTCGTGATGCCGGTGCCGATCGCGGTCGCGCCCATGTTGATCTCGAACATGAGGGAGGCGTTCTCGGTGAGGCGGCTGTGGTCCTCGCCCAGGGTCGTGGCGAAGCCGTGGAACTCCTGGCCGAGCGTCATGGGCACGGCGTCCTGGAGCTGGGTGCGGCCGACCTTGAGGATGTCGTGGAACTCCCCCGCCTTGCCGAGGAAGGCCACGCGCAGGGCGTCCAGCTCGTCGAGCAGCGAGCGCAGCGTCAGCGAGAGGCCGATCTTGACCGCGGTCGGGTAGACGTCGTTGGTCGACTGGCTGCGGTTCGTGTGGTCGATCGGAGAGAGGAAGGCGTAGTCGCCCTTCTCGCGTCCGGCCATCTCGAGCGCGATGTTGGTGATGACCTCGTTCGCGTTCATGTTCGTCGACGTGCCGGCGCCGCCCTGGATGACGCCGACCGTGAACTGGTCGTGGAACTCGCCGTCGATGACGCGCTGTGCCGCGCGGTCGATGAGGTCGGCCCGCTCGGCGTCGAGGACGCCGATCTCCTTGTTGGCCCTGGCGCTGGCCTGCTTCACCATCGCGAGGGCGATCACCAGTTCGGGGTAGACCGAGATGGGGCGCTTCGTGATCGGGAAGTTCGCATCGGCGCGGGCGGTGTGGATCCCCCAGTACGCGTCGGCGGGAATCTCCATGCTCCCCAGCGAATCGGTCTCGGTGCGGGTATGGGCGGGCGCGGCAGAAGCCATGTCACATCCTCGTGGGTCGTGGCGAACGGAAAAGTGGGGGATGCGACCAGTCTACGCCGGTCCCTGCGGGGTTTTCCGGGAGAACGCCTCCAGGCGCTCCTCCGGGGTCAGCGCCGCCATCCGCGCGATCCACTCCTCCGAGAAGTAGTCGTCGGTCGGCGCGTCGACCACGGGGACGACCGTGTGCGTGAGGGTCTCCGGCCGCACGTGCACGAGCTGGAACGCCTGGGCGGCGTCCATGCCGTTCACCTCCGCCGCCGGACGGGCGACGTTCATGGTGTAGCAGGTCGCGGACGCGACACTCACCGGGACACCGGCGAACAGACCGTGTGCGGAGTAATGCAGGTGGCCGGCGAGGATGCCGCGGACGTCGGTGCCGCGGATGACGGCGGCGAGCTCGTCCTGATGACGGAGCTCGAGGATGTCGAACAATGGCAGATGGCTGGGCAGCGGCGGATGGTGCATCGCCAGGATCGTCCCGTGCGGCGCGGGCTCCGCGAGGACGTCGGCCAACCATGCGAGCTGCGCCGGGTCGAGGTCGCCGTGGTGCCATCCCGGGACGCTCGTGTCGAGGGCCACGAGGCGCAGCCCGTCGAGATCCCACACCCCGGTGACCGGCTCCTCGGTGGGCTCGCCGTCCAGGAGCGCCTCGCGGAGCGCCGGGCGCTCGTCATGGTTACCCGCGACCCAGACCACGGGAGCGCCCAGTTCGGCGGCGACCGGCTCGATCGCCGCACGCAGCCGGCGGTACGCGTCCGGCTCGCCGAGATCGGCGAGGTCCCCGGTGATCACGATGGCGGCGGGAGCGGGATGCACGGCGCGGATCGCCTCGAGCGTCCGCGCGAACGTGTGCTCGACGTCGTACCGTCCCCCCAGCGCGGCCCCGCCGGCCAGGAAGTGCGGGTCGCTGACATGGATCAGGACATGGGACGCGGGGGCGTATCGGCCGAAGACCGGGGGCGTTCCGTTGGTTGCGGACATGCCCTCAGCCTAGGGGCGGGTGCCGACGCCCGTCCCTGGCGCGCCGGAGGCTCAGTGGCCGACGACGATGAGCAGGATGCCGGCGATGACCGCGGCCCCGCAGAGCACGAAGCAGCCGTAGGCGCCCACGAGGGCGAGGGTCTTCTGCCCCTCGGTGAGCGGGCTCTTCCTCGCCGCCTTCGCCGCCTGCTTGGCGGCCCGCTTGAGCTCCTTCTCGGATATCACCGTGATGGCGTCGGTGAACTCCGCCGGGCTCACCACGGGGGCCCGTCCGCTGCGTACGAGCAGACGCAGGCCCAGGGCGTAGAAGGTGACGATGGCGGCGGCGCCGATGAGCGCGGCGGCGAACACCTGCAGGAAGGCGATCCAGTCGATCGTGACGTTCATGCCGAGTCCCCGTTCTGCGAGGCGTCGGACGAGGAGACGCTGCCGGTCTTCGCGGCCTTCGCGTCGGCCTTGGCCTTGGCCTTCTTCTTCGCCTTGTCCTTGGCCTCCGCCTTCGCCTTCTCCTTGGCCTCGGCGCGGGCCTTCGCCTCTGCCTTGGCCTGAGCGATGCGCTGCTGGCGACGCGTGGGCGGCGGTGTGTCGGGGACCTCGACCGCGAGGTGGGACTCGGCGACGTCGCTCATGGCGTTGGCGGGCGTGACGGCGTTGCGCCGCGAACGCATGTACAGCCCGAGGATGATCACCACGGCGAGCACGGCATCGATGGCCACACCCCAGGGACCGAGCCAGACGACGAGCAGCGCCGCCAGGGCGCCGACCCCTCCGGCCGCGGGCAGGGTCAGCAGCCAGCCGACGCCGATGCGACCGGCCGTCCGCCAGCGCACCGTCGAGCCGCGGCGACCGAGACCCGATCCGATGACCGATCCCGAGGCCACCTGCGTGGTGGAGAGGGCGAAGCCGAGGGCGCTGGAGGCGAGGATCGTCGCCGCCGTCGAGCTCTCGGCCGCGAAGCCCTGCGCCGGCTTGACGTCGGTCAGGCCCTTGCCCAGCGTGCGGATGATGCGCCAGCCGCCGAGATACGTTCCGAGGGCGATCGTGAACGCACAGGCGACGATGACCCAGAGCTCGGGCTCGTGGTGCGCACCGGACTGCCAGCCGATCGTGATCATCGCGAGGGTGATGACGCCCATCGTCTTCTGTGCGTCGTTGGTGCCGTGGGCGAGCGCGACCAGGGACGACGTGAAGATCTGACCCCAGCGGAAGCCGTCGCGCCCGTCGGGCTTGCCGTCATAGCGCCGGGTGATCGAGTAGGCGATCTTCGTCGCCACGAAGGCGATGATGCCGGCGGTGATCGGGGCGATGAGAGCGGGGAGGACGATCTTCGACAGCACGGCGCCGAAGTCGATGCCGCCGAGGCCGGCTCCCACGAGCGTCGCGCCGATCAGACCGCCGAAGAGGGCGTGGGACGAGCTGGACGGCAGGCCGAGCAGCCAGGTCAGCATGTTCCAGGTGATCGCGCCGATGAGTCCGGCGAAGATCAGCGAGAGGAACAGCTCCGCCCCCGCGGCGAGGATCGCATCCTCCTGGATGATGCCGCCGGAGATGGTCTTGGACACCTCGGTCGACAGGAAGGCGCCGACGAGGTTGAGGAGAGCGGCCAGGAGCACCGCGGTCTTGGGCTTGAGCGCCCCGGTCGCGATGGGCGTGGCCATCGCGTTCGCGGTGTCGTGAAACCCGTTCGTGAAATCGAAGAAGAGTGCCAGCGCGATGACGAGCACGACGATGAGGGCTGCGGTTTCCACCGTTCGCTTTCGGTCTTGAGGAAGAGGGAGATGTCGACGGGATCGACGTGACGAACGAAGAGTTCACCGTGGGTTTGACTTCCGTTTACCGGCCCCGGTAAATCCTGCCACCGTCCCCCGTGCCGGTCAACTCGACCTGGGATAGCGTGGGACGGTGACTGACGCCCCGATCGCCGCCCGCCGTTCCACCTTCCGCACGCACCACGGCGACACGGTCGACGACCCGTACGAGTGGCTGCGTGCCAAGGACTCCCCCGAGGTCATCGCGCACCTGGAGGCCGAGAACGCGCACACCGAGGCGGAGACGGCGCATCTGGCGGCGCTCCGCGAGACGCTGTTCCAGGAGATCAAGGGCCGCGTGCAGGAGACGGATCTCTCCGTGCCGACGCGACGCGGAGACTGGTGGTACTACAGCCGCACCGAGGAAGGCGCGCAGTACGGCATACGCTGCCGGGCCGCCGCCGTCGAGGGCGACTGGACGCCGCCGCGTCTCGAGCCGGGGGTGCCCGTCCCCGGAGAGGTGGTGCTGCTGGACGGCAACGCCGAGGCGGAGGGGCACGAGTTCTTCTCCCTCGGCGCGTTCGACACCTCCGACGACGCGACGAAGCTGCTGTGGTCGACGGACTTCGAGGGCGACGAGCTCTACACCGTGCGCGTCCGCGACCTGGAGACGGGCGTCACGCTCGCCGACGAGATCCCGGACACCGGCAGCGCGTTCTTCACCCCCGACGGCACCGGCATCCTCTACACGACGCGCGACGACGCCTGGCGCCCCGACACCCTGTGGCTGCACCGGCTCGGGACCCCGGTGTCGGACGACATCCAGCTCTTCCACGAGCCCGACGAGAAGTTCTGGCTCGGCGCCGGGATCACGCGCAGTCGTCGCTACCTCGTGATCGGCGTGGGCTCCAGCATCACGAGCGAGGAGTACCTCGTCGACCTGACCGGTGACATCACCGCGGAGCCACGTCCGGTATGGCCGCGGCGGGAGGGCGTGGAGTACTCGCTCGAGCACGCGGTCGTGGACGGCGAGGACCGCCTGCTCATCCTGCACAATCACGACGCCCTGGACTTCGAGCTCGTCTCCGTGGCGGCGGATGACCCGCAGGGCGAGCGCCGCGTCGTCGTCGCGCATCAGCCGGGACGACGGCTGCTCGGGGTGGATGCGTTCCGCGACTTCGCCACGGTGGAGTACCGCAGCGAGGGCCTCGAGCGCGTCGGGCTCCTGGACTACGCGACGGACGCCGTGGAGGAGCTGCAGTTCGACGAGCCCCTCTACTCGGCGGGCGTCAGCGGCAACCCGGAGTGGCACTCCCCCTTCCTGCGCCTCGGCTACACGTCTTTCGTCACCCCAGGCACGGTCTACGAACTCGACCTCGCGACGCGCGAACTCGTCCTCCGCAAGCAGGTCACGGTGCTCGGCAACTACGACCCCGCCGACTACGGACAGCGGCGGGAGTGGGCCACCGCGGAGGACGGCACGCGCGTGCCGATCTCCCTCGTCTGGAAGCGCTCCTTCGGAGAGCCCGGAGCGACGCCCCGGCCCGTCCACCTCTACGGCTACGGCTCGTACGAGCACTCCATCGACCCGGGCTTCTCCGTCGCCCGACTCTCGGAGCTGGACCGCGGAGTCGTCTTCGCCGTGGCGCATGTGCGTGGCGGCGGCGAGATGGGCCGGCAGTGGTACGAAGAAGGCAAGCTCCTGCACAAGCGGAACACCTTCACGGACTTCGTCGCCTGCGCCCGGCACCTCGTCGCCGAGGGCACCACGACCCCGGCCCAGCTCGTCGCAGAGGGCGGCAGCGCGGGCGGTCTGCTGATGGGCGCGGTCGCCAACCTCGCCCCGGAGCTGTTCGCCGGGATCCTCGCGGGGGTGCCGTTCGTCGACGCCTTGACCACGATCCTCGACCCCTCGCTCCCCCTCACGGTGATCGAGTGGGACGAGTGGGGCGACCCTCTGCACGACCCGGAGGTGTACGCGTACATGAAGTCGTACACGCCGTACGAGAACGTGCGCGACGGCGTGGAGTACCCACGGATCCTCGCGGTGACCTCGCTGAACGACACCCGCGTGCTCTACGTGGAGCCCGCCAAGTGGGTCGCCCGGCTGCGGGAGGCCGGCGCGAAGGACGTGCTGCTCAAGTGCGAGATGGTCGCGGGGCACGGGGGCGTGAGCGGGCGGTACAACTCCTGGCGCGAGCGGGCGTTCGAGCTCGCCTGGCTGCTCGACACCCTCCACCTCGCCTGACGGCAACGGTCACGCCCGGCATCAGGCGCGCGGCATCAGGCATTCGCGCGGCATCAGGCGCGAGTGGCTCTCCTGGCCTGATCTCGCGCGGAGGCCTGCACTCCCGTGTCCGACGTGGGCTCAGGCTTCCGCGCGGCATCACGCGCTCGCGTGGCATCAGGCGCAAGAGGCTCTTGTTGCCTGGTCTCGCGCGGACGCCTGTGGTGACCACACGCGACGACTGATCCTGCACAGGGCCAGGATTCCGCGAACGATCTCCCCATCCCGAGTGCAGCGATGGAGAGTGCCGCGCGAGCGCTCAGGGTGGAGGGGTGAGACACACGAGGGTCGAGAGCTGGGTTCGAGAGCAGGGAGGCTCCGCGCATTCGTCGCGCGTACGTGAGGCGGGTTTCACCGAGTACCAGATGCGTCGTGCGGTACAGGAAGGCACGCTCGAGCGTGTGCGCCGGTCGTGGCTCCTCCTCCCCGATGTCGATCCACGGCGCCGGGCGGCTGCTTCGGTCGGCGGGAGAGTCACCTGTGTGAGCGCTGCGGCTCTCGCCGGATGGTGGGACATCGGGGCCACGGACGTGCACGTCGCCCTCCCCCGTACCGCTTCTCGGTTCGACCGCGGCGGCGTCCAGGTGCACTGCGCCCAGGGGCCTGTGCCGGCGCATCAGCGCGCGGCGGTCGATCCCGTCCTGAATGTCCTCTTCCAGGTCGCGCGATGTCGGCCGCCCGTCGAGGCCCGCGCGATCTGGGAGTCCGCCATCCGCCACGGGGCGGTGGAGCTGGATACGCTCGCGCGGGTGCGGTGGCGGTGCCACGCCGCTGACCGCCTCGCTCGAATCGTCCGCGGCCGGTCGGACTCCGGTCCCGAGACGGTCTTCGTCGAACGGATGCGCGCGATCGGCATCGACGTGCGACAGCAGGTGTGGGTGGACGGCCATCCGCTCGACGGTGTCATAGGCGAACGGCTCGCCATTCAGATCGACGGCTTCCGCCACCACAGCGCCGCCGGCGACCGGCGGCGTGATCTCGCGGCGGACGCGAGGCTCGCACTCCGCGGGTACACCGTCCTGCGCTTCGATTACCACCAGGTCATGGTCGATGACACTCATGTCGAGGACACCGTCCTGGCCGCGCTCGCGCAGGGGCTGCATCGCGCACGCCGTCGCGCGACGGCTCGCGCGGAGCAGACCGACCACAAGCTCAGGCACTCGCGCGAGAACAGGCGAGAAAGACAGCAGGACGCCTGAAGCCCCGCGAGAGCCTGACACCGCGCGAGGCCGTGAGAACAGACGAACGCGCGGACACAGGCCCTCACGCAAGTTCAGGCAGGGAAGACAGCAGGACGCCTGAAGCCGCGCGAGAGCCTGACACCGCGCGAGGCCGTGAGAACAGGCGAACGCGCGCATACAGGCACTCACGCAAATTCAGGCACGGAAGACAGCAGGACTCCTGAAGCCGCGCGAGGGGCTGAAGCCGGCGGTCAGCCGAAGAGGGCGGCGGCCTCGTCGTAGCGATAGCGGGGCACCGTGTTGAGCTCGCCCAGAGCATCCGCGAACGGGACGCGGACGATGTCCGTCCCCTGCATCGCGACCATCTGCCCCCAGGCGCCGTCCACGATGGCATCCGCGGCGTGCAGGCCGAGCCGGGTCGCGAGGACGCGGTCGAAGGCCGACGGCGAGCCGCCACGCTGGATGTGGCCGAGGATCGTGGCCCGCGTCTCGATGCCCGTGATCCGCTCGATCTCGGGGGCGAGCAGATCGCCGATGCCACCGAGCCGCGGACGGTTGAACGCGTCCAGGCCCTTGTCGCTGTAGGCCTCGTCCATGCCGGCGAGCTTGAAGCCCTCGGAGACGACGACGAGCGGCGCGCGACCGCGATCGTGGGCGCTCGTGACGAGAGCGGTGATCTCGTCCAGCGACATCGGCACCTCGGGGATGCAGATGACGTGCGCACCCGCGGCCATTCCGGCGTGCAGGGCGATCCAGCCGACGTGACGACCCATGACCTCGGCGACCATGCAGCGCTGGTGAGAGTCGCCCGTGGTCCGGAGCCGGTCCATGGCGTCCGTGGCGATGTTCACGGCGGTGTCGAAGCCGAACGAGTAGTCCGTGGCCCGGAGGTCGTTGTCGATCGTCTTCGGGACGCCGAGCACCTTGATGCCGTCCTTGGCGAGACGGTCCGCCGCCGCGAGGGTGCCTTCGCCGCCGATCGCGACGATGCCGTCGATCTTGTGCCCGTAGAGGGTCTTCGCGATGTTGTCGGCGCCTCCGCGCTCCCCCTCGTAGGGGTTGGTGCGGCTGGTGCCGAGGATCGTGCCGCCCACCTTGGACAGGCCCTTCACCTCATGCCGCGTCAGGGGCATGAAGTCGCCCTCGACGACGCCGCGCCATCCGTCGCGGATGCCGACGAACTCCAGGTCGTAGGTCGTGGTGCCCTTGAGCACGATGCCGCGGATGACCGCGTTGAGTCCGGGGCAGTCGCCGCCGCTCGTCAGGATGCCGATCTTCATGCTGCTGCCTTCGGAGGTCGAGGGATGGGGGTACGGCGACAGTGCCTGCGATCGACACTAGCGCGCCGCCCCCTCGCGATGCCATTCGAGCGCGTCGAGAACCGGGGATCTTGACGGCCGCGAGGAGCGATCACGCCGAACTTCGCGTCCCGGCAGGATGAGGCCCTGGAATTGCCGTTAAGAACCCGTGTTCTTGACGGCGTCTCAGCGCCCGCCCAGAGCTTCGCGCAGAAGGTGCGTGAGGGCCGCCAGCTGCACCGACTCGCTCGCCGTCTCCTCCGTCGCCTCGCCGTCCAGAGCGCGGGCCGCGAGGCCCTGCTTCTGGTCGATCAGCTCGGCGATCTTCGTGTCGATCGTGTGCGCGGCGATGATCCGCCAGGCGGTGACCGGCTCGTCCTGGCCGATGCGGTGCACGCGGTCGATGGCCTGCGTCTGCTCGGCGGCGGTCCACGACAGCTCCGCGAGGACGACGTTCGAGGCCGCCTGCAGGTTGAGTCCGACGCCGGCCGCAGTGAGCGAGCACACCGCGATGCCGACCTCGGGGTCGCCGTTGAAGTCGTCGATGGCCTGCTGCCGTGCCGTGTTCGTCTGGTCGCCGCGGATGGACACCGCGCGGATGCCCGCGGAGGCGAAGTGCGCCTCCGCCTGATCCATGACGTCGATGTGCTTCGCGAAGAACACGACCTTGCCGACCGACCGCTGCAGCTGTGCGGCGTAGTCGGCCGCGAGGAGGGCCTTCGCCTGACCGATGCGGCGCACCATGGTGAAGACGTTGTCTCCCCCGGTGCCGGCCGCCTTCGACTCCTCGAGCTCGTTCTGCGCCACGAGCCGGACGATGTCGTCGTCGATCTCTCCCGGCGCGAGACCGCGGTCGCCGCGTGCCTCGATGATGCGGCGGTAGCGGGCGGCCAGGCGCTCCCCCAGCTCGCGCTCGGCCTGGCGGATGCTGCGACCGAACTCGTCGTCGAGCTGCACCGGCAGATCGGCGACCAGCTTGTCGGGCAGGTCGGCGGCGACGTCCTTCTTCTTCCGTCGCACGATCCCCATCGAGATCACCGCGTCGCGGGCCTCCGGGTAGAAGGCCTTGTCCGCGGGCGTGAGCCCCGTCGCGTCGAGCTTCTCCATGAGCTCGGGTCCGGGCTTCTCGCCGTTCGTCCAGCCGAGGAAACGCCAGATGGCGTCGAAGTCCTCGACGTCGTTGATGAGCGGGGTGCCGGTGAGGGCGAGCATGAGCGGATCGTGCCCCGGCGTGCGCTCGCGCACCTGTGCCGCGAGCGAGAGCACGTTCTGCGAACGCTGCGACGAGAGGTTCTTGATGAAGTGCGCCTCGTCGACGACCATGCCGCGCAGGCCGATCGACGCGAGCCAGGACATGTGACGGTCGAGGATCTCGTAGTTGACGATGAACACGTCGGCGAAGGCGTCGATGTCGTCGCCGTCGCCCTGGATGACCGTGGCACGACGCTGCGGTGTCCACCGCTCGACCTCGCGCGCCCAGTTCATCTTCACGACGTTGGGCACCACGACGAGCAGCGGATAGGCGCCGGCGACGGAGGCCGCGAGCACCGACTGCGCCGTCTTGCCGAGGCCCGGCTCGTCGGCGAGCAGGAAGCTGCGGTGTCCGGCGCGCACAGCCTCGAGGAAACGGGACTGGTGCACCATGATCTCGCGGCCCTTGGGCGAGATGTGATCGAACTCCGGTGCCGGCGGAAGCTCCATCGACGCCGCCGCACCACCCGCGCCGGTCTCGAAGGCCTTGTACAGCGGCCCCATGAGCTCCCAGCCGTCGAGGCGGCGGCGGGGCGTGCTGGCCGGACGCGGGGTCAGGTCGGGCGCGAGGAACGGGTTGGCCAGCTGACGGGCCTCCACCGAGGGCGGGGTGACCTGACGCTCGGCGATGGCCGCGGGGACCACCGACACCTGCACAGGCGCGGGGTCGGCGATGATGAGCTCCTCCGGCGGGAGCTCGGCCCCCGACTCGAGCAGCCAGTCGCGCCGCATCCGCTTGGCGACCGGCGAGGTGGCCTGGTCGGCCTCGAGCAGCTGGATGAGCGAGGTGTCCCGCGCGGCCGTCTTCGCGAGGATCGTCGCGACACCGTCGAGCCGCTTGAGCAGCTCGGCGCGGGCCGCGTCGGTGATCTCCGTGTCGGCCTTCACCCTGGCGCGCTCCTCGCGCACCAGGAAAGCGATCACCTGGAACTTCGTGCGGTTCGTGGGACCCAGCTTCCCCCGCTGGGACTTCGCCTCGATCTCGCGCACCTTGCGCGCGAGGATCGGGATGAGGGGTGCCTCGTCATCGCGACGGGACGTCTTCTTGCGCCGCGGGGCGGCGGTTGCCGTGGTCGGCATGCTCCTCCTGAGCCTGAAGGGCTCCGGCGCCCTCAGGGAGCCGTGAGCCGTTCTCGTCGTCCGCGTGTGGCGTGAGCCAGGACCGTGCGGACTGTGGATCGGTGTTCCCGCCGGAGCACGCGATACGTGCGGGGCCGGTGGGAGCCTGCAGTCATTCTATGCCATCCCCACCCCCGGCCGCGGAAGCAGGGCGCCGTCGTGTTACGCGGAGACCTCGAGGATGGCCGCGGCCTGTGCGACGTCGGCGGCCATCTGCGTCATCAGCTTCTCGATGCCCTCGAACGCGACCATGCCGCGCAGCCGCTGCACGAACTCCACCGTCACGTCGTGACCGTAGAGATCGAGCCCGGTCTCCCCCAGCACGTGCGCCTCGACCTGACGGACGAGCACGTCGTCGAAGGTGGGGTTCGTGCCCACCGAGATCGCCGACGGGTGCCGGATGCCGGTGTCGTGGTCGACGAGCCAGCCGGCGTAGACGCCGTCGGCGGGGACGAACGCGTCGATGATCGTGGAGAGGTTGGCGGTCGGGAAGCCGAGCTCGCGTCCGCGCTTCAGCCCGTGGACGACGACGCCGCGCACGTCGGGATACCGCCCGAGGGCGCGGGCCGCCTCGGCGACGTCCCCCGCCATCAGCAGCTCGCGGATCCAGCTCGACGAGACCCGGCGGCTCGACCCCGGAAGGTAGACGTCGTCGACGACCTCGACCGTGAACCCGTACCGGGGGCCGAGCTCCCGCAGCAGCTCGGGGGTGCCGGCGCCCCGGTGTCCGAAGCGGAAGTCGGCGCCGACGAGCACCGTGGACACGTGCAGCGCGCCGACGAGGATGTCGACGACGAAGTCCTCCGCGCTCCGGGCGGCGAGCGTCTCGTCGAACGTCAGCACCAGCGTCGCGTCGAGTCCGAGCTCGCCGAGGAGCTCCAGCTTGCGGTCGACGGTCACGACGTTCTCGGGACACCGGTCGGGACGGATCACGGCGAGGGGGTTGCGGTCGAACGTGACCGCGACGGCACGGCTCCCCGAGGCCGCGGCCGCCACCTCCAAGCGGCGGATGACGGCGCGGTGCCCCTCGTGCACGCCGTCGAACTTGCCGATGGCAACGGCGCTGGGCCCGAAGTCCTCCGGCACCTCCTCCGGATTCCGGAACACGATCACGCGGCGACCTCGACCGGACGCGCGGTCTCGACGGGCCGGTGCGTGCGCAGCCACCAGATCCCGAAGATCGGGAGGACGAGGGGGATGAAGAGGTAGCCGCGCCCGAACAGCGACCATACGGTCTCGTGCTGGAAGAGCTCGGGGAGGACGAGGCTGAGCACGCCGACGACCAGGACACCGGTGAGTTCGAAGACGATCGCCACCCACGCGACGGTGTACCAGCCGCGACGACGCGCGAAGACGAGCGCGAGCGTCGCCAGGACGTACACGACCGCGGCCAGCGCCGAGAGGCTGTAGGCCAACGGGGCCTCGTCGAATCGCCGGACGATCTGCACGAAGCTGCGCCCGGTGGCCGCCAGCGCCATCACGGCGTAGACGATCACCAGGACACGACCGATACCGGTCATCCGAGTGGAGGGGGCGGTGGAGCTCATAGCGCATTCCATCCTAGAGCCGGGCGAGCTGCCCGGCGTCCGCTCCGGGTGCTCCTCAGGCGACCTGCACGGTCCAGATGACCTGCATGCGCCAGAGCATGATCGCGATCGCGAGCGCGGCCACGCCGAGCACGACGGTGCTCCACCGGCTGCGTTCCATCAGCGCCCAGAGCACGGCCCCGATCGGAAGCAGGGCCGCCGAGACGAGGTACACCCAGAACTCCAGCAGATCCCCGGTCGGCGGGTTCCCGGCGAGGGGCGCCACGATGGCGACGACGATCTGCGCGACGAGCAGCACCTCGACGAGAGCGAGCGCGCCGACGGAGAAATCGCTGGGGCGGCGACCGGCGAACCCCGCGCCGAGGCAGAAGAGCCCGGCGGCGACGGCGACGACGATCTGCACGATCGTGAACCACAGGATCATCGGGAGACCTCCGGCATGTTCATGGCGCTCTTCACATCGGCACCGCGCTTCTCGACGATCCCCACGAGCGTGCCGTCGTCTTCGACGGCCGCCGCGAGCGGTCCGTCCAGGCGCGCGGCCTGCCCGGCGAGGCGCTTGCCGTGTCGCAGGTCCCGCGCCTCGTCCGCCGTGACGTGGAGGACGGAGAGCACGCGGCCGGCGGCGGCGCCGGGGGTGAGCACGGGAGCGCCCTCGAGCGCGTCGATCGTCACGGCGTCACGCACGTCGAACGGGCCGACACGGGTGCGGCGGAGGGCGGTCAGGTGGCCGCCGACGCCGAGGGCGGCGCCCAGGTCGCGGGCCAGCGAGCGGATGTAGGTTCCGGACGAGCAGTCCACGACGACATCGAGGTCGATCGCGTGGTCGTCGCGGCGACGCGCGACGACGTCGAATCGGGACACGACGACGTCTCGCGCCGGGAGGACGACCTCCTCGCCCCCACGGACGCGGTCGTAGGCGCGGCGACCGTCGACCTTGATCGCCGACACCGCACTCGGGACCTGGGAGATCGCGCCCGTCAGCGCGGCCACTCCGGCATCGATCGCCGCCTCCTCGATCGCCGCGAGGGCGCTCTCATCCGCGCGGTGGAGGATCTCGCCCTCCGCGTCATCCGTGGAGGTGACGGCACCGAGCCGGATGGTCGCCTCGTAGGTCTTCTCCGCGCCCACGATGTAGGTGAGGAGGCGGGTCGCCCCCTCGATGCCGATGACGAGCAGTCCGGTGGCCATCGGGTCGAGAGTCCCGGCGTGACCGACCTTGCGGGTCCCGAAAGCCCGTCTGGTGCGGGCGACCACATCGTGACTGGTCAGCCCGCCGGGCTTGTCGACGAGGAGGATGCCGGGGGTCGCCATCCCTCCAGCCTACCGAGGCCGGGAGCGGCGACCGCTCGCCTAGGCTGGAGGGATGGCCGCGCCCGCACCGTCTCCTGCGACGATGACGCCCCTGCACGGCTGGTACGCCGAGGAGGCGCGCGATCTGCCGTGGCGCCGCCCGGAGTTCCACGCCGCCTTCGGCGCCTGGGGCGTGCTGGTGAGCGAGTTCATGCTGCAGCAGACGCCCGTGACCCGCGTGATCCCGCACCTCGACGCGTGGCTGACGCGGTGGCCCACACCCCGCGCGATGGCGGCCGCGTCTCCGGCGGACGTCGTGCAGCAATGGGCGAACCTCGGCTATCCGCGGCGCGCCCTGTGGCTGCACCGTGCGGCCGTCGAGGTGGTCGAGCGCCACGGCGGCGTCGTGCCGCGTGACGTCGACGCCCTCCTCGCCCTCTCCGGGATCGGCGACTACACCGCCCGTGCCGTGGCCGTCTTCGCCTACGGCGACCGTCATCCCGTCGTCGACACCAACACCCGTCGCGTGCTCGCCAGAGCGGTCGAGGGACGAGCGCAACCGGGATCCCCGTCCCGCCGCGACCTCGCGCTCATGGCGGCGCTGCTGCCCGCGGACCCCGCAGAGGCCGCCGTCCTCAACGCCGCGGCGATGGAGCTCGGCGCGACGATCTGCACGTCCCGTGCGCCCCGATGCGAACGCTGCCCGCTGGCTGACGGGTGTGCGTGGCTCGCGGCCGGCCGACCCGACACCGGGGATGAGCGACGACGACAGGCTGCGTACGAGGGTTCGGACCGCCAGGCCCGCGGCGCCGTGCTCCGGCTCCTGCGCGCCGCCGCCCCCGCCGCGGTCCCGCTCACCGCCGTCCTCCCGGACTGGCCGGACGTGCGTCAGCGGGACCGTGCGATCGACTCCCTCATCGCCGACGGGCTCGCGGAAGCCGACGGGGAGGGCCTCTCCCTGCCACGGTGAGCGCTCAGAGGAGCTGTTCGGTGCGGTGGGCCAGCACGGTCAGTTCGACGCGGCTGCGGACATGCAGCTTCGCGAACGCGCGTCCGAGGTGCACCTCGACCGTGCGGACCGAGACCGACAGCCGCTCCGCGATCGCGCGGTTCGCCGTCCCGCCGACCGCGAGCATCGCCACCTCGAGTTCCCGAGGCGTCAGTCGCTGAGCCCAGGCGCTCCGGCAGGCGGGCAGGGCCGCCGTCCCGTCCGCCGTGGTCCCGGACGCCTCGAGCCGTTCCCGCCGTCGTCGCACCGCGCGCTCCCAGGCTCGCGCTCCGGCGACCTCGAACAGCCGCTCGGCCTGCGCGAAGTGCCCGCGTGCCGAGACCACGTCTCCGTACAGACCGGATCGGACCCCGAGGAGGGACTCGACCCGCCCGCGGGCGAACGGAGACCGAAGCCGGCTCGCCGCCACCCGCAGCTCCTCCTGGTCCGAGCGCCATGTGGGGCCGGCGGAACCGACGACCGCCCGCCGCAGCGCCGCGGCGATCTCGCTCTCCGGCGGGCGCACGGTCCCCGGCCGGTATCCCCCCGGCGACCAGAGCACGACCTCGTCGACGCCCGGCACCGCGAACAGCGGCTGCGGGGCTCCGCGGTCCCGCCACAGCCCCATGGCGCCGACGGCCACCTCGAAAGAACCGTCCAGAAAGGCCTCGACGGCGCGATCGACCAGCACGTCCGTCTCGGCGGCGGGAGGGAGGACGTCGGTGAGCGCACGCGCGATCGGGCCCAGGGCGCCGAGCACCGCCAGGTCGAGCCGCCGCGCCAGGACGACACCGAGACCGGCGAACGGGATGGCGACGGGGAGCTCGACCGCCGCATGCCGGAGCAGTTCCCTGGCCGGACCGATGTCTCCCCGCCAGACGAGGAGCAGCACCTCGGTGACAGCGTGGTAGGCCCGCACCACCGGGCTGCTCTCGAAGCCGGGGAACACCGGATCGCGCTCCGCTCCGGGAAGGCCTCCCGTGCGCAGCATCCGCAGGCCCTCGTCGATGTCGCCCGCGCATGCCGTCTGCAGCGCCGCCGCTACGCCGCCGAGCCCACCGAGCCCCGCGGTCCCGCTCGCCGGCATGACGTCGCCGGCGAGGAGAGCGCACACCCCCACCACGGCCTCGCGCAGCGCACGGTCCGTCCCCGCGTGGGAGGCTCCGCGGACCTGGGCGAGCCAGCGCCACTCGGCCCCGCGGTCGCGACGTTCCGCGCACAGGATCGCGACGAGCGCCGCGGATCGCGCCCATGCCGTGGCGTCGGCCGCGGAGCCGGAGGCGAGCCGCCGCGGATCGACGGCGGGAACGAGGCCGTGCCGAAGGGTGCGGGCGGCGAGGTAGGGGCCGAGCGCCCGTGCCCGTCGATGCTCCGCGGCGCCCGGGAAGAGACCGCTCAGCCAGGCCTCGGCATCCGCGGCGTAGCCGCAGGCGAGCGCCGCGCAGCCGGCGAGCACCCTGGCCTCCTCGCCCACGACGCCGGTCGCGTGCGCGGCGGCCTCACCGGCCAGGAGCAGCGCGCGCTCGGTGAGCCCCGCGTCGGCCGCGACGCGGGCCCGCGCTGTCAGGACCGCTGCGGCCCGACGATCCCGCGCGGCGCACGATCGCGCGCGATGCCACGCCTCGCCACTCCGGTCGCCGCGTGCGACCGCGGCGTCAGCCAGCCGGGTGTGCACGCGCGCGACCTCCGCCGCCGACGCAGCCGCGTACACCTCCGCGGCCACGCGCGGGTCGGTGAGCCGGATCGAGCCCGCGTGGATCGTCAGATGCGGCGCGGCGGCGCTGGCCCGTATCTCCTCCACGCGGCGTCCGTCGGCCGCGAGGATCGGATCCAGCTCCTCCTCGAGTGCCAGCACCACCGTGAGCAGGAGCAGTCGGTCGGCGCTCGCCAGCCCGCGGATGCCGGCATGGACCGCCGCGGACGGCAGCGGCCACGGCATCCGACTCCATCCGCGGCGCTGCTCCGGTGTGAGGCGGGCCGCGACGGCGAGCACGGCCTCGGCATCGTCAGGCAGCGCGGCGGCCAGCTGCGCCGCCACGTGCGGCGCGCAGCACAGATCCCGCCGTCGAAGCTCATCCAGCAGCGGCTCCACGACGACAGGCGCGACGAAGAGGCCCGCGGGCGTGCTCGTCGCCTGAATGTCGATCCCCCCAGATCCACCGGTTGTCCCGCCGCGGACCTGAGGGTATCAGACGGGATCAGTCCTCGTCGTCGTCGTCCGACCGGTAGGGGTCGGCCTCGCCGGCGTGGGTCGCGGACGAGGCCAGCTTGGCCACCTCCGCGTCGCGCTCCTGCGCCTCGCGCAGCAGAGCGGTGATGTGATCGGCGTTCTCCGGGAGCGCGTCCGGGATGAACTCGAGCGTGGGGACGAGTCGAGTGCTGAGCTGTCGACCGACCTCGCTGCGCAGCATGCCGGTCGCGGACGTGAGCGCGGCACCGCTGGCGAGGCGCTCCTCTTCCGTGCCGAGCACCGTGTAGAACACGGAGGCGTGCTGCAGATCGCCGCTCACGCGGACGTCGGTGATGGTCACGAAGCCGAGACGCGGGTCGCGCAGCCCCTTCTCCAAGCGCTCGGCGAGGATCACGCGGATGCGATCCGCGAGTCGGGCCTGTCGTTCACCAGCCATTGTTCCTTCTCCCACCTCTGTGCATCGCGGTTCCCAGCGAACCGCGGAGGCGGCTGCCTCCTCCCCCGTCACGGGAGGAGGAGGCAGCCGCCGCAGTCGTGCGGATCAGCCGCGCGGCTTCTCCACCATCTCGGTCGTCTCGATCTCGTCGCCGACCTGGATGTCGTTGTACTTGCCGAGGCCGATACCGGCCTCGTAGTCCGTCCGCACCTCGGTGACGTCGTCCTTGAACCGGCGCAGCGACTCGATGGCGAGGCCATCGGCGATGACGACGCCGTCGCGGATGACGCGGGCCTTCGCGTTGCGCGTGATCGTCCCGGACCGCACGATGACACCGGCGATGTTGCCGAACTTCGAGGAGCGGAACACCTCGCGGATCTCGGCGACACCCGACTGGACCTCTTCGTACTCCGGCTTGAGCATGCCCTTGAGCGAGCTCTCGATCTCGTCGATCGCGTTGTAGATGACGGAGTAGAAACGGATGTCCACGCCTTCACGCTGAGCACGCTCGCGCGCCTTCGTGTCGGGGCGGACGTTGAAGCCCACGATGATCGCGTTGTCGATCGTCGCCAGGTTCACGTCGGACTCGGTGATCGCACCGACACCGCGGTGGATGATGCGCAGCTGCACCGAGTCGTCGACCTCGATCTTGAGGAGCGACTCCTCCAGAGCCTCGACGGCACCGGAGACGTCACCCTTGATGATGAGGTTGAGCGACTCGACCTTGCCCTCTTCGAGAGCACGGGTGAAGTCCTCGAGCGAGATGCGCTTGCGGGCCTTGGCCAGCTGGGCGTTGCGCTCGACGGCTTCGCGCTTCTCCGCGATCTGACGCGCCATGCGGTCTTCCTCGGTGACGATGAAGACGTCGCCGGCGCGGGGCACGGAGTTCAGACCCTGCACCTGGACCGGACGGGACGGCGCGGCCGCCTCGACGATCTCGCCGTTCTCGTCGATCATCGCGCGGACACGGCCGTAGGCGGTGCCCGCCACGATCGCGTCGCCGACCCGGAGGGTTCCGGACTGGATCAGCACCGTCGCGACCGAACCGCGGCCCTTGTCGAGCTTCGCCTCGATGGCGACACCGCGAGCGGCCTTGTTCGGGTTGGCGGTCAGGTCGAGACCGGCGTCCGCCGTGAGCAGCACCGCGTCCAGGAGCTCCTGGATGCCGGTGTTGGCGCGGGCCGAGACGTCGACGAACATGACGTCGCCGCCGTACTCCTCGGCCACCAGACCGTACTCGGTGAGCTGCTGACGCACCTTCGCCGGGTTGGCCTCGGGCTTGTCGACCTTGTTCACCGCGACCACGATCGGCACGTTGGCCGCCTGGGCGTGGTTCAGCGCCTCGACCGTCTGCGGCATGATGCCGTCGTCGGCCGCGACCACGAGGATCGCGAGGTCGGTGACCTGCGCACCACGGGCACGCATGGCGGTGAACGCCTCGTGACCGGGGGTGTCGATGAACGTGATCGCCCGCTCGATGCCCTCGTGCTCGGTCCAGACCTGGTAGGCACCGATGTGCTGGGTGATGCCGCCGGCCTCACCCTCGATGACGTTGGTCTGGCGGATCGCGTCGAGGAGGCGCGTCTTACCGTGGTCGACGTGACCCATGACGGTGACGACCGGGGGACGGATCTCGAGGTCGTCCTCGCTCTCCTCCTCCAGCTCCTTCTCGAGGTCGAGACCGAAGCCCTCGAGGAGCTCCTTGTCCTCGTCCTCGGGCGAGACCATCTGGACCTTGTAGCCCAGCTCCTCACCGAGGACCTCGAACGTGGCCTCATCCAGCGACTCGGTGGCCGTGGCCATCTCGCCGAGGTTGAAGAGGATCGTGACGAGGGTGCCCGGCTGCACGGTGTAGCCGGTCAGGGCCTCGATCTTGTCGGCGAAGTCCGCGATGGAGGCACCGCGACGCATGCGGATCGTCTCGCCGTTGCCACGGGTGACGTTGACGCCACCGACGACCGGGGCGCTCCGCATCTCGAACTCTTGCCGCTTCGCCCGCCGCGACTTGCGCTGCTTGCTCTTGCCGCCGCCCTTGCCGAAGGCACCGGCCGTACCGCCGCCGGGACCACGGCCACGACCGCCACCACCGGGACGACCGGCGAAGCCGCCGCCGGGACGGGGACCCGCACCGGGACCGCCACCGCCGCCGGGACGACCGGGGCCGCCCGTACGCTGCTGGAACGGAGCACCGGGACGACCGCCCTGGCCACCACGAGGTGCGCCGGGTCGCGGCGAGCCGGGACGCGGGGCACCCGGGCGCGGAGCACCGGGACGGGGCGCCTGCGGACGCGGGATGTTGCCGGGGGTCGGGCGCTGGCCCATCCCCTGCGCCGAGGCGAAGGGGTTGTTGCCGGGACGGGGACCCGCGGGACGCTGGCCCATGCCCTGTGCGGACGAGAACGGGTTGTTGCCGGGGCGGGGCGCGCCGGGCTTCGGGGCGTTGCCGTCACCGGAGGACGGTGCGGCCGGGGCCGGAGCCGACGGCTTCGCGGGCGCCGACGGCGCCGGAGCCTTCTCCGCCGCGGGGGCGGGCGCCGGGCTCGGGGCGGGTGCGGCCGGAGCTGCAGGACCCGGCTTGGGGCCGGGCTTCGGACCGGGGGTGGGCGCCGAGGACTTCGGTGCCGGCTTCGCGGCGGGCTTCGCCGCAGCGGGCTCGGAGGCCGCCTTCAGGGACGGGTCGGCCTCGATCGCGGCGCGCAGCTTGCGCGCCACCGGGGGCTCGACCGTCGAGGACGGGCTCTTCACGAACTCGCCGAGTTCCTTGAGCTTCGCAAGTGCGACCTTGCTGTCGACGCCGAGTTCGGCGGCGATCTCATGTACGCGTGGTTTACCAGCCACAATTCTCCTGTCTGGGTCGGTCTGCCCAGACAGGGCAGACCACTAGTCGCGGACGGGTCTCATTTCGAGCCGTTCACTTTGTTTCCATAGCTGTTCAGCCTTTGTTTCTTGGTGGGTGCTGTTCGAAGATCCGTGTGTCCAGCTGAGTGGTCACACGCAGTGCTCTTCCGAAAGCTCGACGCCGCAGAGCGGCTTCCATGCATTCGGGTGTCGGATGCACCCACGCGCCACGCCCCGGCAGGACAGCACGCTCATCGGGGATGAGGGTGTCGTTCTGGGCAACCACCCTGAGCAGAGTGGAGCGGGGAGCACGCATGCGGCAACCGACGCACGTTCGTACGGGTTCCATCTTACACCTGCGTTCCGTCCGTCCTCGCCGCCACCGGGCGTGGCGTCGAGGACGGACAGGGATCAGTCGAGGACGCTGTCCGGCTGGATGTCGATCTTGGCGCCGGTGAGCTTGGCGGCCAGACGCGCGTTCTGCCCCTCCTTGCCGATGGCGAGCGACAGCTGGTAGTCCGGCACGAGGGCGCGGACGGCCTTGGTGCTCGCGTCGAGGACGAACGAGCTCGTGACCTTCGCCGGCGACAGCGCGTGCGCCACGAACGTGGGCAGGTCGGCGTCGTAGTCGACGATGTCGATCTTCTCCCCCGCCAGCTCCTCTGTGACGGCCCGCACCCGGCGCCCCATCTCGCCGATGCACGCGCCCTTGGCGTTGATGGCCGGGTCGTTCGCCTTCACCGCGATCTTGGTGCGGTGCCCGGCCTCGCGGGCCAGCGCGACGATCTCGACCAGGCCGGCCGCGATCTCGGGCACCTCGAGCGCGAACAGCTTGCGGACCAGGCCCGGGTGCGTGCGCGAGACGGTGATCTGCGGACCCTTGAGCCCCTTGGCGACGCTGGTGACGTACACGCGCAGCCGGGACCCGTGCGTGTACTCCTCGCCGGGCACCTGCTCCTCGGGCGGGAGGATGGCCTCGACGGAGCCGAGGTCGACGTGGATCATGCGCGGGTTCGGCCCCTGCTGGATCACGCCGGCGACGATGTCGCCCTCTTTGCCCTTGAACTCGCCGAGGACGGCGTCGTCCGCGATGTCCCGGAGGCGCTGGCTGATGACCTGCTTGGCGGCGAATGCGGCGATGCGCCCGAAGTCGTCCGGCGTCGCCTCCTCCTCGCCGATGATCGCACCCTCGTCGTCGCGGACGACCTGGAGGACGGCGACGTGGCCGGTCTTGCGGTCGAGGTGCACGCGGACGCCCTCCGGCGTCGCGCCGTCGGGCGAGACGTGCTTGGAGTACGCGGTCAGGATCGCCTGCTCGATGATCGAGACGAGCTCGTCGAACGGGATCGCCTTCTCCTTCTCGATCCCTCGCAGCAGACTCAGTTCGATGTCCATGACGGCCTCCCTATTCAGCTCTCGTCGCGCCCGAATGCACGCGCGACATCCGTACAACGATACCGTGTGCCGCGCGCCCGGGCCATCCGGCCTTCGCCGGCACAGGCCGTCGCGCGACAGCAGGCGCCCTTGCCGGAACCGGCCTGCCTCCGCGCGGCGGCCTGTTCCGTCGTGGAGTCCCGCGCCTGGTCAGGCCTTCGGCGCGGACGGGAGGGCGTTGAGCGCGCCGATCAGACGGAAGAGGTTGCCCACCTGACGCTGATCCAGGTGCAGGGCGAGGCGCGGGAGGTCGAGGCGGTCGTCGTCGGCGACCTCCGGGGACCGGGGAGCCGTGCGCTCGATCCGCCCGGTCGACAGGAGTGCGGCGAAGGCGGTGTTGAGCTCCTCGATCTCGGCGTCCGTCGGCTCGGCCTTGAGCCGCAGCACGAGCGTGTCCCCGACCCACCGCAGCGAGTCGTAGTTGCGCCAGAACCCGGTGATCTCGGCGCGGGCCTCCTCGACCGAGTCGGTGATGACGACGCGATCGAAATCCCCCGGGGAGATCACCCCCATCGGGGCGAGGTGCTCGTCGACGAAGCGCCGCATGCCCTGCCAGAACGATCCGCCCTTCTCGTCGAGCAGCACGATCGGCGTCGGCTCGGCCTTCCCGGTCTGCTGCAGGGTGAGCAGCTCGAACATCTCGTCGAGCGTGCCGAAGCCCCCGGGCAGGCAGATGAATCCGCTCGACTCCTTGATGAGCATGAGCTTGCGCGTGAAGAAGTACTTCATCGCGACGACCTGATCGCTTCCCGCGACGAGACTGTTCGCCTTCTCCTCGAAGGGGAGCCGGATGGAGACGCCGAGCGACAGCGCCGGCCCCGCCCCCTCGGCGGCGGCCTGCATGATCCCGGGGCCCGCGCCCGTGACGACCATCCAGCCGTCGTTCGCGAGGGCCGCCGCGACATCGCGCGCCTGCAGGTACAGCGGGTCGTCGTGGAGGGTGCGCGCGGAGCCGAACACCGTCACCTTCGGCACGCCGCGGAACGGGGCGAAGAGGCGGAACGCGTCGCGCATCTCGGCCAAGGCGGCGGAAGCGATCTTGAGGTCGAGGCGGTCGGTGTCGTCCTCACCGAGGAGCAGCGCCGTGCGGAGCATCCGCATCACGAGCCGGCGGTCCGAGGACACCCCCGCTTCGTCCAGCACATGGTTGATCTCGTCGCTCAGAGCGGCCGGCAGCGGTTCCTCGGTCATGCCCCCAGCGTCCCACGCGGCCTCCCGCCGACGGGACGCAACGCCGAGGATCCGCGCCCCCGCGCTCCGCAGCATGGGCGGGACACGGTGTCAACGCCCGTGCCCTCGGTCGGCGGTGGCGCCACGATGGCGACATGACAGAGATCACCGGACCCGAGGCCCTCGCCCGCATCAAGGAGCTCGTGGAGGACATCGACTTCACCATGCTCACCACCACCGACCCGGACGGGAACCTCGTCAGCCGGCCGATGTCCACCAGGCAGATGGACGACGCCGGCGCCATCTGGTTCTTCACGGCGGAAGACACGGAGAAGGTCGAGGAGGCGCGCCGTCACCATGATGTCGGGCTGGCCTACTGCGACGCGAAGGGCATGCGCTACGTGTCCGTCGCCGGCACCGCCGAGGTCGTCCACGACCGCGCGAAGATGGAGGAGCTCTACTCCCCCTCCCTCGACATCTGGTTCGAGGACGGGCTGGACACCCCCGGCATCGCCCTGCTCGCGGTCACCCCGGTCGTCGCCGAGTTCTGGGAACCGGCGAAGGGCAAGGTGGCGATGGCCGCCGGGGCGCTCAAGGCGTTGGTGACCCGAGACACCCCGGACGACGACATCATGAACCACGGCCGCGTCACCTGCTGAGCGACCGGCGGCGCCGGGTCAGCGCGTGGCGGAGAGCCGCTCCACGGCCTCGGCGACCGAGACCGCCTCGCGCTCGCCCGTGCGGCGGTCCCAGAACTCCACCTGGCCGTCGGCGGCGCCCCGGCCGACGATCACGATCTTCGGGACGCCGACGAGTTCTGCATCACCGAACTTGACTCCGGGCGACACCTTCGGACGGTCGTCATAGAGCACGTCGAGCCCGGCGGCCTCGAACTGCGCGGAGAGGTCCTCCGCGACGTCGAAGGCGACCTGGTCGCGCCCGGCGGCGACGACCTGCACGTCGAACGGGGCGACCGAGGCCGGCCAGATGAGGCCCTTGTCGTCGTTGTTGAGCTCGGCGATGATCGCCAGGATCCGCGTGACGCCGATGCCGTACGACCCCATCGTGACCGTGACGAGCTTGCCGTTCTCGTTGAGGACCTTGAGGCCGAGCGCCTCCGCGTACTTCCGTCCGAGCTGGAAGACGTGACCGATCTCCATGCCGCGGGCGAGCTCTACCGGACCGGAGCCGTCGGGCGCCGGGTCGCCGGCGCGCACGTTCGCGATCTCCACGATGCCGTCCGCCTCGAAGTCGCGTCCGGCGACGACGGAGTGCGCGTGCTTCTGGTCGATGTTCGCGCCGGTGATCCAGCTCGTGCCCTCGCTCACGCGGGGGTCGACGAGGTAGCGGATGCCGGTCGCGGACTCCTCGCCCAGCACGGCGCCCGTGGGCGACCACGGACCGATGTAGCCCTTCACCAGGAGGGGGTTGTTCTCGAAGTCCTCGGCGGTGGCGGTCTCCACCTCGGCCGGCGCGAAGGCCACCTCGGCGCGCTTCTCGTCCACCTCGCGGTCGCCGGGGATGCCGACGATCACGAGCTCACGGGTGCCGTCGAGGTGCTTCAAGGCGAGGACCACGTTCTTGAGCGTGTCGGCGGCGGTGTACTCGCCGTCGAGCTCGCGGTTGCAGTGCGCCACGAGCGTCTCGATGGTCGGCGTGTCCGGAGAGTCGAAGACCACGGGGGCGCCGTCGGCGTCGAACGGGACCGGCGCGGGTACCGGGGTGCTGAAGGCCTCGACGTTGGCCGCGTAGCCGCCGGCACTGCGGACGAACGTGTCCTCGCCCACGGGGGTCGGGTGCAGGAACTCCTCGCTCCGCGAGCCACCCATGGCCCCGGCGTCGGCCTGCACGATGGCGTACTCGAGGCCCAGCCGCCGGAAGATGCGCTCGTACGCGTCCCGCTGTGCCTGGTAGCTCGCGTCCAGCCCCTCGTCGGAGGCGTCGAACGAATAGGCGTCCTTCATGGTGAACTCGCGGCCGCGGAGGAGACCAGCGCGCGGCCGGGCCTCGTCGCGGTACTTGTCCTGGATCTGGAAGATCGTCAGCGGCAGGTCCTTGTACGACGAGTACAGATCCTTCACGAGCAGCGTGAACGCCTCCTCGTGCGTCGGCGCCAGCAGGTAGTCCCCGCCCTTGCGGTCCTGGAGGCGGAACAGCAGATCGCCGTACTCGTCCCAGCGCCCAGTGGCCTCGTACGCCTCGCGCGGCATCAGCGCGGGGAAGTGCACCTCCTGCGCACCCGCGGCGGCCATCTCCTCGCGGATGACGGTCTCGATCTTCGCCTTGACGCGCAGGCCGAGCGGCAGCCACGCGAAGATGCCTGCCGCCTGCGGTCGGATGTACCCGGCGCGGATCAGCAGCTTGTGACTGGCGACCTCGGCACCGGCAGGATCTTCGCGGAGCGTACGGAGGAAGAAGTTCGAAAGACGAGTGACCACGGCTCAAGTGTAGTGAGCCGCGGTCACCCGCCTCGTCGCTCAGTTGAGGGCCGGGAGTCCCTGCGGCACGACACCGCCGCCGTAGAGGCTCTCCGCGAGCTCCTGCAGAGCCGTGAGCGCCACGCGCTGCGGCAGCGGACCGTAGGAGATGCGGGCCACGCCGAGCTTCTCGTACTCGGAGGCGGCGAGCGCGCCGGGGATGCCGATCACGCTGACCTTGCGCTCACCGATCCCCTCGACGAGCTGACGCGTGACGTTCGCGTCGAGGATGCCGGGGACGAAGACCGCGGTGGCGCCCGCGTCGAGGAAGGCGCGACCGCGCTGGATGGCATCCGCGATGCTCTGCTCCACGGGGCGCGATCCGGCGCGCACGAACGCGTCGGTCCGGGCGTTGAGGGCGAACGGCACGCCCTCGGCCTCCGCGGCCTTCACGATGGCCTCGACGACGGCGACCGATTCGTCGAGCGGCTTGAGGCGGTCCTCGACGTTCGCGCCGACGACGCCGGCCGCGATCGCGAGGCGGGTGGTCTCCCCCGCGTCGCCGTACCCGTCGTCCAGGTCGGCGGTGACGGGAACGGACACGGCCGCCGCGATCCGTCCGACCATGTCGATCATGACGTCGCGCGGGGTGTCCCCGTCGTCGTAGCCGAACGACGCGGCGATGCCGTGACCGGCGGTGGCGATCGCCTTCGTCTCCGGCAGCGTGGCGACGGCGCGTGCGGAGACGACATCCCACACGTTCACCACACGGAGGATCTCCGGGGCGTCATAGAGTTCGACGAGGGTCTGGGCCTTGGCAGCAGTGGTCATGTCCCCACGCTAGCGGCCGATGCGGGCACGCGGGCCGGCTGCGGCGGATCGTCCCGGTGCTCGACCTAGGCTGGCGGCATGCCCCAGCGCCGCTCGCATGTCTCCCCCTCCGCCGCTCAGACCGAGCTCGCCGCGGCGCTCTCCGCGCTGCGGGAGGCCCTGGACACGCCGACCGTGTTTCCCGCCGACGTGCTCGCCGAGGCGGAAGCGGCCTCGGCCACGACCCCGGAGCTCGACCTCACGGACATCCCGTTCGCGACCCTCGACCCGGCGGGCGCCCGTGACCTCGACCAGGCCTTCCACCTCGAACGCGACGGCGACGGCTATCGGGTGCGGTACGCCATCGCGGACGTGCCGGGTTTCGTCACCCCCGGTGGTGCCGTGGACGCGGAGGCCCGCCGACGGGGACAGACCCTGTACGCCGCGGACGGCACGATCCCGCTGCATCCGCCGGTGCTGAGCGAGGACCGCGTCTCCCTGCTCCCCGATGTCGACCGTCCCGCACTCGTGTGGACGTTCGCGCTGGATGCCGCGGGCACCGTGACCGACTTCCGGCTGGAGCGCGCCCTCATCCGGTCCCGTGCGCAGCTCGACTACGCGTCCACCCAGGAGGCGCTGGACCGGGGCGACGGCGGCCACGCGGCCCTGCTGCCGGAGATCGGTGCCCTCCGCCTCGAGCAGGAGCGTGGGCGCGGTGGAGCCAGCCTCAACGTCCCGGACGAGGAGGTCGTGCGCACCGAGGACGGCACCTATGCGATCGAGCGCCGCAGCCCCCTGCCCGTGGAGGAGTGGAACGCGCAGCTGTCGCTCATGACCGGGATCGCGGCCGCGACGCTCATGATCGACGCAGGCGTGGGCATCCTCCGCACGATGCCGGAGCCGGACGAGGCGGCTTTCGCGGCCTTCCGTCACCAGACGGAGGCGCTCGGGCGCCCGTGGACCGACGGCACGTACGGCGAGTACCTCCGCGGCCTCGACCGCTCCGACCCGATGACCCTCCCGGTGCTGGAAGCCGCCGCCTCGCTGTTCCGCGGTGCGGGGTACCTCGTGTTCGACGGGGAGCCGCCCGCCGACGCCGTGCAGGCCGCGATCGGCGCCCCGTACGCACATGCGACCGCTCCCCTCCGCCGGCTCGTCGACCGCTGGGTCCTCACCATCTGCCTCGCCGTGTCGACGGGACAGCCGGTGCCGGAGTGGGTGCGCTCCTCCCTCGGCGACCTCCCCGCGCTCATGCAGGACTCGGGCCGACGGGCGTCGCAGCTGGACGCGGACACCGTGAACCGCGTCGAGGCCGCGCTGCTCACGCCTCTGGTCGGGCAGACGGTCGAGGCGACGGTCATCGAGCTCCGGGGCGAGCGGGCCGCCGTCCAGATCGCGGAGCCCGCGGTCACGACGACCGCGGCGGTGGGTCTCGCCAGGCCCGGGGACGTGGTGCGGCTGCGCGTCGTGCGCGTGGACATCGCGACGGGCGAGATTGAGCTCGCCGTCTGACTCCGCCGGGTCAGGCGAGGACGCGGGATCAGGCGCTTACCGGCGCAAGAGCCTGTGCTGCCGCGTTCGCCTGATCCTCCACCAGCGTCAGCCTGAGACGAGACGGCCGTCGGCGCCTCTCGGGACGATGTCCGTGCTGGTCGGCATACTCGCTCCATGCCTTCCCTGCCGGTCGAATCCGTGACGCGTCCCCCGCTCGACCTCTTCGCGCTGGCCTCCTCGTTCGTGGAAGTCCCGGTGTCTTCCTGGCGCTCCGCCCCTTGGTGGTTTTTCCGCCTGTGCCTGGCGGTCTTCCTCTCCCTCGGCGCAGCCGCCGCGTTCACCGTTGTGCCGGCTGCGACCGCGAACGACATGTCCCTTCGCATGGGTATCGGGATCGGATGCTCGATGGCGACCGTCATCCTGCTGGTCACGCTTCTGACCGCGAACGGCTACAGTCGCGTGACCCGGTTCGCCCGGAAGGCGCGGCACCGGATCGGTGCCGCAGTACTGGGGCTGTCCGTCGCGTTCTCGCTGCTGCTGGCGATCGGCGCGGGTGCGGCGGCGCTGACACCGACGATCGGCCGGGACCCCCAGGTGCTGCTCCTGCTCGCCACGATCGCCGTGCTCGGCGCCTTCTGGGGGTGGACGGCCCTCATGCTGACTCCCCCTGTCCTCTCGACGGCCCCGACCGCAGACCTGCATCGGGCAGGACGGGCCTACACGGCGATGACCGCAGCGGCCGTGATCCTCGTGGTGTACACGTGTTGGTTCCTGAGCCCCCAGCTCGAGATCGCCGGCTCCTTCTCCGTGGCCCTCGTCGCTGTCGCTGCCTGCCTCGCCTGGCGCAACCGCGCCCTCGCCGCGATGGAAGCGCAGCGGCAGAGGATCCTGGCGATCCTCGACGACGGCATCGCCGTCCGCACGAGCGAGACACATCCGGACCCCCTCGCTTCCAGCCTTCTCCCGCTGCAGAGTGCGGTGAGTGTCAGCCCGTTCGCCCCGAACTCCCTCCTGAGCACACCGATGGCGGCCGCGTGGGAAGTGCAGATGATCCTCGCGTTCCTGGTCTGGGACTCCGGCGACGGCCCCTTTCCCCCGGACCTCGAGAAGCGGCGTGAACAGCTCGAGATCTGGCAGCACCTCCGCTCAGAGGAGCGAGAGCTCGCCATCCGGGGCTTCTTCCGCGCGTTGCGCCGGCGAATCGTCGCCTGAGCCGCCGGTTACCCTGTCGAGATGGATCAGGTCGAGCGGGTGGGGCGCTTCATCGCCGCGCGGTATCCGCGCGCACGCATCGCGATCGTCGCCGGGAGCACGGCCCGCGGCCAGCGCACGCGCACGAGCGACATCGACCTCCTGCTCATCGACGATGATCTCTTCACCGATCGCGCCCAGCAGAGCGAGGCCCTCACCTGCGAGTTCGAGGGCGAGATCTTCGAGGTCTTCGCCTACACGGCGGAAGGGTTCGAGACATGGGCGAACCGCGGCCTTGCGCAGCACCGACCCGTCATCGTGCACATGCTCGTGGAGGGCGTGCCGGTGCTCTCCGGGCCCGGGCTCGACGACCTGCGGGCCCGGTGGGGTGCGGTGCTCGCCGCCGGGCCCACGGTGGAGGACAGTGAGTCACGATTCCGGCGGTACGTGATCACCGATCTGCTCGACGACCTCCAGGACGCCACGGACCCGCTCGAGCAGCACGTCGTGGCCGGCCTGCTGTTCGAGCGCATCGCCGAGCTGATGCTGCTGACCGACGGGCAGTGGATCGGCTCCGGGAAGTGGCTCCCCCGACGTCTGCGCGCGTGGAGTCCCGAGCGCGCCGAGCAGCTCAGCGCTCCGCTGCTCGCCGGAGACATCCCGGGGTTCGCGGCGCGGGTCAGTGAGGAACTGGAACTCGCCGGTGGTCGGGTGCAGGCAGGGTTCGTGCGCTGACCTCATCGCGGGAACAGGCAGGCATGCGACAGCAGGCGACACCGGCCGCTGGCGCCTGTCCTCGCGCGAAGGCCTGAGGCGGGCGAGGGCTCAGGAGGCGGGAGTCGCGGTCGTCGTCATCACGAGGAGCTGCGGGTCGGACAGATCCAGAGTCACCGCGATGGCGGCGAATTCCGCGAGGGAACGGACGTGGGTGCCGCCGCAGAGGATCACGGCCTCGCCCTCGGGGAGGTCGCAGTGCCAGCGTCGCCGGTCGACGATGGTCGGTCCGTCCACCTCGATGCGGCTCGCGGCAGCGGAGGTGACCCATGCGGCGAGCTGTGCGTTGATGCGCTGCTCGCGGTCCGCCAGCGTGGCCGCGAACGTCTCGGTGTCGAAACCCGCGCGGCGCAGGCTCTTGCCGAGGCGGTACTCGTCGACGGCGCCGTCCTCGTGGATGCGGCTGGACTGGTTCGCCCGTCCCTCGAAGTCCGGGTTTCCCAGCGCATCCTCCCCCGGGTCCTTGCGCCAGAGGTCGGCGACCGCGAGATCCAGGGCGAGGGAGGCGAGGTGGCACGCGGTGTGACCGCGGCTGAGGCCGGCACGGTGCGCCTCGTCGACCGAGAGCGCCACGCGCGTTCCCTCCGCGAGCCAGGCGGGCGCGGCACCATCGAGACGGTGGCCCACCAGCCAGGTCCACCCCTCGGCCCCGCGCTTGACGGGGATCGCGCTGCCCACCGCGAACGCGCCGTCATCCGAGACGGCCGCCATGAGCGCCTCGGTCACGGGGACGGCTCCGGCATCGCCGGAGATGTCGCCGGTATCGCCGGGCTGATCGGGCCAGGTGTGATCGACGGGGTGGAACGGCGTGGCGTCGACGACGACCACCGTCCCGTCGGCGTCGTCCGCCACGCGGGTCACGACGGCGTCTCCGCGGAGGCTGCCGTCCGGGAACGTGACGATCGTGGGCGTGGTCATGGGGCTCCTCGGAGAGACGACGGAACGATGGTGCCGATCGGGCACGGGGTGTCAGTGGGACGGCGGGATCGTGAAGCTGGCGAGCCGGTCGCCGTCGACGACGAGGATCCCATCGGACTCGCCGTTGAAGACGCGACTGCTCCACGCGAACCGGATGCGCGTCGTGTCGCCGTCCGTGGTGGCCGAGAGCACGGTCATCCGCGCCCCGGCGCCGATCGCATCGCTGTCCGCCCAGCCGCGCACGCCGTCGGCACCGGCTTTCACGGTGCCCCAGTCGCTCACGAAGCCGTCCGCGGTGAACGCGGCGACGAAGGCGTCGGTGTCCCCGGCGTTGATCGCGTCGATCATGGCCTGGACCGGCGCAGGCAGCAGGATGTCGGACACGGCACTCCTCGGATCAGGCGGTGACGACCTGGGCGGTGCCGAGCGGAGCGTCCGGTCCCATCTCGGCGGCGATGCGGTTCGCCTCCTCGATGAGGGTGGCGACGATGTCGGCCTCCGGGACGGTCTTGATGACCTCGCCCTTGACGAAGATCTGGCCCTTGCCGTTGCCGGAGGCGACACCGAGGTCGGCCTCGCGTGCCTCACCCGGGCCGTTCACGACGCAGCCCATGACGGCGACGCGCAGCGGCACCGTCATCTCCTTGAGCCCCTCGGTGACGTCTTCCGCGAGCGTGTAGACGTCGACCTGAGCCCGACCGCACGACGGGCACGAGACGATCTCGAGCTTGCGCTCCCGGAGGTTGAGGGACTGGAGGATCTGGTGCCCGACCTTGACCTCCTCGGCCGGCGGCGCGGACAGCGAGACGCGGATGGTGTCGCCGATGCCCTCCCCCAGCAGGATGCCGAAGGCGGTCGCGCTCTTGATCGTGCCCTGGAAGGCCGGTCCCGCCTCGGTCACGCCGAGGTGCAGCGGCCAGTCGCCCCGCTCGGCGAGCTGACGGTAGGCCTTGACCATGACGACCGGGTCGTTGTGCTTGACCGAGATCTTGAAGTCGTGGAAGTCGTGCTCCTCGAACAGCGAGGCCTCCCAGACCGCACTCTCGACGAGGGCCTCCGGCGTGGCCTTGCCGTACTTCTCGAGCAGGCGACGGTCGAGCGAGCCCGCGTTCACGCCGATGCGGAGCGAGACGCCCGCGTCCTTGGCGGCCTTCGCGATCTCGCCGACCTGATCGTCGAACTTGCGGATGTTGCCCGGGTTCACGCGCACGGCCGCACAGCCGGCGTCGATCGCCTGGAAGACGTACTTCGGCTGGAAGTGGATGTCGGCGATGACCGGGATCTGGCTCTTCTTGGCGATGATGTGCAGCACGTCGGCGTCGTCCTGCGAGGGCACGGCGACGCGGACGATCTCGCAGCCGGAGGCGGTGAGCTCCGCGATCTGCTGCAACGTCCCGTTGATGTCGGTGGTCTTCGTCGTCGTCATCGACTGCACGCTGACGGGCGCATCGCCGCCGACGAGCACCTTGCCCACCTTGATCTGACGGGACTTGCGACGCGGGGCGAGGACTTCGGGGACCTTCGGCATCCCAAGATTCACTGCTGGCACGATCCCAGCCTACGCCGCCCGGATGCGGAAGGGCTGGATGCGGCGGGTGTGGTAGTTTCGCCCCATGATCGCGCACATCACCTGGTGGCCCGCCTCCTAGGCGGTGTGTTCGCGTTCCCTCGAATCCAGACCGCCTCCGGGGCGGTCTTTTCGTTGCGCCGAGCCGGAGCCCTCGCACAGGAGACATCGATGACCCTCTCTCGCCTCGACGAGCTCAGCGCCGACCCCACCGCGTCCTTCGTGCTGATCGCCCGGGACGGCGCGGATACCGTCGAGCTGCTCACCGGAGATGTGACCGACGTCGACCTGCTCGCCGACATCCCCCTGACGGTCGAGGGAGAGCCGCGGGAGGTGTTCGCGCTCGTCCCGTATCGGCAGGTCCGCGAACGCGGCTTCGTGGCCCAGGACGACGGCGCCCCGTTGCGCTGCCTCGTCGTCGCGGAGCACCTCGACCTGCCAACTGCTGCTGTGCTCGACGCGCTTCCGACCGCCCCGATCGCGCTCCGCGATGAGGGCTTCGACATCGCGGACGAGGAGTACGCGCGGATCGTCGAGACCGTGATCGCGGACGAGATCGGCCGCGGCGAGGGTGCGAACTTCGTCATCCGCCGCGATTTCACCGCGACCGTCGAGGCCGACGAGCGCCAGGCGGCGCTCACCTGGTTCCGGGCTCTGCTCGCCCACGAGCGCGGCGCCTACTGGACGTTCGCGGTCGTCACCCCCGGGCACATCGCGGTCGGGGCGAGCCCCGAGGCGCACGTCGTGGCCCGCGGCGGCGTCGTCACCATGAACCCCATCTCGGGCACCTTCCGGCATCCGGCCGGCGGCGCGACGAAGGAGACGCTCACCGACTTCCTGGCGTCGACCAAGGAGACCGAGGAGCTGTTCATGGTCGTGGACGAGGAGCTCAAGATGATGAGCGCCGTCTGCGCCGACGGCGGACGCATCACCGGCCCGCATCTCAAGCAGATGTCGCGGCTGACGCACACCGAGTACATGCTGCGCGGACGGAGCGGGCTGGACCCGCGGGACATCCTCCGCGAGACGATGTTCGCCCCGACCGTCACCGGCTCCCCCATGCAGAACGCCTGCGCCGTGATCCGGCGGCACGAGCGCAAGCCCCGGGGCTACTACTCGGGCGTCGCGGCGCTCTTCACGCCCAACGCCGATGGCGGGCACGACCTCGACGCGCCCATCCTCATCCGCACCGTGTACCTGCGCGACGGCGAGCTGAGCGTGCCCGTCGGCGCGACCCTCGTCCGCCACTCGGACCCGCACGGCGAGGTGTCCGAGACCCACGGCAAGGCCGCGGGCGTGCTCGGCGCCATCGGCGCGATCGATCGGGACCGCGTGGCCGAGGCCCGCAGCGACGCCGACGCCCCCGGTGAGCCGCAGCGTCTCGCGGACGACCCGGACGTCGCCGCGCTCCTCTCCTCGCGCAACGCCCGCCTCGCCGAGTTCTGGCTGAACCCGCAGGGCGAGGACTTCACCGGTCCGTTCTCCGGCCGCTCCGCCCTCGTCGTCGACGCCGAGGACCGCTTCACGACGATGCTCGCGCATCAGCTGCGGCACCTCGGGCTCGACGTGACCATCGCGTCCTGGGACGAGGTGGACGACGAAGCGGTCGAGACGGCCGATCTCGTCGTCGCCGGCCCCGGCCCCGGCGACCCCCGAGACGACGCGAGCCCGCGCATCGCCCGGATGCGCGAGATCGTGGCGGCCCGCCTGCAGGCGCATTCGCCGCTGCTCGCGGTCTGCCTGAGCCACCAGATCCTGGCGGACCGGATGGGGATCGCGCTGACGCCCCTCGACGCTCCGCACCAGGGGCTGCAGAAGGCCGTGCCGGTGTTCGGCGAGGATGCCTCGATCGGGTTCTACAACACCTTCACGGCACGGGTCGACCCCGGAGCGACCACGGTGGGCCCGGCCGAGGTCTCCGCGGATCCGGTGACCGGAGACGTCTACGCGCTCCGCGGCGACGGCTTCGCATCGGTGCAGGGCCACCTCGAATCGATCCTGTCCCGCGACGGCATCCGCACGCTGGAGCGCCTGGCGGCGCACGCCCTGCGCTGAGCGCGTTCCGGCCGCTCAGCCCAGGAGCTTGACCGGGTTGAACAGGTCGGCCACGAGCAGGAGCGCGCCCATCGCGATGAGCAGCGTCGCGACGACGACGGTCAGCGGCACGAGCTTGGTGGCGTCGACCGGGGCCGGGGGCGGCCGCCGGAACAGCTTCGCCCACGCCCGCTTGATCCCCTCCCACAGCGCGACGACGATGTGCCCGCCGTCGAGCGGCAGCAGCGGGATCAGGTTGAAGACGAAGAGCGCGACGTTGAGCGAGCCGAGAAGGCCGAGCAGCACGGCGAAGCGGTTGAGCACCGGAGCGTCCGTCGCGGCCACCTCGCCCGCGAGACGCCCGACGCCGACGACGCTCAGCGGCCCGTTCGGATCGCGTTCCCCTCCCGTCACGAGCGAGACCCCGACGTCCCACAGCCGCACCGGGAGCGTGACGATCAGCGAGCCGACCCGGGCGACGGTGTCCGCCGCCAGCTGGGGTCCGGCGGTCAGCGGCTGCTGCACGTAGCCCATCTGCGCGATCATCCCCGCATAGCCGACCTCCTTCACGACGGGATCGCCGTCGTCGTCGAGCACCGGCTGCCCGCTCGCGTCCGTGATGGTGCGCTCCGCGGCGATGGGCGTGAGGGTCAGCGTCCGCTCGGTGCCGTCCCGGCGCACGACGAGGGCGAGGGGCTCGCCCGGTAAGGCCTGGACGATGGCGGTGGCCTCCGCGAAGGTCGACACCGGCTTCCCGTCGATCGACACGAGGACGTCGCCCGGCTGCACGTCGGCCGCAGCGGCCGGGGACTCCGGATCGTCGGCCCCGCACTCGGTCGCCGTCGACGACGCGGGGACCACGCACTCGTTCACCGCCGCGACCGTGGTGGTCCCCTGCTGCACGCCGATCCCGCTGACGAGGACGGTGAAGATCACCACGGCCAGCACGAGATTCATGAGCGGTCCGCCGAGCATCACGATCACGCGCTTCCACACCGGCAGCTTGTAGAAGACCCGGTCCTCGGCGCCTTCCGCGATGGTCTCGTCGTTGGCAGAACGCGCGTCCTGGATGAGCGTGCGGAACGCCCCGGAGGCGGGCCCGCTGTCCTTCGACGACGGATACATCCCCGACATGGAGATGAAGCCGCCCAGGGGCAGGAGCTTGAAGCCGTACTCCGTCTCCCCGATCCGCTTCGACCACAGGCGCGGCCCGAAGCCGATCATGTACTGGCCGACACGCACGCCGAAGAGCTTCGCGGGGACGAGGTGGCCGACCTCGTGCAGACCGATCGAGAGGCCGAGGCCGATCAGCATGAACACGATGCCGCCCAGATAGAGCAGGAATTCCACGAGCCCACGCTACTGCCCGCCGCCTAGGAATCCGCCCGGCTCGCGCAGCGTCGCTAGGCTGGCATGATGACGTCCCGGCAGCTGCGATTCCTCCGCGCCGCCGCCGTGTCCGCGATCGCCACGCTCCTCGCGGCCGTCTCCCACACGCTCGCCGGCGGGGCCGCCCCGCACCCGCTGCTCATCGCCGCCGTCGCGACGCTCTTCGTGCCGCTCTCCGCCGCCGTGGTCGGCCGGCGGTCCTCGCGCGCCCGAGTCGCGGTGGCCGTGATCCTGGCGCAGGGCGCGTTCCACCTGCTCTTCCAGCTCCTGGGGGCGCCCACCGCCGAGGAGGCGCCGGGACTCGGCGTCCACTCCCACCACCTCGACCTGAGCGCACTCGGCCCGCTGTCACCGGCCGCAGGGCCAGGAGCGCTGATGCTGTCGGCGCACCTCGTCGCCGCCCTGCTGACGACGGTGCTGCTGTGGCATGGCGAGAGCGTGCTGCGCACGATCGCCCGCTGGTTCCAGGCCGCCCTCCGACGCACGGCGACGCCCGCCTCCACGCCTCCGGCACCGCCGCGTCCGCTGCGCTCCGCCCTCCTCCCTCCGCTCGACGTCGCGACGACAGCCGTGGTCTCGCGACGCGGTCCTCCGGTGCTCGTCGGCGGCTGAGCCGCCCTCGATCCGGCCGTCGCCGTTCGACGGCCCATCCTTCCGGGCTGCGCTGTTCCGGCGCGCCCGCACACGAGCATCTGGAGACCCCATGTCGAACACCACCATCCGTCCCCGTCGTCCACGCCGCACCCTCCTCGGAGCCACCGGCCTCGTCGGCGGACTCGCCCTCGCCCTCGCCGTCCCCGCGATGGCCGGGGCACACGTCAGCGTCAGCCCCGACGAGCTCGCCGCGGGTGACCACGGCGTGCTGACCTTCTCGTTCTCGCACGGCTGCGGCACCTCGCCCACCACCGCCCTGCGCATCACCATGCCGGACGGTCTCGCCTCGGTCGCCCCCACGCTCGACGGCGACTGGACCATCCAGGTCGAGCGCGGCGACGACGGTCTCGTGAGCGCCGTCACGTACACCGCCCTCACGCCGGTGCCGACCGACCTGCGCGGCGCCGTGAGCATGTCGGTGGGCCTGGATGAGGACACGCCCGAAACGCTCGCCTTCCCGGTGGTCCAGCAGTGCGTGGACGGCGCGACCGAGTGGACGCAGCTCGCCGAGAAGGGTGAGGACCCGCACGACCTCGACTCCCCCGCGCCTGTCGTGACGGTCACGGACGGCACCGCGGACGGTCACGGCACGAGCGCCGCGCCGCAGCCCGCGACGGCGGACGACGGCGACGACGCGCTGGGCATCGCGCTGGGTGCCGGCGGTCTGCTCGCCGGCGTCGCGGCGCTGGTGGTCGCGGTGCTCGCGTTCCGCCGCCGCGCCTGACCCCCGGTCCGCCGCGCCCGGCTCCGGCGCGCGGCGGACCGACCCGCCCGGGCTGACACCGCGGCCGTGAGAACATGGAGACGACATGTCGATGGAACAACAGCCGACCCTGCCCCCCGTGCTCCGCCCGGCGAACCCGCCCCGGCGCGAACTGTCCGAACTCGCCTCCCTGTTCGCCCGCTCCGTGCGGGGCGATGTGGAGGGCGTCGCTCTCAGTGGCATCACCCTCGCCACGGCCGATCTGCGCCCGGGCGAGGCCTTCGTCGCCATCCGCGGCGTGAACCGCCACGGCGCGGACTTCGCGAAGACCGCCGCCGAGAAGGGAGCGGTCGCGGTGATCACGGACCAGGCGGGTGCCGACATCGCCGCCGACGCCGGCCTCCCGATCCTCATCGTCGACGACCCCCGCGGCGTGCTCGGCGCGCTGAGCGCCTGGGTGTACGGCACGGGGGCGGAGGATCCGCTCCCCCTCCTCTTCGCGACCACCGGGACGAACGGCAAGACGAGCGTCTCCCACCTCCTCGAGGGCATCCTCGAGCAGATGGGCGTCGTCACCGGGCTCTCCTCCACGGCTGAGCGTCACATCGCAGGCGAGGTCATCGTCTCGCGGCTCACCACCCCCGAGGCCTCCGAGATGCACGCCCTCCTCGCGCTGATGCGGGAGCGCGAGGTCGAGGCCGTCGCGGTCGAGGTCAGCGCCCAGGCCCTGTCCCGTCACCGCGTCGACGGCATCCGGTTCGACGTCGCGGGGTTCACCAACCTCAGCCACGACCACCTCGACGACTACGCCGACATGGAGGAGTACTTCGAGGCGAAGCTGCCGCTCTTCCGCCCCGACCGCGCCGTGCGCGGCGTCGTCTGCCTCGACTCGTCCTCCGGCGCCCTCGTCGTCGAACGCTCCGAGATCCCCGTCGTCACCGTCGGGACGCCCTCCATCGCCGCCGACGCCGACCAGGCATCGCGAGCGGACTGGGTGGTCGTCATCGACGACGAGCGGGCGACCGGCACCACGTTCACGATGACGGGACCGGCCGGCACGCTCACCACGACCGTCCCCGTGATCGGTCCGCACATGGCCGCGAACGCGGCGCTGGCGATCGTCATGCTGCTCGAGGGCGGCTATGCCTGGGAGCGGATCGTCGGGGCCGTGCAGCGCGACGGCGGCATCCGGGCCTACCTGCCCGGTCGCACGCAGCTCGTCTCGGGCGCGCAAGGGCCGGCCGTCTTCGTCGACTTCGGCCACTCGCCCGACGCCTTCGAGAAGACCCTGGCCGCCGTGCGGCGGGTGACCCCCGGCAAGGTGCTCATGCTCTTCGGGGCCGACGGGGACCGCGACGCCAGCAAGCGCTTCGACATGGCCCGCACCGCGGTGGAGGGCAGCGACATCCTCGTCGTGACCGATCACCACCCCCGGTTCGAGGACCCGGCGTCGATCCGCGCGACGCTCGTCGAGGGCGCGCGTCGCGCCCGTCCCGACGCCGAGATCCACGAGTACTCCCCGCCGGAGGCCGCGATCGTGGCCGCCGTCGGACTCGTCGGCGACGGCGACGCGATCCTCTGGGCGGGACCCGGCCACCAGGACTACCGCGACATCCGCGGAGTGCGGACGCCGTACTCCGCCCGCGAGCTCTCCCGGCGTGCGCTGAAGGCCGCCGGATGGCCCGTCCCGGAGCCGCGCTGGCCCGTGCCGTACCCGGACGAGGACTGACCCCGCGCCGCGTCAGGCGGCGGCGATGAGCTGGTCGGCCTTCCGCCGCGCCCAGTCCTCCGCCGCCGCGAGCGATTCCACGGTCAGCGTGTCCGGAGCGTCGTGCGCGTCGACGACCCGCTGCACGGTGTCGACGATGCCGAGGAACGGCAGGCGTCCCTCGTGGAACGCGTCCACGGCCTGCTCGTTGGCGGCGTTGTAGACCGCGGGGAAGGTGCCTCCGGCACGCCCGACCGCCTTCGCGAGTGCCACCGCGGGGAAGGCGTCGTCATCGAGCGGCTCGAACGTCCACGACGTGGCGGTGGTCCAGTCCAGCGGGCGGCCCACACCGCCCACCCGGTGCGGCCAGTCGAGGCCCAGCGAGATCGGCAGCCGCATGTCCGGCGGAGAGGCCTGGGCGATGGTGGATCCGTCGATGAACTCCACCATGGAGTGCACGATCGACTGCGGGTGCACGACGACGTCGACGTCGTCGTAGGGCACGTCGAACAGCAGGTGCGCCTCGATGACCTCGAGGCCCTTGTTGACCAGCGTGGCGGAGTTCGTGGTGACGGTGCGTCCCATGTTCCACGTGGGGTGCGCGAGCGCATCCTGCGGCGTGACAGCGGTGAGCTCGTCGCGCGACTTCCCGCGGAAGGGCCCGCCCGAGGCCGTGACCACCAGCCGACGGATCTCGTCGTGCGTACCGGAGCGCAGAGCCTGCGCGAGGGCGGAGTGCTCGGAGTCCACGGGGACGATCTGACCGGGCGCCGCCGCGGCGAGCACCAGATCACCGCCGACGATCAGCGACTCCTTGTTCGCCAGGGCGAGCGTCCGCCCCTCCTCCAGCGCAGCCAGCGTCGAGCCCAGACCGATCGAGCCGGTGATCCCGTTCAGCACCACATCGGCTTCGACGTCACGGACCAGCTGCTCCGCCTCCGCGGCGCCCAGAGCGGTGTGCTCCACCTGGAACTGCGCCGCCTGCTCGGCCATCATCGCCGCGTTCGATCCTGCGGCGAGACCGACGACCTCGAAGCGTCGAGGATTGGCACGGATCACATCCAGCGCCTGGGTGCCGATGGAACCGGTGGAGCCGAGGATGATGACGCGACGCATGACGCCAGCCTAGGACACGCCGCGACGGCGGCCCTACTGCTGCGGCTGGACCGGGGTCGTCGCGAGGATGTCGACGACGAACACGAGGCTCTCGTCCTGCAGCTCGTGGCCCTCGCTCGCGCCGTAGCCGTCGGACGGCGGCATGACGACGAGGACCTGCGAACCGACCTTCTGCCCCTCGAGCGCCTTCTGGAAGCCGGCGACCACCCCCGTGGTCTGGAACTGCGCGGGGGCGGCGTCGCGGCTCCAACTGGAGTCGAACTCCTCGCCGTCGGACCACTTCACGCCGAGGTACTGCACGACCACGAGGTCGCCGGACGCGACCGTCGCACCGTCGCCCTGCTTGAGGACGGAGACCTTCGTCTCGGTCGGCGCGTCGCCGTCCGGGATCGTGACGGACGGCTTGCCGTCGTCGTCGAGCTCGACCTCGGGCATGCCGGCGGTCGGCTCGACGGGCTCACCGGTCGCGACCTCGGGGAGTCGGTCGACGGCCTCCGCGTAGACGACGATGTTGCTCTGCCCCTCACCGAGCGCGCTGCCGGGGATGGCGAGGACGACGCGGGATCCGACCGGCTCGCACTCCAGCGCGGCGACGAACAGCGACGACTGGTTCGGGTCGAGGAGCACGGGGAGCGTGCCGTCCTCGCCGCGCGCCGACGAGTCGACCACGTCGCCGCTGGCGGCATCGACGATCTGGTACTGGACGGAGACGAGGTCGTTCGCCGCGAGGTCGTCTCCCTCGCCCTCGGACACTACGGTCCGCTCGACGTTCGCGAACTCCGCATCGTCGGGAACCGTGATCTTGGCGTCGAGGCCTTCGCCGTCCACCTCGATGGCGTCCGAGGTGTCGCCGGCCTTCGCGTTCACGAGGCACTGGCTCGACCCGGAGGCGTCCGGGGAGGACGTGCTCTGCGGATCGCCGTTCCCGGAGCAGCCCGCCAGCAGCAGGGTCGCCGCAGCGACGGTGGACAGGACGAGCAGCGGACGGGTGCGCACAGGAAGACCTCACGATCGCGGGCGGGAGCTTCCATCCTGCCTCATCGCCCTTTGCTCGCGCTGGGAAGCGGCGGCGCGAGTCTTCATTCCCACGTCGGCATGGATCCGGGAGTAGCCTGCTCTGATGAGCTCTGAGCAGTCCGCGGACCCCGAAACCCCCTCAGAGGACTCCCCGAAGCCCCGGCACGCCGGCTTCACCTACGCCCTGGGCCGCAGCCTCATCGCCCCGCTCGCCCGGCTCGTCTACCGGCCGCACATCGAAGGACGCGAGCACGTCCCCACCACCGGCCCGGTGATCTTCGCCAGCAACCACCTGTCGTTCATCGACTCCATCGCCATCCCGGTGGCGGCTCCGCGGCCCGTGCACTTCCTCGCCAAGTCGAGCTACTTCGAGGGCACCGGCATGAAGGGCTGGGCGTCCAAGACGTTCTTCGAGGCGATCGGTGCGATCCCGGTCCGCCGCGGCGCCGGCCAGGCGGCGCTCGACGCCCTCGACCTGCAGCGTCAGCTCCTCGACGAGGGCCTCGCCGTCGCGCTGTACCCCGAGGGCACCCGCTCCACCGACGGCCGGCTGTACAAGGGCCGCACGGGCGTGGCGTTCCTCGCCCTGCAGACCGGCGCCCCCGTCGTCCCCGTGGGACTCATCGGCACCGACAAGGTGATGCCGGTCGGCGCCAAGATGCCCACGCTGTCCGAGCGGATCACCGTGCGCTTCGGGGAGCCCCTGGATCTGTCGCCGCACGGACCGGCGACGAGCGGCCGCGCACGCCGACTCGCGACCGACGAGATCATGGCCGCGATCCACGCCCTCTCCGGTCAGGAGCTCGCGGGCACCTACAACGAGGCGCCGGCGCAGAACGCGATCGAGAAGATCAAGCAGGCGCTCCCGCACGAGCGCCGCTGAGCGCCCCGTTCAGCCGGCGGCCGTCACCGTCGCCTCGTGCCGGACGGGGAAGTTGACCGAGTTGGCGATGAAGCACCACTCGTTCGCCTGGGCGTGCGCCCGCTCGGCCGCCTCGATCATCGACGCCTCGGCGACGACGACCTCCGGTCGCAGCAGCACCTCGACGAAGGACCCGCCGCCGGCGCCGTTCTCGCGCATCAGGCCGCTCGCGGTGTCGCGATAGGAGACGACCACCACGCCGGCCGTCACGCACGCGTGCAGATAGGACAGCAGGTGGCACTCCGAGAGGGAGGCCAGCAAGAGGTCCTCCGGATTCCAGCGCGACGGATCGCCGCGGAAGGGCTTGTCGGACGACGCGAGCAGCTCGGGCTTCCCCTCGACCTCGATCGTGACGTCACGGCGGTAGTCGCGATAACCGCTCGTGCCGGACCCGGCGTTGCCGGTCCAGGTGGAGGTGAGGGCGTAGCGGTGCTCGCCGAGGGCCCGGGGAGTCGTCTGCTCTGGCATGCGCCCAGTCTGCCAGGCGGCGCCGACACCCGGGCTCCGCCCTCGACGGGGCCGCGCCGCACCCGCCGGTAGAGTTGTCGGGTGCTGGAGACTCTCACCGTTCAGGATTCCGTCGAACTCGCCGTCGTGGAGCGGAGCGGCTTCATCGAGTCGCGTCATGCCGGTGCGGCCGTCGTGCTGTCGCCCGAGGGCGAGGTGGTCGCGCGGCATGGGAACGCGGAGGCACTGATCCTCCCCCGCTCCAGCCTCAAGCCCCTGCAGGCAGTCGCCTGCCTCACGGCGGGCGCCGTGCTCGAGGGAGAGCAGTTGGCTCTGTCCACCGCCAGCCATTCCGGAACCGACCGGCACGCCGAGGTCGTGCGCGAGATGCTCACCGCCGGCGGCCTCAACGAGGACGACCTCGCCTGTCCCCCGGCGTGGCCGAGCGACTCCGCGACCCGCGACGAGATGGTGCGCGAGCACGGCCAGGAGGCGCGGGTCCGGATGAACTGCTCGGGCAAGCACGCCGCGATGCTCCGCGCCTGCATCGCGACCGGCTGGCCCGTCGAGGGCTACCTCGATCCGACCCACCCGCTCCAGGCCCACATCCGTGACGTCATCGAACGCCTGACCGGCGAGAAGATGGCGCACACCGCGATCGACGGCTGCGGCGCCCCGGTGTACGCCCTCACCCTCACGGGCCTGGCCCGTGCGATCCACCGCGTCGGCACCGCCTCCGAGCGCTCCCCGTTCGCGCTGCATCGGGTGGCCGGCGCCCTGGTGAAGGCCGTCCGCGAGAACCCCTGGACCATCGATGGTCCGGGGCGCCCTGACACGATCGCGATCGAGCGGCTCGGCGTCTTCGCGAAGGGCGGCGCGGAGGGCGTCATGGTGATGGTGGCTCCGAACGGGACCACGGTCGCCCTCAAGATGCTGGACGGCGGTGCCCGGGCATCGACGATCGTGGCCGCCACGCTGCTGGCGCGCGCCGGCGGCCTCAGCGAGGCCGACGTGACCGCGCTGGCCGAGGCCCTGCCGCTCGCGGTGCTCGGTGGCGGCTCCCGCGTCGGCGTCGTCCGGCCCGGCGCGGGTATCTGACCGCATATCCGCGGCACGGGATCCGTGTGCCGCCGGCGGGTGGTCATCGACGCCCCAGAGCATCGATGACCACACGCCGGGGTGCGCGGTCGCCGATCACGGACCACGCGCGTCCGGCGTCGGGTCGGGCGTACGGCGGGCGAGCGCGGATGCCGACGAGCTGACGCAGCTCGCTGGGCCGCTCCGCCCGGATCAGCACCTCCCCGTGCGACCGCACCCGCTGCCACAGCGCCCAGTGACGTTGCCAGCTCTCGGCATCGGCGACGAGCACGAGCGGCTTGCCGTTCCGGCTCGTCTCGGCACCCGCGGCCTGCACGTCCCACTCCGGGTGCGCCGAGGCCAGCGTCTCGACGACCGAGGCCGCGCCCGGGGTGACCAGCGCCGTCAGCTCCCCCGCCGGTGCCCAGGCCGGCGCCACCTTTCGGAGGGGCTGCACCGGCCATACGGGCACGCCCTCGGTGTCGATCCACGCGAACTGCATCTCCCGCTCCTCGAGGACCGCCCGCCCCGGCGGCCGGTCTCGTCGGAAGGCCGCCAGCTCGCCACCGGCGGCGAGGTGCTCGACCCGGGTGGGCATCCGGAGCACCGCCCGTCGCGGAAGCGCATCGAACACGCGCGCCAGAGGGCCCACGGCCCGGCTCGCCGCCAGCACCCAGGTGACGGCCGCCTTCGACCGCACGAGGTGCTCCCAGCGCTGGACGAAGTCCTGACCGTCTTCGAGAGGCAGCGCCGCATGGAGAGCGTCGAGGTCGTCGGCGAGCACGACATCGGACGGAGCGCCGTCCTCCTCCGTCCATGCGAGGAGCTGATCGACGGCGCTCTCGGGGTCATCAGGGAACCACGTGCATTCCGGATACTGCGCGGCGATCACGCGCAGCGCTGTCGTCCTGCCGGTCCCCGGAGCGCCGAGCACAGCGAGGCCGCGCTCGTGCCCCGGACGCAGGACCTCCAGCGGCTGCGCCTGGTGGTCGGGGTCGTCGGCGCGTCCGAGCACGATCAGCGGCCCCTCCCCGGTTCTCCGGTCGCCCGTCCTCGACCCGGCCCGCAGCGTCTCGAGCGGCAGGTGCGTGGGGAGGGCCGGGTGCCACGGCGGTGCGGACGGAGTCGTACCGGACCACCGCTCCCCGATGCGACGGATGTGCTCGTCATCCGCGAGCGCTGTGCGCACGGGGTGGGGCTCCTCGTCCTGGGGGCGTCGGAGCAGCGCCCGACCGCGCCCGTCCGCGCCCCCGGGCAGATCCGCCGCTTCCCCGGTCCCGATCACCGCTCGACTGTCGGCGGCCTCCGCGACGCGGAGGCTGATCCGCAGCGGGCAGTTCGTCGCGAGAGCGTCACGGATGACACCGGCGGCGCGCTGGGTGCCCAGGATCAGGTGCATGCCCAGCGCACGCCCCCGCGCCGCGACATCGGTGAACACCGCCGCGAGCTCCGTGTGCTCCTGCAGCAAGGCGGCGAACTCGTCGACGACGATGACCAGACGGGGCAGGTCGGTCTCGCGCACGTCCCGGGCGCCCATCGCGGCGAGGGCTGCCTCGCGACGCCGCATCTCGGCGGCGAGGCTGGCGACCCCGCGTCGCGCCTCCGTCTCATCGAGGTCGGTGATGACGCCGACCACCTGCGGCAGACCGCGCAACCGGTCGAAGGCCGTTCCTCCCTTGAAGTCCGCGAGGAGGAAGCTCACCCGGTCAGGGCCGTGTCCCGCGCAGACCGCGACGACCCAGCTGACGAGGAGCTCGCTCTTGCCCGTGCCCGTCATCCCGGTCACGATGGCGTGCGGACCGTCCTCGACGATGTCGGCTCCCACGGGCGCGCCATCCCTCCCGGTGCCCAGCGCGACGCGGAGGCCCGGCCCCGCCGGCGGCTGCGGAAGGTCTCGCAGGGCTGTCGCGGTGACGGCGGGTGCCGCCCCGTCCCGCGCGCCGCACAGCTCCGCCGCGGCCGCTACCTGGGCGGAAGAGAGGAACTCCACGGCGAGGTCGGCCTCGCCGTCCGGCGTCCGCAGCGTGGCCGCGCCCGGTTCCTCGATGTCGATCACCGTCGTGATGCCCTCCGGGACCTCGGCGCCGGACGGAACGGTCCAGATCACGGCATCCGCACGTGGCCCCGACCCGCCGGCCGAACCGGTGGCGAGGGCGAGACGGAATCCGCCGCGTCGCGCTCGCTGCGCATGCGGAAGCGCTCGGAGCGCCGGGTCGCACCCCTCGTCGCCGACGAGGGACAGCACGCTCGGCGAGAAGCGCAGGCAGAGCTGGATCACGAGAGCGCGAGCTGCGGCCTGCACGAGCGGCTCCCGGCCGCGGAGGCACACCCCACGGCCGAGGGCGACGACCCACGGCGCGTCCTCCAACACCGCGCAGCGGCGGCGGAAGGCGTGAGCACGGGCGTCGTCACCGCCTTCGCAGCGCACCCCGCTCGCCCGGGATCCGCGTCCCACCACCAGCGGGGTGTCGTCGCCCGGCGGTCGGGCATCCCGCAACGGTCGGTCGCGGATGCAGGATGCCGCATCCGGATGACGGCGTTCCCCCTGCGCCCGCTCCTGCGCGTGGCGACGATGCAGCTCGGCCTCGATGTCGGCCCAGGCGGTGCTCACCCTGAGCGCGTCGGCCTTCCGTTCCCGACGGCGCCCCCGGGCCGTGTCGAGGAGAGAAGCGCCCAGCATCAGGGGACCGAGAGCCGCGAACCACAGCGCGTGCACGGCCCCCGTCGTCATCCAGAGCGCGAGGCCGGCCGCCACGGGGACGACGGCGGCGACGAGGGGAAGCGGGCGGCGGCGGAGCGGTGTCGATGCGGACGGCAGGAGCAGCGGCGAAGGGTCCATGCCCCCAGTGCATCCCACCCCCGGTGCCGATGCGGCCTCTCCACAGGCTGCGGGGCGCTACTCCGCGGAGTCGTCGGATGGGGAGGAGGAGTCCTCGGGGTCGCTGACCTGCAGGACGATCACGGTGACGTTGTCGCGACCGCCGTTGTCGAGAGCCGCGGCGAGCATCGCGTCGACGCTCTCCCCCGGATCGGCGTGCGCGCGGAGGAAGTGCTGGATGCCGTAGTCCGTGAGCTCCTTCGTGAGTCCGTCGGAGCAGATCACGAAGCGATCTCCCGGCCGCACGTCGATGGTCACGTAGTCCGGCGCGGTGAGCTCACTGGCGCCGACGGCGCGGGTGATCACGTTGCTGTACGGGTGTCCCTCGGCCTCTTCCGGGCTGAGCTTTCCCGCTGTGATGAGCTCCTGCACGACCGAGTGATCCGTCGTGACCTGCAGCAGCCGGTCGTCGCGGAGGAGGTACACGCGGGAATCGCCGATGTTCAGCGCCACCCAGTGCGGTTCCCCCTCGCGCTCATCGAGATACACACCCGTGAGCGTGGTGCCGGTGCCTTCATCGGTGGTGTCCGGGTGCCCGGCGATGTCGTCCACCGCGAGAGCGAGCGCCTTCTCGATCGCGGACGGAGAGACCTCGTCCGCGTCCACCACCGCGCGCAGCCGGGTGACGGTGCTCTGGCTGGCGATCTCCCCGCCGGCGTGGCCGCCCATGCCGTCCGCGACGATGAACAACGGGTACTCGGCGAGCAGCGCGTCCTGATTCGTCTCCCGGCGTCGCCCCTGGTCGGTGACCCCGGCCCAGGACAGCAGCAACGGACGATGCGCAACCGTGACGGTGTGCGTCTTGGTCTCAGCCACGAACTGCCTCCGATGGACCTGCGGCGAAGGGGACGGGCGCAGGATACTCACACATCGTAGTGGAACTCGCTCTCCTGCTCCGCACCGGGGTCTCTGTGAACGGGGCGCGGGACGAAAGGAGGAGAGTGCACGGCCCTCCGGTGCGACGAGTCCATGCCTCCACGTTAGCGGCATGTCGGGGCGTGCCGGCACCACGGACGCGAAGAACCCCCGGTCCGGAGACCGGGGGTTCTTCCACCGTCGTCACGCAGGAGGCTGCGTGGGATCGTTCGGCGTGGTCGGCGGAGCCGGAGGCGCCGCAGGCGGAGCCGCCGGAGGCGCGGGAGGCGTGGTGGGCGGAGCCGCGGGCGGAGCCGGCGGAGTGGTGGGCGGCACCGGAGGGATCGGCGCTCCCGTCGCCGGAGCGGTCGGCGCGGCCGGCGGTGCGTAGCCCGGAGCGGCGGGCGGGGTGTACGGCTGCGTCGGAGGAGCGTACCCCTGCGGAGGGGTGCCGTAGCCCTGCGGGGCACCGTACCCCTGGGGCGCGCCGTAGCCCTGCTGCGGCGCGGCCGCGGCGGGCTGGACGGGGATGCCGTCCCAGACCGTGCGGTCGCCGAGGAATCCGTTGCCCGCCCACGGTGCCTGCTGGATGTTCGGGTTCCAGCGCGACTTGTCGAAGGCGTTGATGCCGAGCCAGACGACGGCGAGGAAGACGTAGAGGACGACCCAGACGGCGTCCTTCTGGAGCTTGAGACCCACGCGCCACGCGGCGATGGCCGAGAGCACCCCGAGGGCGAGCGAGAACAGGAAGCCGATGCCGATCCAGCTCAGCAGCGCGGCACCCGCGATCCCGTAGAGGACGAGCCACGGGCTCAGGTCGCCGAGCTTGAAGAAGATCATGGAGTTGTAGACCGGCACCCAGGCGCGCCAGTTCCCCTGGACTCCGGCCTTCTGGAAGATCTTCATGTAGAAGAGCGACACCAGGACGTATCCGGCGACCGCGATCAGCAGAATGACGAAGAAGTAGGCGAAGAGCAGGCCGAGATAGCCCGCTCCGTAGTCGTCGTAACCCATGAGGCTCACATTCTCTGGTCAGGGGAGACGGCTTTCGTCCCCCACCACGAGACTCCCCGCCTCGCATTGGACATGGTAGCGGTGCGCCCAGGGGGCGGCAACGACCGCCGGAGGCGATTCGCCGGGCTCGGGGCGGACGTCAGTCGGCGACGACCAGCTCGACCTCGCCGGGCACCTTCCCGTCCCGGAGCACGACGTCATGCGCCTGGGCCCACCGCTGCAGCGCACGGAGAGAGCCGAGCCGCGGACGATCCTCCGCCAGCGCGCGCACGAGCAGCCCCTTGCTCTTCTTGTTGAAGTGGTTCAGGGCTCTCCCCTGCTCCGTGACGACCCGCACGTACGCCGACGACACCGCGCCCGGGACCGGACCGAGCGCTGCGTAGGCCTCGCTGCGCAGATCGAGGACGAACGCGGGGGCGTCGGCCGCGATCGCCGTTGTCGTCGGATCGGCCCAGTGGCGGCGGAGCGGCGCCACTCCGGGCAGCGCCGTGCCGGCAGCGAGCCGATACGTCGGAATCGCGTCCAGGGCGGCGACGGGGCCGAACGGGGCGCTGTGGATCCACACATGGGCATCCAGCCAGCGGCGGGACGCGGTGGACAGCGATGCCGCGTCGAGGGCGTCGAACAGCACCCCGGTGTAGCGGTCCACCGCGGGCATCGTGGGTGCGCTCCGCAGAGCCCTGTTGTGTGCGACGTCTCCTCGCTGGCGCTCGCTGAGCTTGAGCACGCGGCGCGCCGAATCCTCGTCGTCCGCGAGAGCGATGAGCGCGTCGATCACGGCGTTCCGTTGCGGCGCGAGATCGGGAAGCGCGAGCGCCGACACGTCCAGCGGGCTGCCGTCACCGCCCTCGCGCTTGGTCTCGGACGGCGGGAGCAGGATCTTCATGGGACCTCGGGGAAAAGAGACGCGTCCGCCTCGGCACCCGGGCGGGTGTCGAGGCGGACGCGATGTACAGGACTGTCAGGAGATGAGTGCCGCGTTGCCGGCCACGATCGTCAGGACGTCGCCCTCCATCGAGAGGAATCCGTCCTGCGCGTTCGCCAGCACCTTGGCGCCATCCGTCTGGGTGATCCGGACCTGGCCCTCGGCGAGGATGGCCAGCACCGGCTCGTGACCGGACATGAAGCCGATCTCGCCCTCGACGGTCTTGGCGACCACGAGGCTCGCCTCTCCCGTCCAGACCTCCGCGTCGGCGGAGACGAGGCTGACGTGCAGCGCCATGGTCAGGCGTTCTCCTTCTGGATCTGCGCCCAGCGCTCCTCCACGTCGGAGATGCCACCGACGTTGAAGAAAGCCTGCTCGGCGACGTGGTCGAAGTCACCGCGGGTGATCGCATCGAACGACTCGATGGTCTCCTTCAGCGGCACGGTCGAACCCTCGACGCCCGTGAACTTCTTCGCCATGTAGGTGTTCTGCGAGAGGAACTGCTGGATGCGACGTGCACGCGACACGACGATCTTGTCTTCCTCGGAGAGCTCGTCGACACCGAGGATGGCGATGATCTCCTGCAGCTCCTTGTTCTTCTGGAGGATCTGCTTGACCGTGGTGGCCACGCGGTAGTGGTCCTCGCCCAAGTAGCGGGGGTCCATGATGCGCGACGTCGAGGTCAGCGGGTCGATGGCCGGGTACAGACCCTTCGACGCGATCTCACGCGAGAGCTCGGTCGTCGCGTCGAGGTGCGCGAAGGTCGTGGCCGGAGCCGGGTCGGTGTAGTCGTCGGCCGGCACGTAGATCGCCTGCAGCGAGGTGATCGAGTGACCGCGCGTCGAGGTGATGCGCTCCTGGAGGAGGCCCATCTCGTCGGCGAGGTTCGGCTGGTACCCCACGGCGGAGGGCATGCGGCCCAGCAGCGTGGAGACCTCGGAACCGGCCTGCGTGAAGCGGAAGATGTTGTCGATGAAGAGCAGCACGTCCTGCTTCTGCACGTCACGGAAGTACTCCGCCATCGTCAGAGCCGACAGGGCGACGCGCAGACGCGTCCCCGGCGGCTCGTCCATCTGGCCGAAGACGAGGGCGGTCTTGTCGAAGACGCCCGCCTCCTCCATCTCGTGGATGAGGTCGTTGCCCTCACGGGTGCGCTCACCGACACCGGCGAACACCGACACGCCACCGTGGTCCTGCGCGACGCGCTGGATCATCTCCTGGATGAGGACGGTCTTGCCGACGCCGGCACCACCGAAGAGACCGATCTTCCCACCCTGCACGTACGGGGTGAGGAGGTCGATCGACTTGATGCCCGTCTCGAACATCGTGGTCTTCGACTCGAGCTGGTCGAAGTTCGGGGCCTTGCGGTGGATGGGCCAGCGCTCCGTGACCTCGATGGTCTCACCGGGCTCGCCGTTGAGGACCTCGCCGATCACGTTGAAGACCTTGCCCTTGGTGATGTCACCGACGGGGACCGAGATGGCCTCACCGGTGTCACGCACCTCCTGACCGCGGACGATGCCGTCGGTCGGCTTCAGGGCGATGGCGCGGACCAGGTCGTCGCCGAGGTGCTGCGCGACCTCGAGCGTGATCTCGGTGGACTCCTCGCCGATCGTGATCGTCGTCTTCAGCGCGTTGTAGATGTCGGGGATCGAGTCGTGCGGGAACTCGATGTCGACAACCGGACCGTTGACGCGGGCGACGCGCCCGACGACCGCGGTCGCCGGCTGCTCAGCCGTGGCGGTGGTGGTCATTTCTTCGTCTCTTTCCTGAGGGTCTGTCAGCTCGATGCGAGAGCGTCGGCGCCACCGACGATCTCGGCGATCTGCTGGGTGATCTCGGCCTGACGCGCGTTGTTGCGCAGGCGGGTGTAGTCGGTGATGAGCTTGTCGGCGTTGTCGCTGGCCGACTTCATCGCCTTCTGCGTCGCGGCCTGCTTGGCGGCGGACGACTGCAGGAGGGCGTTGAAGACGCGGCTCTGGATGTACACCGGCAGGATCGCGTCGAGCACCGTCTCGGCGTCGGGCTCGAACTCGTACAGCGGGTAGACGGTGCTGCCCGCCTCCGAGTCGTCGGCCTCCGCGATCTCCAGCGGCAGCAGGCGCACGGACTCCGGCGACTGCGTCATCATGCTGACGAAGCGGTTGTACACGAGGTGGATCTCGTCGACGCCGCCGTCCTCTCCCCCACGGTTGAAGGCCTCGAGAAGCGTCTGCGAGATCTCCTCCGCCGTGTGGAACGAGGGGGTGTCGGTGTCGCCGGTCCACTCTGCAGCGGCCTCGATACGACGGAACTGGAAGTACCCGACGGCCTTGCGGCCCACGAGGTAGAACACCGGCTCCTTGCCCTGCTCACGCAGGAGCTCCGCGACCTCGAGACCCTCACGGAGGATCTGCGAGTTGAAGGCTCCGGCGAGGCCGCGGTCCGACGAGAAGATCACGACCGCGGAGCGGCGGATCGTCTCGGGCTCGCGGGTGAGCGGGTGGTCGACGTTCGAGTGCGTCGCGACGGCGGACACGGCCCTCGTCACGGCCCGCGCGAAGGGAGTGGACGCCTTGACGCGTGCCATCGCCTTCTGGATGCGCGAAGCCGCGATGAGTTCCATCGCCTTCGTGATCTTCTTGGTCGTCTGAGCAGAAGAGATCTTCTGCTTGTAGACCCTGAGTTGAGCGCCCATGAATCAGTACCTCACGCGATTACGCGCGACGACCCTTGACGATCTTCTCCTGGTTGACGTCCTCGGCCTCGGCCGCAGCGTGCTCCTCGTGACCAGGGGCGCCGATGGCGTGGCCCTTGCCGCCCTGGAACTCCAGGAGGAAGTTGTCGGTCTGCTTGTCGAGCTCGGCGACGGTCGCGTCGTCCAGCACGTTCGTCTCCCGCAGCGTGTCGAGCACCTTGGTGTTGCGACGCAGGTAGTCGAGCAGCTCGCGCTCGAAGCGCAGCACGTCCTCGACCTCGATCGAGTCGAGCTTGCCGTTGGTGCCGGCCCAGATCGAGACGACCTGCTCCTCCACCGGGTACGGCGAGTACTGCGGCTGCTTGAGCAGCTCGGTCAGACGGGCACCGCGCGAGAGCTGACGGCGCGACGCGGCGTCGAGGTCCGACGCGAACATCGCGAACGCCTCGAGCGAGCGGTACTGCGCCAGCTCCAGCTTCAACGTTCCGGAGACCTTCTTGATCGACTTCACCTGGGCGTCACCACCGACACGCGACACCGAGATACCCACGTCGACCGCGGGACGCTGGTTGGCGTTGAAGAGGTCGGACTGCAGGAAGATCTGGCCGTCGGTGATCGAGATCACGTTGGTCGGGATGTACGCCGAGACGTCGTTCGCCTTGGTCTCGATGATCGGGAGACCCGTCATCGAACCGGCACCGAGCTCGTCGGACAGCTTCGCGCACCGCTCGAGCAGACGCGAGTGCAGGTAGAAGACGTCGCCCGGGTAGGCCTCGCGGCCCGGCGGGCGGCGGAGCAGCAGGGAGACGGCACGGTAGGCCTCGGCCTGCTTCGACAGGTCGTCGAAGATGATCAGGACGTGCTTGCCGCCGTACATCCAGTGCTGGCCGATGGCCGAACCGGTGTACGGAGCGAGGTACTTGAAGCCGGCGGGGTCGGACGCCGGAGCCGCCACGATGGTGGTGTACTCCAGAGCGCCGGCCTCTTCGAGCGCGCCCTTCACCGAAGCGATGGTCGAGCCCTTCTGACCGATGGCGACGTAGATGCAGCGGACCTGCTTGTTGACGTCGCCGGACTCCCAGTTGGCCTTCTGGTTGATGATCGTGTCGATCGCGATGGCCGTCTTGCCGGTCTGACGGTCGCCGATGATGAGCTGGCGCTGGCCGCGGCCGACCGGGATCATCGCGTCGATGGCCTTGATGCCGGTCTGCATCGGCTCGTGGACCGACTTGCGCTGCATGACGCCGGGGGCCTGGAGCTCGAGCTCGCGGACACCCTCGGTCGCGATCGCGCCGAGGCCGTCGATCGGGTTGCCGAGCGGGTCGACCACGCGGCCGAGGTAGCCGTCACCGACCGGGACGGAGAGGACCTCACCCGTGCGGGTGACTTCCTGACCGGCCTCGATGCCGGTGAAGTCGCCGAGGACGACGACGCCGATCTCGTGCTCGTCGAGGTTCAGCGCGAGACCCTTGGTGCCGTCGGCGAAGGTCACGAGCTCGTTCGCCATGACGCCGGGAAGTCCCTCGACGTGAGCGATGCCGTCGGCGGCGTCGATGACGGTGCCGACCTCGGTCGCCGCGGCCCCGGTGGGCTCGTACGCGGCGGCGAAATCCTTCAGCGCGTCACGGATGACGTCGGGGCTGATCGATAGTTCTGCCATTGTCTTCCCTTTGTATCTGGGTGCGCGGTTCCCCGCGCGAAGTCGTGTTAGCCCGCGAGCTTCTGGCGAAGGTCGGCGAGTCGTGCGGAGATGCTGCCGTCGATGACGTCATCGGCGATCTGCACGCGCAGGCCTCCGACGACGCTGGGGTCGATGACGACGTTGAGGGACACCTGGCCGCCGTATCGCTGCGAGAGCGTCTGGCCGAGTCGCGTGCGCTGGGCGTCGCTGAGCTCGGTCGCCGTGTGCACCGTGGCCACGAGGCGGCCGCGCTGGCTCGAGACGATGCGCATCGCCCGGCTCAGCAGCTGCCGCACCCGGCGCTCGCGCGGCTGACGCACGAGGGACGTGACGATGAGGGCCGTCGGAGCGCTGGCGGAGGCGTCGGCGAGGAGACGCTCGACCAGGGCGGCCTTCGCGTCCTCTCCCCCGAGCCGGCTGCCGAGAGCGAGTTCGAGCTCCGGGTTCGCCGCGATCACGCGCGAGAAGCCGAAGAGCTCTCCCTCGATGTCCGCGCCGGGCTCGGCGATGGTCGCCGCCCGGATCGCGAGCTCTTCGAGGCCGTCGATCAGCTCGGACGCGTTCGACCAGCGCTCGGCGACCGCGGTGCGCAGGACGTCCTGCGCTGCGGAGCCGTACTGGCCGAACACCGCGGACACGACGTTCTGCCGGGCCGTGGTCGGAGCCGAGGGGTCAGCCAGCGCGCCGCTCAGCTGAGACGATTCGCCCACGGCCCGCGCGGCCGCGAACAGCTCGCGCGCGGTCTCGAGGGTGACGTCCTTCGCTGCGGCAAGCGTCTGAGTGGATGCCGCGAGTGCCTGAGCGGTCGCGCTGCCCATTACTGAGCCGCCTTCTCGGATGCTTCGAGATCGGCGAGGAAGCGGTCGACCACGGCGGCCGCGCGAGCGTCGTCGGAGAGCGTCTCGCCGACCACGCCGCCGGCGAGGTCGAGAGCGAGCGAGCCGACCTCGCTGCGCAGGGAGACGAGAGCCGTCTGGCGCTCGGCCTCGATCTGCGTGTGCGCGGTGGCGGTCAGACGCGCGGCCTCGCTGGCTGCGGTCTCCTTCGCCTCGGCGATGATCTTCTTGCCGTCCTCACGGGCGGCCTCACGGATCTCACCGGCCTCGGTACGCGCCTCGGCGAGCTGCCGGGTGTACTCCTCGAGAGCCGCTTCCGCCTGCTTCTGCGCCTCATCGGCCTTGGCGATGTTGCCCTCGATGGCGGCGGACCGCTCGTCGAGCATCTTCGTCAGACGGGGAAGGGCGACCTTCCACACGACGGCGAGGATGATGAGGAACCAGAAGCCCGACCAGATGATGTCGTACCACGCGGGGATCAGCGGGTTGTTCGCCGCCTCACCCTCAGCCGCGAGGTTCGTGACAAGAGCGTTCAGCATCCTGTCTCCTTCAGAAGTCGGTGGGGATTACGGGAAGGGGATGAATCCGACGGCGATGCCGACGAACGCAAGCGCCTCGGTGAAGGCGATACCGATCCACATGAGGACCTGCAGGCGACCGGCCAGCTCGGGCTGACGGGCGACGCCCTCGATGGTCTTGCCGACCACGATGCCCACACCGATGGCCGGGCCGATGGCCGCGAGGCCGTAGCCGACCGCCGCGAGGTGGCCGTTGATTTCAGCGAGAACCGTAGTTGCGTCCACGGGTTTTTCCTTTCGTTGGGTGGGAGGGCTGTTGCCCGCCCGCTCAGTGCTCTTCTGCGACCGCGAGCTGGATGTAGACCGCGGTGAGGACGGTGAAGACGTATGCCTGCAGGACGGCCACCAGGATCTCGAAGAGAGTGAAGGCGCCACCGAAGGCGAGGGTTCCGATACCGAGGGCGGCCCAGCCGCCACCCGCGGTGAAGAAGAAGAACTGGGTCGCTGCGAAGCAGAGGACCAGGATCATGTGGCCGACGACGAGGTTCATCAGCAGTCGCAGGGTGAGGGTCACCGGGCGGATGATGAACGTCGAGATGAGCTCGATCGGCGTGACGATGAAGTAGACCGGCCACGGCACGCCCGACGGGAAGAGGGCGTTCTTGAAGAAGTTCTTCGGGCTCTTCTTGATGCCGGCGTAGATGAACGTGACGTAGCTGACCACGGCGAGCGTGAGCGGCACCGCGATGATCGCCGTTCCCGGCATGTTCAGGAACGGGATGATGCCCGTGATGTTCATGAACAGCACCATGAAGAAGATCGTGGTGAGGATCGGCAGGAACCGGTCGCCGTCCTTGCGGCCCAACAGGTCGTGGGCGATGCCGCCGCGGACGAAGCCGAGGCCCATCTCGACGAGGCTCTGGAACCGGCCGGGCACGACCTTCATGCGGCGGGTGCCGAGCCAGAGGATCAGGACGACGGCGATCACCGAGAGCAACTGGATCAGGTGGATCCGGTTGACCGGGATGGGTCCGACGTGGAAGAGGATCTCCGGGAAGAACTCATCGATCGAAGGGCCGTGGAACTCGCCATCAGAGGACGCGAGTCGGGGGGTCAGGGTCGCAGCAAGATTAAACAGCGCGGGCTCCAGCTTCGGGGCACCGGTCAGAACCGGGGCGACGATGGTCGGTGTGCTACACAGCGCAAGCGCTCGCGGGCGAGCGGCGGGCACTCCTCAACACTATCAGAATCCAAGGGTGCCCTAAGACCGCGGGGCCGTGTCCGCCGGGCCGTCCGGGGCATCGTTCGCTGCTCCCGGGGCGCGGTCCTCCGGCACCTCGGTGGGCAGCGTGGTGTCGCTGACGTTCGGCAGGCGCATCTGGGTCAGGACGACCACGTCGATGATCAGCGACATGAGCACGCCCGCCACGATCGACAGGAAGAACACCATCGGCTCGATCCACGGCTGTCCCGCGAGCAGGATCATCACGACGACGAAGACGCCGAGCTTCAGCAGCCAGCCGCCGAGCACGATCGCGAAGAAGAGCTGCACATAGAGCGGGTCGCCGTACCACCGGTTCGCGATGAGGATGCTCAGCCCGGTGATGCCGAGGAAGAGCGCAGCGAGGAGCACGCCGAGCAGTCCGCTGATCAGCCCCTCCCCCTGCGCGACGGCGAATCCGATGCCGCCGGCGACGAGGGCGAGCACGACGGTGGCCACGGCCGACCAGATGAGCGTGCGACGCAGGATCGGGGTGCTGGAAACGGGGCTCGGGCTCATCGGGGCTCCAGAGGGATCGGGTCGGGCGCGGCGCCCGCGGCGGTCTTGCGTCGGCGGGTGGGACTCAGGGTGATGACGAGGCACGCGGCGATGCCGACGACGCCGAACACGACGCCGGGGATGTACTGGCCCGGCCAGTCCTCCCTGGCGCCGACGTACATCAGGAGGACGGCGAGCGAGATGACGGCCGTCCAGGCGTAGAAGATGAGGACGGCGTCGCGGTCGCGGTGACCGAGGTCCAGCATCCGGTGGTGCAGGTGCTTGCGGTCCGGGGAGAACGGCGAGCGGCCGGCGCTCATCCGGCGCAGCACGGCGAGCCCGAAGTCCAGGAGCGGCAGGAGCACGACGAGCAGCGGAAGCAGGATGGGCAGGAAGGCGCCGATCAGCTGCGAGCGTCCGAGGCGCTCCGGGTCCAGCGCCGAGGGGTCCATCTGTCCGGTGATCGCGATGGCCGACGTCGCCATGAGCAGGCCGATGACGAGCGCACCGGAGTCGCCCATGAACAGCTTCGCCGGGCTCCAGTTCAACGGCAGGAACCCGAGGCACGCCCCGATGAGGACCGCGGCGAGGAACGTGGAGAGGTTGAAGTAGCTCGAGGCACCGGAGTCGCGCGTGAAGATGTACGAGTAGGCGAAGAACACCCCGTTGGAGATCAGGCAGACGCCGGCGACGAGACCGTCGAGGCCGTCGATGAAGTTCACGGCGTTCATGACGATCACGATCGCGAACATCGTGATCGTGATGCTCAGCCAGCTCGACACCACGATGAGGTCGCCGAACGGCAGGGAGAGGATCTGCAGGCCGCCACCCACGGTGATGATGCCCGCGGCGAGGAACTGCGCGCCGAGCTTGATCATCCAGTCGATGTCCCAGAGGTCGTCCATGACCCCGATCACGGCGATGAGGAGGGCGGCCGCAAGGATGGACCACATGGTCTGCGGGGGCGTCCAGATGCTCTGGAAGAAGGGGTTGGCCGCCGAGATCGCGAAGGCGGCCACGATGCCGAAGAAGATCGCGACGCCGCCGAGGCGGGGCGTCGGCGTGGTGTGCACGTCGCGCTCGCGGATGCCGGGATACAGCTTGAAGCGCAGGCTCAACCGCCACACCGCCCACGTCAGCACGAAGGTGATCGCGGCGGTGACGATGATCGTGAAGAGGTACTGCTTCACGAATCCCCGTCCTGCGGCTCCGGCTCGAGCAGATCGCCCAGGACCTCGCGCAGCTGCTCTCTCGTCACCACGCCGTCCCGCAGGACCCGGACCACGCCCGGCTCGGCGTCGGAGGCGCGGCGGACGAGCGAGGTGGCGTCGATGATCGTGGACGCGACGCCGTTCCTGCTCATGCCGTCGTCCAGATACACCGCGACGCTGTCGCCCAGCATCTTCTCGGCGTCGAGCGCGGAGATCGCCGCCGCCTTGCCGGTGAGGTTGGCGCTGGACACCGCGAGCGGCCCGGTCTCGGCCAGCAGTTCGAGAACCACGCGCCCCTCGGGCATGCGCACGGCCACGGTCCCCCTGGTCTCCCCCAGGTCCCACACCAGCGAGGGCTGCGCGGGAAGGACGATCGTGAGGCCGCCGGGCCAGAAGGCGTCGACGAGGCGCTGGACCGGCTCCGGGACCTCCTCCGCGAGGGCCGTCAGCGTCTCCTTCGTGCCGACGAGAACGGGCGGCGGCTGATTGCGGCCGCGCCCCTTGGCATCCAGGAGGCGCTGCACCGCGGGCGGCGAGAAGGCGTCGGCGGCGACGCCGTAGACGGTGTCGGTGGGGATGACGATGAGGTCGCCGCGGCCGATCGCCTGACGCGCGTTGCGCATCCCGGCGAGCAGCTGCGCCTCGTCGCTGCAGTCGAAGATGGGGGACATGACGGTTCGATTCTACGCGGGGCGGGTTCGGGACGACCTCGACGTCTGCTGATCAGGGACGCACGGCGGTGGTGGCGCGATCGCGCAGCGTCAGATCGCGATGGGTGGCCGCGGCCCGCCAGCCGTCCGCCGCGAGCAGCTCCCGGATCGGAGCGCCCTGCAGCTCACCGTGCTCGATCACCAGCGTCCCCCCGGGCCGGAGCAGTCGCAGTGCGCGCGTGCTGAGGACGCGGACGACGTCGAGACCGTCCTCTCCGCCGTAGAGGGCCAGCGCCGGATCGAACAGCCGGACCTCCGGATCGCGGGGGATCGCCTGCGCCGGCACGTACGGCGGGTTGGAGATGACGACGCTCGCGGTGCCATCGAGCTCGGGGAACGCGTCTGCCAGGTCCGAGAGCACGAGGGTGAGGTTCTCGACGCCCGCGACGTTGCGTCGGGCCCAGGCGTGCGCCTCCGGAGAGAGCTCAGCGGCGTACACCCGGGCGTGCGGCACCTCGGTGGCCATCGCGAGCGCGATCGCGCCGCTGCCGGTGCCGAGGTCGACCCCGATCGGTGACGGCTCCCCCGAACCCAGGAGAGCGTCGATCGCGTACTGCACCACCGTCTCCGTCTCGGGACGCGGGACGAAGACGCCAGGGCCGACCGCGAGCTCCAGGTGCCGGAACGGCGCAGTTCCGGTGAGGTGCTGCAACGGCTCCCTGCGCGCGCGGCGGTCGACGAGGGCGTCCAGCGCCGCCGCGTCGTCATCGGTGAGCCGGTCGCCGCGGATCACCGCCGCCTGCACCTCTCCCCTGCGCTGTCCGCGGACGTGTCCGGCGAGCAGCTCCGCATCGACGAGGGGGTCGGGCACGCCGGCGTCGGCGAGACGCTGCGCCGCGGCGCGCACGGCGGCGGCGAGGGAGAGGTCGGGCATGGCTCCAGCGTAGAGTGCGCGACCGTCACAATGCCCCGTCCCCCATCGCGCTCGCCTAGGCTGGATCGGCAGCGCACCCGCACAGGAAGGCTCCCCCATGTCCGGCATCCACCCCGACATCACCACCGCTTTCGGGAACACCCCGCTCGTCCGCCTCAACCGCGTGACCGAGGGCCTCGGCGCCACCGTGCTCGCGAAGCTCGAGTACTACAACCCGGCGTCCAGCGTGAAGGACCGCATCGGCATCGCCATGATCAACGCCGCCGAGGCCGCCGGCGAGCTCGCCCCCGGCGGGACGATCGTGGAGTCGACGAGCGGCAACACCGGCATCGCCCTCGCCATGGTGGGCGCCGCGCGCGGCTACCGCGTCATCCTCACGATGCCCGCCTCGATGTCGAAGGAGCGCCGCGTGCTGCTCAAGGCGTTCGGCGCGGAGATCGTCCTCACCGACCCCACGAAGGGCATGAAGGGGGCGATCGAGGAGGTCAAGCGCATCGTCGACGAGACCCCGGGCGCCATCTGGATCCGCCAGTTCGAGAACGCGGCGAACCCGCAGATCCACCGCGAGACCACGGCGCAGGAGATCCTGCGCGACACCGACGGCGCGGTCGACATCTTCATCGCCGGCGTGGGCACGGGCGGCACGGTCACCGGCACCGGGCAGGCCCTGAAGGCGGCGAAGCCCGAGGTCCAGGTCATCGCCGTCGAGCCCAAGGACTCCCCCGTCCTGACCGAAGGGCACCCCGGACCGCACAAGATCCAGGGCATCGGCCCGAACTTCGTGCCCGACGTGCTCGACCGCGAGGTGCTCGACGAGATCATCACGGCGGAGTTCGAGGACTCGCTGCGCGTGGCCCGCGCGCTCGCGGCGAAGGAGGGTCTGCTGGTCGGCATGTCCTCCGGTGCCGCCGTCTCGGCCGCGCTGACCGTCGCCGCGCGCCCGGAGAACGCCGGCAAGACCATCGTCGTGATCATCCCGGACACCGGCGAGCGGTACCTCTCCACCGCCCTGTTCGAGGATCTGCGCGAGGACTGAGGTCGTCGATGGGCATGATCGGGCGAATGCGCGAGGACATCGCCGCCGCGCGCCTTCGCGACCCGGCCGCGCGCACCGCGGTCGAGGTCGCGCTGCTCTACCCGGGGCTGCACGCGATCTGGGCGCACCGCATCTCGCACGCGCTGTGGCGGCTGCGCCTCCGGCTCCTCGCCCGCACCGGGTCGCAGGTCGCCCGGTGGCTGACGGGCGTCGAGATCCATCCCGGCGCCCGGATCGGCCGACGCTTCTTCATCGATCACGGCATGGGCGTCGTCATCGGCGAGACGGCGGAGATCGGTGATGACGTGCTGATGTACCACGGTGTGACCCTCGGCGGCCGGACCAGGGACGTCGGCAAGCGGCACCCCACCCTGCAGGACGGCGTGGCCGTGGGCGCGGGGGCGAAGATCCTCGGCCCCGTCACGGTCGGAGCCCGTTCGGTGGTGGGCGCCAACGCCGTGGTCACCAAGGACGCCCCCGCCGACAGCGTGCTCGTGGGTGTGCCGGCGAAGCCGCGTCAGCGGACCGCCGGTGAGGACACCAGGGCGCTGCTGACCGCCCCGGACTACTCCATCTGACGCGCAGCCCTTCGACCCGAGCGACGGCCGCTGCGGCCCTCCATCCGGCGCCGCAGGAAGATGAGCGGCAGCAGCACGCTGCCGAGCGCCGTCACGAGCCAGACGATGACGGCGCCCAGCAGCCACCCGGTCAGGTCGACGATGCGCAGGCCCCCGATGGGAAGCAGCACGACGACCATGAGGGCGATGAGCGTGGAGAAGATCCCGATGCCGCCCATGAGCACGGGCGCATAGCGGTCGGCGAGCCTGCTGACCCACGGCGACAGAACGCTCTGCAGCACGGCGAACACGACGATGCACACGACGAACCCCCACCACTGGTCCCACTGGATCTGGAAACCGTCGAGGAGGAGGTCCGCCGCCAGCAGACCGAGGCCGGCCGACACGAGGTACATCAGGCCGCGATACAGGAGTGTGATCACGGGGCGAGCCTAGCGCGGCACCGGGGCGCGGTCACTGCGCGACGAAGAACGGGACGGCACCGACCAGGATGCCGATCCCCAGCATCACGAGCGACACGATGACCGCGCGCCACAGCACCTTGCGATGGTGGTCTCCGAGGTTCACCCCGGCGAGGGAGACGAGCAGCAGGATCGCGGGCACGAGCGGGCTCTGCAGATGCACCGGCTGCCCGGTGATCGAGGCCCTGGCCATCTCGACCGGATCGATGCCGAAGTTCGCCGCGCTCTGGGCGAGCACGGGGAGGATCCCGAAGTAGAAGGCGTCGTTCGACATGAAGAACGTGAACGGGATGGACAGCACGCCCGTGATCGGGGCGAGGAACGGGCCGAGTGCGGGCGGCAGCACGTTCGTGATCCACGTCGCCATCGCGTCGACCATGCCGGTGCCGGAGAGGACCCCCACGAGGACGCCGGCGGCGATGACCATCGACACGACGCCGACGATGCTCGGGGCGTGCGCGACGATCTCCGCCGCCTGGTCCTTGATGCCGCGGAAGTTGACGACGAGCGCGATGCCCGCGCCGACCATGAACACGTAGGGCAGCGGCAGGATGTCGATCACCAGGAGCACCATGACCGCGACGGTCAGGAGGAGGTTGAACCAGATCAGCCGCGGACGCAGGGTCGGGCGGGCGGGATCCAGCATGGTGTCGGCCATCGCCGTGTCCGCGGGGTCGACGCTCCCGGCGGCGACCGGAGCGTGTCCGCCGGCGACGACGACGAGGTTGCCGGTGCGCAGCGAGGCACGAGCGCCCGGCTTGAGCTCGGCACCGCGGAAGATCCGGGGCACCGAGGAGAGGACGCCGCCGTCGGCTCCGGTGAGCCGGCCGTCCGCGTCGATCCGCCCCAGACGCCGCCGCTCCCCCAGCCCGAGGAGCCAGGCGAAGCCGAGCGTCACGACGATGCCTGCGCCGAGGGCGGGGAGCATCGGCACGAAGATCTCCGTCGGCTGGACACCGAGCGCGGTCGCGGCGCGCACGGTCGGGCCGCCCCACGGAACGATGTTGAGCGTGCCGTTCATGAGGCCGGCGACACAGGTGAGGACGACGGGGCTCATGCCGAGGCGGAGGTAGATGGGCAGCATCGCGGAGGTCGTGATGATGAAGGTCGTCGAGCCGTCGCCGTCGAGGGACACCGCGCCCGCGAGGATCGCCGTCCCGAGCACCACCTTCGCGGGGTCGTCGCCGAGCACCCGCGTGATCAGCCGGATGAGGGGATCGAAGAGGCCGACGTCGATCATGATGCCGAAGAACATGATTGCGAACATCAGCAGCGCGGCCGTGGGCGCCATGGTGCCGATCGAGTCGAGGATCATGTCGCCGAGCCCGAGCCCTGCTCCCGCGAAGAGCCCGAAGGCGGTCGGCACGAGGATCAGGGCCACCATCGGGGTGAGGCGCTTGGTCATGATCAGCGTCATGAACACGAGGACCATCGTGAAGCCGAGGATGACGAGCACACCCTCCGGCGGCACGAAGGCCACGTCGTAGGTCGGTGCCTCCTCCTCGGCGGCAGCGATCAGCGCGGTCGATGCGTGGAACATGCGTGACTCCTTCGTCGTCGCTCCGTCATCGCTGACGGATCCTGACGAGGCTAGGGAATCCGGAGACGCCGAGCGCGGTATGCCGCATAACCGCGTCTTGTGCGCGTACCGTGACTTCTGCGCATATTGCGCGTCGAGGAGGTGTCGATGTCCCCGCGGAGACGGGTCCGGTTCGCGACCCGCGCGCTGCTGCTGCACCTCGCCGCCGTCGCCCTCGTCGTGACGCTGTGCACGGGCGTGTACCTCGCCCTCGCGGTCCAGCAGCTGCGCGCCGAGGCGGAGTCGACCGCGCTCGGCATCGCGAGGACCCTGGCCGAGGACGCGCAGGTGCGGGCGGCGGTCGCCGCCATCTCCGCGTCGGACGACGAGCCGGACGCGGAGGCGCTGCGCGACGGAGACCTGCAGCAGATCGCCACCGACGTCATGGCCCGCACCGGGGCCCTGTTCGTCGTCATCACGGACGATGAAGGCATCCGACTCGCCCATCCGCTGCCCTCGCGGATCGGCGAGGTCGTGAGCACCCCGTTCGCCGCGGTGCTGGCGGGACGCGAGGTGGTCGACTGGCAGACCGGCACGCTCGGCGAGTCCGCCCGCGCGAAGGTGCCGGTGCGCGACGACTCCGGCACGCCGGTCGGCGAGATCAGCGTCGGGTTCGAGCGCAACGGCGTCTTCGACGACCTGCCGCCGCTGCTCGCCGCTCTCGGTCTGACCGCCGCCGGCGCGCTCGCCCTCGCCCTCCTGACCTTCCTCCTCCTGCGCCGGCGCTGGGAACGGTTGACCATCGGCGTGCAGCCCGAGGAGCTGGTCGCCCTCGTGCAGAATCAGACGGCGGTGCTCGACGGCGTCGGCGACGGCGTGCTCGCGGTCGATCAGGACGGCGTCGTGCGCGTGAGCAATGCCGCGGCGGACCGGCGTCTCGGGCTCCACGATCCGGTCGGCCGCACCGTGGACGCGCTTCCCCTCCCCCCTGTCGTGCGCGACACCGCCACCGGGGCCCGCGACCGCGCGGAGGCCGTCGTGGGCGACCGGATGCTGTACCTCGAGTCGCGCGCGGTGCGACGCGACGGGCGCGCGCTCGGCGATGTGCTGATCGTGCGCGACCGCACCGACCTCATCGCCCTGACCGAGCGACTGGAGGCCGTCCGGACGATGACCTCCGCGCTGCGTGTCCAACGCCACGAGTTCGCGAACCGCCTCCATGTGGCCGCGGGCCTCATCGACGCCGGTCGCGTCGACGACGCCAGGGCGTTCCTCGACGAGCTGGTGAGCCGCGGTCCGGTGGCGTTCCCCGTCACCGGACTCGACCTCGTGGGCGACCCGTTCCTGCACGCCTTCCTCGGAGCCAAGGGCGTCGAGGCCGCCGAACGGGGCGTCGCCCTGCGGATTGCGGCGGACACCCAGGTGATCGGCACCGTCCGTCGAGCGGAGGACGTGGCCAGCGTGCTCGGCAACCTCGTGGACAACGCGGTCGTGGCCGCCGTCGCGGGCGCGCGGGAGCCGCGGTGGGTGGAGGTCTCGGTGCTGAGCGACGGTGACGCGCTCGTCGTCACGGTGGCCGACTCCGGCGAGGGGCTCCGCCCGTCCGACCCCCGGCCGCACGCCGACGACGGGAGCGCGGACTCCGTGCACGGACACGGCATCGGACTGCCGCTCGCGACGGAGATCGCCCGCCGCAGCGGCGGCGACCTCTGGATCATCGACTCCGGCGGTCCCGATCACGGCGCGGTCTTCGCCGCCCGGCTCGGGGATGCCGTCGACCCCGCTCCGCGTGTCCCGAAGGAGGACCGATGACCGAACCGCTGCGCGCGCTCATCCTCGACGACGACTTCCGGGTGGCTGACCTGCACCGGACGATCGTGGACGATCAGCCCGGATACACCGTGACCGGGACCGCGCGGTCCTGCGCCGAGGCGCGCGACCTCGTGCGCTCGACACGCCCCGACCTCCTGCTCGCCGACGTCTACCTCCCCGACGGGGACGGCATCGGACTCGTCCGCGAGCTCGGGGTCGACGCGATCCTCATCTCCGCCGCGGACGACGCGCCCACCGTGCGCCGCGCACTGCGAGCCGGCGCCGTGGGCTACCTCGTGAAGCCTTTCGACCGACGTGCTCTCACGGGACTCCTCGACCGGTACACCCGCTACCGCAACCTGCTCGCGGGTGATCGGCCCGTCACGCAGGAGGACGTGGACCGCGCGCTGGCGATCCTGCACGGCGGCGGCGAGCCGGTCTCCCTGTCGCGCTCGGCCACCGAGCAGCGCGTGCTCGCGGCGCTCGGCGACGGCGAGGCTTCAGCGGCGGAGGTCGCCGAGCGGGTCGGCATCTCCCGGGCCACGGCGCAACGGCACCTCGCGGCTCTCGCCGCACGGACCATCGTCGAGGTGCGCTTGCGCTACGGGTCGACCGGGCGTCCCGAGCACCGGTACGCCGCGCGCACCTGACGCCGTCGCGGCGGCCGCTCAGCCCTCGGAGCCGACGGCGGCCAGACGGGCCTCTTCGTCGGCGGCGATGGCGCTCTCGATGATGGGGTCGAGCGCGCCGTCCATGACCTGATCGAGGTTGTACGCCTTGAACCCGGTGCGGTGATCCGCGATCCGGTTCTCGGGGAAGTTGTAGGTGCGGATGCGCTCCGAGCGGTCCATGCCGCGGATCTGCGACTTGCGCGCGTCCGAGGCGGCCGCATCGAGCTCCTCCTGCTGCTTGGCCAGCAGCCGGGCACGCAGCACCCGCATCGCCGCCTCGCGGTTCTGCAGCTGCGACTTCTCGTTCTGCATCGACACGACGATCCCGGTGGGCACGTGCGTGATGCGGACAGCGGAGTCGGTGGTGTTCACCGACTGCCCGCCGGGGCCCGACGAGCGGAACACGTCGATCTTCAGATCGTTCTGATCGATCTGGATCTCCTCGGGCTCGTCCACCTCGGGGAACACGAGCACGCCGGTCGTGGAGGTGTGGATGCGGCCCTGCGACTCCGTGGCGGGAACCCGCTGCACGCGGTGCACGCCGCCCTCATACTTCAGATGCGCCCAGACACCCTGTGCGGGGTCGGACGAGGAACCCTTGATGGCGACCTGGACGTCCTTGTAGCCGCCGAGGTCGGACTCGTTGCGCTCGAGCAGCTCGGTCTTCCACCCCTTCGACGCGGCGTACTGCACGTACATGCGCAGCAGATCCGCGGCGAACAGGGCCGACTCCGCGCCGCCCTCCCCCGCCTTGATCTCCATGATCACGTCGCGGGCGTCGTCCGGGTCGCGCGGGATGAGGAGGCGCCGCAGGCGCTCCTGCGCCGCCTGCACGCCCTCTTCGAGGGCGGGGACCTCCGCGGCGAAGGCCTCGTCCTCACGGGCCAGCTCCCGCGCCGCCTCCAGATCGTCGACGGCAGCCGTCCACGCCTCATGCGCCGCCACGATGCGCGACAGCTCGGCGTACCGACGGTTGACGCGCTTGGCGCGGGCCGCGTCGGCGTGCACCGCCGGGTCGGAAAGCTCCTCCTGGACCCGGCGATGCTCGTCGATCAAAGTCTGGACGGACTCGAACACGTCGGTCCTCAGCGGATGTTGTTGTCGTGCCCGTGAGCGCCCGAGGGCAGCGTCGGGATGGACTTCTGCATCTGCACGAGGAACTCCACGTTGGAGTGGGTCTCCCTGAGCTTGCCGAGCACGACCTCCAGCGCCTGCTGCGGGTCGAGGCCGGCGAGAGCACGGCGCAGCTTCCAGGTGATCTTGACCTCGTCGGCCGAGAGCAGCATCTCCTCGCGGCGGGTGCTGGACGCGTTGACGTCGACCGCCGGGAAGATCCGCTTGTCGGCCAGCTGACGCGACAGCCGCAGCTCGCTGTTGCCGGTGCCCTTGAACTCCTCGAAGATGACCTCGTCCATCTTGGAACCGGTCTCGACGAGCGCGGTGGCGAGGATCGTGAGGGATCCGCCGTTCTCGATGTTGCGCGCGGCACCGAAGAAGCGCTTCGGCGGGTAAAGCGCGGACGCGTCGACGCCGCCGGTGAGCACGCGGCCGGACGCCGGAGCGGCCAGGTTGTACGCGCGCCCGAGGCGGGTGATCGAGTCGAGCAGCACGACCACGTCGCGGCCCAGCTCGACGAGGCGCTTGGCCCGCTCGATCGCGAGCTCGGCGACCGTCGTGTGGTCCTCCGCGGGGCGGTCGAAGGTGGAGGCGATGACCTCGCCCTTCACGGTGCGCTCCATGTCGGTGACCTCTTCGGGGCGCTCGTCGACGAGCACGACCATGAGGTGGACCTCGGGGTTGTTCTGCGCGATCGCGTTGGCGATCTGCTGCAGGACGATCGTCTTGCCGGCCTTGGGCGGTGCGACGATGAGGCCGCGCTGGCCCTTGCCGATCGGCGCGACGAGGTCGATGATCCGCTGCGTGAGCTTCTCCGGAGCCGTCTCCAGCCGCAGACGCTCCTGCGGGTAGAGCGGGGTGAGCTTGCCGAACTCCACGCGGGTGGCCGCATCGTCGACCGAGAGGCCGTTGATCGAGTCGACCTTGACCAGGGCGTTGTACTTCTGCCGACCCTGCTGCTCGCCCTCGCGCGGCTGCTTGATGGAGCCGACGACGGCGTCGCCCTTGCGGAGGTTGTACTTCTTGACCTGGCCGAGCGAGACGTAGACGTCGCTCGGGCCGGCCAGGTAACCGGTGGTGCGCACGAAGGCGTAGTTGTCGAGCACGTCGAGGATGCCGGCGATCGGGATGAGGACGTCGTCCTCGGTGATCTCCGTCTCGAACTCGTCGACCTGGCCGCCGCTGCGACGCTTGTTGCGCTGACGGTTGCGGCCGTTGCCGTTACCCGACTGGTCGTCGTCGGCCGGCGCGTTCTGCGCCTGCTCCTGACCGCCGCCCTGGCCACGGCCACGGTTGCGGTTGCGGTTGCGGCTGCGGCCCCGACCGCCCTGCTCCTCGCCGTTGTCGGCCTCGCCGGACGAGTCCTTCGAGGGAGCGTCCGCCTCGGCCTCGTTCTTCGCGGCAGCGCCGTCGTTCTTCGACTCGCTCTTCGCCGCGTCGTTCTTGGCGCGGCCGCCCTGGGCGGTGCCCGCGTCGGCGGTCTCCGCCGCGCTGTCGGCCGGTGCGGCCTCGGCCTTCTCGGTCTTCGCCTCCGAGGCCTCGGCATCCGCCTTCTTCGTGCGACGGCCGCGGGCGGACTTGGGGGCCTCGGCGGGCGCCTCGGTGGTCTCGGCAGCCGGTGCCGCTTCGGCCGGTGCGGCCTCGGCCGGAGCCTCGGCGTCCGCCTTCTTCGCCCGCGTGCGGCGCGGAGCCTTCGCCTTCGGGGCCGCCTCCGCCGCCTCGGCGGAGTCGCCGGCAGCCGCAGGGGCCTCCGCCGAGCCGGACTCCTCCGCGGCCTTGGCCGCCTTGGCCGCAGCCGTAGCGGTGTTCGCCCGACGCGGTGCGCGCTTCTTGGCCGGAGCGGATTCGGTCGCCTGCTCGGCGACGGGGGCATCGGCGGTCGGAGCCGCCTGATCGTTCTGGGTCTCGGAGAGGTTCTCCACGAGTACTCCCTTATAGGTCATGGGAAATGAGCGTGAACGCGCACAACGGGTGCTGCGCACGATCGCACGGGCTGACGCTCGGCGTCAGCCAGCCTCGGCACTTGGGCCTCAGGGGTTCGCGTGCGGGTCTTGCAAGAGATGCAATGGGGCCAGATTCACGAATGCTACGTGGAGCCCTCCGCTCGATCCCCCACTGTACCACCACGGACGTCGACGGCGAGCAGGAGCGCCTCCCACGGGGTGTCGGTCACCTGATTGGCCACCTCGACGGCGTCCAGACGGCTGCCGGGACCGTCGGCGAGCACGAGCACGCTGGGTCCGGCGCCGGAGACGACCGCCGCGAATCCGGCGGCACGCAGAGCCTGCACGAGGCGCTGCGTCTCCGGCATGGCACCAGCGCGGTAGTCCTGGTGCAGGCGGTCGGCGGTCGCGTCGAGCAGCAGCTCCGGGCTCTGCATCAGCGCGGCGATGAGCAGTGCGGACCGGGACACGTTGAACACCGCGTCGGCCGTGGAGACGTGCGGCGGCTGCAGCGACCGGGCCTGCGAGGTGGACATCGTGTACGCCGGGACGAGGACGAGCGGGGAGACGCCGCGGTGCACGAGGAGCTTCTTGTGCTGCGGGCCGCGCTCCCCCATCCACGCGATCGTGAGCCCGCCGAACAGCGCAGGGGCCACGTTGTCCGGGTGGCCCTCCAGCTCGGTCGCCAGGCGCAGCAGATCGGTGTCGGAGATGTCGACGTCTCCCGCCAGCAGCCCCTTCGCCGCGAGCACACCGGCAGCGACGGCCGCGCCGGAGGACCCGAGGCCTCGGCCGTGCGGGACGGCGTTCTCGGCCACGATGCGCAGACCGGGCATAGGCCGGCCTGCGTCGGCGAACACGTGGGCGATCGTCCGGACGATGAGGTTGGAGGCATCCCGCGGGATGTCCTCGGCACCGGAACCGGAGACCTCGATCTCGAGCTGCCCCTCGGGGAGCGCCGTCACCTCGAGCCGGTCGTAGATGCTGAGCGCCAGGCCGAGCGTGTCGAAGCCGGGGCCGAGGTTGGCGCTCGTCGCCGGCACCGTCACCTCGACCGTGCGACCCACACGCGCACCGTGCTCCTCGGGGGCGGGAGCCGTGGCCGTCACGGTGGTCACTCGCCTTCCACCCGGAGGACGGACACCACGCGGGCGACGACGTCGCTGCCCGCGAGCACGTCCACCGTGTCGCTGAGGGCCTGCTCCGTCGCGCGATGCGTGCCGATGATGAGGCGTGCGGTCGGCTCGTCCTCCCCCTCGACGGTCTGGACGACGGTCGCGACGGACACCCCGCCGTCGCTGAGGATACCGGCGACGGTCGCCAGCACGCCGGGGGCGTCGGAGACCTCGAGGGTGATCTGGTAGCGCGTGGTCACGTGGCCGATGGGCACGACGGGGAGGTTCGCCCGGGTGGACTCGCCCACGCCGACGCCGCCGGCGATGTGCCGACGAGCGGCGGAGACCACGTCGCCGAGCACGGCCGAGGCCGTCTGGATACCGCCCGCGCCGGCGCCGTAGAACATGAGGGAGCCCGCCGCCTCGGCCTCGACGAAGACGGCGTTGTTGGCACCGTGCACGGAGGCGAGAGGGTGGGCGACCGGCACGAGGGCGGGGTAGACCCGCACCGAGATGGACTCGGCGCCGTCGGCCTCGATGCGCTCGCAGACGGCGAGCAGCTTGATCACGAAGCCCGCCGCGCGGGCCTCCTCGATCATCGACGCCGTGATGGTGGTGATCCCCTCGCGGTGCACCGCCTCCAGCGGCACCGCGGTGTGGAAGGCGAGGCTGGCGAGGATCGCGGCCTTCTGCGCGGCGTCGTAGCCTTCGACGTCCGCGGTCGGGTCGGCCTCCGCATATCCGAGGCGCTGCGCGTCCGCCAGCACGTCGGCGAAGTCGGCGCCCTCGGTGTCCATCCGGTCGAGGATGTAGTTCGTGGTGCCGTTGACGATGCCCATGATCCGCACGACGCGGTCGCCCGCGAGCGAGTCGCGCAGCGGACGGATGATCGGGATGGCACCCGCGGCCGCCGCCTCGTAGTAGACCGAGGCGCCGACGCGATCCGCCGCCTCGAACAGCTCCGGTCCGTGGGTGGCCAGCAGCGCCTTGTTGGCCGTGACGACGTCGGCTCCCGAGCCGATCGCCTGGAGGATGTTGGTGCGGGCGGGCTCGATGCCGCCGATGAGCTCGATCACGATGTCGGCGCCGAGGATGAGCGACTCGGCGTCGGTCGTGAAGAGCTCCTTCGGGAGCTCGACGTCGCGGGGCGCGTCGAGGTCACGGACCGCGATTCCGGCCAGGTCCAGCGCGGCACCCGCGCGGTCGGCCAGCTCGTCGCCGTGGCGGAGCAGGAGGGCCGCCACCTGGGAGCCGACGGCCCCGGCGCCCAGCAGCGCCACGCGAAGTCGTCTGTAGTCAGTCAATGGGTGCTCCTTCGGGGTGGGTCATCGTGCTCCCTCGGGGGCGTGCGCCCCGTCGATGCCCGCGTCGCGGGCCAGCAGGTCGTGGACGGTCTCGCCGCGGACGATCACCCGCGAGCGCCCCTCCCGCACCGCCACGATCGGCGGCCGCGGGACGTGGTTGTAGTTGCTCGCGAGCGAGGCGCAGTAGGCGCCGGTCGCCGGGACGGCCAGCAGATCGCCCGGTGTCACGTCTCCGGGGAGGTACTCGTGGTCGACGACGATGTCGCCGGACTCGCAGTGCTTGCCGACCACTCGGCTCAGCTGGGGCTCGTCCGTCCCCGTCCGCGAGGCGAGGCGGGCGGAGTAGCTGGCGCCGTAGAGAGCCGTACGGGCGTTGTCGCTCATCCCGCCGTCGACGCTGACGTACCGCCGCGTGGCCCCGGAGGCGACCGTGACGTCCTTCGTCGTGCCGACCTCGTAGAGGGTCACACCCGCCGTGCCGACGATCGCGCGCCCGGGCTCGAACGAGAGCGCGGGCACCGCGATGCCCCGCGCCGCGCAGCCCTCGGCGACCGCCGCCACGATGCCGTCGGCCAGCTCGTCGATCGGCGTGGGGTCGTCGACGCGGGTGTAGGCGATGCCGAAGCCGCCGCCGAGGTTTAGCTGCGGCACCGGGCCGTCCTCGAGGAGGGCGGCGTGCAGTTCGAGCACGCGCGACGCGGATTCGCGGAAGCCGGCCACGCCGAAGATCTGGGAGCCGATGTGGCAGTGCAGGCCGGCGAACTCCAGCCCCGGGATCTCGCGGATGCGGGCCACGGCGACCTCGGCCTCGGCGAGCGGGAAGCCGAACTTCTGGTCCTCGTGGGCCGTGGCGAGGAAGTCGTGGGTCTCGGCGTGGACGCCGCTGATGACCCGGACCATGACGCGCTGCACGGTGTCCGTCCGGGCCGTGATGGCGGCGAGGCGCTCGATCTCGATCGCGCTGTCGACGACGATCGTGCCGATGCCGAGAGCGACAGCGCGCTCCAGCTCGGCGACCGACTTGTTGTTGCCGTGGAAGCCCAGCGAGGCCGGTGCGACCCCCGCGGCGAGGGCGACCTCGAGCTCGCCGCCGGTGCACACGTCGATGCGCAGCCCCTCGTCGACGACCCAGCGGGCGACCGTCGTGCATAGGAAGGCCTTGCCGGCGTAGTACACCTGCGCGGTCGTGCCGTGCGCCGAGGCGGCGCGGTCGAACGCGTCGCGGAAGGCCCGGGCGCGGTGCCGCACCTCGTCCTCATCGAGCACGAGGAGCGGCGTGCCGTAGGTGCGGGCGAGCTCGGGCGCCGGCACTCCGGCGAGCACCAGGCTGCCGTCGTCGTCGCGCGTGGCCGAAGCCGGCCAGACACCCGGCGCGAGATCGTTCGGATCTTCGGGGACGACGAGCCAGTCCGGAGCAAGCGTGGCGGCAGAGTCGAGCACGGAACACCAATCGTGGGACGGATCTCGGGCGGAGGCGCACATCGAGTTGCCCCGATTCTAGGGCACCCTCTGTCGCTGCCTGGTCACGGTGACACGCCGCGTCAACCCCCTGGGGAGCGGTACCGCCCGGCTCGTAGGGTGGGCACGTGGCAGACACCGACAACCGAGACTCCGAGAACCACTCCGCAGCCCCGGCCCGCCCGGGGCTGGTCGCCCGCATCACGGGTCCGGTGATCGCCTGGGCCCTCGCCCGGCGCCCGGTCAGGGCCGTGCTGCTGTACTCCGAGCGCCGTGGCCCGATGCTCGCCGACAGCGTGACCTACCGGGCCCTGTTCAGCGTCTTCGCGGGCGTGCTCCTCGGCTTCTCCCTCGCGGCCCTCTGGCTGTCCGGCAACCCGGAGGCCTGGCGCGCGATCATCGACGCCGTGCAATCCGCGGTCCCCGGGCTCATCGGCGAGGGCGGTGTCATCAATACGAACGACCTCCGGACTCCGGCCTCGTTCTCGATCGCCGGCATCATCTCCCTCGTCGCGCTGGTCGGTGCCGCTCTCGGCGCCATCGGCTCGCTCCGCACGGCCATCCGGACCATCGCCGGCACGATCCAGGCGGACATCCTGTGGATCTGGGTCATCGTCCGCAACCTCCTGCTCGCCGTCGGCATCGGGCTCGCGTTCGTGCTCGCCGCCGGGATCACCTTCATCGGACAGCTCGGGGTGACCTGGATCGGCGATCTGCTCGGGGTGCCGTCGGATTCGCCGCTGCTCGCCTGGACGGTCCGTCTCCTGTCGCTGCTCGTGGTCTTCATCCTCGATGCGGCCCTGATCGTCGGCGCCTTCCTCCTGCTGTCCGGCGTCCGGCCCGCCGCGCGCTCCCTGTGGAGCGGCGCCTTCCTCGGCGCCTTCGGCCTCATCGTGCTGCAGCAGCTCTCCGGACTGTTCGTGGGCGGAGCGACGAGCAACCCCCTCCTCGCGTCGTTCGCCTCGCTCCTCGCGCTCCTGATCTGGCTCCAGCTGTCCACGCAGGTCATCCTCGTCGCGTGCGCCTACATCGTGACCGCCGAAGAGGAGCGCGGCGACCGCCTGCACGAACGGTTCGGTGCGCGGACGTTCGTGCAGCGACGGCTGCAGCGCGCCGAGGTCGACGTGAAGATCGCGACGGCCGAGCTGCGCGACGCCCAGCGCGCGGCGGCCGAGGAGAACGGCACCGCCGCCCCGGAGTGAGGTCCTCGTTGTGACCGGAATCGATAGGATGGTCACAACGAGAGGGGACGCATGTCCGCACCACGACGGCACACCGTGACCGTTCCCGGCGCCGCGGTGTCGGTCCTGGAATGGCGCCCCTCCGGCGAGACGCAGACACCCGTGCTGCTGCTGCACGGCGGCGGGGCCGACAGTGCGGAGCTCTCCTGGGGCGAGGTCGGGCCGGCGCTGGCGGCGGCCGGACACCGCGTCCTCGCGCCGGACCACCCCGGCTTCGGACGCAGCCCACGCCTCGATGCGCCGCTGACCCAGGAGCGCCTGGTGCAGTACGTCGGCGACCTCGTCGACGCCCTCGAGCTGCACGCGTATGCCATCGGGGGTCTTTCGATGGGCGCGGGGATGGCGCTGGGCCATCTGCTCGACCGCCCGGACGGAGCACACGCCGCCGCCCTCCTCGGCAGTTACGGCCTGATGCCGCGCCTGACGGACGGCACCTTCGGGCCCCTCTCGCACCTGTCGACGTTCCTGCTCCTGCGTTCGGGCCTGCTCGGTGCGATGACACGCGTCTACGCACGCGACCGGAAGGCGATGACGCGAGGCCTCCAGGATCTCGTGCGCTCCCCCGACGCCCGCACCCCTGGTCTCGTCGACGCGGTGCTCGCCGAGGCCGCGACCGGCTCCGGTCTCACGACGTTCGGCGACTGGCAGCGGGATCAGGTGCGGCCGTTGCGACTCCGCACCGACTACCGTGATCGACTCGCCGAGATCCGCGTCCCGGTCCTCCTCGTGCACGGCGACCGCGACTCCGGTGTCCCTCTCCGGCGGGTCGAGGAGGCCGCGGAGATCCTGCCCGCCGGGCAGCTCCTCGTGGCCCCCGGCGCCGGGCACTGGGTGCAACGGGACCGTCCCGACCTCGTGATCCCCGCCCTGCGCGACTGGTTCGCCCGAGGCTCCGATGCCTAGGCCGCTCGTGCCCGACCGTCGGGGACGCATCCTCGACGCGGCGGAGCGCATGGTCCTGGCCGAGGGCTTCGACGCGATGAACGTCGCCGCGATCGCGCGCGCGGCCGGTATCGGCAAGGGCGCCGTCTACCTGGAGTTCGCGGCGAAACGCGACATCCTCGATGCCCTGCTCCAGCGCGGCACCGCGCGGATCGCCGACGCCGTCGCCCGCACCGCGGGACCGCAGCCGTCGCTCAGCGCCCTCTACCGCGCCACGGCGGCGGCGCTGCTCGGCGACGAGCTCATGACGGCCGCGTTCCTCGACGACGCGGGAGTGCTCGGCGCCCACGTCGCCGCGCAGCCGACCTCCCGGTACCGGACGCGTCACGAACGGGTCGTCGCCGGGATCCGTGACCTCCAGCGCCAGGGCCGGATCGTGCCGGATGTGGAGCCCGAAGCCCTGGCCCTCGCTCTCTCCAGCGCCACCCTCGGACTGCTCTCGGCCGCACGCACGCTGGGACCGCTCGACCGGGGCACGCTGAAGAGCGCCATCGACACGGTCGGCCGCATGGCCGCGAGCTTCGAGATGGAGTGACATGCATCACGAGACATCGGGTCCCCCGGGGACACCACCGCTTCTGCTCCTGCACGGCGGCGGCGTCGCCGGCTGGATGTGGGAGCCGCTGCGCACGCACCTCGATCCTGCGCGGCGGGTCATCGTCCCTGATCTTCCCGGTCACGGCCGCAGCGCGACCGAGGACTACGCGTCGCACGAGGAGACGGTGGCGGCGCTCGTCCCCCTGCTGGAGCAGGAGACCGGACCGGCCACGGTCGTCGGCTTCTCCCTCGGCGCGCAGCTCGCCGTCCTGCTGGCGGCACGACGCCCGGACCTCGTCGCCGACGCCGTCGTCATCAGCGCTCAGGCGGAGCCGATCCGGGCCGTCGGGCCCACTCTGGCGCTGCTCCGCCTCACCGCCGGACTCGCCAGGAACGAGCGCTTCGCCCGTCTGCAGGCGCGCGAGCTGTTCATCCCGGACGCACTGCTCCCCCGCTATCTGGAGACCTCCGCCGCCCTCTCACGCACGACCCTGCTGCGCGCCGTCGAGGAGAACCTGCGTTTCACGCCGCCGCCCGCGTGGAGCACGCACCCCGGCTCGGCACTGGTCCTCGTCGGAGGCGACGAGAAGCCGCTCATGCGCCGTTCCGCCGCGCTGCTGAACCGTGTCCATCCCCGCAGCACCCTCGAGGTCCTCCGTGGTTGCGGTCACGGCATCCCCCTGCAACGGCCGGCGGAACTCGCCGCGCGCCTGCAGGAGCGCCTGCCCGGGTGAACCGGGGTGCGCTCAGCGGTCGCAGGTGCCCTTCGCCTGGAGTGCCTCGTCGGTGACGATCGCGCCGTCCGCATCGACGTCGATCACGGCGTCGTCGCCGACGATCTCGACCCCCGTCAGCGTGAGACCGGCCGGGAGCTGGTCGGCGATGCACACCCGTCGTGGCTGGGTGATCCCCTCGCCGAGGGAGCCGAGCGACGACCCGACGCGGTCGAGGTCGACCTCCACGCCGCCGACGCTGGCCGCCACCGGCGTGAGTTCGAGGTCCCCCTCGACGGCGCCGGGGGTGAACGTGACGGACACCGGGACCGCCGTCCCGAGCACCGCGAAGGAGCCGCCGAGCGTCGCGTTCGGCGCGGCGAACTCGACCGTGTCGACGGGCAGGTCGGTGTCCGAGAGCAGAGCGGTGAACTGCTCCTGGTCGATGCGGATGGTGCCGTCGGCGCCATCGAGGTCGCCGCCGCGCAGCGGGACGCCCGTCGCGGTGACGTCGGCCGCCCCCGTGATGCCCTGCAGCGTCACGGCGTCGGTCGACAGGCGCAGGGTGTCGAGGCGGCCGGCGAGCAGCTGCGGCAACAGGATCCCCTCGGTCTCGACATCGAGCTGCTGGTCGGCGGGCAGGTCGAGCTGCTCGATCACCATCGACCGCACGACGCCGGGGAGCACGGCACGGGCGACGAGCTCCGCCGCGACCACGAGGGCGGCGAGCACGACCACGACGATGAGGACGACCCAGGGCCACCGGCGCCGCCGCGGCGCTGCGCTCTTCCGCCGACCGTCCGCCGGGTCGGGGACCACGAGCGTCGGGTGCTCGTCCGAGGGCTTCGGGTACGGGAGGGTCGGGTTGTCGTCGCTCATGGCGCTCCCTACATGCGCTCGGGCGCGGAGACGCCGAGCAGGTCGAGCCCGTTGCGGAAGACCTGGCCGGCGGCGTCGTTCAGCCACAGGCGCGTGCGGTGCACGTCCTCGACCGGGGCGTCGCTCAGGGGGATCACCCGGCAGTTGTCGTACCAGCGGTGGTACAGCCCGGCGAGCTCCTCCAGGTAGCGCGCGACGCGGTGCGGCTCGCGCACCTCGGCGGCGAACGCGACGATGCGCGGGAACTCCTGCAGCGCGCCCAGCAGCGCCGCCTCGGTCTCGTGCGTGAGCGTCTCCGGGGCGAAGACCGAGCGGTCGATGCCGGAGTCGGCGGCGTTGCGCGCGACGTTGTGGGTGCGGGCGTGTGCGTACTGCACGTAGAACACCGGGTTGTCGTTCGTGCGCTTCTGCAGCAGCTCCGGGTCGAGGTCGAGCGGCGAGTCGGCGGGCGAGCGCTCCAGCGAGTACCGCAGGGCGTCCGTGCCGAGCCAGTCGAGCAGGTCGTCCATCTCGATGATGTTGCCGGCGCGCTTGCTGAGGCGGGCACCGTTGATCGAGACCATCTGGCCGATGAGCACCTGGATGTTCTTCGCGGGGTCGTCGCCCGCCGCTCCCGCGACCGCCTTGAGACGGTGCACGTAGCCATGGTGGTCGGCGCCGAGCAGGTAGATCTTGTCGCGGAAGCCGCGGTCGCCCTTGTTCAGGTAGTAGGCGGCATCAGCGGCGAAGTACGTGTACTCGCCGTTCGAGCGGCGGATGACGCGGTCCTTGTCGTCGCCGAAGTCGGTGGTGCGCACCCAGACGGCGCCGTCCTCGTCGAACACGTGGCCCTGCTCGCGCAGACGGTCGACGGCCTGGTCGATCAGGCTGGAACCCGAGGCGTCCTTCGCGTGGAGGGTGCGCTCGGAGAACCACACGTCGAACGGCACGTTGAAGCGCTCGAGGGAGTGCTTGATCTCGGCGAGCTGGTACTCGTAGCCGAGCTCGCGGGCGACGGCGAGCTGCTCCTCCTCCGGGAGGTCGAGCAGGTCGGGGCGGGCCTCGAGGACGCGGCCGGCCAGCGTCGCGATGTACTCGCCCGGGTAGCCGCCCTCCGGCGTGGGCTCCCCCTTCGCCGCGGCCAGCACGGACGCGGCGAAGCGGTCCATCTGCACGCCCGCGTCGTTGATGTAGTACTCGCGCACCGCACGGGCACCGCTCGCGAGGAGCAGGCGGACGATCGCGTCGCCGAGGGCCGCCCAGCGCGTGTGCGCGATGTGCAGCGGCCCGGTGGGGTTCGCCGAGACGAACTCGACGTTGACGCTCACGCCCTCCTGCGAGGAGTTCGTCCCGTAGGCGGGACCGGCGTCGACGATGACCTTCGCGAGCGCGCCGGCGGCCGCCGCGTCGAGGCGGATGTTGAGGAAGCCGGGGCCCGCGACCTCCACACTCGCGATGCCGTCCACATCGGCCAGTCCGTCGGCGATCTGCTGGGCGAGCTCGCGCGGATTCGTGCCGAAGGGCTTGGCCAGGCGCATGGCGATGTTCGAGGCCCAGTCGCCGTGATCGCGGTTGCGCGGGCGCTCCAGCACGATGTCGGCGGCGGAGAGGTCGAACGGCTCGCCCGGACGTCGTTCCTCGGCGATGGGGGCGAGGACGGCGAGGAGGGCGTGGGCGAGCGTTTCAGGATTCATAGACCCCCCAGTTTACGGGGGTGCGCAGGCCCGTTCCGTCGCCCCGCGTCCCGCCGAGTTTGCGATCCGTCCTCCGTGATCTACTCTCACACCATGAACGCCCCCGCCGCCCCTCGTCGACTGCGCATCGCGGGCGTCGCCGCCGCCCTCCTCGTCGCGGTCGCCGCGGGCGTGATCGGGGTCTGGCGACCGTGGGTTCCGGCGCCGTCGTCCCTCCCGGTCGGCGCTGCGGCCGGAGACGAGTCCGCCGCGGTGATCGCTCCCGCACCGCTCGCGCTCCCCGACGAGCCGACCGTCCTCGTCTTCGGCGATTCGTGGACCTACGGCTCTGCCGCGTCCGACCCCACCCTCGGCTACGCGTACGTGCTCGCCGACCTGCTGCACGGCACGACCATCGTGGACGGCGTGCGCGGCAGCGGCTACCTCAAGCCCGGCATCGACGGCCCCACCTTCGGCGAGCGCATCGCGGCGCTGGACCCGAGTCTCGACCCGGACCTCGTCATCATCCAGGGCTCCATCAACGACCGGGCACAGGGCGCTGCCGGCTACCGCGAGGCCGTGACCGCCGCGTGGGACGCGCTGACGGCGCTGTACCCGGAGGCGGCGATCGTCGTGCTCGGCCCCGCGCCGCACGAGCTGCCGGTGGGCGCGCAGACGGCACGGATCGACCGGGATCTCGCGGCTCTCGCCTCGGCCCGCGGCTGGTGGTACATCTCCCCCGTCGCGCTCGACTGGATCACCGAGGACAACTATCTCTCCGTCATCGACGTGGAGGTCGGACGCAAGCATCCGTCCACCGACGGCCACCGCTATCTCGCCGAGAAGCTCGCCGCGGCGCTCGACGAACTGCGCGCCGCGCCGGTCACGGAGGCCGGTGGGTCGGAGACCACCCCCGACGAGTGATATTGTCGATCGGTACGCCTCCGTAGCTCAGTGGATAGAGCGCCGGTTTCCGGTACCGTAGGTCGCAGGTTCGACTCCTGTCGGGGGCACGTACAGCAAGAGGGATCGTCCACACGGGCGGTCCCTCTTCTCGTGCCGCCGGGAGTCCGTCCACGTCCCGCAGCCGAGCCGGGTAGCCTGGATCCGTGCCCTCCCTCCACATCGCCGGTTCGACGCGCGCTCCGCGCCGTCTGTCGTCCGCGACGCCGATGACGGAGTGGATGCGCGTGGTGCTGCACCCCGGCACCAACGGGTGGACGAGCGTCTGGGGCACCCTTTCGCACGGCGAGATCGCGGGCTGCCCGCCGCCACAGGGATAGGCCGCGCCCGGACGGGTGCGGCGACATCGCGTCACCCATCCATCTGCCGTGAGGTATCCCTGTGTCTTCTTCGTCGTCCCCTGCCCGTTTCCGTCTCGCGCCGCATGAGCTCTGGCGCGGCATCCGTTCCACCGCCCGGAGCGACGTGCTCGGCGGCGGTCTGCTGCTGACCGCCACGCTCGCCGCCCTGATTCTCGCCAACTCCCCCGCCGCCCCCTGGTACGAGGCCGTCAGGGACTTCCGTTTCGGGATCCCGGAGTGGCACCTCGAGCTCAGCGTGGGCGCCTGGGCCGCCGACGGCCTGCTCGCCGTGTTCTTCTTCGTCGTCGGACTGGAGCTGAAGGAGGAGTTCGTCGCCGGGCGGCTCCGTGACCCGCGCCGTGCCGCGCTTCCGATCGCCGCCGCGGTGGGCGGCGTCATCGTCCCCGCCCTCTTCTTCGTCGCGATCAACGCCGCGTCGGGCGCCGAGGTCCTCCGCGGATGGGCGATCCCCACGGCCACGGACATCGCGTTCGCGATCGCGGTGCTCGCCGTCGTCGGCCGCTTCCTGCCGCCCGCCCTGCGGGTGTTCCTGCTGACCCTCGCGATCATCGACGACCTCATCGCCATCACGATCATCGCCACCTTCTACACCGAGACCATCAGCTTCCCCTGGCTGATCCTGGCGCTCCTCCCCCTCGCGGGCTTCGCACTCGCTGTGCAGAACGGCATCCGGTCCTGGTGGATCCTGCTTCCCCTCGCCCTGGCCGTCTGGGCGTTCGTACATGCGTCCGGGGTGCACGCGACGGTCGCGGGGGTGCTGCTCGGCTTCATGGTGCCGGTGCGTCCGACGGAGCGCGCGCGGGTGCGGACCGGGACGGACGCCGACGGCGCCCCGGTCTACGACGGTCTCGCCGCGCACTTCGCGGATCGCTGGGGCATCGTGGCGACCCTCGTCGCCGTGCCGGTGTTCGCCTTCTTCGCGGCCGGGGTCGAGATCGGCGGCGTGGACGGCCTCGTCTCGGCGCTGACCGACCCCATCACGATCGGTATCATCGTGGGGCTCGTGCTCGGTAAGCCCGTCGGCATCCTGCTCACGACCTTCCTGTTGAGCCGCATGCCGGCCCTGCGCCTCGATGAGTCGCTGCGCTGGCCGGATCTCGCGGGCATGTCCCTGCTCGCGGGCATCGGGTTCACGGTCTCGCTGCTGGTGGGCGAGCTCGCGTACGGCAGCAGCAGCGTCGCGGACGATCACGTGAAGATCGGCGTGCTCGTCGGCTCCCTCCTCGCCGCGGTCCTCGGCGGACTCGTGCTCGCAGCACGAAGCCGGCGCGCGCGCGGGGCCGCCTCGGCCGGCTGATGCCCCGGCGCGACGGCCGGCCTCAGGCGATCTCGAGGTTTCCGGCCGTCGCGCTGCCCGGCGGTTCCGGTACCAGGTAGAGCCCGGTGGGGCTGTTGGCCGTGTAGGCGAGCGCGTCGACCCACGCGCGATTCACCTCGGGTCTCCTGCTGCCGAAGTACTGGAAGACGATGCTGCTGTAGGCGTGGATCCAGACGGTGTTCTTCCCGCCGCCGACGCTGGCATCCTCCCGCCAGCTGAACGCGAACGGCTCCCCTCGACGCAGCTTCGCGGTGATGACGAGCTGGATGTGCAGGAGCGCGCGGTCCTCGAGTTCGCATCGCGGGCCGCCCTCGTAGATGAACCTTCCCACGACCTGTCCTCCGCTCCGCGCCGCGCGCGTCGCCTTCCCACAGGGGAAGGTAACGCCGAGACTGTCAGCGTTCCGGCCGGGAACCCAGCCCATTGCGCGAACCGCCGACCGGGGGTAGTGCCCTGGGCGGCCCTCACGAACCGCGCCCAGGGACACCGTCACTCGGCGGTGCTCGGCGCCCGGCGTCCGCGTTCGTACGCCTCTCCGTCTCATCCGTCAATCCCCTGAGTCATCCCCGAGGCGGTGCCTAGCGTCGGTCACTCCACGGAGCGAAGGAGCACCCGATGAAGGCGATGACCTACCGCGGACCGTACAAGATCCGCGTCGAGGAGAAACCCGATCCGACGATCCAACACCCCAACGACGCGATCGTGCGGGTCACGAGAGCCGCCGTGTGCGGGTCGGATCTCCACCTCTTCCACGGCATGATGCCCGACACCCGTATCGGGCACACCTTCGGTCACGAGATCGTCGGGGTGGTCGAGGAGGTCGGCTCCTCCGTGGAGACGCTGCGCCCGGGCGACCGGGTGATGGTGCCTTTCAACATCTACTGCGGCTCGTGCTACTTCTGCCGCCGCGGTCTCTTCTCGAACTGCCACAACGTGAACCCGAACGCGACCGCCGTCGGCGGGATCTACGGCTACTCGCACACGACCGGCGGGTACGACGGCGGGCAGGCGGAGCGCGTGCGCGTGCCGTTCGCGGATGTCGGCCCTTCGGTGATCCCGGAGTGGCTCGCCTCCGAGGACGCGCTGCTGCTCACCGACGCGTTCTCCACCGGCTACTTCGGCGCGCAACAGGCGGACATCGCCGAAGGGGACACGGTGGTCGTGTTCGGCGCCGGTCCCGTCGGCCTGGCCGCCGCCCGCTCGGCCTGGTTCCTCGGCGCGGGCCGCGTCATCGTCGTCGACCACCTCGACTACCGGCTCGAGAAGGCGCGGGACTTCGCCTTCGCCGAGACGATGCACCTGCACGAAGCCGGTGACATCGTGCTCGCGCTGAAGAAGGCGACCGGCTACCTCGGCGCGGACGTGGTGATCGACGCGGTGGGCGCGGAGGCGGACGGCAGCGTCGTCCAGCACGTGACCGCCGCCAAGCTCAAGCTGCAGGGCGGCTCCCCCGTCGCGGTGAACTGGGCCATCGACAGCGTGCGCAAGGGCGGCACCGTGTCGATCCTCGGCGCCTACGGCCCGCTGGTGACCTCGGTGCGCCTGGGCGACATCATTAACAAGGGCCTCACGGTGCGCGGCAACCAGGCTCCCGTGAAGAGGCAGTGGCCGCGGCTGCTCGAACACATCCAGGCGGGGCACATCCGTCCGTCCGAGTTGCTGACGCACCGCTTCCCCCTGGAGCACATCGCGGAGGCCTACCACGTGTTCTCGTCCAAGCTCGACGACTGCATCAAACCGCTCATCGTCGTCGGAGAGGAATGACCATGCCGTACGAAGGATCTCGCCCCATCCCCGCACCGACCCCCGATGAGCTGCGTGCACGGATCCCGGGCTGGGGCGCCGACCTCGCCCCCGAGCACCGCCGCACCTGGCAGCAGCTGGAGGATGTCGGCGACACCGGCGCGCACTGGGACCTCCCCGAGCGTCAGGGCCCCGACCGCGGCCGCGAGCGCTCGATCGAGCACGGCATGCTGCCTCCCGTCTGGGGCACCTCGCAACCGCTGCACGGCGTGTCGGGTGCCATCAGGCGCGTCGCCTACGACCGGTTCAGCGAGACGAAGAACAGCCGCTGGCTGCTGCTCGTGCTGGGCGACCGCGTCGATGCCGTGACCGCGCACGCCCGCTCCCTTATCACCCGGCGGCCGGACGACCCCATCACGCAGACCGGCGTCCTCGCGGAACCGCAGCATCGTCCGCTCGCGTCGCGGTTCGGACGCGGCCGCATCGATCTCCGGCACACCTGGCTCGACCCGATCATCGTCGTGGGGCCCTGGGTGCTGACGGCGGTCCTGGGCGTCCGCGCTCTCCGCCGCCTCGGCCGTCGGCGCTGAGCCGGGACCGAGACGGCGGCGTGGTGGCGCTCAGCGCTGCAGGATGCCCGCGGTGACGACCTCCGGACGGAGATCGAGCCGCCGCAGCAACTGCGCATTGAGCGCCACCACGATCGTCGACAGCGACATGAGCACCGCGCCGACCGACATCGGCAGCACGAAGCCGATCGGAGCGAGCACACCCGCCGCGAGCGGGACGGAGAGCAGGTTGTACCCGGCCGCCCACCAGAGGTTCTGCCTCATCTTCCGGTACGAGGCGCGGGAGAGCTCGATCACCGACAGCACCGCACGCGGGTCGTCTCCGGCGAGGATGACCCCGGCGGAGGCGATCGCCACGTCGGTGCCGGCGCCGATCGCCAGGCCGACGTCGGCCTGAGCGAGCGCGGGCGCGTCGTTCACGCCGTCGCCCACCATCGCGACCCTGCGGCCCTCGTGCTGCAGCTCCTGCACCTTCGCGGCCTTGTCCTCCGGCCGGACGCCCGCGAACACGCGGTCGATGCCGAGGTCGGCCGCGACGGTGTGCGCGACGGCCTCCGCATCGCCGGTGATCATCACGACCTGGACACCGAGCGCGTGCAGGGCGTCAACCGCGTCCCGCGACTCCGGGCGCACCTCGTCCGCGAGCTTGAGCGCCCCGATGACGTGTCCATCCCGCAGCACATGCAGGATGATCGCGCCGTCCGCACGCCAGCCCTCCGCAGCGGGGAGCTCGTGGGCATCCTCCTCCGTGAGCAGGTGCGGGCCGCCGACGCGGATCACCGCACCGTCCACCGTCGCGGTCACCCCCACCGCCGGCGAGGACGAGAAGTCGTGGCTCGCCGGCACGCGGAGTTCCTTGTCGCGCGCGGCGCGGACGATGGCCTTCGCCAGCGGATGCTCGCTGTCGGCCTCGGCGGCCGCGGCGAGCGCCAGCACCTCCTCCGCGGTCTCCGCACCGGCCACCGACACCGCGGAGACGACGGGCTCACCCTTGGTCAGCGTGCCGGTCTTGTCGAACAGCACGGTGTCGACGGTGCGCATGCTCTCCAGGGCCAGCCGATCCTTCACGAGCACCCCGCCGCGAGCTGCGCGCTCGGTCGCGATCGAGACGACGAGCGGGATGGCCAGGCCCAACGCGTGCGGGCAGGCGATCACGAGGACGGTGATCGTGCGGATGACGGCGTCGTCCGGCAGGCCGACTGCGCTCCACACCACCGCGGTGATCGCGGCAGCACCGAGCGCGAACCAGAACAGCCAGCCGGCTGCCGTGTCGGCGAGACGCTGTGCGCGGGACGAGGAGTTCTGCGCCTCCGTCACGAGCCGCTGGATCCCCGCGAGCGTCGTGTCGTCTCCGGTCGCCGTGATCTCCACGCGCAGCCCCGAGTCGGTGGCGACGGTCCCCGCGGTCACAGGGTCGCCGGTCGCCCGGGTGACGGTGCGGGACTCCCCCGTCACCATGGATTCGTCCATCGAGGCGCGGCCGTCGACGATCCGCCCGTCGGCGGGGATGCTCCCGCCGGGGCGCACCACCACGACATCGCCCACGCGGAGGTCCGACGGGGAGACCCGCACGACCTGATCGCCCTCCACACGCTCCGCCTCGTCCGGCAGCAGCGCGGCCAGCGAGTCGAGGGCGGAGGTGGTCTGCGCCAGCGAGCGCATCTCGATCCAGTGCCCGAGCAGCATGATCGCGATGAGGAGAGCGAGCTCCCACCAGAAGTCGAGCTCATGATGCAGCAGGCCGAGGCTCGCTCCCCAGGACGCGACGAACGCCACCGTGATCGCGAGCCCGATGAGCAGCATCATGCCGGGCCGCCGGGCACGGATCTCGCTGACGGCGCCGGTGAGGAACGGCTTCCCTCCCCATACGTACATGACCGTCCCGAGGACCGGCGACACCCAGACCAGACCCGGGATGTCGGGAAGCGGGTAGCCCACGATCATCGCGAACATGCCCGAGAGCAGCACGGTCGGCACGGCGAGGACGAGCATGATCCAGAACAGCCGCCGGAACTGGGCGACGTGGTCGCCGTGATCGCCATGGCCCCCGTGACCGCCGTGTCCCGCGTGATCGTCGTGCCCGGCGTGCCCACTGTGTCCCGCGTGGTCCGCGGGGTGACCGTGCGCGGAATGGTCGTGATGCGAGGTGCTCATGTCTTCCCTCCAACGTCGATGATGCCGTGCGGGGCCGGATCTGTCGCGGCCCCGCACGGGCGGGGGCTCAGGCCGCCCTGGTGTACTTCGCGGGATCGGCGTCGAATGCCGGCCCGCAGCCCGCGCAGCAGAAGTAGTAGCGGGTGCCCTCGTGGTCGCGGTACAACCCCGCGGCCTCGGCGGTCGCGATCACGACGGGCGTTCCGGCCATCACCGGGCATTCGGCCATGCCCTCGGCCGGCACGGCGAGCAGGTCGGTGCGCCCTTCGGCGGAGACGCCGCTCTGGCGCGGGACGCTGCAGCAGGATCCTGCGGGGGAATCGGACATGTCGGTACTCCTCTGTCTCTCGTTCACGGGGTGTCCACCGCCCTGCTGCGGAAGGACCGCAGGCGGAGGCTGTTGCCGACGACGAAGACGCTGGAGAACGCCATCGCCGCACCGGCGAGCATGGGGTTGAGCAGGCCGAGCGCCGCCAGCGGGATGGCTGCGACGTTGTAGGCGAACGCCCAGAACAGGTTGCCCTTGATCGTGCCGAGCGTGCGGCGGGACAGGCGGATCGCGTCGGCCGCGCTGCGGAGGTCGCCGCGGACGAGCGTGATGTCGCTCGCCTCGATGGCCGCGTCGGTCCCGGTCCCCATCGCCAGCCCGAGGTCCGCCTGGGCGAGGGCCGCGGCGTCGTTCACACCGTCTCCCACCATCGCGACGACCTTTCCTTCGCCCTGGAGCCGGCGCACCACCTCGACCTTGTCCTGGGGCAGCACCTCGGCGATCACCTCGGTGATCCCCACCTCGCGGGCGATCTGCTCGGCCACCGCACGGTTGTCTCCCGTGAGCAGGACGGGCGTCAGTCCCAGCGCCCGGAGCTGCGCCACCGCCTCCGCGCTCGTGGCCTTGACCGTGTCGGCGACGACGAGCACCCCGCGGGCACGACCGTCCCAGCCCACCGCGATCGCGGTCTTGCCCTGGGCCTCCGCCTCGGCCTTGACCGCAGCCAGCCCCGCGGACAGGTGCTGCGACCAGTCGGCGAGCAACGAGGCGCGTCCCACGACGACGGCGTGGCCGTCCACGATGCCCTGGACGCCCCTGCCCTCGACGCTCGCGAACTCCTCGACGCTCGGCAGGGTGCCGAGCTCCCGGGTGGCCGCGGCCGCCACGGCCTGCGCGATGGGGTGCTCGGAGGCGTCCTCGAGGGCCCCGGCGAGCCGCAGCAGCTCCTCGCGCTGCACGCCGTCGTCGGTGTGCACCGCCGTCAGCGTCATGCGACCGGAGGTGACGGTGCCCGTCTTGTCGAGCACGACCGTATCGACCTTCCGGGTCGACTCGAGCACCTCGGGGCCCTTGATGAGGATGCCCATCTGGGCGCCGCGACCCGTGCCGACGAGGAGAGCGGTCGGCGTGGCCAGACCCAGAGCGCAGGGGCAGGCGATGATGAGCACCGCGACCGCGGCGGTGAAGGCGGCGGCAGCCGGGAACCCGGCCGCGAGCCAGGCCACGAGCGTGCCGAGGGCGATCACGATCACGATCGGCACGAAGATCCCGGAGACACTGTCCGCGAGGCGCTGCACCTCGGCCTTCCCGGTCTGCGCCTCCTCCACGAGCCGCGCCATCTGCGCGAGCTGGGTGTCGGCGCCGATGCGGGTCGCGCGGACGACGAGGCGTCCCCCGGCATTCACGGTGGCGCCGGTGACGACGTCGCCCTCCCCGACCTCGACGGGCACCGACTCGCCGGTCAGCATCGAGGCATCGACGGCGGACGTGCCGCCGACCACCACCCCGTCGGTGGCGATCTTCTCCCCCGGGCGCACGACGAACTCGTCCCCGACCCGCAGCGCGCTCGTCGGGATGCGCGTCTCGACGCCGTCGCGGAGCACGGCGACCTCCTTCGCGCCGAGCTCCAGCAGCGCGCGGAGCGCCGCACCGGCCTGACGCTTGGAGCGCTTCTCGAAGTAGCGTCCGGCGAGGATGAACGTGGTCACCCCCGCTCCGACCTCGAGGTAGATGTTCCCGGCACCGTCGCTGGGCGCGACGGTGAACTCGAACGGGTGCGTCATGCCGGGCATCCCGGCGGTGCCGAAGAAGAGCGCGTACAGCGACCACAGCAGCGCGGCGATCGTGCCCATCGAGATGAGCGTGTCCATCGTGGCCGCACCGTGCCGGAGGTTGATCCACGCCGCCTTGTGGAACGGCCAGGCCGCCCACACGATCACGGGACCCGCGAGCGCGAGCGACAGCCACTGCCAGTACGTGAACTGGAGCGCCGGGATCATCGCCATCGCGATGACCGGGGCGGTGAGCACGACGGAGGCGATCAGCCGCTGCCGCAGCGCCGTCAGCTCCGGATCCGGCTGCTCTCCGTCGGGCTGCGCTCCCTCCGGCGCGGGAGGCGCGGGGACGACGGCGGTGTATCCGGTCTTCTCGACCTCGGCGATGAGCACGGCGGTGTCGACGCCCGCCGGCACCGTGACGCTCGCCTTCTCGGTCGCGTAGTTCACGGTGGCGGTGACGCCGTCGAGACGATTGAGCTTCTTCTCGATCCGCATCGCGCACGACGCGCAGGTCATGCCGCCGATCTCCAGCTCCACGCTGGTCGCGGACGGGGTGTCCATCAGGACCGGACCGCCTGGTAGCCCGCCTCGTCCACGGCGGCCAGCACGGCCGTGTCGTCGACGGGGGCGGAGCTGCGCACCACGAGTCTCCCGCTCTGCGCGCTGACATCGATACCCTCGACACCGGGGATGCGCGACACCTCGTCGCGGATCGCCATCTCGCAGTGGCCGCACGTCATTCCGGTGACCTGGTACTCGCTCGTGCTCATCATGCTTCCTTTCCTCGGGATACCCCCCCGGGGTACTCCTTCGGCACAACCTTATACCCTCCGAGGGTATTCCCGCACGCCCGGCCGCAGCGGGACTCGTCCGCTCCGGGTGAGGCACGCTCGGCATCCGACGCCGCGCCTGGGAGGATCGCGGTCATGGACTCCTCACCTCTGTCATCCTGGCGGGACATCGGCACGCGGCGCACCATCGAGGCGTTCGTCGCCGCCGTGACGGACGGCCCTGACGCCGTCCCCGTCGACGAACGCATCGCGGTGTTCGACAACGACGGCACTCTCTGGTCGGAGAAGCCCATGCCCACCCAGCTGCACTACGTCGTCGAGCGCTGGCGCGAGGAGGCGACCCGCGACCCCTCCCTGGCCGACCGGCAGCCCTACCGCGCCGCGGTCACCGGTGACCTCGCCTGGCTCGGCACCGCGATCGACAAGCACTACGCCGGCGACGACTCCGACCTCGGCGTCATCATCCAGGCGCTCCTGGGATTGACCGATGGCGTGAGCGTGGAGGACTACGCCCGCTCCGTGGCGGAGTTCTACCGCACGGCCCAGCACCCGCTCCTCGGCCGCCCCTACGCCAAATCGGTGTACCGCCCGATGGTCGAGCTGCTGCGGTACCTCGAGGGCCACGGCTTCACGTGCTACATCGTGTCGGGCGGCGAGCGCGACTTTATGCGGCCGATGACCCAGGCGAACTACGGTATCCCTCCCGAGCGCGTGATCGGCTCGGCGCTCGGACTCGCCTACGACGAGAAGGACGCCAGCGTCCGCTACTCCTCGGCCCTGGCGTTCTTCGACGACGGACCGGAGAAACCGGTGCGGATCTGGAGTCGGATCGGGCGGCGCCCGCTGCTGGCGGCCGGCAACTCGAACGGCGACATGCCGATGCTCGACTTCGCGCACGGCGGCCCTCGGCCCGGACTCGCGCTGCTGATCCATCACGACGACGCCGACCGCGACGACACGCCCTACGACACGGGAGCGGAGCAGGCCCTCCACGCAGCCGCCGACCGCGGGTACACCGTGGTGAGCGTCCGCGACGACTGGGCGTCCCTGTTCCCCGACCCCGTCTGAGTCGGGGATCACCGGTCAGAGGGCGCAGCGGAACCCGATGTGGGTCATGGCGGTGTCCTCCGCCTGCGCCGATCGCGCCGCGGGGCGGTAGCGGAGGCAGTACTCCGGAGCGCACAGATGCGATCCCCCCTTGAGCACGCGGCGAGGGATGGGCGACCCGGGCTCGGAGGACAGCAGGCTCGCGCGTTGACCGGCGTCGACACCGACCGCACCTGGCGGCACGTGCCGGTGCGTCCAGAAGTCCACCGTCCACTCCCACACGTTGCCGATCATGTCGTGCAGGCCGTACCCGTTCGCGGGGAACGAGGCGACCGGAGCGGTGCCGATCCACCCGTCGGCACCGTCGTTCCGGTACGGGAAGGCGCCCTGCCAGGTGTCCGCCATGAGGGTGCCGTCCGGCTTCGTCTCCTGACCCCAGGCGAAGCGGGCGCCGACGAGGCCGCCGCGCGCCGCCCATTCCCACTCCGCCTCCGTGGCCAGGCGCTTGCCTGCCCACGCGGCGTAGGCGACGGCATCGGGGTACGCGACCTGCACGACCGGATGGTCCAGGCGGTCGTCGATCGACGAGGCCGGTCCGAACGGGTAGCGCCAGGACGCCCCGGGCTCCCACCGCCACCACTGCCGCCAGTCGCGCAGGTCGACGGGGCCGCGGGTCGGCGTGAACACCATGGCGCCGGGGACGAGGTCGTCCGGATGCACCCCGGGGTAGTCGGCGGGGTCCATCGGCCGTTCGGCGATCGTGACGTAGCCGGTGTCCTCGACGAACGCGGCGTACTGGCGGTTCGTCACGGGGTGCTGATCCAGCGCGAACGCCTCCACGCGCCGTTCGTGGACGGGGCCTTCCTCCGGGTAGAACTCGTCCGACCCCATGAGCAGCGTTCCGCCGGGGACCTCGATCATCGCCGTCATGCCCTCATGCTAGGCCGCCGCCCGCTCCGCGCGGTCACTCGCGCGACAGCATCGCGGCCGCCTCGAGCTCCATATCGAGATACTGCTCCGCGCTCACGTCGACCGCCACGCCCAGGAGCGTGCCGCCGGTGAACGGGAACGGGTTGGCGTACTGCGCACTCACCGGGTCGGCACTGTCCCACCCGACGCAGAGCCCGTCGCCGCAGAGCGTGAACTTCCCGACCTGGGCCCGCATCGGACCGGACGCCACGGCGCGATCGTCGACGTACAGCGTTGCGGTGCCGACGGACTCGCCGTGCTCCCCCGCTCCCTCCCGCACGAACTCCACGCCCAGGGTGTGCGGGCCGGGGGCGAGCTCGTCCGAGGTGAACGACTGCTCCGGCGGGATGCCGAGGAAGTTGTACACGTAGACGAGCCTGTTGTCCTTGAGGAACAGCGAGTGCCCGCCGAAGCGGGAGCCGTGCGCGAAGAGCACTCCCTCGGCGCCCTGCTCCAGGATGACGTCGGCGATGATCTTGTAGGAGCGCCCTCGGACGTTCACCGCGACGCTCTCCGGCACCGCCGCGGTGCCGGGGAAGTAGACGTACCGCTCCCGGGGCGCCTCCGCCTGGGGCCGAGGGACCGTGAGGATCTCGCGGGCCGACCGGTCGTCGAGCGGAAGGGCGAAGTTCGCCTCCGCCTCCGCGAACCACGCGGCGATGAGCTCCTGCAGCTTCTCCGGGTGCGTCGCGGCGAGGTCGTCCGACTCGGAGCGGTCCTCCGCCACGTGGTACAGCTCCCACACGTCGTCGTCGAAGTGGCCCTTGCCGCTCAGCGGAGCGTGCACCGCCGCCGCCTTCCAGCCGTCCTTCCAAATGCCCCTGGTGCCGAGCATCGAGTAGTACTGCACGCTCTTCCGCGTCGGCCCGTCCGGCGCGGCGTCGAAGGAGTACTTCATCGAGACGCCGTCGAGCGGTCGCTGCGGCACTCCGCGGTAGGACTCCGGCATCGCGATGCCGATCACGTCGAGCACCGTCGCCACGACGTCCACCGAGTGGTGGTACTGGTGGCGCAGCTCCCCCTTCGCCGCGATCCCCTTCGGCCAGTGCACGACCATCGGGTCGCAGGTGCCGCCGGAGTACTGGGAGTACCGCTTGAACATCTGGAAGGGCGTGGAGAACGCCGCCGCCCACCCCGTCGGGTAGTGGTTGTAGGTGTCGGCGGACCCGAGCGTGTTGATCATCGCGAGGTTCTCGGCGAGGTCGTCGGGGTAGCCGTTGAAGAACTTGTTCTCGTTCACGGAGCCGTCCGGCGATCCCTCCCCCGAGGCGCCGTTGTCGGCGCAGTAGAAGATGATCGTGTTGTCCAGCTGCCCCGTCTCCTCCAGGTAGTCCACGATCCGGCCGACCTGGGCATCCGTGTACTCGGAGAAGCCCGCGAAGACCTCCGCCATCCGCGCGAACAGCCTCCGCTCGTCGTCATTCAGCTCCGCCCACGGGCGCACGTGATCGGCCGGGTTCGCCGCTTCCTCCGGCAGCGGGTTGAACGGCGTCATCTGCGTGCCCTCCGGCAGCACGCCCTTCTCGATCATGCGGGCGAGCACCCACTCGCGGTAGGCGTCGTAGCCGTCGTCGAACGCCCCTTTGTACTTATCGATGTACTCCTGCGGCGCGTGGTGCGGCGCGTGGTTCGCGCCAGGGCAGAACCACATGTACCAGGGCTTCGAGGGATTCGAGGCCTGCTGGTTCCGGATCATCGCGAGCGCCTGGTCGGCGAGGTCCTTCGACAGGTGGTAGCCGTCCTCCGGGCGGTACGGCTGTTCGATGAAGTGGTTGTCCTCGACCAGGTCGGGGTACCAGTTGTTGGTCTCCCCGCCGAGGAAGCCGTAGAAGCGGTCGAAGCCGAGTTGCAGCGGCCACATCGAGCGGCTGCCCCCTGGCGCGATGTCCTCCTCCGGGACGTTGTGGTTCTTGCCGAGCCAGAACGTGCTGTACCCGTTCTCCTGCAGCACCTGTCCGATGGTCGCGCACTCGGCGGGGAGCCGCCCCGCGAAGCCGGGGAAACCGTTCGTGCCCTCCATGATGACGCCGGCGCGGTTGACGTGGTGGTTACGGCCCGTGAGCATGGTGGACCGCGTGGGAGAGCACAGCGCCGTGGTGTGCCACTGCGTGTAGGTGAGACCCCCGGCGGCCAGACGGTCCATCGTCGGCATCGCGATGCGGCCGCCATACGGCGACCACGAGGCCAGACCGGTGTCGTCATACAGCACCACGAGGACGTTCGGCGCTCCGTCCGGCGCCTTCCGCAGCTCGTACGGCGACCAGTCGGGTCGGGCGTCGCGGACGTCCAGCGTGATCTCGCCCGAGAAGTCCGCGTTGAATTCCGACATCGTCTCTCCTTCGCTCAGGGCGCGTCCGCGCTCTCCTCGGCCTGAGTCTTCCGACCCCGCGTGCGTGCCGACAGGGGCCCTCACCCGCCCCGGGTGATCTCCGCGTCGCTCGCGTCCGCGCCGACGGCGGCGTCCTGCCCCTCCGGCGCCGTGGCGGGGCCCGGCCGTCGCAGCAGCTCCACGAGGATCGTCAGCACGAGCACGCCGATCGCCACGCCGAGGACGGCGCCGAAGGTGACCGGACGCGTCGCCAGGAGGATGAGCACCCCGATCGCCATCCCGGCGATGAGGATCGCGCCGCGATAGCGGTCGACCGCTCTCCCGAACCGCCCGGTGGAGAGCCCCCGTGCCTCCGCCGTCTCGCGCAGCGCCCCGAACCCGCTCTCCGTGACGCCGCGCACCGTGCGCGCGCTGCGGCTCGACCCGGCGAGCCAGGCCCACAGCGCGATGAGGACCCCGACCAGAGCAAGCGCGACGATGGTGGACCCGAGGAGGGCCGTGAGCTGATCGAAGAGGGATTCGGCCGCCGACGCCGTCATGATCGACGGGCTGACGGCGCTGACGAAGAACCCGCGTCCGATCCCCATCCCGGCGGCGAGGAGGAGGAAGACGACGGCGAACCCGGCGCTCGTCCAGAACAGCGCCCGCGGCCGGTTCACCGCGAGCAGCACACCGAGGACGACGAGACCGAGCACGACCCACGGCAGCCAGAAGCCCGCCGTCACCGCGATCTGGTAGACCGTGCGGACCAGCACCAGGGCGTCGGCCTGCACCACCGGGATGGTGCGATCGATCACCGGGATGAGGTCGGCGACCCCGGCCCCACGCTCGGCCAGAGCCTCCTTGACGCGTTCGACGACCGCCCCCACGTCCACCGAGAGGACGTCGTCGCTGAGGTCCAGCGCGGTGCCGGGCTCGTCCTGCAGGATGGCGACCGCGCGCTCGTGGGTGAAGCGGAGCGTCTCCGCCCAGATGTCGGCGAACTGCTGCGACGACACCACCTCGTGCACGACGCCGTCGATCAGGGACGACAGGCCGGAGGCGGCCGGCGCTTCCAACAGTCCGAGGGCGGCGGCGGCGCGCGGCGGGAGGTCGAGGGCACGCAGGCCGTCGAAGAGCTCGCCGACCACCGCATCCAGGTCGACCTGCTCGTCGATGGCGGCCGTCACCTGATCGGCGACGAAGTCCTGCACGTCCGGATCCTCGGCCAGCGGGGCGAAGGTCGCGACGAACCGGTCCGCGTCGACGAGCTGCAGCCGCGCCCATGTCCCCATCGCCGCGATCGGCGCGAGGAGCACGGCGACCACGAGCACGATCCCGGCGATGATGCTGCGGGCCGAGATCCGGCGTCGAGGGCGTCGGAGCGCCTCGTTCTCCTGCTCCAGCGCACGCAGCCGTGCCCGCAGGTCCTCGATCTCGCTCATCGCCGCCTCGTCTCGATCGTCGCGACGCTCAGCTCAGCAGCTTCTGCTTCGCGGCCGTGAACTCCTCGTCCGTCAGCACGCCGGAGGCCTTCAGCGATCCGAGCTCCTGCAGCTTGGCGATCAGGTCGTCCGCCGCTGCGGGCGGCGCGGCCGGCGGGCTCGTCGGCGGCGCATACTGCGCGGCCGCGGTGCGGGCCGCATCGTCCATCTGGGCCTGTTGCTGGGCGGCCTCGTACTGCTGCTGCTCGTACTCGCTCTGTGCGCGGCGCTCCTGGTGCCGCATCGCGGCTCCCTGCACCGCGGTCGCCGTCCCGGCGACCACCGCGGTCCGCGCGGCGAGACCGATGAGCCCCGGCCGGCCGAATCTCCGCAAGGGCATGTCATTCACCTTCCTGTTCGAGGATGTCCATCACCGCGTTCACGACGGGTGCCGGAACGCGCTCGCTGCGCAGCACCTGGCCTCCCGCGGCGGCCACATCCTGGGCGAGGGTCCGGGCGAACAGGAGCTCCAGGACCACGACCGCCGCCGACCGTCCCGGCGGCACGACCTCCGCCAGGGCGCGGACGTCGTCCTCGCTCGCGAGCCCGGCGACGATCGGCTCGAGGCCGTCGAGGACGGCAGTGCCGTCGTCCTCGACGACCTCGAGGATGTCGAGATCCCGCTCCGCCGTCCGCGTCACCAGCACGAAGTCCAGCACGCGCACCACGCCCTTCGACACCAGGTCGGTCAGCGCGCCGAACGTGGACGGATCCGGCCGATCACCGTCGAAGCCCACGAGATAGAACTCGACGGGCCCGAATCGGAACTCCTTCATGTCGCCACCCTTCATCCGCGGTCCAGAATGGCACCGCCGTCGTCGCCCGCGCGCCGGTCCTCACCCGCTCCGGGTGAGGATTCGGGACTCCCTCTCCGTGCGGCTGTCACCATCGGAGGACGGGACGAATCGAGGGTGGCTATGAGGAGCCGGGTGCTGGGCGACGTGGCGTTCGTCGTGGTCGAGCTCCGCAGCGCACACCCGGGACCGCCCGTCCTCGAACCGCTGCTGCGTCAGGTCGAGGACGGCACGCTGCGCGTGCTCGACTTCCTCATCGTCCGCCGCGACGCCGCCGAGGGGCAGCGCATCACGGAGGTCGACGGCGACGACTTCTCGCTCGCCGGCCTGCCCCTGTACGCACCGGGACTGATCTCCCTCGACGATGTCCGGCATTTCCTCCCGTGGGTGCCTCCCGACGCCGTCGCGGCCGTCATCCTCGTCGAACAGCGCTGGGACGTCCGCTTCATCCGCGAGGTCGAGGACGCCGGGGACCGGATCCTGGCGACACAGGCGATCCCCTCCGCGGTCGCGAACGCCGCACTCGTCGCCACCCTCGGTGTGCGCCCCTGACGCCGTGCCTGCTCACACGGTCGCGTGGACGGCCTCCCGCCGGGACGAGACCCCGAGCTTGCGGTAGATCGCTCGTTGATGCGTCTTCACCGTGTTCACCGACACGGAGAGCTCCTGGGCGATCTCCGGCAGCGTGCGCGCCGTCTGCATCTGGTGGAAGACGTCGCGTTCCCGCTCCGACAGCCGATCGGTCACGGAGCCGACCGCGTCGACGGCGAGGCATGTCTCGATGAACTCCTCGAACTGCGTGCCGTGATGCACATGCGCCTGCAGCAGCCGGCGCACCGCGACCTCGCGCGGGCCGAAGAGCACGACGAGGTTCTCCGCGGACGCGACCGAGAGGGCGGCCTCGCACAGGTCATGCGCGTCCTCCTGGTGCCCCGTCGCCCTCCGGAGCGTGGCCGCGGTGATCAACGTGGCGGCTTTGACGTACGACAGCTCGGACGCACCCCGCAACGACCGCAGCATCTCCAGCGCCGCCGCATGCTCCTCGGCGCGACGCAGGATCCCGGACAGGGCGACGCCCACGAGCGGGAGGTCGGTACCGCCGGCATACTTCTTCGCGATGCGCAGTGCGCGCTCCCTCCGCCCCACCGCCTCTTCGAGCAGGGCCACCGACGACTCCCGGAACGCCGGCCACTCCACCCCCTGGACGACGTCGATGGGGAGCTCCTGCACGCTGATGGCCGCTCGGCGGCAGATCGCGGGGTCTCCCGTGAGCGCGGCGGCATAGGCTCCCATCATGCGTGCATGTCCGGCCAGATCGCGGCCGGACGCGGCTTCCTCACGCGCCGCATCGAAGATCCGGACCGCCTCCTCCGCCTCGCCCGACCAGTACGCCACCCACCCCGCGGCGGCCACGGCGCTTCCGCGCGCGAAGGTGTTCCGCGGAAGAAGAGCCTCCCGGGTGGTCTCGGCCTCGGCGAGCACGGCCGCGGCCTCCGTGAGCCGGCCGGAGGTGGCGAGGCCGTAGGCGAGATGTCCGACGGCGCGGGACGTGAGCTCCCGATCGCCGGCCTCCCTCGCCTCGCGCGCCGCCGCCGAGAAGTACTCGATCGCGAGGTCCGGCGATTCGCGATTGCGCAGCGCGGTCCACCCCAGCAGATGGTTGAGCGCCACCCGACCGCCGTACATCCTGTCGTCCTCGGCATCCAGCAGCGCACGGATCTCCGGACCGGATGCGGCCACCTCGACGGACGACTCCGCGAGCAGCAGGCGGACGATGAGCAGGACGGCGGGGTCGGCCTGCCCCGGCGTGCGATCGAGGAGTGCCTCCGCCCGTCGACACAGCTCCCGCGCGACGCGATGGTCCCCGAGGACGTCGCTGGCTCCGGCCCGCACGAGCAGCAGGTGCGGATCATCCGGGTTGTCGCGCAGGAGAGCCGTCGCCGTCCGCTCCACGTCGACGGCCGAGGAGCCGACCACGAGGCCCAGCCAGTGCCGCAGGAGGATGGCCCTGGCACCGGCCCGATCCCCGGCGCGCCGCGCGTGCGTCACGGCGGCGATCGGATCCGTGTGCTCCAGAGCACGAGCGGCCCGGCGGTGCACCGTGGCGAAACGCGCCGCATCCGTCCGCGCGAGGTCGGCGCACCGACGCGCGAACGCGGGGTGCCAGCGGTACGTCGGGCCCTCCGGGCCGTCGAACCGGTCGAGGAACAGCCCGAGCCGAACGCAGGTCTCCAGGAGGTCGGCGGCGTCGTCTCTCGCCGTGACCTGTGCGGCGGTGTCGGGCGTGAGCTCCGCGCAGGCCGTCCCCTCGAGGACGAAATCCGCGAGCGCGGGCGGCAGCGCGTCCAGGACGTGCTCACGGATGTACGCGCCGAGGAAGGACGAGGCCGTCGACGCCGGGCTCGACGGCAGGGAGCCGCCGACGAGGACCAGCCGCACCGCGATGGGCCAGCCCCCGGTCTCGTCGCGCACCGCGGCCGCATCGAGCCCACCGGGCGCCGACCGCGTCAGACTCCGGATCTCGTCCGCCGAGAACCGGAGGGTGTCCACGCCGACGAAGGCTCCCGGGTTCATGAGGCGGTGGCGGGACAGGGTGACCTCGATCAGGGTCGTCCCCACCAGGAGGAGCCGCAGTCCGTCCGGAGGCTGGTCGGCCAGGAGCCCGAGGAGACCATCGCTCCACGCCTCCCCGGCACGGTGGGCATCGTCGACGACGAGGTGCACCGGGTGCTCGGCGTCCTGGAACGCCGCACAGATCTGCCGGTAGGCGCGCACCGGATCCTCGATGTCCCGCGGCGCGGCGAACACGCGCCCCGCACGCTCCCCGGCGAGCGCCAGCGCGTTCAGGACACCGGCGGTCAGCAGTGCGGGGTCGTCGTCGGACGCGCTCAGCGCGAGCCAGGCGACGTCGTCGCGCGATGACGCCCAGGCAGCGACGGCGGTGGTCTTTCCATAGCCGCTGGGCGCGCTGAGGACCGTCACCCCGTCCGCCTCGATGGCAGCCGCGATCGCCGCGGTCACACGTTCCCGCGGCACGACGCCGATGGGCGTGGCGGGCGGCCGGAAGCGCATCGCCGGTCCCGGCCTCGTGGAACGTACGGGAGGCGACATGGCAACACGAAACCACGCGTCCGCGCCCCCTTCCAGGGGGCGGAGGCGCAATCACCCGGATGAAAGTGCGGCGGGCTACGCTGGCCGCGTGACCTCGCTCCCCACTCCTCCGCACTCCGCAGCGGACCACGCGCCCTCCCCTGCTCTGCGCACCCTGCTGATCCTGGCGGCGAGCGCGATCGTCCTCGCCGGGATCTCGCTGGCGCGCGAGGTGTTCGGCCCGCTGGCCCTCGCGATCGTCATCGTGGTGATCTGCGAACCCGTCCGTCGTCCCTTCCAGCGCCCCGGCCGGCCCGCCTGGATCGGGACGACCGCCGTGATCGTGCTCGCCTACGTGATCCTGCTGGCGATGGCGGCGCTGCTGTGGCTCGCCGGCACCCAGTTCGCCCGGCTCGTCGGCGACCTCGCATCGCAGGACGGCCTGGTGCGCGCCGCCGATCAGATCGTCGCCTGGCTGCAGTCCCTCGGGCTGGACCAGGAGGCGGCGGATGCCGCGGCCTCGATCCTCGACCCCGAGACGCTCCTCGGCCTGGCCGGGAGCCTGGGCAGCGCGGTGCTCGGGGTGGCGACAGCGCTGTTCTTCGTCTGCGCCTACATCATCTTCCTCGCCGCGGACGCCGCCCGCTATCGGACGGCTCCGGCCCTCTTCGGCGCCACGCACGGCCCCGCCCTGCAGCGCATCGCCCGGCTGCAGACGGGGGTCCGTCGCTACTACGTCGTGAACGCCGCGTTCGGCGCCGTCGTGGCCATCGTCGACGGTCTCGCCCTGTGGTGGATGGGCGTCCCCGCCCCGGTGGTCTGGGCGATCCTCGCGTTCGTGACGAACTTCATCCCGAACATCGGGTTCGTGCTGGGGCTCATCCCGCCGGCGATCCTGGCCTTCGTGGTGGGCGGCTGGCCACTGCTGCTCGGTGTCATCGCCGTGTACTGCGTGGTCAACGTCGTGCTCCAGGTGCTCGTCCAGCCCAAATTCGTCAGCGACGCCGTCGACCTGAGCCTGACGCTGAGCTTCTTCTCCGTCATCTTCTGGACCTTCGTGATCGGCCCGCTCGGCGCCATCCTGTCGATCCCGCTGACCCTGCTCGTGCGCGCCGTCGTGCTGGAGGGCGACCCGGGGGCGACCTGGGCGCGCTGGGTCAGCGGCGACCGCACGGCCGTCCCCGAGCCCACGCCGGAGCCGACCGCGACGCCGACCCGGCGCCGGTTCCGCCGACGCTGACGCCGCTCCGCCGGCACCGCACCGCGAAATCACCAGGGCGAGGTTCCCCGCCGCTCTGGTCGTCGCCGTCCGACGATGCCATCGTGAAGCCGGACACCACCGGCGACGAAGGGAGAGCGCATGCCGCGTCCGCTCGCGGGCCTGACCCGACGCACCCTCGTGACCGAGCTCACCGCGGGGGTGACCCTCCTGGCGATCGCCATCCCGCTCAACATCGGCTACGCGCAGATCGCCGGGCTCCCCGCGACCGCCGGACTGTACGCGCTGATCGTCCCGACCGTCGTCTACGCGCTCGTGGTGTCGTCGCGCCAGCTGGTCGCCTCCCCCGATGCCGCCGCCGCGGCCCTCGTGGCCTCCTCCATCGGCGGTCTGGCCGTCGCCGGCAGCGCCGACTACGCCACCCTGGCCCTCGCCCAGGCGATCCTCTGCGGCGGGATGTTCGTGCTGCTCGCCGTCTTCAAGCTCGGATTCCTGGCGAACTTCCTCTCCAAGCCGATCCTCGTCGGCTTCGTCGGCGGGCTGGCCCTGGACATCATGATCAGCCAGATCGCGAAGATGCTCGGGGTGAAGATCGACTCCGGAGCCGAGTTCGTGGACAAGGTCGTCGCGTTGGTGACCGGCCTCCCCTCGCTCAACGGCTGGTCCGTGCTGCTCGCCGCCGTCTCCGTCGCCGTGCTGCTCCTCGGACAGCGCTACCTCCGTGCCGTTCCCTGGGCACTGATCGTGCTCGTCGCGACGACCGTCGTGGTCGTCCTCACCGGCCTCGACGGACGGGGTGTGGATGTGCTCGGCGAGGTCCCCGCCGGCCCTCCCGCGCTCACCTGGCCGATCATCGACTGGTCGCTGTGGCTCGCTCTCGTCCCCTCCGCGATCGCCCTGACCCTCGTCACCACCGCGGAGGGTCTGCTCGTGTCGCGCTCCTACGCCGAGAAGCATCGCTACCCGTTCCACGCCAACCGCGACCTGCTCGCCTTCGGCGTCGCGAACGTCGCCGCCGGCGCGCAGGGCAGCTTCGCCGTCGGATCCTCGACGTCGCGCACCGCGGCGATGGACCAGGCCGGCTCGCGCACCCAGCTCCCGGCGCTCGTGCTCGCCGTCGGGACGCTCCTGCTGCTGCTCTTCGGCACCGCGCTGCTCGCCGACATCCCCTCCCCGGCGATCGGCGCCATCGTCGGCGTCGCGATCATCCCGCTCCTCGGCATCCGCGACTTCATCCGCCTCTGGCGCCTCGACCGGTTCGAGTTCGTCATCGGTGCGGTCTGCTTCCTCGCGACCCTGTTCGTCGGTTCGATCGCGGGAATCCTCGTGGCGTTCGTGCTCGCCCTCGTCAACCTCGCGCAACGCGCCTCGCACCCGGCGATCGACGTGCTGGAGACCTCCGGCGACCCCGGCGAATCCCTCCTGGAGGACGCTCCCGCCGGCACGACGACCGCGCCGGGAGTCATCGTCGTCCGGCTCGCGGCACCCCTGTTCTTCGCCAACGGCGCCGTGTTCTCGGCCGCCGTGAAGGAGGCGGTCCGCGCCGCAGGCCCGTCCGCCGTCCAGCACGTCGTCGTCGACATGGAGGCGGTGACGGACGTCGACGTCACGGGCGCCGAGGCCTTCCAGGCGCTGCGGGAGTGGCTCGACACGCAGTCGATCTCCCTCGCCTTCAGCCGCGTCCGGCCGAACACGCTCCGCCGCCTCCGCTCGCTGGGGATCCTCGACCGGGAACCGGTCTACGCGACCAACCGCGCCGCCATCACCGAGCTCGCGCCGACCGATGCCGCTTCGCCGGCTCCGAACAGGAAGGGCAGCTGAATGGGTGCCGTCATCGGGGAGATCCTCCCCCTCGCCGTGGGCGTCGCGATCAGCCCCGTGCCGATCATCGCCGCGATCCTCATGCTCCTGTCCCCGAAGGCGCGGGTCACGAGCGTCGGATTCCTGCTCGGCTGGATCGCGGGCATCGTCGTGGCGGTCGGCCTCTTCACCGTGCTCTCGGCGGTGCTCCCCGAGGAGGATCCGGATGCCTCCCGCCCGATCCGCGGCGTCATCCAGCTCGTCCTCGGACTCCTGCTGCTGGTGCTGGCGGTCGGTCAGTGGCGCAAGCGCCCGAAGGCGGGGCAACCCGCGGCCCTGCCGTCATGGATGAAGGCGATCGACACGATGTCGTTCGGCACGGCGCTCGGACTGGGGTTCCTGCTGTCGGCGGTGAATCCGAAGAACCTGCTCCTGGCCGCCGGAGCCGGGGTCGACATTGGGGGCGCGGCGCTCGACGGGGGGTCCACGATCCTCGTGATCGCCGTCTTCACCCTGATCGGGGCGTCGACCGTGCTCGTGCCCGTCATCGGCTACCTCGTCGCCGCCGCACGGTTGCGCGCCCCGCTCGACGCCCTGCGCGGATGGCTCGCCTCCGAGAACGCGGTCATCATGGCCGTGCTGCTGCTCGTGATCGGCGTGTCCCTGATCGGCAAGGGCATCGGCAGCTTCTGAGCGCGCCGCCGCCGCACCATCGAGATCACCCGGATGAACGCACCGCGGGACCCGTGACCCCAGCCCTGACCCGGCAGTACTGTGCGGGGAAAGGCGGTTCGGCAGAGATGAAGGAGATGGACATGGCCCGTGACTTCCAGGGCAGAATCGAACTCGACGTCCGCGATTCGGAGGCCGACTGGGAGGCGTTCCTCCCGGCGAAGCCCCGCGAGGGAGCACCCAACGTGCTGGTCGTCCTCTATGACGACACCGGCATGGCCGCCTGGTCCCCGTACGGCGGACGCATCAACATGCCGACCATGGATCGCCTGGCGCAGAACGGTCTGACGTACTCGCAGTGGCACACGACGGCGCTGTGCTCCCCCACCCGCTCGACGTTCCTCACCGGACGCAACCACCACCTCAACGGCTTCGCGACGATCTCGGAGTCGTCGACCGGCTTCCCCGGCTACAACTCCCACATCCCCGACTCGAACACCACGATGGCCCACGTCCTCCGCGACGCCGGCTGGTCGACGTTCTGGGTGGGCAAGAACCACAACGTCCCGATCGACGAGTGGACGGCCGGCGCGTCCAAGAAGCACTGGCCGCTGGCGCAGGGGTACGACCGCTTCTACGGCTTCATCGGCGGCGAGACGAACAACTGGTATCCGTCCCTCGCCGAGGACAACCACTACATCGACCAGCCCTACCTCCCCGAGGACGGCTACCACCTCTCGAAGGACCTCGCCGATCGCGCGCTGTCGATGATCCGCGACGTGAAGCAGACCGAGCCGGACAAGCCCTGGTACCTGTGGTTCTGCCCCGGTGCGAACCACGCGCCGCACCACGCGCCGCAGGAGTACATCGACAAGTACAAGGGCGTGTTCGACGACGGCTACGAGGCCTACCGCGAGTGGGTCCTCGCCCGGATGATCGAGAAGGGCATCGTCCCGGAGGGCACTGAGCTCACCGCGCTCAACCCGATGCCGGAGGGGACCTTCTCGCAGACCGATGAGGTGCGTCCCTGGGACTCGCTGAACGACGAGGAGAAGGCGATGTTCTCGCGCATGGCGGAGGTCTACGCCGGCTTCAGCGAGTACACGGACGCCCAGGTCGGCCGCATCGTGGACTACCTGGAGGAGTCGGGGCAGCTCGACAACACCCTCATCATCTACTGCGCCGACAACGGCGCGTCCGGCGAGGGCAGCCCGAACGGCTCCGTCAACGAGGGCAAGATCTTCGGCGGGTACCCGGACGACGAGGCCGAGAACCTCCGCCTCGTCGACAAGCTGGGCTCCCGCGACACCTACAACCACTACCCGACCGGATGGGCGGCGGCCTTCTCCACGCCCTACAAGATGTTCAAGCGCTACACGTACCAGGGCGGCGTGTGCGACCCGCTGGTGATCCACTGGCCCGCCGGCATCAAGGCCCGCGGCGAGGTGCGTCATCAGTACCACCACTCCACCGACATCGTGCCGACGATCCTCGAGGCCTGCGGCGTCGAGTTCCCGGAGGTCTACAACGGCATCGAGCAGACGCCGCTCTCCGGCGTCTCGATGGCGTACTCGTTCGATGCGGCGCCGGAGGCGCCGACGGCGAAGGAGACGCAGTACTACGAGATGTTCGGACAGCGCGGCATCTGGCACGACGGCTGGAAGGCGGTCACGGTGCACGGTCCCGTCAGCGGCAAGGGCCACTTCGACGAGGACGAGTGGGAGCTGTACCACACGGACGTGGATCGCGCCGAGGCCGTGAACCTCGCCGCCGAGCATCCGGACAAGCTGGAGGAGCTCAAGGCCCTCTGGATGCAGGAGGCGAAGGCGAACGCGGTGCTCCCGCTGAACGATCTCCAGGTCATCGGCAATCCGAAGGACTTCGAGACGTTCGTCGCGATGGAGTTCCATCAGCCCGCGCCGCCGTCCGGCCGGTTCGTCTACTACCCGGGCACCAGCGAGGTGCCGGAGCGGTCGGCGGCGAACACCCACGGCGTCTCCTTCAAGATCGCCGCGGAGGTCGAGTTCACTCCGGAGACCGAGGGCGTCATCTTCGCGCACGGCTCCCGGTTCGGCGGACACGCCCTGGTGGTCAAGGACGGCCAGGTGCACTACGTCTACAACTTCCTCGGGATCCCGCCGGAGGACCGCATCTCGGGACCCGCCCCGACCTCCGGGAAGCACATCATCGGGGTTGAGTTCGTCAAGGAGGGCATGGGCGAGTACCGGGAGGGCGTCGGACCCGCGCGGCTCTACATCGACGAGGAGAAGGTCGACGAGAAGCAGATCCGCACGGTCCTCGGTCACTTCTCGCTCTGCGGCGAGGGCCTGACGATCGGGCGGGACAGCGCCGACCCGGTGTCGTCCCTGTACGGCTACGGGTTCGACTTCCGCGGCGGCCACATCGCACAGGTCGTGTTCGACATCGCCGACGACGCCTATCTCGACCTGGAGGCGCACCTGGCGGCCGCGATGGCCCGCGACTGACGACCCCGCGGCCGCCCGGGCCCTCAGAGCAGTCCGAGGGCCTGGGCGGCCGCCGTCACGCCGTCCCGATCCGAGACGCCGAGCTTGCGGTAGATGTTCCGCACGTGCGTCTTCACCGTGTTCGGCGAGATGTACTCCTGCTGCGCGATCTGCCGCAGCGTCGCATTCCGGCTCAGCGCGCTCAGCACGATGCGCTCCCGCTGCGTCAGCTCCTCTTCGACGAGGACTCCGGCGGCGGACAGCCGCTCGCGCACCCGATCGGCGAAGTGCGTGCGCGCGCCCGCCGTCGCCCGTGCGGCGAGCAGCCGCGACACGATCGGGCCGGCCTCGGCGACGCGGCGCACGTGGTCCTCCGGCTCCGCGAGGGCGAGCGCGGTGGCGAGCGCGAGCTGCGCCCGGTCCGGCTCCCCGTCGTGCACGTCGAGCTCGGCCTCGACCAGCCACGCGTCGATCATCGACGCCGGGAGCAGACACGGGATGGCGCCCTCCAGCACCGGCGCCAGCGCGCCACGCGCGATGCCGTCACGGCGGTCGTGCACGGCGGCGATGGCCCGGAGCACGAACACGTCTCCCGTGTCCCCCAGCGCATCCTCGATATCGGCGATGAACCGGTCGCGGAGCGTCGGCTCCCCCAACCGGTCGAAGGCGTGCACCGCGAAGGGCCCCATCATGGCGTACCAGTGCGGCGGAAGCGGCAGATCGTCACGGGGAGTCAGGGTGTCGAGGAGCCGCACGGCCGCGTCGTGGGGATCGCCGCCCTGCTCCGCGCCGAGCAGCGCGCGCATCCCCTCCAGGCCCCGCGCGATCGCGGTCTCTCCGCCCGCGGCGATCACCTGCGCCGAGGACTCCAGGGTCTCGGCCTCCTCCAGGATCTGCATGCCCTCGTAGGGGCCCCAGAAACGCCACACCCTGGTCACCTCGAAGAACGGGCTGTCCGGCTCGCCGAACTCGTGCCAGCGGCGCTCCAGGGCGGCTCCCGCCTCGATCGCGTCACGGAGCCGGCCGCGGAACAGCACGCTGGTGGCGAGGACCGCCTCCGCCTGCAGCTCCGCCGCGCGGGCACCGATCGCTCGGGCGAGGTCACCGGCACGGCGCGCTGTCGCCTCCGCCTGATCGAGTCGTCCCACATAGAGCTCCGCCGTCGCGGTCTCCAGGAGGGCATAGGTGTCGAGCTGCTCCTCTCCGCTGAGATCGCGGAGTTCGGCTCCGGCGCCGTCGAGGGTCTCGGCGATCCCGCCCCGCCGCAGCGCGGTGTGCATCTCGATCCCGCGGCGCCAGCGCCGGTCGGCGTCGGACTCCCCCGCGCCCACGGGCGGCACGATCACGGCGGCCGACGGATCTCCGCAGGACAGCTCCGCCGCGGCGACGAGCATCCGGACGGTGGGCACGGCGCGCAGGGCGGTCGGCAGCTCCGCCATCATCCGCCGCACCGTGTCCGCCCGGCCGTCCAGCACGAGCTGCATCCCGCAGCGCCGCAGGACGCCGGCCGTGCAGGCCGTCTCCCCGCCACGGACGGCGTGCTGCAGCGCGCGGAGGGGCTGCCCCTGCTGCGCGAACCAGTCGGCGGCCCGCCGGTGGAGCCGCTCCTCGCGGCCGGCACCGCCTTCCCGCAGCCGGCCGAGGAGGAACTCCCGCAGCAGCGGCGGATAGTGGTAGCGGGACAGATCCTCGGCGTCCGGGCCCACGAGCACGTTGAGGCGGAGCAGCCGGTCGATCATGGCGGTCACGGAATCGGCCCCGGAGAGCACGGCGGCGAGCTCGGGAGTGAAGCGGTCCACGACCGCGGTCGCCTCGAGGAAGGAGCGCAGTTCGCCGTCGAGGTCGGCGAGCACCTCCTCGACGAAGTAGTCCGCGACCTCGGGGGCGTCCCCGCGCAGCGTGGGCCCGAGGACGGTCTGCGCCCCGGCGGCGTCGAGCATCATGAGCTGCAGCCCGGTCGCCCACCCCTCGGTACGGGCGAGCACGGTGCTGACCTCGCCCTGAGAGAGCCGGAGACCTCGCGCGCCGAAGAAGGCGCGGATCTCGGCCGGGGTGAAGGCGAGCGCACGGGCGTCGAGTTCGAGGGCCACGCCGGCGATGCGGCGTCGTGCCAGCGGGATCGCGCGCGTCCCGCGTCCGGAGAGCACCACGTGCACCGTGCCGGGAGCGCTCTGCACGAACGTCGAGATCAGTTGGGCGGTGTGCTCGTCCTCGACGCGGTGCACGTCGTCGACGATGAGGACGATCCGGTTCCTCGCCTCTCGGAGGGCCCTGGCGAACGCACGCGCCGTCGTCGCGGAGCGCACGGCGGGCACGGCCGCGAGCGCGTCCTGGAGTCCGGGATCGTCGATCCTCTCGAGGGCGGCACGCAGGAGCGGCAGGTCCGCTTCGCCGCGTTCCAGGGACACCCACACGAGGTCGATGCCGGGATCGGCACGCAGACCCTGCGCCCACTGCGACAGCAGCCTCGTCTTGCCGGATCCCGCCGGCGCGCTCACGAGCGTGAGCGTCCACGGCCCGTCCATCGCGGCCGTCAACCGCGAGAGCAGGCGCTCTCGACGGACCTCGCCCTTCACCGCTGCGGGTCCCGGGCTCTCGCTCGTTCCCGCCGTTCTTGCACTGTGCAGCACTCGAAACCCCCCGATTTCGATCTTGCTCCCCCTCGCGGGCAGTCTATTGCAAGGTGGGAGCGGTCCCGCAAGAGGGGCTCACTCGGAGACGTCCGCCCGCGACGGCCGCCGCATCGCGAGAAGCGCCGGCACGAGGGCGCCGAAGAACAGGGCGAGAGCCACACCGAGCAGCGTCTCGAGGGTCCGCTCCAGGAACCGCGACGTCGGCGATTCGTCCGACGTCGACAGCAGCAGGGAGAGCACGAGGAAGGTCGTGAAGGCCGGCGCGACGTACCACCGACTCTCCTGGACCGCGCCGAGGCCGCCCACCACGACACCGATCGCGAGTGCGACCACCACGCCGCTCGGAGAGAGCAGGGCGAAACCGGCGGCCGCCAGGGCCCCGATGAGCACCGATGCCGCCCGACCGACGCTGCGCAGGACGAGCTGCCCGCGCACCGGACGCATCACGAGCAGCACGGCGCCGGTCGCCCAGCCCACGTGCTCGACCCCGGTCGCGAAGCCGATCGCGGCGGCCGTCCCCGCGGCCGCACCCAGCAGGACGCCGTAGACCAGCAGAGCTCGTCCCTTGGGCATGGCGGCCGGGACCCGCGCGCCCGCCCCGTGCTCCGGCCACAGCAGGGCGATGAGCCACGCGTACACCGAACCCGCGACGATCGCGCCCGCCAGGAGGATGGTCGTCGCCGAGAGAGGGAAGCTCAACCCGAGCCCGACCATGGGCAGGACCAGGGTCAGCGCGAGCGGGCCTGCACGCTCGCGGGCGGCGAGCATGCTGGCCAGCACCGCCAGCACCGCGAGGGCGGGCACGGCGAGGACCGGTGCGAGCGCGAGGGTCGCGCCGAGCAGGAGCCCCAGCGCGACCAGCGTCCCGAGCACCGGGATCGCCGACCGGGCCCGCCGCCGCGCCGGCAGTCCCATGGCGGCCGCGGGAAGGACGCCGATGCTGAGGGCCAGGGCGACGGCAGGATCGAACGGGGCGACCGCCATCGAAGGCACGGCGTACAGGAGGCCGAGACCGAACCGCGACCACCGCCAGGTCAGTCCCCCGCGCGCCGCCATCACCGTCTCGCTCTCCGGCTCCGGCTGCGGTCGGGCATGCGCTCCCCGTTCTCGATCGCCCCTCGGATCCTCCGTGCCGTCAGCCTAGGCAGGCGATGACCGCACGTCACCGCTCGTCGGCCACTTCACCCGGGTGAACGCCTCCGCTCCCCTCCCGATCCGCAGCGGCCCGGAGCCCGATGTCGACGGTGGGGTGCACCCGGCCGGCTTCCACCAGCCCGGAGTACCACGGCGTCCGCGCCGCGACGGCCGCCGCCGCCTCCGGCACCGCCGCGAGGTGGAGCAGCACGCCGAGTTGGGACAGCTCCCGGTCGAGCGCCTCGAGGGTGTCGAGCACGGTGATGGACATCACCACCTGCTGCGGCAGCCCGAGGACGAGCGTCCGGACCGGCTCGGCCTGAGCCGAGACGGTCTGGACGATGAGCCGCTGGTTGGCGAGCGCGTTCGCCGTGTACAGGCCCCGCTCCGGCTCCACCCCGAGGGCGCTCCCCCTCCTGCCCACCACCCGGATCCGAGGGATGTTGAGCTCCCGGAGGACGAGCACGAGGGTCACCACCACCCCGACGGCGACAGCGGGGAGGAGTCCCGCGGTGAGCCCGATCGCCGCCACGGCCGTCGCGACCCAGAAGTCGATCCGGCTGATGTGCGCCCACCGCACGAGTTCCGGGATGTTGACGAGTCCGGCCACCGCCGTGAAGACCATCGCCGCGAGCGTGGCCTCGGGCAGCAGGCTGAGCACCGGGGCGAGGAAGAGCGCGACCGCCACGGCGAGCGCGACCGTGGTCAGCGTCGCCAGCTGGGAGCGGGCTCCGGCCCCCTGGTTCACGGCGCTCTGCGAGAATCCCCCCGCCGCGGGCATGGCCGAGAAGAACGCGCCGACCGTGTTCGCCGCGCCGGTGGCGAAGAGCTCCTGGTCGCTGTCGATCTGCGGCTCCGTCGCCTGACGGAGGCTGCGCGCGACGGCGGCGGACTCGAGGAACGCCATGACGGCGATGGCGAGCGCTCCCGGCACGAGAGCCGCGGCCGCGGACAGGTCCGGGATCCCGGGAACCGGCAGGCCGCCGGTCACCGGGGCGATGAGGTCGACCCCGAGATCATCGATCCCGCCGACCCCGACGAGCAGCATGCCGGCCGCGACGACGACGAGGGTGCCCGGCACCCGAGGGGCGAAGCGCTTGAGGAGCAGAAGGGTGGCGATGGAGCCGATCGAGAGGAGCAGCGTGGGGATGTTGACGCTGCCGAGCGCCTCCCCCACGGCGACCAGAGAGCGGAGGAAGCCGTGGCCGGAGAAGTCGAAGGACTCCCCCAGGAGCTTCGGGAGCTGCCCCACGGCGACCGTCGCCCCGACCCCGATCTTCAACCCGAGAACAGTGGCCCCGCTGATGTTCTCGACGAGCGAGCCCAGGCGGCACGCCCGGGCGAGCAGCAGCACCACCCCCACCAGGAGGGTGAGCATCATGAGCGCCCCGATGGCGTCGTCCGCGCCCGCGGCGACCCCCGCCGAGACCAGCGTGGTCGCCGTGAGGGTGGCGATGGTCGACGTCGTCGAGACGCTCATCGCCCGGCTGCCGCCCAGAAGGGCGTAGACGAGCATCGGCACGATGCAGGTGTAGAGGCCGACCTGCACCGGGAGATCGGCGATCGTCGCATACGCCATGGCCTGCGGCACCACGACGGCGCCCGCGGAGAGGCCGGCGAGCACGTCGCGCACGATCCAGCGGCGCTGGTACCCGTCCAGCGTGCTCAGCAGCCAGGACGGTCTGCGCGCTGCGCTCATGGGGGCTCCCTCCGCCGTCGAGGGAAGCGTACTGCCGACGCTCCCGCAGCGGCCCGCCGGGGACTCCGGACGGGCCGTGAGTCACCCGGGTGAACTCCCGACGGAAGCGGTGCGCAGCGACCGCGCCCGCCGGTATGGTCCGAGCGTGCCCCCGGAGACGGCGGCACCGAGAAAGGAGCAGTCATGGGATTTTGGGCATCGTTCTGGGACATCATCTGGTGGTTCCTGTGGATCTTCGCCTTCACCGCATACCTCTTCGCTCTGTTCGCGATCATCGGAGACCTGTTCCGCGATCACAAGCTGAGCGGCTGGTGGAAGGCCGTGTGGATCTTCTTCCTGATCTTCGTGCCGTTCCTCACCGCCCTCGTCTACCTCATCGCCCGCGGCAACGGCATGGCCGAACGCAGCAGCACCGAGGCGCGTCGGGCGCAGGAGGCGGCGAACGCCTACATCCAGCAGGTCGCCGGCAGCAGTCCGAGCGAGGAGATCGCGAAGGCGAAGGCGCTCCTGGACGCCGGAACCATCACGCCGGACGAGTACTCCCTCATCAAGGCGAAGGCGCTGCAGTAAGGCGCAGCCCGGACCGCACCATCGCGAGGAGCCCGCGGCATGGACCTGCAGGATCTCCTGCCCACCGACATCGACTGGTGGCAGCTGCTGCTCGCCCTGCTCGTCGCCCTCGCGACCTGGATCATCTCGCGGTTCGCGCGCCGGGGCACCACCGCCCTGCTCCGGCGTGCACCCGGGATCTCCGCCGCCGTCGGGACGGCCATCGCGCAGTTCGTCGGCTACGCCATCCTCCTGCTGGGCTTCGGCATCGCGCTCGCGATGCTCGGCGCCAACGTGCAGCCGCTGCTCGCGATCGTCGTCATCCTCGGCGTCGTCGCGATCCTCGTCCTCCGCGGTGTCGCCGACAACTTCGCGGCCGGCGTGCTGCTGCAGGCACGGCAGACGGTCCGCATCGGAGACGAGATCGTCGTGGAGGCGCTGGACTCCGTGATCGCGGGGACGGTGACCGAGCTCAACGCCCGCGCGGTGATCCTGCACACGGTCGACGGGCGCACCCTGCACATCCCCAACGCGCGGCTGCTCTCCGACCCCGTGGTCAACGACTCCACCCGCGGAGCCCGGCGCAGCGAGGTGGAGGTCAGGGTGCGACGGGACGGGACGACCGGGATCGACGGCGTGCTCGCACCGCTCGTCGACGCCGCGCGGACGGCGGAGGGCGTGCACCGGCACGAGGGCGTGCGGGCGCTCGTGGTCGGCGTGAGCGGAGACCGGCTGATCGCCCGCCTGCAGTTCTGGCACCACCCGCTGCACGGCGCCCTCGTCAGCGCCGCGGTCGTGGTCGCCGTCTTCGACGCCCTCGGCGCTCTCGGCACGACCGGCACGGTCACCAGCGTCCCGGCCCCGCCACCCCTCGTGCCGTCCGACGCCGTGTGAGAACGGGGTGCGCGATGTCGGTGCCCTCGGGCATGATCTGCGCATGGACATCACCTTCCTGCAGCCGGACGGCCTCGTCCGCAGCCCCGCCTTCAGCCATGCCGCCGTCATCCCTCCCGGGGCGACCACCGTCTACATCGGAGGGCAGAACGGCGTCGACGCCTCCGGCGCCGTCGTCTCCCCGGACGTGGGGGCGCAGGCGCTTCGCGCTCTCGACAACGCCCGGGTCGCGCTGGAGTCGGCGGGGGCGACGCTCGACGACGTCGTGAGCTGGACCATCCTCATCGATCAGGATGCCGATCTGCGCGCGGCGTACGGCGCCGTGGCCGCCACCCTCGCCAGGGACGGCGCCCCGCCGCTGGTCACCGCCGCCCGGGTGGCGGGCCTGGGCGTGCCCGGAGCCCTCATCGAGGTGAGCGCGATCGCCGCGACCATCCGCGACTGAGTCAGATGCGACCGCGCACGGGGGTGCGTTCGACACCGTCCGGCTCGTCGGGCATCGTCATCTCGGCACGGACGCCGAGCAGACGCACTTCCCGGGCGGGGTCGAGGGTCTCACCGAGCGCGAGCGCCATCGCGACCACGTCCTCTCGATCCGCCGTGGGAGCCGGGAGCTTCCGGCCGAAGGTCCTCGTCTCGAACGGGGCGTACCGCACCTTGAGATGCACCCGCATGACCGGGCGCCCCTCGGCGGCGCAGTCGTCGAACGCGTGTCCCGCGAGCTCCCGCAGCGCGTCCTGCACCGCCTCAGGTGTCGTGAGGTTCTGCTGATACGTGGTCTCCCGGCTGTGGCTCCGTGCCACCCACGGAGTGTCGTCGACGATCCGCGGCCCCAGCCCGGAGCCCAGGCCGAGATACCACCGCCCCATCTTGGGGCCGAACTCCGCGACGAGGGTCTCCTCGTCGGCCGCCGCGAGTTCGCGCACCGTGGCGATGCCGTGAGCCGCGAGCCGCTTCTGCACCTTCGGCCCCACGCCCCAGAGATCGCGGGTGGGCCGGTCGCCCATCACAGCGAACCAGTTGTCGGCGGTCAGCCGGAAGACGCCGTGCGGCTTGCCGAACTCCGTCGCGATCTTCGCGCGCACCTTATTGTCGCCCACGCCGACAGAGCAGCGCAGGCCCGTGGCCTCCGCCACCGCCCGCTGCGCGGCCCGCGCGACGCTCTCCGGATCGTCGGTCGCGACGCCGAGGAAGCACTCGTCCCATCCGAGCACCTCCAGCACCACGTCCGGCAGGGTCCGCAACGCCGTCATCACCTCCTCGGAGGCCCGCTCGTACTCCGCGTGATCCACCGACAGGAACACCGCGTCCTCCGGTGCCTTGCGCGCCGCGATCTTCAGTGGCATCCCCGACCCGATGCCGAACGCACGCGCCTCGTACGACGCCGTCGAGACGACCGCCCGCTCGGTCGGATCACCGCGGCCCCCGACGATGATCGGCCGCCCGGCCAGCTCCGGCCGACGCCGCACCTCGACCGCGGCGATGAACTGATCCATGTCGACGTGCAGCACCCACTCGGCCATGCATCGAGTGTGGCCGCTGACGCCCGGGAAGTCACCCCGTCACACGAGGAAGATCGGCAGGAGCCCGGGGTTATGGGCGTGGACGAGGACGGCGAAGACGACCGCGTCGAAGAGGAGGTGCACCGTGACGACGTAGGCCAGCGAGTGCGTCCGGAGGAAGATGAATCCCTGCAGGAGCGCGAACGGGATGGTCAGCAGCGGGCCCCATTCGCGGTACCCGAGCTCCCAGAGGAAGGAGACGAACACGACGGCCTGCAGCACGTTCGCGAGCGCATCGGGGAAATGGCGCCGCAGCAGCGCGAAGACGGTGCAGATGAAGAACAGCTCATCCCAGATTCCGACGGCGCCGACGCCGACGAACAGCCGCGCGATGAGATCGGGCGTGTCCACCACGGGCCAGTTCTGATAGACGCCGCTGGTGATGAAGTAGAAGGGCAGGATCAGCCAGCCGAGCACCAGCACCGCGACGAGCCAGCCCCAGTGGAGCACTCCCCAGCGCTGCCCGGTGCGCCAGGGGAACCGGATCGCCCGGTCGCGATAGACGAACCGCGAGACCAGATACGGCACCAGCACCGCGCCGCCGAGCGCGAGCGTGAAGCGCAGCATGGCCAGGTTGTCCAGCTCCGCCGCGAGCGGGATGACACTCACGATGAGCATGCCGAGCGCGATCAGCGAGAGGTCTCGCGTGAGCGATGGCTGCCGGGACCCGTCGGCCCCGGTGAGCGGCTCGCCGCGGCGCTCCACGAACAGAGCGGCACCGACGCCCAGCGCCAGCAGCAGCCAACCGAGCCAGGGCAACGCCACGACGAAGAAGGCCGGGGCGGCCGCACACACCAGCGCCGCCGGGACGAGGCGCACCCCCACGGGCGCGCTCGGAGGGGCCTGCGTCATGCACGATCCCGTCGGCGGTACACGAGGTCGCGGATATCGCGCCCCTTCGCGAGACCCTTCCGCTCGAACGCGGTCATGACCCGACCGTCGAACCGCTCGGCCCAGTCGCCCTCGAAGGCCCGCCCGAACAGGGGCTCGGCGTCGAGCACCTCCCGCATCTGGAGCGCATAGTCCTCCCAGTCGGTCGCGAGCCGCAGGAGGCCGCCGTCGCGCAGCGCCCTGGCCGCCGTGTCACCGAATCCGGGCCGCACCAGACGACGTTTCGTGTGGCGCTTCTTGTGCCACGGATCGGGGAAGAAGATCCACACCTCGGCCGCCGCGGCCTCCGGCAGGTACGAGGAGAGCACCTCCGGCGCGTTGGCCTCCACGACGCGGAGGTTCTGTGCACCCGCACGGTCGGCGTCGAGCATGGTCCGGGCGAGGCCCGCGCGGAAGACCTCGACGGCGAGGAAGTCGTCGTGCGGCCGGCTCGATGCGGCGGCGACGATGGCATGCCCCTGGCCGGAGCCGATCTCGACGAAGAGGTCCGCCTCCCTGCCGTACTCGGCGGCGACGTCGAACCGTGCCTCGGGGTGCACGGAGGTCCATGCCACGGCGCGCGGGACATCCAGCAGATAGCGCGGGGCGAGGTCGCTGAAGGCGCGCTCCTGCGCCTCGGACATCCGGCCGCTCCGACGCACGAAGGACACCGGCTCGTCGCGGAAGGTACGCGGTTCGGGCATGGTTCCAGGGTAGCCGCCGGGGCCGCCACCGCCGGACGCGGTCAGCCCGCGGGCTCGGTGACGAAGTCGATCAGCTCTTCCACCCGGCCGAGGAGCGCGGGCTCGAGGTCGCGGTAGGTCGTCACCTTCGACAGGATGTGTTGCCAGGCCCTGGCCGTGTCGGCCTGCGTCTCGTGCGGCCAGCCGAAGGCACGGCAGATGCCCGTCTTCCAGTCGACGCCGCGCGGGATCTCGGGCCACGCCGCGATCCCGAGGGCTCGAGGGGTGACGCACTGCCAGACGTCGACGAACGGGTGTCCGACGATACGGACATGGCGACCGTGCGGTCCGCGGGCCACCGCCTCGGCGATACGGGACTCCTTCGACCCGGGCACGAGATGGTCGACGAGGACGCCGTACCGCCGGCGCGCACTCGGCGGCTCCGCCGCGAGGAGGTCGTCGAGCAGGTCCACGCCCTGCAGGTACTCGACGACGACGCCCTCGACGCGCAGGTCGGCCCCCCACACCTTCTCGACGAGCTCGGCGTCGTGCCGTCCTTCGACGAGGATCCGGCTGGGCAGCGCCGTCCGCGCCCGGTGATCCGCCACCGCGAAGGACCCGGAGGCGGTGCGACGGGGGCCCTGTGCGGACGCCGCCGGCGCCGTGAGGCGCACCGGAGCCCCGTCGATGAGGAAGCCTCCACCGAGGGGGAACAGCCGCCGTCGCCCGACGCGGTCCTCGAGCTCCACGGCACCGCCCTGCACCTTCGTCACGGCGCCGCAGAATCCGTCCGCCGCGACCTCGACCACGAGGTCGACCTCGGCGGGCACCTGCGGCACCGGCTTCACGCCGCGCTCGCGCCAGCCTGCTGCCAGCACGTCGGATCCGTACCTGTCGTCCATGCCTTCCAGCGTATGTGTCTCCGCCGAGGGCGAACGCCGAGACGCGCGCGAGTGCTGTCGCGTGTCGGACCCAGTGCATAGACTCGACACATGGGGCTCGGCTGCCGGTCGGAGGGAACACGATGACGAAACGGTGGCTGACGCTGGGTGCTATGGCCCTCGCGGTCGCGACGGGTGCGCTGTCCGCCTCGGCGGCGTCCGCGACCGATCCGCTCCCGCTCGACTCCGGGTATGTCACCGACCAGGCCGGCGTCCTCTCCCCCGCCGAGGAGGAACAGGTCGAGTCCCGCCTGCAGGAGCTCACCGACAACTCCTCCGCCGATCTCTTCGTCGTCCTCGTCGACGACTTCACCGAGCCGAGCGACAGCGTCGCGTGGGCCGATCAGGTCGCGAACGACAACCGGCTCGGCCCCGATCAGTACCTCCTCGCGATCGCCGTCGAGGGCCGCAGCCTGTACATCTCCGCGGACTCCTCCGGGCCGTTGAGCGACGGGCAGCTCGCCGCCATCGAGGATGCGATCGCCCCGCTCGCCGGCGACGGCGACTGGGTCGGCGCGATCACGCTGGCCGCGGACGAGATCCAGGGGGACGGGGGCGCCGGGGCGCTCCGCGTCACGCTGATCGTCGTCGGGGTGGTCGCGGCCGCCCTGCTCATCTGGCTCGTCGTCGCTCTGGTCCGACGCGCACGCCGCACCGCAGCCATCCGCGAGCGGGGCGCCATGCCGGAGACACCCGACCCCGCCGATCCGTTCTCCACGCTCACCGATGCCCAGGTCGAGCAGCAGGCCGGCGTCGCGCTCGTGCGCGCGGACGACGCCATCACCTCCAGCCGGGAGGAGCTGGGATTCGCCGTGGCGCAGTACGGCGAGGGCGCGACCGCGGAGTTCTCCCGCGCCGTCGACGAGGCGAAGGCGAAGATCGCCGAGGCGTTCGATCTGCGGCAGAAGCTCGATGACGAGATCGAGGATTCCGTCCACGACCGCCGTGCGTGGCACATCCGCATCATCCGGCTGGCCGACGAGATCGACGAGATCCTCGACGACAACACCGAGGCCTTCGACGAGCTGCGCCGGCTCGAGCAGAACGCACCGCAGGAGCTGGAGCGAGTACGACGAGAGCGCGCGGATCTGACGCCGCTCCTCGCCTCGGCCGCCCCCTCCCTCGCCGCTCTCGTCGCGACCTACGACCAGGCCGCCCTGAGCACCGTGACGGACAACCCGGCGCAGGCCCAGGAGCGCGCGGCGTTGGCCGATCGGGCGATCGATGCCGCGGCCCAGGCCCTCGCGAACGGGCGCACCGGTGAAGCGGCGTTCGCGATCCGCACGGCCGAGCAGGCGGTGGCGCAGGCGGCGCAGCTGGTCCAGGCGATCACCGCGCTCGGCACCGAGCTGACCGGGATCGAGGCGCAGGCGCAGGCGCTCGTCACCGAACTCCAGGGCGATGTGGTTGCGGCGGCACAACTGCCCGACCCGACCGGCGCCCTGGCGGGTGCGTCCCACGCGGTGACCGCACAGCTGCAGACGGCGCAGGCCGACCTCGTCGCCACGCCGCGCAACCCACAGCGGGCCCTCGACGCCCTCACGGCGGCGAACGCCCAGATCGACGGCGCGATCGCGCAGGGACACGAAGCCGTGGAGCGCGCCCGACGGGCCCAGCAGCTCCTGGAGCAGACCCTCGCCCAGGCGGCCTCCGAGATCCGCGCCGCCCGGGAGTTCATCGAGACGCGCCGCGGCACCGTGGGCTCCACCGCCCGCACGCGCCTGGCGACCGCCGACGCCGCGTTGACCCAGGCCCTCACCCTGCGCACGTCGGATGTCGAGAACGCCCTGGCCGAGGCCCAGCGCGCCCTCGACCTCGCGCGCCAGGCCACGTCCGCCGCGGAGGCCGATCTCCGCGCATACACCCCCGGCGGCTATCCGGACGACGGCTGGGGCGGAGTGCTCGGCGGCTCCGGCTCCCGTTCCGGCGGCTCCGGCATCGGCGGGGACATCCTCGGCGGGATCATCGGCGGACTCCTCGCCGGCGGCGGGGGCGGCGGCTCGTCCCGGCGCAGCAGCGGCTGGCGCTCCTCGGGCGGCTTTCGCAGCTCCGGCTTCGGCGGAGGCGGATCCCGCGGCGGCGGACGCGGACGCTCCGGAGGTCGACGCTTCTGATCCCCCGCACAGACACATACGCCAAGCTCTCGAAGACGCCCCTCTGAAAGGAACCACGCATGACCAAGCAGTCCATCTTCGGACGGATCTCCACCCTCGTCCGCGCGAACATCAACGCCCTCCTGGACTCTGCGGAGGACCCGCAGAAGATGCTCGACCAGCTCGTCCGCGACTACACCAACAGCATCGCCGACGCCGAGTCCGCCATCGCGGAGACCATCGGCAACCTGCGGCTGCTGGAGCGCGACCACGAGGAAGACGTGCAGGCGGCCAACGAGTGGGGCAACAAGGCCCTCGCTGCCAGCCGCAAGGCCGACGAGATGCGCGGCGCGGGCAACACCGCCGACGCCGACAAGTTCGACAACCTCGCGAAGATCGCCCTGCAGCGCCAGATCAGCGCCGAGCGGGAGGCGACGAGCGCCGAACCGCAGATCGCGGCCCAGACCGAGATCGTCGACAAGCTCAAGAGCGGCCTGAACGGCATGAAGGACAAGCTCAACGAGCTCAAGAACAAGCGCAGCGAGCTGCTCGCCCGCGCCAAGGTCGCCGAGGCGCAGACCAAGGTGCAGGACGCGGTCAGCTCCATCAACGTCCTCGACCCCACCAGCGAGCTCGGCCGGTTCGAGGACAAGGTCCGCCGCCAGGAGGCTCTCGCCCAGGGCAAGGCGGAGCTGGCCGCGTCGAGCCTCGACGCCCAGTTCGAGAGCCTCGAGGATCTCGGCGAGCTGACCGAGGTCGAGGCGCGCCTCGCCGAGCTGAAGGCCGGCGGCACCGCGCCGCGCCAGGCGCTCGAAGGCAACTGACACCGACGCGGATGCCCGGGCGCACGCCCGGGCATCCGCGGTTCCGTCTCCGGGAGGTCTCCCATGGTGCGTTTCCTGGTCGTGCCGCAGTGGCAGGGTTCACCCGCCGCGCGCGCGATGCTCCTCGTCGACGGCGCGTCGGCGATCGCCGGCGATCTGCCGCGTGCGGCGACGACCGTCCTCGACGTTCCGGTCGAAGCCGGCGAGGCGCTGGGCACGGGCGTCCGGCGGCTCAGCGCCCTCGCACGTACGCGGGAGCTCGTCGCCGGACATCTCGAAGCCGGAACCGTGCTGATCGGCGGCGACTGCAGCATCACCGTCGCCGCACTCGACACGCTCCCCGGCGGGACCGACGACCTCGCCGTGGTCTGGTGCGATGCGCACGGCGATCTGCACACGCCGGACACCTCGCCGTCCGGGGCCTTCTCCGGCATGGCGCTGCGTGCCGTCCTCGGTGAGGGAGAACCGCAGCTCGCCCTGTCCCCCGGCATCCCCCGGGATCGTGTCGTCACCGTGGGTGTCCGGAACCTCGACGAGGCCGAGACCGGCGAATGGGACCGCCTCCGGAATCTCGGGGTGGCCGATCTGGACGACCCGGCGGCGCTCGCCGACGCCGTGCAGGCCACGGGGGCGCAGCGGGTGTGGGTGCACATCGACGTCGACGTCCTCGACCCGGCGTCGTTCACCGGAGTCTCCGCCGCCGTGCCCTTCGGCGTGACCCCCTCGTCCCTGAGCACGGCGATCCGAGAGCTCCGGAGCCGCGTCCCCCTCGCCGGGGCGACCATCGCGGGCTTCGCCCCTCGCACGCCGGCCGACGCCGTCGACGACCTCGGCGCGATCCTGCGTCTCGTCGGAGCCGTCGCGTGAGCCCGGCGCCGGGGTGGGAGGCCGTCGCGGCGGAACGCCTCGCCCGCGGACGACGGTCGGACCGCCGCATCCCCTCCTTCCTGCTGCGCTCCCCGATCAGCCGCCTGGGCTACCTCTGGGGCACGGCCGTCGGCTGGATCTGGGGCGCTCTGTGGAGCACCGGCCCGATCGAACGGCGCGGCGGTCTCTGGGTGTTCCGGGGCATGCCCCGATGGACCTTCCACCGCGGCGGCGTCTGCGTGGGCGGGTGCTTCCTCACCGGCGACGCGCGGCCCACGGACGCGGTGCTGCGCCACGAGGCCGTGCACAAGCAGCAGTGGCTGCGCTACGGCTTCCTGATGCCGGTGCTCTATCTGTTCGCGGGACGCGACCCGCTGCGGAACCGCTTCGAGATCGAAGCGGGGCTGGAAGACGGCAACTACGTGCGCCGCCCCCGCTGACTCAGCCCTCGACGGGGAGCAGTCCGAAGCGCTCCGGCACGCGGATCCGGTTCACGGCCACGCCGAGGCGGTCGGTGAGGTGCTCGACGATGTCGGCCGTGCCGAGGTAGCCCCCGAGCAGCGTGACGTGCGTCTCGACCTCGTCGTCGACGAGCATCTCGTCGGCCCATGCGCAGGTGGCTCGGGCCAGGGCCTGCCCTGGCGCGCAGCCGCGACCGCTTCCCGGGGCTCCGGAGCGGGCGGAGCGGGCGAGCCAGGTGACCGTCATGCGACCGGGAGCATGGATGACGCCGATGTCGGAGACGTCGGGAACCTCGATGAAGATGCGACCGGACGCGCACAGCGGGAGGGTCGCGAGGAACGCCTCGAGGTCGAGCAGGGAGTGCTCGTCGGCGGTCACCAGGTGGTGTGCGCGACGGCGCGCCGCGCGGCGAGCCGCACGCGTGCCTCGGGTGTCGAGCGTGGTGTCCATGGTGATCCCATCGTACACCAAGCGAAGGCTTGCCTAACCTTCGACGCCTTCTTCCGTCACGGGCTCGACGAGGGCCTCGCGCAGCGCAGTGAGCTCTTCCTCTGTCATGCCGTTCGCACGCAGGTAGCCGGCGGCCGACCCCCACCGCTCGTCGACCTGGGCCAGCAGGCGACGCATCACCTCGGCGGGCGAGCGGGTGGCCAGATCCACCGCGTGCAGCGCCTCAGGATGCTGGCTCCGCAGATAGGCGGCGATGCGCCGCGACCGTTCGGCGGGCAGCTGCGACTCGGTGAGGGCGTAGTCGGCGATGACGGCATCACGATCGGCGCCGACCGCCGAGAGCGCCAGCGCGACCGTCACGCCCGTGCGGTCCTTGCCCACCGTGCAGTGCACCAGGGTCGGCTCGCCCGCGGCGATCACCCGGACAGCGGCGACCAGGCGCTCCCCGCTCTCCTCCAGGAGATGCAAGTACAGGTCGTCGAGACTCGTATCGGATTCGAAGAAGGAGCGCACGGACCCGAGGAACAGCGGCAGGTGAGTCGTCTCGGGACCCTCGATCTCGCTCGGTTCCGCGGCGACCTCCTCCCCGTCACGGAGGTCGACGATGCGACGCACCGTCGCCCGCAGGAGCGCCGCGCCGTTCGTGGTCGCCGTGGAGAGCTGGCCGGAGCGCAGCAGCACGCCGGGGCGGATGCGTCCACCCTCCGCGGGGATCCCGCCGACGTCCCGGACGTTCGTGACGCCCTCGACGTCGAGGATCGTCACGCCCCCGCCTGGGGGCCGCGCGGGGGCACGGGGTAGCGCCCGGCGATGACGATGCGGTTGAAGGCGTTGATCGACACGCACGCCCAGCTCAACGCGGCGTACTCCTTCTCGGTGAACACACTCCCGACCAGGTCGTAGACCTCGTCCGAGATGCCGTCCTCCGCGATGAAGGTGAAGGCTTCCGCCAGTTCGAGCGCGGCACGCTCCCGATCGCTGAACACACCGCTCTCGCGCCACACGGCGATCTGGCTGATCGTGTCGACGTCCAGCCCGGCGGCGACCGCCCGGTCCACGTGCACCCGCGTGCAGTAGCTGCAGCCGTTCAGCTGCGAGCAGTGGATCATGACGATCTCCTTCAGGCGGTCGTCGATCCCGTTCTCGGCGCAGATCGTGCCGACCGTCTTCGAGAAGGCGTCGAGGGCCTGATAGGCCGCAGGCTCCGTCTTGGACAGGTGCACGCGCTGTTCGGTCATACCTCCATGATATTCGGCGCCGGGCGCGGGAGACGGTATGGGAGCGGCCTCGCCGAAATGCACACTGCCAACCTTTGGGTGCGATCCTGCTGCATATCGCCCTGTTGGTACCCCTCACACCTTGTCACTTTGCTCCGGCATTTCCCGCGAGGTCGAAACGGGGCGCAGAATAGCCGCGTGGCGATCGACACCAGCGAGTTCTCCTATCTTCCCGCGCAGGCCGACGCGCTCGGCGTTCCGCTTCCGACCGTGGAGCGCCTGACGCTCCCCCTCCCCGAGGGTCGCGTCGTGAGCGGGTTGCGCTTCGGGTCCGAGCCGCCGCGCATCACCCTGCTGCACGGCGCCGGTCTGAACGCCCACACCTGGGACACGACGGCGCTGGCGCTGGGGCAGCCGCTCCTGGCGATCGACCTCGCCGGCCACGGCGACTCCTCCTGGCGCGACGACGCGGACTACTCCCCCCGCACCCTCGCCGCCGACGTCGTCGCCGCTCTGGACGCGTGGGTCTCCGCACCGCAGATCCTGGTGGGACAGTCGCTCGGCGGTCTCACCGGCGCCGCCGTCTCCGCGGCGCGGCCGGACCTCGTGGCCGCTCTGATCATCGTCGACATCACGCCCGGGATCGACGTGTCCGCCGGCCCCGCGGCGCTCCGGGAGTTCTACGCCGGGCCCACGGACTTCGCGACCCGCGACGAGCTCGTCGACAAGGCGATGGCCCTGGGGTTCGGTGGCACTCGCCCCGAGACCGAGCGCGGTGTCTTCCTCAACACCCGTGTCCGCGCGGACGGCCGCGTCGAGTGGAAGCACCACTTCGCCCACCTCGCCGCCACCGCTCTGGCCGCCCACGACCCCGGCACCCCGACGGCGCCGTCGGTCCTGCATGAGACCGGCTGGGACGATCTGGCGGCGGTCACCGCGCCCGTCACGCTCGTCCGCGCCGAGCGGGGCTTCGTGAGCGCTGCCGACGCGGAGGAGTTCCAGCACCGCCTCCCGGAAGCGCGGGTCGTCGCGATGGACGCCACGCACAACGTGCAGGAGACGGCGCCCCGAGACCTCGCCCTGCTCGTCGGTTCGGCGACCGCGGCCGGAATATGACGCTCCGTTCCACGTCCGCCGCGCCGAATCCCGCCCGACCCTAGGCTCGTCCCACCGGCACACAGCACCTGCCGCACCGAGAGGAAACACCCATGTTCCGACGTCATCGACGCCTCGCGCTGATCTCCGCGCTCGCGGCCACCGCCGTGATCCTCAGCGCCTGCTCCGGCTCCGCCGAGCCTGCCCCGTCCACGGGCGGCGAGCCCGACCCCGACGCCACCCTGCACGTCGGTCTCGTGCTCGAGCCCACCAACCTCGACATCCGGCACACCAGCGGTGCCGCGCTGGAGCAGATCCTCATCGACAACATCTACGAGGGACTGGTCAGCCGCACCCAGGAGAACGAGATCGTGGAGCGGCTCGCCTCGGAGTACGAGGTGTCGGACGACGGCCTCACGTACACCTTCACCCTCAACGACGGGATCACCTTCCACGACGGCTCGCCCCTGACGGCGGCCGACGTCGTCTCCTCCTACGAGACCGTCCGCACCGATGACACGGTGCAGGGCAACGCGGAGTTCGCGTCCGTCTCCTCGATCTCGGCTCCCGACGACACGACCGTCGAGATCGTGCTGTCCGAGCCGAACCAGAACTTCCTCTTCGCCCTCACCGGCCCCGCCGGGCTCGTGTTCAAGGACGGCGACACCACCGACCTGAAGACCGCGGAGAACGGCACAGGACCGTTCACCCTCACGCGCTGGAACAAGGGCAGCACGATCACCTTCGCCCGCAACGACGACTACTGGGGCGACCCGGCCGGCGTCGCCGAGGTCGAGTTCCAGTACATCCCCGACTTCACGGCCGGAGTGAACGCGGCTCTCGCCGGTGACGTGGACGTCCTCACCGCCGTCGACCCGAACCTCGCTCCGCAGCTCGAGGACTCGGGCGACTTCACCCTCACGACGGGCCGCACGACCGACAAGGCCACGCTCGCCTTCAACAACAAGAAGGCTCCGCTGGACGACGTCCGGGTCCGCGAGGCGCTGCGCCTGGCCATCGACCACGACGCGCTCATCGAGGCCGTCGGCGCCGGCACGCCGCTGTACGGCCCCATCCCCGAGCTCGACCCCGGCTACGAGGACCTCTCCGACGTCATCTCCTACGACCCCGAGCGGGCCAAGGAGCTGCTCGCCGAGGCCGGCCAGGAGGACCTCGACCTCACTCTGACCATCCCGTCGTTCTACGGCACCACCGTCCCGAAGGTCCTCATCTCGGACTTCGACAAGGTCGGCGTGAACCTCGAGGTCGATTCCGTGGAGTTCCCGACCTGGCTCGAGGACGTGTACACCAACAAGGACTACGACCTCAGCTTCGTCCTGCATGTCGAGCCGCGGGACTTCGGCAACTTCGCCAACCCGGACTACTACTTCGGCTACGACAACGCCGAGGTGCAGGACCTCTACACGCAGGCGCTGGCCGAGGTCGATCCCGAGGCCTCCGCGAAGCTCCTCGCCGAGGCGGCCCGGATCGTCTCCGAGGACCACGCGGCGGACTGGCTCTACAACGGTCAGACCATCACCGCCGTGAATCCGGTCGTCAGCGGCTTCCCGGAGGACTCGATCAACTCGCGCATCAACCTCGCGGGTGTGACCGTCTCCGCCGCGAGCTGACGACGGTCGACGCTCCGTGCTGCGTTACGCGCTCGTCCGAGGAGCCCTGCTGATCGCAGGGCTCCTCGTGTCGAGCGCGCTCATCTTTCTCACGTTGCGCGTCTTCCCCGGCGACGTGGCCCAGCTCATCGCCGGCACCCAGGCCTCCCCCGCCGAGGTCGAGGCGCTGCGGGAGTCGCTGGGGCTGAACCAGCCTCTGCTCGCGCAGTACGCCGACTGGATCGGCGGCATCCTCCGCGGCGACCTGGGCACGTCGCTGCTGTCCGGCGCCTCCGTCGGCGAGGAGCTGCTGCTGAAGGCACAGGTCACGGTTCCGCTCGGGATCATGTCGCTGGTGATCGCCGTGCTCATCGCCGTGCCGTTCGGGATCCTCGCCGCCCTGCGTCGCGGCCACCGCGACGGCACGGCGCTCAGCGTGGGCGCGCAGGCTCTCGCGGCCGTCCCCGTCGTCTGGGCGGGCATGATGCTGATCGTCGTGTTCTCCGTGTGGCTCGGCTGGCTGCCGCCCCAGGGCTTCCCCCGCACCGGGTGGTCGACACCGGGCAGAGCGATCGAGGCGCTGCTGCTGCCCGCCCTCACGATCGGCATCGTCGAGGGCGCCATGCTGATGCGCTTCGTGCGCAGCGCGACCCTGCAGGCCGCCGGACAGGACTTCGTCCGCACCGCGGCCGCCAAGGGTCTGACGAAGACCCGCGCCCTCATCCAGCACGGCATCCCGGCGGTCGGGCTCTCCATCATCACGGTCCTCGGCCTCCAGGTCGCCGGGATCATCGTCGGCTCGGTCGTGATCGAGCAGCTGTTCACGCTTCCGGGCATCGGCCGCATGCTCGTGACCGACGTCGGCACCCGCGACCTCGTCAAGGTGCAGAGCGAGCTGCTCGTGCTGACCGGCTTCGTGCTGGTGGTCGGTTTCCTCGTGGATCTGCTGCACCGGGCGATCGACCCTCGACAGCGGGAGGCCGCATGAGCGCGCGCTGGTTCCCTCGGCTCTGGCGGACCTCGACCGGCCGCTTCGGACTGATCGTCATCGCCATCGTCGCCCTGGCGGCCGTCGTGTCCCTCTTCTGGACGCCGTTCGACCCGCGGGCCTCGAACATCGGCGACCGCTGGCTGCCGCCGGGCTGGCCGCACCTGCTCGGGACGGACGACACGGGACGCGACATCCTGAGCCTGCTCATGGCGGGCGCGCGGACCACGGTCTTCGTCAGTGTCGGCGCGGGACTCGTGGCCACCGTCGTCGGCATCGCCCTCGCCGCCCTCGGCGCCCTGACCACCCGGCTCGTGCGGGAGACGGTCGCCGTGTTCGTCGACATCCTCATCGCCTTCCCCGTGCTGCTGATCGCGATGATGATCTCGTCGGTGTGGGGCGGATCGCTCTGGGTCGTGATCTGGGCGGTGGGGATCGGGTTCGGCGTGAACATCGCGCGGGTCACGCGGCCGGAGCTCCGCCGCGTGCAGCAGAGCGACTTCGTGCTCGCCGCGCGCGCGTCCGGCCTCACCCCCGCGCAGAGCCTCGTCCGTCACCTCCTGCCGAACGTGGCTCCGGTGTTCATCGTGCAGCTCTCCTGGTCGATGGCCGTCGCGGTCCTCGCGGAGGCCGGCCTGTCGTACCTCGGGTTCGGGGCCTCGGTTGTGGAACCGAGCTGGGGGCTGCTGCTCGCGGATCTCCAGCGCTACATCGGCGTGCACCCTCTCACCGTGATCTGGCCCGGGCTCGCGATCACCCTGACCGTGCTCGCCCTCAACCTGCTCGGCGACGGGCTCCGCGAAGCCACGGACCCCACCCTGCGGCACCGTGCCGCCGAGACGCACACACCGGCGGTGGTCGCATGAGTCTGACGGTCGAGGATCTCGTCATCGAGATCGACGGACGCCGCGTGGTCGACGGCGTCTCGCTCCAGGTCCCCGACGGCACCCGCCTCGGGGTGATCGGCGAGTCGGGCTCCGGCAAGTCCCTCACGGCGCTCGCCGTGCTCGGGCTGCTGCCGGAGGGGGCGACGGCACGCGGGAGCATCCGGTGGGACGGCACCGAGCTGATCGGGATGCCGGACCGTGAGCTCGCCCGGCTGCGCGGCGACGACATCGGCATCGTGTTCCAGGAACCCCGGACGGCGCTCAACCCGATCCGGACGGTCGGCCGCCAGATCGCGGAGTCCATCCGCATCCACGAAGGCCTGGGCCGGCGCGAGGCCCGTGACCGGGCGATCGCGGAAGCCGCCCGCGTGCGACTCCCCGACCCGGAGACCATCGTCGACCGGTATCCGCACCAGCTCTCCGGCGGCCAGCGGCAGCGCGTCGCGATCGCGATGGCCCTCGCCTGCCGTCCGCGGCTGCTGATCGCGGACGAGCCCACGACGGCCCTCGACGTGACGATCCAGGCCGAGATCCTGTCGCTGCTGCTCGGGCTCGTCGCCGACGAGGGCATGTCGCTCCTGTTCATCACGCACGACCTCGCGGTGCTGTCCCAGGTGGCGACCGAGGGCGTCGTGCTGGAGCACGGTCGGGTCGTCGAGAGCGCACCGGTGTCGCGGCTGCTGACCGCGCCGACCTCTCCTGTCACGCAGGGGCTGCTGCGGGACGCGACCGCGACGCTGTGGCGGCCCGAGGGAGGAGAGGCATGAGCCTCATCCAAGCGCGCGGGCTGCGACGGGACTTCGTCGTGCCGAAGCGGACGGCGTTCGAGCGCACGCGGCGGCAGACGGCGCTCCAGCCGACCGACCTCGACGTGCCCGAGGGCGCCTCCCTGGGGATCATCGGCGAGTCCGGCTCGGGGAAGTCGACGCTCGTGCGACTCCTGCTGGGCCTCGACCGACCGACCGCGGGCACCGTGTCGGTGGACGGCCGGATCGTCGACGCCGGCGCCTCCGCGCGATCGCTGCACTGGTTGCGCCGGCAGACGGGTCTCGTCTTCCAGGATCCCTATGCCTCGCTCGACCCTCGGATGACGGCGGGGCAGATCGTGCGGGAGCCGTTGTGGGCCCTCGGCATCGACGGCGACCATCGGGCACGGGTGCGCGAGGTCATCGCCCGGGTCGGCCTGGACCCGGAGATGGGCGATCGCTATCCGCACGAGTTCTCCGGCGGACAGCGGCAGCGGATCGCTCTCGCCCGCGCTCTCGTCCATCGTCCGCGGATCCTCGTGGGCGACGAGCCGCTGTCGGCGCTGGACGTCACGGTGCGCGCGCAGATCCTCGAGCTCCTCGCGGAACTCCGCGTCGCGGACGAGCTCACGCTGCTGCTCGTGTCACACGACATCGGCGTGGTGCAGAACCTCTGCGACACGGTCGTCGTCATGAAGGACGGCCGCATCGTCGAGCGCGGTCCGACCCGCGACGTGCTGCTCCACCCGACCGCCGACTACACCCGCACGCTGCTCTCCGCGATCCCCGTCATCCCCGACGCCTGATCGCCGACCCACCCCTTTGCGGCCACCCCGGCCCTTTGCGTGCGCCCGCAACGGGCTGGGAGGCACGCAAGGGGGTGGGTCGACGGGTCAGCGCGGGAAGAGCGAGAGGCGACGGCGAGGGCGGGACGGGCGGAGCACCCGGCGCAGGTAGACGGTGCCGAGGTCGCGGCCGAACTTGTGGCCGACGCGCCCCATGCGACCGGCCTCCACGAAGCCCAGCTTCTCGTGCAGCCGGATCGAGGCCTCCGCGCCCTGGTCGCTGATGACGGCGACCATCTCCCGGAGCCCCCGCTGCTCGCACGCCGCGATCAGCGCCTGAAGAAGGGCCGACCCGAGACCCTTGCCGGCCGCGCCGGGACCGAGGTAGATCGAGTCCTCGACCGTGTACCGGTACGCGTTCTTGCCCGCCCACGGCTGCGCGAGCGCATACCCGAGGATGGCGCCGGAGGGCGACACCGCCACGAGGAACGGCAGCCCGAGCCGCTCCAGCAGGGTGAACTTGTCCCGCCAGTACGGGATGCTGCTGCGGCGCTCGTCCAGGGTGACGGCCGAATTGCTGACGAAGTGGTTGTAGATCTCCCGCACGTGCGGCAGATCGGCCGCGCGTGCCGGTCTGATGACGTAGGAGAACGTGTCCGGCGCGGTCGCCGGTCGCAGATGACGCGGGAGAACGCGGCGGCGGTCCCCCGGCTCGAACTGCATGCGCTCAGCTTAGAGAGCCGGACCCCTCGCCCTCCACCCTCCAGTCCACCGGAGCACTGCCGAGTCCCTCCAGGAGCGCGTTCGCGCGGGAGAAGGGCCGGGAGCCGAAGAAGCCACGGCTCGCGGAGAGAGGGGACGGATGCGCGGAGGCGATCACGGGGGTGTCGCCGAGAAGGGGCTGGAGGTTCGCCGCGTCACGCCCCCAGAGGATCGCGACGAGCGGCTGCTCCCGGGCCACGAGGGTGCGGATCGCGAGCTCCGTCACCTGCTCCCATCCCCAACCCCGGTGGGAGGCGGCCGCTCCGGGGCGCACCGTCAGGACGCGGTTGAGCAGCAGCACGCCCTGATCGCTCCACGCGGTGAGGTCTCCGTGCGGTGCGGGCGGGAGGCCGAGGTCGGCCTCCCGCTCCTTGTAGATGTTCGTCAGGCTCCGGGGCAGCGGCCGCACGTCGCGGTCCACGGCGAACGACAGCCCGATCGGGTGGCCGGGGGTCGGATAGGGGTCCTGGCCCGTGATGAGCACACGCACGTCCGCGAGTGGTCGCTGGAAGGCGCGCAGCACGTTCGGCCCCGCAGGAAGGTATCCGTGACCGGCCGCCTGCTCGGCGCGCAGCCGTTCGCCGAGCGCCGTGATGGTGTCCTGCACCGGGGCCAGCGCCTCCGCCCATCCCGCGTCGATCAGTCCCTCGTCGGCGAGTTCCGCGAGGGTGCGTCCTCCGCTCACTCGACCGGCCGGACCCGCAGCGGTCCCCGCGCGAGCAGGTGCTGCGCCGACTGGGCGACGGGCCGCATCGTGACGAGGTCGAGGTTCACGTGGGCCGGCGCGTCCAGGGCGTACGCGATCACGTCCGCCACGTCCTCGGCGCGGAGGGGCGACTCGACCCCGGAGTAGACGGCCTCCGCGGCGACGGCGTCACCCCCCAGCCGGTTCAGCGTGAACTCCTCCGTGTGCACCATCCCGGGAGCGATCTCGGCCACCCGGAGCGGCTCGCCGTTCAGCTCCTGACGCAGCGCACGGACGAGCATCGCCTCGGCCGCCTTCGCCGCGTTGTAGCCCGCGCCGCCCGGGTAGGCGGTCTGCGCGGCCGTCGAGGTCACGAACAGGAGGTCGGCGTGTCCGTCCACGTCCGCGGTGCGACGGAGCATCGGGAGCAGTCCGGCGACGAGGCGCTGGGTCGCGAGGACGTTCGCGTCGTACATCCACTGCCAGTCGGCGAGCGCGGCATCCTCGACGCGGTCGGTCCCCCGCGCGCCACCGGCGACCTGGACGAGGGCGTGCACGGGTCCGGTGCGCTCGAGCTCCCCGAGGAGCGCCGCCACCGCCGCGTCGTCGGTCAGATCGCAGGCGATCGTCGACGCCCCGGTCTCGGCGGACAGCGCGGCGAGCCGGTCGGCACGGCGTGCGACGCCGACGACGTCCCACCCCCGAGACCGCAGCACCCGCACCGTCGCCTGACCGATCCCGGAACTCGCACCTGTCACCACTGCACGTCTGTTGGCCATGTCCTCCACCGTACGATGTCCGCGCGGGTTCCGCCCGTTCCCGGCCCCCTCGCCGTGTTACGTCACATTTCCCGGTCGTTGTTGACACGGACCGATATTCCGTACTCTCGCTGCAAGGGCACCAGCCCATCCGACCTTCCGACCGTTCCAGGGGGAACACATGTCCGCACCCGAGACCTGGCGTTTCGAGACCAAGCAGATCCACTCGGGCGCCGCCCCCGACCCCGTCACCAAGGCCAGGGCGACCCCGATCTACCAGACCACGTCCTACGTGTTCGACAGCGCCGACCATGCCGCGAACCTCTTCGCGCTCGCCGAGTTCGGCAACATCTACACCCGCATCCAGAACCCGACCCAGGACGTCCTGGAGCAGCGCCTCGCCGCGCTCGAAGGGGGCACCGGCGCCCTCGTCCTCTCCAGCGGTCAGGCCGCCTCGACCTTCGCGATCCTCAACATCGCGCAGGCCGGCGACCACTTCGTCGCGTCGAGCTCGATCTACGGCGGCACCTACAACCTCTTCAAGTACACCCTCGCCAAGCTCGGCATCGAGGTCACCTTCGTCGAGAACCAGGACGACCCCGAGGAGTGGCGTCGCGCCGTCCGCCCGAACACGAAGCTCTTCTTCGCGGAGACGATCGGCAACCCGCAGATCAACGTGCTCGACATCCGCACGGTCGCCGACATCGCGCACGAGAACGGCGTCCCGCTGATCGTCGACAACACGATCGCGACCCCGTACCTCATCCGCCCGTTCGAGCACGGCGCCGACATCGTCGTCCACTCGATCACGAAGTTCCTCGGCGGCCACGGCACCACGATCGGCGGCGTCGTGATCGACGGCGGTTCGTTCGCGTGGTCGGAGAACGTCGAGAAGTTCCCCGGACTCACCGAGCCGGACCCGTCGTACCACGGCGCCAGCTACACGGCCGCGGTCGGCGACCCGCTCGCCTACATCATCAAGGCCCGGGTCCAGCTGCTCCGCGACCTCGGCTCGGCCATCGCCCCGCAGAGCGCGTGGAACCTCATCCAGGGTGTCGAGACGCTGTCGCTGCGCATCGAGCGCCACGTGCAGAACGCCCAGGAGATCGCCGAGTGGCTGGACAGCCGCGACGACGTGGCCGCGGTCAACTACTCCGGCCTGCCGTCCTCGCCCTGGTACGCCAAGGCGAACGAGTACGCCCCGAAGGGTGTCGGCGCCGTGCTGTCGTTCGAGCTCAAGGGCGGTGTCGAGGCCGGACGCGAGTTCGTCAACAGCCTCTCCCTGTTCAGCCACCTCGCCAACATCGGCGACGTGCGCTCGCTCGTCATCCACCCGGCCTCCACGACGCACGCCCAGCTCACCCCGGAGCAGCAGCTCACCGCGGGCGTGACCCCCGGCCTCGTGCGCCTGTCCGTGGGACTCGAGAACATCGAGGACCTCAAGGCCGATCTCGACCAGGCGCTCGCCGCCGCCCGCGCCGTCTCCGAGGCCGCGCGCGCCTGAGCACCCTCTCCGCGAAGGCCCCGGACCGCACGGTCCGGGGCCTTCGTCGTCCCCGGTGTCGTAACCTGCGGGCCGGGACAGACCGGCCAGGCGAGAATGGAGACATGGACTGGCAGACGACCTCCGAGGACACGGTGCCGTCGGCACCGGTGACGGAGGCCGACGTCCGGCTGCTCCGTGCCCGGCCACCGGCCACCGGCGCCTGGCGCGACGGCGACCCCGTCGGCGGCCGCCGGTTCGCCGCGTTCGGCGCGTTCGACACGGAGAGCGGGGCCCGGCTCCCCGGCATCCGCCTCGCGTACGAGAGCTGGGGCGAGCTCAACGCCGCACGCGACAACGCCGTGCTCGTCCTGCACGCCCTCACCGGGGACAGCCACGTGCGCGGAGAGGCCGGTGCCGGCCACCCGACGGCCGGCTGGTGGGAGGACGTCGTCGGCCCCGGTGCGCCCCTCGACACCGACGAGTGGTTCGTGATCGCGCCGAACATGCTCGGCGGCTGCCAGGGATCGACCGGCCCCGCGAGCATCGCCCCGGACGGCTACGAGTGGGCGTCGCGCTTCCTCTACCTCACCATCCGCGACCAGGTCGCCGCGCAGGTGCGCCTGGCCGACGCGCTCGGCATCGACAGCTGGGCGGCGGTGATCGGCGGCTCGATGGGTGGCATGCATGCGCTCGAGTGGGCCGTGACGCAGCCGGACCGCGTGCAGCGCCTCGCCGTGCTCTCCTCGCCCCCGGTTACGACCGCCGACCAGATCGCGCTCAACACCGTGCAGCTCGAGACCATCCGCATGGACCCGCGGTTCCAGGGCGGCGAGTACTACGACCTCGCGGACGGCGACGGCCCGCACCGCGGCCTGGCCCTCGCCCGCCGCATGGCGCTGCTGAACTACCGCAGCCCGATCGAACTCAACCAGCGATTCCAGCGCTCCTGGCAGTCGGACGTGTCGCCGCTCGGCCACGGCGGACGCTTCGCCGTGGAGTCCTACCTCGACTTCCACGGGAACAAGTTCACGCGCCGCTTCGACGCCAACAGCTACATCACCCTCGTCGAGGCCATGAACTCGCACGACGTCGGCCGGGGCCGCGGCGGCGTGGAGGAGGCCCTGAAGGCGGTGACCGCGACGACCCTCGTCCTCGGCATCGACAGCGACCGCCTCTTCCCCGTCGACGGTCAGCAGCGGATCGCCCGGAGCATCCGGAACGTGCTCGACGGCGAGGCGGTGGTGCTCACGAGCGACTTCGGCCACGACGGGTTCCTCATCGAGACCGAGGCCGTCGGCACGCACCTGCGGCGCCTGCTCGACGCCTGACCCGCGTCAGGCCGGGTCGAACCGCCACGGCAGGGTGTGGGCGTGGAGGGTCCCCTGCGCCCAGCCGAACGCCCGGCCCCCGTCGCGCACCTCCGTCTGGAACAGCTCGACCGCCCCGCCGGAGGCCAGCGCGGCCTCGACGTCGGTGAAGGCGGAGAGCCGGTGCAGCGTGAGCCAGGTGGGCGGGAAGAGCCGCCACTCCCCCGCCGCGTGCCGCTCGAAGGCCGTGTCCGGTGACACCCAGGCGAGCTCGACGACCTCGTCGGCGGCAGGCGACGGCTCGACGTCCGGCGCGAGGGCGAGGAAGAACCAGGTGCGGATCCGCACGGGCGCCTCCGCGGGCGGGCGCCACTCCGACAGAGGCACCAGGTCGTCGACGACGAGTCCGACCTCCTCCGCGGTCTCCCGGGCGGCGGCCCGGCGCGCGTCCTCGACGTCCGCCGCGCCCGCCCGCCGATCCTCCGGCTCGACCTTCCCCCCGGGGAACACCCAGGCGTCCGCGAAGGAGCCGCGCGACGGACGGCGCAGCAGCAGCACCTCGAAGCCCCCGGGACTCGGGCGCAGCAGCACGACGGTTCCGGCGAGGGGGAGGTCGTCGTCGGGAGCGGTCACCCCGTCACTCTACGACGCGAGGACCGGCGTCTGCGCGACCCGCCGTGGCTCCACGCGGTACGACACCAGGGCGATGAGGAGTCCGGCCACCGCGAGCACCGCCCCGGTCCACGCCGGTGCCGTGAAGCCCCAGCCGACCGCGATCACGATGCCGCCGAGGAAGGCGCCGAGGCTGTTGCCGATGTTCAGGGCGGAGTGGTTCATGGCCGCCGCGATGGACTGGTTGTCGCCGGCCACGTCCATCAACCGCGTCTGGATCGTCGGGCTGAGCACGGACGAGACGAACCCGACGAGGACGACCACGAGGCTCAGGCTCACGATCCAGAACGAGAGCACGGCGAGGAGGGCGAACACGACGGCCATCGCGGCGAGGCCCAGCAGCAGCGTCCGGCGGAGGTCGATGTCGGCCAGATGACCGCCGACGAGGTTCCCGCCCGTCATGCCGAGCCCCATGAGCACGAGCACGATCGGCACGACCCAGTCCGGCGATCCGGCCACCTCCGTCACGAGCGGGGCGATGTAGCTGTAGACGGCGAAGAACCCGCCGAAGCCGATCGCCCCGACGCCGAGCGTGAACCAGACCTGACCGATGCGGAACACCCCGAGCTCCGCTCGCATCGTGCGTCCGGGGTTCCCCGGGTGCGCGGGCACGAACAGCGCGATGAAGACGGTGGCGAGCGCGAAGACGAGCGCGACGACCGCGAAGGCGGCCCGCCAGCCCCACTCCTGGCCGAGGAAGGTGCCCAGCGGCACGCCGACGACATTGGCGACCGTGAGACCGGTGAGGATGAACGCGACGCCCTTGGCACGGTTTCCCGGCCCCATCACGTCGGCGGCGACCAGCGCGCCGATGCCGAAGTACGCGCCGTGCGGGAGCCCGGCGAGGAAGCGCGAGACCCCGACGAGCTCGAACGTCGGCAGCACCACGGTGAGGGCGTTGAAGACGGTCAGCGCGAGGGCGAGCACGATCATCATCCGATGCCGCGGATAGCGGGCGACGAAGCCGGCGATGGTCGGGGCGCCGATGACCACGCCGAGTGCGTACAGCGAGATCAGCCAGCCGGCCTGACTCAGTGCCTCCTCCTGGCTCGACGCCCAGACGGACGGGAGGAGGTCGGCGGCGATGTTCGGCAGCAGGCCCATGACCACGAACTCGGTCATGCCGATGCCGAAACTGCCGATGGCGAGGGAGAGGAGCGCCCACTTCGCCGCACCCCTCGAAGGTGTCGAGGGATTCACCGGTTCAGCTTACCGGTCGTCGGACTCCTCGATCGCCGCCTCCAGACGCTCGACCTTGGCGTCGAGCTCTCCCGTGTACCCGGGGCGGATGTCCGCCTTGAGGACGAGCGACACCCGGGAGCCGTACGGCAGGACCGCCTCGGTCGCGCGCTTGACCACGTCCATGACGGTGTCCCAGTCGGGCCCCTCGATCTCGGTGAACATGCTCGTCGTGCGGTGCGGGAGGCCCGACGCGCGGACGACGCGCACGGCCGCGGCGACCGCGTCATGCACGGAGGCATCGGTGCGCTCGGCACCATCGGCGGGCGTGCCGCTGGGGGCGACGGAGAAGGCGATCAGCATGGGTTCACTCCTGGGTTCGGGGACGACGGACGGCGGGGACCCGCGCGAGCGCGACGGCGCTCACGGCGGCGAGGACGACGAGCAGGGCGTTGCGCATCGTGAGCAGCAGGACGGGGGCGGCTTCGGCACGCAGAAGCCCGTCATAGCTCAGCGGATACACGAGACACGTCAGCAGGCACAGGGCGAGCACGAGGGCGGCGGCGGTGCGCGCCCGGCGGCGGTCGAGCACGAGCCACAGGATCACGGGGGCGAGCAGCCAGGTCTGGAACTGCGGCGAGCCGACCTTGTTCAGGGCGATGAGCACCGTCACCAGGAGCAGGGCCAGCGGCGGGAAGAGTCGCGCGAACGAGGCGCCGCGGGCGGCCTTGACCCCGCCGACGACGGTGACGACGGCGGCGGCGAGCACCAGGAGCGGGGTGAGGATCGTCGCGAGGGCCTCCGCGCCCGGCGCGACGATCTGGAAGGTGAGGATGTCGTAGCTGTACTCGATGCGGGCGGCCCCCGTCAGGGCCATCCAGAGGAACGGGGTCGCGGCGACCGCCTCGATCTGGAGTCCCCGGCCCGTCTGCGCGGTGAGGACGCCGAGGATCTCGGTGTCGGCGCCGAGCAGCAGGAGCACCACCACCACACCGGCGGTGACGACCGCGGCGGCCAGGAGCATCCGCAGCCGCGCCCTCCCGGCCACGACCGCTGCGAGGAGGAGGGCACCGGGCCAGATCTTGATCCAGGTGCCGATGGTCAGCAGCGCCGCGGCGATGGTCGGGCGGGTCACCAGCCAGAGGCCGGCCACGACGGCGATCGGCACGGTGACGGCATCGATGCGGTACAGCGCGATGGGTCCGAGGAGCAGCAGCGCCGCGCACCAGAACCACGCGGCGGTGCGCCGCGACCGCACGTGTCCACGCCCGACGAGGACGGCGAACGCGACGGCGTCGAGCACCGTGACCAGCAACGCCCAGCCGATCAGGTACGCGCCGGAGACGCCGAGCAGCGGGAGGAGCGGGGCGGCGAGCACGGCCGCGAGCATCATCGGCAGGAGCGCGAGCTGCGGATACACCCAGGACTCCGTGACACCCACGATCTCGCCGCCGCTCCACGCGGCCGTCGCCCAGGGCTCGTAGACCAGCACGACGTCCCCCATGGGCTGGCTCGGGTAGACCCAGCCCAGCCATGCGGTCAGGACGTGGACGAGGAGGAAGGCGATCCACAGCGCGAGCACGCTCCCCCGAGCCGTGGTCCTCACGACAGGAGGTCCGCGACCGCGCGGGGCAGCGCCTCCGCGACGTCGAGCGCCACGATCGGATGACCGCTCGCGCCCGCGGTCGCCGCGGCGGCGAGGCGGGCGGCGTACCCGTGCAGCCAGACGGCCGCCGCGGCGGACTCGACGAGCGGGCCGTCCGGATTCGCGGCGATCACGGCGGCGACGATCCCGGCCAGCACGTCCCCCGTCCCGGCCGTCGCGAGCCACCCGGTCCCCGCCTCGACGGCGATGAGCGTGCCGTCAGGTGCGGCGAGCAGGGTGCGTGCGCCCTTCCGCAGCACCACGCCGTCGATCGCGGCGGACACGTCGCGGACGTCGGCGAGATCGTCCCCCGCCCCGTCGATGCCGACGCGCTCGCGCAGCCGCGCGAACTCCCGACCGTGCGGCGTGGCGACGAACGGAGCGCGGGCGGTCGGCGCCAGATCGAGCGCTCCGGCGTCGATGACCACGGGGACGTCGCCGTCGACGATCTCCCGCAGCGCCTGCGCCTCCGCCGTGCTCCGGTCGTCCGGATCGGTCCCGGAGCCGATCACCCAGGCACCGATCCGCGTGCGTCCGGCATCCGGCCCGCCGACGGTCTCCGGGCGTCGTGCCAGCACCGCCGCCACCGCCGACGGCGCGCCCACGTAGCGGACGAAACCGGCACCGGTGCGCCAGGCGGCCTCGACGCCCAGCACCGCCGCGCCGGGGTAGGCGGCCGATCCGGTGCGGATGCCCACGACGCCCCGCGAATACTTGTCGTCCTCGGCGGTCGGCGCGCGGAAGAACCGCGCCGCGTCGCTGCGGGACCACTCGCGCACGTCGCTCATGACTCCACGTTAGCCCGACGGCCCTGTCCCGTCCGCGTCGGCGGTACCGTCGAACGGTGAGTCTTCTCTTCTCCCCGCTGACCATCCGGTCCACCACGTTCCGCAACCGCCTCTGGGTCTCCCCCATGTGCATGTACAGCGCCGTCGACGGCGTGGCGCAGGAGTGGCATCACACGCACCTCGCGCAGTTCGCCTCGGGCGGCGCCGGGCTCATCGTGGCCGAGGCCACGGCCGTCGTGCCGGAGGGGCGCATTTCCCCGCGCGACCTCGGGCTGTGGGACGACGCCCAGCGCGACGCCCTCGCCCCGATCGTGCGAGCGATCCACGACCGCGGGGCCGCCGCGGGCATCCAGCTCGCGCACGCCGGGCGGAAGGCCTCCACCTGGTGGCCCTGGGCCGAAGAGCGCGGCTCGGTCCCCGCCGCCGCGGGCGGGTGGACGACCACCGCCCCGTCCGCGGTGGCCTACGAGGGGTTCGCCGCGCCGGTCGCGCTGGACGCGGCGGGCATCGACCGCGTCGTCGATGGGTTCGCCGCGGCGACCCGTCGGGCGCTCGAGGCCGGCTTCGACGTCATCGAGGTCCACGGCGCCCACGGCTACCTCCTGCACCAGTTCCTGTCGCCGCTGTCGAACCTCCGCGAGGACGAGTACGGCGGCTCGCTGGAGAACCGGGCCCGGCTGCTGCTGCGCGTCGTGGACGCGGTACGCGAGGCGGCCGGCGAGGGTGTGCCGGTCTTCGTCCGGATCTCGGCGACGGATCACGCCGAGGGCGGGTTCACGCCCGAGGAGGCCGCGACGGTCGGCGGCTGGGCGACCGCGCGCGGCGCCGACCTCATCGACGTCTCCAGCGGCGGCCTCGTCGCGCATCAGCGCATCAGCGTCTCCCCCGGCTACCAGGTCCCGCTGGCCGAGACCGTCCGCCAGGGCGGGCGGATCCCGGTGTCGGCCGTGGGCCTCATCACCGCCGCCGCCCAGGCCGAGCAGGTGCTCGCCGACGGGGCGGCCGACGCGATCTTCGCCGGACGGGAGTGGCTGCGCGACCCGCACTTCGCGCTCCGGGCCGCGCACGAGCTGGACGACGAGGTCGCCTGGCCGCCGCAGTACGAACGCGCGCACTGGCGCTGACGCCCACGACGACGGCCGCCGGTTCCCGAGGGAGCCGGCGGCCTTCGCGTGTCCGGATGTCAGTGGCCGCGGACGCGACGGGTCGCGTCCTGCACCTCGCCGACGAGCTCCTCGAGGATGTCCTCCAGGAACAGCACGGCGGTGGTCTCCCCCCGGGCGTCGCGGACCTTGGCGAGGTGGCGACCCGCCCGTCGCATGACGGCGAGCGCGTCCTCCAGATCGGTGTCCTCCTGCACGGGCACCATGTGGTGGATGCGCTTGCCGGGGATCGGCTCGAGCACCTTGGCCTCGGCATCCGGGCCCTCCGAGGCCCGCAGGATGTCCTTGAGGTGGACGTAGCCGATCGGGACGTCCTCGTCGTCGACGATCACGTAGCGCGAGAACCCGTAACGGGCCACCGCCTTCTCGATGTCGTCGGGCGTGGTCGTCTGCGGCAGCGTGACGAGGTCGCTCAGCGGCACGGCCACGTCGCGCGCCTTCTTGTCGGTGAACTCCACCGCGGCCGTCACCGTGCCCGCGGTGTCCATCAGCACGCCCTCACGGCGCGACTGGTTGACGATGGTCGCGACCTCGTCGAGGGTGAACGTCGACGCCGCCTCGTTCTTCGGCTCCACGCGGAAGAGGCGCAGCACGCCGTTCGCCGCCGCGTTCAGCAGCCAGATCACCGGCATGAACACCTTCGACACCCACACCAGCGGCGTCGCCAGCAGCAGCACGGCCCGGTCCGGAATCGAGAACGCGAGGTTCTTCGGCACCATCTCGCCGAACACGACGTGCAGGAACGACACGATGAGCAGCGCGATCGTGAACGACACGACGTCCACCGCGCCGTCCGACCAGCCCAGCGCGTGCAGCGGCACGGCGAGCAGGTGGTGGATGGCGGGCTCGGACACGTTCAGGATGAGCAGCGAGCAGATCGTGATGCCGAGCTGCGAGGTCGCGAGCATGAGCGTCGCGTGCTCCATGGCGTACAGCGCCGTCTTGGCCGGGCGCGACCCGCGCTCCGCCTTCGGCTCGATCTGGGAGCGCCGCGCGGAGATCACCGCGAATTCGGCGCCGACGAAGAACGCGTTCGCCGCCAGCAGGACGACGAGCCAGGCGAGGCCTCCCCAATCGCTCACAGGGACACCCCCTCGATGACGACGGCATCCGGTCTCGGGACGTAGCGCACCCGATCCACGCGGCGGCCGTCCATGCGGACCACCTGCAGCGTGCCGCTCTCCAGGGGCACCTCGTCGCCGACGACCGGCACCCGCTCGAGGACGCTCATGACGTAGCCGCCGACCGTGTCGTACACATCGCCCTCCGGCACCTCGACGCCTGCGCGGCTGCGCAGCTCGTCCGGACGCAGCTCGCCGGGGAAGGTCACCCCGTCGCGGTTGCGGATGATGCCGGCCCTCGTCCGGTCGTGTTCGTCGGACACCTCGCCGACCAGCTCCTCCACGAGGTCCTCCAGCGTCACGATCCCTGCCGTCCCGCCGTACTCGTCCACGACGACCGCGAGCTGGTATCCGCGACCGCGGAGGTCGGAGATCAGGGCGTCGACGTGGGCGGTCTCCGGCACGCGCAGCGGATCGGTCGCGAGAGCACCGACGGGCACCTCGGCCCGGCGCTCCCGCGGCACCGAAATGGCGGCCTTGAGGTGCACGACGCCCGTGATGTCGTCGAGGTCCTCGTCGAAGACCGGGAAGCGGCTGTGGCCGGTGCGCCGCGCCAGCTGGATCACGTCGTCGACCGAGTCGCCGGCGGCGATCGCGTGCATGCTCGGGCGCGCCGTCATGACGTCGGCCGCGGTGAGCCGCGAGAACGTGAGCGTGCGGTCCAGCAGCGTCGCGGTGTCGGCCTCCAGCACTCCGGCGCTCGCCGACCGTCGCACGAGGGAGGAGAGCTCCTCCGCGCTGCGGGCGCCGGAGAGCTCCTCCTTGGGCTCGATGCCCATGCTGCGCAGCACCCCGTTGGCGCTGCCGTTGAGCACGACCACCGCCGGCTTGAACACGGTCGTGAAGGCGATCTGGAACGGGACGACGAGCTTCGCCGTGGCCAGGGGCAGCGCCAGCGCGAAGTTCTTCGGGACGAGCTCGCCGAGGATCATCGAGAGCACCGTCGCGACGAACATCGCCACCACGGTCGCGATCGGAGCGACGGCGGCTTCCGGGATGTTCCAGGCGACCAGCGTGGGGCGCAGGAGGTTGGACAGCGCCGGCTCCATCGTGTATCCGGTCAGCAGCGTGGTCAGCGTGATGCCGAGCTGCGCGGAGGAGAGATGCGTCGAGGTGTGCCGCAGGGCGCTGATCGTCAGGGAGAGGCGGGACTCGCCTCGCGCCTGCCGTGCTTCCAGATCCGCGCGGTCGAGGTTCACGAGGGCGAACTCGCTCGCGACGAAGAGGCCGGTGCCGACCGTGAGCAGAAGCCCCACGCCCAACATGATGTAGTCCATCAGATCTTCCTCTCCGGGGAGAGAACGGGACGGTGGGGCGATGTTCGGCAACTGGGAGGGTCGTCCATAGTGCGCTCGATTCTACAGAAGCGGACTGTGGTCGCGGCAGGTGATCACCAGCTGACCGGCAGCGCCTTGCCCTCCTCGTAGCCCGCCGCCGACTGCAGTCCGACGAGAGCGCGGTCGTGGAACTCCGGCACGGTCGCGGCCCCGGCGTAGGTGAAGGACGACCGCACGCCCGACGTGATCATGTCGAGGAGGTCCTCGATTCCCGGGCGCAGCGGGTCGAGGTAGATCTGGGAGGAGGAGATGCCCTCGGCGAACAGCTCCTTGCGCGCGCGCTCGTAGGCGTCGAGCCGACCAAACCGCGCCTGCACGGCCTTGGTCGAGGCCATCCCCCACGATTCCTTGAACAGACGACCGTCCGCGTCGCGCTGAAGCTCCCCCGGGGCCTCGATCGTCCCGGCGAACCAGGAGCCGACCATGACGGAGGCCGCACCGGCCGCGAGCGCGAGGGCGACGTCTCGCGGGTAGCGCACCCCGCCGTCGGCCCAGACATGCGCTCCGGCCTCGGCGGCGGCCTGCGCGGTCTCCAGCACCGCGGAGAACTGGGGACGACCGACCGCCGTCATCATCCGCGTCGTGCACATCGCCCCTGGTCCGACGCCGACCTTGAGGATCGAGGCACCCGCGTCGACGAGATCCCGCACGCCGTCCGCGGTGACGATGTTCCCCGCGACGATGGGGAGCCCGAGCCCGAGGGACGCGACCTCCTGCAGCGCCCGGAGCATGCCCTCCTGGTGGCCGTGCGCGGTGTCGACGACGAGCACGTCCACCCCGGCCGCCGCGAGCGCCTTCGCTTTCGCCCCGACGTCGCCGTTGATGCCGACCGCCGCGGCGACGGCGAGGCGCCCGTCGGCGTCCACGGCCGGCCGGTACAGCGTGGCGCGGAGGGCGCTGCGGGCGCTCAGCGTCCCGACGAGGTGGCCGTGGTGGACGACCGTGACGACCTCGACGTCCGCCTCGGTGATGACGTCGAAGGCGTGCCGTTCGGAGCCGATGTCGTCCGCGTCGATGGACGGCGTGCCCCGGTGCACGAGGTCGCCGAGCTGCGCGTCGGGCAGCGCGGTCGCGAGACGGGTGGCCGGGAGCACCCCGACGATGCGGTCGACGGGGAACGGCGCCGCGCCGGAGGCCACGACGATGCCGTGGCCGGGGGCGGCGGGGAGCAGGCGGAGGGCGTCGGCGACCGTCGCCTCCGGGGGCAGCACGAGCGGCGTGTCCCAGAGCACCGGCTGCCCCTTCACGTCGCGGATCGCGGCGTCGAGCTCCTGGAGCGGGAGGTCCTGCGGCAGCACGCCCAGCGCCCCTCGGCGCGCGAGCACGGCGGCGATCCGCGGCCCGGTCACCGAGTTCATGTTCGCGGCGACGAGCGGCAGCGTCGCCGGGGTGCCGTCGTGCGGAGCGAGATCGACCTGGAGGCGACTGGTGACGGCCGAGCGGCGTGGCACCAGGAAGACGTCCGAGTAGGTCAGATCGACGGTCGGCTGCGCACCTGAGAACTCCATGTCTCCACGGTACCCAGATCGGCGCGCCACGGGTCGTGCTGTTCGACGTCTCCTCGGTCGAAACAGGTTAGGCTTGGTGGTCGAGAGTGTGCGGGCCCGAGCGCATCCTGCGTCGTGCGTCCGCATCGGAGATCTTCAGCGATGAAAGAGGGCGATAGAGCGTGTCGAACCAGGTGACCGGCGTCGGTGGCGACGGGGGGTTCGGAGCCAATTCCTGGCTCGTCGAAGAGCTCTACGAGCAGTTCAAGGAGAACCGCGACTCGGTCGACAAGGAGTGGTGGCCCATTCTGGAGAAGTACCACTCCGAGACCACGGCCGCCGGAGGCGCTGCCGCTCCCGCCGCGACCGCGGCCCCCGCGCACCCCGTGACCGCTCCCATCCCCGTGATCGGAGCACAGCCCGTCGCCCGCACCACCGCGAAGCCGGCGGCGGCCGCGCCGATCCCCGCCCAGGCGCCGAAGCCGAAGCAGGAGTCCAAGGAGACGCAGCAGCCGTCCGAAGAGGACAAGGTCACCCCGCTGCGCGGTCTGCCGAAGACCCTCGCCGCGAACATGGACGAATCGCTCACCGTCCCCACCGCGACGAGCGTCCGCACGGTCCCGGCCAAGCTGATGATCGACAACCGCATCGTCATCAACAACCACATGGCCCGCACCCGCGGCGGCAAGGTCAGCTTCACCCACCTCATCGGCTGGGCGCTCATCCGCACCCTCGACGAGTTCCGCAGCCAGAACGTCTTCTACGCCGAGATCGACGGCAAGCCCTCCGTCGTGGCCCCGGCGCACGTCAACCTCGGCATCGCGATCGACCTGCCCAAGCCGGACGGCACCCGCGCCCTCATGGTCCCGAGCATCAAGCGTGCCGACACCATGACCTTCACCGAGTACCTCGCCGCCTATGAGGACCTCGTCACCCGCGCCCGCGCCAACAAGCTCACCGCCGCCGACTTCCAGGGCACCACGGTCTCGCTCACCAACCCGGGCGGCATCGGCACGGTGCACTCGGTCCCGCGTCTCATGAAGGGCCAGGGCTGCATCATCGGCGCCGGCGCCCTCGAGTACCCCGCCGAGTTCCAGGGCGCGAGCGACAAGACGCTCAACGAGCTCGCGATCGGCAAGACCATCACGCTCACGAGCACCTACGACCACCGTGTCATCCAGGGCGCCGGCTCCGGCGAGTTCCTGAAGAAGGTTCACGAGCTGCTCATCGGGCAGCGGGGCTTCTACGACGACATCTTCGCGGCGCTGCGCATCCCGTACGCGCCCATCCGCTGGAACCCCGACATCGCGGTCGACCTCGCCGAGCGCGTCGACAAGCAGTCGCGCGTGCAGGAGCTCATCAACTCCTTCCGCGTGCGCGGCCACCTCATGGCCGACATCGACCCGCTCGAGTACCGTCAGCGCTCGCACCCCGACCTGGAGATCGAGAGCCACGGCCTGACCTTCTGGGACCTCGACCGCGAGTTCGTCACGGGCGGGTTCGGCGGACGCCGCGTCGCCAAGCTCCGCGACATCCTCGGCGTGCTGCGCGACTCGTACTGCCGCACTCTCGGCATCGAGTACATGCACATCCAGGACCCGGAGCAGCGCCGCTGGTTCCAGGAGAAGGTCGAGGTCAAGTACCAGAAGCCCGGCCATGACGAGCAGCTGCGCGTGCTGCGCAAGCTCAACGAGGCCGAGGCCTTCGAGACCTTCCTGCAGACGAAGTTCGTCGGCCAGAAGCGCTTCTCGCTCGAGGGCGGCGAGTCGCTGATCCCCCTCCTCGACGAGATCCTCCAGGGCGCGGCCACGGCCGGTCTGGAGGGCGCCGCGATCGGCATGGCCCACCGCGGCCGCCTGAACGTGCTCACCAACATCGCCGGCAAGACGTACGGCCAGGTCTTCCGCGAGTTCGAGGGCACGCAGACCCCCGGCAACCAGCGCGGCTCGGGCGACGTGAAATACCACCTGGGCACCGAGGGCACGTTCGTCGCCGACGACGGCTCCGCGCTGCCGGTGTACCTCGCCGCCAACCCCTCCCACCTGGAGACGGTCGACGGCGTGCTGGAGGGCATCGTCCGCGCCAAGCAGGACCGCAAGCCCATCGGCACCTTCGCCTGGCTGCCCATCCTCGTCCACGGCGACGCGGCCTTCGCCGGCCAGGGCGTCGTCGTCGAGACCCTGCAGATGTCGCAGCTGCGCGGCTACCGCACGGGCGGCACGATCCACGTGGTCGTCAACAACCAGGTCGGCTTCACCACGACGCCGAGCGACGCCCGCACCTCGGTCTACGCCACCGACGTCGCCAAGACGATCCAGGCGCCGGTCTTCCACGTGAACGGCGACGACCCCGAGGCCGTCATCCACGTCGCGCAGCTCGCGTTCGAGTACCGCGAGCGCTTCCACCGCGACGTCGTGATCGACCTCGTCTGCTACCGCCGACGCGGGCACAACGAGGGCGACGACCCCTCGATGACGCAGCCGCTGATGACCGACCTCATCCAGGCGAAGCGCTCCGTCCGCCGCCTGTACACGGAGTCCCTCGTCGGTCGCGGCGACATCACCGAGGAGGAGTACGACGAGGCCAAGGCCGACTTCCAGAACCGTCTGGAGATCGCCTTCGCCGAGACGCACGCCGCCGAGACCGGCGCGACCCCGATCGCCCCCGAGGAGGCCCCGCAGGTCGAGGACCAGGTCGGAGCCCCCGAGGTCACCGGTGTCCCCGCCGAGGTCATCCGCCTCATCGGCGACGCGTTCGTGAACAAGCCCGAGGGCTTCACGGTGCACCCGAAGATCCAGCAGCTGCTGGAGAAGCGCCTCGACATGAGCCGCAACGGGAACATCGACTGGGGCTTCGGCGAGCTGCTCGCCTTCGGCTCGCTTCTGGTCGAGGGCACCCCGGTGCGCCTCGCCGGCCAGGACTCGCGCCGCGGGACCTTCGTGCAGCGGCACGCCGCGCTCCACGACCGTGCGAACGGCCAGGAGTGGCTGCCGCTGTCGAACCTGTCCGACGCGCAGGGCCGCTTCTTCGTCTACGACTCGCTGCTCAGCGAGTACGCCGCGCTCGGCTTCGAGTACGGCTACTCCGTGGAGGCGCCAGAGGCCCTGGTGCTGTGGGAGGCGCAGTTCGGCGACTTCGTCAACGGCGCCCAGTCGGTCATCGACGAGTACATCTCCGCCGCGGAGCAGAAGTGGGGTCAGCAGTCCAGCGTCACGCTCCTGCTCCCCCACGGCTACGAGGGCCAGGGACCGGACCACTCCTCCGCACGCATCGAGCGGTTCCTGCAGCTGTGCGCGCAGGACAACATGATCGTGGCCCGTCCATCGACCCCGGCGTCGCACTTCCACCTGCTGCGCCGGCAGGCCTACGCCCGCCCGCGCAAGCCGCTCATCGTGTTCACGCCGAAGGCCATGCTGCGTCTGCGCGGCGCGACGAGCCCGGTGGAGGCGTTCACCGGGGGCCGCTTCGAGCCGGTCCTCGACGACGACCGCGGTCTCGACCGTTCCGCCGTGAAGCGCGTGCTCGTGCACAGCGGCAAGGTGCACTGGGACCTCCGCGCCGAGCTGGAGAAGAACCCGAACCCGGAGATCGCCCTGGTGCGTCTGGAGCAGCTCTACCCGACGCCCATCGACGAGCTGAAGAAGATCACCGACTCGTACCCGAACGCCGAGCTCGTGTGGGTGCAGGAGGAGCCGGAGAACCAGGGCGCCTGGCCGTTCCTGGCTCTGGCCTTCGCGGACGTCCCCGGCGACCGCTCGTTCCGCCCGGTCTCGCGTCCGGCGTCGGCCTCGCCGGCGACGGGCTCGTCCAAGGTGCACGCGACCGAGCAGGCCGCGCTCATCCGCGAGGCGGTCACCCTGGGCTGACCGCCTCTCTGACGACGAAGGGCGCCCCGGCTTCGGCCGGGGCGCCCTTCTCGGTCCGTGGGTCAGTACCAGATGTCGAGGGACGGCGCCGGGAAGGCGACGAACGCACGGTCCAGTGCCTCGACGGCGTCCACCGGGCCCGTGATCCGGCCCGCTCCGTGCAGCGCGGCGACGCGGATGCTGCCGGCGTAGATCGACGAGAGCGCGGAGACGTCGAGGAGGAGGTCCGCCTCGGCGCCCGGAGCGTCCTCGATGTGCGCCCGCCCCTCCGCGTCGACGCGCAGGCGCCAGGTGCCCGCGGCGAATCCCAGGGGGTCCTCGATGCGGAGCACGGTGTCCAGGGGCGCGGCGTAGGTCCGGGCCGTGAGCGCGGCGGGGACGTCCAGAACGCGGAGCCACCCGTGGTCGTGCACCTCCTGGGTGACGCCGCGCGGGTCCGCGACCAGCCACGGCAGGGCGTCGTCGAGCGGTCGGAGATCGGCGGTCACCTCGTCGACGAGGTCGTGCTGCAGCGCGAACCGCCACAGCGCAGCCGTCGCTTCCGCCGTCTCGCCGACGAGCAGGCGCACGTGCGCTGCGAACCGGAACGTGCCGCCGCGCTCGCTGAGGTGGAAGGCCATCACGCCGCGCACCTGACCGGACTCGTCGCGATAGCGGACGCCGCGCACCCGATCCCGGTCGGTGTCGGTGCTCGTGAGCCCGCTGATGCCCGCCCAGCGGGCCGCCCACCCCGGGACCTGACCGGACCGCGCGGTACGGGCGCGCTCGTGCGCCTCCGCCAGCGCCTCGGCGAGCTCCTCGCGCTCGAGGTACTCCACGCGGCCGGCCGGGACGGGGCCCGCCCAGCCGGCGCGGCGCACATCCACGGTGAACCGCGCCACGGGGACGGCGGAGCCGAAGCCGTACCGGCCGTAGATCGTCGCCTCGGACACCGTGAGACCCGCGACGGGGAGGCCGGCATCGACGGCGGCACGCAGCTCGCCCTCCAACAGGGCGCGCGCGATGCCACGGCGGCGGTGCGTGCCGGCTACGGTGACCCCGCTGATCGCCCACATCCCGATCTCGCCGCCGGGGATCGTCAGCGGCGTCACCCAGGAGTCGATGGTCGCCACCGGGAAGCGGTCGGCCGGGGCGTCGGGCTCGTAGACGCCGATGTTGCGCCGGCTCCTCAGCGTGCCCACGCCCTCCTCACGAGCCGCCTCCGAGGGGTCGGCGCCGAGGAACCCGCGGGCCATCGCCCGCTGGAAGGCGGCGACGCGCGTGGAATCCGTCGTATCGAGGACCCGGTACTCGAGGCCCTCCCCCGCGAGGCGGTCGACGGACGTCTGGTCAGCGGGGATCCCGCGCGCATCGGTATGGGCCATGCACACAGCCTACGGGCGGTCTCCGACGCTCCGCGCCCCGGGGGCGCTCAGTGCTGCGCGGCCTGGACCTCGCGGAGCCGAGCGAACACCTGGTCGCGCAGCTCCTCCGGAGCGGTCTCCTTGCAGGCGCGGGCGATGACCTCGGTGAGGGTCGTCGCCACCAGAGCCTCGTCCCGGCACGCCGGGCAGTTCTCCAGGTGCTCGCGGATCTCGGCGTGCTCGGTCTTGCACACCTCGTTGCGGAGGTACTCCTCCAGATCCTGACGGGCCTTGTCGCAGCCGCAGTCGCTCATTTCTTGCTCCTCGGGTCAGCCGCGGCGATTCCCCGCTCCGCGGCGTAGTCGGCCAGCAGCTCCCGCAGCATCCGCCTGCCACGGTGCAGACGGCTCATCACGGTGCCGATGGGGGTCTTCATGATGTCGGCGATCTCCTGGTACGCGAAGCCCTCGACGTCGGCGAGGTACACCGCGAGCCGGAAGTCCTCCGGAACCGCCTGCAGCGCGTCCTTCACGACCGACGCCGGCATGCGGTCGATGGCTTCCGCCTCTGCCGACCGGCTGTGCGAAGCGGTGGTCGACTCCGCGCCGCCGAGCTGCCAGTCCTCGAGCTCGTCGATGGTGCCCTGGAAGGGCTCGCGCTGCCGCTTGCGGTAGATGTTGATGTACGTGTTGGTGAGGATGCGGTACAGCCACGCCTTGAGATTCGTGCCCTGCGCGAACGTCGACCACGAGCCGTAGGCCTTGACGAAGGTCTCCTGCACGAGATCGGCAGCGTCAGCGGGATTGCGCGTCATGCGCATCGCGGCGGCGTAGAGCTGGTCCATGAAGGGGAGCGCCTGCTCCTCGAACTCGCGCCGAGGGTCGCCGACGGTGGCTGCGGTTGCGGTGTCGTCCATCACCGGCCAGTCTAGGCGGCTGAGGTCGATCACCTCGCGTTCCAGCGTCGCAGGCATCCTCTTCCCTTCACACGGGGGCCGCCTCTCACGAGGACGGCGTTGCGTTTACTAAGGTGAGAACCGATGAGCGCCAAAAGGTATTCCCCCACCCGTGTGCAGGGCGCCTACCCCGCGCCCACGATCGACGGCCCGGTGCACGCCGAGCTCACGATCCCCGGCTCCAAGTCCCTCACGAACCGCGAGCTCCTCATCGCGGCGATCGCGGACGGCCCCGGCCGCCTGATCGCGCCGCTGCACTCCGACGACTCGCAGCGCATGGTGGAGGCACTCCGCGCACTCGGCGTCGGCATCGAGGAGGTCGACGCCGGTCATGAGTTCGGTCCCGACCTCGTGATCACGCCCGGCAAGCTCCGCGGCGGCACGACGATCGACTGCGGCCAGGCCGGGACCGTCATGCGCTTCATCGCGCCGCTGGCCGGCCTCGCGGAGCAGGACGTCCACCTCACCGCGCACGAGACGGCTCTGCACCGGCCCATGGGCGGGCTCATCAGCGCCCTGCGCGACCTCGGCGTCGACATCGACGACGAGGGCACCTGGGCCCTCCCGTTCACCATCCGCGGCCACGGCCACATCCGCGGCGGTCGCGTGGAGATCGACGCGTCGGCCTCCAGCCAGTTCGTGTCCGGGCTGCTGCTCGCGGCCCCGCGCTTCGACGTCGGCCTGCACCTCGTGCACACGGGCGAGCGGCTGCCGAGCCTGCCGCACATCGACATGACCATCGAGGCCCTGAGCCGCCGCGGCATCCGCATCGAGCGCCCCGCCGTGGGCGAATGGCTGGTGGAGGCCGGAGTCCCCCGTGCCAAGGAGATCCCGATCGAGCCGGATCTCTCCAATGCCGCCCCGTTCCTGGCGGCGGCCCTCGTCGCCGGAGGCTCCGTCGCGATCACCGGCTGGCCGGCGCACTCGACCCAGCCCGGAGCGCTGCTCCCCGAGATCCTGCAGGCGGCGGGTGCACACGTCAGCCGTCACGCCGGCGTGCTCACCGTGCGGGCCGGTTCCGGAATCCGTGGACTGGATCTCGATCTCTCCGCCGCCAGCGAGCTGACGCCGACCCTCGTCGGTCTCGCGGCCTTCGCCGACGGCCCCACGACCATCCGCGGCATCGGACACATCCGCCTCCACGAGACCGACCGGATCGCGGCGCTCGTCGGGAACCTGCGCGCGCTCGGCGGAACCGCCGAGGAGCTCCCCGACGGCATCCGCATCGTTCCCAGTCCGCTCCGGGGCGGCACCTGGGCCGCGCACCACGACCATCGGATGGCGACGACCGGCGCGCTGATCGGCCTCCGCGTCCCCGACGTGGTCATCGACGACATCGGCACCACCGCCAAGACCCTCCCGGAGTTCACGATGCTCTGGGAGCGGATGCTGCGAGGCTGACGGGTGAGCTGGCTGAACGACGACGACGACCTCGAGGACGACTTCGAGGACTACGACGAGAGCAGCATCCGCACGCGTCCGAACCCGAAGGCCAACCGGCCGCGCACCAAACGCCGTCCTGCGCACGAGGATGCGCAGATCGGCCGCGTCCTCGGCGTCGACCGGGGCCGGTACTCCGTCCTCCTCGACGAGGACACCCCGCAGGAGCGCACGATCACGGCCGCCCGCGCACGAGAGCTGCGGCGCACGCCGATCGTCACGGGCGACCGGGCCCGCGTCGTCGGTGACACCTCGGGCGACGAGGGCACGCTCGGCCGGATCGTGGGCATCGTCGAGCGCACCTCGCTCCTCCGCCGCAGCGCCGACGACACCGACGAGGTCGAGCGGGTGATCGTCGCGAACGCCGACCAGATGCTCGTCGTCGTCGCGGCGGCCGACCCCGAGCCCCGCGCCCGTCTCGTGGACCGCTACCTCGTCGCCGCATTGGACGCCGGCATCCGTCCCCTCCTCGTCGTGACGAAGACCGATCTCGCCGACCCCGCGCCGTTCCTCACGCACTTCGAGGGCCTCGATCTCCGGGTCTTCACGAGCGCACAGGACGAGATGCCGGTCGACGAGATCGGCGCCGCGCTCATCGGCCACTCGACGGTGTTCGTCGGACACTCCGGTGTCGGCAAGTCGACGTTGGTGAACGCCCTGGTGCCCACCGCGGGCCGCGCCACCGGACACGTGAACCAGGTCACCGGCCGCGGGCGACACACCTCCTCCTCCACCGTCTCGCTGCGCTACGAGAGCGCCGACGGCTCCGGCTGGGTCATCGACACCCCCGGCGTCCGCTCCTTCGGCCTCGGGCACGTCGACCCCGCGAACATCCTCGCCGCCTTCACCGAGCTCGCCGTCATCGCCGAGGACTGCCCGCGCGGCTGCACCCACCTCCCCGACGCGCCGGACTGCGCCCTCATCGAGGCGGCGGAGCGCGGCGAGCTGAGCGAGACGGGGCGCGCCCGGCTGGACTCCCTGCAGCGCCTCCTGCAGACCTTCGCCGACAAGGCGGAGCAGCCCCCCGGACGATAGGCTGGACGGGTGACCGAACGCCTGGAAACCGGAACCGCCGCCCCCGACTTCTCCCTGCTCGACCAGGACGGGAACACCGTCCGCCTGGCCGACCTCCGCGGCACGAAGACGGTGCTGTACTTCTACCCGGCCGCCATGACGCCGGGGTGCACGACGGAGGCCTGCGACTTCCGCGACAGCATCTCGTCGCTGCAGGGCGCCGGGTATCAGGTCGTCGGCGTCTCGCGGGACGAGCCGGCGAAGCTCGCCGCCTTCCGCGACCGCGACGGCCTCACGTTCCCGCTGCTCAGCGACCCCGACCACGCGGTGCACGAGGCGTACGGCGCCTGGGGCGAGAAGATGAACTACGGCAAGCTCGTCGAAGGCGTGATCCGCTCGACGTTCGTCCTCGACGAAGACGGCGTCATCACGAGCGCGCAGTACAACGTGAAGGCCACGGGCCACGTCGCGCGGCTGCGCAAGCAGCTCGGCATCGACGCCTGACGGGTCGGGTCCCGCTCACTCCGCTTCGCGGCGTGAGCCCTCCCGGCGTGCGCTCGCGATGAGGAGCGCGAAGCCCGCGACGGCCGGGATGCCGAGTCCGAGCACGAAGGCCCACGGGATGGGCGGCAGCGTGAGGGCTCCGAGCGCCAGGGCGATCGCGAGGACCTGGAACACCACGCCCCCGGATCGCGCCCAGGAGCGTCCCGCGCGGGTGCCGAACGCGAAGGCCGCGAGCGCGGCGGCGCCGATCAGCGTCAGGACGATGAGAGCGATGGCCGTCGGCAGCGACGCGGCGTCCCCCGCCCCGAGTCCGGCCATCTCGATCGCGGCGAACACGAGCAGGGCGATGGCTTCCACCGCCAGCACGGCGGCGGCGGCGCGGGCGATTCCCGGTGCGCGCACGGGTGTCCTCCCGGGGATCGAATGACGAGAAAACCCTTGATTTCAGGGTATTCATGTAACAGAATAGAGAAAGTCATGTGCTCCCACAGCGGCGTGGGGCGAACGTTCGCGTTCGCATCACAATCAGCGGGCATCCGCCCGTATCTCAACAGGGTAGCGGAACCCGAACCGTCACCCGAATCGAGAGGTCGCATCGCGACATCTCATGAAATCCACACCGAGGAGCCCCCATGGACTGGCGTGACAAGGCCGCCTGCCTGACCGTCGACCCCGAACTGTTCTTCCCCGTCGGGAACACCGGCCCGGCCGTCGACCAGATCGAGAAGGCCAAGACGGTCTGCGCGACCTGCACGGTCACCGAGATCTGCCTGCAGTACGCCCTGGAGACCAGTCAGGACTCCGGCGTCTGGGGCGGCCTCTCCGAGGACGAGCGTCGCGCTCTCAAGCGTCGCGCGGCCCGCGCCCGCCGCGCCTCCTGAGATTCACGGAAGCGGGGGGGGGAGCGGGGTCCGGACGCTTTTTTTGTTAAGGGGGGGGTGCGAGCTCCCATTAGCGTACCGGGAGGGGTGCTGACACCCCCCGACGCCT
>NZ_JBHVHT010000001.1:1260836-1769510 GCF_042799975.1 Microbacterium sp. NPDC057658 | reverse complement strand
ATCCTTTCCCCCGGAGCTCAAGAGACGCTCCCGAACACCCGTCCTCACCCCGCTTCTGCGTACACGGGCGGGCTCAGCGCTCCAGCCAGCGCAGCGGGATGTCGATGACCACCTCGGTGCCCTCGCCCTCGCTCCCCTGCCAGTCGATGGTGCCGCCGAGCTCGCCCTGGATGAGGGTGCGGATGATCTGCGTCCCCAGACCCTGCCCCACCCGACCCTCGGGAAGCCCGTGACCGGTGTCGCGCACCGTCACCCGGAGGTTGTCCTCCGTGCGCTTCGCATCGATCGTGACGACGCCCTCCTGTCCGGCGAGACCGTGCTCGACGGCGTTCGTCACGACCTCCGTCAGCGCCAGCGCCAGCGGGGTGGCGTACTCGCTGGGGAGCACACCGAAACGCCCCGTGGACTGCGTGCGCGCCCGGGTGTTCGGCGCCGAGGCGACCTCGGCGACGAGCTTGAGGACCCGGTGGAAGACCTCGTCGAAGTCGACCTTCTGCGTGAGGCCCTGCGCGAGCGTGTCGTGCACGACGGCGATGGCGTCCACACGGCGCATGGCCTGGGTGAGGGCGTCGCGCGCCTCGTCGGAGTGCGTACGCCGCGCCTGGATCCGCAGCAGCGAGGCGACCGTCTGCAGGTTGTTCTTGACCCGGTGGTGGATCTCGCGGATCGTCGCGTCCTTGGTGATGAGCTCCTGCTCCTGGTGACGCAGCTCCGAGACGTCGCGGCACAGCACGATCGCTCCGATGCGCGTGCCGTGATCCTTCAGCGGGATCGCCCGCAGCGAGACGGTCACCCCCCGCGCCTCGATGTCGGTGCGCCAGGGAGCGCGCCCCGTCACCACGACGGGCAGGGACTCGTCGACCTGACGGGACGGCGGCACGAGCCGGGTGGTCACCTCGGCCAGGGACTCCCCCTCCAGCTCGTCGTCGAATCCCATCCGGTTGAACGCGGAGAGCGCGTTCGGGCTCGCGAACGTGGTGATGCCGTCGACGTCGATGCGGATCAGGCCGTCCGACGCGCGGGGCGCCCCGCGTCGAGGCGACGTCGGCGCGGCCGGGTCGGGGAAGCTCCCGTCGGCGATCATCCGGAACAGGTCGTTGGCACACTCGTCGAAGGTGATCTGCTGACGGGAAGGGGTGCGGACCTCGCCGAGGTTCGTGTGCCGCGTCACCACGCCGATCACGCGGGGAGCCTTGTCCTCTCCGCGACGCTCGATCACGATCGGCACCGCACGCACCCGCGTCGGCGTCTCCTCGAACCAGTCCGGCGAGGACGAGTCCACGATCTCCGCGGACTCGAAGGCGCCCTGCACCTGCGTCCGCCACTGGGGCCGCACGCGCTCGCCGACGATGTCGCGGTAGAACAGCGTCGCCGCGCCACTGGGCCGCGCGTGCGCGACGGCGATGAAGGAGCCGTCCTCGGTCTGGATCCACAGGACGATGTCGGCGGAGGCGAGGTCGGCGAGGAGCTGTCCGTCACCGGCGAGCCGATGCAGCCACTCCACGTCGTCGTCGGTCAGAAGGCCCTGGGCCTGGGCGAGATCACTGAGGGTTGACACCTCCCCAGCCTAGAGTCCCGCACCTCAGAGGATGGCGAGCGACGTCGCGCGCCACCGGTGGTCGAGCCCTTCCAGCCGGAGGGCCACCGCGCGCGTGCGCCCCGGCCCCGCCACCACGACGACCGCCTCGACGATGCCGTCGCGCGGATGGGTCACCCGCACGGTGCGGATGACGAAGGTCGGCCGGGCCGGCGGCACCCCGCGTGCGCTGCGGGCGCGAGCGGCGAGGTTCGCACGGGTGACGAGGCTGCGGTACGCCTCCTCGCTGAACCACCGCGCCAGCTGATCCACCTCGCGGACCCCGGCGAGCGCCTCGAGCGCGCCCCGTGTGAGGCTCCGGACCAGGAGCGCGGGGTCGGGAAGCTGATCGGCGGGGGTGGGCTGTGGTCCGAAGAACTCGGCCAGCATCATCGGATTCTCCCCTCGAAGGCGTCGGCGAGACGTCAGTAGACCACGGCGTGGACCGCCGGCGGGGACGACGGAGAAGGTCTGTGGACAACCCGTACGCGACGGTGCCGATGTGGATAACTCGGGTGCGGCGGCGCGCGGCCGTACGCTCGGTCGGATGCACTGGGAATCCCTCTTCGACGACCTGGAAGGGCAGCTCGCCGCGGAATGGGAGGCGGAACGCGCCGCTCGCGACGCCGAGTCCGAGCGCCTCCGCATCGCCCGGCTCGATCTCCGCTCGCGTCTGCGGCACCTGTGCGCGGCGCAGGCCGAGGCGATCCTCCACCTCGCCGACGGCGCCCGGGTGCCCGTGGGGCTGCGGTCGCTGGGGGTGGACTGGGTGGCCGCGCTCCCCCGGGTGCCGCAGGGCGCACGGCTGCAGAGCGCCGTCCTGCTGGTCCCGGTGGCGGCGGTGCGCGGGCTCACGGTCGACCACGGGGCGATGCTGGCGAGCCTCGCCCCGGAGAGCCCCGGCCCGCCGACGCTGCGCGAGCGGATGACGTTGGGCTTCGTGCTCCGCGACCTCGCCCGGCGTCGCCTCCCCGTGCAGCTCCGGCTGCTGGTCGGGGACGACCTGCACGGCACCATCGACCGTGCCGCCGTCGATCACCTGGATCTCGCCGAGCACGACAGCGGCGCTGCCCGCCGCGCGGATGCGGTGCACGGCTTCCGGATGGTGCCGTACGCCGCGCTCTCCGCGGTGCGCGTCCTCGGCACCGCGTCGATCTGAACGCTCACGCGAAGGGCGTGACCGAACGACCCCAGAGCTCCGGGAAGCTGGCCGCCTGCGACTGCCGCCACAGCGCCATGCGCCGCGCCTCCTCCGTCTGCGCGGCGAGATACTCCTCGATGCTCGGCTCCTCGATGCGCCACCGGGCGGGTGCCCCGAGCGGGGCGCCGCGCAGATGCCCGGCGTGCACGAGGGCGATCACCTCGTCGACGTCGATGCTCAGCAGCTCGGCGACCTGGGCGGGCGCGAGGAAACGGGGGGTCTGCGGGTGCGGGGGTGTCATGCCCTCATTCTGGGCGGCCGTCCGGCACGGTGTCGGAGATCGGCGGGACCTTGTGGATAACTCGGTCGCCCCGGACGGCGTTTCTGTGACGATGTCGCCATGGCCCCGCTCTTCCGCTCCCCTCGTCGCCGCCTCCGGGGCGACCTCCGCTTCGCGGTCGGCATCGTCCTCGTGCTCGCCTCGGTCGCCGGCGTCTGGTCCATCGTCACCGCTGCGGACCAGGCGAGTCCCGTGCTCCAGGCCCGGCGCACGATCGTCCGCGGCGAGGTCCTCCGTGCCTCCGACTTCCAGACCGTCGACGTGGCGCTCGGGGCGGTCTCCGACGACTACCTCCGGCCGGAGCAGCTCGCCGCGGGGCGGATCGCGGCCCGCACCCTGACGAAGGGCGAGCTCCTGCCGCGGACGGCGACGGCCGGAGCGGAGAGCAGCCGCACGACCACAGTCGTCGTCGAGAGCAGCGTCGCCCTCCCGGAGGATGTGGCGACCGGCACGGAGGTCGAGGTCTGGCAGGCGCCGCTGCGCGACGACGGCCGCTCCTACGACGAGCCGCGCATCCTCGTCGGGGACGTCGCCGTCCGCACCGTCCTCGAACCGGACGGGCTCCTCGCCGACGGGGCGGCGGAGGTCGAGATCGTGATCGACCGCAGCGACGTCGCCGCCGTGCTGGGCGCGGTCACCGGCGGGGCGGCGCTCTCCGTGATCCCCGTCGGGTCCGGATCATGAGCGTCGTCCTCCTGGCTGTGGCCGCGCCCCGCGTGGATGCGCTCGTGGCGGAGCTGGAGTGGGAGGGCATCACGGGGATAGCCCTGCCGTCCGCCGCGCCCGCGGCCCTCATCGCGCGCCTGCAGCCGGACGTGGAGGCGGTGGTGGTATCCGCGACCAGGGAGACGCTGACGGCCGAGCTGCGGGCGGCCTGCGACCGCGCGGGCGTCCGCATCCTCACGCTCGGCGACCCGGAGAGCCGAGCGGTGGCCCGGCTCGGGCTCGCCCCACCACTGCGCCTCGATGCGGCGGGCTGGGAGATCGCCGCGGCGCTGTCCGCGGATGCGCTCGACGCCCCGCGGCTGCCGGTCTCCCCGTCGCGCATCACGACGGTCTGGGGCCCGCACGGGGCGCCCGGACGGTCGACGGTCGCGATCCAGCTCGCCGTCGAGCTCGCCCGTCGCGGTCGGCGGACGGTCCTGGCCGATGCGGACACCGTGGCTCCCTCGCTCGCCCTGCTCCTGGGCATGGACGACGACGCCCCGGGGCTCGCCGGAGCCTGCCGCCGCGCGGGGACCCGGGCGCTGGATCCCGCGGAGCTCTCCTGGCTCTCGGACCGGCTGCTCGCCGGCGGCACCGAGGTCGACGTGCTCGCCGGGCTCAACCGTCCGAGCCGCTGGCCGGAGCTGTCGGATGCGCGGCTGCGGGCGGCCCTCGAGGCCTGCCGCACCTGGCGGGACGAGACGATCGTCGACGTCTCCGCGGCGATCGACGCCGACGACGAAGCCACCCACGATGTCGTCGGCCCCCGTCGGCACGCCGCGACCACCGCGGCACTGGGCGCAGCGGACCGGGTCGTGGCGGTGGCTCCCGCCGACCCGGTGGGGATCAGCCGTTTCCTCCGCGACCACGCCGAGGTCCGCCGCCTCGTGGGGCGGACGCCGATGACGGTGGTCGTCAATCAGGTTCGACCGGGACCCCTCGGCCTCGACGCCCGGAGTCAGATCCGTCGCACGCTGGAGAGGTTCGCCGGCCTCACCGACATCGCCTTCCTGCCCTACGACCGTCGTGCCGTCGATGCGGCGCTGCTCCACGCCCGGCCGATCTCCGACGTCGCCCCGCGCTCGACGATGGTCGCCGCCGTGCGCCGGCTGGCGGCCGACCTCGATGCGTCCGTGCCCGCGGAGGCTACTGCCGGTAGCTCGACAGGAAGTTCCCGAGGCGCTCGACGGCTTCGCTCAGCACTCGCGGCTCTGGCAGGGTCACGAGGCGCAGGTGATCCGGCGTCGGCCAGTTGAAGCCCGTCCCCTGCACGAGCAGGATGTGCTCGGATACCAGCAGGTCGTAGACGAGCTTGGCGTCGTCGCGGATCTCGTGCACGTTCGGGTCCAGTCGCGGGAAGGCGTAGAGCGCACCCTGGGGCTTCACGCAGGACACGCCGGGAATGGCCTCCAGCCCCTCCCAGGCGATGTCGCGCTGCTCGTGGAGCCGCCCTGTCGGGGCGATCAGGGCGTCGATCGACTGCACGCCGGACAGCGCCGCCTGCACCGCGTGCTGCGCCGGGACGTTCGGGCAGAGCCGGGTCGAGGCCAACAGCGTGATGCCCTCGATGAAGCCCTTGGCGTGGTCCTGCGGTCCCGTGACGACCATCCAGCCGGACCGGTAGCCGGCCACGCGGTACGTCTTGGAGAGCCCGTTGAACGTGAGGCAGAGCAGGTCGGGGGCCAGGGTCGCCGTCGGGATGTGCACGGCGTCGTCGAACAGGATGCGGTCGTAGATCTCGTCGGAGAGGATGAGCAGCTGGTGCTCGCGCGCGATCTGCACGAGGCCCTCCAGCACCTGCCGAGAGTAGACCACGCCGGTGGGGTTGTTCGGGTTGATGATCACGAGCGCCTTGGTCCGCGGCGTGATCTTGGACCGGATGTCCTCGAGGTCGGGCTGCCAGCCCTGCTCCTCGTCGCAGAGGTAGTGCACGGGCGTGCCGCCCGCGAGGCTCGTCATGGCCGTCCAGAGCGGGTAGTCGGGAGCGGGGATGAGGACCTCGTCCCCCTCGTCCAGCAGCGCCTGCATGGTCATGGTGATCAGCTCGGAGACGCCGTTGCCGAGGTACACGTCGTCGGGATCGAATCGGGGGAACCCGTCGATCTCCTCGTACCGGCTCACGACGGCACGCCGGGCGGAGATGATGCCCTTGCTGTCGCTGTAGCCGTGGGCCGTGGGGAGCGCCGCGAGCATGTCGTGCACGATCTGGTGCGGGGCGTCGAAGCCGAAGATCGCGGGGTTGCCGGTGTTGAGCTTGAGGATCCGGTGGCCCTCTGCTTCCAATCGCGCCGCCTCGACGAGGGCGTTTCCGCGGATCTCGTACAGGACGTTCTTGAGCTTCGACGACTGGTCGAAGGTGCGCGATGGTGTCATCGATCAAGCCTACAGGGACGACAGGAGGGCCAATCCGCACGGACTGGCCCTCCTCGTCACCCGAAGGCTACTTCTTCTTCTTGCTCTGCGCGCGCCGCTGCTCGCGGTTGCCCGCCGCCGGGGCGGCCGGCTCCGTGCGCTGGCCGAAGGCGCCGCGCGGGGCCTCCTCCGGCTCGGCCTGCTGCGGAGCCTGCGCCCGGGCCGCGGCCTGGCGCATCCGGTCGGTCGCGGCCTGCTGGACCTGCCCGCGGTCATTGCGGACCTCGACCTCGCCGGCGTCGTTCGCCGCCGAGTACTCCAGGCGCTGCTCTCCGCCGTCGGTGGCGAGCCCCTTGGCCTCGACCTCCGCCGTCTCGGCGTCGCCGGCGCGACGGACCTCGACCTCGAGGTTGTAGAGGTAGCCGACCGACTCCTCCTTGATCTGGCCCATCATCGACTGGAACATCGCGTAGCCCTCGCGCTGGTACTCGATGAGCGGATCGCGCTGCGCCATCGCCCGGAGGCCGATGCCGTCCTTGAGGTAGTCCATCTCGTACAGGTGGTCGCGCCAGCGGCGGTCGAGCACCTGCAGGACGACGCGACGCTCGAGCTCCCGGGTCGCGGCCTCGCCCAGCGACTCCTCGCGCTTCTCGTAGGCGATCTTCGCGTCCGACAGCAGCTCACGCGTCAGGCCCTCGGCGGTGATGCCGCCCTTGCGTCCTGCGGCCTCCGACACGACCTCGTCGATCGTGACGCTCACCGGGTACAGCGTCTTCAGCTCGGTCCACAGGGCGTCGAAGTCCCAGCTCTCGTTGTGGCCCTCGCCGGTGTGGTCCTTCACGACGCCGCTGATCGCGTCCTCGATGAAGTGCTGCACCCGATCGGCGATGTCGTCGCCCTGGAGGATGTGGCGGCGGTCGGCGTAGATCGCCTCGCGCTGACGGTTGAGGACGTCGTCGTACTTGAGGACGTTCTTGCGCATCTCGGCGTTGCGGGCCTCGACCTGCGACTGGGCGCTGCGGATCGCCCGGGACACGAGACCCGACTCGATCGGCACGTCGTCGGGGAAGTTCGTGCGGGCGAGGATCGCCTCGGCGGCGCCGGACTGGAACAACCGCATGAGGTCATCGGTGAGGCTCAGGTAGAAGCGGCTCTCGCCGGGGTCGCCCTGACGACCGGACCGACCGCGCAGCTGGTTGTCGATGCGGCGCGACTCGTGGCGCTCGGTGCCGAGCACGTAGAGGCCACCGGCCTCGATGACCTTCTCGGCCTCTTCCTCGACGACCTTCTTCATGGTCTCGTAGGTCTCGTCCCAGGCGACCTCGTACTCCTCCGGCGTCTCCACCGGGTCGAGTCCCTTCGCCTTCAGCTCCTGCACCGCGAGGAACTCGGCGTTTCCGCCGAGCATGATGTCGGTGCCTCGGCCGGCCATGTTCGTCGCGACCGTGACGGCGCCGAGGCGGCCGGCGCGGGCGACGATCTCCGCCTCACGGGCGTGGTTCTTCGCGTTCAGGACCTCGTGCTTAACGCCCTTCTTGGCGAGCAGGCGCGACAGGTACTCGCTCTTCTCGACGCTGGTGGTGCCGACCAGCACCGGCTGCCCGCTCGCGTGGCGCTCGGCGATGTCCTCCACGACCTGCGCGAACTTCGCCGCCTCGTTCTTGTACACCAGGTCCGGCTGGTCCTTGCGGATCATCGGCTTGTTGGTGGGAATCGGGATGACGCCGAGCTTGTACGTCGACATGAACTCGGCGGCCTCGGTCTCGGCCGTACCGGTCATGCCGGCGAGCTTGTCGTAGAGGCGGAAGTAATTCTGCAGAGTGACGGTGGCGAGGGTCTGGTTCTCGGCCTTGACCGGCACCCCCTCCTTCGCCTCGATCGCCTGGTGGATGCCCTCGTTGTAGCGGCGTCCGACGAGGATGCGTCCGGTGTGCTCGTCGACGATCATGACCTCGTCGTTCATGACGACGTAGTCGGTGTCCTTCTTGAACAGCGCGAGCGCCTTGATCGAGTTGTTCAGGAACGAGATGAGCGGCGTGTTGGCGGACTCGTAGAGGTTGTCGATGCCGAGGTAGTCCTCGACCTTCTCGATGCCCGGCTCCAGGACGCCGACGGTGCGCTTCTTCTCGTCGACCTCGTAGTCCTCGCCGGCGACGAGCGTGCGCGCGATCTTGGCGAACTCCGCGAACCAGCGGTTCGCCTCGCCGGACGACGGTCCGGAGATGATGAGCGGCGTGCGGGCCTCGTCGATGAGGATGGAGTCCACCTCGTCGACGATCGCGAAGAAGTGCTCGCGCTGGACGAGGTCCTCCTTGCGCCAGGCCATGTTGTCGCGGAGGTAGTCGAAGCCGAACTCGTTGTTCGTGCCGTAGGTGATGTCGGCCGCGTACTGCTCGCGGCGCACGGCGGGTGTCTGGCCGGAGACGATGATGCCCGTCGTCATGCCGAGGGCGCGGTAGACGCGGCCCATGAGCTCCGCCTGGTAGCTCGCGAGGAAGTCGTTCACGGTGATGACGTGCACGCCCTTGCCCGCGATGGCGTTCAGATAGGCGGGGAAGGTGGCGACGAGGGTCTTGCCCTCACCGGTCTTCATCTCGGCGATGTTCCCGAGGTGGAGGGCGGCACCACCCATGATCTGCACGTCGTAGGCGCGCATGCCGAGCGTCCGCTTTGCGGCCTCGCGCACCGCGGCGAAGGCCTCGGGCATGAGCTGGTCGAGCGTCTCACCCTTCTCGTAGCGGGCGCGCAGCTCGGCGGTCTCGTTGCGCAGCTCGTCGTCCGTGAGCTGGGAGATGTCCTCCTCGAGGGCGTTCACCGCCTTCACCACCTGGTTCAGACGGCGGATGATCCGCCCCTCACCTGCGCGCAGCAGCTTCTCAAGAGGATTCGCCACGGATGTCATCTCCCTGTCATTGGGTCATTCGCCGGCCGCCGTGAGGCGAGCGCCAGGCATACTTTGCCATGTTACCGGCCTGTGACCTCCACGTCGCCTGCATGGGTCCGCCGCGCCGCGTCCGGGAAATTGCCGGGTATGCATATACTCGGCACTGCTTTCCATCCGCCATCCTCGGGAGACCGGTCATGTCCGTACGCCAGAGCCTGCTCGCCATCCTCGACCAGGGCCCCTGCTACGGCTACCAGCTCCGCCACGAGTTCGACCGCCGGACCGGATCGACCTGGCCGCTCAACGTCGGCCAGATCTACAACACCCTGGAGCGGCTCGAGCGGGATGGGCTGGTCCAGCGCGGGGAGGCCGACGACCACGGTCACGTGTACTGGCGCATCACGCCCGCGGGCTCGGCCGAGGCGGCACGCTGGCTCACCACCCCCGTGCTCCGCGCTCCCGCGACGCGCGAGGAGCTCGCCGTGAAGCTCGCCGTCGCGGCCACGCTGCCCGGAGTCGATGCCGCCGCCATCCTCCGCAGCCAGCGGGACGCCTCGCGGCAGCGGCTCGAGGACCTGCGGCGCACGCCCTCCCCCGGCCTCGCCGCCGGCAGCCCCGAGGATCTCGCGTGGTCCCTCGTCCTCGACTCGCTCGTCTGCGCCGCGGAGGCCGAACTCCGGTGGCTCGACCAGGCGGAGGCCCGACTCGCGCAACACCCCCATCCCGAGATGGCCCTGGAGCTGACCACCGAACGCCCCAAGCGAGGACGCCCCGCGAAGGCGGCGCCCTCCCCCGTCGCCGGCAGCGATCCCGTCACCCTCCCCGTCTGACGCACCAGGCCGCGATGCCCGCCGTTCGCCTGGAGCGGATGCTCAGCCCGCGCACGCGCCCGGGAAACTAGGATCGGCACATGGCTGGATTTTGGGGCAGACGCAAACGCGAACAGGAAGAACTCGCCGCACAGGACGCGGACCTCGCCCGGCGTGCGGAACAGGCACTCGTCGCCGCCGACGAGCGCATCCGCACCACCTCCGATGAGCTCGTCTTCGCGGAGGCCGAGCTCGGCGAGTCCCTGACCGCCGACCTCAAGGCCGCGCTGCTGTCGGTGCGCACGCACCTGCGCGAGGCCTTCCAGCTCCACCAGCTCAACCATGACGAGATCCCGGACACCGACGAGGAGCTGCGCACGCGGAACGCGCGCATCCTGCAGCTCTGCGACTGGGCCCAGGACCTCCTCGACGAGAAGACCACCGTGCTCGCGGAGTCCGTCGCGAAGGTGCGGCGCGCGCCCGAGATCATCGCCCAGGTCCGCGCGGACGCCGAGGCGCTGAGCGCCCGCATCCCGCAGACGGACGAGACGGTGTCCCGGCTGTCCGCCCGCTACTCCGACTCCGCCATGCATCAGATCACGGCCAGCGCGGCCGAGGCGGAGCAGCTGATCCGTTTCGCGACCCACAGCGCCGACATCTCGGAGCGTCGCCGCGCCGCGAAGCAGAACGAGGAGGCGAACCTCGCGCTGGAGACGGCCACCGAGGCGACGCGTCGCGCCGCTGCCCTGCTCGACGCGGTGGAGGACTTCGAGATCGAGGCCCTGCGCGCCGAGTCGACCCTGGCCGAGGTCATCGCCGACTCCCGTAACGACCTCATCGCCGCCCGGACCGCTCCCTCCACGCCCGCCGTGGCGGAGGCCGTCGCCCGGCTGCAGGCGGCCCTGGCCGCCCTCACCCCCTCGGGCCAGCCCAACGACCCGTTCGCCGAGCTCTCGCGTCTGCGCGAAGCCAACGCCGGCCTCGACGACGCGATCGCCACGGCCCGGCATCGCGCCGAGAATCCGCTGCCGAGCATCGCGCAGGTCCAGCACGCGATCGACGACGCCGACCGCCAGCTGGGCGTGGCCCGCGGGCTCATCGCCGGGCATCGCGGATGGATCGGCGCCGATGCGCGCACCCGTCTCGCCGAGGCGGAACGACTCCGCGTCGATCTCCCGGCCCTGCTTCCTGCCGAAGAGACCCGCGAGGCGGCGCTCGCCCAGGCCCGCCGGGTCGCGCACCTCGCCGCGGAAGCCCTCCAGCTCGCGCAGCGCGACATCGACTCGTCCCGCCCGCAGGATCAGGACTGGGGCGGCGGCTGGGGCGGCGGTCCTCGTCGCGGCGGCGGGATGGGCGGCGGCGACCTCGCCTCCGGCATCCTCGGCGGGCTCGTCATCGGCAGCATCCTCGACGGCATCTTCGACTGACGCCGTCCGGTCTTCGCACGAGAACGGCCCGACCCCCGCGGGGATCGGGCCGTTCTCGGTCGGATCAGGAGGCGAGCGCCTCGGCGGGCGGAGCCTGCGTGCTCAGGGCGATGACACCGTAGTCCCAGCCCTTGCGGCGGTAGACCACGCTCGGGTGGTCGGTGCGCGCATCGACGAAGAGGAAGAAGTCGTGCCCGACGAGCTCCATCCGGTCGACGGCCTCCTCCACCGTCATCCACTCCGCCTCGAAGCTCTTCGTGCGGATGACGACGGGCGAGTAGTCCTCCTCCTCCTCGCTCTGCACCGGGATGCTGCCGGTCGCGACGGCGTGCAGCACCTCGGCGGAGGCCGGCTGCACGTCGATGCCCTCGAGCGATCCGCTGCCCTTCTCGAAGTGCGGGCCGCGCGGATGCTGTCGTCCGTCGACGCGCTTCTCCTTCGCGCGGCGCAGCTGCTCCGTCATCTTGTCGATCGCGAGGTCGAGAGCCACGAACTTGTCGCCGTCGACGGCCTCGGCACGGACCACGGGGCCCTTGCCGACCAGCGTCAGCTCGACCGTCTCGTCCGGGATGCGCCCGTTGCGGTAGACCCGGTGCGTGACCTTCACGTCCAGACGTTGCGCCTTGGCGGCGAGTGTCTGGATCTTGGCGATCTTCTCTTCGACGACGGTGCGGAAGCGATCGGTGATGCCCACTCCGACGCCCACGATGCTCGTTTCCATTGCTGCCTCCTTGTCCCGGTCCACCCGGCCAAGGGCGGACCGTGGTCGCCTTGTGACACCCCACCGTAGTCCGACGCGCGGCGGATGTCACGGCCCTCGACCCTGTGTCTCCGGTGAGTCTTCGATGAACCTCATCCGGATTCCGGCGACTTCGGCGTGGCGGCGAGCGCGACGGCCCCGACGACCACGAACCCGGCGGCGACGAGCGCCCGGACCGCCTCGTCGAGCGTGGCTCCCGTCGTGACCACGTCGTCCACGACCACCGCCGGGGCCCCGGATCCCCGGCGCCGCGAGATCATCGCCCCGCGGACGTTCGCGGCGCGGTCCGGGGCAGCCAGCTCGCGCTGGTCGCGCACCCGGCGCGTGAGGGTCAGGACGCGCTGCGGATCGGCTCCGGCGCGCCGGACGAGGAGCTCCGGAACGCGGGTGCCCCGACGACGGAACGCGGCGCGCGAGGTCGGCACCGGGATCACCCAGACCCCGGGGACGAGGACGGGCGTCAGGACAGCGGCGAGCGCGGCGCCGAGCGGCCGGGCCAGGAGCGTCTCGCCCTCCCCCTTCATCCGCCGGATGCAGGACGCTGCGGGACCCTCCAGAGCGAGCGCGGCTCGGACCCGCAGGCCCGCCGGCGTGCGCACCTCGCGCGGCGACGGATCGAGCGCGTTCCGGCAGTCGTCGCAGAGCAGCGTCCCCGGACGCTCGCACCCGGCGCACCGCGCGGCGAGCAGCAGGGCGCCGATCTCGGCGAGGAGCCCGTGCGTCCGTGTCGTGATCCCCATGCGGGCATCCTGTCGCCCGGAGCCGCCGCGCGGGCCACGAAGGGGACGAGGTGGGGGCGGACGGACGTCATCCGCCGCTGTGCAGGAGCGGTCACTCCCCGGCGCGGGTGGCGAGGATCGCGACGCCCTCCGCGACCTCGCGCCACGCCGAGCCGGCGTGAGCGAACAGCTGACCATCGGCATCGAGGATGCGCACGCCCGCGGGAGTGCGGGCGCCGGCGACCGACGCGGCGTCGCTGGGTGCGGTCTCCGCCGACCCCGGACCGCCGACCGGCTGCACCAGGAGCCGCGGGGTGGACGAATCGGTCAGGACGGCCAGGCGATCCGGACCCAGCCAGGCGAGTCCCGTCGACGCCTCGGTGAGCTGGAGCAGCGGGCGCATCTCGCCGAGGTCCGTCGGCACACCGGACCCGTCCCGCACCACCGACGCGACCGCCAGCCAGCGCTGGCCGCCGACCACGATCACCGCCGCCACGCGGGCGCCGTCCGCCGCCACCCGCAGGTCGGAGATGGAGGAGGCGCTCGGCCAGCCACCGGCGACCTTGTGGGCGACCACGTCCGGACCGACGGCCTGCACGGCCTGCGGCGCGCCGGCGGGGACCGACCACACGTAGCCGTAGGGGTCGAGGGACGGCTGCACCAGGCCCGGACGAGCATCCAGCTCGTCGCGCGAGCTCTTGCCCACGAGGTACACATGGCCGTCGTCGAGCTGGAGCGCGGCACTCGCATCGTCCGCGGCGACGTCGATCGCCTCGATCGGCTGCGACACGGACTGGATCTGCGGGCTGATCGCGGGGATCGACGCGATCTCGTCGCCGACGATGCGCCCGAACACGCCGTCCTTCAGCACCAGCGTCCCCGGTTCCGGCGTGGAGTCGGCGAGCTCGACGACCCCCGCGTCGAGAGCCCTCCCGTCGACGCTGAAGCGCACCTGGGTGACGTTCACGCCGGCGGCCCTCAACGTGGCCTGCAGCTGGGTGCGCATGCGCGCCAGGGTCGTCCGGTCGAGACCAGCCGCGGGACGCGTCAGCGACACCTCGGCGACCTGCGCCGTGATCAGCACCGCGTCCTGCGCCAGCTGCACGTCGGCGGGGAAGGCCGTCTGGACCGCCGGATCGAGCCACTCCGCCGGGGTTCCGGCGACGAGCGCCTGGGTCACCGTGGTCGCCGGGCTCTGACGGCGGGGAAACCACCGTATGTCCGGGACCAGCCGCGACCAGCCTGCATCGAACCACTGCAGCGAGTACCCCTCGAAGACGTTGGGGAACCGCGCCTCGTCGATCACGACGCCGTCCGGCGCCTGGGTGATGCGCCACTCGCCGTCCTCGCCCCGGGCCAGGGCGAACGGGATGCTCGAATCGCCGGGGGCACCGCTGTACGCCCCGGAGTCGTCCACGCTCGCGACCAGCTCGAGCAGTACCTGCACCTCGGCCTCGTCGGCGTCCTCGACTTGGTCGTCGGCGACGTTCGAGGTCAGGGTCCGCGCCTCCGCTCCGGCGTCGATGGAGACGCCCGCCGACGGGCGCCAGCTCCGCTGCAGCGACGGCGCCAGGAACTCGCGCGCCGTGGCCCAGTTGTCCGAGGTCGTGATGCCCGCCTCGAGGAAGCCCTCCACGATCTCCTCCGGCCCCGCGCCCGCGATCGGTCCGGAGGCGACGGGGAGGACGTCGACGTCGTCGGGCGACTCCCCGAGCTCGAGGCCGACCGCCACGTCTCCGCTCGTCGGCAGCCCCGCACAGGCCGGCAGCAGCAGGGCCACGACCGCCACGGCAGCGGCGCGGAGGAGGCGACGTGACGCGCGCGTGCTCATGACTGGTCCTTCCCGTCGAGGAGATCAGAGTACGTCTCGGCGATGGAGATCGGCTGCGTGGCATCACCGAGCTCGGCGAGGGGCTCCTGCGGCTCCACCGGGATCGGACTGGGTCCGTCGAGCACCCGGTCGTGGCGGGGGACGGTGAGGACGAAGTGGGAGCCGACGCCGAGCTCGGACCAGACCGCCAGGGTCCCGCCGTGGAGGGTGGCGTCGCCGAGGGCGATCGACAGCCCGAGCCCGGTGCCGCCGATGGTGCGCTGTCGCGACGGGTCCGCGCGCCAGAATCTGTCGAACACCCGCTCCGCGTCTCCGGGGTCCATGCCCAGCCCGAAGTCGCGGACGCCGGCCGCCACCGCGTGCTGGTTGCTGTCCACCGTGACGACGACCGGGCGTCCCTCGCCGTGCTCGATCGCGTTGCCGATGAGGTTGCGCAGCACCCGCCGCACGCGGCGCGGGTCCATGTCGACCGGCGAGTAGCCGCCGGGTGCCACGAGACGGATCTCCGTGCCGTGCCCTTCCGCGAGCGGCCGCATCTGCTCGATCACGTCCTCCGCGAGCTGCGCGAGACTCGTGGCCTCCAGCTCGAGCTGCACGGACCCCGCGTCGTAGCGACTGATCTCCAGCAGGTCGGCCAGCAGCGTGTCGAACCGCTGCACCTGTGCGTGCAGGAGCTCGGCGGTGCGTGCGGTCGTGGGGTCGAACTCGTCACGCTGGTCGTTGAGCATGTCGGCGGCGAGGCGGATCGTCGTCAGCGGGGTCCTGAGCTCGTGCGAGACGTCGGACACGAAGCGCTGCTGCACCATGGACAGCTCGCCGAGCTCCTTGATCTGCGCCTCGATGCTGTCGGCCATCGCGTTGAAGGAGCGGCCGAGGGTCGCGAGCTCGTCCTCGCCGTGCACCTCCAGCCGCACGCCGAGATCGCCTGCCGCGAGCCGCGCGCTCGTCTCCGCCGCCTGGACGATCGGGGTGGACACGGTCCGCAGCACGATCCAGGAGATGGCCGCGACGATGGCGACCAGCCCGATGCCGGCGATCCACAGGGTCCTCTGCACGAAGACGAGGGTCTGGTCGGCGTCGGCGAGGTCGTAGGCGAAGTAGATCTCGAAGGATCCGGCCTGCGGCACCTGGAGCTGCTGCCCCACGACGATGCCCGGCACGACGCCGCCATCCTCGGTGGGCAGGGCGACGGACTGCCAGGCCTGCCGGTCGTCGAACTCGCGGACCCGGGCCTGCAGCTCGGGGCTCAGCAGATCCGGCGTGAGCCCGGCGGTGAAGCCGTTAAGCCGGACCGTCCCTGAACCGTCCTGGATCTTGAAGCCGGCGAGCTGGTCGGCACTCGACGTGCGCGAGAGGGTATCCGGGATGCCGTTCCACAGATCGGTCAGTGCCGCGGGGTCGTCGCCCACCTCCGCCACGTCCAGGAGCGACTGCGCCTGGTCCACCGCCCGGCGGGCATCCTCCAGCGCGACGTTCTTCCGCGACACGAAGAGGTCGTTCTGGATGACGAGAGCCATCGTGACGCAGGTGATGAAGATCGCCAACGACGTGGCGACCAGGGTGATCGCGAGCGTGCGGAATCGCAGCGACCGTCGCCACAGCGCCGCCAGCACGTCCGGCCAGCCGCGCCAGTCGCGGAGGACGGCGACGGCCGTGGTCGCTGTCGTCGCGGCCATGGGGTCTCTAGGTGACGCTGCCGGCGCGGTAGCCCACGCCGCGGACCGTCATGACGATCTTGGGGTTGTCCGGGTCGAGCTCGACCTTCGCCCGCAGGCGCTGCACGTGCACGTTCACGAGCCGGGTGTCGGCCTTGTAGTGGTAGCCCCAGACCTGTTCGAGGAGCATCTCTCGGGAGAACACCTGCTGCGGCTTGGAGGCGAGGGCCACGAGGAGCTGGAACTCCAGCGGCGTGAGGGCGATCGGCGTCGTCCCGCGGCGCACCTCGTGCGCGTCCACGTCGACGGTGAGGTCGCCGATCCGCAGCTGCTCACTGGAGGCCTGCGGTGTCGGCCGCAGCCGGGTGCGGATGCGGGCCACGAGCTCCTTGGGATTGAACGGCTTGACCATGTAGTCGTCGGCGCCGACCTCGAGACCGCGCACCACGTCGGCCGTGTCGCTGCGTGCCGTCAGCATGATGATCGGCACCCCCGACTCGGCGCGGATCCGCGTGCAGATCTCGATGCCGTCCATACCGGGGAGCATCAGGTCGAGGAGCACCAGGTCGGGACGCTGCGCGCGCCACTCATCGACGGCGCGCGCGCCGTCCGCGCAGAACACCGGCTCGAATCCCTCCGTGCGCAGCACGATGCCGATCATCTCGGCGAGCGCGGTGTCGTCGTCGACCACAAGGATGCGTGAGGTCATAACTGTTACCTTATGGCACCGAGTCCCGCCCTCCGCAGGTCTGCGCCTCAGCGCGAGGATATGACACGATGGGAGCGCACGACGGAGGGAGGCCCGTGAGCGGCCAGACGTGGACCCCAGCTCCCCGGAAGGGCATCATCCCCCTTCACCCGCTGACCTTCGGCATGCTGCTGGGCAAGGCCTTCGCGGCGCTGCGGCACAACCCCAAGGTCCTGTTCGGGTTCGCCGTCGTCATCCAGCTCATCGTGGTCATCGCCACGGCCGGGGTGATGGGCGTCGTCCTGTTCACGACGTTCTCCCGGTTGGAGACGGTCTCCCCCTCCTCCCCCGACTTCGAGGCCGTGTTCGCCGGCACGATCGCCATCAACCTCCTCGCCGGACTCCTCGTCGGGCTCGCGTCCATCGCGTTCACCGCGATCATGCAGGGCGTCGTGGCCGCCGAGGTCGGCTACGCCACGGTCGGCGTCAAGGCCACGCTGCGCATGCTGTGGCGCCGGATGGCCCCGGCGTTCTGGCGGCTCGCGGGATTCGCCTCCCTCTCGGTGCTCGCCCTCTTCGGCGGCCTCGCCATCGTCGCGGGCGTCATCGGCGCGCTCATCGCCGGCGGCCTCGGCGGCACCCCGGAGATGATCGGCATCGTCGTGCTCGTCGTGGTCCTCCTGGGCCTGGCCGCGATCCCGCTCACGGTGTGGCTGTCGACCAAGCTGCTGCTCGTCCCGTCGATCCTCGTGCTGGAGCGCGCCCGGTTCCGCGAGGCGTTCGTGCGGTCCTGGCGCCTGACCCGCGGCCGCTTCTGGGTCGCATTCGGCGTGACCTTCCTCATCAGCCTGATCATGGGCCTGGCGATGCAGGTGGTCAGCTTCCCGACCGCCATGCTCTCCTCGTTCCTCGGCACCGTCATCGCGCCCACCGGCGCCAGTGAGCCGAGCGCGGTGGTCGGGTACGTCTTCGCCCTCCTCGCCCCGCAGGTTCTCCTGCTGATCCTGCAGGCGATCGCCATCGTCGTGCAGAGCACCGGCGGCGTGCTCGTCTACCTCGACTGCCGGATGCGCTACGAGGGTCTCGACCAGGCCCTCCTCTCCCATGTCGAGCGCCGCGACCTCGGCGTCCCCGAGGAACAGCTCGGCGATCCGTTCGCGGTCGATCCCTCGCGGGCCGTCACCAGCGCTCCCCCGCCGCGTCAGGTGCCGGAGCACGTCATGATGACGCAGGCGTACGGCGCCCCCGGGTACGGCGCGCCCGGATACGGCGCCCCCGGATACGGCGCCCCCGGATACGGGGCTCCCGGATACGGCGCCCCCGGATACGGCGCCCCCGGATACGGCGCCCCCGGCTACGGGGCTCCCGGGTATCCGGCGCCGGGTGCGCAGACGGCGCCTCCCTCCTTCGCCCCGCCGCCCCCACCCGCGCCGGCGCCCCCGGCCTCGCCCCCCGCCGATGCCGATGCGGGAGGCGGATGGACGGCTCCGGGCAGCCCCCCGCAGCCATGATGCGGCGCTTCGACGACGTCTTCGTCCCGGACGGGGAGGAGGCACGACGCTGGGCCGAGGAGGAGCTGTCCAACCCGCGGTACGCGGACGCGAAGCCCACCTGGTTCGATCTGTTCGCGCGCGACGTGATGCGCTTCCTCGGCGACCTCTTCAGCGGGGACAACGGCGCGAACGTCGGCCCCACCGCGCTCATCGTCGTCACGGTGCTCATCGCCGCGGCCCTGGTCACCGCTCTGCTCGTCTGGGGACGCCCCCGACGGCCGCGAGCGATCCGCCGCCCCCAGGGCGACCTGCTCGGCTCCGCCGACGATCGCAGCGCCGCGCAGCTCCGCGCCGATGCCGAGCGCAGCGCACGGCAGAACGACTGGGACACGGCTGTCGTGCTGCGCTATCGGGCGATCGCCCGTAGCCTGCTCGAGCGCGATCTCATCGATCCGGCACCCGGCGCGACCGCGCAGTCGATCGCCCGGTCCGCGAGCGCGGTGTTCGCGGAGGAGGCCGAGTCCCTGCGCCGCGCCGCCGCGTCCTTCGACGATGTGCGGTACCTGCGTCATCCCGCCGCCGCAGACGACTACCGCCACCTCGCCGCGACCGACGAGCGGCTCCGCGCCCACCGCCCAGAGGCGGTGCCGGCATGACGACGACCGCCCCTCCCGACGAGGCCGTCGACACCACAGCGGAGCGGCCGAAGCGTCGCACCGCGTCCCTGTGGGGATGGGTCCTCGTCGCGGTGCTCGTGATCGCCGTGGCCCTCGCGGCTTCGCAGCTCGCCGCGACCGGTCCCGGTGCGCGGGGCGCGCTCGACCCGGAGAGCCGGTCCGACACCGGCGCCCTGGCGCTCGCCGAGCTCCTCCGGGATCAGGGCGTCGAGGTCGAGGTCGTCCGCTCCCGGGCGGCAGCCGCGGCCGCCCTCGACGAGGACAGCACGCTCGCCCTGACCAACCCCTACACGCTCTCCGACGAGGCTCTGGCGGATCTGCTCGCCCCGGCCGACCGTGTGGTCTTCCTCTCCACCGGCACGCACCTCCTCTCCGAGCTGGCGATCGGCGAGAACGCCTCCGGCTCGGCGGCCCCCCGGCCGGCCGCGTGCGCCGTGCCCGCGTTCGCCGAGGTCGGCGACATCCGTCCCGATCGACTCTTCTCCCCCGCCGACGGTGTTACCGGCTGCTTCGCCGACGGCGATGCGGCCGCCGTGCTCGTGGACGACCGTAACGGACACCGAGCCGTCGTCGAGGGCGTCAAGCTCTTCAGCAATGCGACCCTCGCCGAGGATGGCAACGCCGCGCTCGGTCTCGCCCTGCTCGGACAGACCGCGCGCGTGGTCTGGTACGTGCCGTCCTACGAGGACACCGACATCCAGGGCGCGACCCCCGATACGCTCGGCACGCTCACCCCGGACTGGGTCACCCCGGCGATCCTGCTGCTGCTCACCGCGGGCCTGGCCGTGGCCGTGGCCCGGGGCCGACGATTCGGTCCGCTCGTCGCCGAGACCCTGCCGGTCACCGTGCGCGCCTCGGAGACGATGCACGGACGCGCCCGTCTGACGGCGAGGGCGGCCGACGCCCCGCACGCGGCCGAGGCGCTCCGAGAGGGCACCCGTCGGCGGTTGGCGCGGCGGCTGGGACTGGCCGTGCACGCGAGTGCGGACGAGGTGGCGGACGCCGCCGCCGACCGGCTGCGGATCCCGCGCGGCACGCTGCAGAGCCTGCTGGCGGGACCGCCGCCCACCGACGACGCGGCACTGGTCGCCCTCGCCCGACGCCTCGACGAGCTCGAGACCGCCGTGGAGACGAGCGCGCAGACCCCGCGGAGCGACGCATGAGCACCTGCCCACCCCGCATCCCTTTCCCGACCGAAGCCGAGGAGACCCCGTGACCGACGAGAACAGTCCCGCCGACGACGCCGCGCTGCGCCAGGCCATGCACCGCGTCCGCACCGAGGTCGACAAGGCGGTGGTCGGCCAGGCCGGTACGGTCACCGGCCTGCTCGTCTCGCTCCTGGCCCGCGGCCACGTCCTGCTCGAGGGGGTGCCCGGAGTGGCGAAGACCCTCGTGGTGCGCTCGTTCGCGCGGGCTCTGGGGCTCGACACCAAGAGGGTCCAGTTCACCCCCGACCTGATGCCGGGCGACGTCACGGGATCCCTCGTGTACGACGCCAGGACCGGGGAGTTCGACTTCCGCGCCGGACCGGTGTTCACGCACATCCTGCTCGCGGACGAGATCAACCGCACGCCTCCCAAGACCCAGGCGGCGCTCCTGGAGGCGATGGAGGAACGCCAGGTCTCCGCGGACGGCGTCAGCCGCGCGCTGCCCGATCCCTTCCTCGTCGCGGCGACGCAGAACCCCATCGAGCACGAGGGGACGTACTCGCTGCCGGAGGCGCAGCTCGACCGCTTCCTGATGAAGCTCGTCGTGGGCATGCCGGAGCGGGACGCGGAGGTGTCCGTGCTGCGACGCCACGCCCAGGGCTTCTCCCCGCGGGAGCTCACCGGCGTCGAGGCGGTGATCGGCGCCGACGAGATCCGTGCCGCGCAGCAGGCGGCTGCGCGGGTCGACGTGACGGACGATGTCCTGGGCTACGTGGTCGACCTCGCCCGCGCGACCCGGCAGTCCCCCTCCGTCGAGCTCGGCGCCAGTCCCCGGGCCTCGACCGGCCTGCTCGCCGCGGCGAAGGCATGGGCGTGGCTCAACGCCTCCACTGCCGTGACCCCGGACCACGTCCAGACGATGCTCGTCCCGGTGTGGCGGCATCGCCTGCAGCTCCGCCCCGACGCCCAGATGGAGGGCGTGTCCGCCGACGCCGTGCTGACGTCGGTGGTCCAGCAGACCCGGGTGCCGATCTAGGTGTTCGTCACGGGCCGCCTCGCCGTCGCCCTCGCCGTCGGCATCGTGCCGCTGGTCCTCGCGGGACTGGCGGGGTACCCGCCGTACGCCGTGCTGGGCGGATGGATCGGGCTCTGCGTGCTCCTCGTCGTGGTCGATCTCGTCTTCGCGGGTGACCCCCGCGCGGCGACCGTCACCCGGCGCGTCCCGGCGCGTGCGCGTCTCGGCGAGCAGATCCCGGTCAGCGTGGCGGTGGAGAACCGCGGGGCCCGACTGCTCGACGTCCTCCTCCGCGACGCCTGGCAGCCCACCGCCGGCGCGCCGGAGTCGCGACAGCACCTGCGCATCCCGCCTGGCGAGCGCCGGCGCGTGGACATCCCGCTCCGTCCGCGACGCCGCGGCGAGCTGGTCAGCGCCTTCGTCGTGCTCCGCTCCCGCGGCCCGCTGGGCCTCGCCGGCCGCCAGGCGCGGCACCCCGTCCGCGGCGCGATCCGCGTGCTGCCGGCGTTCTCCTCGCGCAAGCACCTGCCGTCGCGGCTCGCGCGCCTGCGCGAGCTCGACGGGAACACGAGCATCCAGGTACGCGGCCAGGGCACGGAGTTCGACTCTCTGCGCGAGTACGTGCGCGGCGACGATGTGCGCTCGATCGACTGGCGGGCGACGGCACGCGCGGGCACCACGATGCTCCGCACCTGGCGCCCGGAGCGTGATCGGCACGTCGTCCTCATCGTCGACACCGGACGGACGGCGGCCGCACGCGTGGGCGACGGCACGAGACTCGACGCCGCGCTGGAGGCGGCCCTGCTGCTCTCCGCGCTCGCCTCCCGCGCCGGTGATCACGTGCACCTGCTCATGCACGACCGTGTCACCCGGGCGCGGGTCACCGGCGTGGACGGCACCGGGCTCCTGCCCGCGCTGACCGACGCCATGGCCCCGGTGCACGCCCGTCTCGTCGACACGGACTGGCACGCGGCCTTCGCGGCGGTGCGCACCCTGACGACCCGCCCCTCCCTCATCGTCGTGCTCACCGCTCAGGACGCGGCCGAGTCCGCCCGGGGCTTCCTCGGGGCCTTCCCCGATGCCTCCCGGGCCACCACGGTGCTCGTCGGGTCGGTGACCGATGACGGCATCGCCGCGCTCGCCCGTGCCCGGGGGTCCCGCGAGGAGGTCTACCTCGCCGCCGCCGCCGAGCGCACGCTTCGCGACGCCGAGAACGTCGCGGACGCGATCCGCCGGGCGGGCGGGGAGGCCATCGCCGCCGACCCGGAGGATCTGCCGCCCCGGATCGCCGACCGCTACCTCGAGCTCAAGGCGGCGGGACGGCTCTGACCGCGGTCCGCGGAGGCGTCAGCCCGCGACGATCCGTGGCGTGCCCGACTCGTACTCCACGAGATCGCCGGTCTCGCCCCGCAGGTGCGCCCGGCGGCCCACGACGAGCATGTAGATGAGGAACACCGCGAGCGCCGCCGCCCCGATGCCGATCTTGACCGGCCAGGGCAGCGCCCAGCCGGTGACGAAGCCCTCCACGAGTCCGGAGAGGAAGAGCGCGAACACGAGTCCGAGGGCGACCGTGGCCAGCGCCCTGCCCTCCGTGGCGAGCGCTTCACCGCGCGTGCGGGGGCCGGGCACCACCCACGCCCAGAACATGTGCAGGCCGGCGGCCGCGGCGACGAAGATGCAGGTCATCTCCAGCATGCCGTGCGGCAGGATGTAGAGGACCATGAGGTCGGCCTTGTCGTGGATCGCCATCACGGCTCCGGACGTGCCGAGGCCCAGGGCGTTCTGCACGAGCATGTAGACGGGCCAGATCCCGGTCACGCCGAACAGCACGCATTGCATCGCGATCCAGGCGTTGTTCGTCCAGACCATGCCCATGAACACCGCGGCGGGGTTCTCCGTGTAGTACCCGGTGAAGCTCTCGTCGGCATACTGCTGGAGGGCGTCGGGCGGACCGAGGGTGGCGACGAGGGCGGGATCGCTCGCGATCCAGGCGGCGGTCCCGACGGCGACGGCCACGAAGGCGAGAGCGATGACGAGGGTCGTCCATCGCAGCCGGTACAGCGCCGCCGGCAGCTGCAGCCGGAAGAAGCGCGCCGTCTGGGTGAGGATGCTGTCCGCGGCGCCGGTGAGACGGAGTCGCGCGCGCACGAGGATCGTGGAGAGGTAGGCGCCCTGCGGCGACTCGCCGACGGAGGTCTTCAGCTCCGCGAGGTCGGCCGAGGCGGCGCGATAGCGCACGATGAGCTCGTCGACGCCGGCGCCGTCGAGACGAGCCCGGCTCAGGGCGTCCAACCGCTCCCATTCGGACCGGCGCGCATCGGCGAGGGCATCGGCATCCACCTGATTTACTGTACTCATGTCCGCGCAGATCGACGTCTCCGACGAGGTGCTCTCCGGAGAGGCGGTCGCGATCGACGTGCAGCCCGTGGGGTTCCTCCTCCGGGCGGCGGGGGCCGTGATCGACATGCTGCTGGGCTACGCCGTCTTCGTCGGATCGATCTTCCTGCGCCTCTGGCTCCTCGACATCGGCGTGCTCGACCCGGCCACGGATCGCATCGCCCTCGTGGCCTCCCTCGTCGTCAGCTTCGTCGTCCTGCCGATCACGATGGAGGTGGCCCTCAAGGGCCGCAGCCTCGGCAAGCTCGCGGTCGGCGGGCGGATCGTGCGGATGGACGGCGGCGCGGCGGGGTTCCGGCATGCGTTCATCCGCGCCCTGCTCGGTGTGCTGGAGATCTACCTCACCTTCGGCGGCCTCGCGGTCCTGGTCGGCGCCTTCACGGCGCGATCCCAGCGGCTGGGCGACCTCGTCGCCGGGACCTACAGCCAGCGGGTGCGCACGCCGAAGCTCTTCACCCCGGCTCCCGTCCTGCCTCCCGCGCTGGCGGGGTGGGCGCAGGTCGCCGACGTGGCCCGTCTCCCCGACCGCCTCGCCCGCCGCATCTCGCAGTTCCTCGTGAGCGCCCCGCGCATGCTCCCGGCGGCGCGCGAGCGCGTGGCGGCCGATCTGCTGGCCGAGGCGACACCGTACGTCTCCCCCGTGCCGGCCGCGCCCGCGGAGCTCGTCCTGGTCGGCGTCACCGTGCTGCGGCGGGAGCGGGAGCGGCGGGCGCTGGAGAACGCCGACCGTCGGGCGGAGAAGCTCACCGGGCGGCGCCTGGGCGTCTGAGGGCGGCCCGCACCCGTGGTTCTCCTCGAGCGGCGGTCTTCGGTCAGGCGCGGAGGGCCTCGTGACGCACGACCAGCCAGCCCGCGGGAACCGACAGCCGATCGGCATGCGGCGCGCACAGATCGTGCGCCTGCGGGTCGTTGGCCGCGCCGAGCGGGCCGAGCGCGGCCATCTGGTCGCCGTAGTCATAGGTGAGGGTGGCCACGGCCTCTCGCGCGCAGCCGACCTTCGAGCACAGTCGTCCGTCCATCACCGTCAGCGTACGGCTCCCGGCCGCGCGGGCGGCGGTGCCGCGCCGGGCGGGTACGCAGCGCCTAGACTTTCGGCATGCCCCGTCGTCGATCCGCCTCCGTCTCCGGTGTCCGTCGCGGCGCGCGACACGGCCGGCACGGACGGCTCGGCCGCAGCGAGGTCGTGAAGCCCCCGCTCGCCCCGCTGGACGGGCGCATCGACCGCTTCGACCTCACCGTCGGGACCGCCGTCGAGTTCCTCCGCGGCACGTGGCCGGAGCTCCAGGACGTCCGCTTCGAGATCGGTGCGCTGCCGAGCGCCGAGGCCGACGGCGAGGTGCCCCGCTGGCACCTGGACCGGGACCGGCGGAGGATCGTGCTCTTCCGCATCCCGATCGAGCGCCTCCTTCCCCCCGGCCACGACGACGCCACCCATCGCCGGCTGGCGATCGAGAGCGCCGTCTTCCGTGCCGCGGCCGAATACGTCGGCCGCGAGCCGTGGGACCTGGGGCACGATCACTGAACGCGCCGCCCGCCCTGCTCAGGGATAGACGGTGATCGAGTTCTCCACCCCGGCGGGCGCGGGGACCGGCAGGACCGCCAGCGCCCCGGCTCCCGTCAGCGTCACCGCCGCGTGCACCGGCCCCGCGGGCTGGAGCAGGTAGGACCGATCGGCGCGGACCTCGACCGCGCGGGTGCCGCCGGCCGGAACGGTGATCTCCTGCGGAGCGTCTCCCTCGATCGTGCGGAGGGTGACCGTGACCTCCTCGTCCGCGGGGTTGGCCAGCTGCAGCTTCGGGCTCGGCCCCGCGGGGACCGCGAAGGCCACCTCGGTGTCGATCTGCGGTGCGGGCGTCACCCAGGCGAAGTCGGAGTCCGCCCCGAAGCCGTCCTGCTGCCGGACTCCGGCGACGACCGGTGCGTCCGCATCGATCTCCACGGTGTAGGTCCCGGGCTCCAGTCCGCTCAGCGACACCTGCGTCGGCTCGTCCGCGGTGAGCGGCACGACGAACTCGTCGAGTCCGGCGGCACCGCTCTGCCCCGTGACCCGCACGCGCGCCGTGGCGTCCGCTCCGGGGGCGAGCAGGCGGAGGACGGTCATGTCGCCCTGGTCGCCCTCGGTCTCGAAGGCCTGCACCCCCGGGAGGACGAGGTGCTGCTGCGGGCCGGCGACCGCCTCCTGCTGGTCCGCGCCCACGGGGTCGAGCACCCGCATCAGGGCGGACTGCAGCACAGCACGCACGGGGGCTCCGACGGCGCTGACCTTGACGACGGGCACGTCGTTGCCCGCCGCGACGGAGGTCAGCGGAAGGGCGGTCTGCGTGCGCGGCGGCACGATCACCGTGCGGCCGCCCCGAGCGGTCCCGTAGACGGCGAGCGTCACGGTCGCCGCGACATCGGAGGCGTTCGCGAGCAGGACGACGTCCTCCGCACCGGTGCCGACGGACCCGCCGATCAACCACGACTCCAGGCGCGGCACGCCGCAGGGCGAGGCCGCGAGGCCCGCGAGGTCGTCGGCGGCGAGCCTCACCGACTCCGCTCCGGCGATCAGGGGCGCCGACCGGCCCTCCATCGCGCCGGTGAGCACGGGGACGTCGTCGCCGTCCACGAGGTCAGGGGCGGCGAGCCCGGACGACGTCGGTGCACCCGACGTGCCTCCCGCGGTCACCCGTGGCGTGCCCGCGGCGCGCATCTCCAGCGGCGCCGCCGTGTTCCGACCGAGGGCGCGGAAGTCGCCGGAGCACAGCAGGACGCTGTCCCCGGGAAGCGGCGTCACCTGCTCCTGTGCGGGCTCATGGGTCACGGTGGGCCACGGGGCGTGCACCGCCGCGACCACCCCGACGACGCACGCCGCCGCGACCACGACGCCGGTGGCGAGGCGCGCGCTCGTGGCGACGACTCGGACTGCGCGCGTGCCGGTCATCGGTCCTCCTCCGCCGTGCGGGCGTCGTCCTGGCGTGCGGCGACCGGGCCGCCGTGCGCGTCGGGAGCACCCGTGGTGTCGTCCTCATCCGCCGCCTGCGGCGGATCCGCGCCGTCGTCCCCTGGTTCGGCGTCCGCGATCGGGGCAAGGGCCTCGTCGCGGAGAGCCGGTTCGTCCTGCGGGTCCTCCACGGCACCCACCGGGGGCTCGTCCACGGTCTCCGGCTCGCGATCCTCGGCGTGCCGCGGGAGCACCAGCGGCTCCTCGGGCGCTCGGCCGACGATGCGGGACCGCGCCCGCGCGGCGCGCCGCGACGCACGGGTCGGGATGGACAGCAGCAGGGCGGCGAGGACGACCAGCAGCTGGACGGTCACGACGAGGCGCGCCGTGCCCTCCGCGCTCCCGCTCAGCTCGGCGGGCGCGGCGGGCTCCCCCTCGAGACGCCACAGGACGCCGCGGTCGGTGGACCCGGCCTGCATGAGACCGGCGCGCTGGTCGATGGCCGCCACGGACGCGGTCCGCAGCGACCGGGCCCGATCCCCCTCATCGTCCACCGCCGCGAGGAGCACGTAGCTGATCCCCCGGTCGAGCAGTTCCGAGGGCGCGTCGAAGTCGCGGGCCGAGATGAGGTCCACCGCGAGGGTGGAGACGTCGTCGCCCTGGGGCTCGACCGCGGTCGAGAGCATCGTCGTCTGTGCGCCCAGGGTCTCACTGGCGCCGTGGACGACCTCGACGGCGAGCCCGCCGTCGTTCTGCGGCGTGAGGATGAGGGTCGCGACGGGCTGGTCTCCGGCCGCCTGTGCGCGCACGTACGCCGGAAGCGTCGATTCGGGACCGTTGGTCAGCGCGGATCGATCGGTGTGGAGCGCGGTGAGGGCAGGTACGGCGCAGGCGACGAGTGCGAGAGCCGCCACACCCGTCGCGGCGACGCGGAGCCGAGGCAGCGGGAAGGCCGTGTCCAGGGTGACCGTCGCGGCGCCGACCACGCCGATCCACGCGAGGCTCAATCCGGTGCCCGGCCAGATCGGGACGGCGGTGCCCTGCGTGAAGGCGACGCTGACGCCCACGGCGAGGAACGCGGTCGCCAGGCCGGTCAGGGCGACGACCAGGAGAGTGATGCCGGCGCGCCACCGCGGGGACACGGCGGACCCGAGGGCGAGCAGCGCGAGCGGAGCGCACAGCAGTGCCGCCCAGGTGCCGGGGACGACCGTCGCCCAGCCGGCGAGATCCTCGGTCGGGAACCCGGTGGCGAGGGCGAGACGCCCGGCGGCATCGGCCGCGGCCTGCGGCCCGAGCCAGGTCAGGCCGGGGTCCGCGAACAGGCCCAGGGGGGTGCCGTGGGCGAGCTGCCAGAAGACCAGCGGCGCGAACAGGGCAGCCGTGGGCAGGGGCAGCCAGAGAAGGCGGCCGGCGCCGCGGAACTGCGCGGTGCCGAGCACGATCCCGAGCGCCACGACCCACAGCACGGCGAGCGCCGGCGCGAGGACCGGTGCGCACGCCACGACGGCGGCGAGGAGCAGGGACGCGCTGCCGGCGGCGCCCCAGGAGCGGTGTGCGACGACCGCGGAGTGGAACAGCCACGGCAGCAGCAGATGCACGAGGACCGCGGCCGGTCGGCCGTCGACGAGCGCGGTGAGGAAGGTCGGCGCGAGGGCCCACGCGATACCGGCGAAGATGCGCAGACCGGCACGATCGGTGACCCGGGTGGCGGCGAACCACCCGCCGAGGACGGCGAGGGGAAGCGCGAGGATCCACAGCAGGACCACCGCGAAGGAGGGCGCACCGGGCCACAGCGAGCCGAGCAGGGCGACGACGGCGGCGAACGGATCGGCGGGGCCGACGACGTCGAGACCGACCCCGCGCATCCCCCAGGCCGCGTCCCGCCACAGCGCGCCGACGGTCTCCCGCAGCGGAAGCAGGCCGCCCCCGCCCAGCGCCGGCCAGGCGAGGAGGCTGGTGAAGGAGGCGATGCTCACCACGAGCGCGGCCAGGACCGCCCACGCCCCGCCGCCGGAGAAGAAGCGGAGCTCGCTGACGGCTCCGTGCTCGCTGCCGTGCCCGTCGTCGAGCCGGCGTCGCAACTGCGACGGCGTGACCCGCAGCGGGGCGATGCTCGCCCATGTGGAGGAGCGGAAGGACCGGATCCGAGCCCGCGATCGGGCGACGGCCCCGAACCGGAGCATGGCGGTGAGGGCGGCTCCCCACTCCGGGAACACCGCCTCCGGCCGCTTGCCGACGAGATGGGTGAGGGAGCGCCAGAGCGCGAGGGGCAGGAAGGTCAGCCAGTGCAGGGGGACCGCGGCCGCCGGGGCGTAAGCGAGACGCCGGTGCAGTTGCGCGAGGCGGGTGACGAAGGCACGGCGGGATCGCCCTGTCGGCAGTGCCGCCGGACCGTCCGGAGCGGCGGAGACCCGCGCCGCCGGGGCGAGCACGACCCGACCACCTCCGAGCCGAGCGCGCACGCCGAGATCGAGACCCTCGTCCGCGCCGGCCAGGGCGGGGTCGGGGCGCAGGGCCTCGCGCACCTCGCCGCGGATGAGCAGGCCGCGGATGTCGGCGCCGAGAGCGTCGTCCATCCGATCGTGCTGGCCCTGGTCCAGCTCCCCCGCCGCGAGCTCCACCGCGCGGCCGAAAGTGGTCATGCTCACACCCAGGGACACGATCTCGCGGTCGTTGTCGGTGGCGACGAGCTTCGGGGCGACGATCGCGGCGGACGGCGAGCGCTCCAGCATGCCGGTGAGGCGCTCCAGGGCGCGCGGGTGCGGCGCAGTGTCCTGCGCGAGGATCCAGATCGCGGAGCCGTCGAGGATGCGGGGGCGCGCCAGGTCGATGGCCTCGGCGAAGGACGTCGAGGGCCGCGCCTCGATGATGCCCTCGACCGTGGCGGCGACCGCTTCGCTCTCCCGAGCGGTGGCGGCGTCGCCGCACATGATCAGCGTGACGGCCGCGGGCGGGACGGTCTGGGCGCGCACGGCGTCGAGCGTGCGGAGGAGCTGGGCGCGTGCGGAGGGGCCGGGGCGCGCGACGATGAGGGCATGAACTCGGGCTGGCATGACGTGGTCAGCCTATGCGCGCTGTCACGCCGGGTAGCGCACCGCTCCCGGCGCGCCCACGAAGCCGCGCGGCGGAGAGGCGTCAGCTGGCGCGGCGCTTGAGCTTGCGACGCTCGCGCTCGGAGAGGCCGCCCCAGATGCCGAAGCGCTCGTCGTTGGCCAGCGCGTACTCGAGGCACTCGCCGCGCACGTCGCACGAGGTGCAGATGCGCTTGGCGTCGCGCGTGGAGCCGCCCTTCTCCGGGAAGAAGGCCTCGGGGTCGGTCTGCGAGCACAGGGCGTCGCTCTGCCACGCGAGGGCGTTGTCGTCGTCCGGGTCGGACCGGCGGACCCCGGGGACACCGAGGTTGACCGGATCGACGAACCAGTTCTCCGGCACATCGGAACGGTATCCCGTCATCTCGACCTCCAACCCTTCAAAAACCGCCCCCCTGGCGGGCCGTGCTCACCTAATTACACCCGTGTCATTCGCTCCGGTCAAGTCGCGGATCGTAAACCCTCAAGCGATTCTTGAAGGTTCATGGACGTCTCTCGGCGTGTCGCGCCCGCGCGGATCAGTGCCCGGGGGTGGCCACGAAGGCCTCCCCCGTGCCCGAGAGCGTCAGGCGGCGCTCCTCGGCATCGGCGAAGGCGACCGCACCGACCCGGAGCGCGATGTCCGCTCCCGACTCCGTGGCCACGCGGACCGCACCGCCGGTGGCCAGCACCATCGTCGGGCCGTCCACCTCCACGGCGATCGGCTCACCGTCGAGGCGCACCCGGCGGAGGGCGAAGTCCGGCACCGGCACGGAGTACGTCGTCACGGCCTCGTCGCCCTCCGGCCGCAGCACCGGCACCTCGCCGGGCGTGGTGTCCAGGATCGCGAGCAGCTCCGGCACGTCGATGCGCTTGGGCGTCAGGCCGCCGCGGAGCACGTTGTCGCTGGCCGCCATGATCTCCACGCCGAGACCGGAGAGGTACGCGTGCAGCAGGCCCGCCCGCAGGAAGACGCCCTCGCCGCGACGCAGCACGAGATGGTTCATGAGCAGAGCGACCACGACCCCCGGATCTCCGGGCGAGGTCTCGGCGATGGCGGCGACGGCGCGCAGCGACGGGTGCTCCTGACCCGCGGGTCCGTCCGCGGCACGGCGGACGGCGGCGATGACCTCGTCCACCGCGGTCTGCGCCTCTCCCCCGAGCAGCCACCCGATCGCGTCTCCGAGCGGGTCCGCCGCGCCCGTGAGCCGCTCGCGCAGGGACCGCACCCCGGGGACGTCGTCGAGGGCGTCGAGGAGACGCAGGGTGTCGGCGACCGGACGCAGACCGCTGAGCGATTCGAAGCGCTCGCTGAGGGCGACGAGGAGCTCCGGCTTGTGGTTGTCGTCGCGGTAGTTGCGTCGCGGGTCGTCGAGCGGCAGGGCGCTCTCCCGCGCCCAGCCGGCCCTCGCCTGCTCCTTCGTCGGGTGCACCTGGATCGACAGCGGCCGCGCGGCCGCGAGCAGCTTCAGCAGGTAGGGCAGCGTGCCACCCGTCACCTCGTCCAGCGTCCCTCCGCCGTCGAGGTCGGCGGGGTCGCCCGGGTGGTCGCCGAACCACACCTCGGCCTCGGGCGCCCCGGACGGCACGCGCCCTTCGAGTTCGGCGAGGAGCGACGGCGACCCCCAGGCGTAGTCGCGGGGCACGTTCGTGAGGCTGCGCAGCATGCCCCCAGCGTAGAGCCCGGGGCGACGGACGGGTCGGATCCGGGCCCGTCGAGGTAGCCTGAGTCGCGATGGCCCAGTACACCAAGCACCCGGTGGCCGCCCCGCCCACCGCGCCCGAGCGCGAATCCACGGGGCACCTCCTGCTGCGCGGGTACGTGATCGCCGTCCTCTTCGTGGCGTTCGCCCACTCCGCGGTCTACAACCTGCTGGGAGAGGTCGGCGCGGCGATCACGCTCGCACTCTTCACCGCGGCCACGCTGGCGATCGGGATCCCGATGCTCGCCCGGAACCGTCCGCAGCCGTTCCGCTGGCGCCGGCTGCCGTGGGCGGCCCTCGGCTACGCGGCCCTCGCCCTCCTCTCCGTCGTCTGGTCGCAGTGGCGTGTGCCGACCGTGGCGACGGGCGTCCTGTTCGCCGCGGTCACCGTGAACGGCCTCTTCATCGCGCACGTGCTCACGTGGCACGAGATCGTCCGCGCCCTGTCCTCCGCGTTCAAGTGGATCCTGGGGCTGTCCCTCGCCCTCGAGCTCTGGGTCTCGCTCGTCCTGCACGGCCCGCTGCTGCCGAACTTCGTCGACCTCCCGCCGGGGAAGATCGACCCGCAGTGGTACTGGGTCCGCGACAACCTCTTCGACGGAGGGCGCATCCAGGGCATCCTCGGCAACGCGAACCTGCTCGGCATCGTGTCGCTCTTCGCCCTCATCACCTTCGGCGTGCTGTTCGCGGCGAGGTCCCGCTGGCGCACGACGCTCGCGCTGTGGATGCTGCTGGCCGCGTACTTCCTGTTCCGCACGGCGTCGGCCACCGCCCTCGCGTGCGCCGGGGCCGCCGCCGTCGTGCTCCTCGTCGCCCTGCTCATGCGGCGCGCCGCCTCACCGGGCGCGCGCACCCGGATCTACGTCATCGCGATCGGGTCGACCGCCGTGGGCGCCCTCGTGCTCTGGCTGCTGCGCGAACCGCTGCTCGGCCTGCTCGGCCGCAGCGCGGATCTGACCGGCCGGTCGAGCAAGATCTGGGAGAAGGTCCTGGAGCGCGTCGCGGAGCACCCCGTGATCGGCAACGGGTTCTCGAGCCCCTGGGTGCCCACCGACCCGGCATTCGACGGCTGGATCGTCGACCACGGCATCACCGTCTTTCACGCCCACAACATGTGGTTGGACGTGCTGCTGCAGCTCGGCATCGTCGGCCTCGTGCTGATGGCCGTCGCGTACGGCAGCCTGCTCTGGCGCTCCTGGTTCTTCGCCGTCGACCGGCCGCGATGGGATCTCGACGCGCATCGCCCCTACTCTCCGCTGACGCTGCTGCCCAGCCTGTTCACCGTCGTGCTGCTGGTGCAGGGGCTCACGGAGTCCACCCCGATCATGCTGTGGGGCTGGCTGCTCCTGGTGCTCCTGTCCTTCAAGCTCAAGTCGGTGCCGCTGGTCGGCGTCGGCGAACGGGACCTCGTCTTCGAGCGCGGCGCGACGCCACGGCGGGTGCCGTGACGACGGGGCATCGCCTCGCCCGCCTCCTCGGCTCGGCGGAGATGGCCAGGGCGTTCACGCTCGCGGCGCTGCTGGCGGTGTTCGGCTCGTTCGCGATCGAGCGGATGACGTCGGCGGTCACGCTCGCCACCGTCATCACCGCGCTCTGCCTGCTCGGCGCGGCGATCCTGTGGGTGCGGCGGGAGGAGCTGTCCGCGCTGCGGATCGCGCCGTCCTCGCTGCTGGCGTTCCTGGCGTGGGCGCTCGTGAGCCTGCTGTGGACGACCGACCGCTCCGACACGATCCTGGGCTGGCTGTCGCTCTTCGGCTACGCCTTCCTCGCCATCACCATCGGGCACGTCCGCGACACCCTGCAGACCGTGCGGGCGCTGGGCGACACCCTCCGCGTGCTCCTCGGCATCTCGCTCGGGGTCGAGATCCTGTCCGGGATCCTCCTCGACCTCCCCTTCGCGTTCCTCGGCATCCAGGGCAACCTCGCGGCCGGCGGACCCATCCAGGGCCTGTTCGGCAGTCGCAACATGCTCGGCTTCATCGCCGTGCTCGCCCTCATCACGTTCGTGATCGAATGGCGCACGCAGTCGGTCGACCCGCCCCTCGCCGTCGGCTCTGTCGCCCTCGCCGGCGGCCTCGCGTTCCTGTCCGCGTCGCCCACCGTGCTGGTGCTCGCCGGCGCGGTCGGGGTGGTCACGGTCGCCCTCACCATCGTCCGCCACACCCCGCCGGCGCGTCGCAACGTCGTGCAGTGGGCCCTGGGGGTGCTCGTCGCGCTCGCCCTCACGGTGGCGTTCGCGTTGCGCCACCAGATCATCGCCCTCCTCGACGCCGGCTCGGACTTCTCCATGCGCGCAGAGCTGTGGAACATGATCCTGGACTTCGTCGCGGTCAAGCCGATCACCGGGTGGGGGTGGTTCGGCGACTGGGCACGCGGGGAGTACCCGTTCACGTTCATCAACTTCCAGCTCGACGACCGCCACCAGAGCGCGCTGAACGCGTTCTTCGACGTGCTGCTGCAGCTCGGCGCCGCGGGTCTGGTGCTCTTCCTCCTGCTCGGCGGCATCGCGCTGATCCGCTCGTGGCTGGTCGCGAGCGTGCGCCGCTCGGTCGTCTACGCGTGGACGCCGATCACGCTGGTGACCCTGGCGGTCGACTCGATGTTCGAGAGCTTCACGCTCGTGGACGCCGGCTGGTTCATGCTCGTGCTGTGCGCCCTGCGGGCCGGACAGTCCCGGTCATGGCGGGAGAACATCGACGCCGCCCACACAGGCGCCATCCCGACGCTGCGCCCGCAGGAGTGAGGCGTCGGGCTCAGCGGACCGTCGGGAGCTTCTCGGCCCAGGCCAGTGCGTCGCGCACGCCGTCGTCGACGGAGCGCTCCGCGCGCCAGCCCAGCACGTCGCGCGCGCGATCCACGACCGCGAAGGCGCCGGCCTGGTCCCCCGGCCGCCGCTCGGTCTCGACGACCGGCAGCGGGGCGCCGGTCACCCGCTCGAACGCCTGCACGAGCTCACGGACGGTGACCCCGTCGCCGGTGCCCAGGTTGATCACCCGGTAGGGCTCGGTGGGCGTGGCGACCTCGTCGAACCGCGTCACCGCGGCGACATGCGCCAGCGCGAGGTCCCAGACGTGCACGTAGTCGCGCAGGCCCGAGCCGTCCCTGGTCGGCCAGTCCGTCCCCGTGATCGTGAAGGGCTCGCCGGCCGCCCGCGCCTGCATGATCTTCCCGAGCGCATGGGTCGGCCGGGGGTTCTGCAGGCCGGTGCGCAGCTGGGGGTCGGCGCCGATCGGATTGAAGTAGCGGAGAGCGATGGCGCGGAAGTCGCCCGCGGCCGCGGCATCGGCGAGGATCTGCTCGACCATGGCCTTGGTGGTGGCGTACGGGCTGGAGGGAGCGATGCGGCCGCTCTCGTCGACCCCGTCTCCCGTCTCCCCCGCGTAGATCGAGGCCGACGAGCTGAAGACGATGCGGTGGATGCCGGCGTCGCGGAGACGACGGAACAGGATGATCGACCGGCCGACGTTGGTGTCGTAGTAGCCGAGCGGGTCCGCCACGGACTCCGGCACGACGACACGCGCGGCGCAGTGCACGACCGCGTCGATGTCCGGATGGTCGCCCAGCAGCCGATCGAGCACCGCGGCGTCGGCGATGTCGCCCACGTACAGGTCGCGCCCCGCGCCGAAAGCGGCGAGGCCCGTGGACAGGTCGTCCAGCAGCACGACCTCGATCCCGGCCTCCAGGCACGCGGTCGCCACGGTCGATCCGATGTAGCCGGCCCCGCCGGTGATCAGTACCTTCATCGCGGTCAGTCTAGCCAGGCGCGTCGTGCGCGCAGGCGGGGCTCTCCGCAGATCCGAAGGAGACCAACGGTAGGCTACTCACTGCTCGTCGAGTCGCGCGCTGCCCTCCGGCAGCGGCTGCGGCACCAACAACGGAGAACCTCCCTGTGGCCCACGTCCTTCAGAACGTCGTCTTCCCGCTCGATCGCGACCCCGACCTGCTCCCGCTGTACGCCGACCCCGAGACGTGGTCCGTGATCGAGGACGAGCCGGTCCGCGTCTCCAGCCGCGCACATCTCGGCAACATCCTCGGCCGCCACCGCGCCCGCATCGTCGCCGGGCGCCGGGTCTCGCTCGGCACCTACTTCAACGCCTTCCCCGCCTCCTACTGGCAGCACTGGACCAGCGTCCGGGAGGTCCGCCTCACCGTGCGCACGACCGGCCCGGCGACGGTCCTCGTGTACCGCTCGAACGGCTCGGGCGTGCGTCAGCGCGTGGCCACGCGCGAGGTCACCGGCGAGGCGACGACCTCCTTCGACCTCGACCTCACCCAGTACAGCGACGGCGGCTGGATCTGGTTCGACATCGTCGCGGACGAGAAGCCGGCCGTCCTCGAGGGCGCCGAGTGGACCACCGAGCAGGAGCCCGCCCGCACCGGCAAGGCGTCGCTCGGGATCACGACCTACAACAAGCCCGACTACTGCGTCGAGACGCTGCGGGCGCTCGCGGCGTCGCCGGACGCGCTCGAGTTCGTCGACCGCATCTTCCTCGTCGACCAGGGCACGCAGCTCGTCGCGGATCAAGACGGGTACGCCGAGGTCGCCGAGCGGCTGGGCGAGACCCTCCAGGTCATCCGGCAGGGCAACCTCGGCGGGTCCGGCGGCTTCGCCCGCGCCATGCACGAGTCCCTCCAGCGGCCGGAGAGCGACTTCGTCCAGCTGCTCGACGACGACGTGCGCATCGAGCCGGAGTCCCTGCGCCGTTCCATCGTCTTCGGGCAGTTCGCGACCACGCCGGTCCTCGTCGGCGGGCACATGTTCGACCTCCTCGACCGCCCCAAGCTGCACGGCTGGGCCGAGGTCGTCGACGAAGAGCCGTTCATGTGGCGCAACCTCTACCAGGAGAAGATGCCGCACGACTTCGGGGCGGCCAATCTGCGGCAGTCCCCTCTCCTGCACATGCGCATGGACGCCGACTACAACGGCTGGTGGATGTGTCTGATCCCGCTCGACGCCGTCCGCAAGGTCGGGCTGTCGCTCCCCGCATTCATCAAGTGGGACGACGCGGAGTTCTGCCTGCGCGCAGGCGAAGCGGGCTTCGCGACGGTGTCGATGCCCGGAGTCGCCCTCTGGCACGTGTCGTGGGTGAACAAGGACGACTCCATCGACTGGCAGGCCTACTTCCACGCCCGCAACCGCCTCGTCGCCGGCCTGCTCCACTCGAACGCTCCCCGCGGCGGCCGCCTGCTCGTGCACAGCCGCCGGGTGGACCTCAAGCACCTCATGATGATGCAGTACTACCCCGTGGCCCTGCGCGCGAGAGCACTGCGGGACGTGCTGTCCGGCCCCGACCACATGCGCCGGAACCTGGCCACCGCGATGCCGGCCGCACGGGCTCTGGCCGCCGAGTACCCGGAGACCGTGGTCCACCGCGATCCCGCCCGGGTCCTGCACTCCCGCCACGGGCGCCAGGTCTTCCAGCGGCTGGGGCGCAACCAGTACGACAACCCGACCGGGATGCGGCTGCGCATCTTCACGCTGAAGACGCTCGTCTCGCACTGGATGCACCGCCCCGACCCCGCCAACGTCGCCCAGCCCCAGGTGGAGTTCGGCAAGGAGGACGCCCACTGGTGGCGTGTGCCGCACTTCGACAGCGCGCTGGTCAGCGCCGCCGACGGCTCGGGGAAGAACATCTACACGCGCGACCGCGCCAAGTACCGCAGGATGCTGCGGGAGACCATGCGCCTGCACGCCGAGCTGCGCCGGCGGTGGCCGGAGCTCCAGCGGCAGTATCGGGAGGCACTGCCCGAGCTCGTCTCGCCCGCGTCCTGGCAGCAGATCTTCGAGGAGAAGGCATGACCGTCGAGTCCCCCGTGTTCGACCCCGCGAGCGCGGCGATCGTCATCGTCACCTTCAACCGCTCGCACCTGCTCTCGGGACTCCTGACGAGCATCACCGCGATGGATCCGAAGCCGGGCCGCGTCATCGTGGTCGACAACGCCTCATCCGACGACACCACGGATGTCGTGGAGTCGTTCCGGGACGACATCGGCACGGAGCTGGTCTATCGCCGGCTCGACACCAACACCGGCGGCTCCGGCGGCTTCAGCGAAGGCATGCGCACGGCGTACGACCTCGGCGCCGAGTGGATCTGGATGATGGACGACGACGTGGAGGTGCTCCCCGACGGTCTCGCCCGGATGGGCGCCTGGGCTCCCCGGTTCAAGAGCATCCAGGGGCGGCGCTACGACTACGACGGCAGCGAGTTCTACTGGCAGTACCGCATCGCGGAGCGCATGGGCATCCCGATCCCCTTCGCCCCGGCGGGATTCGACTCCTCCGGCTACAAGGAGATGAACAGCGGCTGCTTCGAGGGGATGTTCATCCACCGCTCGATCGTGCAGCGGATCGGGCTCCCGGACCCGCGCTTCTTCATCTACTGGGACGACCAGATGTACGGCTGGCTCGCCTCGCGCCTGACCACCGCGGTCATCGTGGACGAGTTCGTGCTGCGCCGCACCCGCGAGATCCGGCAGTGGGACATGGGCATCCGCCACATGAACGCGTCCAGCAACGCGTACCGCTACTACATCATGCGCAACCGCGGCTTCATCAAGCAGTACTACCGGGTGCACGGCGTGTACAACCCGGTGCTCTTCGGGCTCGGGACGACCGCCACGTTCTTCAAGGAACTGATCCGTCTCGTCTTCGTCGAGCGCACGGTGCGCGGCACGAGCAATCTGTTCCGCGGACTCCGCGACGGCGGCCGCATCGGCCGCGACCGCTCGTGGCAGCCGATGAGCCCCCTGGAGGCCTGAGATGGTGGAGCCGCAACCCGAGGTGCGGTGGGCGCCGCTTCCGCCTCGCCCCCGGAACCGCGGACGCATCTGGCTGATCGTCGGCCTCGCGGTCGCGGCCCTCGCGATCGTCGGGCTGCTGCTCTTCTTCCTCCTCCCCCGTGACGGCGCCCCGGCGCCCGGCGCGAGCGCGAGCCCCTCGCCGTCCGCCACCGCCTCGTCGACCCCGACGACGGCGCCGTCGTCCCCGACCGCGCCGTCGGGAGCCGCTACGCCGGAACCCACGCCCATCACCACGCCTCCGCCCGTCGGCGACCCCTCTCTCGAGGTCTTCCGGGACAAGGTCGGCGGGTGGCTGACCGCCGCCGAGCGCGGCCTCGACATCGTGGACGAGAACCGGAACCAGGACGCCCTCCCCGTCGTGGACTCCCTCCAGGAGGACGCCCAGCGGTTGGGCGATGCGGTCCCCCCGTCATCCATCCAGGACGCCTGGCGCTCCGGGGTCGAGACCTACGCGGAGCGCCTCACCGCCCTTCGGACGGCGCTCGAGAGCGGTTCCGGCATCTCCGGTGCCCTCGACAGCGCCCGGTCCGCGGTCGCCGAGCTGCGCAGCGTCGCCGGGTTCTGACGTCGCCCCCGTCCGCCCGCGCCGCGGGGTCGGTCAGACGGCGTAGTCGGCGTTGTAGCGGTCCAGCACCTCGGCGATCGGCGCGTCCAGCGCGAGCGTGCCGCGGTCGAGGTAGAGACCGCGAGTGCAGAAGCGCCGGAGGTCGCGCTCGTTGTGGCTCACGAAGAACAGGGTCCGGCCGTCGGAGAGCAGCTCGTCGATGCGCTTGTAGCACTTCTCCCTGAACGCCTTGTCGCCCACCGCCAACACCTCGTCGACGAGCAGGATCGGCTCGTCGAGCTGGGAGACGACGGAGAACGCCAGCCGTACCTTCATCCCGTTGGAGAGGTGCTTGTAGGGCGTCTCCTCGAACCCGGCGAGCTCCGCGAAGCCGATGATGTCGTCGTAGCGCCGCGCGATCTCGTCCTTGGCCATGCCGTGCAGCCCTGCCGTGAGTCGGACGTTCTCCCGCACCGTCAGGTCGCCGACGAAGCCTCCGGTGATCTCGATGAGCGGTGCGACGCCGCCGTTGACCCGCACGCGCCCCTCGTCCGGAAGCAGGACGCCGGCGACGAGGCGCAGCAGCGTCGACTTGCCCTGTCCGTTCCGTCCGACGACGCCGATCGACTCCCCCGGCTGCACGGTGAAGGAGACGTCGCGGAGCGCCCAGAACTCGCCGGGGCGCGACCGGCGGGAGGCGCCGCCGAAGAGATCCTTGAAGCTCCGCCGCCCGCGCCGGTTGCGCCGGAAGCGGACGCCGAGACCCTGGACATCGATCGCGGCGTCCATCACAGCTCCTTCAGCACGGGGCGCTCGAGACGCCGGAACGCCCAGACGCCCAACGCGAGGATCAGCAGGCACATCGCGACGCTGACGGCGAGGGTGAACGGGTTCCACTGGTCGGGGAAGAACGGCATGCGGTACAGCATGAAGATCCCCGCGAGGGGATTGAACGCGCCGAGGGTCTGGAAGATCCCGGGGAGGTCCGTGACGTTGTAGATGATCGGGGTCGCGTAGAACATGGCCCGCAGGATGAGGGCGGTGGTGCGCTCGAGATCGGTGTAGAGGACGCACAGCGGCGCCACGAGCAGTCCGAGCCCCACCAGCAGCACCGTCTGCAGGAGGATCGCGACCGGCAGCCACAGCATGCCCCAGCCGATCTGCACGACCTGTCCGGGGTCGCGTTCGAAGATCAGGTTCGCGACGATGAACAGCGCCAGCACCGGAAGGGAGAAGAGGTACTCCATCCCCTTGCTGAGCACGATCCGGTTGACCCAGATGGATCGCGGGATCGCCGTCGAGCGGACGAGGCGGGCATCCTTCTTGAACGCGCGCGTGAAGTCGGACACGGAGCTGTTGAACCACACCCAGGGCAGCAGGGCGCTGATGAGGAAGATGATGTACGGCTCCTCGCCGACATCGCGCCGGAACACCTGCGTGAAGACGAACCAGTAGATGGCACTCATCACGAGCGGGTCGAGCACCGACCACAGGTAGCCGAGGAAGCTCGTCGCGTACCGGACCTTGAGGTCGCGGGCGGACAGCAGCCACAGCGAATGCAGATAGCGCCGGGGCGTCCCGGGCGCCCCGACAGCAGCGTGACCCACGATCCGAGTCTAGGAGAGGGTGTTGTTCCAGAGCGACAGCGCCGACCCGATGGCCATGTGCATGTCGAGGTACTGGTACGTGCCCAGGCGGCCGCCGAAGTGCACGTCCTTCTCCCCCTTCGCGAGCTCACGGTAGGCCAGCAGGCCCTCGCGGTCCGTCGGGGTGTTCACGGGGTAGTACGGCTCGTCGCCGCGCTCGGCGAAACGCGAGAACTCCCGCATGATGACGGTCTTGTCGGACTCGTAGACGTCCTTGCGCTCCGGGTGGAAGTGCTTGAACTCGTGGATCCGCGTGTATGGCACGTCCATGTCGGGGTAGTTCATGACGCTGGTGCCCTGGAAGTCGCGGACGTCGAGCACCTCCTGCTCGAAGTCGAGCGTGCGCCAGCTCAGGGCTCCCTCGGCGTAGTCGAAGTAGCGGTCGACGGGACCCGTGTACACCACGGGGACCTGGCCGACGGTGGCCCTCTTGCTCAGCGGCTGGGACTCGTCGAAGTAGTCCACGCCCAGCTTCACCTCGATGTTCGGGTGATCGGCCATGCGCTCCAGCCACGCCGTGTAGCCGTCGGTGGGCAGGCCCTCCCAGGTGTCGTTGAAGTAGCGGTTGTCGTAGGTGTAGCGCACGGGCAGGCGGCTGATGATGTCGCCGGAGAGCTTCTGCGGGTCGGTCTGCCACTGCTTGGCGGTGTAGTCACGGAAGAATGCCTCGAACAGCGGGCGGCCGACGAGGGCGATGCCCTTCTCCTCGAAGTTCGACGCGGACTTCACGTCGAACTCGCCGGCCTGTTCCCTGACCAGCGCGCGGGCCTGGTCGGGGGTGTACGCCGCCTGGAAGAACTGGTTGATCGTCCCGAGGTTCACCGGCATCGGGAACACGACGCCCTTGTGGGTCGTGTAGACGCGGTGGACGTAGTTCGTGAACGACGTGAAGCGGTTGACGTACTCCCACACCGTGGCGTTCGACGTGTGGAAGAGGTGGGCGCCGTAGCGGTGCACCTCGATCCCGGTCTCGGGCTCGGCCTCACTGTAGGCGTTGCCGCCGATGTGCGCGCGGCGGTCGATGACGGTGACCTTGCGGCCGGCGTTCGCGGCGCGCTCGGCGATGGTGAGGCCGAAGAAACCGGAGCCGACGATGAGGAGGTCCATGCGTGATTCTTTCCTGTCTGGCGCCCCGTCCGGGGACCCGTCGCGGCCGCCCGTCGCGGGGCGGCCGTTGGCCCTCCCATGCTACCTGCGACGACGGGCGGCGCCGGTCAGCGGCGCCCCGCCGGCGCCGGGCTTCGTATGCTGAAGGGACGATGACGATAGATATCATGCTGCCCTTCTGGGGGGACCCCACGCTGCTGCGCCGGACCGTGGAGTCCGTCCGCGCGCAGACCGACGGCGACTGGCGCCTCACGGTGATCGACGACGCCTACCCGGACCCCGCGGTGGCGGAGGCCTTCGCCCGCCTCGACGATCCGCGGATCCGGTACCGGCGGCATGACGAGAACGTCGGCATCATCGAGAACTTCCGGGAGAGCGTGCGTCTGGCCGACGCCGACCATCTGGTCGTGCTGGGCAGCGACGACCTCCTGCTGCCGGGGTACGTCGCCGCGGTCCGCGCCGCCATCTCCCGCCATCCGGACGCCGCCGTGGTCCAGCCGGGCGTTCAGGTGATCGACGAGAACGGCGCGCCGTCGCTGCCGCTCGTCGACCGGGTGAAGCAGCGGATGCTGCGGCCGGACACCGGTGCCGGTGACGTCGAGCTGAGCGGGGAACGGCTCGCGACGAGCCTGGTGCGGGGCAACTGGCTCTACTGGCCGTCGCTCGTTTTCCGGACCGACGCCATCCGTGCGCACGACTTCCGCGACGACCTGCCCATCGTCCTGGATCTGGCGATCCTCCTCGACATCGTCTTCGCGGGCGGATCGCTCGTCGTGATCGACGACGAGGTCTTCGCCTACCGACGGCACACCGAGAGCGCGTCGCAGAAGGCCATCCTCGACGGTTCCCGCTTCCGGGACGACCGCCGGTTCTTCCTGGAGACGGCGCGACGGGCCGACGAGCGCGGCTGGACGACGACCGCCCGCGCGGCCCGGGCCCGCGTGTTCGCGCGCCTGCATGCCCTGACGACGGTGCCGACCGTCATGCGACGCGGGGACGCCGAGGGCCGCCGCGCCCTCTGGGCGCACATCCTGCGCTGATCAGCGCCGGACGGCCGACCCCCACGCCCGCAGCAGCATCACGCGGGCGCGGAGCACCGCCCCGATCCCGCGGGGCTGGGACGGGGAGGCGTTCGCATCGTGGATCCGCCGCCGGATCGTCGGGGCCTCGATGTGCGTCATCGTGCGGTGCGCGTTGCCGACGAGCGCGATCCAGAGATCGTGGCTCTCGTCGAGGTACGGCGGGAACGGCAGGACCCGGTCGAGGGCGTCGCGGCGGACGGCCATGGCGCAGCCGTAGTACGGCGCCATCCCGGCGAGGATCCGCAGCGCGTTGCGCACGCCCTGCCGCGACCATGTCGCCCGCAGCCGCCAGGGCCGGCGGGTGATCGGGTTCGGGAGCGGATCGTCGGAGCCGAGCAGCACCAGATTGGACGCCGCGACCGCGGAGTCCTCGAGCGCGGCGAGGAACAGGGCGCGCCGACCGGGGATCCAGACGTCGTCCTGATCGGACAGCATCACGACGTCGCCCGTGGCCCGGCCCAGCGCCTCCTCGAAGGTGCGGACGTACCCGCGATTGTCTCCCCGCGCGTGCACCCGGATGCGCGGATCGTCGAAGCCCGCCAGCACGGCGACCGTGCCGTCGGTCGAGGCGTCGTCTACGACGACGACCTCGTCCTGGGGCTCCAGCTCCGCGAGGATCGACTCGAGCTGCGGTGCGAGGTACCGCTCGCCGTTGTACGTGGCCATGCACACGCTCACCCGGATCGCACTCACGACGCGGCCTCCTTCGCTCGTCTGCGCAGCTCGGCACGGAGCACGAGCACCTGATACCCCGCGACGCACAGCTCCGACGCCGCCACGGCCCACGCCACCGCCGGCACGGATCCGGCCGCGGCGAAGAGGAGGATGAGCGGAGCCCCGACGAGCGCGCCGATGAGCGTCGAGACGGCCAGCGCGCGCACCCGGCCGACGACGACCAGGCAGGCGTAGCCGACGATGGCCGCCGTGGCGATGCCGATGAAGGCGACGCCGAGCGGCAGCGACACCTCCCAGGGGACGGTGATCGCGCCGACGGAGAGGATCGTCGACGCCCACGGGCTCAGCACCGCGATGCACGCGCCGCCGATGATCCCGATGACGACGGCGGCGCCGGCGGCGATCCGCGCCCGGTGCCGGTAGTCGGCCTCCGGGTCAGGCACCCATCCCTGGAAGAACTGCTGGATGGGCAGCAGGGCGATCGAGGCGTACTTGAACAGACGGTCGGCGACGGCGTACATCGGCTGCAGCGCGGGGAGGAACGCCTGCACGGCGACCATCGGCAGGGTCACGTAGAGACCGCTGACGAGCGTGGCGGAGACGGCATGGCGCTGTCCGCCGAGCACCTCCCGCAGCGGCACCCGCGGATGCGGGGATGCCGACGAGCCACGGAGGACGGTCACCGCGTCGATCACGACGGCGCCGACGAAGCCGAGTCCCTGGGCGACCAGATACACCCACAGCTCGCCGGTCAGGACGGCGCCGACGATTCCGACGACGGCGCCGAGGACGGTCGGCAGCGTGTCGCAGAGGAGCAGCCGCAGGGGTTTGCCCTCCCCCGTGAAGTACCACGCCGCCCCGAGGTTCGGCAGCAGGTACACCGCGGCGCCGAGCACGGGGACGAGGACGTCGCCGCGGATGAGCAGGGCGAGGATGACCGCGATCACCGGGAACACGAGCAGATAGAGCAGGGCTCGCGCGCGGAGGGACGTGCGATAGAAGGCCTGCCGGCCTTCGATCGGGATGCCCGCGACGGTCGCGGCGCCGGTCGCGCCCCAGCCGAAGGCCACGAGGATCCCGCCGAACTGCGACACCGTCTGGATGAGCGCGAGGGTGCCCCAGGTGGTCTTGCCGAGAGAGGCCGTGAGGAGGGGGATCGAGATGATGCCGATGAGCGTGACGACGCCGACCGAGACGGTGAACCCGCTCAGGCGGCCGGCCGCGGAGCGCACGGCCCCGCTCACGCCCGCTCCGGCGCGATGACGGGTGCCGTCCACCGGATCTCGGCGGCGACGGGGGCGAGCGCCGCGGGCATCCGGCCCATCCGTCCCCGGAAGGCGGCGACGGCCGCGGCGCGGTACACGCGCAGGAGCGCCCGTCGTGGCTGCGCGACCCAGACGGCGTTGACGAAGTGGATGCCGTCGAGGAGGGAGTCCCGGATGATCTGGCGGGGAGCCACGAGGAGGTACTCGCGGTTGAGCACGATCCGGTTCCGGACACGGTAGAAGTAGCGGAAGGGGGTGCTCAGGGTGATCTCGGGCGGGATGCCGGGCAGCCGCACCGCGCGTCCCCACAGCTCACGGCGGTACTTCGTCCCGAGCGCGTGCTCCATCCGCACGCCGCCCGCGGCGAGGACCCGCCATCCGCGGCGGCGCAGCCGGAGCTCGAACTCCGTGTCGACGAGATCGATGAAGAAGTCCTCGCGCAGCGCTCCGACGGCCTCGACCACCGGCACGGGGAGGAGCATCCCGGACTGGATCACGTTGGCGGCGTCGCCGTAGGGCGCGTCAGGCCCGCGCTGCTGCCGCACCCCGGCGAAGAACTCCGGGACGACGACGCCGACGCGGGCGCCCGCCGCCGTCGCGGCGTCGTGGGCCGCGAGCAGCGCGGCCACGAAGCCCGGCGCGATGTGCGAGTCCTGATCGAACGTCAGCACGAACCCGGCTCCCGCCTCCTGCGCCCTGGCGATGCCGTCGTTCAGCGCTGCGGCGATGCCGTCGTTGGCGGGGCGTCGCACCACCGTGGCGCCGTCCGCGGCGAGCGCCGACAGCACGGAGTCGGCGGTCGGGCCGGAGCCGTCGTCGACGACGATCACGCCGTCGACCTGCGGGGCGACCGAGGCGACCGCCTCTCTCGCGGATTCACCGGGCCGGAAGGTCGAGAAGACGGCCCAGACACGCGAGGCGCTCATCCGAGGCGCACCGGACGGGGGACGGAAAGCAGAGACTCCAGCATGGCGCCTTTAGACTAGCCTCATTCGCTGATCGACCCCGCAGACCCGGAAGGCCCTCTCGTGTCGACCTCCCCGTTCGGCACCATCGTGCTGGCCGCCTACTCCCCCGATCCGGAGCTCTTCCGTCGTCAGCTCGCCTCCCTGCGGGCACAGACCGTGGAGAACTGGGAATGCGTGATCTCGGTGGACGGCGATCCCGCGCCTGTCGCCGCCCTGGTCGAGGAGATCACCGAAGGGGACGGTCGCTTCCGGATCGTCGGCGACGGATCGCGGCTGGGTTTCTACCTGAACTTCGAGCGCGGCCTCCTCGCCGTCTCCGAGCGCAGCACGTGGATCGCGCTCTGCGACCAGGACGATCGCTGGGACGCCGACAAGGTCGAGCGTCTGCTCCCCCACCTCGACGAGGTCTCGCTCGTCTCCGCCCAGGCGCGGATCGTCTCGTATCCCTCCGAGAAGGAGACGGGGCGCACGACCCGCCGCGATCACGGCCCGCTCTTCACCCTCCTCTCCAACGAGTTCACCGGCTCGCTGTGCCTCTTCGCCCCGGAGCTGCTGGCGACCGCCCTCCCGTTCCCCCGCGCCTCGACGAGGGTCGCGACCCACGACCACTGGCTCGCGGTCGTCGCGGCCGCCCACCGGGGCACGCGCATCGTCGACGACGTCGTGCAGGACTACGTGCAGCACGACGCCAACGTCTTCGGCGACCCGAGCCGGCTCGGCGGCGGCAGCATCCGCCAGTCGGTGCGCAACATCCGCGACCAGGCGGAGCGCTACGAGGGCTCCCGCTCCCCGCGGGCGATCGCCCGGATGACCTTCTGGACCTATGTGGGCTGGCGACAGCTGCTGGTCGACACTCTCGATCGACGGATCCCGGCGTCCCGCGTCGACGCCCGTCGCGACCGGATCTTCGGCGACGACCGTCGGTTCCGCGCGGCATCCGCCCTGCTCCGGGTGGCGCGGCGGCGTGGCATCGTGCCGGCGCGCTTCGCGCTCGAATATCGCGCGAGCTGGCTGTGCGGAGCGCTCAGCGGCGGGCGCCGCGCCGTCCGTCGTGCCGTCGACGCGACCGGCGTCTGACGGCGGAGCTCAGTCGCGCTCTCCCGGCGCGCTGCGCTCCTCGAGGCCGGCGGTGCGCTGCTCCAGCCGCTCCAGCTGAGTGCGCAGGATCGCCGATTCCTCCGCGAGACGGCGGGTCTCCTCCTCGACCTGGCTGAGCTCCCAGGACAGGTGCAGCGCGACCCCGAGCAGCAGCAGGATCGCCGTCGCGAAGAGCAGGTTCGACGGCACCTGCACGCCGAGGAACGCCGTGAGACCGGCCAGGAGCCCCGGGAAGAGCCCGACGATGAGCACCGAGACGGCGATGATGAGCCACAGCACCGCGTACTTCTCGCGGAGCCGTCGCGTGAGCAGCATCCAGAGGACGATGACGAGGATGAGGACGGCGAGGGCGATGCCGACGAGGACGATCATGCGCGCGGTTCTCCCTTCCGCGAGCCGGTGCGTCGCATCGCGGCCAGCAGCAGGGCGAACACCGACCTCAGCAGGTAGACGGTGGAGCCGAGCGGACCCTGGCTGGGGGTGCCGTGGGCGCGGGGGCGCATCGCGACACCGACCTGAGTCACCGTGAGGCCGGAGTGCAGCGCCGCGACCAGGGAGTCGAGCGTGTCGCCGAGGTACTCCGCGGGGTAGTACCGGACGTACTGGTCGATGGCCCGCGCGTTGGCGGCGCGGAATCCGCTCGTCACGTCCGTGAGCCGGGTCTTCGCGATCCGTGAGACCACCGAGGCGAGGAAGACCATCGCCCACCGGCGCGGCCCGCGGACGGAGTAGTCGCCGACGTCGGAGAAGCGCGCACCGATCGAGATGTCCGCCTTCTCGAGGCCGCCGAGCACCCGCTCGATGTCGCCCGGGTCGTGCTGCCCGTCCGCGTCCACCTGGATCGCCGCGGCGTACCCTTCGCGCGCCGCGTAGGTGAACCCGGTGCGCATGGCCCCGCCCACGCCCAGATTGAACGGCAGCGACAGGACGGCGGCGCCGGCCTCCCGTGCCGCCGCGGCGGTGGCGTCGGTGGACCCGTCGTCGATCACGACGACGTCGTAGCGCGACGACGCGGCGCGGATCTCGCGGACGGTCGTCCCGACGTTGTGCTCCTCGTTCCACGCGGGCACGAGGACGAGGACACGGTTCGCACGTGTCTTGTCGGTCATGTCAGGATCTCCGAGTTCAGCCCAGACCGCACGCGGTCACTTCGTACAGTCTGGCATCGCCTTCGCTGTCGACCAGACGCACCACCCGGGAATCCTCCAGCTCATCCAGACCCGGGAGCGGATGCGAGCCGTTGTGCACCTCCCGGTCGCCGAAGTCCAGCACGAAGCCGACGCCGGTCTCGCGGAGGGCATCGCACACGTCGGGCTGCGTCTCGGCGTCGGCGAGATGGTCGTTCACCGTCTGGGCGTCCTCGGAGACGTCCACGAGGATGTGCGGCATGAGCACCTCGCGGCCGCCGATCGCATAGGCCAGCGCGGTGCCCGTGTAGGGGTTCCCCGCGATCTTCTCCCCCGCCGGGACGTGGGCGGGGAGTCGTTCGAGCAGCGCCATCTCATCGGCACTCACCAGTGCGGAGTCGTCGTCCAGCGCGAACCGTCCGTGCGCCTGCTCCACGGCGTGCGGCAGAGCGGGCAACGGCAGCAGGACCGCGCCCACGACCGCCAGGGCCGCGCCCGTGAGCGTGCGGGCCCTCACGGCCTCGGGGCGCGCCGCCGCCCAGCGTCGTGCCACCGCCTCGACGGTGCGCGCGACACCGAACGCCGCGAGCGGGACGAGCGCCACGCCGAAGACGGCGGCGAGCCGCGGCCAGTTGTTGTACCAGCTCCCGGTGAGCGCGTCGCGGAGCGTGCCGAACGGCGAGGCGATCACGATCACGAACAGGGCGGCGCCGATGATCCACGACGCCACCGTCACGAAGACCGGCCCGGTGCGCTCCCGGACGGCCCACACCAGACCCAGCAGGATCGCGAGGGCGACGCCGATCGACACCGTGCCGTAGAACATCGACACCTGCGCCACCTCCTGCACGGCCTCGGCCGGGCTGAGCGCGGTCGGCCACAGGCGCGTGGGCAGCGGCGGGCGGAGGATCTTGAGCAGCAGCAGCCCCAGGCCGAGGTACGCGAGCACTCCGACCACCAGCCCCGTGCGTGCCCGACCCGCGGGGTGTCCGCGCCAGAAGCGGACGGCGAAGACGCCGACCATCGGGACGGACAGCGCCAGCCACGCGACGAACCCGCCGGGGTGTGCGAGGGCGACCCCGGGGATCGCGCCCAGGAGGACGAACCCCCACCAGCCCGGCGCCCGCTCCCCGGCGGTCGCCCCGATCCCGAGCAGAGAGGCGGTCGCGGCGAGCGCGACCGGGGCGAGCGCGAGCGCGAGCTGGAACGGGTAGAGCACGCCGTAGTCCATCGGGAGCAGCGGGAACATCGGCACCGACGCGCTGACGAGCGCCGCGCTGACCGTGACGGCCGCGGTGGCCCCGGCGAGCACCCGCGAGAGCAGCACGGCGCCGAGCGGCCACAGCACCGCGGCGATCACGAGCGTCTGCGCATTGACCACGGTGGGGATGCTCGCGCCGCTCAGCTGGACGACGATGGCGGCGGTGGCGTGCCAGACCGACGGGTAGAACGGCACGCCGCCGTTGGGGCTCGTCATCTGGCCGAGTTCGAGGGGCGAGGCGGCGCCGGTGTCGAGGATGTAGCGGATCGCGTTGAGGTGGAAGACGTTGTCGAACGTCTGGGAGATCGCCGTCGGCGCTCCGATCACAGAGAGTGTCTGCCCGCCGATCACGATCGCGGCGAGGACCAGGGCGAGCACCGTCCACCACGGTGAGAAGGAGCGCGGCGCCACCGGGCGCGTCGTCGTCCTGCGTCGCACGAGCAGCACACCGGCGCCGATCACGACCGCCAGGACGAGGCTCGGAAGGATCGACCACCCGAGACCGAGCCATCCGGCGACGACGCTCGCGCCGCCGATCACCGTCGTCGCGAAGGCGGGGGCCGCGGCGACGGCCCAGAGCCCCCGGAGCCCGATCACCCAGGCGAGCGACCCTCCGAGAACCGCGTACACCGCGAGGAGGACGACGGCAGGCCACAGCAGTTCGAGCATTCCCATTAGTTCCAGATCTCTCGCGGACGACCGGATCAGGATATCCCGCGGCCATGGTGATCCCCTGCGTGGGCCAGGACCGGGCGAGGCGGGACGAGGCGCGCCCGGGACTTCCGGGAACAGTGTGTCAACATAGAGGCGTGAAAGGCATCATTCTCGCCGGGGGCTCCGGCACGCGTCTGCACCCGATCACACTGGGGGTCTCGAAGCAGCTGATCCCGGTGTACGACAAGCCGATGGTCTACTACCCGCTGTCGACGCTGATGCTCGCCGGCATCCGCGACATCCTGGTGATCACCACCCCGCACGACGCCGCGCACTTCGAGCGGCTGCTGGGCGACGGATCGCAGTTCGGGATCAACCTGCAGTTCGCGCAGCAGCCGTCGCCGGACGGCCTCGCCCAGGCCTTCACCATCGGCGCGGACTTCATCGGCGACGACTCGGTCGCCCTGGTCCTCGGCGACAACCTGCTCTACGGCCCCGGCCTCGGGAGCCGCCTGCAGCGGTTCGAGGACATCGACGGCGGCGCGGTCTTCGCCTACTGGGTGGCGGAGCCCCAGGCCTACGGCGTGGTCGAGTTCGACGACGAGGGCCGCGCGGTGTCGCTCGAGGAGAAGCCCGCACAGCCCAAGAGCAACTACGCCGTCCCCGGTCTGTACTTCTACGACAACGACGTCGTCGAGATCGCCCGCAACCTGGAGCCGAGCGCTCGCGGCGAGTACGAGATCACCGACATCAACCGCGCCTATCTGGAGCGCGGCAAGCTGCAGGTCGAGGTCCTCCCGCGGGGCACCGCGTGGCTCGACACCGGCACGTTCGACCAGATGACGGACGCCGCGGAGTACGTGCGCACGATGGAACGACGCACCGCGCTGAAGATCGGCGTCCCCGAGGAGGTGGCGTGGCGCCAGGGCTTCCTGAGCGACGACGAACTGCGCGAGCGCGCCGAGAAGCTGGTCAAGTCGGGCTACGGGGTCTACCTGCTCGACATCCTGAAGAGAGGACACGCATGAGCCGTCTGCTCGTGACCGGAGGCGCCGGCTTCATCGGCTCCAACTTCGTCCACCACGTGGTGGCGCACACGGACCACCACGTGACCGTGCTCGACGCGCTCACCTACGCCGGCAACCGGCGCTCGCTGGAGGGTCTGCCCGAGGACCGGGTCACCTTCGTCGAGGGCGACATCACCGACGCCGCCCTCGTCGACCGGCTCTTCGCCGAGGCCGACGCGGTGGTCCACTATGCCGCGGAGTCGCACAACGACAACTCGCTGAACGACCCGCGTCCGTTCCTCGACACGAACATCGTCGGCACCTACACGCTGCTCGAGGCGGCGCGTCGCCACGATCGCCGTTTCCACCACATCTCGACGGACGAGGTGTACGGGGACCTCGAGGTGGACGACCCGGAGCGCTTCACCGAGTCGACGCCGTACAACCCGTCGTCGCCGTACTCCTCGACCAAGGCCGGCAGCGACCTCCTGGTCCGCGCCTGGGTCCGGTCGTTCGGCGTTCAGGCGACCATCTCGAACTGCTCCAACAACTACGGCCCGTACCAGCACGTGGAGAAGTTCATCCCCCGGCAGATCACGAACGTGCTCCGGGGCATCCGTCCGAAGCTCTACGGCGCCGGCGAGAACGTGCGCGACTGGATCCACGCGGACGACCACTCCTCCGCGGTCCTCACGATCCTGGACAAGGGCGCCATCGGCGAGACCTACCTGATCGGCGCGGACGGCGAGCGCAACAACAAGGACGTCGTGGAGCTCATCCTCACGATGATGGGGCAGCCCGCCGACGCCTACGACCACGTCACCGACCGCGCAGGCCACGACCTCCGCTACGCGATCGACTCCACGAAGCTGCGCACCGAGCTCGGCTGGCGTCCGCAGTTCTCCGACTTCGAGGCGGGCCTGTCGGCGACGATCGACTGGTACCGCGACAACGAGTCGTGGTGGGCGCCGAGCAAGGACGCCGTCGAGGCGTTCTACGCGGGCAAGGGCCAGTGAGCGCCGCGTTCGGGAAGAAGCTGGAGCGCATCGAGACCCCCATCCCGGGTCTCGTGGTGTTCGAGCTGCCCGTCCATGGGGACTCCCGCGGCTGGTTCAAGGAGAACTGGCAGCGCGAGAAGATGGTCGCCCTCGGTCTCGAGGACTTCGGCCCCGTGCAGAACAACATCTCCTTCAACGACGCCGTCGGCACCACCCGCGGCATCCACGCGGAGCCCTGGGACAAGTGGGTGTCGGTCGCGACCGGACGCATCTTCGGCGCCTGGGTCGACCTCCGTGAGGGCCCTTCGTTCGGCACGGTCTTCACGACCGAGCTCGACCCGTCGCGGGCCATCTTCGTGCCGCGCGGGGTCGGCAACTCGTACCAGACGCTCGAGCCGGACACCGCGTACACGTACCTCGTGAACGACCACTGGTCCCCCGACGCCTCGTACTCGTTCCTGAACCTGGCCGACGAGACGGCCGCCATCGCGTGGCCGATCCCGCTCTCCGAGGTGGAGATCTCGGAGAAGGACAAGGCCCACCCGCGCCTCGCGGACGTCACGCCGATCCCGCCGAAGAAGACGCTCGTCGTCGGTGCGGCCGGACAGCTCGGCCGAGCCCTGCGGGCCACGCTCGGGGAGGCACCGCACATCGAGTACGCGACGAGGGACGACCTCGACCTGCGCTCCGCGGACCTGTCCACGGCGCGCCGCTGGCGGGACTACGGCACGATCATCAACGCGGCGGCCTACACGGCGGTCGACAAGGCCGAGACCCCCGAGGGCCGGGCGGAGGCGTGGGCGTCGAACGTGACCGGTCTGGTCGCGCTCGCGACGATCGCCGCCGAGAACGACCTGACGCTGGTCCACGTCTCGAGCGACTACGTCTTCGACGGCAGCAAGGACGGCGCCTACACCGAGACCGACGCGGTCTGCCCGCTCGGCGTGTACGGGCAGACCAAGGCCGCGGCGGACGCGGTGGCCGCGACCGTTCCGCGCCACTACATCATCCGCACCTCCTGGGTGATCGGGGACGGCGGGAACTTCGTGCGCACGATGGCCTCGCTGGCCGAGCGCGGCATCGCCCCCAGCGTCGTCGCCGATCAGATCGGACGGCTCACCTTCACGGAGGACATCGCCCGCGCGATCGTCCACCTGCAGGAGGCCGCGGCGCCGTACGGCGTCTACAACGTGACCGGATCCGGCGAGCCCCGCTCCTGGGCGGACATCGCGCGGGACGTCTTCCGTCTGCGCGGCTCCGACCCCGCCGACGTCCGCGACGTGACGACCGCTGAGTACTTCGCCTCGGCCACCACGCCGGTCGCCCCGCGCCCGCACAACAGCGTCCTCGACCTGTCGAAGATCGAGGCCACCGGCTTCCGACCCGCCGATGCCGGGCAGTCGCTGGAGGCCTACCTCGCCGACCCGGCCTAGTCCGGCTCGTCGCCAGGCTGCGCTCGGGCGCGCCCCGTAGACTGGCAGGGCCGGATCCCGGCAGCAAAGAAGGGTCTTCATGCGGTCTGCTCTCATCGGTCACACGGGTTTCGTCGGCTCCAACCTGCTCGACGCGCACGGGTTCGACGACCTGTACAACTCGAAGAACATCGGCGACATCGCCGGCCGGGAGTACGACCTGGTGGTGAGCGCCGGCAACCGTGCCGACTCCTTCCGCATCAACAACGACGGACCCGCGGACCTCGCCGAGATCGATGAGCTCGTCGACACCGTGCTGCGCGCCCGCATCGGCAAGCTCGTGCTCATCTCGACGGTCTGCGTGTACCCGGAAGGCGGCGCACCGGACGAGGACACCCCGCTCTCGCCGGAGGGTCTCACCCCGTACGGAGCCAACCGTCTGCACCAGGAGCGGCGGTTCGCGGACGCCGTGGACACCACGATCGTCCGTCTCCCCCAGCTCTACGGGGCGCGGCTGAAGAAGGGCGTCGTCTACGACCTCGCGAACGACTACCGCGTCGAGCACATCCGTCCGGCGAACCGCTTCCAGCACTACGACGTCCGCGAGCTGTGGGGGCACATCGAGACCGCCCTCGCCCACGGGCTGGAGGCCGTCAACATCGCTACGCCGCCCCTCCCCAACGGGCGCCTGGCGGCGGAGGTCTTCGGACGCGACATCTCCGACCAGGTGCCTCCGGAGCCGGAGTCGCCGTTCGCGCGGATGTACACCCGGAACATGACCACCCGTCACGCGGACCTGCTCGGCGGAACCGACGGCTACCTCCTCACCGAAGAGGCGGAGCTCGCGGGGCTGCGCCGGTTCGCGAACGAACTGCAGCAAGAGAGGCACTGAGCGTGTACAAGGGCCATACCATCTCGGCGATCGTCACCTGCGCCGGCAAGGGCACCCGTTTCGGCAGCAACAAGCTGCTCGTGGAACTCGGCGGCATGACGGTGCTGGAGCGCACCGTCCGCGCCGTCGCCCTGCCGTTCATCGATGAGATCATCGTCACGATCAGCGCGGAGAACGAGCACACGTACCGTCGCATCCTCATCGACGAGGCGGACCTCCCGGTGACCCTCGTCGTCGGCGGCGAGGAGCGGCATCTGAGCGCGAAGAAGGGGCTCAAGGCCACCACCGGCGACATCATCCTCGTCCACGACGGCGTGCGCCCGTTCGTCACCGAGAAGCTCATCCGCGACGTGCTGGATGCGGCGATCGAGGACGGCGCCGCGATGCTCGGAACGCCCAGCACCGTCCAGGTGAAGCTCGTCGGCGACGACGGCTTCATCGAGGGATCGCTGGACCGCTCGCACTCCTGGCTCGGCCAGACGCCCCAGGCCTTCCGCCGCAAGCTGCTGAAGAAGTCCTACAAGCGCGCGGTGAAGTCGAACTACCAGCGGGTGAGCGACGACGCCGATCTCGTGCACGAGTTCATGGGCACCCCGTCCCGCATCCTCCTCGGCGATGTGAACAACATCAAGATCACCACCCCGCAGGACCTCGGCACGGCGCGGTTGATCGTCGACCGCCTGATCGCCGCCGAAGAGGACTCCTGAGATGGCCGCTCCCGCCCTCAAGGTCTCGGTGATCGTCGCGACCTATCGTTCGGGCGAGGGACTCGATCGCCTGATCGCCTCCCTCGACGCGCAGTCCCTGCCGACGGACGAGTGGGAGGCGATCTTCGTCGACGACGGGTCCCCCGACGACACGTTCGAGCGGCTCACCGAGATCGCGCGCTCGCGCCCGCACTTCCGGGTGACGCGGATCGAGAACTCCGGATGGCCCTGTCGACCCCGGAACACCGGCATCGACCTCGCCCGCGGTGAATACGTCGCCTTCATGGACCATGACGACGAGCTCTATCCGCGTGCCCTCCGCGACGGCCATGCGTACGCCCGCGCGCACGGCGCCGACGTCCTCAACGGCAAGGAGGCGCGCACCGACGACGCGGGCTGGGCGATCGACCAGTTCCCGGCCGACATGCCGCAGGTGCTGGGGCAGGGGCTCCCCTACGGCGCCCTCACCCCCACGAACCCGCACAAGCTCTACCGTCGCCAGCTCCTCGTCGACCACGACATCCGCTTCCGCGAGGGCGGCCGCGTGCTGTGGGAGGACATCTTCTTCAACGTCGCCGTGCTCGCCAAGGCCGAGGTCGTCTCGACGATGGCATCGACGCCGTACTACCACTGGTTCACGACCGCCGGCAGCGGATCGACCACGTTCCGTCGCGCCCGCGCCGAGTGGTGGTTCTGGCTGGGCGAGGTCATCGAGGCGATCGAGAGCGGGCTGGACGCTCCCGGGCTGGAGGACGAACGGCGCCTCCTCCTCGAGCACCAGTACCGCTCCCGCCTCATGGACGCGTTCAACGCGTACTACGTGGAGCGCGCGCCCGAGACGCGGAAGCTGATCTTCGAGCACGCGCACCGCCTCCAGGAGGAGCACTTCCCGGAGTCCGCCGACGACTGCCTGGACACGACCTGGCGACTGCGGGCGAAGCTGCTCCGCGCGGGCCACCCGCATGCGCTGGACCGGCTCATCCGCGAGGACCCGGTCCTCGGGCCGGTCCCCCGCGCCGAGGGGCTGCGTTGGGAGGGCGGCCGCCTGCACATCGGGTTCCGGGTCGAGTGGAAGGACGGGGAGGGACGGCGTCACGCACTGCGCACCGTCGACGGACGGGTCCGCAAGGTGCTCCCGGCGCCGTTCGCGCCCCTGTTCACCGACGACGAGCTCGACGTCACGGGCGAGGTCGAGGGCGCATTCGCAGCCGTCGGCGTCCGCTCGGAGGACACCAGGATCGGGTGGCTGGTGCCGAGCGAGAGCACCGTCTGGCGGCGGGACGACCCCGCGACGACCACGTTCGGTGTCGAGGGGTCAGCGACGGTCGATCCCTCGACGGCCGCGTTGGGCGCCCCGCTGGAAGGCCGTATCTGGGATCTCAGCGTCCGCAGCGTCCTCGGCACCATGAGACGTCAGCCGATGCTGCGTGGAGCCGTCGAGCCGGCAGTCTCCCTCACCCCCGCGGGGGTGCGAGCGGCCTACGCCGTCGGCGGAGACCGTATCGTGCTCGATCTCGACCCGCAGGACCTCGGCGCTCTCGTCCGCCCCACCGGCCGCATCGCCGTCCACGACGGCCGCACCGCCGTCGAGGTGTCGGTCGACGAACTCCCGTCCGAGATGCCGGGCATCCCGACGACCGTCCGCGTCGCCGGGCTCGGCGCTCCGACCCGGGGCCGGGGCCTGGCACGTCTGCGTCGCCCCCGGGCGACGGTGGCGTGGAGCGAGCGGCCCGCCCAACTCGTCGTCCGCGATGGCCGCGCCTGGCTCGAGATCGACGGCTCCGTTCCCGTCGACGTCCATCTGGGGGCACGTTTCCCCGGAGGCGGCTCCGTCTACCGGGTGACCGCCGCGTCGATCACGCCGCTCCGCCCGCGCTGAACGCGGGCGGAGCGGGGCGTCACTTCTGGATGAGCGGGTTGTCCTGGCGCAGACGCTCGAACACGGCGTCATAGAGCTCAACGACGCGTCGGTTGTCCTGGCGGATCTCGCGGATCTGCACCTCGAGGTCGGCGATGCGGGCCAGCAGATCCTCGGTGATGTCGACGGATGCGGGCGTGGGCTTGTCCGGGTCGAAGCGCTGGAGCTTGCCGTACGCCGTCGGGGCGATGAGCATCGCCAGCTTTCGCAGGATCTTCCTCATGGGATCACTCCTTGATCGTGGTCTCGCGCCGCACGGCGCGGGATGAGCCGTTGTCGCCGGCGAGGACGGGGCCCGGCACCCGGGTCAGACGCGCGGCGCGCACGGGGCGCAGCTGCCGGCCGTCACGCCGCCACCAGCGGCCCTTCGGCGTCAGGGCGAGCGGGTGTCCGACCAGCTCCCGCTCGAGCCACTCCTGCGGCAGGTGCCAGGTCGAGGGCTTGCCGTGCTCGTAGCGCCGACTCAGGGTCTCGTCCGAGATGACGTCCGCGAAGCCCCGCCCGCGGAGGACGAGGTCGAGGAAGAGGAACACGTTCTGCCGGTTCGTCTTCGTCAGCGCCTGCACGCTGTGGTGCGCGAAGACGAACCACTCCTCCCCTGTCCCCAGCATCCACGCGGCGAACTCGAAGACCGCCGCGCGGTCGTTGAGGTTGAGATAGCGGAAGTCGACCGCAGGATCCTGCGGGCCCGAGCGGGCCACGCGCAGGGCCTCATGGCTGTAGTCCACGCCGACCACTCGGTGACCCTGCGCCGCCAGCTCCCGGGTCCAGCGTCCGTCGCCGCAGCCGAGATCCAGGATGCGCGCGTTCGGCGGGACGTCGCGGAGGAACCGGCGGATCGAGCGTCGTGCGGGGGTGAAGCCCACCGGCTCGGTGTACTCGAGATAGTGCTTGTCCCAGTAGACCCGGCCGCGGTTGTAGACACCGAACCACGTCTCGAAGCGCCAACGCGTGGATTTGGGCGTGACGAACTTGAACGTGGGATCGGGGATGCGCCACCCCGGACCGTAGGCGTAGGACAGCCAGGCCGTCGGCTGTGCCGGCTCCGGCAGCTCCACGCCCTCGACTTCGCGGGGCCGGGTGGGGACGAGGTCTTCCGGAGTGACCTCGGGACCACGCAGCGCGAACGGCTGGCAGTAGAGCCCGTCGCGGAAGAACCCCGTGAAGATGTCGATGTAGTGATCGGGCTGGCCTTCGCTGTCGAAGAACTGCAGCTCGAGGTGGGTGAGGCTGTGGCGCACGATCGTGTAGCCGCGAGCCTGGAGCGCGCGCTCCATCCGGTAGGACTCGAGTCCGATGTCGGCGGGGTTGTCGGCGTGGCAGTAGAACGCGAGGTCGAGGTCGTCGTCGTGCGGCAGCAGTCCGCCGTCCCTGACGATCCCCAGCAGCGTCCCGCCGACGATGTACACCTCGTGTCCGTCGGCCTCCAGATCATCCACGATCCGGCGCCCGTTGGCGAGGAGGTCGCGCCCCACCATCCCGTCGCGCCCTTCGAGCACCGGCCCCAGGCGGTCCCATTTGGTCATGGCCAACCAGCGTCCGCGGGCGTCGGTGAGCGACAGCCGCTCACTGCTGCGGCCGAAGCGCACGTCGACGGCCTCGTCGATGCGGCGCCCGGTGACCGTGTCCAGGATCGTGACGGTGGTGACGCCCGACAGCCGGAGGGCGAGAGCCTTGGGCCATGGCAGGCTGATGACGCCGTCCACCGCGTACGGCACGCTCGCCGACCAGACGCGATGTCCGTCGAAGCGGACGTCGACGACCTTGGCATCCTCGAGCGTGAACGGGTCGAGGACGATGCGCTGGAGGTCGACGTCGATCATACGCCGAGCGCCTCCACGGCCTCGTCGATCGGCCCGTCGAAGATCTTCTTGCCCTTCTTGATAACCACGCCGCGCTGGCAGAGGTCCTTCACCATGTTGGTGTTATGGCTCACGACGAGCATGGTCACGCCCCGGGAGGTGAGCTCCTTGATCTTCGCGGAGCACTTCGCCCGGAACGGGGCGTCGCCCACCGACAGGACCTCGTCGACCAGCAGGATGTCGAGCTCCACATGGATCGCGACCGAGAAGGCCAGGCGCATGAACATTCCGGAGGAGTAGTGCTTGACCTCCTGATCGATGAACTCGCCGATCTCGGAGAACGCCACGATCTCGTCGAACCGCTCGTCGATCTCGCTCTCCGTCATCCCGAGGATGGCGGCGTTGAGGTAGACGTTCTCGCGGCCCGAGAGCTCGGGATGGAATCCGGCGCCCACCTCGATCAGCCCGGCGACCCGCCCCCGCGTGAGCACGCGGCCGGTGTCGGGCTCGAGCACGCCGGAGATGAGCTTCAGGGTGGTCGACTTTCCGGAGCCGTTCAGCCCCATGATGGCGACGGACTCCCCCTCGCCGACCTGGAAGCTGATGTCGTCGAGCGCGGTGAACTTGTCCGCGCGCACCTTCTTGCCGCGGATCCAGCCGACGAACGCCTCCTTGAAGGAGTGCGTGTTCCGCTTGAGGAACCGCTTGGAGACGTGGTCGACGACGATGCTGGGAACAGCGTGGGTCTGGGAGACGATCTGAGACATCACAGGTCCTGTGCAAAGGAGCGTTCGAAACGACGGAAGGTGATCTGCCCGATGACGAGCATCGCCAGGCAGATGAGGAGCGCGACGAGCAGCGCGGTGCCAAAGCCCGGCAGGATGCTGGGATCGGCGGCTCCCGCGGCCGGGGGCTCCGTGGTCCCGGCCCAGAAGCCCTGGTGGAAGAGCTCGACCGCCACGGTGAGCGGGTTCCAGGTGTAGACGGTGAACATCCACGGGTGATTCGCCAGGGCCTCCTGGACGAGGATCCAGCTGTACAGCACCGGAGAGGTCCAGGTGGAGAACATCTTGATGAGGTCGACGAAGTTCTGCGCGTCGCGGAAGCGCACGTTGAGAGCGCTGAAGAACAGGCCGAGCCCCAGCGCGAACAGAAGCACGATGACCACCGCGAGCAGGATGCCGGCGAGGCCGAGCAGCGTGGGCGTCCACCCGATCAGGAGGCAGACGACCAGGAGGATCGCCATCTGCGGGAGGAAGTGGATGAAGGCGATGATCGCGGACGCGACAGGGAAGAGCTCCCGTGGAAGGTAGATCTTCTTCACCAGAGCGCGGTTGTCGACGATCGAGGTGGTCGAGTTGCCGAAGGCCTCGTTGAACAGGTTCACGGCGACGACGCCGGAGAACAGGTAGACGGGGAAGTTCTCGATGTTGTGATTGAGCTTGAGGATCACGCCCATCACGAAGTAGTAGATGAGGAACTGCGCCGCGGGCTTGACGTACGACCACACCCAGCCGAGCACGGAGTTGCGGTAGCGAGTCGCGGTTCCCTTGCGCACCAGGAGGCGGAGGAGGTAGCGGCGTCGGAAGACATCGAGGATGCCCCTGCCCCGGCCGGGAACGTCGTAGTCGCTCAGGTCGAGGGGCATGCCAATCGTCAACTCATTCGCCCTTCCGTCGGGAACGCGGGACTCGGGCCCGCGACACATCCTCCCGAGTATATCGGACCGACCCGATCCGACCCTGAGCGTGGGCGGGGCGCGCCGCCTCCACCCACGCCGCAGGAGCGGGTCAGCCCTTCGGCATGCCGGCGATGGTGCGGGCGTCGAGGACGACGGCTCCCGTCGCCTTCTGGTCGGCGGCGAGGACGAGCTTTCCCCCGGACGGCGTGTAGATCGCACCACCCGGCGAGGTGAGGAGCAGCGTCGTGAGCGGTGCCGCGGTGCTCAGGGTCAACGTGGCGCAGGTCGCCGGCGAGAGCGCGAGCGGGGTGAATCCGCCCAGCGCACCGGGCGCGACCGGGCGGAGCGTTCCTCCCGCCCCCACATACGTCGTGGTCCCGCAGGTCACGAAGACGCCGACATCCGGGGTCCCTGCGATGGCACGCGTGGCCACGGCGGCCGGGGCGACGATCTGGTACCGCGCCTGCACGCCGAGGTCGGCGGCCACGCCCCAGTTCGGGATCCGCTGGCGCACCGCACCGTTGAGCAGAGTCACCGGCGATTCGTTCGACGCGCGGACCAGAGCGCCCTCGGTCGGCACGACGGCCGCCGGCAGACTCGCGAGGTACGCGGCGGAGACGCGCTTGATGTTCGGCGTCGTTCCCGCTGCGGCCCGCGTCACGCTCGCGTCATCGGGAAGCCGCAGGAAGCCGCCGCCCACCGCGACGACGGTGACCGCGCCGTCGTTCAGGAAGACCGGCGTCTCCGTGGCCGTGCCCGTCGTCCGCCCGGCGCAGACCTGCGACGTGAGGGCGGTCACCGTGTTCCCGCCGACCTGGGAAGCCGATACCGCGTGCAGCTTTCCCGACGCCGCGACGTACGTCGTGGAGCCGCAGGTGGCGAACGAGGTCAGAGGCGCGCGCTTGTCCATCCCCACCACGGCGTCCGGCCCCACGAGGGTGGAGCTTCCGGGGAGACCGTACTCGGCCGCCATCGCCCAGCTGGGCAGGTGGACGAGCGACTTCCCGTCGACGAGCCAGACCTCGGAGGTGCCGGACACCCGGATGAAGGTGGCAGCCGTCGGATAGGGCGACCCGATCGTGACGGCGGACCGGTAGGCGGCACCGGCTCCCAGGATCGTCGGGGCCACCTCACCGTTGATCGCCGTCCGCTGCGCGGCATCGGCCACGGCGCGGTACTGGCCGCTCACGAGGTGGAACACGTCCGTCGAACCGGCGAACCGCACGAAGACCGCCGTGCCGTTCACCTTCGTCCCCGTGAGGTTGAGCCGACCGCACGTGGTGGCGTCGAGCGGCACCGACCCGAACCCGGCCGGGACCGCACCGGACAGCGCACTGAGCTTGCCACCGGCGGCGGCGTACGACTTGCCTCCGCACTGCACGAAGGGCGCGAGCGGCGCTCCCACCTGGTAACCGTTGAGGTCCGCCGCCGCGATGTTCGTGCCGACCTTCGCCGGCAGCCCGATCTCCGCGGACAGCGCCCAGGACGGCAGATGGTGCAGCGACCCCGCGTCGTCCGCCAGCCAGACCTCCGGCTTGCCGGAGACCTTGACATACGTCGCCGGCGCGAAGCGCAGGCGCGTCTCGACGGTGCGCGCCTTCACCACGGCGGCGGGGATGACGGCGGCGTAGGGGGCGGTGCCGCCGTTACGGGCAGCGGCGGCGGCCGCGTCGTACATCGGAACGAGGGCGCTGCCGCTGAGCTGGTGCAGCCGTCCCCCGGCGGCGAGGCGGCCGAAGGAGGTCATCTCGGAGCCGGCCTTGAACTTGGTGAAGTGCGCGTTCGACATCGTCACCAGGGGATCCCCACAGGAGCCGCCCCAGGTGGCGACGAGACCGCAGCTGGCGAAACGGTGGGTCTGGGATCCCTGCAGCATCGCCACGACCCCGGTGCTGGCGTTCTTGACGTAGAACGATCCTCGCGCGCCCTCGCGGTATCCGGAGAGCGTGGCCGCCGTCGTCACGACCGGCGCACCGAAGACGGCCTTGTACTCGGGGTACGCCTCGGCGGTCAGGTGGTACCGGTTGGTCCCGGAGAGCAGCCACACGGCGGTGCCGACCTTGACGAGGCCCTGCATGGACGTGGGGTTCTGCGTGGATCCGAACCAGTCGGTGAAGTAGTTGTAGAAGTTGCGGTTGCCGTAGGCCGAGCACCCGTCACCGGTTCCGTACCCGGCCCGGAGCGCTGCGGCGTTGGGCTGGTACGGCGTGTAGTAGTACAGGGCCGACGTCGCCTTGTTGGCCACGTAGACGGGCGACGAACCGCACGAGCGGTTGGGGTTGTAGAGGATGTTCCAGGTGCGGCCCGGCGCATACCACTGGAACCACTTGCCCTCCATGTAGATCTGCATCTGCCGGGCGGCACCGTAGATCTGGTGGAAGAAGCCGATGAAGTTCGGGTCGCAGGGCGCGGTGTCCGGGCAGCCCTGACCCAGCGCGATCCGGTAGCGCCAGGCGCTCGGCCACGTGTGGGTGATCAGGCCCTGCTCCTTCTGGAGCATCACGATGAGCACCTGCGGGTTGATGTTGCAGGCCTGCGCGACGCGGTAGATGATCCGCGCCGCGGACTCGTTCGCCGCGCCCGAGTATCCGCTGCAGTACTGGTCGCCCGGGCGGGACACCGTGTTCATGCGGAAGTCCTTGAGACAGACGATCGGCTCGTTGTTCTCGTCCCGGCCGCCGAGGCACCGGGAGACCTTGCTGTTGAAGAAGCTCTGGATCTGCGCCTCGGTCATCGTGCTCTTGTTGGTGAACACGGCGTCGCTGATGATGTTGCCGGCGTTGAACCCGGCGAGCGTGCTCTTCGCTATGCCCGCGGTCACGGGGTCGCCCGAGATGCGGCCGGTGCTCGCGGAAGCGGGCACGGCGGTCGTGGCGGCGGAGGCCGCGGTGGCGGGGACCACCGTGCCGAGGACCAGGGCGGAGACGGCGAGGAAACAGGTGAGAAGGCGGGTGACCTTCGCGGTGTTTCGAGAGCGTGGGGCACGTCGAGACATGTGACCAGTGTGACGGAAGTTGCAGGATGATGCCACCGTTGCACGAAAAGGGCGACCTCTCGTCGGCGTGTCGCGCGTTTACGAAGCTGGCTCCCAGCCGCTCACAGCTCGGCGTGCAGGCTCCAGACGCGCTCCGCCGCGCTCGCCCAGGAGAACGCCCGCGAGCGATCGGCGGCGAGCACCCGGAGGCGCGCGGCTCCGTCTCCTGCGGCGTCCGCGACCGCATCAGGGAGCGCGTGCTCCTCGACCACCACACCGCCGTCCGCGATCACGTCGCGGTGGCACCCGGACTCGGTCGCCACGACGGGAACACCGAGGGTCATCGCCTCCACCGCCCGCCACGGCCACCCGGAGACGGCGTCGGTGGCGACGTACACCCGCGCGGCGGACAGCACCGCGGCCCGATCGGCGACATCGAGCGCGCCGCGGACATGCGCATGCCGCTCCGGCAGTCCGGCGGCGGCGGCGATCTCGGCGATGCGCGGCTCGCTCCCCTCCGCCGCGCCGATCACCACGGCATCGAGCCCCGCGGCGACGGCCCCGCGGAAGCCGGCGGCCAGACAGTCTTCCGGGCCGGACAGCACGAGGTAGTCCGCGGGGAGGCCGAGGTCGTCTCGGTGCGCGGGCGCGGCGGCGGGGACCACCAGATCCTGCGCGGGCGCGCCGGCGATCACGCGGACGCGGTCGCCGAGCTTCGCGAGCCCCGAGAGCTTCTCGGCCATCGAGTGGGAGGGCACGACAACGGCGTCCGCGTGCTTCACCGCGCGCCGCAGCATCCCCCGGTGCCAGGCGACCGCGCCGCGGGACAGCTGGGACGGCGCCTCCCACGCGCGCAGGTCCCACAGTGTGACCGTCGTCTGGTCGTTGTCGTGCACGCGGTCATGGCGGACCAGCGGGGCCAGCAGCGTCGGCGCGTGGATGAGACCGCCGCCGACGCCGGGAGCGATGCCGAGCTGCCAGGACGCCGCGAGCTCCCGCCGCCCGACCGCGAGCGTGCGCACCTCGCCGATCCCGCGGATCCCGACCTCCGCGCCCGCGGGCACGATCGCGTCGACCGTGCAGTTCGGCGGCGCCGTCTGGACGAGGCCGACGGCGAGATCGCGCGACGCCGACGCCTGGTCGGGATCGACGACATGCACGAGCTGATCCAGAACAACACGCAGCCGAGCACCCATGGGATCAGGCTAACCGCGCGACCCCGGCCCGGCGGGGAGCGCATCACCTTCCCGGGGCGGTACTCAGCGTTCCCACAGAATGAGGCTCTCGCCGGATGCCGCCGGCGTGCTTGAATGCCAGGGTGAGCGATGGTCGACTTCCCGTCCGGCGCCGGTGGATCGGGTGGACCATCGGCCTCCTCATCACGCTGCTCGTCCTGGCTCTCGGCTGGGTGGCCGTGCGCGGCATCGGGGCGGTGGACAACCTGCAGCAGATCTCGAAGGGGACGACGCAGCTCAAGCAGGCGATCGCCGCCGGCGATCTCGACGCCGCCGGGCCCATCGCCGGACGCATCTCCCACCACGCGGAGTCGGCCCGGTCTCTCACCGGGGACCCGATCTGGCAGGCGTTCGGCGTCCTCCCCTGGATCGGACCGAACTTCCGCGCGGTGAGCGAGGTCGCCGTGATCGCGGACGACGTCTCCACCGACGCGCTGGACCCGCTGCTCGACGTCGCCGACGCGGTCGACCTCTCCAGTCTCGGCTTCTCGGGCGGCGCGATCGACCTCGCCCCCTTCGCGGAGATCGAGGAACCGCTCGGCACGGCGAGCGCGGCTCTGACCTCGGCGGAGGACCGGGCGCGGCGGATCGACGCCGACGCCACACTCCCGCCCCTGGCCGACGCCGTCCGGGAGATGCGGGGCGCGGTCACCCAGGCCGCGACGGCCGTGGGCGCCCTGCACGGCGCCTCCGTGCTCCTGCCCACGATGCTGGGCGGCGACGGACCGCGCACCTACGTGCTCGCGATGCAGAACAATGCCGAGCTGCGGTCGTCGGGCGGGATCGTCGGCTCCATCGCGCTGCTGCGCGCCGAGAACGGCAGGATCACGCTGCAGCAGCAGGCCTCCACGCGCGACTTCCCCCCGCTGGACACCGCACTGCCCCTCAGCGACAGCACCGTCGCGCTCTTCGAGGACCGCCCGGGACGCTATCTGCAGAACATCACGAGCATCCCGGACTTCCGCGAGGCCGGCGAGACCATCGCCGCCCGGTGGGAGGGCCGGTTCGGTGGGAAGGTCGACGGCGTGATCGCCGTGGACGCACTGGTGGCGGCGCATCTCATGCGCGCCACCGGCGACCTGACATTCGGCCCCTTCACCGCGACGGCGGACACCGTGACCGACATCCTGCTCTCGGAGATCTACGCCGCGGTCCCCGATCCCGCCGTCCAGGACGACATCTTCGCGCAGGCCGCCGGTGGGCTCTTCGCGGCCGCGCTGTCGAACGCGAAGCCTCAGGACCTCGTCCGCGCTCTCGCGGACGCCGCGGGGGAAGGACGCATCCGGATCTGGAGCGCGCACGAGCCGGAGGAGGAGCTCCTTGCGGCGAGCGCCCTGGGCGGCACACTCCCCCAGGACGACGCCGACGCTGCGGCCGTGGGCGTGCTCTTCAACGACGGCACCGGCGGGAAGATGGACTACTACACCCGCGCGTCCATCGCGACGGCGGTGGGGACGTGCGCCGGGGCGCCGACGACGCAGGTGCGCGTGACCTGGACGAACACCGCACCCGCCGATGCCGCCACCTCCCTGCCGCCGTACGTCACGGGCGACGGCGTCTACGGGGTGCCCGCGGGGAGCGTGCGCACCCTGATCGCCGTCTACGGTCCCCAGGGCGCCCTGCCTTCGCACATCGATCGCGACGGCGCCGAGGAGGGCGTCCAGACGACGACCATCCGGGACCGGGCCGTCGTGCAGCACGAGGTGCTGCTCGCCCCGGGAGAGTCCACGACCATCACGGTGGAGTTCCAGGGCGAAGGCGCGGGAGAACGGCTGACGGAGGTGCGGCACACGCCGCTGATCGTCGATCCGGAGCTGACGCGCGACACCCTGCGGTGCGATTCGTGACATTCGCCGACGGATGAGGTACTGTCGTCTCACTGGGGAATTACCGGGGTCCGTGAACCTGCCGTGGGGGCAGAGGGCCTCGCGCAGTCGGATGCAGGGGTGTATCCGGAGGCGATTCCGCGTGAAATTCTGGGGAGAAATCATGCTGAAGAAACTGGCTGCCATCAGCCTTACCGCTGGCGCGCTCATCCTGGCCGCGCCGACCGTCGCCTCTGCCGCGCCGAGCGACTCGTACCCGTCTCCGCCGAGCGCGAAGGTGGGTGACGCGATCATCGACACCTGCGAGGTCTCGACCGTCGCGTTCGGCGCCGGGTTCTTCGAGCCGTCGGAGACCGTTGGCGTGTCCGTGTCCGGCCAGAACGCCGGCGCCGCCGCCATCTCGGGCAACACCGCCGCTTCCGACGGCAGCCTGACGGTGACGTTCCGCCCGCCGTCCGACGGACAGGGGGCCTACGCCCTGGACTTCGCCGGTTCGCGACCGTACACCGCCATGGTCACGGTCTCGCACGGGAACACGGCCGCATCGAGCTGCGACCACGATCCGGGGGTGGCCGCGCCGGCCGGCACCGAGCTTCCGCTCACCGGCGGGGGCATGGAACTCGCCCTCACCGGCGGATCGGTGTCGCCGTGGGTCCTCGGCGGTGGAGCGGTCGCTCTGGTCGCCGGTGGTGCCCTCGTCGCCGTCGGAGCCGCGCGCCGCAAGCGCGCCTGAGCCGCGCGCCGCACGCGCGCCTGAGCCTGGCTGCCGCCTCGTGCGGTGGTCGGCTGGACGACGGTGATCCCTCCCCCTCCGATCACCGTCGTCTGGCGAATCCGGTCATGAACCGGGCGCCCACGGGTGATGTTCCCGGGAACATCATCCGTGGGCTGCGTCATGCCCGCGGCAGTCTCACGGAGTGGGCGTCGGCGTCTCCGTCGGCGGGTGCAGCTTCTCCTGCATGAGCTCGTGGATGAAGTCGTAGTTCGGGTCGAACTCGTCGACACCGTTCTCGGGGGTGAGCTCGACGGTCTGGACCGGCTGCTCCTTCGCCTTGAGCATCAGATCGAAGAACTCCGGCAGCTTGCCCTGCGGGAGATCGGTGCTGATGAGCGCCGTCCCCGCGGCCGCCACCTCGTTGAACCGCGTGAGGACGGTCTGCGGAGTGAACTGGGCGAGGATCGCCTCCTGCAGCTCCCGCTGCCGCTTCATGCGGTCCCAGTCGCTGGTCGTGTAGCGCGAGCGGGCGTACCACTGCGCCGTGTCGCCGTCCATGTGCTGCGCCCCCGGCTCGATCCAGCCGATGGCCCACTCGTTGACGTCGGTCCCGGACCACCCGTCGGGCGGCCCACCCTTGGGCAGGCGCTCCGTGACCGTGATGTCGACACCGCCCAGAGCGTCGACGAGGTCGGCGAAGCCGTGCATGTCGACGAACACGTAGTACGGGATCTCGATGCCGAGCACCCCTTCCGCGGCGTCCTTGGTCGCCTCGATGCCGGGCGCAGAGCCGGCGGCGTCCGCCCCGGGGTAGAGCCCGGTCCCCTTGTCCTCGCGGCACACCTCGGCGGCATTCCGGACGTGGTTCATCCAGCCGTTCCAGCCGCAGGACGACGACGCGAAGCCCTGGAACCCGTCCGGATAGAGCTCCTGCATCGGGCTGCCGTCGCTGAACGGGGCGTGCGGGAGCTCGCGCGGGATGCCGGTGATGGTGACCGCGCCCGTCTCGGCGTTCACGGAGACCACGGAGATGCTGTCGAATCGCATCGAGTCGCGCCCGTCACCGCTGTCCGCACCGAGCAGCAGGATGTTGTAGTACCCGTCGCTCGGCGGCAGGCTCGGGCCGCTTTGCCCGAAGATGGCACCGACGCTGCCGCGCACGGAGCCCACCGCCGTCGCCGCGTACCCCGTGACGCCGCCGACCAGTCCCAGCAGGACGAGGGCGACGACGGGGAGCAGGAAGCGCGACGGGGCGGGGACCTTCACGAGCCGGACGAGTCGGAGCGTGTCGAAGGTGAGGACGACCCAGAGGACGACGACGCCGACGAGCAGCACCTGCACGAGTGTCAGGAGCGCGGCGGACACGAGGCCGCCGCCGATCGCGAGCCAGAGGAAGACGGGGCGCGCGAACAGCGCGAGGCCGAGGGCGACGATCGCGAGGACCCACGTGGTCAGGGTGACCCCGAGACCGAACCGCCCCAGACGGCGGTTCCCGGCCAGGACCTGGGCCGAGCCCGGGAGCAGGACGTTGAGCCCGACGAGCCACCAGGCGCGTTTCGACATGAGCCGGGCATCGCCGGAGTCGGGGTGCCGCAGCGGCCGCGTCTCGATGAGCGGGCGCCGCGTCGCGCGCGGGGGCGCAAGGGTCACAGCGAGCCCTTCAGCCGATCGTTCTTCTCCTCGACCTGCGCCTCGAGGTCGGCGGCGTAGGCCTCGACGCGGTCGGCGAGCTCGTCGTCCGCGGCACCGAGGATCCGGGCCGCGAGCAGACCGGCGTTGCGGGCGCCGCCGATGGAGACCGTCGCGACCGGGATCCCTGCGGGCATCTGCACGATCGAGAGGAGCGAGTCCATGCCGTCCAGGTACGCCAGCGGCACAGGCACCCCGACGACGGGCAGCGCTGTCATGGACGCGAGCATGCCGGGCAGATGGGCGGCACCGCCGGCGCCGGCGATGATGACGCGCAGCCCGCGGGACCGGGCCTCCCGTGCGTACGACATGAGCTTGTCCGGCGTGCGGTGGGCGGAGACCACCTCGACCTCGTGCGGGATCCCGAAGTCGGTGAGCGCCTGGGAGGCGTCGCTCATGACGCGCCAGTCGGAGTCGGATCCCATGACGACGCCGACCAACGGGGCGGCGGAGGAGTGCAGTGGCTCGGTCACCAGATCAGGCTACGGTCTCGCGCTGGGAGAATCCCCGAGCGGCACACGTCTTTTCCCGTGTCCTGCCGCCGACTCAGTCGAACGCGGCCGCCGCGGCCCTGGCCTCGTACACCGCATCGTCGAGGTCGTTCCCGGCGACGTTGACATGCCCGACCTTGCGGCCGGGCCGAGGGGCCTTGCCGTAGGTGTGGATCTTCGCGTCCGGGTGCGCGGTCATCGCCGCCTCGAAGCGATCCCCCAGGGTGCCCTCCGCAGGACCGCCGAGGATGTTCACCATCACCGACCAGGCGGCGCGCGGCTGGGTGTTCCCCAGCGGCAGATCGGCCACGGCCCGGAGATGCTGCTCGAACTGCCCCGTGATCGCGCCGTCCTGGCTCCAGTGGCCGCTGTTGTGCGGACGCATCGCGAGCTCGTTCACGAGGATGCGCTCATCCTCGGTCTCGAAGAGCTCCACCGCGAGCATGCCGGTCACGCCGAGACCCTCGGCGATGCGACGCCCGATGTCCTCGGCGACGTCGGCGAGCCGGTCGGTGGCGGCGGGGGCCGGGGCGATGACCTCGGCGCAGACGCCGTCGCGCTGGACGGTCTCCACAACCGGATAGGAGATCATCTCTCCCCCGGGGCGCCGTGCGACCTGCTGGGCGAGCTCGCGGACGAACGGCACGAGCTCCTCGGCGAGAAGCGCGTCGGTGTCGTCCAGCGCGTCCAGCCAGTCCTGCGCCTCGGCGGCGGAACGCACGACGCGCACGCCCTTGCCGTCGTAGCCGCCGCGCGGCGTCTTCACCACGGCCGCACCGTCGTGGTCGTCGAGGAAGCGCTGCAGCTCCTCTGCCGAACGGACCGGTGCCCACTCCGGCTGGGGCACGCCGAGCTCCGCCAGGCGCGCGCGCATGACGAGCTTGTCCTGCGCGAACTGGAGGGCGTCCGGCCCCGGATGCACGGCGACGCCCTCGGCCACGAGGGCCCGCAGGACCTCCTGCGGCACGTGCTCGTGGTCGAAGGTGATGACGTCGACGTCGGCGGCGAAGGCACGAACGGTCTCGAGATCGCGGTAGTCGCCGACCGCCGTGGCGGCCAGCCCCGCGGCCATCCCCTCCTCCTCGGCGAGGACCCGCAGATCGAGTCCGAGCTCGACCGCCGGAGCGATCATCATCCGTGCCAGCTGTCCTCCGCCGATCACGCCCACGCGCAGCGCCATGTGCCGCCTCCATTCGTCATGCCCATTCTTCCGCACGCGCGAGGGCACCGGAAACGCTCGGGCACCGGGGACGCCCCCGGCGGGTCAGGACAGGTCGTCGCCGCTCGCCTGGGCGTCGCGGTGGGCCAGGATCTGGCCGACCTCGATCTGGTCGGCCAGCGTCTCGTGCACGAGGGTGACGTTGGGCACGTTGACGAGGCGCAGCGGGGCGTCGACGCCGTTGGAGAGCGTGATCGTGCCGCAGCCCCACATCCGCTGGAGCGGACCGCGGCGCACGCCGATCGTGTAGCCGCGCGCGTGGGACATCTCCCGGCGATGCCGCGAACCCAGCCCCTGCGCCGCGATCACACGACGGGTGGTGATCGTCGTCGTCCGCGAGTACCAGACGATGAACGGGATCACGACGGCCACGAGGACGACGAGGCCGGCGGCGGCGAGCAGCATCCAGTCCTCGAACCCGGCCGGCAGGTTGCCGTAGAAGTACGCGGTGACCCCGAAGACCGCGATGAGCACCAGCGCAGACCAGAAGAGGCGACGCGCGTGGCTGCGGAAGCGCGCGATGAGCAGCTCCTCGGCGGGGGTGCCGGGCGGCGGCATCAGCGGTCTTCCGCCGAGCGTCACGGGCTGGGTCACACCCCCATTGTGCCCGGGATCGCGGACAACGCCGTCCGCGGGGCGGCGTGTCCCCGCGTCACGCGGGCCGCACGTGCACGACGTCGCCCGCGGAGACGGCCTGCGCGGTCCCCTCCGCGGCGACGAGCAGGCGCCCCTCCGCATCGATGCCGACGGCCGTGCCCTCGAGGATCCGTCCGCCGGGGAGGGACACCCGCACGGCCTGTCCGATCGTGGCGCAGCGTGCCGTCACCGCCTCGCGCAGCCCGCTCGTGACCGCGCTTCCCGCGGCGGCGAGCGCGCGCAGGTGCCCGTCGAGCGCACCGAGATAGTCGTGCAGCAGCGCGTCCTCGTCGGCGACGACGTCGTGCACCGCGAACGACGTGGCCGTCGGCACCGGGAGCTCGGCGGCCGCCATGGCCGTGTTGACCCCCGCCCCCACGATGACCGCGTCCGGGCCCGCCTCGGCGAGGATCCCGCAGATCTTGCGCCCGTCGACGAGCACGTCGTTCGGCCACTTGAGCGCCACCTCGGCATCCGGGAGCTGCGCGGCGACAGCGGCCGTCATCGCCTCACCGGCTGCGAGCGGGATCCATCCCCGGGCGCGGGGATCCGTCGGGAGGTCGCGCAGGAGCACCGACACCGCGAGCGCGGTGCCCGCCGGAGCGGTCCAGCGGCGGTCGAGGCGCCCCCGTCCCGCCGTCTGGTCACGGGTGAGGAGGACGGAGAGGTGCGGCCAGGCGCGAGCGTCGTGCGCCTTCGCGCGGAGGTCGGCATTCGTCGATCCGGTCGCGTCGAGGACCTCGAGACGCGGTGCGAGCGCGGCGGCGCGCGGGAACCCGGTGCTCATACGTCCTCGTCGTCCGCCTCGTCGTCATCGTCGTCCTCGTCGCCGCGGACGGCGCCGATCTCGCGGTCGCGCCAGCGCTCCCACTCCGCCATGAGCCCGTCGACGGCGGCGTGGAACTTCTCCGTGGCGACCCCCGGCGTCGTGTCCCCGAAGTAGTGGCGGACCCACATCTGCAGGCGGGCGACCGCCGCCTCGTCGGCCCGGACGCGCTCGAGCTCGGCGACGATGTCGTCCGCAGACTCCGCGGTCAGCCATTCGCAGTCCGACAGGTAGCCGGTGGTGTCGACGGCCGCACGGTCGTCGACCGGGCGCGTGATCATGAGCGGCTTCCCGGCCGCGAGCCGGTCGTAGACCATCGCGGAGATGTCGACCACGGCGACGTCGGCGGCCGCGAGCTGCCATCCCAGCTCCGCACCGTCGTCGTACACGTGCTGAGCGGCGGGATCAGCCGCGTTCGCTGCGGCGATGGCGGCGATGATCCGGCGGTGGGCGGCCCCGTAGGCGTCGTCGACGACGCCGCTCCGCGGATGCGGGCGGTAGATCACCCGGTGACGACCGGTCTCCAGCAGTCGGGCGACGAGCCGCTCGCCGTGCGACGCGATCGAGCCGTAGTGGGCGCTCGGGCGGTCCCCCTCCCAGGTCGGCGCATAGAGCACGACGAGGCGGTCGTCCGGGGTGTACGGCAGGGAGCCCGAGTAGTGATCCGCCTGCGGACGGCCGATCTCGATCGTGCGGCGCTCCACGTCGTAGTCCCACAGCGTGCGCGAGAGGCGGTCCCTGGCGGCCTGCCCGGCCACGAAGGCGTAGTCGTACGCCTTGTACTGGTTCGTGGTCATGTACATCTTGTCGGACTCGCCGTGGTTGATGAACACGTGCCAGCGGCGGCCGTAGCGGAACATCTGGAAGTTGCGGGTGTTCTGGTTGACGTACAGCACGACGCGGATGTCCTGCGTGGCGAGGAAACGCTCGAGATCCCGCACGGTCGGCACGAAGGCGACGGGCGGCGCGTCCTCCTCGAGGAGCTTCTCCGCTCCGGTCGCCTGGCGGGCCAGCACCACGACGGGCCAGCGCTCCGCGAGCGCGGCGAGCGGGCGGTACCACTGGCGCATCTGGTACATGTTCACCGCGCCGTCGGCGAAGTACACCGCGACCCGGAAGTGATCGGCGGGATAGGGCTCCTGGGCCGCGAGGCGGCGACGGACGCGCTGCACCGCGGACCGGGACGCGAGCGCCCGTCGCAGGAGCCGATAGGCCTTGTTCGCGTCAGACAGTGCACCCATCCCTCCAGGATAGTTCGTCCCGCTGTCGTCCCCCTGGGCGCCCCGGGGTCCCGATGCTCCGCCTGGGAGAGCGCGGGGAGGCGCGCGTGACATGATCGACGTGTGCCAGCCAACGGATCCCCCGCCCCCGTCACCGGGGTGTCCTTCGTGATGCCGGTGCTGAACGAACGCGCCTACCTGGAGCACGCCGTCGCCTCGGTGCTGGCCCAGGAGGTGGGGGTTCCGACCGAGCTCGTCCTCGCGCTGGGACCGTCGTCGGACGGCACCACCGACCTCGCCCGCCGCCTCGCGGCCGCCGACGACCGGATCCGGCTGGTGGACAATCCCGCCGCGCACATCCCCGTCGGGCTCAACGCCGCCATCCGGGCCAGCCGCTACCGCACCGTCATCCGGGTCGATGCGCACTCCGAGCTCGCCCCCGGATACGCCGCCCGTGCCCTGCAGACCCTGCAGCGCACGGGAGCGGCCAACGTCGGCGGCGTCATGCACGCGGAGGGCCGCACCCCGTTCCAGAAGGCCGTCGCCCGGCTGTACAACTCCCCCGTCGGCCTCGGCGGCGGCGCGTACCACGGCGGCCGGGTCGAGGGCGAGGCCGAGTCGGCCTACCTCGGTGTGATGAGACGAGAGGTCCTCGACGAGGTCGGTCTCTTCGACGAGTCGATCCGCCGCGGCGAGGACTGGGAGCTGAACCTGCGCATCCGTCAGGCCGGTCACCGCGTATGGTTCGACCCCGAGCTGGCGGTGACCTACTGGCCCCGGGAGAGCTGGCTGCGACTGGCCAGGCAGTTCCGCGCGACGGGGGCCTGGCGAGGAGAGCTGGTGCGCCGCTTCGGGCGCCGCAACGGTCTGCGCTACTTCGCCCCGCCGGTGCTCCTGCTGTTCGTCGTGCTCGCCGTCGTGCTCGGTATCCTGCAGCTCACCGGGGTCGTGTCCGGCACGGTCTCCCTCATCGCCTCGGGCCTGGTCTACCTCCCGCTCGCGCTCTACGTGCTGCTCGTGATCGGCGTGGCCCTCGCCCCGGGCGGGGGCGGCGTGCGGCAGCGCCTGTGGACGCTGCTCGTGCTGCCCACCATGCACCTCTCGTGGGGCCTGGGATTCCTCGGGGGCGTGCTGCGCGGAGCCGGCGACACCGTGGACGCGTCCCGGCTCGGCACGCGCAACACCCCGCTGCCCTGACCTCCGACGACTACGGCGTGACGAATCCGAGGTCGAGGATCCGATCGACCACCCGCTGCGCGGCCCGGCCGTCGTCGAGCGCGTTGAACTGCCGCTGCCAGGCGGCGTAGCGCTCGGCGTAGCGCTCCCGGTGGCCCTCGTCCGCCATCGCCGCCACGAGCTCGTCCTGGGTGCGGACCAGAGGGCCGGGGGCCCGCTCCGCCAGGTCGAAGTAGAAGCCCCGGAGCTGGCCGCGGTAGTGGTCGAGGTCGGGCACGAGGAAGTACATCGGCTTGCCGGTGACGGAGAAGTCGAACATGACGGAGGAGTAGTCCGTGACGAGGGCGTCGGCGGCGAGCAGGAGCTGCGACGTCTCGGGGTAGCCGGTCACGTCGATCACCCGCGCGCCGGCACGGTCCCTGCCCTCCCCCAGCGTGCGCGAGTGACCGCGCACCAGCACGACCGCGTTCGTCTGCCGCGCCAGGAGCTCGGGATCGACGAAGTCGACCATCTCCGCCCGGTCGTCCCGCCAGGTCGGCGCGTAGAGCAGGACGCGTTCGTCCGCCCCGATGCCGAGCGCCGCGCGCACCGCGACCGGGTCACCCGTGCGCAGCGCATCGTTGCGCGGATAGCCGTCGATCCAGATCGGCCGCCCGAAGAACGCGTAGGCCTTACGGAGGATCCGTGCGGCGTACGCGTTCTGCGCCAGAAGCACATCCCACCGCCGCGACTCCTTGACCACCGCCGCCATCCGGCGGGGGTCGAAGCCGGGACGGTGCAGGGCCAGACGCTTGAGAGGTGTGCCGTGCCAGGTCTGCAGCACCTTCTGCCCCGGCTTGCGTACGAAGCGGCGCCGCATCCAGTCGTTCACGATCAGGAGCCGCGCGGCGCCGCGAGCACGCCACCATTCCGGGCTGCCCTCGATCACCGCGATCGCGCCGTCCGGCACCTCGACCGACAGGTCCACGACGCTCCAGTACCGGCGGACCTGCGGGGCGCGCCGGGCGAGTTCCCGGTCGATGGCGCGCGGGTTGCAGCCCACGCTCCGGCCGTAGAAGCTCTCGAAGAATACGGCGTTCTCCGTGCCGCCGGCCTGCGCCACGTACCGCTCCTCGAGCGTGGAGCGTCCCTCCGCCGTGTCGTACACCGGGTCGAGGGGAGCGCCGATGCGGGCGACGGCGCCGTCGACGGCGATCCGCACGCCCGGGAGCACGACCGGCGCGAGACGGAGGGCCGTCAGATCGACGCCCTCGATGCGCAGTTCGTACTCCCCGGATGGCAGAGGCAGCTCCGGACCGCCCCATCGCGACGCACGGAGCGCGAACGTCGCCTTCCAGGTCTTTCCCCCGCCGGTGAGGCGGGCTTCCACCCGCGCTCGCGGCCCGATGAGCTCGGCGCTCGTCGGACGCTCCCCGGTCCCTGCGATGACCAGCGCCTGTGCCGTGTCATCGATGCGGGCCGTCGTCATTCTGCTCCCTTCGGCGCGGGGACCCCCCGCGCACGGATCGCGCGGTACACCCGACGGGTGTTCTGGCCGTCGCGGAACGCGTGCATCTCCGCGCTGAGCGTAGCGGAACGCCCGGCGGCCTCGTCGAACGCGGCCGCGTCGCCCAGCAGCGATGCCAGCCGCGCGAGTGCGGGCTCCCACCCGGTCGCGACGCCCGACGCGGCGACCTCCTCGAAGCGGCCGTAGAAACCGCGGGTCCGGGCGTACTCCGCCACATCCGGCGCGAGGAAGACGACCGGCATGGCGAGGAGGCCCACGTCGTAGGCGAGCGAGGAGTAGTCGGTGATGAGGATGTCGACGGCAGGAAGGAGCGGCGTGACATCGCTGACGACCGTGCTGGGCAGCGCCCGCACCCGTGTCGTCGGCAGGGGCGGCGCGTAGCTGCCGTCGCCGAGCGGATGAGAGCGCACGAGCAGGACGGCGTCGTGCTCCTCCAGCACCCGGATGATCCGCATCCATTCCTCGGCCGTCGGCACGGACGGGTCGGGGGCGCCGTCCCGCCACGTCGGGGCATAGAGCACGACGCGGTCGGCGTCGCCGATCGCACCCACGGCCTCGGCGAGCAGAGCCCGTGCGTGGGCGCGGCGTTCCTGGGGTGCGCCGATCGACAGCACGTCGACGCGCGGCTCCCCCGTGACCACGACCCGGTCGTCGCTCAGTCCGAACGCGGACTCGAGGCGTGCCCTGGCCCGGTGCGACGCCGCGGGGAGCACGCGGATCCGTTGCGCGGCGCCGCGGTACAGCAGCCCGACGAGGCGCCGCAGAATCGGGGCGCCGGGGACGGCAGGCACCTGCGTCGTGGCCGGGGAGTCGAGTCCGATGCGCTTGAGCGGGATGCCGTGCCAGAGCTGCACGACGAAGGCACCGCCGTTGCCGTAGCGGTTCACGTCGCCGAGGCCGTGCGTCACGACCAGCACGCCGGCACGGGCGGTGGCCCACCAGCCGCGGAGGCCGCCCCGCGGGACGGTCCGCAGGCCGAGGGCCTCGGCGTCGGCCGCTTCGCGCGCCGACCCGGTCAGCCAGAGGGTGTCATGTCCCTCCGCTGCCGCATGCCGGTGCAGGGCGAGAGCGCCGTCGCCGACGCCGGCGCCGCAGCCGAAGACCCAGCGCCGGCCGCGCGGCACGACGAGGGTGCCCAGGCGACCGAGGGCGTACAGCGGGATCCGGAGCAGCTTGGCCGCGTTGCCGGTGCCGAAAGAGAAGGACGCCACCCGGCGAGCCTATCGCGCGGGTGGCGTCCTTCTCTGACGGGGCGATCAGCCGGCGAGCGTGCCGAGCGTCACCTCGATCTGACTCTGCTTGCCGTTGCGGACGTAGGTCACGTCGGCCGTGCTGTCGGCTGCCGCCGCGCGGACCTGAGCGGTCAGGTCGGTCGCGCTCGTGATCGGCACCCCGTTGAAGTTCGTCACGACGTCGCCGGCCTGGAGACCGGCGGCCGCGGCCGCGCCCCCGTCGGTGACCTCGGCGATGTACGCACCGGCCTCGGTCGCGCCCTCGACGCCGGAGGCATCGCGGACCGATGCGCCGAGCAGACCGTGGGTGGCCGCGCCGTCGGCGATGATCTCGTCCGCGACGCGCTTGGCGATGTTGGACGGGATGGCGAAGCCGATGCCGATCGAGCCCGACTCCTCGGAGCTGCCCGAGCTCGCGATGGCGACGTTGATGCCGATCAGCTCGCCCTTGCTGTTGACGAGGGCGCCGCCCGAGTTCCCGTGGTTGATCGCGGCATCCGTCTGGATCACGGCGATCGAGATCGACTCGGTGGCCTGCTGCCCGCTGTTCCCGGGCAGATCGAACTGGAACGGCCCTTCGCTCTGCCCGTCCTCCGGCGCCTGCTGCTGCGGGGCGTCCTCGGAGGAGGAGTCGGGAAGCGCGGACGAGGCGATCTGGATGCTGCGGTTCAGCGCGCTCACGATGCCCGTGGTGACGGAGTTCGCCAGGCCCAGCGGGGCGCCGAGCGCGACGGCGGTGTCGCCGACGTTGAGCTTCGACGAGTCCGCGAACTCGATCGGCGTGAGGCCCTCGGCGTCGGTGAGCTTGATCACCGCGAGGTCGTAGATCGGGTCCGTGCCGACCACGGTGGCGTCGTAGATACGGCCGTCGGAGGTCGTGACGCGGATCGTCGGATCGGCCGCCGCCCCACCGAGGGTGACCACGTGGGTGTTGGTGAGGACGTAGCCGTCCTTGCTGATGATGACGCCCGAGCCGCTGCCGGCCTCCTGCGATCCGGCCACCTCGATGGTGACGACGGAGGGCAGGGCCTCGGTCGCGACGGCAGTGGTCTCGTTGACCGAGCCGGGGTTGTTGACGGTGACGGTCTGCGGGCCCTGAGCGGTGCCGGAGGACGGGGAGTCCTGCAGCCCGGTGAGCAGGGCGCCGCCGCCGAATCCGGCGACGCCGCCGACGAGGGCGGCCGCGACGATGAACGCCGCCACGCGGGTGCCGCCGCGCGACTTCTCCTTCGTGGCCGCGGGGGCCTGCTCGGCCGGCGGCACGGTGCCGTCGAGCGACCGGGTGTCCTGCGCCGGGACGCCGAATGCGGCGCCGGGGACGCCCGCCGCGGCGGGACCGGGCGCGGCCAGCCCGTGCGGCACGGGTGCCACGGTCGGGGTGCCGGCGGCGTGCGACGCGAACGTCGGCGGCATGTGGTGGCCCTGCGGGGCGACCGGGGCGGAAGCGGCCGGAGCGCCCGTCACAGGGGTGCCGTCGGCGGCCGGAGACGGCGCGCTCGGCGCGGCCTCGGGGGTCTGAGGGGTCTGGGGGGTGTGTCCGGCCGACACGGCGTCGTCCGACGCCGGTGCCGGGCGGTCCTGCGGGTTGTCCTGGTTCATGGTGTGCTCCTTCAACGCCCCTCCAGGATGCCCCGCATCCCTGTGCGTTCCTTATGCCCAGCGTGAGTTTCCGCTATGGCCTTAGCCTGTTCTTCATGAGTGTCATCCCCGGCGCATGGCGTCGCACGGCGGCCGGTGCCGGTCTGCTCGACGCGGACGGAACCGTCGCGCCCACCATCTTCGCAGAGATGTCCGCCGCGGCGGTCAGGACCGGAGCCATCAACCTGGGGCAGGGGTTCCCGGACGAGGACGGCCCGGAGGCGGTGCTCGACGCCGCACGCGCCGCGATCGCCGACGGGGTCAACCAGTACCCGCCGGGACGCGGGTTCCCCGACCTCCTGACGGCCATCGCAGAGCACCAGCGGCGGTTCTACGGACTCGAGGTGGACCCGGGCACCGAGGTCATCGTGACGGCCGGCGCCACCGAGGCCCTCACCGCGACCCTGCTCGCCCTGATCGACGGGTCGGAGGACGAGGTCGTCGTCTTCGAGCCCTACTACGACTCGTACGCCGCCGCGGTGGCGCTCGCGGGTGCCCGGCTCCGGACGGTGCCCCTGCGGGCGCCCGGGTTCCAGCCCGACCTGGATCAGCTGGCGGAGGCCGTCACGGACCGGACCAGGATCATCCTCGTCAACGACCCGCACAACCCCACCGGAGCCGTCTTCGACGAGGAGGTGCGCCGCGAGGTGGTGCGCCTGGCCGTGCGGCACGACGCCGTGATCGTCACCGACGAGGTGTACGAGCACCTCACCTTCGACGCCCCGCACGTCCCGATCGCCACCCTGCCCGGTGCCGCGGAGCGGACGCTCACCATCTCATCGGCGGGGAAGACCTTCTCGACCACGGGGTGGAAGATCGGCTGGATGCACGGCCCCGCCGCACTCATCACGGCCGTCCTGACCGTCAAGCAGTACCTCACCTACGTCAACGGCGCCCCCTTCCAGCCCGCCGTCGCCGTCGGGCTCCGCCTCGACGACGCGTTCTTCACGGACGCGGCCGCCGTGCTCGCCCGCAAGCACGCGATCCTCGGCGACGGTCTCCGCGCCGCCGGCTTCACGGTCCACGCACCGCAGGGCGGCTACTTCACTGTGGCCGATGCGACGGCGCTCGGCGGCGCCGATGCGGCGGCCTTCTGCCGCACGCTTCCTGACCGGGCCGGCGTCGTCGCGATCCCGCTCACTGCCTTCGTGTCCCCCGCGCAGCGCTCGGCGTACGCGGGGCTCGTGCGTTTCGCGGCGTGCAAGCGCATCGATGTCCTCGAGGAGGCGGCGGCGCGCCTCGCCGGCCTGAACCCGTGAGCGGGTCCGGTCAGCGCGGCACCACAGCGTAGCGGCGGGCCCGCAGCGAGGGATTGGTCGCACGGACGCGCGCGATCGCCGCGCCGTCGACCACGCCGAGGGCCACTCCGGGCTCGGAGCCGATGCCGGCGCGGACGACGCCCTGCGGGTCGACGATGCGCGAGTGGCCCACGCCGATCGGCGCCGGGTGGTCGGCGGCGATCACGAACACCGTGTTCTCGATGGCCCGCGCGGCGAGCAGGGTGGTCCAGTGCTGCTCCTTGAGCGGTCCGCGCACCCACTCCGCGGGCACCACGAGCGCATCGGCACCGGCGACCGCGAGAAGCCGCGACAGCTCGGGGAACCGCAGGTCGTAGCAGGTCATCAGCCCGAAGCGCAGTCCGCCGACCTCGAACACCGCGGGCTCGCCGATCTCCCCCGGCTCCACCCAGTCCGACTCGGTCTGCCCGAACGCGTCGTAGAGGTGCTGCTTCCGGTAGACCGCGAGGATGCCGTCGCCGCGCACGGCGACGACGCTGTTGCGCACGCGCCCCTCGTCCGAGGCCCTCTCCGTGACGCCCGCGACGATGACGACGGCGAGCTCCGCGGCCAGACCGATCAGCCCGGTCACGAACTCGCCGTCGAGACCCTCCGCATTCGCCGCGAGGCGTTCGTCCATCGGGTCGACGAAGTAGCTCGAGTACTCGGGGAACACGATCAGCTTCGCCCCGAGGCGCGCGGCCTCCGTCGCCAGCTCCGCGATCCGTTCCCGGTTGGCCTCGCGGGAATCCGTGGGGGCGAACTGGCACACGGCGACGGGCACGGCGGTGTTCTCAGACATGACGCCATCCTCTCGCACCCGCTGCCGCCGCGCTCGATTCGACGGCTCCCCGGATCCGTGATAAGTTATCTCTTGTGCCGCGGGGTGGAGCAGTTCGGTAGCTCGCCGGGCTCATAACCCGGAGGTCGCAGGTTCAAATCCTGTCCCCGCAACAAATGAAAGGCCCTCTGGCCGGGAGAAATCCCAGGCCGGAGGGCCTTTCGCATGTGGCGGGAGCCGACCTCTGCGAGTATCGAGGGGTGAACCGACCGGTCGACATCGATGAGCGGCTCGTCGCCGACCTCATCGCGGAGCAGTTCCCCCGCTGGGCGCACCTGCCCGTCCGCGCTGTGGCGCGTCAGGGGTGGGACAACAGGACGTTCCGTCTCGGCGACGAGTTGTCGGTGCGACTTCCTCGTGCCGAGGCCTACGCCGCGGCCGTGCCGAAGGAGAGCGGAGCGCTCGAGTTCCTCGACGGAAGGCTTCCCGTCGCCGTTCCCTCCGTCGTGGCGCTGGGGGCGCCAGGCCCGGGCTACCCGTTTCCGTGGTCGATCCGCCGGTGGCTCGACGGCGACACCGTCGAGCGCGCCGCGGGTCTCGATCGCGTTCGCCTCGCCGTCGATCTCGGGGCTGTTCTCCGCACCGTGAGATCCCTGCCCGTGGACGCGGGCTGGGCGGCCGGTCGGCACTCGTTCTTCCGCGGTTCGCATCCGAGCGTCTACAGCGATGAGGTCCACGCCGCGCTCCAGCGGCTTGACGGCATCCTGGACGCGGAACTCTGCCGGAGCGTCTGGCTCGACGCGACGAGCAGCGCGTGGGAGTCCTCGCCGGTCTGGTTCCACGGCGACGTCGCCGTCGGCAACCTGCTCGTCAGCGACGGCCGCCTGTCGGCCATGATCGACTTCGGCACCTGCGGCGTCGGCGATCCGGCCTGCGACCTCGTCATGGCATGGACGTACTTCGACGGGGACGCGCGCGATACGTTCCGCGACGCCGTCGACCTCGATGCCGCGACCTGGCGACGGGCTCGCGGCTGGGCACTCTGGAAGGCCCTGGTGACTCTCTCCGACGGGTCAGGGCCGGGCGGCGACGACAGCCGACGCGTGCTCCACAAGGTGCTGACCAGCCCGCTCTAGGCCTGCGGCCCCCGGTCAGCGCACGACGGCGGTGGGCGCCACGAGCGCGGCGAGCACCTCGTGGCTGATGGAGCCGAGCAGGAAGCGGGCGACCGCGCCCCGCCCGTGCGAGCCGACCACGGCGAGGCTCGCGGTGGCGGCGGCGCGGTTGATGACCTCGGACGGATATCCGCGTTCGACTCGGGGCTGGATCTCGAGATCCGGATAGGTCGAGCGCAATCCGCCGAGAGCGACGGCGAGGGTCTCCTCGGACAGCTCCTGCATGGAGGAGAGGTACTGCTCGGGATACGCCCTCGCTCCGCGCGGGAGGGGGACGGGAGTCCATACCGTCACCGCGACGAGGGGCTCGCCGAGACGGTCGGCTTCGGCAGCGGCGAAGGCGACGGCGGCTTCCGAGATCGGAGACCCGTCCACCCCGACGACCACACCGCGACGGTCGCTCGTCTCGATGTCGGGGATCACCACGACGGGGCAGGAGGAGTCGGCGACGATGCGCACCCCGTGGGCCCCGCGCCGCGGGCTGTCCGCGTCATCGGGACGGAAGTCGCTGCCGATCACGAGGAGGTTCGCGCCCGCGGTGGTCGAGACGAGCTGACGGACAGGGTCGCCGCGGAGCACGACGATGTCGACGTCCAGGCCCTGATCCTTCAGCGTCTCCGCGTGCTCCTCCAGCAGACTCCGCGCCGCCGCGATCGCAGCGTCGACCACAGGGCCCTCCCCGACGGCGCCGACCGCTCCCCCGACGACGCTCGCGAGGAGCAGCGTGGCCTTCCGCGACCGGGCGCGGTGCGCGGCCCACTCCAGTGCTCGTCGTCCCGCCGACGTGTCCACCACTCCCACAACGATGCGCTCAGCCACGGCACCCTCCCTGTTCCCCTCCACCCTCCCATGCCACCCCCTCCCCGCGCGACGGTCCGTCCCGGACAAAACCCTCCGCCAGCTCAGGCACTCCCGCCCGTTCAGGCTTCCTGCCCAGAGGGCGCCTGACCTCGCGCGCCCGCCTGATGCCGCGAGAACGCCTGTCCCGCCGCGCCACGCGCGCAACCAGGCACCCGCGCGGAATCAGGCTCGCGTGCAGGGTGGCGCCTGATCTCGCGCGAGCGCCTGATGCGGCGGCCCGGCTTCCGGCGCACCACCGGTTCCGGGAACGCGAAAGGGCACCCCGTGGGGGTGCCCTTTCGTGTGCGTGGGAGGATCACTCTCCCGCGGCGGCCTCCAGCTCCAGGAGCTTCTCGACGGCCGCGGTGAGGCGCTTGTCCGCCTCGCCGAACTTCTCCAGGTCGCCCTCGGCGAGAGCCGCCTGGCGGTCGAGCAGCGCCTGCTGCGCCTTCGCCAGGGCATCGGCCTGCTCGTCCGTCGGCGTCGGCGTGGTCGGCGTTTCGCCGGTGTCGGGATCGGTCGTTCCCGGATCGGTGGGTTCGACCTCGTCGTCACCACCGGTCGCGCCGGAGTCGCCGCCGAACAGCGTGTCCAGCGCCTCGGTCAGCGTGTTCTCGAAGGCCACCCGGTCACCGAAGGCGACGAGCACCTTCTGCAGACGCGGCAGCTGCGTCCCCTCGGACGACTGCACGTAGACCGGCTGGACGTAGAGCAGACCGCCACCGACGGGCAGGGTCAGCAGGTTGCCGTAGATGACCTCGGACTCCCCCTGCTGGAGCAGGTTGAGCTGCGGGACCACCGCGGTGTCGGAGTTGTAGGTGTTCTGCACCTGACCGGGACCGGGCACCGTGGTGTCGGTGTCGATCTCGAGCATGCGCAGCTGCCCGTACCCCTCGGCCTTCACGCCCTTCTCGGCGCCGGCATCCGAGTCGACGGCGAGGTAGCCCATCAGCACGTCACGGCTGCCACCCGCGCCCTGGGAGGCCGGGATGAACGTGGAGAACATCGAGAACCGCGGTTCGTCCTGACCCGGCATCTGCATGGTCAGGTAGTACGGCGGCTGCAGCATCGCGTCGCTGCGCGGGTCGTTCGGCGTCTGCCAGCGGTTGTCCTGCTGGGCGAACGAGCCGGCCTTGTCGACGTGGTAGATGCCGAGGATGTCGCGCTGCACCTTGAACAGATCGGTCGGGTACCGGACGTGGCTCATGAGCTCGCCGGACATCTCGCTGATCGGCTTGAGGGTGGACGGGTAGACCTTCTGCCAGGTCTTCAGGACCGGGTCCTCCTCGTCCCAGGCGTACAGCGTGACCGAGCCGTCGTAGGCGTCGACCGTGGCCTTGACCGAGTTGCGGATGTAGTTGATGTCGTCGATCGCGAGCGACGGCGTCGGCACGTTCGAGTCGGCGATCGCGTCGGACAGGCTCACGCTCGTCGAGTACGGGTAGGTCGAGCTCGTCGTGTAGCCGTCCACGATCCAGACGATGCGGCCGTCCACGACGCTCGGGTACGGGTCGCTGTCGAGCTCGAGGTACGGCGCGACCTTCTGCACGCGGGTCTTCGGGTCGCGGTCGTAGAGGATCTGGGAGTCCTCGTTGACGAGGTTCGAGAACAGGATCTGCTCCGACTGGAACTTGAGCGCGTAGAGCAGCTTGGTGAAGCTGTCGCCGATCTTCGGCCCGCCGTTCCCGGAGAACGTCGTCTTCGTCTCGCTCGAGCCGTCCTTGCCCCGCGGGTAGTCGATCTCGACCGGGTCGGCCCCCTCGGGGGCGCCCACGATGGAGTACTCCGGGGAGTTCTCGCCGAAGTAGACCCGCGGCTCGAAGTCGCCCTGCTCGGACAGGAAGCCCGAGGTCGGGATGCCGCGCTCGAGGAAGACGGGCTCGCCGTCGGTCGTGCGCTGGTTGCCCGCCGCGGCGACGAGGCCGTAGCCGTGCGTGTAGACCGCGACGCGGTTGTTCCAGTTGTCGCCGTCGCCGAGGCCCGACATGTCGAGGTCACGGACGGAGACGACGGTGTCCTGCTTCACGCCGTCGATCTCGTAGCGGTCGACGTCCATGGTCGTCTGGAACTGGTAGTAGCCGCGGTACTGCTCAAGCTGACGGACCGTCGGCGGGATGACCTTCGGGTCCATGATGCGGATCGACGCGGTGGTCTCGGCGTCGGCGCGGAGCTGCCCCGCCTCGGCGTCGGTCTCGGCCTCGAAGGCCGTGGTCTCCAGGTCGGCGACGCCGTAGGCCTCCTTCGTGCCGTCGATGTTCCGCTGGTAGTACTCGGCCTGGTAGGCGTTCTGGTTCGGCTTGACCTGGAAGGTGGTGACCACCCACGGGTAGCCGATGCCGATGACGAGCGAGGCCACGATCAGCAGCGCGGTCGCCGCGAGCGGGAAGCGCCAGCGGCCGATGACGGCCGTGACGAAGAAGAGGATGGCGACGACGGCGGCGATGATCGCGAGGATGCCGAGGCCGGGGATGGTCGCGTTGGCGCCGGTGTAGGCGGCACCCGTGATGCGGTCGTCCGGCTCGACGAGGGTCTTGTAGCGGTCCAGCCACAGGCTCGCCGCCTGCACGAGCAGGTAGAGACCCGCGATGACCGCGAGCTGGATGCGGGCCGGCTTGGAGATGCGCAGCTCGCCCTGGCCGACGCGCACCGAGCCGTAGAGGTAGGACACGAGTGCGGTGACGAGGAGGCTGAGCAGCAGGACCGCCGAGACGAACGCGAGGAGGATCGAGTAGAACGGCATCGCGAACATGTAGAAGCCGGTGTCGACCTTGAACTGCGGGTCGACCTCACCGGTGGCGACGCCGTTGGCCCACAGCCACACGGTCTTCCAGTTGCCCGCTGCCGCGAACCCCGCGAAGAGGCCGAAGAAGATGGGCATGCCCCACATCGCCAGGCGCCGCAGCGGCTCGATGACCTCCTGGTAGCGGTCGAGCTGCGAGCTCAGCCGGACGTAGACCGGGCGGAGCCGGTACGCGAGCTGGATGACGACGAACAGCGGCACGGCCATGCCGAGGAAGCCGACGACGAACATCACCGCCGTCGCGATCCACTGCGTGGTGAGCACGCCGGTGAACCCGACCTGGTCGAACCAGAGGAATTCGGTGTAGAGCGACGCGAAGACGAAGAACGCCGCGATGAGCGCGGCGATGATCACCAGGGAGATTCCGAGGATGCGTCGGGAGGTTCGAGGCGTGGCCGGGGGCTGGGCTGGGGTCGAGGTCACCCCTCCATCCTAGGCACCGCTCGCTGTGGGCGGGCTGTCACACCGGTCACGGCGGGGTCACGACCCGCGCCGGTTCAGGTGGCCGGGACGTCGCAGGTCGGCAGCGCGTCGACGTCGCCGTCCTCGGCGATGACCTCCAGCGCCGCGAGCGATTCGTCGAGGGTCGCGGTGCGGATGACCTGCAGGCCGTCCGGAACGTGCCCCACGACCTCGTCGCAGTTCGCCTCCGGGGCGAGGAAGTAGTCCGCACCGGCGTCGCGGGCGCCGTAGAGCTTCTGGCGGATGCCTCCGATCGGCCCGACGGTCCCCTCGGCGTCGATCGTCCCCGTACCCGCGACCTCCTTGCCGCCGTTCAGCTCGCCCGGCGTCAGGGTGTCGATGATCCCGAGAGCGAACATCATCCCCGCGCTGGGGCCGCCGACGTTGTCGAGCTGGATCGTGACGTCGACCTCGAAGTCGTAGTCCGTGCGCAGCGTGATGCCGATCAGCCACGTCGTCGTGCCGTCCTGGGTCTGCTCCTCTGGCGTGATCTCCACGGTCTGCTCGTCGCCGTCGCGGCGCACCGTGAGCGCGACCGGATCGCCGCCCGCCTCCTGGATGGCCTCGCGCAGCGCGGTGGCCGAGGTCACGGGCGTGCCGTCGATCGCGGTGATCACGTCGTCCGCCTGGAGCAGACCGTCGGCCGGCGACCCTTCGACCGCATCGACCACGACGACCTCGGCTCCCGTGTCGTAGCCGAGCTCGTTCAGCGCGGCGGCCGTCGCCTCGTGCTGCGAGTCGACCATGAGCATCGCGTTGCGCTCGTCCCGCTGCTCGGTGGTGACGCCCTCGGGGAAGACCGCGTCCAGCGGCACGACGGCCCGCGACGCGTCCATCCAGGCGAGTGCGAGCTCGAACCAGCTCGGCGTGCGCTCCCGGTTGCCGACGACCTGGACGGTGGTGAGGTCGAGCGTTCCGCCCGTCTCGTAGGTCTCCGTCCCCTCCACGCTGATGAGCGGGACCTGCTCGCCGTCCGCGTTCTTCGCGGTGCCGAGGGTGTCGTACACGGGACCAGGGCGCTGGATGACGTACGGCGAGGGCAGGAACGTGAGGACGGCGAGCGCCGCGAGCGCGACCACCAGCGCCCAGACCCCGAGTCCGAGCTTCCCTGCGCGCGGTCGTTCCACAGCAATCCTCCGTCGTTCGCGAGCGGCGTACAGCGATCTGCCCGCTTCGGGGTCGCGCACTGAAACCTGTGACTAGCGTAGATGCCACGGCTTCAGACGTGCTGAGAGGGCGAGCGACATGGCAGACAACGAACCGAACCCGGAGGACTTCCAGGAGTTCCTGCGACGGATGCTCTCGAACCAGGGCGGCGGCGACATCGACCCCGAGGCGCTCCGCGGCGCCTTCCAGGGGATGGACGGCTTCACGTTCGACCCGGCGATGATGCAGACGATCATGGCGCAGCTCCAGGGTGCCTTCGGCGGCGATCCGTGGGAGAACTCGCTCCGGCAGGCCCTGCACATCGCCAACCGCGAGGGCCAGGGCATCGCCGACGGCTCACGATCCTCCCTCGCCGACTCCTTCGCTCTGGCGAACCTGTGGCTGGGCGAGGTGACCACCATCTCCGAACTCGCCGCTCCCCCGGTGGCGATGACCCGCGGCGAGTGGGTCGAGAAGACGCTGCCGGTGTGGAAGGAGATCGCCGGCCCCGTCTCGACGAGCATCGCCGACGCCCTGACGGCCGCGCTCGACACCCAGGTCCCCGAGGAGATGCGCGGTGTCGTGCAGGGTGCGGGACGCCTGATGCGGGGCCTGGGCGGCTCCGTCTTCGCCGCCCAGTTCGGGCAGGTGCTCGGCAACCTCTCGCTCGAGGTCGTCTCCGGCGGCGACGTGGGCATCCCCGTGCTGCCGGCGGGCACGGCCGCCGTGATCCCGCAGAACCTCACGGCTTTCGGTGAGGGACTCGAGATCCCCGAGGACCAGATCGCGCTCTACATCGCCACCCGCGAGCTCGCCTACGCCCGCCTGTACCGTCACGCCAAGTGGCTGCATCTGCACGTGATGGCGCAGATCACCGATTTCGCCCGCGGCGTGACGGTGGACGTCGACGCCCTGGAGGACGTGGCGAGCCGCCTCGATCCCTCGAACCCCGAGGAGCTGCGCGCGGCGATCGAGGGCGGCGCCCTCCTGCCCACGCAGACCGAGGCGCAGCGCGAGGCCCTCGCCCGCCTGGAGAACCTCATCGCGACCATCGACGGCTGGGTCGACGTGGTCACGGCGGAGGCCACCACCCGGCTGCCCGACGGCGGCAGGGTCGCCGAGGCGGCCCGCCGCCGTCGCGCGGTCGGCGGCCCGGCGGAGGACGCCCTCGGCGCGCTCGTCGGGCTCAAGCTCCGCCCGCGGCGCATCCGCGAGGCATCGGCCATGTGGCGCGCGGTCACGGATGCCGTCGGCGTCGCCGCCCGGGATTCCCTGTGGGACTACCCCGACCTCATGCCCACCGCCGAGGACATCGACGACCCGACGGCGCTGATCGCACGTCTGCAGGCCGCCGAGCGCGGGGAGCAGCCCGAGGCGGACGAGTTCGACGAGGCGCTCGCGCGCCTGCTGGACGGCGACGACTTCTCCGGGGAGACGCCGGCCGAGGGCAGCGGCGAGGACGGCGACGACGACGCTCCGGAGGGCGAGCGCCCGGTCTGAGCCCGGGTCATCGAGGACGACTGAGCACTCTCCCTCCCCGACCGGGCAGAGCCCGCCGATTTCTCCACCGATCCCTCGAACCGGTCTGCGGCCTCGCGCGGCTCCGCAGAATCGAGGGGTGCCGCTCACCCCGACGACCCTGACCCGTCTCGATCCCGCGTTCCCGCTGCTCTGGCGCGATGGGACGACCCTCCAGATCGGCGACGACCCCGGCATCCGGGTCCCGGCCTCCGCACCGTGGGTCGAACGGGTCCTCAGCCGCATGCGCCGAGGATTCCGGCGCAGCGCGTTCGACGTCATCGCGCACCGCGCGGGTGCACCGTGGTCCGAGGCGCGACGGCTGCTGGCCGTCGTCGAACCCGCGCTGCAGGATGAGCCCGCTCCGCCGCGCGCCGCCCGCGTCTCCGCGCTCGGCCTCACCGACACGCGCGCGGAGGGGCGGCTGTGCGAGACGCTCGAGGACGAGGGCGTGCCGCTCGCGACGGCCGAGGAGCGGGGGTCGACGGCGGTCGCCGTCGTCCTCGTCCCCGGCGCGGCGGCCGCCGTGCAGTTCGCCCCGATGCTGCGCGCCGACCACCCGCACCTGCCCGTCGCGGTCGAGCCCGCGCGCATCACCGTGGGGCCGCTCGTGATCCCCGGGGTCACGCCGTGTCTGAGCTGCCGGGACGCCGAGGACACCGCTCGCGATCCGGCCTGGCCGCTCCTGCACGGTCAGCTCGTCGGCCGCGACCCCGGACGCCTCACGCTCGCCAGGGTGGCTGCCGCCGGGGCCGTCGCCGCGCATCTCCTGCGCGCGGCCGATCCGGCGCGCATCGCCAGGGTCAGCGCGGACGGCGGGATCGCGTGGCGTTCGGTGCGGTTTCGCGCAGAATGCCTGTGCCGCGCGCCGTCGTGCCCATCTCCGCCAGGAATCGCGACGGCGCCCGCTCGCCGCGCCCCGCCGTCCGTGCCCACGACAGCTCCAGCGTGCGCGCAGCCCGCGTGACCCCGACGTAGGCCAGACGCCGTTCCTCGTCGACGGCCTCGAACGTCGTGGCGTAGGAGATCGGCAGAGACCCCTCCGCCCATCCGGCCAGGTACACGTGCGGCCACTCCAGGCCCTTCGCGGCATGCAGCGTCGACAGCGTCACCGTCCGCATCGTCGGCTCGTGCTGATCCTTCGCGCGGGCCATGAGGTCGTCGCTGAAGGACCGCAGAGTCGTCTCCGGCCCCGCCTCCTCCGCGAGACGGAGGATGGCACGCCGCGCCTCCCACCCGTCGCGCTGGGCTCCCCCGGCTGCCGGAGGCTCCTCGGTGAGTCCCAGCTCGCGCAGCACCCGTCGCACCCCGGGCAGGAAGCCGTGCTCGGTCGGCGCCACCGCCGCCGCACGGAGCGCGAGGATCGCCTGGCGCACCTCCGGCATGGCGAAGAACCGCGTGCCCCCGAGCACCGAGGTGGCGATGCCCTCGGCGGCGAGCGCCTGCTGGAGCACCGCGGACTGCGCATGGGCGCGATACAGCACGGCGATCTCCGCCGGGGACGCGCCCCCGGCGATCCGGGCCGCGACGCCGGCGGCGATGCCCGCGGCCTCCTCGGCCTCCGTGTCGTACGCGGTGACCGTCGGCGGCTCCGCCGTGAACTGCTCCCGGGCCGGGACCAGCTCCAGCGCGCCGGGCCTGCCGTGCATCAAGGCGTTCGCCGCCGTCAGGATGGGGGCCTGGGACCGGTAGTTCGTCTCCAGCCGGATGACCGTCGCGTCGGGGTGCCGCCGCTCGAACTCGAGGAGGAAGCGCTGCTCCGCCCCGGCGAACGAGTAGATCGTCTGGCTGGCGTCGCCGACCACGCAGATGTCGTGCCGATCGCCCAGCCAGAGCTCCAGGAGCCGGTTCTGGAGCGGCGACACATCCTGGAACTCGTCGACGGTGAAGTGCCGGTACTGCTCGTGGACGGCGGCCGCGACCCGGGGCTCGGTCTCCAGCATCCCCGCGCAGGCGAGCAGCACGTCCTCGAAGTCGAGTTGATGACGCTCGTCCTTGAGCGCCTCGTAGCCGCGCATCAGCTCCACGAGCTGCGTGGGGTCGATCCCGCTGATCGGGCGACCGAGCTCCGCGTACCGGTCGATCGAGATCATCGAGACCTTCCGCCACTCGATCTCCGCGGCGATGTCGCGCAGGGTCGCCGTACTCGGACGCAGGCGGATGGCATCGGCGGCCTGGCCCAGCAGGCGCACCTTGTTGTCGATGATCGACGGCGCGGGCGCACCGGCCAGGGTGGGCCAGAAGAAGTTGAGCTGTGCGAGGGCCGCCGCGTGAAAGGTGCGGGCGGCCACGCCCTCGACCCCGAGCGCACGGAGGCGGCCGCGGAGCTCGCCGGCGGCCTTCGCGGTGAACGTGACCGCCATCACGCGCGACGGCGAGTAGGCACCCGTGTCCACCCCGTGCGCGATGCGATGCGTGATGACCCTGGTCTTGCCCGTCCCGGCCCCCGCGAGCACCGCCACCGGGCCCCGCAGGACCGAGGCCGCCGCTCGCTGCCGCTCGTCGAGGGCATCGAGTGCGCTCACGGGCGCTCCTCGAACCAGTCGACGATGAGGGCCCGCGCGATCGAGGCCGGCCCCGGGAGTCCGACCGGACCGTTCCCCGCGAGCGCGGAGCCGATCTCCGTCCGCGTGAACCACCGGACGTCGATGATCTCCTCGCCGTCCGGGCGCGCCGCCGCGTCGTCCTCGACGACCGCCCGGAAGCCGACCATGAGCGACCGCGGGAACGGCCACGGCTGCGAGGAGACGTAGCGGAGGGCCGACAGCCGCACGCCGGACTCCTCCTCGATCTCCCGGTGCACGGTGGCTTCGAGGGACTCGCCCGCCTCGGTGAAACCCGCGAAGCAGGAGTACATGCGTCCGCCCCAGTTGGCGTTGGCGCCGAGCAGCAGCCGCTCGCCGTCCCCGCTCTCGACGGCGACGATCACGGCGGGATCGGTCCGCGGGAAGTGCTCGCGCCCGCACACCAGGCACCGTCGAGACCAGCCCGCGTTGCGCAGCTCCGTCCCTCCACCGCAGGTGGGGCAGAACGGGGCGTCGCGGAGCCAGCCGGCCAGGGCGACGGCGGCGACCAGGACCTCGGACTCCCCCGCGTCCAGGCGCCCGCCGAGGTCGCGGAGCCCGAGCCAGATCTCGTCGGGCGCGGTGTCGAGGGCATCGGTCTCCGGCGGCAGCGCGGCGAGCAGGAGCGCCGCGCCGTCGGCATCCCGGCCGAGCAGCGCCCATGTCCCGTCCGCGACCTCGTCCGGCGAGACGCGCAGCAGCGCGGAGGCCGCCACGCGCACACGTCCCTCCCGGACGACGACGACGCGCGAGCCCGCGTCGTCGCGCAGACGCTCGAGCACGCCCTCCTCCTCGCGGAGTTCGGCGGCGCGGTCGAAGAACGGGCGCGGAATGCTCATCGACTCCCCCTTTCACGGGCGTGGCGGAGGCGGGACCGCCCCTGAGCCGACCTACCCTGGGGGCATGGGACGCTCTCCATTCACTCTAGCCGCGGCGGTGACGGCCGCACTTCCCGGCGCGGAGGTCACGGGCACCCGGGCGCTCACCGCGGACGGCGACGGGCGCTTCGACTCCGCCGTCGCCTCGCTCGCCGACGGCCGGGAACTCGCGATCCGCGTGGCTGACGACGATGACGCGGCGCGGGAGCTGGCGGCGGAGGCCCTGGCGCTGCGCGCCCTCACCGACGGTGCGCGTGCCATGCTGCCGTTCCGCGCCCCCGGCTACATCGGCGAGACCAGGGTGGGCGAAGGGCGTGCGCTCGTGACCGAGCTGCTCCCCGGCTTCCAGATCGAGGCGTCGATGGTGCCCGCCGGACGCGGCGCGGCGGAATCCATGGGAGCCGCGATCGCCGCCGTGCACGGGCTGCCGACGTCGGTCGTCCGCGGCGCCGGGCTCGTGATGCGCAGCGCCGAGGAGAGCCGCGCCGAGCTGGAGCGCCTCGTCGACACCGCGGCCGCCACCGGACACGTCCCTGCCCGCCTCACCGTGCGGTGGCGGGACGCCGTCGCCGACGACGACCTCTGGCGCTTCGAGTCGACCGTCGTGCTCGGCGGCGTGCAGGCGACGTCCTTCCTCTTCGACGACCACCCCGAGCGCGGCCCCGAGGTCACCGGCGTGATCGGCTGGCACGGTCTCGCGGTCGGCGATCCGGCACTCGATCTCTCCTGGCTGTCCGCGGCTCCCGACGCGGCGGCCGACGTGCACGGCGCCTACGCCCGTGCCATGGACCGCACTCCCGATGCCGGGCTCGAGGTCCGCGCGCGTCTGCTCGCCGAGCTGGAGTTCGCGCGCTGGCTCGTCCACGGCGACGCGCTGCGGCGCGAGGACATCGTGGAGGACGCTGCGGCGCTGCTCGAGGCTCTCGCCGACGGCCTCCGCCATGACGACCTCGGCGTGCCCGGCGACCGACGTTCGGACGTGGACTCCGCCATGGACGCGCTCGACCGCGTGCCGGTGGCGGCCGCCCCCGAGGTGGACACCTCGATGCAGACCGACGCCTACAACCCCGAAGAACTCTGGGCGGCGGAGGCGGACGACGCCGACCGCGACGCCCCGGCGGCGGCGTCGACGGACGCGGAGAAGCCCGCGGATGCACCGTCGCAGCCGGACGCGGAACGCCGCGCCGCGGTGGCGAGCATCGAGACCGAAGACCTCTCCGGCGTCGCCCAGGCGTTCGCCGAGACGCGCGGGAGCGGACGAGCTGAGCACTCCGCCCCCTCGTCCTCCCCCGCAGCCGACGACGACTCCGAGGAGGCTCAGCGCGCGGCGCGGGCAGCGCTCCAGCGCTGGAAGAGCTCCTCCTCCGAGTAGACGCGATCCCCGCGGATGACGAGGTCGTCGGCCACGTAGTACAGCGCCACGTCGATCTCCTCCAGCGGGACACCGAACCGTCGGTGGTACGCGAGCCGATAGAGGGCGAGCTGCAGCATCCGTTCCTCGCGCTCCTGCGGCGTCCGCGGCGCCCGCCCGGTCTTCCAGTCCACGATCTCGATCCGTCCGCCGCGGTCGGCGCGTCGATACACCGCATCGAGCTTGCAGATCACGATGTGCGCGTCCGCGGCGCCGGCACCCGTCCCCGGAAGGCCGGCGCCCAGCGCGAAGTCGATCTCGATCTCCACGGCGAGGGGCTGCAGCGGCCCCCACTCGCTCCGCTCGAAGGTCTCCTGCAGCGCCGCGAGGTCGGCGGCATCCGCCGCTGCCCCTGACCCCGGAGCGCCCGGTACGCTGTCGCCCTCGGGCTCGTCCTCGTCGATCTCCCAGAGCGCCTCATCGACCCGGGTCCCGACGCCGACGAGCTCGGAGCGCTGCTCCACCCACGCGTGGAACAGGGTCCCCAGACGGGTCTGGCGGTACGGACGCTCCGGCATCGGACGCACGAGCGAGGACAGGGTGCCGGTGTAATCCGTGACGTAGTCCTTGAACCGGGAGGCGGGCACGCGGGTGGGAGCCTCCGCGTCCGTTCCGTGCTGGCGGGCCGCCCGCTCATCGAGGAGCCGGCGCAGCTCCTCCGTCGGAACGGCGGCGTCGTCGTGCAGGGCCTCCTCGACGAGCGCGGCCGCGGCGGTCACCACGGCGCGCCTCCCGCCGAGGGGATCGAGCGGCCAGTGGAGCGTGGCGCCGGGACCGTCGTACGGGTTCTCGTCGGGATCGACCGGCGAGATCTCGTCGAGGCTGAGGACGTCGATGGCCTCGAGGAGGTACGGGCTCGGTGTGCGCGGCGCCTTCTGGCCCGCCCAGTGGGCTCCGCTGAGCAGAAGATCGCTCTTGGCGCGGGTGATCGCCACATAGGCGAGGCGACGCTCCTCCTGGCGCTGATACTCCCGGTAGGCGTCCTTGAAGCGCTTGAGCGCGCCACCGTGCGGATTCGCCTTCGTCACACCGCCCGACAGCGACGCCTGGGCGCGCTTCTGCCGCGTGCCGGGGTCGGTCTCCCCCGCCATCGCCTCCTCCGGATCCCAGACGAAGCGCGGGAGCGCATCCCGGTCTCCGCGCAGCGCGAAGGGAACGACGCCGAAGCCGAACCAGCCGGAGGTGTCGGACACGCGTCCCGGCAGCTCGTCGACCACGAGGCGCACGACGGCGACCGCGTCCCACTCCAAGCCTTTCGACCCGTGGATCGTGAGGAGCTGCACGACGCCGGGCTCCGGCGGCTCCGGGCGCGGCATCAGCTCGTCGGTGCTCTCGGCCTTGTCGAGCCAGGCCAGCAGACTGCCGATCGTGCCGCGCTCGTCGGCGGCGAGGAACGCGCGCACCTCGTCGGCGAACGCCCGCAGCTGGGTCGCTGCGACGCGCGCGGGACCTCGGGTCTCGTTGGCGGCGAGCTCGATGTCCAGCCGCAGCTCCAGCTCGATGAGCCGGATGAGCTCCGGGATGGGCTGGGACGACGCGCGACGCAGACGCTCCAGCATCTCCCCTGCCGCGCGGATCCGGGCGCGTCCCTCCGGCGTGATCCCCTCGAGCAGGCGGTAGTCGTCCCGGACCGCGCGCACGATGTCGACCGCGTCCACGATGGAGACGGCCTCGTCGGCACCGCGGGAGGAGCGGAGCCGCACCCTGACCTCGTCGGGCAGGGGCATGAGGGCGGTGTCGCGCTCCGCGAGTGCGCGCCCCAGCTCGTAGAGCGCCGCCATGTCCGCCACCCCGACGCCGAAGCGCGGGCCGGTGAGGAGCCGGATCAGCGCCGAGCCCGCCGTCGGATCGTGCACCACCCGCAGCGTCGAGACCACATCGACGACCTCGGGCGTGGCGAGCAGGCCGCCCAGGCCGAGGATGCGGTGCGGGATGCCCCGCGCGGCGAGCGCGCCGGCGAAGGTCTGCATGTGGCGCTTGGACCGGAACAGGATGGCGCCGGTGTGCGGGGAGGCCGAGGTCGCCTCGTGGGCGGCGCGGCGTTCGGCGAACCAGGCCGCGACCTCGGCGGCCTCGTCGTCGACGGTGAAGGGGTAGCGCACGGCGACCGTGCCCTCCCCCGCGCCCGGCCGCGGCTCCAGCGGCGGCACATCGAGTCCGGGGCGCTGCAGCGGCTCGAGCACCCGATTGGCGACGTCGAGGATCCTCCGGTCGTTGCGCCAGCTCGTCATGAGGCTGTAGGTGCGCACGCCGCCTGCACTCGAGAACGACCGGGGGAACGCATACAGGTTGTCGGCACTGGCCCCGCGCCAGCCGTAGATCGACTGGTGCGGATCGCCGACGGCCATGACGGCCGTGTCGCGGAACAGCTCCGCGAGAAAGCGCGTCTGGATCACGGAGGTGTCCTGATACTCGTCGAGCAGCACCACGCGGTGCTGCTCGCGCAGCTCGGCGCGGACGTCCGGCGCGGACTCGACGATGTCGTACGCGCCGGAGACCTGGTCGGCGAAGTCGAGCACGCCGCGGCGATCCTTCTCGGCGATGTAGTCCCGCACGAGGCGGGTCAGGGTCGGGAGGGTACGCAGGTTGACCGCCGCCTTCTCGACGTCGGCGTGGGAGCGGTAGGGCTCGAACGCCGCGGCCTGCGCCGCGGCGAGGCGTTCCGCCTCCGCGAGGTCGACGCGGTGGTCGAGGGCCTCGCCGGCGAGCCGCTGCACGGCGTCGATGACCGTCCCCAGGGCGTAGTCGACCTCCTCCAGTTCCGGCAGGTCGCTGCGGAGCACGACCTCCCGCGCCAGCATCCAGGAGGCCGCTTGGCTCAGCATCGCCACATCCGGATCCCGGCCGATGCGGGCGGCGTGCTCGCGGACGATGCCGTCCGCGAAGGCGTTGTAGGTCGACACGCGCGGGCGGATGAGGAGGTCGTCGGCGGTGCGGACCGCCGGCTCTCCGCCCGTGCCGTGCTGCCGGGCGAGGTCGTCGAGGACCTGCGCGCGGACGAGCTCCCGCTGGCGCCCCGGCGCGGCGTCCGCCACCCGGCGCAGCGCTCCTCCGGCGACGATCTCCGGGAGGTGCGGGAGCAGACCCCGCCGCCCGTACTCGTCGACGACGGCGAGGCGGGCGCCGATGCGCTCCGCCAGCTCCCCCGCCGCCTTGCGCGTGAACGTGAGTCCGAGGACCTCGTCCCGGCGGACGAGCCCGTTCGCGACGAGCCAGACGACCCGGGCCGACATGGTCTCCGTCTTGCCGCTGCCGGCTCCGGCGACGACGAGGGCGGGCTCGAGCGGGGCCTCGATCACCTGCTGCTGGGCGGGCGTCGGGGTCGGGAGTCCGAGCGCGGCGGCGATATCGGTCGCCGAGAGCACGGCGTCCGCGGGTCCTGCGGTCATGCGCTCACCGCCGGGACGGTGTGGATGCGGCACGGATGCACCCGGCGCTGGGTGTCGGCGCAGTGCGCCTCGACCTGAGCCGAGAAGCTCGCCGCCGACATGCCGCGGGCGACCTCCGCGACCCGGCGCAGGAACTGCGATCGGGCCTCGGCGTCCAGAGCATGCTGATGCGCGACGCGGTAGTCGCTCTTGGCCAGCGTCTTCGAGACGATGACGAGCCGCGCGCCCCCGAGCGAGCCCGGCGCGGCGCCGGGCACGAGACCCTCCTGCACCGCGATCTGATACGCCGCGAGCTGGGCGTGCTGGACGACGCCGCCGTCCGACTCCGGATCGGTCTTCCCGGTCTTTAGGTCGACGACCACCGTGGTCCCCTCCGGCCCGCCGGCCATCGTCTGCCAGCCGCGGCCGCGCGCCGGGCCGTGTTCGCCGGCACCGGGCGGGTACGCCTCGACCCGGTCGATGTAGCCGTGCACGATGGCACGGTGCCCGCGGTCCACTCCCACCGGGTGCACCGTGGGCTCGGCGGTCGCACCGGACACGTCGACGGCGAACCGGAACTCCACCTCGCTGCCGAGGACGCGCCCGCCGTCTCTCCTCACCTCGCCGAGGTAGCTGTGCAGCCGGTCGACGAACAGGTCGGCGCGGCGGCGCTCCTTGCGTCCGATCCACGCCGTCTCGAAGTCGAGTTCCGGCCAGTGCTCCTCGACGATCTCCCGCATGCGCGCGAGATCGCCGTCCGGTACGCGCTCCATCGCCTCGTGGACGATCGTGCCGATACCGGCCGTCGGCGGCATGACCGTATCGCCCCCGAGGGCCGAGACGACCCAGTTGAGACCGCACTCCTCATACGACTCCACGGCCGAGGGCGACACCCGTGCGCCGTTCGCGGCGAGATCGCGGAGCGGTGCCGCGGTCGACGGCGCCGTTACTCCGTACCAGTCGTGCGGATGCGCACCGGGCACCCCCTCCCTGGCCAGGACGGCGAGCTGGGCGGCGGCCTCGCGCCGCGCCTGCTCGGCGGGGGCCGTGGTGAGCACGCGACGGTGCCGCGCGACGAGCCCGCGCAGCGTGAGGGGGTGTTCCGCCGAGGCATGGCGCTCCGGCGGCTCCGGCGGCGGCAGGAATCCGAAGAACGCGCTGGGCGACAGGTCGTCGTCGTCCACGGCGGTGATGAGCAGTCGATGGCGCGCCCGGGAGAGCGCCCGCACGAACAGGCGCAGCTCGTCGTGCAGAGCGGCGCGACGCCGGTCGAGCACGCCGGGCACCTCCGCCGGCAGGCCAGAGCGCGCCGCGATCAGCGCGTCGGCGAGCCGCCAGGTCTGGAGCAGCCCGCCCCGCAGCCGCACGTTGGGCCACACGCCGTCCTGCACCCCGGCGACGACCACGGCGTCGAACTCCGTGCCGAGCGCTGTGGCCGGCGTGAGCAGCGTCACCGTGCCCGGCCGCTCGGGCGACGACAGCGTGTCCTCCGGCACCTCGCTGTCGAGGATGTCGCGCACGAACACCTCGGGACGCTCGTTCGGGGTGCGCTCGACGAAGCGCTTGGCCGCGTCGAAGAGGGCCACGAGGGCGTCGAGCGACCGCGCCGTCTCGGCGCCGGTGGGCAGCAGCGAGATCTCCCGCCACGCGACGTGCAGCCGCCGCCCGTCGACGGCCCTGGCCTGCTCCCAGATGCGCCACAGGAGGTCGTGGATCGTCTCGCCCTCCGCCGCCGCACGGGCGACGCCGGCGACCGTCTCGGCGAAGCGCTCGGCGGTCCGCGACTCGGGCGCATCGATGAGCGTCAGGGTGGCCGGCGCCGACATCGCCGCGCGCAGCAGCTCGCGCGCCGGGGTCGACCCGCCCTGCCCGAGTTCGAGGTGGCGGAGCCGCGCGCGCAGCCGCCGCAGCGCGATCGCATCCATGCCGCCGAACGGTGTGCGCAGCGCCTCCTCCCAGGCCTGCACCGTGCGCTCGTCGTCCGGGGTCAGCGCGAGCCGGACGATGCCGACGATGTCGCGCACGATCCCCTCGCTGCCGAGCGGGCGCTGCACACCGGCGGCCCTCGTCGGGATCTCGCGCGCGGCGAGCTCGGTCTCGAGGGCTGTGACCTGACGGGTGTCATGGGCGATGACCGCCATCCGCTCCCACGGGATCCCGGCGCGGAGATGCCAGTCCCGCATGACCCCGGCGATGCGGTCGAACTCCTCGTAGGGCGACGGGGCGAGGAAGGTCGACACCTCGGCCTCGTCGTCCTCGGCCGCGGGCGCCGGCGCCCGCCGGTGCTCGACCCGTCCTGACGCCCCGATCGCCTGCGTCACCGTGCGCGTCAGCGCGGTCAGCAGGGGGCGCTGCCGGTGCGCGCCGTCGAGCACGTGCACGGTGCCGAGCGCGCCGGTGAGCTGCGCGAACAGCTCGGGACTGGCACCGCGGAAGGCACCGGAGGAGATGTCGGGATCGCCGAACGCCTGCACCGCGACGCCCCGCTCCCGGAGCGCGCGCACCACGCCGACCCCGCCGCGCGTGAGCTCCTGGGCGTCGTCGATGAGCACCACCCGCAGCGGTGCGAGCGGTCCGAGGGTGGCGCCGTCGGCGGTGCGGAGGATCCCCGCCGCCTCGCTGAGGAGGTCGGCGGTGTCACGGTGCGCGGCCCGCAGGGCGTCGAGCACCGCGCGGTACTCCTCCACGAAGTCGGCGGCCGCCGTCCACACCGCGTCGCCCGTGGCGCGCAGCTCCGCCGGGCTCGCCCCCAGCTCCGTGCATTCCGCGAGGAAGGCGCGCAGCTCGGAGCGGAAGGCCTTCGAGGCGCGGACCGGCTCGCTGAGCGCCGGAGGCCAGGAGATGCGGGCGTCCTCGGCATCTCCGGCCAGCAGTTCGGCGATGATGCGATCCTGGTCGGCGCCGGTGAGCAGCGCCGGCGGCTCGACGCCTTCGCGGACCATCGCCCCGCGGACCAGCTGGAACGCGAACGACCCGAGCGAGCGTGCCAGTGGCCCTGGCGTCGCCTGGCCGATGCGCACGCCGATCCGGTCGCGCAGCGCGGTGGCCGCCTGCCGGCTCGGGGTGAGCGCCAGCACCTCCTCCGGACGCAGCCCCTCGACCTCGAGGAGCTGCACGACCCGGTCGACGAGCGTGCGCGTCTTACCCGTGCCGGGGGCGCCGATCACGACGCCGGATGCGGTCGGCGGCGCCGTGATCACAGCTCGCTGCGCGGCATCCGACATCATCCCTCCACGCTATCGGGAGGCGCGGACATCGGCGTCGAGGGCGGGGCTGCTCGCGGGTTGTGCGCTCAGGGCGAAACGGCCCCCGTCACCGGTCTCCGCCGCCGGCTGCGCGATAGAGTTGGGCGAGTCCGACGACCTGCAAGGAGCACCCGTGGAAATCCGCATCGGCATCATCAACACCGGCCGCGAGCTGAGCTTCGACACCGCTGCCACGGCGGACGAGGTCCGCACCCAGGTCTCCGCGGCACTCGAGCAGAGCGCCTCGCACCTGAGCTTCGCCGACGTGAAGGGCAACTCCTACATCGTGCCGACCGCGAACCTCGCCTACATCGAGCTGGGCACCGAGGAGTCGCGTCGCGTGGGCTTCGTCGCCTGACCCGCGCATGTACATCCTCCTCGCCCTCGTCGGCGCCTGCGTGCTCGGGATCGCCGCGCACTTCCTGATCGGCGGTCGCGAGCTGCGGGGCGTCGCCCTCGCCCCGGCGATCGCGACGGCCGTCTCGGCGATCGTCTACACAAGCCTGCAATGGGCCGGCGTGGGCGAGGACAGCGTCTGGCTGTGGCTCGCGAGCATCCTCGGCGCGGTGGTCGTCGCGGCGCTGGCGACCGCGGCTCTCACCGCAGGGCGTCGACGCGGTGACGCGCAGACGAAGGCCGCGCTCGGGATCTGAGCTACGACGCGAGTCCCATCGCATCCATGCGGCGGGCGTGCGCTCCCATAAGCTCGGTGTACACCGGCTCGATCCGGGCCTCCTCCACGGCGAGGAGCTCCGGCCGCAGGGCCGCACGGCAGACGAGGATCGTGTCCCCCACGAGGCGCCGTGCCCACATGGACAGCAGCGAGCGCCACTCCTCGTCGCTCTCGATCGTCTCCTGGATGATCGCGACGATCTCGTGGCGCGCATCATCCTCGCGCAGGATCTCGGCGACCCGCCGCCCCGTCTCGCCGTAGCTCGAGGCGAGCGCGAGGTAGAAGTCGTCGAGCATGCCCGCCGTGATGTAGACCGCGAGCAGGGTCTCGCGCGGGCGCGCCCCGATGGTCTTGCGCCGGAACGCGTCCAGGTGCTCGCGGAACGGGAGCATGAGCTGCGTCGGGTCCTGGCCGCGTGCCGCGATGATGTCGACGATGCCCCGGTGCTTGGTGAGCGCGGCACCGGCGGCCCGGGACAGCGACTCCTTCTCGGACAGCTCGGGAGTCGCGCGGATGAGCCGCGTCAGCGTCTCGAAGTAGCCGAGCTGGAGGTAGGCCGCCTGGCCGAGGAACCGGTCGAGCTCGGGCGCCAGCTCCGCGAAGTCGACACGCGTCGCATCGCTCTGCTCGCCGCGGCTGCGCAGCGCCAGGGTGCGTCGCGGCGCGGCATCGCGCTGCCAGAACCACTTAACCACGAGGTGTTCCTCCCGAGTCGGCCACGTCGTTCACAATACTCGGGCGACGGCGTCCTCCCTGTCCGGAGCCGCCCCTCCGGTAGGCTGGGCGTGTCCCCGCCGTCGGAGCGGGGCCCCGCGCCTGTGGCACACGAGACGGCGTGGCTCCGTTTACGAGGCGATCGCGAGGTCGCCGGACAGGCATCTGAACACAGTGACAAGTTTCGCCGAACTCGGCATCGACCAGGACATCGTCGACGCACTGGCAGCGAAGGGCATCGTCGATGCCTTCCCCATCCAGGAGCAGACCATCCCCCTCGGCCTCCCCGGCCAGGACATCATCGGGCAGGCCAAGACCGGTACCGGCAAGACCTTCGGCTTCGGCATCCCGGTCGTGCAGCGACTCGGGAAGGACCCGGAGCCGGGCGTCAAGGCCCTCATCGTCGTCCCCACCCGCGAGCTCGCGGTGCAGGTCTACGAGGACATCGACCTCCTCACGAGCAACCGCTCCACGAGCGTCGTCGCCATCTACGGCGGCAAGGCCTACGAGGGGCAGATCGACCAGCTCAAGGCCGGCGCGCAGATCGTCGTCGGCACGCCGGGTCGTCTCATCGACCTCGCCGGCCAGCGCCTGCTCGATCTCTCGAACGCGACCGAGGTCGTGCTCGACGAGGCCGACAAGATGCTCGACCTCGGCTTCCTCGCCGACATCGAGAAGATCTTCCAGAAGGTGCCGGCGGTGCGGCACACCCAGCTGTTCTCCGCGACCATGCCCGGCCCGATCGTCGCGCTCGCGCGGCGGTTCATGACCAACCCCATCCACATCCGCGCGAACGATCCGGACGAGGGTCTGACGCAGGCGAACATCAAGCACCTCGTCTACCGCGCGCACTCGCTCGACAAGGACGAGGTCATCGCGCGCATCCTGCAGGCCGAGGGGCGCGGCAAGACCGTGATCTTCACGCGGACCAAGCGCGCGGCCCAGCGCCTCGTCGACGAGCTCACCGACCGCGGCTTCAACGTGGGCGGCGTGCACGGCGACATGGGCCAGGACCAGCGCGAGCGCTCCATGGCCGCGTTCAAAGCCGGCAAGAAGGACGTGCTCGTGGCGACGGATGTGGCCGCGCGCGGTATCGACGTTGATGACGTCACGCACGTCATCAACCACACGATCCCCGACGAGGAGAAGACCTACCTGCACCGCGCGGGACGCACCGGCCGCGCGGGGAAGACCGGCATCGCCGTCACGTTCGTCGACTGGGAGGACCTGCACAAGTGGGCCCTCATCAACCGCGCCCTCGAGTTCGGCCAGCCCGAGCCCATCGAGACCTACTCCTCGAGCCCGCACCTCTACACCGACCTCGACATCCCCGAGGGGACGAAGGGCCGGCTCGTGAGCGCGCCGAAGAAGGAGGCGGTCAAGACCGAGCGCTCCCGTCGCCCGGAGCGCGCTGCCGACGCCGCCGCCGAAGGGACCGGGGAGGGCGGCACGCGCCGCCGTCGCCGCCGCCGCACGGGTTCCACGCCCGTCGGCTCGACCTTCGCCGAAGGGGCGACCGAGGGCGGGTCCGCCGAGGGCTCGACCCCGCAGGCCGCCGACCGGGGCGCCGAGGGCGCCGGCACGCACGACGGCGCCGGCAAGGAGCACCACGACGGCAAGCCCGCTCCCGCGCGTCGCCGCCGCCGTCGTCGCGGCGGCTCCGGCACCGGAGCGGCACCCGTCGCGGGCGCCTGATCCGCATCACCGTCGTCCGAGGGGCGCCGCACGGTCTTCCGTGCGGCGCCCCTCGTTCTGCAGGAGCGCGGCCGGGACCTGCGGCGGGTAGACCCAGGCGACGAGCACGACCGAGATGATCATCAGCAGGAACCAGGAACTGAGCTTGCTCAGCGACACCGGCTGCCATCCCTCCGCCTGGTCCGGGTAGGCCCAGGCGCCCGCCCACGTGCCGATGTTCTCGGCGAGGTAGATGAACACCGCGACGCCGGCGAACACGACCAGGAGCGGCAGGCGAATGGTGCGGCGCCACACGCGCGCGTGCAGGATCGTGGGCAGCCAGAGTACGACCACGGCGGCGAGGAGCACCCACCGCGCGTCCCACCACCAGTGGTGGGTGAAGAAGTTGATGTAGATCGCCGCGGCCAGCACGGCCGTCATCCACCGCCGCGGATAGCGGGTGAACCCGAGGTCGAACAGCCGGTACACCCGCACCATGTACGAGCCGACCGCGGCATACATGAAGCCGCTGAACAGCGGGACGCCGCCGATGCGCAGGATGCCGTCCGCGGCGTACGCCCAGGAGCCGACGTCGGTCTTGAACAGCTCCATCGCGGTCCCCGTGATGTGGAAGAGCACGATCACCCAGAGCTCCCGTCCGCTCTCCAGCCGGAACACGAGCATCGCCACCTGGATCAGGACGGCCGCGATCGTCAGGGCGTCGTTGCGGGCGAGCGCCGCGTCGTCGGGATACCAGAGGCGGGCCGCGATGATCACCACCAGGAGCGCCGCGCCGAACACGCACGCCCACGCCTGCTTGAGCACGAACACGACGAACTCGGCGAGTCCGGCGCGGAAGCCCGTCGTCGGCACCGCGCGGAGGACACGACGGGCGGCCGCATCGACGCGGCGCTCCAGGGAGGTGGCACGTTGCATGCCTCGGACCGTAGCGGTCGGGGTCGACAGAACGCCGGGAGACCGCCGACAGTCCGCCGGGCTCAGGGACGCCGCGGCGGGGTGCCCGTGGCGCGGTCGATGATGCGGGCCACCATGGCCTCCGTGGTGGTGTTCTCCCCCGGCACGTTGGGCTTGCCCGTGCCGTGGTAGTCGCTGGACCCGGTGACGATGAGGTCGTGTCGTTCCGCCAGCTCGCGAAGGAGCCGCTTGCCGGCGGCCGTGTTCTCTCGATGGTCCACCTCGAACCCGGCCAGCCCCGCCTCGAGCAGCCGCTCGATGTACGGCATTGGCATCATCCGATCACGGCCCGCCGTCACGGGATGCGCGATGATCGCCACGCCTCCCGCCTCGGTGAGCAGTCTCACGGCGGTCAGCGGGTCCGGCGCGTAGTGGGGCTCGTAGTAGCCCTCCCTCGGGTGCAGGATGCCGTCGAAGGCCTCCCCCCGATCGCGCACGATGCCGCGGGCCACCAGGGCATCGGCGATGTGGGGACGGCCGACCGTCGCGTCGAGCGTGGTCTGGGCGAGGACGTCGTCCCAGTGCAGGTCGTAGTCGCGGCCGATGTTGCGGACGATGCGCTCCGCGCGCCCGATCCGGTCGTTCCGGATCCGGTCGGTCTCGGCCCGCAGCGCCGCATCCTCCGGATCGAAGAGGTAGCCGAGCACGTGCACGCTGCGCCATTCGTGCTTGGCGGAGAGCTCCATGCCCGGAAGGAAGGTCATACCCAGGGCGACGGCGGCGTCGCCGGCCTCCGCCCAGCCGGTGGTGCGGTCGTGATCCGTGAGCGCCGCGGTCCGCACCCCGTGCCGATGCGCCTGTCTCATGACCTCGGCGGGCGCCTCAGTGCCGTCGGAGTGGTTGGAATGCAGGTGCAGGTCGGCGGGACCGGCGGGCGGAACGGGCATCCTCCGAGCGTACCGAGCGCCGACGCGCGTGGCGCGGAATCCCGGACACCGATCGCGGCGACGAGCCGGTCCTGAGGCAGGGACTTCACAGGCGGCGCTTCTAGGCTGGACGGGATGTTTCGACTCCTGGGGATCCTGCTGACCGTCCTGTTCGCGATCGCGACGGCGGTCGTCGTGTGGCCGCAGTTCTTCCGCCTCGAGCAGACTTACCCGTTCGCTCAGCTCGTCGCCGCCCGCGGCCTCGTGCTCGGCGGCTTCCTGGTCATCGCGGTGCTGGCGCTGCTGCTCCTGCTCGCCCGGCCGTTGCGGGGCTTCGCGGCGTCCATCCTGATCGTCGCGCTGCTCGGTGCCGCCGCGACCGGCGTGATCGGGGCGACGCGGGGGTTCGGCGTGGCCGCCCTCCCCGAGCGGACCGACACGAGCCTGCGGGTGCTCACCTGGAACACGGCGGGTGAGGCCGTCTCCGCCGAGCAGATCGCCCGGGAGATCCTGGAGCAGGAGGCCGACGTGGTGGCGCTGCCCGAGACCACCGAGGAGGTCGGCGAGCGGATCGCGCTCATGCTGCGCGAGCAGGGGCATCCCATGTGGGTGCACCACGTGCAGTTCCGCCCGGACGTGGAGGACGGTCCGCAGTCGTGGCAGACCACCGTGCTCGTGGCTCCGGAGCTCGGCGAGTACTCCGTCATCGAGTCGTCGAAGGACGGGAGCAACAACACCGGATCCGTGCCCAGCGCCGTGCTCATGCCCATCGACGGCGATGGCCCCACGATCGTCGCCGTGCATGCCGTCGCGCCGCGCATGGAGGAGATGCAGCAGTGGCAGAGCGACCTGCAGTGGATCGCCGACCAGTGCCCCGCAGGTGACTTCATCCTCGCCGGCGACTTCAATGCGACCGTGGATCACATGGCCTCCCTCGGCATCGACGGCGGCGACATCGGGTACTGCCGCGACGTCGCCTCCCGGACCGGCAACGGGATGTCCGGCACCTGGCCGAGCTCGTTCCCCGCTCTCGCCGGCGCCCCCATCGACCACGTGATGGCGTCGGCCAACTGGCGCCCCACGGGCTCCGCCGTGCTCGACGACGCCGGGGGCAGCGATCATCGCGCCCTCATCGTGCAGCTCGAGCCGGCCGGCTGATCACGCCGGGGGCCTCCAGGTGAGAGACTGGACGGATGAGCACCGGAGAAAACGACACGATCGCTGACGAGACCGTCGAAGCCCCCGTCGAGAACAGCTCGACCAACCGCAAGCAGCCCTTCCCGCAGGGCTTCCTCGACACCATCTCCACCGGCTGGGCCGAGCGTCCGGAGACGCTGCCCGCGCCGCGCGCCCAGGCTCCGTACGCCGAGCGCCGCCGCGCCGCCGTCTCGGCCGCGTTCCCCGGCAAGCGCCTCGTGATCCCCGCCGGCTCGCTCAAGCAGCGCAGCAACGACACCGACTACGTCTTCCGCGCGCACTCCGCCTTCGCGCACCTCACCGGCTGGGCCTCCGACGCGGAGCCGGACTCGGTGCTCGTCTTCGAGCCGACGTCCGACGGACACGACATCACCCTGTACTTCCGCGAGCGCGCCGACCGCACCACGACCGAGTTCTACGCCGACGCTACCGTCGGCGAGTTCTGGATCGGCCCGCGCCCGTCGCTGGCCGGCGTCGCCGCCGACCTGCAGGTGGCCACGGCGCACCTGCACGAGTTCGCCCCGGTCGACGGCGAGCTCGTCCTCGACGAGGACGAAGCCCTCACGCGTTTCGTCTCCGAGCTGCGCCTCATCAAGGACGACTTCGAGATCGCCGAGATGCGCCGGGCCGTGGCGATCACGGCGCAGGGCTTCGACGACATCATCCGTGAGCTCCCGGCCGCGGTCGCGCACGCCCGGGGCGAGCGCGTCGTCGAGGGCGTCTTCCACCGCCGCGCCCGCGAGGACGGCAACGGCGAGGGCTACGACACGATCGCCGCGTCCGGGCCGCACGCGTGCTACCTGCACTGGACGCGCAACGACGGCACGGTCGTGCCGGGAGACCTCATCCTCGTCGACGCGGGCGTGGAGGCGGACAGCCTCTACACCGCTGACATCACCCGCACGCTGCCGGTGTCCGGGACGTTCACGGACGTGCAGCGCCGCGTCTACGAGACCGTGCGCGAGGCCGCCGACGCGGCTTTCGCAGCGGCGAAGGTCGGTGTCCGCTTCCGTGACGTGCACGCCGCGGCGATGGCCGTGATCGCCGAGCGCACCGCGGAGTGGGGCCTGCTCCCGGTCACCGCCGAGGAGGCCCTGGACGCGGACAAGGGCGGCCAGCACCGGCGCTACATGGTGCACGGCACGTCGCACCACCTCGGCATCGACGTGCACGACTGCGCGCAGGCGCGCCGCGAGATGTACTACGACGGCATCCTCACGCCGGGCATGGTCTTCACGATCGAGCCGGGGCTGTACTTCCAGATCGACGACCTCACGGTACCCGCCGAGCTGCGCGGCATCGGCGTCCGGATCGAGGACGACATCCTGATGACCGAGGACGGCCCGGTCAACCTCTCCGCGGACATCCCGCGCACGGCCGACGAGGTCGAAGCCTGGATGGCGCGACTGCAGGGCTGACGACGGGAGGGAGTGGGGCCGCGGCCCCGCTCCTCACCCCCGCAGCGTGCTGACGAAGGCGTCGACCACGGGCGCCAGGTCCGCGGCGACGTCCGCCGGCGGCCGCCGCCGGCCCTTCACCTCGAAGGAGTGGCCGCCACCCTCGACCCAGTGCACCCGCGCGTCGTGACAGGACGCGACGGCCTCCTCGAGCTGGGCGATCGGCTGGATGAACGGGTCCGCGGTGCCCTCCACGAAGAGCTGCGGGACGGTGATCGAGGGGAGATGGGCGATCCGCGGCTTGTCCGGACGCCCCGGCGGGTGGAGCGGGTAGCCGAGGTAGACGAGGCCGTCCACGACGAGCCCCTCTGCGACGGCCAGGGACGCCATGCGCCCGCCGTAGGACTTCCCGGTCGCCCACACGGCCGCATGCGGCGCCCGTGCACGGGCTTCGGCGACCGCGGCCTCCCACGTCGCGACCGCGTGGGCGGCGGGACCGGGCATGCGGCGCCCCTGCTCGGCGTACGGGAAGGAGAAACGCAGCGTCGAGTAGCCGAGTGCGGCGAGGGCCCGGTCGAAGCCGACGAGGAACGGGTGGTCCTTCCCCGCTCCGGCCCCGTGGGCGATCAGCACGACGTCATCGCGGGTGCCCGGCGTCCAGTCGGCGGACACCGGGGTCGTGCCAGCGGGCAGGACGACCTCGATCCGGACGGCGGAGGGCTCCGGGGTCACCGCACGGATCCGGGGGTGCCGGTCTCCGGGTCGGCGGGCCGCGGCGGAAGACCGGGCTCAGGAGCGGGAGCAGGCTGAGGAGCCGGGCCGGGCTCAGGGGCCGGAGCAGGCTCAGGGGCCGGAGCAGGCTCAGGGGCCGGAGCAGGCTCAGGGGCCGGAGCAGGAGCGCCCTGCGGGATCCGCTCGCCGTACTTCGGCGGCTCGTCCAGGTTCACCGGAGGACGCACGGGGGCGACCCGCTGCGCGCCGAGGACCTGCCGCGCCTTCGCCAGCGACCCGGGCTGCACGGTCACCTCGTAGTGGTCCGCGGCGAACTGCGTCACACTCGCGAAGTCACGGCGGCGACGCACGATGGCGTAGGTGACGAGACTCAGCAGCATGCCCACCGCGACGCCGATGAGGACGAAGCCGACGAACAGCTGGATCGGCACCTCCGGGTTGCCCAGCACGAGGATCGCCGACAGGAAGAGGCCGATGAGCACCCCGTTGATCGCTCCCGACCGCGCGGCCGCGGCGTAGCCGAGCCGTCCGGTCACCCGCTCGACCGTCCGCACGCTCTGCCCGACGATCGCGATGTCGCGCGCAGGGACCTCTCCGGCGATCAGCTTCGACACCGCCTTCTGCGCGCTCTCGTAGTCGCGCATGGAGGCGACGATCTCACCGGTGTCCGTGCCGCTCGCGGGGCGATTCAGCATGCTCATCCGGCTATTCTTCCACGTCGTGCCTCGCGGCCGGCCGAGCGACCGCCCCGACAGCCGCCCCGGCACGCCGCGGGCTACGCTGGTCGAGTGAGCACACAACGGGTTTTCGCCGCGCGCCTGGCAGGGTGCGCCGTCTTCGATCCCGTCGGCGACCGGCTCGGCAAGGTCCGGGACGTCGTCGTCGTGTATCGAAGTACCGCGGCCCCGCGCGTGATCGGACTGGTCGTGGAGATCCCCGGCCGGCGCCATGTGTTCCTCTCGATCGGCCGGGTCACGTCGATCCGGTCCGGGCAGGTCATCACCACCGGCCTCATCAACGTGCGGCGCTTCTCTCCCCGCGCCGGCGAGGTGCGCGTCCTCGCCGAAATGCTGGGCCGGCGGGTGAGTCTGACCGACGGCAGCGGCACCGCGGTGATCGAGGACGTGGCGATCGAGCCGAACCGTCTCGGCGAGTGGGCGATCAGTCAGCTCTTCCTGCGCCGCCCGAAGACCGGCGCGTCGCCGTTCGCCAAGGGCCCGACGACGTTCGCGGCCTGGGGCGAGGTCACCGAGGAGCACGCACCGGGCGAGTCGCAGTCCGCCGAGCAGCTCGTCGCCTCGTACTCCGAGCTGCACGCCGCGGATCTCGCCAACACGCTCCTCGACCTCCCGCAGCAGCGGATGATCGAGGTCGCGGAGGAGCTCTCCGACGATCGCCTCGCCGACGCCCTCGAGGAGATGCCGGAGGACGAGCAGGTGCACATCCTCGACCGCCTCGGCGAGGAGCGCGCGGCCGACATCCTCGATCAGATGGAGCCGGACGACGCCGCCGACCTCCTCGCCCAGCTTCCGCCCACCCAGCTGGAGGAGTTGCTCCAGCGGATGGAGCCGGAGAAGGCGGAAGACGTGCGGATGCTGCTGCGCTACGGTCCCGACACGGCCGGCGGTCTGATGACCCCGGAGCCGATCATCCTGTCCGCCGACGCCACGGTCGCCGAGGCCCTGGCGCTCATCCGCCGCCACGAGCTGCACCCGGCCCTGGCGGCAGCGGTGTTCGTGACGCTCCCACCGTTCGAGACGCCGACCGGGCGGCTGCTCGGCCTCGTGCACTTCCAGCGGATGCTGCGCTATCCGCCGCACGAGCGGCTCGGCGCCATCCTCGACGACAGCCTCGAGCCGGTGCCCGTCACCGCCTCCGCCGCCGAGGTCGCCCGCATGCTCGCCAGCTACGACCTCGTCTCCCTGCCCGTGATCGACGCGGCCCACCGCCTCGTCGGCGCGATCAGCATCGACGACGTCCTCGACTACCTGTTGCCGGACGACTGGCGCACGCACGACAGCGACGACGTCGCCCCGCCCGTGACGGAGGCGCGCTGATGGCACGCAAGGAGCGGGCCGCCCGCCTCGACGCGCCAGGACGGACGAGCACCCGCCCCCGGTCGACCTCGCGCGACCGCTTCGGACGCTTCACGGAATGGGTCGCCCGTGCCATGGGCACGCCGGCGTTCCTCGTCATCCTCAGCCTCTTCTGCATCCTCTGGATCGGCTGGAACACGCTCATGCCCCGCGAGGTGCGCTTCGACGACGCCGCGCTGGGCTTCACCGCGCTCACCCTCATGCTGTCGCTGCAGGCCTCGTACGCCGCACCGCTGATCCTCCTCGCGCAGAACCGCCAGGACGACCGCGACCGCGTGCAGATCGAGCAGGACCGGCAGCGCGCCGAGCGCAACCTCGCCGACACCGAGTACCTCGCCCGCGAGATCGTCGCGCTGCGGATGTCGCTGGAGGAGCGCAACGCGCAGGTGGTCACCCGCGACGTGCTGCGGCAGGAGCTCCGTGCCCTGCTGGCCGAGCTGGGCGACGCCGAGGAGAAGCCCGCAGGCGGCACCGCCTCATGACCGCGGCCGAGAGCGTCAGAGCCGCGGTGGCGGCGGTGACCGACCCCGAGCTGCGGCGGCCGATCGGCGACCTCGACATGGTGCGCGACATCACGGTCGAAGACGGCGTGGCGCATGTGGGCATCGTGCTGACGATCGTGGGGTGCCCCGCCGCCGACCGCATCGAGCGCGACGTGCGCGGTGCCGCCGCCACGGTCCCCGGGGTCACGGGCGTCGAGGTCGAGGTGGGCGTAATGACCCCGGCCGAGCGCAAGGCCCTCACCGAACGGCTCCGCGCGGGTCGCCCCGCCCGGCACATGCCGTTCGGGCCCGATTCCCTCACCCGCGTGATCCTCGTCTCCAGCGGCAAGGGCGGCGTCGGGAAGTCGACGGTCACCGCGAACCTCGCCGTCGCCCTCGCCGATCAGGGCCTCGCCGTCGGCCTGGTGGATGCGGACGTGCACGGCTTCTCGATCCCCGGTCTGCTCGGCATCCCGGCCGGCACGCAGCCGACGCGCATCGACGACCTCATGCTGCCGCCGGTGGCCCACGGGGTGAAGACCATCTCGATCGGGATGTTCCTGCGCGACGGGGAGTCCGTCGTGGCCTGGCGCGGACCGATGCTGCACCGCACGGTCTCGCAGTTCCTCACCGACGTCTTCTTCGGCGATCTCGACGTCCTGCTCATCGACATGCCGCCCGGCACCGGGGACATCGCCATCTCGATCGGGCAGCTCCTCCCCCACGCCGAGGTGCTCGTGGTCACCACGCCGCAGGCGGCGGCCTCCGACGTGGCCATCCGCAGCGGACTCGTCGCCCGTCAGACCGGTCAGCGGGTGATCGGCGTGATCGAGAACATGTCCGCGTACACCCTCCCCGACGGCACCGTCATCGACCTGTTCGGTGCGGGCGGCGGAGCGGCGGTCGCGGAGGCCCTGTCCGCGCCCGACGCGCCGGTCCCCCTGCTCGCCTCCATCCCGCTCAGCCCGGCGCTCCGCCAGGGCGGGGACGAGGGCGTCCCGGTCGTCACCTCGGCGCCGGACGACGCCGCCGCGCAGGCGATCCGCACGATGGCCGCCGCCCTCGCCCGACGGGGCCGGGGCCTGTCCGGCCGCTCGCTGCCCATGTCGATCGGATGAGCACGCGTGGGAGGATGGACGGATGCCGCACCGCTCCGTGACCGTGGATGAGGGACTGCTGCGGAGGATGGCGCGCGACGCGGCCGTCTACGCGCTCACCCGTCCCGTCGCGATCGTGATGTGGGTCGCACTGGCGGCGGGACTCGTCCTCTCCGTCTTCACCCTCAACGACCTCCTCTCCACGGGAGCCGAGGTCAGCGCGATCATCGCCTGGATGCCCGTGGTCACGGTGGGACTGGGCGCCTACGCGGTGCTCCTGACCACCTCGAGCGCCCGGCGCGCCGTGCGGGCCGCGATGCCGGTGGAGAGCGTCGTGTGGGTCGCACTCGAAGAGGATCGGCTGCAGTTGGGAAGCGATCGTCGTCGTTCCGAGATCCCCTACGCCACGTTCCAGAGTCTCCGCGTCGGACGGGACGCCGTGATCTTCAAGGTGCGCGACGCCTCCGTCGCCACCGCCATCCCGCGCTCGCTCTTCAGCGACGAGGAGCTGGCGACCCTGCGGACGCGGATCTCCTGACGGCTCAGGTCGCCTCGCTGTCGAACGGCGGGCGGTCCTCCGCGCTGAAGGTCGGCGGCGCGGTGCGCGGGGCCACCGGCTCGGCGATCGTCGCCGTCGCCTTCGCGGGGGTCGCGGGCTCCGGCTCCTCGAGGAGCGCGTCGCGGATGATGCGCCGGGGGTCGTACTGCCGCGGGTCGAGCTTGCGCCAGTCCACGTCGTCGAGTTCCGGTCCCATCTCCTCGCGCACACGGGACTTCGTGTCGCGGATGTACTCGCCGGCCCTGCGCACGATGCTCGCGAAGGCCTCCGCGGCACGCGGCAGACGCTCGGGGCCGATGATCAGCACCGCGATCAGGCCGATGAGCAGCAGCTTCTCGAAGGTGAGGCCGAACGTCATGTGACCAGGCTACCGCCGCGCCTGCGGGCTCTGCGCGCGGTGAGCGAATACCCTGGACACGTCAGCCATGCACGCAGGGAGAGGCAGGTCATGAGCGAGCACGACGCCAACGCGCGCTTCCTTCGCGAGTCCATCGTCGAGCCGGAGACCATCGCCCGCGCTCGCGCCCACGCCGTGGAGCTGGGAGCGGCCCCGATCAGCGCGGTCGTCGGCTCGCAGATCGCCGTGCTCGCCGCCGCCGGAACGGCGCGCTCCATCGTCGAGATCGGCACCGGCGCCGGCGTCTCCGGACTCTGGCTGCTGCGCGGGGCCCCGCACGCGGTGCTGACCTCGATCGACAACGAGCCCGAGCACCTCGCCGCCGCCCGTCAGGCGTTCGCGGACGCGAAGGTGCCCGCCACCCGCGCGCGGTTCATCGCCGGCCGCGCGATCGACGTGCTCCCCCGCATGAACGAGGCGTCGTACGACATCGTCCTCGTCGACGCCGACCCCGAGAACGTCATCGAGTACGTCTCGCACGGTCTCCGCCTCGCCCGCACCGGCGGCCTGGTGCTCGTGCCGCGCATCCTCGCCGGGGGCCGGGTCGCCGACCCTGTCCAGCGCGACGACGTCACCTCCGCCTACCGATCGCTCGTCCAGGAGACGCAGGAATCATCGGCCGTGCTGGCCACGGTCTCGCCCGCGGGCGAGGGCCTGCTGCAGCTGATCCGCCTCGACGACCGGGTCTGACCGGGTCCGCCGACGCGAAGAGGGCGAGGGATCCGCGGATCCCTCGCCCTCTTCGCGTCGCGCTGCAGCGGACCAGGTACGATCAGGCCGGGGCCACGACGGCACCGAGCACGTCGTGAAGCTCCTTGGCCTCGGCGTCGTTCACGGAGACGACCAGGCGGCCTCCTCCTTCGAGCGGAACACGCACGATGATGAGTCGTCCCTCTTTCACGGCCTCCATGGGTCCGTCTCCGGTCCTCGGCTTCATCGCTGCCATCGTGGCTCCCTTTCCTCCGGTGGTATGGGACGAGTTTATCGGGTGCGACCGCGCCGTGGACGTCACGGGACACAATCCGCTCCCCGGCGTCGTCAGGGCACCTGCCAGAACGTGCTGCCGAGGGCATACACGTGATAGATCCACACCCACTGGCCGACCAGGCACAGCGCCAGCACGCCCAGCCGCCACGCTCGTGAGCGCGGTACCGCCACCGCTCCCCACGCCGGGCTGAGCGGCAGCAGCAGGCGGAACGTGCTCGACTGCGGGAAGAACACCGCGAGCAGGTAGAGCAGGTAGCTCGCGCTCCAGAGACGGAGGTCGGGGCCGAGCGCGCGCACCTGCGGGGACAGCAGCAGCGCGGCGGCCGCCGCGACCACGAGCACGATGAGCGCGACCGGCCCCCAGCCGGCCGGCAGGCCCCACAGCTCGAACCAGAACTGCGATGCCTGCACCCAGCCCTCGAAGGGCACGAACCCCTCGACGCCCCCGGTGATCCAGTGCCGGCGCCAGGCGAGCTCGGTGGCGAGGTAGGCGCCGGGGTCCCCGGTCACGACACCGGCGATCACCTGCCACGCGAACCCGGTCGCCGTCGCCAGTGCGCCGAGGGCGACGATGTGCACGACCTCCCTGCCCCCGAGCGGATCCGTGCGACGGTGCGTCCAGCGGAGGATCCCGTGCAGGCCGAGGTACAGGGCGAAGGCGAGCACTCCGGGGCGGGTGAATCCCAGCACCGGGATCAGCGCGTACAGCCAGGCGTAGTTCCGGCGGATCGTCGCGTCCAACGCGAGGAAGAGCAGCAGCAGGAAGAGCGTCTCCGCATATCCCACCTGGAACAGGGCGCCCAGGGGGCCGGCGGCGAAGAAGACGACGGCCCACAGCGCCGCCGCGTTCCCGATGCGGTCGCGGAGCAGACGATGCAGGGCGAGACAGGCCAGGTAGCCGGCGACGAGCGCGAGCACGAGCGCTCCGGCGCCCCAGGAGCCGAACAGGAAGCCCAACGCCTTCGCGGCGTACGCGAACACGGGCATGAAGGCCCACGCGTTCTCGGCCACCTCCCCGTCGTCGGTCAGCGGGAGGTCGGCGGGATAGCCGTGCACCGCCACTTGCCAGTACCACTGGGCATCCCATCCGAGGATGAAGTCCACGAGCCCGGCGTCGCCGCCGAAGCGCGAGAACACCGTGGACAGGGAGGCTGCGGCGATGAGGAATCCGGTCGTCACGACCCGTGCGAGGACGTAGATGATGCCGATGCGCAGAGCCAGCGGCATCCGCGCCCAGCGCCGTGCGAGCGTCAGTGCGACGTGAGCCATGCGCGCAGACCCCGCTCGACGGCGTCGATCTGGGCGAGCGGCACACGCTCCTCGTCGTGATGGGCGAGATGCGGGTCACCGGGCCCGTAGTTCACGGCCGGGATGCCGAGGGCCGAGAAGCGCGCCACGTCGGTCCATCCGTACTTCGGCTGCGGCTCCGCGCCGACCGCCGCGACGAACCGGCGCGCGATGTCGGCGTCCAGCCCGGGGCGGGCGCCCTCGGCGGCATCCGTGATCTCGACGTCGAAGCCGGCGAGGACCGCCCGGACGTGGGCCTCGGCGTCGGCCGCGGACTTGTTCGGCGCGAAGCGGTAGTTGACCTCGACCTCGCAGGCGTCCGGGATGACGTTCCCGGCGACCCCACCCGCGATGCGGACCGCGCTGAGCCCCTCCCGATAGAGCAGGCCCTCCACCAGCACCTCCCGGGCCCGGTACTCGGACAGCCGGGTGAGGATGGGCGCCGCGCGATGGATCGCGTTCTCGCCGATCCAGGCCCTGGCGCTGTGCGCGCGGACGCCCGTGGTCCGCACGATCGCCCGCAGCGTGCCGTTGCACCCGCCTTCGACCTGGCCGTTCGACGGCTCCCCGAGGATGGCGAAATCGGCCTGGAACAGGTCAGGACGCGCTGCGGCGAGAAGCCCGAGGCCGTTCAGGGAGGCCGCGACCTCCTCGTTGTCGTACCACATCCAGGTCACGTCGATCGCGGGGTCGGTGAGCTCGGCGGCGAGCTTGAGCTGCACCGCGACCCCGGCTTTCATGTCGACGGTGCCGCGACCCCACAGATACGGCACGCCGTCGATCTCGATGTCGCGCGTGGGCAGATTGTCGTTGAGGGGCACGGTATCGATGTGCCCGGCGATCGCGACGCGCTGCGCCCGACCGAGATCCGTGCGGGCGACGACCGTGTTGCCGTGCCGGATGACCTCCAGGTGCGGCAGACCGGACACGGCCTCCTCGATCAGGTCGGCCAGTGTCTTCTCGTCGCCGGAGACACTCGGGACGTCGCAGATCGCGCGGGTGATGTCGGCGGAGGACGCGGTCAGATCGAGCACCATGCCCCCAGCCTACTGATGCCCGTCATGCGGGACGGGACACCGTCGCCGGCGCGATACCGTGGAGGCATGAGCGACGCACGATCTGTCTGGGGACTCGGCCTGACGACCACCGCGAGCGACGGCACGGTCCTCGACGCGTGGTACCCGGAGGTCCGCTCGTCCGCGCCGTCCGAGACCGAGGTCGCCGCCGCGCGCACCGCGCTCGACGCACAGACCGGTCAGGACGAGCGCCGCGACGTCACCCTCGCGGTGGTCGAGCTCACGATCGATCTGGACGCCGCCCCGGTCTCCACCGCGGACGCCTATCTGCGTCTGCACGCGCTGTCGCACCTGCTCGTGCGGCCGAACGCCCTCAACCTCGACGGCATCTTCGGTCACCTGCCGAACGTCGCCTGGACCAATGCCGGCCCGCTGCTCCCCGCCGATGCCGCGCGCCTGCGTCCGCAGCTCCAGCGCGCCGGGATCCAGATCCAGGGCCTGGACAAGTTCCCTCGTCTCACCGACTACGTGCAGCCCGCCGGGGTGCGCATCGCCGACGCCTCGCGCGTGCGGCTCGGCGCCCACCTCGCCCCCGGCACCACGGTCATGCACGAGGGCTTCGTCAACTTCAACGCCGGCACCCTCGGCGCCTCGATGGTCGAGGGGCGCATCTCGCAGGGCGTGGTGGTCGGCGACGGCAGCGACATCGGCGGCGGCGCCTCGATCATGGGCACCCTCTCCGGCGGCGGGTCGCACCGCGTGTCGATCGGCGCCCGCACGCTTCTCGGCGCGAACGCCGGCATCGGCATCTCCCTCGGCGACGACTGCGTCGTGGAGGCCGGGCTCTACGTCACCGCCGGGACGAAGATCGTGCTCGCCGACGGTCCCGCGACGGCCGACGGCGGACGGAAGACCGTCAAGGGCGCCGACCTCTCCGGCCAGGACGGCCTCCTCTTCCGTCGCAACTCCCTCACGGGTGCCGTCGAGGCGGTCCGCCGGGCCGGCGTCGGCGTCACGCTCAACGAGGCGCTCCACGCCTGACAGCCCGCCTGCAGCCTTCGACCGGTCTCCGCTGGTAGACTGGCTCCGTTGCCCGCGCCGCCGGCCGGTCAGCATCGTCGTCGTCTAGGGGTCTCCGAGGACCGAAGCGAGCGCCCGCGCTCCCCTCTCCAGCCCGAACTGGCCATTCGCACGGCGAACGGACGCGCACTCGCTGCGTCTTCGCCCACCTCACCCCACTATCCCGCGCCGTTCTCGTGCGCTGACGGAGTTCTCTGCATGCCTTCCTTCCTCGATCTCGGCGTTCCCGCCGAGCTCGCCACCGTTCTCGCCGCCTCCGGAAAGACCGAGGCGTTCGCGATCCAGCGCGACACCCTGCCCGACTCGCTCGCCGGCCGTGACCTCCTCGGTCGCGGACGCACGGGCAGCGGCAAGACCATCGCCTTCGCGCTCCCCCTCGTCGCCCGCCTGGCGGCCTCCGGCCACAAGCGCCGTTCCGGCCTTCCCCGCGGCCTCGTGCTCGCCCCCACCCGCGAGCTCGCCACCCAGATCGCCGCGACCGTCGCCCCGCTCGCGGAGGCCGTCGGCCTTCGGGTCACCACCGTGTTCGGCGGCGTCAGCCAGCGTCCGCAGGAGCAGGCGCTGCAGGGGGGCGTCGACATCGTCGTCGCCTGCCCCGGCCGTCTGGAAGACCTCATGAAGCAGCAGGTCGTGCGTCTCAGCGCGATCGAGGTCACCGTGCTCGACGAGGCGGACCACATGGCCGATCTGGGCTTCCTCCCCGGCGTCACCCGCATCCTCTCGGCGACGCCCGCCGACGGTCAGCGCCTGCTCTTCAGCGCCACGCTGGACCGCGGCATCGACACCCTCGCCCGCCGGTTCCTCACGAACGCCGTCAGCCACGAGGTCGACGAGGCAAGCGTGCCCGTCGGCGAGATGACCCACCGGGTGCTCGTCGTCGACTCCCCCGAGAACAAGACCGTGCTGGTGCGCGATCTCGCCTCGGGCACCGGCCGTCGCATCCTCTTCACGCGCACCAAGCACCAGGCGAAGAAGCTCGCCAAGCAGCTCACCGCCGCCGGGATCCCCGCCGTCGACCTGCACGGCAACCTGTCCCAGAACGCACGCGAGCGCAACCTCGGCGCCTTCTCCACCGACCCGGCCGACGGGGGCGTCCGCGTCCTCGTCGCGACCGATGTCGCGGCCCGCGGTGTGCACGTGGACAACGTCGACCTCGTCGTCCACGTCGATCCGCCCGTCGAGCACAAGGCCTACCTGCACCGCTCGGGCCGCACGGCTCGCGCCGGCGCCGCCGGCACGGTCGTCACCGTGGTCCTGCCCGAGCAGCGCCGTGATGTGAAGGATCTCCTGCGCAAGGCCGCCATCACCGCACCCCTGGAGAACCTCACCGCCGACGCCGTCACCGAGCTCGTCCCCGAGCGGGCTCCGCACGTGCGCCCCGCTCCCCCGCAGCCGCAGCAGCAGCGCTCTGCGAAGCAGCGGCCCGCGGGCGGCGAGAAGAGCACCGCGACCACCCCGCCCTCCCGCCGTCGTCGCCGTCCGCGCTCTGCCGGCCAGGGCGCGCCGGGTGCGCAGCGCCAGGGCGGCCAGGGCCGCCAGGGCGCGCGCGGCGGCCAGGGACGCTGATCCCGGCTCGCGCCTGACGATGACGAAGGCCCCCTCGCACTCCGGTGCGAGGGGGCCTTCGTCGTCTGCGGCGCCGCGCTCAGCGCGTCGGGAAGGCGCGCTCCGGCGACCCGGTGTAGAGCTGCTGCGGACGGCCGATCTTCGTCTGCGGGTCGAGCTGGAGCTCGCGCCACTGGGCGAGCCAGCCGGGCAGGCGGCCGATCGCGAAGAGGACCGTGAACATCCGCGTGGGGAAGCCCATCGCCTTGTAGATCACGCCCGTGTAGAAGTCGACGTTCGGATACAGGCGACGCTCACGGAAGTAGTCGTCCGCGAGGGCGATCTCCTCGAGCTCCTTCGCGAGGTCCAGGAGCGGGTCGGTGACGCCGAGCGAGCTCAGCACCTCGTCCGCGGCCTCCTTGACGAGCTTGGCGCGCGGGTCGTAGTTCTTGTAGACCCGGTGCCCGAAGCCCATGAGCTTCACGCCCTCTTCCTTATTCTTCACCCGCTCGACGAACCGGGAGACGCTCTGGCCCGAGTCGCGGATCTGGCCGAGCATCGTGAGGACGGCCTCGTTCGCGCCGCCGTGCAGGGGCCCGGAGAGAGCCTGGATGCCGGCCGAGACGGAGGCGAACTGGTTGGCTCCCGTGGAGCCGACGAGGCGGACCGTGGAGGTCGAGGCGTTCTGCTCGTGGTCCTCGTGCAGGATGAGCAGCAGTTCGAGGGCCTTCACCATGGTCGGGTTGATCTCGTACGGCTCGGAGTTCACGCCGAAGTTCAGCTTGAGGAAGTTCTCCACGAAACCGAGCGAGTTGTCCGGGTAGAGGAACGCCTGGCCGACGCTCTTCTTGTGCGCGTAGGCGGCGATGACCGGCAGCTTGGCGAGCATGCGGATGGTGTTCAGCTCGACGTGCTCGGGGTTGTGCGGGTCGGTCTGCCCCTCGTAGTACGTCGACAGGGCGGCGACGGCGGAGGAGAGCACCGACATGGGGTGCGCGGTGTGCGGCAGCGCGGAGAAGAAGCGCTTGAGGTCTTCGTGCAGCAGCGTGTGCCGACGGATCTTCTCGTCGAACTCGGCCAGCTCTCCGGCGGACGGGAGCTCTCCGTAGATGAGCAGCCACGCGACCTCGAGGTAGCTGGTGCTGCCGGCGAGCTGCTCGATCGGGTAGCCGCGGTAGCGCAGGATGCCCTTGTCGCCGTCGATGAAGGTGATGTCCGACTTCGTGGAGGCGGTGTTGACGAAGCCGTAGTCGAGCCCGGTGTAGCCGGTCTGACGGGTCAGCGTCGAGAAGTCGATGCTGTCGTGACCCGCGGTACCGCGCACCAGGGGGAATTCGGCGGTGGTGTCGCCGATCGTCAGCTTCGCCGTCTGGTCTGCCGCAGCGCTCACGCGGACCTCCTCATTCTGTCTGATCGCCCCGGCATCGCGGGCGTCAGCAAGTTCTTGATCAAGCCGGAACTGGCGATATCTCTGGCGCCGAGCGCCGGGCCGGGTGCCGACCGAATCGCCTTTACAGCCTAGTCGTCACGCAGGCCTACTGTGACAACCGCCAAAGGGATGGCTGCAACAGGGAGGGATCCTACAGATCCGCGCCGCGCAGGCGTCGCGCCGCTTCCGCGACGCGGTCGGTCGGCGCCGTCAGCGACAGCCGCACGTGCGCAGGCGACGAGGCGCCGTAGAAGTGCCCGGGGCCCGCGAGGATCCCGAGGTCCGCGAGGCGCGCCATCGACTCCCAGGCGTCGCGCCCCTCGGTCGCCCAGAGGTACAGCCCGGCCTGCGAGCCGTCGATGCGGAAGCCGGCAGCCTCGACGGCGGGCAGCAGCAGCGCCCGCCGCTCACGGTAGAGCTCCTTCTGCGCCGCGACGTGTGCGTCGTCACCGAGGGCGACGATCATCGCCTGCTGCACCGGCGCGGGCGGCATGAGGCCGAGGTGCTTGCGCGCGGCGAGGAGCTCGCCGACCACGCGGGCGCAGCCGGCGACGAAGGCCGCCCGATAACCCGCGAGGTTGGACTGCTTGCTCAGCGAGTACACGCTGAGGAGATTCGCCCGCGTGCCGCCGGTCACCCGGGGGTCGAGCACCGACGGGATCGCGTCGTCCGCCCAGGGGCCGTCCCAGCCGAGCTCGGCGTAGCACTCGTCGCTGGCCAGCACGGCGCCCAGTTCCCGCGCCCGCTGCACCGCCGCGGCGAGCTCGTCGACCGTCCAGGTGCGGCCGTCGGGGTTGCCGGGGGTGTTGATCCAGATGAGCTTGGCGCCCTCCGGCCACTCCGCCGGGTCGTCGACCGCGAGGGGCGTCGCCCCTGCCACCCGCGCGCCGACCTCATACGTCGGGTAGGCGACGCGAGGATGCACCACGATATCGCCGGTGCCGAGCCCCAGCAGCGTGGGCAGGAGCGCGACGAGCTCCTTGGAGCCGATCGTCGGCAGCACGTTGTCGACCCGGAGGTCCGGGACGCCGCGGCGGCGGGCGTACCAGTCGACGATGGCCTCCCGGAGCGCGGGGGTGCCGACGGTCTGCGGGTAGGCGTGGGCGTCGGTCGCCGCGGCGAGGGCCCGACGGATGATCTCCGGGGTGGGGTCGACCGGCGAGCCGACGGAGAGGTCGACGAGACCGCCCGGGTGCCGGGCGGCGCGCTCACGATACGGGACCACGGCGTCCCACGGGTAGTCGGCGAGGTCGCGGACGCTCACGGAGCGCGCCTACTCGCCCTGCGGCGGGAGCGCGGCGATGATCGGGTGGTCGAACGGGTAGACGCCGACCTTGGCGGCGCCGCCGGGCGAGCCGATCTCGTCGAAGAACTCGACGTTGGCCTTGTAGTAGTCCTGCCACTCGTCGGGCAGGTCGTCCTCGTAGTAGATCGCCTCGACCGGGCACACCGGCTCGCACGCTCCGCAGTCCACGCACTCGTCGGGGTGGATGTAGAGCGACCGTTCGCCCTCGTAGATGCAGTCAACGGGGCACTCGTCGATGCAGGCGCGATCCTTGACATCGACGCACGGGAGGGCGATCACATACGTCACCCCCTCAGTCTACGACCCGTGGACCTCGGGTTCCTCCGAGGACGGCGTGGCGGGGCGGACCGGCTGCCGGGAGAACGACGGCCACGCGATGACCAGCAGCACGATGCCGGCGGCGAGATACGTCCAGATGCGCCCGGCGAGGGTGTCCTGCACGACGACGGAGCCGCCGGGGCCGACGCCCGAGATGAGCACGATCATGCCCAGCATCCCCAGACCGGCGGCCACGGCCGCTCCCCGGTCGTGGGTGAGCGCACGGACGGCGATGAGGATCGCAGCGCAGGCGATGGCGGCGACGATGAGGCCGATTGGGATCGGCCCCCACATGACGCTGTGTGCGATGGTCCCGGCCACGCCGTAGACCCCACCCACCAGGGCAGCAGCCACCCAGGACAGCACCCTCGACAACCACTTCCCGCGCACCCCCCGATCCTACCCGGGCGCTGTCCGGCGGAACGACGTGTCAGGCGGCCAGACCGAACAGCCGCAGCAGCGCGGCGACGAGGGCAGCGGCGGCCACCACCACGAGGAACGACTGCCGCAGCCAGAGGAGACCTGCCGCGACGAGCAGGGCGGGGACACGCGCGTCGACGGTGATGGCCTGCCCGTCGCCGAGCGACTGCACCGCGACGAGGGCGGCGAGCAGCGCGACGGTGAGGAGATCGGAGATACGGGCCGGACGCGGCGCTTCGAGCACCTTCGGCGGCACGAGATAGCCCACGGCCTTCAGGGCGAGGCAGATCAGGGCCGCGAGAAGGATGGCGCTCCAGAGGGTCATGCGGACCCCTCCCCTTCGCCGGCGCCTGCGGGGCGCGGCGTTCCGAGCCAGTTGAACCATCCGACGACGATTGCGACGACGGCGGCGACGAGCACCGGGAGTCCGGGCAGGAGGAACGGGGTGAGGGCGGCCGCGATCACGGCGGCCGCGATCCCGACGGCGACCGCCTGCCGTTGACGCAGACGCGGCCACAGCAGGGCGAGGAACGCCGCGGCCGCCGCCGCATCCAGCCCCCAGGCCTTCGGGTCGCCGAGCACGTCGCCGACCAGCGCACCGACGAGCGTGGTGAGGTTCCAGCCGAGGAAGATGCCGACACCCGTGACCCAGAAGCCCACCCGGCGCAGGCGCGGATCGTCCTGCGCGATCGCCACGGCGGTGGACTCGTCGATCGTGAAGTGCGCGGCGAGCGCTCGTCGTACCGGTCCCCCGCCGACGACCGGCGACATGCGCATCCCGTAGGCGACGTTGCGCACCCCGAGCAGGGCGGCGGACGCGATCGCCGAGGGCAGGGCGGCCAGTCCGCCGGCGGTGAAGACGCCCACGAAGGCGAACTGCGATCCCCCGGTGAACATCAGGAGACTGAGCACGCATGTCTGCCACACGTCGAGGCCCGCGGCCACGGCGAGCGCGCCGAAGGAGATCCCGTAGGCGCTCGTCGCGAGCACGACGCCGAGGGCCTCGCGCCACACCTCACGCTCGGCGGTCACCGGAGTCCGCTCCGCCACGACGTTCGCTTCACTGAACACACGATCATCATTCTGAACATGCCCGGATGCATAGTCAAGCGAACGATCGTTTGCCATGATGAACGCATGGACGATCTCCGCACCCGCATCGCCCGCACGCTCCGCCGCGAGCGCGAGGCGGCGAACCTGTCCGTCTCCGAGCTCGCCCGGCGGGCCGGCATCTCCAAGGCGACGGTCTCCCAGCTCGAGAGCGGTGCCGGCAACCCGAGCGTCGAGACGCTGTGGGCGCTGGGCGTCGCGCTCGGCGTGCCCTTCGCGGTGCTCGTCGACCAGCAGGCCAACGCCCCCACCCTCATCCGCGCCGACGACCTCGCGGGGGTGCCCTCCTCTGCCGCCGCCTACAGCGCCACACTCCTCTCGGCGAGCCCTCCGGGCGCCCGGCGCGACGTGTACCTCATCCAGGCGGAGCCCGGCGACCCCCGGCGCTCGGACCCCCACCATGCGGGCACGATCGAGCACGTGATCCTCATCGCCGGGCAGGCGCGGGTCGGCCCGCCCGAGGATGCCGTGGTACTGAACCCGGGCGACTACCTGACGTACGCCGGCGACGCGGCGCACGTGTTCGAGGCCATCGCGCCCGGGACGAGCGCCGTGCTCATCTCCGAGCTCCGCTGAGGATCACTCCCCCGCCCCGGCCGGCGAGGGATCCGGGATCTCGTGCGGACGGTAGTTCGGCAGGCGCGACGCCGGCAGGATCGCGAGCGCGCTCACCGCGGCGAGGATCAGCAGGCCGAGCTTGAGCGTGCGCAGGCGCGACTCCTCGTTCACGGCGACCGCGGCGTCGACCTGTTCCGGCGTCGCATCCGTGGTCTCCAGGACCGCACGCAGTTCGTCGTTGCTGACGAAGTTCACCTCGTTGAGGTCGACCTGCGACACCAGCGACGGCGGCAGGTCCGGATGCTCCACGACCGCGCGTCCGACGTTGAGCGCGAGCAGCGAGACCAGCAGCGCCCCGGCGAGCGCCGTCCCGACCGCGGAGGCGAGGTTCTGCGTGGTGCCGCGCAACGATCCCACGTCGCCGGCGAGCTCGGGCGGCGCCGCGGTCACGAGCACGTTGAAGACCAGGGTGACGAGCGCGCCCTGGCCGATGCCGAACACGATGAGGCCGGCGATGGTCGGCACCGTCTCCCAGTTGTTCGTCACGACGACGGACAGCCAGACGAGCGCCGCCGTGGTGAGGATGAACCCGAAGACGCCGATCGTGCGCGGCGGATAGCGCGTGTAGAACCGCACGACGAGCGTCGCCGTGACGAACACCGTGAGGTTGAACGGCATCATCGCGAGGGCGGTGTCGAAGGGCGTCCGCCCCTGGACGATCTGGATGTACAGCGGCACCGTGAAGTTCACGCAGGCTTCCAGCGCCACGACGATGAACATGGCGTACACCGCGGCGCGCTCCCGGGACGAGCCGAGCACGCTCAGATCGATCAGCGGCACCTTGCCCTCCGCCATCCGCCGCCGCGTCCACAGGAAGAACCCCTGGCCCAGGATGATCCCCAGCACGATGAAGATCGGTGCCGGTGAGAGCCCGAAGACCGAGAACGGGGCGGACGGCGCCGCCGCGAGCGCTCCCCAGCTGTTCAGGTTGTTGAATCCGAGGGTCAGCAGCACGATCGCCGCGCCGATGAGGAGGGCCGCGACGAGATCGATGCGGATCGCCGCATCGCCGCGATCGCCGCGCAGCGTGAAGCTCAGCGCGAAGACCGCGACGGCGATCGCCAGCACGATGACGAAGAGCGGACGCCACCCGACGAGCGTCCCGAGCGTCCCTCCGATGAGGAAGGCGCTGACGCCGGAGATCGCGCGTGCCGAGCCGATCGCGCCGATGGCCGTGGCCTGCTGCGGGCCCCGGTAGTTCTCGGCGATCAGAGCCACGATCGAGGGGACGATGATCGCCGCGGCCGCTCCCGCCACGGCCTGCCCGGCGATGGCCCACCAGACGGTCGGGGCGAGGAGCATCATCACGGCCGACCCCGCGAAGAGCGCGACGACGACGCGGAAGATCAGCACCCAGCCGACGCGCTGCCCGAGCTTGGCCCCGGTCATCACGAGCGCCGCGACGGCGAGGCCGTACATCACGATCGTCGTGCTCGCGACGGTCGGCGGGACGCCGAAGTCGCTCACCATGCCGCCGAGGGAGATCGGCAGCGCTGCGACGTTGAAGGACATGAGCACCTGTGCGAGGAACAGGCTGACCATCGGCAGCCAGGACGTCTTCGCGGGGGCGGGGGCCGTGCGGGTCATGAGCGCTCTCCTTCCGAGGCTGACGAGACACGCGCCTCGCCGGCATGCGCGGGCGCGGGCGCGGAGGCGAAGAGGTTCAGCCCCAGCGACCGCGACAGGTGGCCGATCGCCATCTGCGACCGGATCGAGTTGCCCGCCTCGTCCAGCCGGGGCGAGAAGCCGGCGACGGCGCCCTTGCCGGGAGAGACGGCGACGAGGCCGCCCGAGACGCCCGACTTGGCCGGAAGGCCGATCTCGAACAGCCAGTCCCCTGACCGCTCGTACAGCCCACTCGCCGCGACGACGGCGAGCGTGTCACGGCAGACGTCCGCGGAGACCACCCGCTCTCCCGTCACGGGGTTGACCCCGCCGTCGGCGAGCGTGGCCCCCATGACGGCGAGATCGTGCGCGGTCACGCTGAGCGCGCACTGACGGGTGTAGACGTCGACGATCTCGTCCGGATCGCCGGCCAGTCGTCCGTAGCTGCGCAGCAGCCATCCGAGTGCGCGGTTGCGCTCGTTCGACCCGGCCTCGGAGGCGTAGACCTCGCCGTCCAGGCTCAGCGGTCGTCCGGCGAACGCGGACAGCCCCTCGCGGACGCGCTCCCACTGCTCCACCGCCGTGGCGCCGGGCATCAGCGCGGTGGTCGCGATCGCCCCGGCGTTGACCATCGGGTTGCGCGGATGCCCGTCGTTGAGCTCCAGCGCCACCACCGAGTTGAAGGCGAGGCCGGTGTTGTTGACGCCCACGATCTCGCGGACCCGCTCGTGGCCGTGCTCCTGGATCGCCAGCGCGTAGACGAACATCTTCGAGATCGACTGGATGGAGAACGCGTGCAGCGCGTCTCCGGCGTCGTGGATGCCGCCGCCCACCTCGATCACCGCGAGCCCGAACAGCTCCGGATCGACCGCGGCGAGGACGGGGATGTAGTCCGCCACCTCCCCGGACACCTCGTCCGCGTACCGGGCGTGCGCCTCCCGCACGAGCTCGTCCACCCGCTCCCATCCGGGAAGCGTGCCCGTGGAGACCTCCTGCGGGACGTCGAGCCAGACGGTGGGGTCGAGCACCATTCCTCCTCGGAAATCGCGACGCCCCCAGCCGTCTCCCTGTCACGGTAGCGTCCGTGTCGGGTGACGGCTAGGGGCAATCGTCCGCGAGGGGGCCCGCTCTGCGGCTCAGTACCAGTTCATGGCCTGGGAGTGTCCCCAGGCGCTGCACGGGGTGCCGTAGGCATCGGCGATGTACTGCAGGCCCCAGGCGATCTGGGTGGCGGCGTTCGTCTGCCAGTCGGCACCCGCCGAGGCCATCTTGCTGCCGGGCAGCGCCTGCGGGATGCCGGTCGCTCCGCCGTCGTTGTTGTACGCCTGGTAGTTCCAGCCGGACTCCTTGTTCCACAGCGAGTTCAGGCAGGAGAACTGATCGCCGCCCCAGCCGTAGCGGTCGGCCATCATCTGCTGTGCGGTGGCCCGAGCCCCGTCCGGCGTGTTCGCGGAGGCGAGCGCGGCCGCTGCGGCCGCCGCCTTCTCCTCGGCGGCGCGGGCGGCGTCCTCTGCCGCCTTCTTCTCCTGCGCGGCCGTGAAGGCCTTCTGGAGGTCTGCGGTGGCCGTCACGACCTGCTCGGTCTCGGCTTCGGCCTGCTCGGCCGTCACGGTGATGAGGACCAGCGGGAGGGTGGATCGATCGGCGAGGGTCTCCAGGTCGTCCTCGAGAGCGGTGGTGTCCACGGACGCCGCCGCGCCCACGTCGAGGCCCGACTCGGCAACCTCCGTGGACAGGCTCTTCGCCGCGGCGACCGCATCGGTCGCGTTCGAGACCGTCATGACGGCCTGATCGGCGATACGGGTGAGGGGCTCGGTGCCGAGGTCGTGGCTCGTGACGGCGGAGGTGGCGTCGGAGCGCTCCGCTCCGGCCGGGGCGGAGGCGAGGCCCACGCTGAGGGTGATGCCGACGAGCGCGGCCGTGGCGGCGCCGAGGGCGATGAGGGGTGTACGGGTGACGGTGGCGCGAGCGGCTGCCGCGTCGGAGGCGCGCCGAAGCGCACGGGTCTTCTGAAGCAAGGCTTTGACTTTCGGGTCGTCGTACGCCCATATCGGGGACTCATCGGGAGCTCGCCCCGGGCGCAAGTCAACGAGTCTGCGTCATCAACCTGAACGAAAACTAGCCCTCACCTGGGATTTTCATGGGAGAGGGCCCCACGCGGCCAGGCGGCGGCGTAGGGCCCTCTCGAAAGGAGTGCGGTGCGATCAGGCGTTCGCGTCCTGACGCTTGAGACGCGAGGCCTCGCGACCGCGGACGGTCTGGTCGAGGATCACCTTGCGGATGCGGACCTTCTCCGGAGTCACCTCGACGCATTCGTCGTCGCGCGCGAACTCCAGGCTCTCCTCCAGCGTGAGGATGCGCGGCGGCGTCATCGACTCGAAGTTGTCGGCCGTGGAGGAGCGCATGTTGGTGAGCTTCTTCTCCTTGGTGATGTTGACGTCCATGTCGTCGGCGCGCGAGTTCTCGCCGATGACCATGCCCTCGTAGACCTCTTCGGTCGGCTGCACGAAGAACGACATGCGCTCCTGGAGCGCGATCATCGCGAAGGGGGTGACGACACCCGAGCGGTCGGCCACGATCGAGCCGTTCTGGCGGGTGGTGATCTGCCCCGCCCACGGCTCGTAGCCGTGCGAGATCGCGTTGGCGATACCCGTGCCGCGGGTGGTCGTGAGGAACTCGCTGCGGAAGCCGATGAGACCACGCGAGGGCACGACGAACTCCATGCGCACCCAGCCGGTGCCGTGGTTGGTCATGTTCTCCATGCGACCCTTGCGGTTCGCGAGGAGCTGGGTGATCGCGCCGAGGTGCTCCTCCGGCGTGTCGATGGTCAGGTGCTCGAACGGCTCGTAGACCTTGCCGTCGATCTTCTTGGTGACCACCTGCGGCTTGCCGACCGTGAGCTCGAAGCCCTCACGGCGCATGTTCTCGACGAGGATCGCGAGGGCCAGCTCACCGCGGCCCTGCACCTCCCAGGCGTCGGGACGGCCGATGTCGACGACCTTGAGCGACACGTTGCCGATGAGCTCGCGGTCCAGGCGGTCCTTCACCATGCGGGCGGTGAGCTTGTGCCCCTTGACCTTGCCCATGAGCGGCGAGGTGTTCGTGCCGATCGTCATGGAGATCGCGGGGTCGTCGACCGTGATGGCCCGCAGCGGGCGGATGTCCTCGGGGTCGGCGATGGTCTCGCCGATCGTGATGTCCTCGAAGCCGGCGATGGCGACGATGTCGCCGGGGCCGGCGGATTCGGCCGGGTAGCGCTCCAGGGCGCGGGTCTTCAGCAGCTCGGTGATGCGGGCGTTGCTGGTCGAGCCGTCGGAGCGGACCCACGCGACCGTCTGGCCCTTCTTGAGTGTGCCGTTGAAGACGCGCAGCAGGGCGAGGCGACCGAGGAAGGGGCTGGAGTCCAGGTTCGTGACCCAGGCCTGCAGCGGGGCCTCGTCGTCGTAGGCCGGGGCCGGGACGTGCTCGAGGATGGCCTCGAACAGCGGCTCGAGGTCGTCGTTGTCGGGCAGCGAGCCGTCGGCGGGACGGTTCTGCGACGCGGCACCGGCGCGACCGGAGGCGTAGACCACGGGCACGTCGAGCAGCGCGTCGACGTCGAGGTCGGGCACGTCGTCGACGAGATCGGAGGCCAGGCCCAGCAGGAGGTCGTGCGCCTCCTCCTCGACCTCGGCGATCCGGGCGTCCGGACGGTCGGTCTTGTTGACGAGGAGGATGACGGGGAGCTTGGCCTCGAGTGCCTTGCGCAGCACGAAGCGGGTCTGCGGCAGCGGGCCCTCGCTCGCGTCCACGAGCAGCACGACGCCGTCGACCATCGACAGGCCGCGCTCGACCTCGCCGCCGAAGTCGGCGTGGCCGGGGGTGTCGATCACGTTGATCGTGATCTCCTTGCCGCCGGCGTGCTTGCCCTTGTAGGTGATCGCCGTGTTCTTGGCGAGGATCGTGATGCCCTTCTCGCGCTCCAGATCGTTGGAGTCCATCGCGCGCTCCTCCACGTGCGAGTGTTCGCCGAAGGAGCCCGTCTGGCGGAGCATCGCGTCGACGAGCGTGGTCTTGCCGTGGTCGACGTGGGCGACGATTGCGACGTTGCGGAGGTCAGAGCGGAGGGCGTGCGCCATACAAGGGTCCTCAAAGAGTGTGGGGTTGCGCCGGGAAGCCGACGTTCCAGGATAACGTACGCGCGGATCGGGTTCCTGAACGCACGTCGTACCATCGTCCCGTGACCCTCCCCGACCCGACTCCCCCGGCGCCGCAGACGCCGTCGACCGCGCCCACTCGGCGGGACGAACCGCGTGAGGGTCGGGCACGCCTGTGGTGGGAGATCGCCATCGTGCTCGCCCTGGGTCTGGGCCAGTCCGCGGTCTACGCGATCGTGCAGCTCGCCTATCGACTCACCGACGACACCCCCCTCGCGGATCAGACCGCCACCCTCAACCCCTCCCGCAGCGACCGGGAGGTGTTCGACCTCATCTATCAGGTGCTGTCAATCGGATTCGCCTTGGTGCCGGTGCTCCTCGTGTGCTTCCTGCTCTGGCAGCGCCGTCGCCCGCACCTGGAGCGCCTCGGCCTGGACGGCACCCGGGTGGCCGGCGACGTCGGCCGCGGCGTGCTCCTCGTCCTCGCGATCGGCGTGCCGGGGCTGGCGCTCTACCTCGGCGGGCGGGCGCTCGGACTGTTCGTGGCCGTGAACCCCGCGGGTCTGGACGCGCACTGGTGGACCGTGCCGATCCTCCTGCTCGCCGCCGCCCGCGCATCGCTCCAGGAGGAGTTCGTCGTGCTCGGGTACCTGTTCGCCCGCCTGCGGCAGCTCGGATGGTCGCCGTGGACGATCATCGTCTCGACCTCCGTGCTCCGTGCGACGTACCACCTCTATCAGGGGCCCGGTGCCTTCATCGGCAACCTCGCGATGGGACTGCTGTTCGGGTGGCTCTACCACCGCACCGGTCGGCTGCTGCCGTTCCTGGTGGCGCACTTCCTCATCGACGCGGCGGCGTTCGTCGGCTATCCCTGGGCCGCGGCGACCTGGCCCGCCCTGTTCGGTCTTCCCGGCTGAGGCGCGCTCAGCCGAGGTTGACGACGACGAGCGCCGCGACGGCCCACAGCACGATGACGGCGAGGGCGATGAGGGCCGGGCCGTCCCAGCTGCGTCGGACCGGGGCGTCCGCCGTCGCGGGCGCAGCGCTCCACAGGTCGCGGATGCCGGTGAGCACCCGGAGCGCCGACGGCACCTTCACCTCAGCATCCTCATCACGGGAGCGACGAGGCGGACGTGCCTTGGCCGGTCCGCCCCAACAGCTCACGGTGCGGCCGTCGTCCAGCGTGAACTCGAGCTGCCAGCGCATGTCGATGTCCTGCACACGCGCCCAGCCGAAGGTCGTGCGACGCAGCAGGTTCTGCACCACGGCCCCCTCCTGATCCACGCGGACGAAGGAGACGAAGGCCGTCTCGTACACGATCCACAGCCCGAGCAGCAGCCAGGGCGCCACGAGAAGCGCCTGCACGATGCTGCCGTTGACGACGGTGTCCCCGAGCAGGAACAGCACCAGCAGGACGCTGAGGACGAAGACGACGGTGCCCGAGGACGCACGGAAGGTCCGTGCGTCCTCGGGGTGTCCGGGAGATGCCACCTCAGCGGCCGCCGAGCGGGATCGACGCGCCGGGGATCGCCTTGAGAAGGCGGTCCGTGTACTCCTCCTGCGGGTTCGCGAAGATCTCGTCGACCGTCCCCTGCTCGACGACCTTGCCCTTCTCCATGACGCAGACCAGGTCGCTGGAGACCCGGACGACCGCGAGGTCGTGCGTGATGAAGAGGTAGGTGAGGTTCAGCTCCGATTGGAGCTCGGCGAGCAGCTTCAGGATCTGATCCTGCACGAGCACGTCGAGCGCCGACACCGCCTCGTCCAGCACGACGATGTCGGGCTTGAGGGCGAGAGCGCGCGCGATCGCGACGCGCTGCCGCTGACCGCCTGACAGCTCGTTCGGATACCGGGTGGCCAGCGCACGGGGCAGTGCCACCTGGTCGAGGAGCTCCTCGACGCGCTCGCGCTGCGCGGTGCGGTCGCCCACGCCGTGGATCTGCAGCGGCTCCGAGATCGTGTTCCCGATGTTGCGCAGCGGATCGAGCGAGCCGTAGGGGTCCTGGAACACCGGCTGCATGCGACGTCGCAACCCGAACGCCTGCGCGTTCGAGAGGCGCGACACATCCTGCCCGTCGATCTCGATGGTGCCGCTCGTGGGCTCCTCGAGCTTCAGCACCATCTTCGCCACGGTCGACTTACCGGACCCCGACTCGCCCACGAGCGCGAGGGTCTTCCCCCGCAGGATCTCGAAGGAGACATCGTCGACCGCCCGGAAGGCTTCGCTGCGGAAGTTCCCCTGACGGATCTTGTAGTCCTTGGTGAGCCCGGTGACGCGCACCGTCGGCGGGATGGCGGCGAGGTCGTCGAGCGTCTCGATACCCCGGTCCTCCACGACCGCCTGGATGCGTTGCGATGCGACGCTGGGTGCGGCCCCGACCAGTCGCTGGGTGTACGGATGCTGCGGGTTCTCCAGGATCTGCCGGCTCGGCCCGGCCTCCACGATGTTGCCGTTGCTCATCACGATGATCTTCTCCGCACGCTCGGCCGCGAGGCCGAGGTCATGCGTGATGAGGAGCACCGAGGTGCCCTTGTCGCGCGTGAGCGTCGCCATGTGATCGAGGATGACGCGCTGCACCGTGACATCCAGCGCCGAGGTGGGCTCGTCGGCGATGAGCAGCTTGGGGTCGGCCGCGAGGCCGATCCCGATCAACGCCCGCTGACGCATACCGCCGGAGAACTGGTGAGGGTACTGGTGCAGACGCCTCTCGGCATCGGCCAGCCCCGCCTGCTTCAGCACCTCGATCGTCCGCGCCTTCACGGCCTCGCGGCCACGGGCGATCCCGTTCGCACGGATCGCCTCCTTCACCTGAAAGCCGATGCTCCACACCGGATTGAGGTTGGACATCGGGTCCTGGGGGACGAAGCCGATCTCGCGACCGCGGACGGCCTCCATCTCCCGGCGACCGAGCTTCGTCAGCTCCCGGCCGTCGAGAGTGATCGATCCTCCGGTGACGACACCGGTTCCGGGCAGGAGGTTCACGATGGCGCTCGCCGTGGTCGACTTGCCCGAACCGGACTCGCCCACGATGGCGACGGTCTCGCCGGGGAAGACGTCGAAGCTGGCTCCGTGGAGGACCTCCTTCTCCCCTTCCTGAGTGCGGAACGCGACCCTGAGGTCGCGGACGCTGAGCAGCGGGATCTGCGCGGTTGCTCGTGCGGTCATCGCCGTGCCCTCGCCTTCGGGTCGATGGCGTCTCGGATGAGTTCGCCGAGCGTGACGAAGGCGAGCACGGCCAGCGTGAGCGCGATCGACGGATAGATGAGCGCCATGGGCGCCACCCGCAGCGATGCCTGCGCGGCACCGATGTCGTTGCCCCACGACATCACGTTGCTTCCCAGCCCGACGCCGAGGAACGACAGCGTGGCCTCCGCGACGATCGAGGCGGCGAGCCCGAGCGTCGACACCACGAGCAGCGGTGCGAGCGCGTTCGGGATCACGTGTCCCACCAGCGTGCGGAACTTCGACCGCCCGAGTGCACGGGAGGCCACGACGAAGTCGGACTGCCGGACGCGCAGCACCTCTGCCCGCACGACGCGAGCGGTTGCCGCCCACGCGAAGCCACCGATGGCGAGCGCGAGCACGGGCACCGAGCGGTACTGGGAGAAGACCGTCATGACGACGACGGCGGCGAGGATGTACGGGATGGCGAAGAAGATGTCGCCGATCCGCGAGAGCACCGAATCGAGCCAGCCGCCGTAGAAACCGGCGAACGCGCCCATGATGAGTCCGAGGATCGAGGAGATCGCGGTGGCGAGGAGGCCCACGGAGAGTGACGTCTGCGCGCCCCAGACGATGCGGGAGTAGATGTCGCACCCCTGGAACGTGAAGCCCAGCGGATGTCCTTCGGTGGGGCCGGCGTTGCTGTTCCCGAGCTGGCAGTCGGAGTTCGGTGGCGCCGACGTGAAGAGGGTAGGCCAGAGCGCCATCACGATGAAGAACACCGCGAGGACGACGGAGAACCAGAACAGCGGACGCCGTCGGAGGTCCGACCAGGCATCTCGCCAGAGGTTTCGCGGCTTCTCGGCGATCCGCACGGCGTCGACAGAGATGGTCTCGGTCTCGACCGGAGCGACATAGTGGTTCTGCGTGGTGGGGTCAGGCATAGCGGATCCTTGGGTCGAGCAGACCGTACAGCAGGTCGATGATGAGGTTGACCAGGACGTACAGGATCACGAACACCGTGACGAAGGAGACCACCGTCGGCCCCTCATTGCGGATCGCGGCCTGGTACAGGGTGTTGCCGACACCAGGGACGTTGAAGATTCCCTCGGTCACGGTCGCGCCGACGAGCAGCACGCCGAAGTTCGTCGCGGAGTTCGTGATCACCGGGATCAGGGAGTTGCGGAGGACATGCACGGGGATCACGCGACCGCGCGAGAGCCCTTTGCTGTACGCCGTGCGGACCCAGTCCTGGTTGAGCGTGTCGATGACCGAGCTGCGCATCAGCCGCATGCTCACGGCGTACAGGCTGAAGCCCAGAACGATGGCCGGCAGCCACAGGCCACCCCAGTCGTTGTCCGACCCGACGGTCGGCTTGAACCAGCCCAGCTTGATCGCCAGGAAGTACTGCGCCAGGAAGGCGACGACGAAGATCGGGATCGCGATCGCCACGAGCGCGACGATGAGCATCGTGTGGTCGAAGAGCTTGCCCTTGCGCAGCGCCGAAACCGTGCCGATGATGATCGCCAGCGTGAACTCGATGGCGATGGCCATCACCGCGAGGCGACCGGTGACCGGAAGCGTCTCGGCGAGTACGGTCGACACCGGCCGGCCGGAGAAGGTGGTGCCCAGATCGCCCTGGAAGACGCCGGTGATGTAGTACCAGTACTGCACCAGGAACGGGTCGTTCAGGTGGTACTGCTCGCGCAGCTGTTCCACCACGGCAGGGTTCGGGGTCCGGTCGCCGAAGAGTGCCAGGATCGGGTCGCCGGGCATGGCGAACACGAGGAAGTAGATGAGCAGGGTGGCCCCGAAGAAGACCGGGATCACCTGCAGGAGACGTCTCAGGATGTAGCCGAGCATGCGTCTGTCCCGTAGTCAGGAGGCGGAGTGAGTGTGACGAACACAGCCTGTGAGGCGGCGACGGAAGACCGTCACCGCCTCACAGGTTCGTGCTGTCAGACTTACTCGCCGTCCTTCGTGACCTGGTAGAGGATCGGCCAGGTGTCCCAGCCGAACTCGACGTTCTCCACCGAGTCGCCCCAAGCGCCCATGGCGTTGGTGTACCACAGCGGGATGGCCGGGAGGTCCTGGAAGAGGATCTCCTGCGCCTCCTGGAACTTGGCGATGCCCGCCTCGACGTCGGAAGCCGCAGAGCCCTCGTCGAGGAGCTTGTCGAACTCCGGGTTCGAGTAGTCGCCGTCGTTCGAGCCGGCACCCGTGCCGAAGAGCGGGCCGAGGCCGTTGAACATCGACGGGTAGTCGAACTGCCACCCGGTGCGGAACGCGGTCTGCGTCTTCTCCTCCGTGATCAGCGTCCGGTGCTCGGCGAAGGTCGGAATCGGGTTGCCCGAAGCCTCGATGCCGAGGTTGTTCTTGATCTGGTTCGCGACTGCGTCGACCCAACCCTGGTTGGGGCCGTCGGCGTTGTACTGGATCTGGAAGGACCCGGTCCACGGCGCGATCTCGTCGGCCTGCGCCCACAGCTCCTTGGCCTTCTCGGGGTCGAACTCGAGCACCTCGGATCCGGGGATGTCCTCGGAGTAGCCGTCGATCACCGGCGACGTGAAGTCCTTCATCGGCGTGCGCGTGCCGCTGAAGACCACGTCGGTGATCTCCTCGCGGTCGATCGCGTGGGAGATGGCGGCGCGACGCAGCTGGCCCTCTTCACCGCTCCAGTGCTCGAGGCGCTCCGGGATGGTGATGGTCGCGTTCGCCGCGGCTGGCTGGTTCACCGTGCGGTCCGGGAAGTCGGTCTCGAACGTCTGCAGAGCGGTGTCCGGGATCTCCTGGATGATGTCGAGCTCGCCACCCTGCAGGTCGGCGTATGCCGCCTCCGTGCTGGCGTACAGTCGCATGTCGATGCCACCGTTCTGCGCCTCACGCGGACCCGTGTAGTCCTCGTTCTTGACGAGCTCGATGCTCTCGTTGTGACGCCAGGCGCCCTCTTCGGCGAAGACGTACGGGCCGTTGCCGATGGGGTTCTCACCGAAGGCCTCGAGGTCGTCCCACGCCGATGCCGGCAGCGGGAAGAAGGCGGTGTAACCCAGGCGGAGCGGGAAGTCGGACTCCGGCTGCTTGAGCTTGACGGTGAAGGTGAGGTCATCCACGACCTCGAGGCCCGACAGCTCCGGCACGTTCTCCTCGTAGGAGAAGCCCTCGATGGACTCGAAGAAGTAGCTCGAGAGCTGCTTGTTGTCGAGCGCGGCACCGTAGTTCCAGGCCTTGACGAAGGACTCGGCGTCGACAGGGTCTCCGTTGGCGAAGGTCTGGTCGGGCTTGATCTTGATCGTGTAGGTCTGGGAGTCCTCGGTCTCGATCGACTCGGCGAGGTCGTTGTGCACGGCGCCCTCGGCGTCGTAGTAGACCAGACCCGCGAAGATGCTCTGCAGCACCAGGCCGCCGCCGACCTCGTTCGTGTTGGTCGGGATGAGCGGGTTCTGCGGCTCGGTGTTGTTGACCGAGATCGTCGCGGTCGGGTCACCCGAGGGCGTCTCCTCCGTGGAGTCGTTGCCGCCGCCGCTGGCGCAGCCTGCCAGGGTCAGGGCGCCGATCACGAACAGTGCGCTGCCCGCGAGGGCGATCTTGTTGCGCTTCACTTTTGTCCTCCTGTGGACGTGGGAATTCTGCGCGGCTCATCATCGAGCGCGCAGGGATACCTGAGCGTAACCCGGTGGTCGCGCGTCCAGGACGTTCAGCTAACGAACTGTTACTGAGTGGTGACCATCTGTCACATGACCGAAACATGGCGCAACGCGAACGGCGCCGCGCCGCCGGGAGGCGGGCGCGACGCCGTTCGTCGTGCGGGTCCGTGTCAGGCGAAGGCCTCGATCGGCGGGCAGGCGCAGACGAGGTTGCGGTCGCCGTACGCCTGGTCGATCCGGCGGACAGGCGGCCAGTACTTCGCCGCCACCAGCGAGCGCACCGGATAAGCGGCCTCCTCGCGGGTGTAGGCGTGCGCCCACTCCCCCGCGATGAGCGAGACCGCGGTGTGCGGGGCGTGCACGAGCGGGTTGTCGTCCGCAGGCCAGCGCCCCGCGGCGACGGCGTCCGCCTCGGCCTTGATCATGATCATGGCCTCGATGAAGCGCTCGATCTCGTCGAGGTCCTCCGACTCGGTGGGCTCCACCATGAGGGTGCCGGCGACCGGGAACGACATGGTCGGCGCGTGGAAGCCGTAGTCGATCAGGCGCTTGGCGACGTCGTCGACGGAGATGCCGGTGGCCTCCTTGAGCGGACGCAGGTCGAGGATGCACTCATGCGCGACCCGTCCGTTCTCCCCCGTGTAGAGCACCGGGAAGTGCCCGCCGAGGCGCTCGGCGATGTAGTTCGCCGAGAGGACCGCCGCGGCGGTCGCGCGCCGGAGCCCCTCGGCGCCCATCATGCGCACGTACGCCCACGAGATCGGGAGGATGCCCGCAGAGCCGTACGGGGCCGCGGAGATCACCGCGCCCTCGAACGTGTGGCCACCGAAGTGCTCGGCGCGCTGCGCGAGCGGGTGCGACGGCAGGTACGGCGCGAGGTGGGCCTTCGCCGCGACCGGACCGATGCCCGGGCCGCCGCCGCCGTGCGGGATGGCGAAGGTCTTGTGCAGGTTGAGGTGCGAGACGTCGCCGCCGAGGTCGCCGAATCGCGCGTACCCGAGGAGCGCGTTGAGGTTCGCTCCGTCGACGTACACCTGACCGCCGGCCGCGTGCACCGCCCCGGTGATCTCGACGACCTGCTCCTCGTAGACGCCGTGCGTGGACGGGTACGTGATCATCAGCGCCGCCAGGTCGTCGGCGTGCTGGGCGATCTTCGCGCGGAGGTCGTCCAGGTCGACGTTGCCGAGCGCGTCGCTCGCCACCACGACGACCTTCATGCCGGCGAGCACGGCGGAGGCCGCGTTCGTGCCGTGGGCGGAGGACGGGATGAGGCACACGATGCGGTGGTCGTCGCCGTTCGCGCGGTGGTAGCCGCGGATCGCGAGGAGGCCCGCCAGCTCACCCTGCGAGCCGGCGTTCGGCTGCAGCGACACCGCGTCGTACCCGGTGATCTCGGCGAGCCAGCCCTCGAGCTGGTCGATGAGCTCCAGGTAGCCGCGCACGTCGGCCTCCGGGGCGAACGGGTGGATGCCCGCGAACTCCGGCCACGTGATGGCGGCCATCTCCGTGGCGGCGTTGAGCTTCATCGTGCACGAGCCGAGCGGGATCATGCCGCGGTCGAGGGCGTAGTCCCGGTCGGACAGGCTCTTCAGGTACCGCATCATGGCGGTCTCGCTGCGGTGGCTGTGGAACACCGGGTGCGTGAGGTACTCGTCCTGGCGGCGGAGGGCGTCCTGCAGCGCGTCCGCGTCGCCGAGGCCGAAGCCGAAGGCGCGCTCCTGCTTCCCGCCGAAGACCTGCGCGACCTGGTGCAGCTCGGCCACCGTGGTCGTCTCGTCCACCGCGATGCCGATCGTGTCGGCGTCGGCGACCCGCAGGAGGATGCCGAAGCCGCCCCGCGCCTGGTCGGCGTACTCCGCCGCCCGGCCCGGGACGCGCACGGTCAGCGTGTCGAAGAAGTGCTCGTGGACGACCTCGGCGCCGGCCTCGACGAGCCACTCGCGCAGCAGCGTCGCCTTGGCGGCGACGTCGCGGGCGATCTCGCGGAGTCCATCCGGGCCGTGGTAGACCGCGTACATCGAGGCCATCACGGCGAGGAGCACCTGGGCGGTGCAGATGTTCGAGGTCGCCTTCTCGCGGCGGATGTGCTGCTCGCGGGTCTGCAGCGAGAGGCGGTAGGCCCGCTTGCCCTCGGCGTCGACGGACACGCCGACGAGGCGTCCGGGCAGCTGCCGCTCCAGGCCTGCCCGCACGGCCATGTAGCCGGCGTGCGGGCCGCCGAAGCCCATCGGCACACCGAAGCGCTGCGTCGTGCCCACGGCCACGTCGGCCCCGAGGGTGCCGGGCGCGGTGAGGAGCGTCAGCGCGAGGAGGTCGGCGGCCGCGACGGCGAGCGCACCGGCGACGTGCGCGGCGTCGAACACCGCGGACGGATCCCACACGCGGCCCGAAGCCCCCGGATACTGCACGAAGACGCCGAAGAGCTCGGCGGGGAGCTCCTCCCCCGCCGCGAAGTCGACCGTGACGAGCTCGATGTCGAGCGCCTCGGCCCGGGACGCGAGCATGGCCTTCGTCTGCGGCAGCGCATCCGCGTCCACTGCGAAGACGTTGGAGGAGGTCTTCGAGGCCCGGCGCGCGAGCAGCATCGCCTCCACGACCGCGGTCGACTCGTCGAGCATCGACGCGTTCGCGGTGGTGAGGCCGGTGAGCTCGGCCACCATGGTCTGGAAGTTGATGAGCGCTTCCAGGCGCCCCTGCGAGATCTCGGGCTGGTACGGCGTGTAGGCCGTGTACCAGGACGGGTTCTCGAGCACGTTGCGCTGGATGACCTGCGGCGTGACGGTGCCGTAGTAGCCCAGGCCGATCATCGAGCGGTTCACCGTGTTCCGCGCGGCGAGGGCACGCAGTTCGGCCAGTGCCTCGGTCTCCGACGCGGCGACCGGGATGCGGGAGTCGGCAACCGCGTCCTCCGGTCCCGTGTAGATCGAGGCGGGGACGGCCTGACGCATGAGCTCCTCGACCGGGCTCAGCGTCCCGTTGTCGACGGAGCCGAGACCCAGCGCGTCGAGCATCGTGCGCTGGGCGGCCTCGGTCGGTCCGATGTGACGATCGGCGAATGCAACCACGTCCGGATCAGCCCTCCGTGAGTGCGACGTACGCGTCGCGGTCCAGCAGTCCGTCCAGCGCCCCGGCGGCGACGGACACCTTGAGCAGCCAGCCGCCCTCGAACGGCTCGGCGTTGACGAGCGAAGGGTCGTCGACGACGGCGTCGTTGACCTCGACGACCGTGCCGGCGACCGGAGCGTAGAGCTCCCCGACCGACTTCGTGGACTCGATCTCGCCGACCACGGAGCCGGCGGTCAGCTCGGTGCCGACGGCGGGGAGCTCGACGAAGACGACATCCCCCAGCTTCTCGGCGGCGTAGTCGGTGATGCCGATCGTCACGGTGTCGCCGTCACCGGCGATCCATTCGTGCTCTTCGGTGTAGCGGAGTGCGCTGAGGTCGGTCATTTTGTCCTCCGGTAGAAAGGCAGGGCGGTCACGGTCGCGGGGATACGGGTCCCCCGCACATCAAGGAATACTGCGGTTCCCTCTTCCGCGGAAGAAGGGTCGACGTACGCCATCGCGATGGGATGGCCGAGCGTCGGGCTCAGGGCACCGCTGGTGATCTCTCCGATCGGGGTGCCGTCGGCGTCGACGACCGCGTAGCCGGCGCGGCCGGCGCGTCGTCCTTCGGCCGTCAGGCCGACGAGGATGCGGGCATCGTCGGCGGGCGCCGGAGCATCCTTGCCGACGAAACGGTCCTTCGCGACGACCACGACGCGGCCGAGGCCGGCCTGAGCGGGTGCGGTGTCGAGGCTGAGCTCGTGGCCGTACAGCGGCATGCCCGCCTCCAGGCGGAGCGTGTCGCGCGCGGCGAGGCCGGCGGGGACGAGCCCGTGCGGCGCGCCGGCGTCGAGGACGGCGTCCCACAGCGCGGTCGCGTGGGCGGCCGGGACGAGGAGCTCGAAGCCGTCCTCCCCGGTGTAGCCGGTACGGGCGAGGAGCAGCGGCTCGCCGGCGAACGACGCGGTCGCCCACGCGTAGTACTTCTGCTCCGCCCAGGGGATGCTGACGTCGGCGATGCCCGCCGTCGCCGCGAGGATCTCCTCGGCCCGCGGGCCCTGCACGGCGATCAGCGCGTAGTCGTCCGAGACGTCGTCGACCTCCACGGCGCCCGCGTCCGCGTCCGCGATCCGCTCGGTGAGAGCCCGACGCACGGCGTCGCGGTTGCCGGCGTTCGAGATGATGAGGAAGTCGTCGTCGGCCAGCCGGTACACGATCACGTCGTCGACGATGCCGCCCTCCGCCGTCAGCAGCAGGGAGTACTTCGCCTTGCCGACCGCGAGCGCCGACAGCCGCCCGGCGAGGGCGTAATCGAGGAAGGCCGCCGCGCCCGTGCCGCGGACCGTGAACTCGGCCATGTGCGAGATGTCGAAGACGCCCGCTGCCTGCCGCACCGCGTGGTGCTCGGCGAGGTCGGACGTGTAGCGCACCGGCATCTGCCAGCCGCCGAAATCGGTGAAGGAGGCGCCGAGCGCCTCATGGCGCTCGCGCAACGGGGTGTAGCGGGGGTCGGACATGGAGTTCTCCCGGGCTGGGTCGGGCGGGACGACGACGTCGTCCCTGGGAACTCCCCCTCTGTCATGGGCCTGAGAGCTTCGCCCGCGCGAGCGCAGGGCTTTCACCGTCGGCGGATCCCCCGGTGCTCGGGATCGCTTTTCAGAGCGGCCGGACCTCCGCGGTACGCGTACCTGAGAGATTGGCGGGGAGGCTTGCTCCTTCGGTGCCCGGCTGCATGCGCCGGGGCTCTCCCGCGTCGGTCGTTCGGCCTGTCTTCGATTGTGGGTTCAGTCTAGCGGTCTCCCCCGCCCGCTCAGGAGCCCAGCGCGAGCTCCGCCCTGACCTCGTCGCGGAGCCTGCCGAGGTTCTCCGGTTCGGGGGCCGCCGCCAGAAGCGTCCTGGTGTACTCGTGCTGCGGGTTCAGGATCACCTCGTCGGCCGATCCCCGCTCCACGACGTCGCCCCGGAAGAGGACCATGATGTCGTCGGAGAAGTGCCGCGCGGTCGCCAGGTCGTGCGTGATGTAGAGGACGCCGAGGTTCTCCTCCCGCTGCAGCTCGGCGAGCAGGTTGAGCACGCCGAGCCGGATCGACACGTCGAGCATCGACACCGGCTCGTCCGCCACGATGAACCGGGCGCCGGGGGCCAGGGCCCGCGCGATCGCCACACGCTGCCGCTGTCCGCCGGAGAGCTCGTGCGGGCGCCGTTCGGCGAAGCTCTCGCCCGGAGTGAGCCGCACGCGCTCCAGCAGCTCGATCGCCCGCGCCCGCACCTCGCGACTGTCGAGCTTGGGGTGGTGCAGCCGGATCGGACGCTCCAGGTGGTGCACGATCGTGTGGAACGGGTTCAGCGATGCGAACGGGTCCTGGAAGACCATCTGCACGTCCGACCGGTAGCGCTCGAGGGCCGACCCCCGCATGCCGGACTCCTCGCCGTCGAGGAGGATGCTGCCCGAGGTCGGCGTCTCCAGCTTCATCAGCATCCGGGCGATGGTCGACTTGCCCGACCCGGACTCGCCGACGAGAGCCGTGGTCCGCCCGGCCTCCAAGGTGAACGACACGTCTTTCACCGCGTGCAGCACGCTCGTGCGGAACCCCGATCGCAGGTGGAAGTCCTTCACGAGGTTCCTCGCCTCGAGGGTGCCGCCGCGCCTCGTCCCGTCCACGCTCATCGGATGACCTCCTGGTTGACGCCGCCGCTGCGGACGAAGTCGCCCCGCTCGCCCGTGAGGGACGGGAAGCTCGACAGCAGGCGCTGGGTGTACTCGTGCTGCGGGTTGCGGTAGATCTCGGCCGCGGTGCCCTGCTCGACGATCCGGCCCTGCAGCATGACAGCGATGCGGTCGCTGATCTCGATGAGCATGGGCAGGTCGTGGGTGATGAAGATGACCGCGAAGCCGAGCTTCTCGCGCAGGCGCATGATCTCCCGGATGATGCCGCGCTGCACGACCACGTCGAGCGCCGTGGTGGGCTCGTCCATGATCATGACCTGCGGGTCGAGCGCCAGCGCCATCGCGATCATCATGCGCTGGCGCATACCGCCGGAGAGCTCGTGCGGGAAGCTCGTCAGCCGCCCGGGGTCCACGCCGACGAGCGTGAGCAGCTCCTCGGCGCGCTCCTGCTTGGCCTTCTTCGACATTCCGGGGCGGTGGGTGTCGAAGATGTCGAAGATCTGCGCGCGGACCGAGATGACGGGGTTGAGGGAGTTCATCGCCCCCTGGAAGACCATCGAGATCTTGTCCCAGCGGAATGCGCGTAGCCCGTCTCCGTCGAGTCCGACGACGTCGATGTCATGGCCGTCGCGGTCGTGGAACACGATCTCGCCGTCGGTCATCAGGGCCGGCGCCTTGAGCAGCCGGTTCATCCCGTACGCGAGGGTGGTCTTCCCGCAGCCCGACTCCCCCGCGAGACCGAGGATCTCGCCGCGGTGGAGGGTCAGCGAGACATCCCGGACCGCCTTGACGGGCGGATCGACCTCGTACTCGATCGAGACGTTCCTGGCGGTGAGCACGGCGTCGCTCATGCGGTGACCCCCTTCTCCTTCGCGGCCTTGCGCAGACGACGGGCCGCATCGGGCGCGTTGCGCAGCTTCGGGTTGATGACCTCGTCGATGGCGAAGTTGATCAGCGCGAGTCCCGCGCCGAGGATCGCGATCATGATGCCCGGCGGCACGAACCACCACCAGGCACCGCGGCCGAGGGCCTGACCGGACTGGGCGTCGTTGAGGATCGAGCCCCAGGTGATCGAGGAGTTCGGACCGAGGCCGAGGTACGACAGCCCCGCCTCGCCGAGGATGGCGAAGATGATCGCGAACAGGAACTGCGCGGTCAGCAGAGGGAGCAGGTTCGGCATGATCTCGACGAGGATCACCCGGAGGGACTTCTCCCCCGCCACCTTCGAGGCGTACACGTAGTCGCGGGTGCGGAGCGAGCGGGTCTGCAGCCGCAGCACATACGCCGCGCCGGCCCACGAGGTAATGCCGAGGACGAAGGCCACGAGCTGCCAGCTGCGCTGCGGCACGAAGGAGGCGATCACCATGACCAGCGGCAGTCCGGGGATGACGATCATGACGTTGGTCAGGAGAGCGAGGACGTCCTCCCGCCAGCCGCCGAGGTACCCGGCCAGGACGCCGAAGAGGAGGGACAGCACGATGGCGATGCCGCCGGCCGTCACGCCGATGAGCAGCGACCCCTGCGCGCCGACGGCGAGCTGCGCGAACACGTCGTTGCCGAGCTTGGTCGTGCCGAGCCAGTGCTCCGCCGACGGCGCGGCGAGAGCGGGGTTGTCCGTGCTGCGCGGGTTCTGCGTGAAGAACGGCGCGATGATCGCGAAGAGCACGATGGCGAGCACGAGCACGGAGCCGACGATGAACTTCGGCGACGTGCTGCGCAGGATCCGGCGGCGCCGGCGCTCCTGACGCTGCGTAGCCAGGGCGACGGTGCCCTCGGGGGCGACGGTGGGAGGCTCCTCCACGAGGAGCGGGTTCTTCGTGTCAGACATTCTGGCGAGCCCTCGGGTCGATGAAGCCATAGACGAGGTCCATGAAGAAGTTGGCGACGAGCACCGTGAGGGTGATCACGAGGAACAGCCCCTGCATCAGCGCGTAGTCGTTGTTGGTGACGGCCTGGAACATGAGCTTGCCGACGCCCGGATAGGTGAACACCTGCTCCATGACGATGGAGCCGGCGACGACGAACCCGAGCGTGATCGAGAAGCCCGCGATCGACGGGATGGCCGCGTTGCGCGCGGCGTACGTCGTCATGATGCGTCGCGGCCGCAGTCCCTTCGCCTCGGCGGTGAGGACGTAGTCCTCGGCGAGCGTGGAGACCATCATGTTGCGCATGCCGAACATCCAGCCGCCCACCGAGCTGATCACGATCGTGATCGCCGGGAGGATCGAGTGCGCGACGGCATCCGAGAAGAACGCCCAGGTCGGCTCCGGGCCGTCCGGGAAGTCGAAGACGTCGTAGCCGCCGAAGATGGGGAACCAGCCCAGGCCCACGGCGAAGACCGCCACGAGGATGAGCGCCAGCCAGAAGTACGGGATGGACTGCAGCACGGTGGTCGCGGGGATGAGATGGTCGACCCAGGTGCCGCGCTTCCAGCCGGCCCACGCACCGAGCACGACGCCGAGCACAAACGAGATCACCGTCGCGGTTCCGACGAGCACCAGCGTCCACGGGAGAGCACCCGCGATGAGCTCCGTGACCGGAGTGGGGAACTTCGTCACCGACACGCCCAGATCGCCCTGGAACATGCGCCCCCAGTAGGCGAGGTACTGCTCCCAGAGAGACGAGTCGTCTCCGCCGAGCAGGAGCTTGATGTTGCGGATGGTGGTCTCGGAGACCTCTCCGCCGGCCCGCTGCATCTTGGCGATCATGATGTCGGCGGGGTCCCCCGGCATGAGCCGGGGAAGCAGGAAGTTGATGGAGATCGCGGCCCACAGCGTGAACGCGTAGAACCCGATCCTTCGTGCATAGAACTTCATGTCACCTGTCCTGACTTCCTACTTCCCCGACTCATCGACTCAGCCGGCGGGCTTGATCTGCGTCAGCACGTAGCCGGCCGCGATCGCACCCCAGGACGGCGGGAAGGCGTAGAGGTCCTCCTCCGTCGGCCAGCCCGTGTAGTCCTTCGTGTTGTAGAAGGTCTGCGTCGCGTTGATCACGAGCGGGATGTACGGCAGGTCGCGCACGATCTCGGACTGGATCGTGCCGTACAGCTCCTTCTTCTCCGCTTCGTCGTTCGTGCTGATCGCGGACTGGATGGCGGCATCCACCGTCGGGTTGCTGTAGCGGCTGAAGTTCCAGCGACCGGCCGGGATCTCCGTGCCGACGGGGCTGGTGGACTCGACCTCGGTGCCGCCGAACCAGTCACGGTAGATCTGGAACGGGTCGGCGACCGACGTGCCGACGACTCCGCCGACGATGAGCTGGAAGTCGCCGCCCTGTCGGGCGTCGGAGAACTCCTGCCACTGCACGGTCGACGCGGTCACCTTGATGCCCGCGGCCTCGGCCTGCTCGGCGATGAGCTTCGCGGCGTCGTTGTAGTCGGTCCAGCCGTCGACCGAGATCAGGCTGAGCTCGACCGGAGCGCCGTCCTTCTCGTAGATCCCGGAGGAGCCCTTGGTGTAGCCGGCGGCCTCGAGGATCTCCCCGGCCTCTGCGGCGTCCGCCTCCTGCGGGCTGACCTCGTTGGCCGGGTCGGCGAGCCACTTCTCGTCGCGCGGCAGCAGCGTGTACGCCGGCGAGATGTCGCCGGTCAGGCCGACGAACGCCTTGTCCTTGATGGTGGCGCGGTCGATGGCGACGTTCAGCGCCTGGCGCACCGCGACGTCGGTCTGCGGGCCCGTGCAGCCGAGCTCGGCGTTCGAGCAGGTGTAGAGGACGGTCGGGTCCTGCGGGGTGTTGATCCACTCGATCTTGCCGTTGCCCGTGACGTCGTCCGGGTTCGGGATGAACATGCCCGTCCAGTCGAGCTTGCCGGCGGCGAGCAGGTCCTGCGCGGTCTGGTTGTTGTCGACCGCGATGTACTGGACCTTCTTGACCGCGAGCTCGTCGGCACCGCGGTAGTTCTCGTTCGCGACCAGCGTGTAGGACTCGCTCGTGGTCTTGTCCACGACGTACGGACCGGAGCCGACGGGATCTTCGTTCGCGAAGTTCGCGAAGTCGGTGACGTCCTTCCAGATGTGCTCCGGGAGGATGTAGCTCGACCCCATCCGCTGGAACTCGGTCGTGTACTGGGCGGTGGCGTAGGTGAGGACGACGGTCGTGTCGTCGGTCGCCTCGGCCGAGACGAGTCCGTTGCCCTCGGGGTTGTTGGCCTCGTACGTGAAGGAGAAGACGACGTCGTCGGCGGTGAGCGGCTCGCCGTCGCTCCACTTCAGGTCGGGCTTGATCTTCACCGTGATCTGGGTGCCGTCCTCGTTGTACTCGAACGAGTCGCCGATCAGGCCGACGGGCTCGGCGTCCTGCGTCTTGTTGTAGAAGAACAGCGGCTCGTAGATGGGACCGAGCGCACCGTGGAGCACGGTGGGCGCGAACGGGTTGTAGTTCGCGGTGATCGGCGTCTGGCTTCCTGCCCAGACGCGGAGTGCGCGGTCGCCGTCGGCGTTGCCGCCGTCGTCGCCGCCTCCACCGCTGCCGCAGGCCGTCAGGCCCAGGGCGAGGACCGAGGCCCCCGCGACCGCCGTGAGCGCGATCTTGCGCTTTCCGTTACGGATCATTCTTCATTTCCTCTCGGTGCTGCACTGCAGGAGGGATTCTCCGGTTGGAGCCGAACCCCGGGCGGGGTTCACGGGAACCCCGGGAGGTGGCCTGCGGCCGCCCTCGAAGGGGTTTGTTAGGACAGTAACCTAACAAACCCACCCCGGGGGGACAAGCCTTCCCGCGGGCGGGAGATAACGTTTCGGACTCGACGTCTTCCCTCGTCATGGGCGCGCACTAAAGGTCCCGATGACACTAAGATCGAATCCGGAGGTTAAGGTGCCTATGACTCGAAGTGCGGACATCCGCGTCGCCGTCTCGACGGTGATCCTCACGCTGCGCCGCGGTGACGACGGTCCGCCCGTACTGGCGCTCCCCCTCGTCCGCCGCACCCGCGAGCCGTTCGCCGAGCGGTGGGCGCTCCCCGGCGGGTGGCTCACCCCCGAGGAGTCGCCGGTCGACGCCGCCGCCCGCACGCTCGCCGAGACGACCGGCCTCGCGCCCACCTACCTCGAACAGCTCTACGCCTTCGGCGCCGTCGACCGCTCCCCCACGCGGGTCGTCTCGATCGTGTACTGGGCGCTGCTGCGTCAGGACGACGTCGAAGCCCAGATCACCGCGCACCGGGCATCGGGCCGCGCGCCGGAGAACGTGGAGTGGTTCGATGTCGACGATCTGCCGGCGCTCGCCTTCGATCATCACGAGATCATCGAGTACGCGCTCTGGCGCCTGCGGAACAAGGTCGGATACAGCCGCGTGGCCCAGGGCTTCCTGCCCGCCGAGTTCACGCTCGCCGAGCTCCGGGAGGCCTACGAGTCGATCCTGGGGCGCGCACTCGACCCCGCGAACTTCCGGCGGCAGGTCGAGTCCGCCGGCAACCTGACCCGCACCGACCGCTTCCGGACCGGCAGTCACCGCCCGGCCCGCCTGTACCGCGACGACACCGATCTCGAGCTGGCCGACCGCGGTCCGCTCCGCCCGGAGGAAACGAGAACCCGATGAGCACCACCTTCGTCCCGATGCCCGCCGTCCCGTCGTCGGATCCGTCCGTCGACCACGCCATCCAGGCCATCGTCGGCGGGGTCTCCACCGACGCCACCTGCACGACCGACCTCGCCGTCGGCCCCTGGGACTTCGACACACGCCCCGGCTACGGCCCCGGCTCCTCCATGGGCGATGTCATCCCCACCGGGGCTCCCCGGCAGGGAGAGCTCCCCGCGGCCTACCGCGAGGCCGGCGAGGCGGAGCTCCACCGACGCATCGAGGCGGCGAAAGCCACGCTCGGAGATCGCGTGGTGATCCTCGGGCACTTCTATCAGCGCGAGGAGGTCGTGACGCACGCCGACGAGGTGGGCGATTCGTTCCAGCTCGCCACCGCCGCCACGATGCGGCCGGACGCGGAGGCGATCGTCTTCTGCGGCGTGCACTTCATGGCCGAGACCGCCGACCTCCTCTCGCGTCCCGACCAGGCGGTGATCCTGCCGAACCTCGCCGCAGGGTGCTCGATGGCGGATATGGCCGACATCGACCAGGTGGAGGAGTGCTGGGAGCAGCTCGCCGACGTGCTGGGCGACCTCGACACCCCGGACGAAGACGGCCGCGTGCCGGTGATCCCCGTCACCTACATGAACTCCTCGGCGGCGATCAAGGGCTTCGTCGGGCGACACGGCGGCATCGTGTGCACCTCGTCCAACGCCGCCACGGTGCTGGAGTGGGCGTTCGCCCGCGGCCGCCGCGTGCTCTTCTTCCCCGACCAGCACCTCGGCCGGAACACCGCGAAGGCCATGGGGGTGCCCCTCGACCGGATGCCGATGTGGAACCCGCGGCGAGCGCTCGGCGGCTCCACCGCGGAGGAGCTCGTCGACGCGCAGGTGATCCTCTGGCACGGCTTCTGCTCCGTGCACCGGCGCTTCACCGTGGCGCAGATCGACCAGGCCCGCACGGAGCACCCGGGGGTCCGCGTGATCGTGCACCCGGAGTGCCCGATGGAGGTCGTCGACGCGGCGGACGAGGCCGGGTCCACGGAGTACATCCGCCGCGCCATCGCCGAGGCCACGGAGCCGACGACGTTCGCGGTGGGGACCGAGATCAACCTCGTGCGCCGCCTGGCCGCACAGTACCCGCAGCACCGGATCTTCTGCCTCGACCCGGTCGTGTGCCCGTGCTCCACCATGTACCGCATCCATCCGGGCTACCTCGCGTGGGTCCTGGAGGAGCTGGTCGTCGGCCGCACACCGAACCGCATCACGGTCTCCCCCGATGTCGCCGACCCGGCTCGCCTCGCGCTCGAGCGGATGCTGGCCGCCAAGCCGCCGGTGGCCGCCGGGGCACGATGAACGTCGTCGTCGTCGGCTCCGGTATCGCCGGGCTCACCGCCGCGCTGCACGCTCACGAGGCCGGGCACACGGTGACCGTCGTGACGAAGGGCGGCCTCGGGGGCGGATGCACGCCTCTCGCGCAAGGCGGCGTAGCCGGCAGCTACGGGCCCGGCGACAGTGCGGACGCCCATGCCGCCGACACGATCCGCGCCGGAGGGGGTTTGTGCGATCCGGCCGCGGTCGACGCGCTCGTGGCGGACGGCGCGGCCCGGATCGCCGAGCTCCTCGCCCGCGGCGTCACCTTCGACCGGACTCCGGGCGGAGCACTCGCCCGCGGGCGCGAGGCGGCGCACACCCATGCCCGCATCCTGCACGCCGGAGGCGACGCCACCGGAGCCGCGATCTCCGCGGCGCTGTGCGCAGCGGTGCGTCGCGGGCCCATCGCCGTCTGCGAGGGGACGATGCTCCTCGACCTCGTCGTCGAGGAGGGACGGGTCCGCGGGATCACGGTCCTCCGCGAGGGCGACACGACCGAGCTCCGCGCCGACGCCGTGATCCTCGCGACGGGCGGGGCGGGGCAGCTCTACGCGCACACGACCAATCCGCCGGAGGCGACGGGCGACGGCATCGCCGCGGCCCTGCGCGCCGGCGCCGCCGTCGCCGACCTGGAGTTCGTGCAGTTCCACCCGACCGCGCTTCCCGGCAGCCCCGTCTTCCTCCTCTCCGAAGCCGTCCGCGGCGAGGGCGCCGTGCTCCGCGACCAGGACGGGCGACGGTTCGTGTTCGACAGCCATCCCGACGGGGAGCTCGCGCCGAGGGATGTCGTCGCGCGGGCCATCGCCCGGCAGGCCGCCCGGCAGGGGGTGCCCGTGCACCTCGATGCGACGGCGCTGGGGGCGGACGCGCTCGCCCGCCGCTTCCCGACCATCGACAGGGTGACGCGCGCTCGCGGTTTCGACTGGTCCACGGAGCCCGTGCCGGTGACCCCCGCCGCGCATTACCTCATGGGCGGCATCGTCACCGATCGGCACGGACGGAGCACGATCCCGGGGCTGTACGCCGTCGGTGAGACCGCCCGCACCGGGGTGCACGGGGCGAACCGGCTCGCCTCCAACTCGCTCCTCGAAGGCGCCGTGTTCGGGGCCAGGGCCGCCGCCGCGCTGGACGGACCGTGGCCTCCCGTGGTCGACCGCCTCCCCTCCCCGCCGGCGACGACCAGGGAAGACGCCCTTGCGCCACCGGAGCCCCTTCCCCCGTTCGACCGCGCGGCGCTGCAGCGGCTGCTGTGGGACGAGGTCGGTCTGCACCGGACGGGCTCCGGACTGCAGCGCACCCTCCGGACCGTGTGCGCGTGGGCCGTCGGGATGCCACCCGCGTCCGACGTCCGCTCGCACGAGGACAGGAACCTGCTGCGGGTCGCCGAGGCCGCCATCCGCGCCGCCCTGGCCCGCCCCGTCTCGGTCGGCGCCCACCACCGCGACGACCACGCCCCCGCCGCGCCGACCGCGGCACACGCACCGATCCTGGAGACCGCCTGATGCTCACCCGCGCCACCCTGCACCGCGTCGTCGGAGCCGCGCTGGAGGAGGACGCCCCCTGGGGCGACCTCACCAGCACCACCCTGCTCCCCGCGGAGACGACGGCCACGGCCGACCTCGTCGCCCGCGAGGACGGGGTCTTCAGCGGCGGCGAGGCCTTCGCCACCGCGTTCCTCCTCACCGATCCCGACGTCACGGTCGACCTGCACGTGGGCGACGGCGACGCCTTCACCGCCTCCGACGTGCTGGCCACCGTGACCGGACCGGCGCGCGCGGTCCTCACCGCCGAGCGCGTCGCCCTGAACCTCGTGCAGCGGATGTCGGGCATCGCGACCCTCACCGCCGCCTACGTCCGCGAAGTCGAGGGAACGCGGGCGCGCATCGCCGACACCCGCAAGACCACGCCAGGACTGCGGGCGTTCGAGCGGCACGCCGTGGTGTCCGGCGGCGGCCGGAACCACCGGTACTCCCTCTCCGACGCGGTCATGGCGAAGGACAACCACCTCGCGGTGCTCCAGCGGTCCGGGCTCGACCTCGCGACGGCTCTTCGCGAGGCGCTCTCTCGGCTGCCGCACACCGCCCACGTCGTCGTCGAGGTCGACCGTCTCGACCAGATCCCGGCGGTGCTCGACGGCGGTGCCCACACGGTGCTGCTGGACAACTTCTCCCTCGACGACCTGCGCGCCGGGGTGGCCCTCATCGGCGAGCGCGCCACCGTGGAGGCCTCGGGCGGCGTCGACCTGACCACCGTCCGCGCCATCGCCGAGACCGGGGTGGATGTGATCTCGGTCGGAGCCCTCACGCACTCCGCGCGGGCGCTGGATCTCGGACTCGACCTCCGGATCGACTGAGTCCGTGCTGTACCTCGATCACGCCGCGACCTCGCCGGTACGCCCCGAGGTGCGAGCGGCCATGGAGCCCTACCTCACCGCGGTGTTCGGCAACCCCGCCAGCCACCACACCGCGGGCGAGACGGCGGCGCGGGCGCTGGAGGACGCCCGCACCAGGGTCGCCCGCGTCTTCGGGGCGCGGGTGGGCGACGTCGTCTTCACCGGCGGCGGCACGGAGGCGAACAACCTCGCCGTGAAGGGGATCACGCTGGCAGCGCTCGCCTCCGGGCGGCGGCGCGTGGTGGTGTCGCCCATCGAGCACGAGTCGATCCGGGAGTCGGCAGCGTACCTCGCCCGGTTCCACGGGGTGACGGTCGCGATGCCCGCGGTGGACGGGACCGGGCGGATCGGGCCGGACGCCCTCGACACGGTGCTCACCGACGACACGGCCGTCGTGTCCGTCGGACACGCGAACAACGAGATCGGCACCGTCCAGGACATCCCCGCGCTCCGCGAGGTCGTCCGCGCCCGCCGCGTGCCCCTCCACGTCGACGCCGTGCAGTCGGCCGGCTGGCTGCCCCTGCACGATCTGGATGCCGACGCCGTGTCGATCGCCGGGCACAAGCTCGGCGCTCCCAAGGGCACCGGGGCGCTCGTCGTCCGCGGACGCCTCCCTCTGGAGCCGCTCCTGCACGGTGGCGGCCAGGAGCGCGGACGGCGGTCCGGCACGGTGGACGTCGCCGGAGCGGTCGGCCTGGCGACGGCGCTCGAGCTCGCGGAGCACGAGCGCGCGGCCGCTGCGGCCCGAGCGGCAGAGGCCACGGCGCGATTCATCGCCGAGGTGACCCGGCGGGTGCCCGACGCGACGCTGACCGGGCATCCCGCGCATCGGCTCCCCGCGACGGCGAGCTTCACGATCGCGGGTGTGAGCGGCGAGGCGGTGCTGTTGGAGCTGGAGCGCCGCGGGGTGATCTCGTCCAGCGGCTCCGCCTGCGCGGCCGGCAGCGACGAGCCCTCCCCCGTGCTGCTCGCCTGCGGCATCAGCCCGGAGGTCGCCCAGACGGCCGTGCGGTTCACCTTCGGGCGCACGGCGCTCCCAGCGGACGCTCCCGAGCGCCTCGCCGCACTGGTCGCGGAGGCGGTCGACGCCGTCCGTGGCTGACGGACCTAGACTCGGCGGGGTGACCGCCCCCACCCCGATCGTGACGCTGATCGTGCCAGGACGCGACATCGCCGCGTTCGCCCCCGCCGCTCTCGACTCCCTCCGCGCGCAGACGGACGAGCGGTGGCGTGCCATCCTCATCGACGACGGCTCCACCGACGACACGGGAGCGATCTTCGCCGACGCCGCCGCGAGGGACGCCCGGTTCACGGTGATCCGGCATGAGGCCTCCGTCGGGCTCGGCGCCGCGCGCAACGTCGGCCTCGCACGGGTCGACACGCCCTTCACGGGCTTCCTCGACGCGGATGACGAGCTGATGCCGGACGCGCTGGCGACGCTCGTGGGCACGCTCGAGCGCACGGGGAGCGACTTCGCCGCCGGCGCCTATGTGCGGCTGCGTCCCCAGGGGCGAGGATACGTGCCCGGCCGCGTGCAGCCGTGGGTGGCCGCGGCTACCTCTCCGGCCCGCCTCGGCACCACTCTGGCGGAGCACCCGCAGGCCGTGTCGAACATCGTCGCGTGGTCCAAGGTGAGCCGCACGGAGATGTGGTCCGACCTGCGGTTCCCCGAAGGGGTGGCCTACGAGGACCAGGTCGTCGCGCAGACGATGTACACCCGGGCACGCGCCTTCGACGTGCTGCCGGACGTCGTGGTGCGCTGGCGCGTCCGAGCGGACGGCACCTCGATCACGCAGAGCAAGGCGCAGCTCCCCGTGCTCCGCGACTACCTCGCCGCGCTCCGCGGCGGCATCCGCGTGCTGCAGGAGGCAGGCGCGCACGCCGCCGTGACCGCCCGGCTCGACCTCATCCTCGCGATGGACGTCGCTCCGCTCCGGGAGATCGCGGACACCCATCCCGATCCCGCCTACGCGGCGGAGGTCTCCGCGTTCCTGGCCGAGCTGCGTGCCCTTCCCGAGTTCGCCGACGCCCGCCCCGACCCCACCCTCGCCGCCGCCCTCGCGTGGTGAGCCCGCCGGAAGGACCCCCGCATGACCGACTACCTCTCCTCGCTCTTCGCGCTCGACGGCCGCACCGCGGTCGTGACCGGCGGCAGCTCGGGCATCGGCCGCGGCATCGCGACGGCGCTCGCCCGGGCCGGCGCGGCCACGGTGATCGTCGCCCGCGGCGCGGAGCGCATCGCCGAGACCGTCGAGGAGCTGAACGCGCAGGGGTGCCGGGCCGCGGGCGTGGTCGGCGATCTGAGCACGCGCGACGGCATCCATGCGGTCGCGGAGGCCGCGGCCGTCCCCTTCGGCGAGCCGGACATCCTCGTCAACTCCGCCGGCATCAACATCCGTCCGCCCTACGCCGAGATCACCGAGGCGGATTGGGACGCGACGATGACCGTCAATGCGCTCGCCCCGTTCCTCCTCGGTCAGCGCTGGGCGCAGGGCATGGCGGCGCGCGGGTTCGGGCGACTCATCCACATCAGCTCCCAGCAGGCGCACCGCGCGTTCGTGGGCAGCGGGGTGTACGGCGCCTCCAAGGGCGCGGTCGAGTCGCTCATGCGCTCGGAGGCCGAGGCCTGGGGCGGCACCGGTGTGACGAGCAACTCCCTCGTCCCCGGATTCGTCCTCACACCCCTGAACGCCCGCCTGCAGGAGGATCCCGCGACGATCGCGGCCCTCGCGGCCCGGACGATGATCGGACGCAACGGTCTTCCCGAGGACTTCGCCGCGGCAGCGGTCTTCCTCGCCGGTCCGGGTTCGGCCTACGTCACCGGCCAGTCGCTGTTCATCGACGGCGGGCTCTCCGTGCACTGACCCTCGCGGTCGTCACCCGTCGGTCGGGCGCGGCCGGGCGTCGGTGCTCGATGCCGTCGGCAGCGGGACGCCCGTCGTCAGCGCCACGACGGCATCGGCGGCGGCGGAATCCTCCGGCTCGCGATCCGCACGGCGCGCGGCGAGGCCGGCCTCGACGCCCTCCTCGACACCGCCCCGGATCGCCGCCTCCTCCTCGGCCTCCGCTTCGATCTCCGCGTCGAGCACGCGCGAGGCGGCCACCTGCTGCGCCGCCAGCTCGGCGTAGAGGCCGCCCTGCGCGAGCAGCTCGGCGTGGGTGCCGGATTCCACGATGCGCCCGGCCTCCAGCACATGGATGACGTCCGCCCCCATGACCGTCGACAGGCGGTGCGCGATCGACAGGGTCGTGCGCCCCTTGGCCGCCTCGTCGAGGGCCTCCTGCACCACGCGCTCGGACACGGTGTCCAGGGCGGAGGTCGCCTCGTCGAGCAGGAGCACCGGCGGGTCCTTCAGCAGCACACGGGCGATCGCGATGCGCTGCTTCTCGCCACCGGAGAGCCGGTACCCGCGCTCCCCCACGACCGTGTCGTAGCCCTTCTCGAAGCCCGCGATGATGTGGTGGATGTTGGCCGCGGTGCAGGCGGCGACCAGCTCCTCGTCCGTCGCGTCGGGCTTCGCGTAGCGGAGGTTCTCCCGGATCGTCGCGTGGAACAGGTAGGTCTCCTGGGAGACGATGCCCACGTCGTCGATGATCGACTCCTGCGTGAGGGTGCGCACGTCGGCCCCCGCGAACAGCACCGCGCCGCCCTTGGCCTCGTACAGGCGCGGTGCGAGGTACAGGATCGTCGTCTTGCCCGCGCCGGAGGGGCCGACGAAGGCGACGTGCTGCCCGGGCTCCGCCACGAAGGAGACGCCGTGCAGGGTGGGACGAGAGTCGGCCGCGGCATCCGGATACCGGAACACGACGTCCTGGAACTCGATGCGTCCACGCGGCCCGGGGGCCTGAGCCACGGCGATCGCATCGGGGGCGTCGGTGATCTCGGGCACGAGGTCCAGGTACTCGAAGATGCGGGCGAACAGCGCCGACGAGGTCTGCAGGTCGAGCGAGACCCGCATGAGCCCCATGAGCGGCATGAGCAGCCGCGCCTGGACCGTCGTGAAGGCCACGATCGTCCCCGCGGTGATCGCTCCCGTGCCGCCCGCGATGAGGTATCCGGAGACGAGGTAGATGACGGCGGGGACGCTGGCCATGATGACCTGGACGACCGCGAAGAAGCCCTGACCGCTCATCGCCCGCCGCACCTGGAGGCGCACCTGGTTGCGGTTCTCCTGCTGATAGCGCTCGGACTCGGTGCGCTGGCGGTTGAACGCCTTGGACAGCAGCATGCCCGAGACGCTCAGGGTCTCCTGGGTGATGGAGGTCAGCTCGGACAGCGACTCCTGGGTCTCCCCCGCGATGCGGGCGCGCACCTGTCCCACGCGTCGCTGCACGAGCACGAGGAACGGCATGAGCACGACGGCGATGAGGGTGAGGCGCCAGTCGATGAGGATCATCGCGACGAGGGAGGCGATCACCGTGACCGCGTTGCCGAGGATGCTGGTGACCGTGTTCGTCAGCACGCCCGAGACGCCGCCGACGTCGTTCTGCAGCCGGGACTGGATCACGCCGGTCTTCGTGCGGGTGAAGAAGCCGAGCTCCATGGCCTGCAGGTGCTCGAACAGCCGCACCCGGAGATCGCCCGTGACGCTGTTGCCGACCGTGGCCGTGAGCCAGGTCTGTGCGACGCCGAGGACCGCCGAGAAGAGGAAGAGGCCGACCATCGCGCCGACGAGCGCGCCGAGCAGCGAGAGGTGGGGGCCGCCGCCGTCGACGGGGAACAGCGCGTCGTCGAAGATGCGCTGCACGAGGAGCGGCGGGATGACCGCGATGCCCGCGCCGAGCACCACGAGGACACCGGTGAAGAGGATGCGCCACCGGTAGGCGCTGAACAGGGCGACGACCCGGGTGCCGAGTCCGTCGATCTTCGGAGCCTCCGCGTTGAGCCGACGCTGGGCGTCCTCGTCCACGCCGCGGAAACCGCCCCGCGGACCACCGCCCATCCCGCCCATGCTCATGGCGCCAGCGTACTCACCCCCCAGGACACCGGCTCCGCTGTCTCGGCGTTCAGCGATATCCCAGATTTCGGAATGAAATGTCCGTCCGACCCGTTACGCTGAATGACTCTCGCGAACTCTCGCACCTTCCTCTTCTCTCCGATGCCCTGGAGGCCGCCCATGTCTGCCGTCGATACCGGCTCCATCACGACGCCCCCCGCATCGAGCGGGGGCATCCCCCGCAAGGACATGCGGGTCATCTGGCTGCTGCTCGTCGCCGCCTTCGTCGCCATCCTCAACGAGACGACGATGGGCATCGCGATCCCGCACCTGAACACCGATCTCGGCATCCCGCCCGAGCTCGGGCAGTGGCTGACGAGCGCGTTCATGCTCACCATGGCGGTGGTCATCCCGACCACCGGCTTCATCCTGCAGCGCTTCACAACGCGACAGGTCTTCATCGCCGCGATGACGGCCTTCTCGCTCGGCACGCTCGTGGCGCTCGTCGCGCCCGGGTTCTCCGTGCTGCTCGTGGGTCGCGTGATCCAGGCCGCCGGCACCGGCATCATGATGCCGCTGCTGATGACGACGATCATGAACGTCGTGCCCGCGCAGTCGCGCGGCCGCATGATGGGTCGCGTCGGCCTCGTCATCTCGCTCGCGCCCGCCATCGGCCCCACGCTCGCGGGCGCCGTGCTCGACGCGTTCAACTGGCGCGCGCTGTTCGCGATCGTGCTTCCCATCGCCCTGATCTCGCTCGGCATGGGGGCGAAGTGGATGACGAACCTCGGCGAGACCCGCAAGGCTCCGCTCGACGTGCTGTCCATCCCGCTCGCGGCGCTCGGTTTCGGCGGCATCGTCTTCGGCCTCAGCCAGTTCGGCGGCGAAGGCGGTGCGGGCGGCACGACCGGCGTCATCGCCCTGGTCGTCGGCGCCGTCTCGCTCGCCCTCTTCGTCTGGCGCCAGCTCGTGCTGCAGCGGGTGGACGACGCGCTGCTCGACCTGCGCGTGTTCCGTTCGGCGAACTTCTCGCTGGCCGTCATCATCATGACGATCCTGGCGCTGTCGATGTTCGGCACGCTCACGCTGCTGCCGCAGTACCTGCAGAACGTCGCCGGACTCAGCGCTCTGGAGTCGGGCCTCATCCTGCTCCCCGGTTCGGTGCTGATGGGTCTCCTCGGACCGATCATGGGTCGCGTGTACGACGCGAAGGGCACCCGACCGCTGCTCATCCCCGGCACGATCCTCGTCTCGGCCTCGCTCTTCTTCTACTCGACGGTCGGCGAGCACACCGTGTGGTGGCTGCTGATCATCGTGCAGGCGGCCATGTCGGTCGGCCTCGCGATGTCGTTCACGCCCCTCTTCTCCTCGTCGCTGGGGTCGCTGCACCGTTCGCTGTACTCGCACGGCTCGGCCGTGCTGAACACGCTGCAGCAGGTCGGCGGCGCCGCCGGCGTCGCGCTGCTCACGGTCACGTACTCGGCCATCCTGCACGCCGGCGAGGACGAGGGCCTATCGCGGGCGGTGGCGGGTGCCCCCGGTGCGCGGACCGCGTTCCTCATCGCGGCGATCATCTCGCTCGCGGCGGTCGCGCTCAGCCCCCTGGTGCGCAAGCCCGCCGACGACATCGGCGACGCGGCGCACGGCGGTCACTGACCGCGCAGAGACACCGACGGCGTCTGCTGCTCACCGCTCCTTCGGGGCGGGGATGTGGCAGACGCCGTTGCTGCAGTAGCCGGCGGCACCGCCGTCGAGCAGCTCGATCGCACCCGGCAGCGGCTGCAGCCCGAGCGGCGCGTCCTGCCCGGTGCTCTCCTGCTTCGATTCGGTCATCCCTCGATCGTACGCCTGCCAGGAGCACCGGGCGCCGCACGCTCTTCTCTGGGAGCCGACAGCGGCGTATCGTTCCCGGCGAGGGGGTGCACGTCCTCGCCGCGCGCCCGGAGCCGAGGAGGCGCCATGATCATCCACCCGCCCGAACGGGCCACCGCGACCGGACATGTCGCGGCGATGTACGAGAGCGACCTCGCCGATGACGGGATCGTGTTCGCACACACCCGGGCCATGGCCGTGAACCCCGAAGCCCACGCCGCCTTCGAGGCGCTCGTCCGCGCGGTCGTCCCGTCGATCGGCGTGGGAGTCTACGAAGCCGCGACCCTCGGTGCGGCGCGGGCCCTCGGTTCCGCGCACTGTCTGCTCGCCCACGGCCGCCGCTCCCTCCGCGCGGGAGTCGTCGACGAGGCGGGACTCGCCGCCTTCGCCGCCGGAGACGACCGCGGTTTCACGGAGCAGGAGCAGGTCGTGATCCGCTTCGCCGCACGCCTGTCGACGGCTCCGTCGGCGATGACCGATGCGGACACGCAGGAGCTGCGCGAGGCGGGGTTCAGCGACCGGCAGATCGTGGACATCACCCTGGCGGCGGCGGCGCGCAACTACTTCAGCAGGGCATTGCTCGCGCTGGCCGTCCCCGTCGAGGAGGTCTCCGGGCTGGACCCCGCTCTCGCCGCGGCGCTCACGCACGCCTCCGCGGCCGAGCCGCCAGGTGATCGATAGGCCGCTCCCCTTAATCTGGACGGATGCTCCGACGATTCCTCGCCCGCGTGTACTGGGCCGTCAGCCGGTGGACCCTCGTCGCCGACGCCGCCCCCACGCGGCCGACCGTCCTGATCGGCGCCCCGCACACCTCGAACTGGGACTTCGTGCTCATGCTCGCGATCGCCTGGCAGCTGGGCATCGAGGTGCACTGGCTGGGCAAGAAGAGCCTGTTCCGCGGCTGGCGCGGCCCGATCATGCGCGGCCTCGGCGGCATCGCCGTCGACCGGGCGGATCCGGCACGCATCGTCGGCGAGGTCGTGGACCAAGTGCACGCCGGGACCGTGTTCGGCCTCGTCGTCACCCCCGACGGCACCCGCGGCGGCAACGAGTACTGGAAGAGCGGCTTCTACCGGATCGCGCGTGCCACCGGCATGCCGGTCACCCTCGGCTTCGTCGACCGCCACACGATGACGACCGGCCTCGGGCCGACGATCGACCTCACGGGAGACGTGGCCGCCGACATGGACCGGATCCGCGCGTTCTACGCCGACAAGCACGGCGTGCGTCCGGAGCGCCGCACGGAGCCGCGGCTGCGCGAGGAGACGGCCGAGCGGCCGGAGGGCTGACGCCTCACTCCTCCGCGGGCGCGTGGTCTCGGGCGTAGGCGAGGTCGTCGTCGGACAGCGACTCGATCATCCCGACCACCGCTCCGGTGATCTCCCTGATCTCCTCGCGGACATCCTCATCGAGGTGCCGCGAGCCGCTGCCGATGACCGCGCGGCGCGCGTCGTCGGACAGCTCGGGCCACCATTCGTCGATCGGGGGCAGGGTCATCTCGGGTCCTTTCCTGAGGCGTCTCCGCCGGACCGCGCAAGGTCCTGGACAGCGGCGGATCGTGCCCACGAGACTATCGCCATGAGAGCAGAACCCCGTGGCGCCGCGGACGAGCGCGACGACCGCGACGACGGCCGCGACGAGACCCCGAACGAGCGCGCGGACCGCAACTGGGAGGAGCTGCTGCAGGAGCTGCGGGTCATGCAGACCGGCACCCAGATCCTCACCGGATTCCTTCTGGCGGTGGCCTTCCAGCCGCGCTTCACCGACATGGACGAGTTCCAGCGCGATTTGTACGTCGTCCTCGTGGCCCTCGCCGCTCTCGCGACGATCCTCGCCCTCGCCCCCGTCGGCATCCACCGGGCCCTGTTCGGCAGCCGGCTGAAGCCCGAGCTCGTCCGGACGGCGGCGCGGCTGGTGAAGATCGACCTGTTCGTGATCGGCGCCCTCACGATCGGCGTCACGACTCTCATCATCGACTTCACGGTCAGCCGGACCGCCGGGATCATCGCGCTCGTCGCGTCCCTCGTGCTCGTGGTCGGACTGTGGATGGCGCTGCCCGGCCTCCTGCGGCGCGCCCGAGCGCGGGCGCGATCACACGACGGACCGCCGCCCCCGTCGGCGTGAGCGCGACGAGGGCGGCGGTCGGACAGCGGCTCGATCAGCGACCGGCGGGACTGCGGTTCTCCGCGCTCACCATCCAGGCGAACTGCTCCAGCCGCTCGATGACGGCGTGCAGCAGATCGGCGGACGTCGGGTCCTCCTCGTCGACGGCGTCGTGCACGTCGCGCATCGTCCCGACCGCGGCCTCGAGGCGCGCGGTCACGAGGTCGATGGTCTCCGTCGTGGACACCTCGCCGGTCGGGAACTCCGGCAGCGTGGTCGTCTTCGCGATGGTGGCGCTGCGGCCGTCGGGGACGGCGTGCAGCGCGCGCATGCGCTCCGCGATGGTGTCGCTGAACGTCCGGGCGTCCTCGATGATCTCGTCGAGCTGACGGTGGGTGTCGCGGAAGTTCCGTCCGACGACGTTCCAATGCGCCTGCTTGCCCTGCAGCGAGAGCTCGAGCAGATCGACGAGCACGGCCTGCAGGTTCGCCGCGAGGGTCGGGGATGCCGTGAACCCCTTCTCCGCGTTCTGCTGGCGCGTGGTCTTGACGCCGGCCTTCGCCGCCCCGTCCTTGCTGCGGGAGCTGCTGGTCTTCGTGGACTTCGTGTCTGCCATGGTGTGACCTCCTGCCCTCACGGTAACCCCGCCACGCGGCCGATTCGAGGGGGTTGACACCCACCGGGCACACCCCCGAACGTGAGGGAGGCGACACGGCCATCACGAGAGGCGGAACAGTGGGAACAGCAGCACAGGAGGATCGACCCGAGGTGGTCATCGCCCCTCTGACCGCGGCGGATGCCGGCGAGGTGCTCACGATCCAGCGGGCGGCCTTCGTGTCGGAGGCGGCGATCTACGGGAGCGTCGACATGCCGCCGTTGACCCAGACGCTCGCCGAGATGGAGGCCGAGCTCACCTCGGAGCGCGGCCTGGGTGCCCGGATCGACGGCCGCCTGGTCGGAGCCATCCGATTCGTCGAGGACGACGACCTGCTCCTGATCGGACGGATCGCGATCGCCCCCGACATGCAGGGCGAGGGCATCGGCCGGAAGCTCCTCGAGGCGGCCGAGCAGGCCTCCGACGCCCGCGAGTCCGAGCTCTTCACCGGAAGCCTCAGCGAGGCGAACATCCGGCTGTACGAGTCCTGCGGATACGAGGAGCGCGAACGGGTGCCGCAGGGCGACGGCACCGCCCAGGTCTTCCTCCGCAAGCGGCTGCGAGGTTAAGGGCAGCGCCCCCGTCGGCGCAAGGGGGTCGAGGGGATCCGGGGCGATGGGGAATCGTAGCCGGGACATGTCGCGACCGCGTCATGCCCCAACCGGAAAGGAGAGCTCGTGCTCACCCTCACCGACAACGCCACCGCCATCGTGTCGACCCTTGTGAGTCGACAGAACGACGCGCCGGCCGCCGGGCTGCGCATCCACACCGCCGAGGCGCAGGACGATTCGGGCGCGGCCCGGCTCGCCGTCGCCGTGACCGCCGACCCGGAGCCCGCCGATCAGGTCGTCGAGCTGTCGGGCACGCGCCTGTTCCTCGACGAGGCCGCCGCCTCCGCGCTCGACGACAAGGTCCTCGACGCGGGCGTGGACGACGAGGGCTCCGTGTCCTTCGCCGTGCTCCCTCAGGTCGCCTGAGACCTCAGACTTCGGACGCCGCGGCCGCCCCGGCCGCGGCGTCCGTCCGTCTCCGAGCACGGTCTGATAACGAGGTCCGCGCCTTCGGGGCCCCCGGCCGCAAACGCTCTAGCATCGGAGCATGCGACGACCTGCTTCTCTTCTTCTCGCCCTTGCCGCCACCGCGCTCGCGGTGACGGCCTGTGCTCCCGCGAACTCGGCCGAGCCGTCCGCGTCTCCTCGTCCCTCGGAGACCACCAGCGCATCGCCGACGCCGACGGAGACCACGTCCGCGCAGATCGTGGTGACGCTGGACGGTCTGACGGTCACCGGCGCGGAAGACCGGAGCGCGGATTACACGGACGCCGCCGCCCTTCTCGAGCTCCTCCAGGAGGTCACCGGCCAGCTTCCCGAGCCGGAGAGCGTGGAGATCTTCCCCGGCGAGGCCTCCACGCTGGAGGCGTACGACTGGGAGGGCCTGCGCGTCCTGGCCGACAGCACCGGCGAGGCCCCGGCGAGCGTCTCCGTCACCGCGGCCGAGGTGGCGGGCCTCCCCGTCGTCACCGAGGACGGATTCCGCGTCGGCAGCACCCGCGCCGAGCTCCGCGCCGCCGATGCCTGGGCGCTGACGGATGCGGAGGACCCGGAGACGGCGAGCGAACTCGGGCTCGGCGGCCGCGAGGTGCCGGACACCGAGTCCCTGACCCGCCCGGGCTCCACCGGGATCATCTACACGATGTTCGTGCTCGACGGCGACACCGTCACGCAGATCATGGTCCCCGCGAACGACTTCAGCGACCTCTGACCCGCGGCGTCACCCTCAGTCCCAGTCCAGGTACTCCTCGAGCACGACGGCCGTCTCGATAGGGTGCGTCATCGGGAAGAGGTGATCCCCGCCCTCGACGACCTTGATGCTGGCGCGCTCCGGAGCCGTGGCGCGCAGGCTCTCGGCGTTCGCGGGCGGGGTGACCTCGTCGGCCGTCCCCTGGATCAGCAGCACCGGGATCACCGGGGCGAGGGGCGTCTCCACGTCTTCCACGCCGAGGAGTGCGAGACCGTTCACGCGCTCCGGATGAGCCAGCGCGAACGACCGCGCGATCGTGCCGCCGAAGCCGTGTCCGCCGATCCACGTGTCGCCGAGGCCGAGGTGGTCGATGACGGCGAGCGCGTCCGCGACGCGGTCGTCGATCGATATGTCCGCGTCATCCGCGCGATGGCCGATCCGCACCACGTGGAATCCGGCCTCCTCGGCGAGGTAGTGACCGACCACTCCGAGCACGTCGGCGGCCAGGCCGCGCTCCTGGATGAGCACGAGCTTGACCGGCCCGTCACCCTCGTCGACGAAGGGGATGGCGCGGCCCTCGGGCTCGAAGATCTGGGTGTCGGTCATCGGCGTCGTTCTCCTCAAGCCGTCGGTGTCAGGTTCGCAGGCGTCGTCCGCGCCGGGCTCCTGCGACCGGGCACCGGGCGGTGGCGCCTGCGTCCAGCGTAGCCCGCCGGGGGACGAGCCTCCTCCTCGCATCCCCCGGCGGAGTCATGAGGCGGCGGCGAGCTCGCGCCACAGATGCGCGAGCGTCGCGGCGCCGCGGACGAGCATGCGCAGATCGATGCTCTCGTCGCTCGCATGCCAGTGGTCTTCGGGCAGAGCCGTTCCGAGGAAGATCACCGGGGCGGCGAGTTCCCGGGACAGCAGCTCCGCCGGACCTCCCCCATCCGCCCCTGCACCGCGTGGCCGTAGCCGCGGGCGAGGGCGCGCTCCAGGGCGTCGCGCATCGGCCCGGGCGGGGAGGCGTACGGTTCCTGCGCGATGTCCTCGTCGACCTCCAAGCGATACGTCGCCTCCGAAGGCATGACATCGGCGACGAAGGCGCGGAGCAGGTCGGCGACGTCGTGATTGCGCTGGCCGGTCACGGTCCGGATGCTCAGCGACGCCATGGCCTCCCGGGGGATGACGGAACGCTCGATGCCCTCGGGGTCTCCGGCGAGCAGCGAGATCACCTCGATGGCCGGGCGCACCCACAGGCGCTCCTTCGGGGTGAACCTCTTCTCCCCCACGATGACCCTCGTCTCGGTGCGCCGCGTCCAGTCGTCGGGATCGAACGGCAGCGCATCGAGCTCCGCGGCCCGCTCGTCGGTGAGCGGGGCCACGCCGTCATGGAAGCCGGGGATCGCGATGCCTCCGTCCTCGTCGTGCAGCTGCGCGAGCACCCGGGACAGGACGAGGGCCGGATTCACGGTCACGCCGGAGGCGGCGCCGCTGTGCACGTCCCGGTCGGGCCCCTGCACCGTGAGCGTCGCGGTCAGCGTCCCGCGCATCGAGGTCACCGGAGCCGGGGAGTCGGCCCCCCACTGCAGGGTGTCCGAGAACACGACGAGGTCGCACGCGAACCGATCGGGGTCAGCCTCCAGGAGGTTCTTGAGGTGCGGGGAGCCGATCTCCTCCTCACCGTCGACGAGCAGCTTGAGGTGCACCCCCGCATCGGGGCCGTCCACGGCGGCGAGCGCGCGCTGGGCCCAGACGTGCGCGAGCGCCTGACCCTTCGCGTCCGATGCCCCGCGCCCGTAGAGGCGCCCCTCTCGGAGCACCGGCACGAACGGCGCCGTCTCGCTCCACTCCTCCGGCTTCGCGTGCCGGACATCGTGGTGGGTGTAGACGAGCACGGTGGGCGCCCCCGGCGCGCCGTCCCGCTCGGCGAACACGGTCACCGCATCGCCCGCGGGGAGCAGCGTCGTCGTAAAGCCCGCGTCCCGCAACTCGGCGGCGATCCAATGGGCCGACCGCACGCCGTCGATGCGGCGCTCGGGGTCCGCCGACACGGAGGGGATCTCGACCCAGGCGGAGAGTCGGTCGACCATCTCGTCCCGATGGGCTTCGAGGAACGCGCCGATCGCGTCGTCCGCGGCTGCCGTCCGATCCCCCATGCCCACAGCATGCCCGGGGGGACGCCGAGGAGAGCGGGGGGTTGACGGCGCCGATGCCGACCGGCTACCACGCGAGGCGACACCTCACGTGCCGAGTGTGATTGTCCCAGGCGACTCCGGGTTTGGAAAGGCCCTGAGTGGATGGGCCGACCGGGCGTTGCATGGCCAGCCCATCCCCAGAAGAGAAAGGCTCGATATGTTCTTCCATCGACAGGAGCTCCAATTCTCCGCGACGCCCGAGGCCCCGGACGCCGTGTACGCCCGCAAGCTGCAGGAGGTCCTCGGCGGGCAGTACGGCGAGATCACCGTCGCCCTGCAGTACCAGTTCCAGGCGTGGAACATGCACATCCCCGGCAAGTACCGCGACCTCGTCTTCGGCATCGGGGCCGAGGAGATGGGCCACGTCGAGATGCTCGCGGTCATGATCGCGCAACTCCTCGAGAAGTCTCCGCTCGGCATCACGGAGGACGCCGTGCAGGACGACCCGACGGTCGCCGCGATCGTCGGCGGCACGGACGTGCAGCAGGGCATCGTCGCCGGTGCCGGCGCCCGCCCGGTGGACAGCAACGGCAACCCGTGGCAGGGCTCGTACATCACCGCGAGCGGCAACCTCCTCGCCGACTTCATGGCCAATGCGAACGCCGAGATGCAGGGCAGAGTGCAGGTCGCCCGGCTCTATCACATGACCGACGACCACGGCGTGCGCGATCTGCTGAGCTTCCTGCTGGCGCGCGACACCATGCACCAGAACCAGTGGCTCGCCGCCGCGGAGGAGCTGAAGGCCGAGGGCGCCGAGAAGCTGCCCGTGCCCAGCAACTTCCCGCTGTCCAAGGAGCACCGCGACGTGTCGTACCAGTACCTCAACTTCAGCGACGGTCCTGCCGCCGCGGAAGGCACATGGGCATCCGGACCGACGCCGGACGGACATGGCGAGTTCAGCTACCACGAGGGCCCCACGACCACCGCCGAGATGCCTCCGCCCACCCACCCCGACGCGCGCTTCTACGGCACGACCGAACTGCCGAACGTCGTGGAGAAGGTGGCCGGCGCCGCGCAGGACGCGCTCAACAAGGAGTGAGATGCCGCCATCGGTCTCGCGGAAGGGGCGGTCGCCGCGCACACGCGCACGGCGGCCGCCCCTCGATGCCCAGGTGGTCGTCGTCACCGGCGGCTCCCGCGGCATCGGCCGGGAGGCGGCCCTCGGCTTCGCGCGAGCGGGGGCATCCGTCGTCCTGCTCGCCCGCGGTGAGCAGGCGCTGACCGAGACGGTCGAGGAGATCGCCGCGGGAGGCGGGGACGTCCGCGGGATCGTGTGCGACGTCTCCGACCGCCGGGCGGTGCAGGACGCGGTCGACCAGATCACGCACGCGTTCGGCCGGATCGACACCTGGGTCGGCAACGCGGGTGTGCTCCTCTATGCCCCGGTCGCCGACACCTCGCCCGAGGAGTTCCGTCGCGTCCTCGACATCAACGTCGTGGGACAGCTCAACGGCGTCCAGGCGGCGCTGCCGGCGCTCCGGCGCTCGGGAGGGACGATCATCGTCGTGAGCTCGGCCGAGGCCGTGGTGGCGATGCCGTGGCACGGCGCGTATGCCGCCTCCAAGCACGCGCTGGAAGGAGCGATCGACGCGCTGCGCCGTGAACTGCGTGCCGAGCGCGCGCCGGTCGCGATCACGGTGGTCCGACCCGCCGTCATCGACACACCGATCTACCGTCATGCCCGCAGCCGGATGGCGTTTCGGCCGAGCGGGCCGCATCCGCATTACCGTCCGCGGTCCGTGGCACGAGCGATCCTCCATGCCGCCGTGCACCCCGCACGCACCATCCACGTCGGTGGCGGCGCTCTCCTGCTCACCGGGGTCCAGCGCGTCACGCCGGGCGTGCTCGATGCCGCCCTCGGCCGGTTCGGTCCGCGGATGATGCGCACGGCCGACGCCGCTCCGGCGCAGTTCGGGAACCTCGTCGCTCCGCTCCGCGACACCGACCAGCGCGGCGGGCTGCCGCACCGCGGACGCGGCAGCGTCAGCACCTGGGCACGGGTGCACCCGGGGTGGCGGACCGCAGCGGTCGTCGCCCTCCTCGGCGCGGTGCTCTCGCCCTGGCGCCGCTCGCGTCGCCGACCGCCTACCTGACCGGGTCGACGCGGCGCAACTCCCTCGTGCCGGTGCATCGGCGCGGATACCGTCGAGGCACACGGTCTCCGGCAGAAGGGAACTCCATGCTCCTCGGCATCCTCAGCTCCTCCGCGGACAGGCGTCTCGGGGCCGGAGCGCGCCGATGACGGCGCGCTTCACGGTCGAGCCGTGGGCCGTCGGCATCGAGAGCGTCGACACGGCCCATCTCGCGCAGGAGGAGTCCGTCTTCGGTCTGTCCAACGGCCACATCGGCTGGCGGGGCAATCTCGACGAGGGCGATCCGCGGGGTGTGGCGGGCAGTTACCTCAACGGCGTGTTCGAAGAGCATCCGATGCCGTATGCGGAGGACGGATACGGCTACCCCGAGACGGGGCAGACGGTGATCAACGTGCCGAACGGGCAGCTCATCCGCCTGCTGGTCGGCGACGAGCCGTTCGACGTCGAGCACGGGACCGTCCATGCGCACACCCGCCGCCTCGACCTGCGCGAAGGCACCCTCCACCGGGAGGTCGACTGGGAGTCAGCGGAGGGACGTCGGGTGCACATCAATTCGACCCGTCTGGTCTCCCTGGGACACCGGTCGCTGGCGGCCGTGCGCTACCGCGTGCAGGCGCTCGACGCTCCGCTCACGGTCACCGTGCTGTCCGAGGTGCTCGCGAACGAGCCCCTTCCCGTGACCCATGACGATCCGCGGGTGCAGGAGCTCCTCGCCCGTCCGCTGGAGGCCGTCGCGGCATCGGAGCGCGGCGCGCGGAGCACGCTGTTGCACCGCACCCGCCGCAGCGGTCTGCGTGTGGCGGTGAGCGCGGACCATCTCGTGCAGATCTCCGGAGAGGGGACGCCGGACGTGACGACCGAGGTGGACGACGATCTGGCGCGCACGCGCATCCGCGTCGACCTCGCCCCCGGCGAGGAGCTCGAGGTCGTCAAGCTCGTCGGACACGAGTGGTCGGCGTCCCTCGCACCGCAGACGCTGCGTGACCGCGCGGAGGAGGCCGTGGAGGAAGCGGCTCGCCTGGGGTGGGACGCGCTCGTGGCGGGACAGCGTGCCGTCCTCGATCGGTACTGGGAGTGCGGCGACGTCCGTATCGACGGCGATGCCCGGCTGCAGCAGGCCGTGCGCTTCGCGCTGTTCCAGGTGTTCCAGGCATCGGCGAGAGCCGAGGCTCGATCCGTGCCGGGCAAGGGTCTCACCGGCTCGGGCTACGAGGGCCACACGTTCTGGGACTTCGAAGCGTTCGTGCTCCCCGTGCTCACCTCGACCGCTCCCGATGCCGCGCTCCAGGCACTGCGCTGGCGTCATGCGACGCTGGATCACGCCAGGGAGCGGGCGCGCACGCTCGGCCTGCGCGGGGCGTCCTTCGCCTGGCGCACGATCGACGGACGCGAGAGCTCCGGGTACTGGCCCGCGAGCACGGCGGCCTTCCACATCAACGCCGCCGTCGCGGGCGCCGTGATGCACTACGTCCGTACGACGGGCGACCAGGACTTCGAGCGGGAGGCGGGCACGGAGATCCTCGTCGAGACCGCGCGCCTCTGGTTGTCCCTCGGGCGCCGGGACGACGACGGCGGCTTCCACATCGACGGGGTCACCGGGCCCGACGAGTACACCGCCGTGGTCGACGACAACGTCTACACCAACCTCTCCGCCCGCCGGAACCTCCGCGGAGCCGCGGCAGCCGTCCGACGTCATCCGGACGTCGCCGCCCGCCTCGGCGTGGACGACGACGAGATCTCCGCGTGGGAGGCCGCCGCCGACGGCATGACCGTGCTCTACGACGAGGAGCGGAAGGTGCACCCGCAGTCGGCGGGGTTCACCGCGCACGCCCGGTGGGATTTCGACGCCACCGGCCCCGACGACTATCCGCTGCACAGTCACTTCCCCTACTTCGACCTCTATCGCAAGCAGGTGCTGAAGCAGGCCGACCTCGTGCTGGCGCTCTACACCGCGCACGAGGAGTTCACGTGGGAGGAGAAGGCCAGGGCGTTCGCCTACTACGACGCCCTCACCGTGCGTGACTCCTCGCTCTCCGCGGCCGCGCAGGCCGTGATCGCCGCCGAGGTGGGTCATCTCGAGCTCGCATCGGCGTACCTCGCGGAGCTCGCGGCCCTCGACCTGGACGATCTCCACGGCAACACGGACGAGGGACTGCACATCGCGGCCCTCGCCGGCATCTGGACGGGAGTCACGGCCGGCTACGGCGGCATGCGGGAGGGAGACGACGGCCTGTCCTTCCGGCCGCAGCTCCCCGACGGGGTGACCCGTCTCGCGTTCGGGGTGCGGCTGCACGGCTGCATCCTGCACGTCGACATCACGCCGGCGGAGACGACCTACCGGCTGAGCGCTGGCGAACCGGTGACGATCCGGCACGCGGGCGAGGAGCTCGTCCTGCACGCCGGCGTTCCGTCGAAACTGCCGACGCCGGACCGCGTCGAGCCGCTCACTCCGGCCCCGGTGCCGCCGCGCTGGCGGGAACCGGGACGGCCGCGCGCCGGCGACTGAGGCGGCATGCGGTGCGTGTGCCATATCGAGGCGGGTCAGCGCAAGGCCCGCGGCGATGTCGGCCGCCCGCCGTAGTGTGGAGCCGTGCCTGATTCCCCCCACCCCGCATCGGATGTCCTCTGGGCGTGCGTCGAGGACGGCTTCCATGTCGGAAGCCGCGGCGGAGACTTCCTCGGCTACGTCGACCGTCAGCCCGACGGCCGCTTCGCCGCGTTCTCCGCGTCCGCGCAGCCGCTCGGTCTGCACGCCACGTTGAGCGACGCGACCACGGAGGTCGTCGCCCACGCCGGCCCCTCGGAGGGCGACGCCGCCCTCGGCGCTCCGGAGCTGGTGCAGGGGTGACGGCGGCCAGGACCGACGGGCTGCTCCGCCTCGTCTACACCAGCACGGCGGCGCAGCCGTTCCGGGAGACCGCTCTGGAGCAGCTGCTCGAGCAGTGCCGCCGGTCGAACGCGGCCCGCGACATCACGGGCCTCCTCCTCTTCCGCCAGGGACGCTTCCTCCAGGTCCTCGAAGGACCGGTCGAGGCCGTGCGCCGACTCGTCGACGCTATCGCCGACGATCCGCGTCACCGCGCGATGCGCATCCTGCTGGAGACGCCGATCACCGCCCGGCTCTTCTCCGATTGGTCGATGGGCTATCGGTCGTTCCGCACGGGGAGCACCGCCGCCCCCACGGGCTTCCGCGACTCCTTCGACGACCTCGTCGACGGCGCGGACGCCTCCACGATGGAGCGCGCCCTGTTCGAGCTCACCCTGTGGTTCCGCACCCGCTCCGGCGCTGCGGTCCCGATTCCGGCCGCGAGCGACGAGGGTTCCTCCCTCCGGGTATGAGCGGGCCCGCGGGCGGACCGGAGCCGTCGCTCATCCAGCAGCGCATGGCGCTGGAACGGCGGCGGAACTGGGGCGTCTACGCGATCGTGTTCTCCTCGGTGATGACGGTCGGCTGGACGGTCGCGTTCCTACTGGATGCGCCCGCCGGGTTGTGGCGCGTTCTCAGCATCGTCGTGTTCGCCGCCGGGATCATCGTCGGTATCGTCGAGACCCGCCGCGCGAGGCGCGCGCTCCGCGCGTTCGAGGATCGGCATGGGCCGGACGCGGGTGTGCGGCGCTGAGCCGTCGCATGTCAGCGACCGAGACCGATGCTGAAGCCGCCCGAGAAGAGCACCGCGCCGAGGCCCACGACGGCCAGGCCGACCAGGAGCACCCACGCCACGGCGCGGACCCCGCTCCGCCCGTGGCGCGATCCGGACGTGAGAAGCAGGACGGCCGTCGGCACGAGCAGCAGCCCGCCGAAGAGGAGGGCCGGGGCGACACGGACGTCCGGCGTGGGGCAGGGGAACGCGAGGGCGCACACCGTCGGCACTCCCTGAGCCAGCCAGAGGAGCAGCCACGTCACGAGCACGACGACGACCGCCGGCAGGGCTCTCCCCAGGAGGCGCGGTCGACTCGTCTCTGCCTGCTGCACCCCACCACTCTCCCAGGCGGACCGAGTGAGATCCAGACCTCGCTCCGGCCGCGGGTTCGGCGAGCTTCACGAGCCCTGTGCGCTGGGCGATAGCATGGCGCCCGGCACCCCAGGCCTGAAGGAGCACCCACGCCCGAAAGCACTCAGATGAACGCACAGATACGCCGCCAAGTCGCGGACGAACTGGGCCTCTACGTCTACATGCTCGTCGATCCGGAGTCCGGCGTTCCGTTCTACGTCGGGAAAGGGCGTGGAGAGCGCTACAGCGCTCATGGGACGGACGCGATGCTCGCCGCGGACCTGGATCCTGACGCGACAAGCGAGAAGATCAGGAGAATCCGAGCGATACGTGAGGCCGGCCACGAACCCGAGATCTGGATCGTCCGTCATGGGATGAGCTCCCAGAAGGAGTACACAGCGGTCGAAGCGGCATGCATCGACCTCCTGCGCTCGATGCCTGTTCTGCCGAAGCACTCCGGCGCGTCGAGGCTTCCCGAAGGGCACGCGCAACAGCTCTCGAACGCCCGGCGCGAGGCCTCGAGCGGGCACGGCACCATCCGCTTGGAGGATCTCTACGAGGAGAAGGCCGCGCCACTACTCACCACGGACGAACCACTCCTGATCGTCTCCCTCGGCGGCTGGGTCGACAGCGCGGAAGTCGCCGTCGATGGATCCGAACTGACGGGTTACGGATACAAGAACGCATGGCTGACACGAGCCGAACGCCTCAAACACCTTTCAGAGATCGGCCACTCCGCGTCGAAGTGGTTCAAGTTCACCGAGCGCGAGGTGGAAGGGCGCGGAATCGAGTTCGCAGTCGCCGCGCATCGCGGCGTGACCCGCGCCCTCTTGAGAATCGAACCGGGTTCATGGAAGCACATCGGCGCGGGCCCAGAGCGCCGGAGCGGTTTCCGGTTCGAGATCGTCACCGAAGGCCCACTGTTCGATGAAGTGGTCGGCGAGTACGGTCACCGGCTGCCCCCGAAGAAGAGGGGCGAGCAGTCGACGTTCCGCTACTGGCCCTACGGCCGGTGAACCGAGACGCGATCAGTCGTCGAAGCGGAACTCCACTCCGTCACGTCCTGCATCATGATCATCGAGGAAGACGGTCCCACGAACTTCACATCCGATGGCGGCGAGGTCCGTGATCAGGCTCGAAGGCAAGACGAACGTGCCTTGGGTGTTGGTCGAATCACCTGACCACCAGATCACGGTCTCGCAGTCGACCCTCAGCGATTCGAGTGCGGCAGCGGCAGGCAGTGTGAGACCAACAAGCCGTCGCAGAGCATTGACACCTTCGTCGTCGCCCGTTGAACGTGCGGTCACGTCAAGAAGCCACGTCGTCCGCTGATAGGTCAGATACTCGGGCTTGTACGCTCGTCCTGCTCGGCCGGACCGGGTCTGTTCGCCGATGTTCGCAGCTTCGGTGGGTTCGAGCTGGAGCGAGGCGGTGATCTCCGCGACAGTGCGCGACTCGCTGTAAATCGCCAGCGTTGCTCTGTCGTGATCGATCATCGCTCTCCGAATACCTAGTTGTTGAAGCGGAACTCCACGACGTCGCCGTCCTGCATGACGTAGTCCTTGCCCTCCAGGCGCGCCTTGCCCTTCGCACGGGCTTCCTGCACGGAACCGGTCTCCACGAGGTCGTCGAACGACACGATCTCGGCCTTGATGAAGCCCTTCTCGAAGTCGGTGTGGATGACGCCGGCGGCCTGCGGGGCCTTCGATCCCTTGGGGATGGTCCAGGCGCGAGCCTCCTTGGGGCCGGCGGTGAGGTAGGTCTGCAGACCGAGCGTGTCGAAGCCGATGCGGGCGAGCTGGTCGAGGCCCGACTCGTCCTGTCCCGTCGAGGCGAGGAGCTCGGCGGCGTCCTCGGGGTCGAGGTCCTTGAGCTCGGACTCGATCTTCGCGTCGAGGAAGATCGCCTGCGCCGGCGCGACGAGGGCGGCGAGCTCCGCCTTGCGGGCGTCGTCGGTCAGCACGGACTCGTCGACGTTGAAGACGAAGATGACGGGCTTGACGGTCAGGAGCCCGAGTTCGCGGATCGGTTCGAGGTCGAGGCCGCTCGTGGAGAGCAGGATCCCGCGCTCCAGGGCGTCCTTGGCGGCCTTCGCGGCTTCGAGGACCGACGGGTCGATCTTCTTGCCCCGCACCTCCTTCTCGTACCGCGTGATCGCCTTCTCGACGGTCTGCAGGTCGGCGAGCATGAGCTCGGCGTTGATGGTCTCCATGTCTGACGCCGGGTTCACGGCACCGTCCACGTGCACCACGTCGTCGTCGGAGAACCCGCGCACCACCTGGGCGATCGCGTCGGCCTCGCGGATGTTCGCGAGGAACTGGTTGCCCAGCCCCTCCCCCTCGCTCGCCCCGCGCACGATGCCGGCGATGTCGACGAACGACACGGCGGCGGGCAGGATGCGCTCGCTCCCGAAGATCTCCGCGAGCTTCTGGAGCCGCGGGTCGGGAAGGTTCACCACGCCGACGTTCGGCTCGATCGTCGCGAACGGATAGTTCGCCGCGAGCACGTCGTTCTTGGTGAGAGCGTTGAAGAGGGTGGACTTGCCGACGTTGGGCAGGCCGACGATTCCGATAGTGAGAGCCACGGGGTATGAGTCTACCTGCGCCGCTCTCCCCCACCTCACCCTCGCGAGGGCAGGCGCCCACGCGGAGTCAGGCGGCAGGGTGGGAAAAGTGCCTGATGCGGCGCGGACGCCTGTTCAGTCGCGGACCGCGCGGAAGGCCCTCGTCACGTAGGGCACCTCGATCACACCGTCCCCGTGCAGACCGAGCTCGTCGAACAGGGCGTCCATCTCGCGGCGGATCCGTGCCTTCTCGGCATCGTCGGCGGTGATCACGGCGCTGCGGGAGGCGGCCATGCGGTGCAGGAGCTCCCGCGTCATGGGGCGCGACCACTCCCAGCGCTCCTGCGCCAGGGCGCCGAAGGGCTCCGCCACCACGGGGTCGCCCGCAGCGAGCATGATCTCGGCGTTGCTGCCGTGCATGATGTCGGTGAGCCGGCGCACCCAGTCCACGCGCTCGTCGCGGAGGTTCCAGACGAGCCCGAGCACACCGCCCGGGCGCATCGCACGACCGATCTCCGCCGAGGCGGCGACCGGCTCGACCCAGTGCCACGCCTGACCCAGGACGACGGCGTCCACGCTCGCGTCCGGAAGCGGCAGCCCCTCGGCGGTCCCGACGAACGTGGGCACCCCGGGGACGGCGTCGCGAAGGGCCGCGAGCATCGCGGGGTCCGGATCGATCGCCACCACCTCGGCGTCGGCAGCCGCGACGAGCGCCCGCGTGAGCTTGCCGGTACCGGCGCCGACATCGGCGACCCGCCGAGCACCGTCCGCCATCGGCTCCAGCATCCAGGCGACGGCCTCGAAGGGGTACTCGGGCCGTCCGGCCTCGTAGCTTCCGGCCGCCGCGCCGAAGGATCTCGCGAGTTCGTCCGCCATGTGGCCAGCATACGGCGAGCCTGCACAGCGACGTCGGAGGCCCGGGAGAGAGTGAGGACGTGCCACTGGACTTCACTGCGATCGACTTCGAGACCGCGAACTCCAGCCCGGCCTCCGCGTGTTCCGTGGGACTCGTGCGGGTGCGGGACGGGGAGGTCGTCGCCACCGCGAACTGGCTGATCCAGCCCCCGCCCGGCCATGACGAGTTCCAGGAGTGGAACGTCCGCATCCACGGCATCCGCCCCGAGCACGTGCTGTCGGCGGCGACGTGGGTCGATCAGTTCGACCGTCTGTGCGGCTTCGCGGGTGCCGACGTGCTCGTGGCCCACAACGCCGGCTTCGACCTGAACGTCCTGCGACGGGCGACCGAGGTCACCGGTCAGATCTGTCCGCCGTACCGGTCGCTGTGCAGCCTCCAGGTGGCGCGGAAGACCTACCAGCTCGACTCCTACCGTCTGCCTCTCGCCGCCGCGGCGGCCGGATACGCGGAGTTCTCGCATCACGACGCGCTGGCGGATGCCCTCGCCTGCGCCCAGATCATCGTGGACGCGGCCGCGCGGGCCGGAGCCGCGGATGTCTTCGCGCTCGCCGATGTCCTCGGCCTCCGCGTGACCGAGCCCGCCGTGCCGGCACTGGAGCGCGCCGTCGCCTGACCACCTCGCGTCCTCCCGGCAATGTCGGACGCCCCCGGCATCATGGAGCCATGGATGCCCTGTCGATCGTTCTCCTGCTCGTGGCCCTCGCCGCGGGCGTCGCTCTCGGGTGGTTCCTGCGAGCCGGTCGCAGCGCCGCCGACATCGCACGCACGCAGGCGGAGCTCGCGGCCGCACGAGACGACCGCGATCGCCAGTACGACCTCTATCGGGACGCGGTCGAGCACGCCCGCTCCGAGCAGCGGGCGGAGGCTCAGCGCGTCCAGCAGCAGAACGCCGTGCTACAGGCTCTGGCGCCGGTCCGCGAGAGTCTCCAGCAGATGCAGTCCAAGGTCGCCGCGATCGAGAGCGAGCGGCAGGCACAGTTCGGCACGCTCGCCGAGCAGCTCCGGCGTGCCCAGGAGTCGGATGAGGCACTCCGCGCGACGACCGAGTCACTGGCGGGTGCGCTGCGCTCCACGTCCACGCGCGGCGTCTGGGGCGAGACCCAGCTGCGGCGCGTCGTCGAGGCGGCGGGGCTGACCAGACACGTCGACTTCGACCTCCAGGCGACGATCACCTCCGACCGCGGCCAGGGGCGCCCCGACATGGTCGTCCGTCTCCCGGGGGGCACGTCGATCGCGGTCGACGCGAAGGTTCCCCTCGACGCCTACCTCGAGGCCTCGGCGCTCCCCCTCGGCGACGCCCACGAACCCCAGCGACGCGCCCACATGCAAAAGCACGTCCGCGCCGTCCGCGCCCACGTCGACGCCCTCGCCAAGAAGGCCTACTGGTCGGGCCTCGACGCGAGCCCCGAGTTCGTCATCTGCTTCCTTCCGAGCGAGTCGCTGCTGGCGGCCGCCATCGACGAGGACCCGACGCTGCTCGACTACGCATTCAGCCGTCGCGTGGCCCTCGCCTCTCCGGTCAACCTCTGGGCGGTCCTCAAGACCGTCGCCTACACGTGGACCCAGCAGGAGGTGTCCACCGAGGCCCGGACGCTGCTGGCGCTCGGCACGCAGCTCTACGAGCGCCTCGGCACGCTCGCGGGTCACGCCGACGACCTGCGCCGGGCGATCGAGCGCACGGTCGACAGCTACAACCGCTTCGCAGGATCCCTGGAGTCCCGGGTGCTCGTGACCGCCCGGCAGTTCCCCGGCGTCGATGCGGAGGCCCTGGCACCGGCGTCGCCGATCACCGCGGACGGGCGGCGCTTCACCGCTCCGGAGCTCCTGGCCCCGACCGAGGCCGAAGAGGCCGCCGATGCGATGCAGGCCGACGTCGGCGAGGTGCGCGCTCGTCTCGACCACGCCGCCGCGCTCCACGACCGGGAGCAGTGACGACGGGAGCGACCGGATCCTCCGACCGCGGGAGCGTCAGGCGACGCCGGGCACGCCGCTGAGCAGCAGGATGACGAGGCCGCTCGTCGCGAGGAAGGCACCGATCATCCACCAGGCGCTGACCTCGTGCCCCTCGGCGCGACGGACGCGGAACAGCACGTCGGCGCGGCGAGCCGGATCGACGGCCGGCTGAGCGACGGGTGCTGGCGGGGCCACGGCGGCCGCTTCGGCATCGGCACTCACCCGGAGGATGCGTCCGGTATTCGTGGTGATGATCTTCGTCGGCGCGGCGCTCTTCGAGCCGGTCGTGTGCTGCGTTGTCATGCGTTCGCCCTCCTGTGCCTGCGGTGCCTGGCGGCTCCGTCGACGGCGACAAACCCAGTGACAATTGTGACACGGCGGCTCGCCGAACCGGGCCCGACCCGTGCAGGAGGCGATACCGGGTCGGTAACGATGGCGAGAGTCCCCCCCGCGATCATGCCGGCGGGAGAGCCGTCACAGCCACTTCGAGACGAGGTGCTCCGACGCGATGCGGCGCAGCGTTCCGGAGGCTCCGCGCAGCACCACGCTCTCGGTGTACACGTAACCGCGCTCCCGCCGGACCCCGGCCACGAGCTGGCCGTCTGTGACGCCGGTCGCGACGAAGATCGTGTTGTTCCCCTGCACGAGGTCGTCCGCCTCGTAGACCTTGTCCATGTCGAGCCCCGCGTCGATACCGCGCTGGCGCTCGTCGTCATCGCGCGGCCAGAGCCGTCCCTGGATGTGGCCGCCGAGGGCCTTGATCGCACACGCGGTGACGATGCCCTCGGGGCTGCCGCCGATGCCGACGCACATATCGGTGCGGGCATCGTGGCGGGCGGCGTTGATGCCACCGGCGACGTCGCCGTCGCTCATGAGACGCGTACCGGCACCGGCGTCGCGGATCTCCTGGATGAGCTGCTCGTGCCGCGGGCGGTTGAGCACCGAGACGACGATCTCGTCGACCGGCTTGTCCAGCGCGCCGGCGAGCTTGCGGATGTTCTCGCCGATGGGCAGGCGGATGTCGACGACGCCGACACCGGCGGGCCCGGTCACGAGCTTGTCCATGTAGAAGACGCTGGAGGCGTCGAGCATCGTGTCGCGGTCGGATACGGCGATCACGGAGAGCGCGTTCTGCCGGCCGGCCGCGGTCAGCGACGTGCCGTCGATCGGGTCGACCGCGATGTCGCACAGCGGGCCGCGCCCTGTGCCGACGACCTCGCCGTTGAACAGCATCGGGGCGTTGTCCTTCTCGCCCTCGCCGATCACCACGCGGCCCTGGAAGTCGACCGTCCCGAGGAACGCCCGCATGGCGTCGACGGCGGCGCCGTCGGCAGCCTCCTTCGCACCGCGACCGATGAAGGGGACGGCACGGATCGCCGCCGCCTCGGTCGCGCGCACCAACTCCATCGCGAGGTTACGGTCGGGACGCAGCGGGCTCAGGTCGGCAGTCAGACTCACCATGATCCCAGCCTATCCGCGAGCAGGGGATCGATCGGCTCGTTTTCCGCCCGGACGCGAGGAAGAAATCGCGGTTCTTAACACCACCGAAGGACGGCGCCCACCGACGCGCGACTCCTCCTGCCGGAGCCGGACACCCGCCCCGATAGAGTGGCAGCTGTCCCGGCTTCACCTACCGCAGGAGTTCTCATGCCCGTCGCCACCCCGGATCAGTACGCCGACATGCTCGACCGCGCGAAGGCAGGCGGCTTCGCGTACCCCGCGTTCAACGTCTCCAGCTCGCAGACGATCAATGCCGTCCTCCAGGGCCTGACCGAGGCCGGCTCCGACGGCATCATCCAGGTCACCACCGGTGGCGCCGACTACTTCGCCGGCCACACGGTCAAGGCCCGCGCGACCGGCGCCCTCGCCTTCGCCCGCTACGCCACCGAGGTCGCCAAGAACTACCCGGTCACCGTCGCCCTGCACACGGACCACTGCCCGAAGGACGCTCTCGCGGGCTTCGTCGAGCCGCTCATCGCCGCCTCGGAGGAAGAGGTCAAGGCCGGCCGCAACCCGATCTTCCAGTCCCACATGTGGGACGGCTCGGCCGTGCCGCTCGCGGAGAACATCGAGATCGCCAAGGAGCTGCTCCCCCGCATGAAGGCCATCAACGCCATCCTCGAGGTCGAGATCGGCGTCGTCGGCGGCGAGGAGGACGGCGTGCAGCACGAGGGTTCGAACGAGGCGCTCTACACGACGTTCGCCGACGTGGACCAGGCCGTGCAGGCGCTGGGCCTCGGCGAGCAGGGCCGCTACATCGCCGCGCTCACCTTCGGCAACGTCCACGGCGTGTACAAGCCGGGTGGCGTGAAGCTGCGCCCGGAGCTGCTCGGCGAGATCCAGGCCGAGGTCGCCGCGAAGTACAACACCGGCGAGAAGCCGCTCGACCTCGTCTTCCACGGCGGCTCCGGCTCGACCGATGAGGAGATCGCCCTCGCGGTCGCCAACGGCGTCATCAAGATGAACATCGACACGGACACGCAGTACGCGTACACCCGCGCGATCGCCGACTACATGTTCAAGAACTACGACGGCGTGCTGAAGGTCGACGGCGAGGTCGGCAACAAGAAGCAGTACGACCCGCGCGCCTGGGGCAAGATCGCCGAGTCGGCCATGGCCGCCCGCGTGGTCGAGTCCACCCGCCAGCTGGGATCGTACGGCCAGTCGAAGAGCTGACACCACCAGGCAGACGAAAGGGGCCCGGCATCATGCCGGGCCCCTTTCGTCTGCGTGCTCGGGGTCAACGCACCCCGGTCGCCTGGTCGAGGTAGGCGATGAAGGCCGGGTCGCCCATCATCGGCACGACGAGGCAGAACGAGGCGATGCCCAGCGTGATGACGGCTCCGACGAGCGGGAGCCACCAGGTGAGGCGGCCACGACGCAGGCGACGGATCGACAGGGCCGCCGTGACGCACCAGCCGACCGCCAGCACGACGGCCGCGATCGTGCCCCACGTGCGGCCTGCGGCGTAGTTGGTGAACTCCCCCTCGATGCCCAACATCCCCATGGTCTGATTCATCACCGGGACGATGTCGAGGTAGGACAGGCCGGTGACGACGACGTTCACGAGGCCGTAGGCGAGCAGAGCGATCGTCGCGAAGCGGTCCACCGAGGAGGGGCGCGCCGGAGCAGGAGCCGCGGGCGCGGGGTCCGCGACGGGAGCCGACGGGGCGACGACCTCAGCCACGGGCGGCAGCCCCGCGGCCCTCCGCTGCTCCTCGGGCGTGGCGAGTTCCCCGTAGCGGGGGCGCTGGTCGGTCATGCCGCCATGGTATCGGCCGGCGCTCAGCCGCCCGATCAGGAAAAGGGGGCCCAACCGATAGCGGCCCCGGAGAAGTGGGGACTTCTCGGGGCCGCGGACGGAGAGCGCTGGGGACGCTCCTCATCCCGTTCGGTCGCCGGCGCTGGGGACGCCATGGGCGATCAGTAGGGCGTTGTCAGCCACTACGCCTTCGATCATAGATAAGCGACGTGGCGGGCACCAGGGTCACGAATTCAGATGGTGAACTCGGCGTCCGGCCCGTCGGTGTCGAGCGCATCGGCCCCGAGCTGCACCGACAGCCGACGGGCGGCGCGTTGCAGGTTCGAGACGAGCCGCCGGTTGACCACCGCCTGGTCGGCCGGGAGGGAGACGGCCAGCGATGCCGTCACGCCCGGGGCGATGACCGGGACCGCGACGCAGGTCGCGCCGATCGCGTACTCCTCGCGATCGATCGCCCACCCCGGGGTCTGCTCGAGCTGGGTGAGGAGCGCTGTCCGGTCGCTGATCGTCCGCGGCGTGAGCTCCTCGAGCCGATGACGGGCGAGGTAGTCCAGCCGGTCCTCTTCCGAGAGGGCGGCGAGGATCTGCTTCCCGAGGGCGGTCGCGTGCGCGCTGGCGTGCAGCCCGACCCACAGCTCGATCCGAGGGTTCCGCACGGCGTCCACGATGTCGACGAGGTGGATCTCCCCATCCGCGTACCGCGACAGGTAGGCCGTGGCGCCGACGTCCTCGGTCACTGCGCGCAAGGCGGCGCGCACGCGGGCGAGGAACACGCCTCGGGAGCCGATCTGCTGCTGGAAGGACGGGAACCGGTCCCCCAGCACGAGGCCGTCGGGCTCCGCACTCAGGTACCCCTCGTGCACGAGCGTGCGCACGAGGTTGTAGGTGGTACCCGGCGTCAAGCCCGTGATCGACGAGAGCATCTTCGCCGGCAGCGGGCGCGGCGAGTTCGCGACGATGTCGACCAGGCGGAGTGCGCGTTGCACGGACCCGATGAGGGTCGGCTCCGCCTCCGCGGCGTTCACCGCTACGCACCCCCTCCTGCGGAGGCGCGGCCGCCGAGGGCGCGCGCGTCGCGCTGGCCCGTGGCGTCCTGACGGAGCTCCTTCGGCAGCGAGAACATGAGGTCCTCCTCCGCCGTCTTGACCTCTTCCACGTCGCGATACCCGGCATCGCCGATCGCGTCGAGCACCTCGCGCACGAGCACCTCGGGGACCGACGCACCACTGGTGACTCCCACCGTCTCCACGCCGTCGAGCCACTCCTGGCGGATCTCCTCGGCGTAGTCCACGCGGTAGGCGGCCTTGGCCCCGTACTCCAGCGCGACCTCGACGAGTCGCACGCTGTTGGAGGAGTTGGCGGACCCCACGACGATCACCAGATCAGCCCCCTGGGCGACCTTCTTGATGGCGACCTGCCGGTTCTGGGTGGCGTAGCAGATGTCGTCGGACGGCGGGTTGTGCAGCTCGGGGAACCGGGTGCGGAGCCGGTTCACCGTCTCCATGGTCTCGTCCACGGAGAGCGTCGTCTGCGACAGCCACACCACCTTCGAGGGGTCCTTCACCTGCACGGTGTCGGCCTCCTCCGGGGAGTTCACGACGGTGACGTGATCCGGTGCCTCTCCGGCCGTGCCCTCGACCTCCTCGTGCCCGTCGTGGCCGATGAGCAGGATCTCGAGGTCGTCCCGCGCGAAGCGCACGGCCTCGCGGTGGACCTTGGTGACGAGCGGGCAGGTGGCGTCGATCGCGTGCAGGCCACGGTCGGATGCGGCGTTGACGACAGCCGGGGAGACGCCGTGCGCGCTGAAGACGACGTGCGCGCCCTCGGGCACCTCGTCGACCTCCTCGACGAAGATGGCCCCCTTGGCCTCGAGCTCCGTCACGACGTGGATGTTGTGCACGATCTGCTTGCGGACGTAGACGGGGGCGCCGTAGCGCTCGAGCGCCTTCTCCACAGCGACCACGGCGCGGTCCACGCCTGCACAGTAGCCGCGGGGGGCGGCGAGCAGGACGCGCTTGTGTCCGGGCACCGGGTTATCCTGAAGCCGCCCGGCCGCGGCGCGCACTCGTGGGATGCGAGGAGCGGGAAGATGAACGGCAGTCGAAGTCACCCCTCGATTCTACCGTCGTGCGGCTGGGCGGGGCCGGTGAGCGCGCAGGCAGGAACGGGAGCAGATGACAGTCTTCGAAGCGACGACGGGACCGGGCGAGACCCCGCCGGCGGATGCCGTCGCCCCGCGCGACTCCACGGCCCAGGCACCGACGTCGGTCGCCCGACTGAACGCCACCATCCGCGACTTCGTGGCGCGATGGAACACGGTGTGGGTCGAGGGCGAGATCACGTCCTGGAACGTGCGCGCCGGAAACGTCTTCGCCCGCCTCAAGGACACCCGGTCCGACGCGCAGATCTCCATCCGCGTCTGGTCGAGCGTGCGCGGCCGCATCCCCGCCGACCTGGGCGTGGGCGATCACGTGGTCGCCGCCGTGAAGGCCGACTACTTCGTCCGCTCCGGGGACTTCAGCTTCGCGGTCTCGGCCATGAAGCACGTCGGGCTCGGCGACCAGCTCGAGCGCCTGGAGCGGCTGCGGGTGCAGCTCCGCCAGGAGGGCCTCTTCGATCCCGCACGCAAGAAGCGCCTGCCGTTCCTCCCCCATGTCATCGGACTCATCACCGGCGAGCGCTCCGACGCCGAGAAGGACGTGCACCGCAACGCCGAGCTGCGCTGGCCGCAGGTGCGGTTCAAGACCGCGTACGCCGCGGTGCAGGGCGATCGCTGCGTGCCGGACACGCTGGCGGCTCTCGCCCGTCTGGACGCCGACCCCGAGGTCGACGTCATCATCATCGCTCGCGGCGGCGGCGACCCGCAGACCCTCCTCGGCTTCAGCGACGAACGCCTCGTCCGAGCCGTGGCCGCCGCCTCCACACCGGTGGTCAGCGCCATCGGCCATGAGAACGACCACCCCCTCCTCGACGACGTCGCCGATCTCCGCGCCTCGACGCCGACCGATGCCGCCAAGCGCGTCGTCCCCGACGTCGGGGAGCAACGCGCACTCATCGCGCAGCTGCGGTCCCGGGCCACCACCCGCCTCACGCAGCGCCTCACGCACGACATCGCCCAGCTCGAGCAGCTGCGGTCCCGGCCGGTGCTGCGCTCGCCCGATCCGATCATCGACAGCCGTGCGCAGGAGACCTTCCTGCTTCTCGCTCGCGGTCGCGACGCGGTCACCCGGCAGCTCGACGACGCCGGCCGGCGGACCGGTGAACTGCGCGCCTCGCTGCGCGCCCTCTCCCCCGCCGCCACTCTGGCCCGCGGTTACGCGATCGCGCATCTGGAGGGCGGCGTCATCCTCCGCGATGCGGCCGATGCGCCTGCGGGCAGCGCGCTCACCCTCACGGTGGACCGAGGGTCGCTCGCGGTGCGCTCGGAGGGCGAGATCGCGGAAGGCGCCTGAGCGGGCGGCGTCCGGGGCACGACGTAGGATGGAGGAGTGAGCGCCGTGAACGACACCCCTGTGGACACGCTGTCGTTCGAGGCGGCCCGTGACGAGCTCGTCCGGGTCGTCGCCGAGCTCGAACAGGGGGCGCCCACCCTCGAGCACTCACTCGCGCTCTGGGAGCGCGGCGAGGCCCTGGCCGCCCGCTGCGAGGAGTGGCTGCTCGGCGCGAAGCGTCGCCTCGAAGCCGCGCGCACCGCCACCACCGACGAGAGCGACGCGTCATGAGCAAGGGCCCCGCGATCAACGCCGACCTCGGTCGACCGGAGACGCCCGACGAGACCGCCGCACGCAAGGCCGCGTCGAGCAAGGCCTACCGGTCGAGCCAGACCGTCCGCAACCTCGTCGCCGCGCTCGTGGTGACCCTCGCGGTCGTCGTCGTCATCATCGCGCTCGTCCCCCGGGGCGAGCCGGTCGCGGCGAAGCCGATCGACGTCGCCGCCATCGCCGCGGACGTCGAGTCGTCCATGGGCAGCCCGGCGATCGTCCCCGAGACGGACGACTTCTGGCGGGTGAACGCCGCTGAGCTCCAGAGCGGAGCCCCCGTCGTCTGGGAGGTCACCCTCGCCCCCGCGGCCCAGGACGAGCGCGGGTTCATCAAGCTCGCCCAGGCCTTCGACGCCGACGCCTCGTGGGCCCCGCAGCGCCTGAACGGCGTCGCCCCGACCGACACCATCCGCATCGGCGGCCGGGAGTGGGACGTCTATCGGCCCGGGTCCGCCGGCGCGGAGGCGAACGTCACCTATGCCCTCGGCACCCAGGCCGGCGACGACTACGTGCTTCTCTACGGCTCCCGCTCGGCCGACTCCACCGCCGAGCTCGCGGAGTCGCTCATCCCCCAGATCCGCACCGTCTCGGAGGCCCGATGACCCACCCGCTGACCCCCGCCGCCGCCTGGAAGCAGATGCAGGACGGCAACCGTCGCTTCGTCCGCGACGAGCCCCAGCACCCGAACCAGAACGTCGACCGCCGCAAGGACCTCACCGCGGCCCAGCACCCCGTCGCGACGCTGTTCGGCTGCTCGGACTCCCGCCTGGCCGCCGAGATCATCTTCGACCTCGGCCTCGGCGACCTCTTCGTCGTGCGCAACGCCGGGCAGGTGATCGGCGAGTCGATCGTGGCGAGCCTGGAGTACGCGGTCGCCGTCCTCGAGGTGCCGCTCATCGTGGTCCTCGCACACGACTCCTGCGGTGCGGTGCGCGCCGCCATCGACGGGACCGCCATCGATGCCGACCCGCTCCCCCCGCACATCTGGAAGCTCATCGCGCCGATCGTCCCTGCCGCGCGCAAGGTCCTCGCGGAGAGCGGCGGCGGCACGGTGGCCGACATCGATGCGGAGCTCGTCGGACGCGAGCACCTGCGCAACACCGTCAACGACCTGCTGCAGTCGTCCGAGATCATCAGCAACGCCGTCGCCGAAGGCCGTCTCGGCATCGTCGGCGCCAACTATCGTCTGGCCGAGGGTGAGGCAGCGCCCGTCATCACGGTCGGCATCGAAGCCGAGGGGATCGACCCCGCAACCAAGGAGGGTTCGGAATGACCGACACCGAGTACCGCATCGAACACGACACCATGGGTGAGGTGCGAGTGCCCGTGAACGCGCTCTACGGGGCGCAGACGCAGCGCGCCGTGGAGAACTTCCCGATCTCCGGCAAGGGCCTGGAGTCGACGCAGATCGCCGCACTCGCGCGCATCAAGAAGGCCGCCGCGCTGGCGAACAAGGAGCTCGGCACGCTCGACGGCGCCATCGCCGACGCGATCGCCCAGGCCGCCGACCAGGTCGCCGCGGGCAGCCACGACGGCGAGTTCCCGGTCGACACCTACCAGACCGGCTCCGGCACCTCGTCGAACATGAACATGAACGAGGTCCTGGCGACGCTCGCGAGCCGCATCCTCGGCTCGACCGTGCACCCCAACGACCACGTGAACGCCTCGCAGTCGTCGAACGACGTGTTCCCCACCTCGGTGCACATCGCGGTCACGCAGGCGCTCATCGACACCCTGATCCCGGCGCTCGACCACCTCGCCGTCGCGCTCGAGGCCAAGGCGGAGCTCTGGAAGGACGCGGTCAAGTCCGGCCGCACGCACCTCATGGACGCGACGCCCGTCACGCTCGGCCAGGAGTTCGGCGGCTACGCCCGCCAGATCCGCCTGGGCATCGAGCGCGTGCAGTCGGCGCTCCCCCGCGTGGCCGAGGTGCCTCTGGGCGGCACGGCCGTCGGCACCGGCATCAACACGCCGCTCGGCTTCCCGCAGAAGGTCATCGAGCTGCTCGCGGCCGAGACCGAGCTGCCCATCACCGAGGCGAAGGACCACTTCGAGGCGCAGGCGAACCGCGACGGTCTCGTCGAGGCCTCCGGCGCGCTCCGCACCATCGCCGTGTCGCTCACGAAGATCAACAACGACCTGCGCTGGATGGGTTCCGGCCCGAACACCGGTCTCGGCGAGCTGCACATCCCCGACCTGCAGCCGGGATCCTCGATCATGCCGGGCAAGGTGAACCCCGTCGTTCCCGAGGCCGTGCTCATGGTGTGCGCGCGCGTCATCGGCAACGACGCCACGGTCGCCTGGGCCGGCGCCTCCGGTTCGTTCGAGCTGAACGTCGCCATCCCGGTCATGGGCACCGCGCTGCTCGAGTCGATCCGTCTGCTGTCGAACGCCTCCCGGGTGCTCGCCGACAAGACCATCGACGGCCTGCAGGCGAACCTCGACCGCGCCGCCGCCTTCGCGGGCATGAGCCCGTCGATCGTGACGCCGCTGAACAAGCTGATCGGCTACGAGGCCGCCGCGAAGATCGCCAAGCACGCCGTCGCCAAGGGCATCACGGTGCGCGACGCCGTGATCGACCTCGGCTACGTCGAGCGCGGTGAGCTCACGCTGGAGCAGCTGGACGAGAAGCTCGACCTCCTGTCGATGACCCACCCGGGCTGATCCCCACCCGACACGGATGCCGCGAGGACCTCGGTCCTCGCGGCATCCGTCGTCTCCGGCCCCGTCCCGTCTCCGTCCATCTCCGATCCCGTTCTCCGTCGGTCTCGGTTCCTGGCCCGGATGCACGACCACGTTCCGTCTGCACGACGGCATCCCCGGATCAGGACTACCCGTGGCTCCGGATCGTGCAGGTGACTCTTCCTCCACGGATCCCCGGACACCCCGACTCGTCCCCATGACGCCCTTCGGGCCCCGCCGAGACACCGGAGGACGCAGAATCGGCGAATGCTCGATCCCGTCTCGACCCTTCACCGTCTCGGAGGCATCGCCCGCGGCCGCGACCTCGGGGCTTTCGGAATCTCCCGCTCCGCCTTGTCCCGCGCGGTGCGCGCCGGTCGGATCCATCGGGTCCGCGCGGGGATCTTCGCCAGTCACGACCTCGACGCGACGGTGCTCACGGCGGCTGCCCACGGAGGGGCCATCAGCTGCGGCACCGCGCTCCGTGCCCACGGAGTCTGGGTGCTGTCGGAGAGCGATGCGCCGCACGTCTGGCTCGGTCGCAACGGCCGCGCGCACCCGCACATCGAGTGCCGGTGCATCCCACATCATTTCGAGGGACGCACCCGGTTCGGCATCGTGTCTGTCGAGGACGCGCTTCGGCATCTGCACGTGTGCGAGGGTGACGAGGCCTTCTTCGTGTCCTTCGAGTCAGCCTGGCGGCAGGGACTGATCGGGCGGGCCGCACGGTCCCGGATCCGCGCCGCGCTGCCCCGGTCCGCACGTTGGCTCGTGGACTTCGCCCGTTCCGACGCGGACAGCGGCCTGGAATCCCTCCTGCGCCTCCGTCTCCACATCCTCGGCGTGCAGCTCACGACGCAGGTCACGATCTCCGGTGTCGGCCGCGTCGACTTCGTTGTCGACGGCCGACTCATCATCGAGGTCGACGGCCGCGAGCACCACGGTGCCCCGGCGATGCGTCACCGCGACCTCGCCCGCGACGCCGCCGCCTCGCGACTCGGGTACGAGACGCTGCGCTTCGACTACGCCCAGGTCGTGCACGACTGGCCGACAGTCCAGGCCGCGATCGAGGGTGCCCTGCGTCGGGCGAACGACCGCATCTGACCACGGCTCCACCCGCACGACCCCGTTCCACCCGCACGACCCGTCGGGCCGCAGTGCCCGGCCGACGGTGCAGGATCGTGCAGGTGTCGCTGCCGACGTCCGAGGGCCGCGGCACGGATGCACGAGCTGGATACGCCTGTACGGCGGGACACCCCTGATCGACCCACCACTGTCGTCGGATCGTGCATCCGGGAGATCGTGCATCCGACGGGGCCGTGTATCCACCCGCTCGTGGGACGTGACATCTGGACCTCCGGATGCACGAGCCCGACACGGATGCACGATCGGAGAGGCCAGTGGGGCCCACAGCCGGGGCGCGGTCGTGCGGGCGGAGCGCGGTCGTGCGGGCGTGCCCGGGTCGTGCAGAGCCCGCCCGACGGCTCGGGTCAGCTGAGTTCGCCGCCCTCCAGGAGGTCGGTGACGAGGGCGGCGATGGCGGAGCGCTCCGAGCGGGTCAGGGTGACGTGGCCGAAGAGACCGTGTCCCTTGAGGGTCTCGATGACGCTCGCGATACCGTCGTGCCGGCCGACGCGGAGGTTGTCGCGCTGCCCGACGTCGTGGGTGAGGATCACGCGCGAGTTCTGGCCCATGCGGCTGAGCACCGTGAGCAGCACGTTCCGCTCCAGGGACTGCGCCTCGTCCACGATCACGAACGCGTCGTGCAGGGACCGTCCCCGGATGTGGGTGAGGGGCATCACCTCCAGGAGCCCGCGCTCGACCACCTCGTCGATGACGTTCCCCGAGACCACGGAGCCGAGGGTGTCGTACACCGCCTGACCCCAGGGGTTCATCTTCTCGCCCTGGTCGCCCGGCAGGTACCCGAGCTCCTGGCCGCCCACGGCGAACAGCGGGCGGAAGACGATGAGCTTCTTCTGCTGCTGGCGCTCCAGCACGGCCTCCAGCCCCGCGCACAGTGCGAGCGCCGACTTGCCGGTACCCGCGCGCCCGCCCAGGGACACGATGCCCACCTCGGGGTCGAGGAGCAGGTCGATCGCGATGCGCTGCTCGGCGGAGCGCCCGTGCATGCCGAAGATGTCCCGGTCACCGCGGACGAGCCGGAACTCGCCGTCACCGGTGACCCGACCCAGGGCGGACCCGCGCTCGGAGTGGATGATGAGGCCCGTGTTGACGGGAAGCCCGTGCACGTCCTCGCTGAGCCCGACCTCGCTCTCGTAGAGGTCGCTGATGTCGTCGCCGGAGAGATCGAGGGCGGCGATGCCGGTCCAGCCCGAGTCCACGGCCTGCTCCGCGAGGTACTCCTCGGCACGCAGCCCGAGGGACGCGGCCTTCACCCGCATCGGCAGGTCCTTCGAGACGATGGTCACGTCCTGGCCGTCCTGCGCGAGGTGCATCGCGACGGAGAGGATGCGGCTGTCGTTGTCGCTGAGGCGGATGCCGGCCGGGAGGACCGAGAGGTCGGCGTTGCCCAGCTCGACGCGGAGCGTGCCCCCCTCGCCGACCTCCACCGGGAAGTCGAGGCGGCCGTGCTCGACGCGGAGATCGTCGAGGTGCCGCAGCGCCTGGCGGGCGAAGTACCCGATCTCCGGGTCGTGCCGCTTGCCCTCGAGCTCGGTGATGACGACGACCGGGAGCACCACGGAATGCTCCGCGAACCGGAAGAGCGCCTGCGGATCGCTCAGCAGGACCGAGGTGTCGAGGACGTAGGTGCGCAGATCCTGAGCGGGTTCTGCGGCCGCGGCCTGACTCGGCGTCTGACGGGTGGACTGCTGCGCGGTGCTGGTGGACTGCTGCGCTGTACGTGTGGTCACGACCCACTCCCGACCCGGGGATTCCCGGCTATTCGAACGAGTCGACCAGGGGGTCACGAGTCGCGAACCTGAGGCCGACCCGACCGGGCGCCTTGCCCGATGCCTTGAAGGTACGGCCGCCCGAGGGTCTTTCCCGGCCTCGACACGCCAGCGATTCGTTACGGGACGATGAACGATTCCCTGCCGAAGGCCCCGAGCGCTTCGTCGAGCAGGCCGAGGGTCTCGGCGTCGGTTCCGGCGTGCGGCGCGATGCGGATGGATCCGCCCCGAGCGGTGACGACGAGACCGGCGTTGGCGAGAGCCGCGGCGAGCCGCGCCGGTTCCTCCGGTGCGAGTGCGACGATCCCGGCGCGTTCGGTGCGCTCGCGTGGGGAGACGACGGCGATCCCGTGGTGGTCGGCCGTGGCGATGACCGCGTCCACCTGCGCGGACAGCCGCTCCTCGATCGCCGCGACCCCGGCGTCCCTGACGTCCCGAGCGCCGATCGCGAGCCGGCCGGCGGCGAGCGTGTCCGGCATGCTGATCGTGTAGGCCCGCGCGTCCGGTGCCGGGGCCGGGCGCTCGTCGACGACCAGCCCGGTCGCCGCCGTCCCCGTGATGCCGGAGAGCACGGGCACGATCCGTTCACGCGCCCGCGGCGAGAACCAGGCGAACCCGGTGCCCCGGCCCGCGCGCAGCCACTTGTAGCCGTGCCCGACGACGACGTCCGCGACGCTGTAGTCGGCGTCGATCACGCCGAAGGACTGCACGGCGTCGACGATGAGGAGGCGGTCCGGGCCGAGGACGTCCCGCAGCGCGGCGAGGTCGACCCGGTACCCGGTGCGGAAGTCGACGTGGCTGACGGCCAGGGCCACGACATCGTCGTCGAGGACGGCGGCGATGTCGTCGGGGGTGACGCGTCCGTCGTCGGGCGAGATCCAGCGGGGCGTGACCGCGTGCTGTGACGCGGCCGCCGCGCGCTCCAGGGTGAGGCTCACGCTCGGGAACTCCGCCGTGCTCGCGACGACCGCGCCGGAGACCCCGTAGAGCGCGTGCATGAGGCCGTGCGTCGACGACGGCTGCAGCGTGACCTCCGCGGCCTCGGCCCCGAGGAGCTCGGCGACGACCTCCTGCGCCTGTCCGATCCGCTCCCCCACGAGCGCCAGCGACGACGGCCGGCCGTTCCCGAGGAGGTCCGCGTCGGCGAAGACCTCGGCACGGACGGAGGGCGACACGGGGCCGAATGCTGCCCAGTTCAGATAGCCGGGCTCCGCGTCGAACGTGCTGAGGTAGTCGTCGAAAGCGCTCACTGCGTCATTGTGCCACGCCCCGCGGCTCCCGGATCAGCGACCGAAGCGGCGGTCGCGGTCGGCGTAGTCGCGGATCGCGCGGAGGAAGTCGACCTGTCGCAGATCGGGCCCGAGCGCCTCGACGAAGTAGAACTCGCTGTGCGCGCTCTGCCACAGCAGGAAGTCGCTCAGCCGCTGCTCGCCGCTCGTGCGGATCACGAGGTCCGGATCGGGCTGGCCGCCCGTGTAGAGGTGCTCCCCGATCATCTCCGGAGTGAGCTGCGCCGCGAGGTCCTCCAGCGTCCCGCCCGACGCCTCGTGTGTGGTGATGATGCTGCGCACCGCGTCGACGATCTCGTTCCGGCCGCCGTACCCGACCGCGAGGTTCACGTGCAGGCCGGTGTGGTCCTTCGTGCGCTCCTCCGCATCGGCGAGCACGCGCGCCAGCTCCGCGGGGAGGATGTCGGAGCGGCCGACGTGCTTGACCCGCCAGTTGCCCTTCTGGGACAGCGCCTCGGCGAGCTCCGCGATGATCTCGATGAGGTCGGCGAGCTCGGCCGAGTCCCGTTTGCGGAGGTTGTCGCTGGAGAGGAGGTAGAGCGAGACCACACGCACACCGAGTTCGTCGCACCAGCCGAGGAACTCCTGCATCTTGGCGGCGCCTGCACGGTGCCCTTCGGCCGGGGTATCGAATCCGAGCTGGCGCGCCCACCGGCGGTTGCCGTCGATCATCATGGCGACGTGGTGCGGAACCGAGGCCGGATCGAGGTGGCGACGCAGCCGGCTGGTGTACAGCCGGTACAGCGGTCCCCGTCCCGGGCTCTCGCGTGACATCACCCACCTACGCTACCCTGCCCCGCCCGTCCGCGCCGGTGCAGAACCTGGGGACATGTACGGGGACGGGCATGCGCTCCCGCCTAGAGTGAGCACGTGAGCACTTCCGACCAGACCGGCGCCGACCTCCCGAAGCTGCCGCTGCTCGAAGCGGCCGCCGCCGACGCGGCGACCGAGATCAAACCGACCTGGCGCGGGTGGATCCACGCCGGCACGTTCCCCGTCGCGATCGCCGCAGGCATCGTCCTCGTCACCCTGTCCCAAGGAGCGGCGGCCAAGTGGGCGGCGGTGGTCTTCATGGCCACCTCGCTGCTGCTGTTCGGGAACTCCGCCCTGTACCACCGTTTCAACTGGCGGCCCCGGGTGAAGGGCATCCTCAAGCGGATCGACCACGCCAACATCCTGCTGCTCATCGCCGGCACGTACACCCCGCTCGCGACCCTGGCGCTGCCGCCGGCCAAGGGCGTCCTGCTGCTGACCCTGGTCTGGGGCGGGGCCCTGCTCGGCATCCTCTTCCGCGTGTTCTGGATCCATGCGCCGCGCTGGCTCTACGTCGCGCTGTATCTGCTGCTCGGCTGGGCCGCGGTGATGTACATCGTCGACCTGCTCCAGGCCAACGTCGCCATGATGGTGCTCGTGATCGTCGGCGGTCTGCTCTACACGGGCGGCGCCATCGTCTACGCGCTGAAGAGGCCGAATCCGTGGCCTGGCCACTTCGGCTTCCACGAGATCTTCCACGTGTGCACGGTCCTGGCCTTCCTCTGCCACTGGACCGCATGCCTGCTGATCGCCCTGCACCCGCTCTCGCCGTCGCTCGGCGCGCCCTGAGCGGCGGTCAGCGCTCGCGCGGCTCCTCGTCGGGCGCGGCCGGTGCGTCCGGTGCGGTGCGACCCTGGTCCTGGGCGTCTTCGGCGGCGCGGGCGGCCTCCTCCGCGTCGAGCTCCTCGCGCACCTCTTCGCGGTACCGCACCCGGCGGATCCGGCGGTTCATGTCCCAGATCAGCAGGATCACGGCGACGAGCACGATGACGATCACCGCGAAGCCCGCGAAGCCCGGCGTGACCGACTCCGGGGCCACCGTCATCGACGGTGTCGGCATCGGGGTCTCGGAGAGGAAGCGCATGAATCGGCCTTTCGTACGCAGGTCGCATAACCTGGTATCACCAGCCTAACGACCGGAAGACCCCACCTGTGACGACCGCCCTCCAGCTCGACGAACGCTATGGCCGCACCCGCCGCCGCCGGTGGCCGTGGTTCCTCGCCGGGGCCGTCGCGCTCCTCCTCCTCGCGGCCCTCGCGTGGTCCATCGTCGGCCAGTCGCTGAGCTCGGTCGACGCCGATGATCTGGGCTTCGAGCTCGTGGACGAGCACGCCGTCGACGTGCGCTTCCAGGTGACCGGCGTCCAGGGCAAGGACGTCGTGTGCGTGCTCGAGGCCCTCGACGAGGAGTTCGGCGTCGTGGGCTGGAAGATCGTGGAGATCCCGGCGGGAGACGCCCATGCGCTCACCCGTGCGGAGCGCATCCCGACCGTCGCGGAGGCCACGACAGGTTTGGTGAACACCTGCTGGGTCGCCTAGACTGATGCCAGACAGACGACGCCCCGGCACCGTGCCGGGGCGTCTTGGCATATCCCCCGCGGCATCTCGGCGGGATCCCGATAGAAGGAGCTTCGTCATGTCCACCGATGCTCAGGTCCCCTTCCTCACGCAGGAAGCCTACGACCGGCTCGTCGCCGAGCTGGAACACCTCTCCACCGTCGGTCGCGACGAGATCGCCAAGCGCATCGAGGCGGCCCGCGAGGAGGGCGACCTCAAGGAGAACGGCGGCTACCACGCGGCGAAGGACGAGCAGGGCAAGCAGGAGGCCCGCATCCGCACCCTGGAGGCGCTGCTGAAGACCGCCAAGGTCGGCGAGGCCCCCGCCAGCCGGGGCATCGTCGAGCCGGGCACCGTCGTGACCGCGATCGTCGCGGGCGGCGAGGAGGTCTTCCTCCTCGGCAGCCGCGAGATCGCCGCCGCCGGCAGCGACCTCGACGTCTACAGCGAGGCCAGCCCGCTGGGCCAGGCGATCCTCGGCCTCAAGGTCGGCGAGTCCTCGTCGTACGAGGCACCGAACGGCCGCTCGATCAGCGTCGAGATCGTGAAGGTGGAGACCTACACGGGCTGACGCGCCCTCACGAGACACCCCCTCGACCGCCACGGTCGAGGGGGTGTCGCGCGTCCGGGGGTCAGTCCTGGACGACGATGGGGGCGAAGCCGGCGCGACGGAGGGTGTCGAGCGTGTGGGCCGAGTGGTCCGCCCCGCGGGTCTCGACGCTGAGCTCGAGGATGACCTCGCTGATCTGCAGTCCGTGGCCGTGACGCGTGTGCATCGCCTCGATGACGTTCGCTCCCGCCTCCGCGATGAGCTCGGACACGCGGGCCAGCTGGCCGGGACGGTCCGGCAGCGGGATGCGGATCGTCAGGTACCGCCCCGAGGCGGCGAGGCCGTGCGACACCACGCGCTGCAGCAGGAGAGGGTCGATGTTGCCGCCCGACAGCACGGCCATCGTCGTGCCGGTCGCCGACACACGTCCGGAGAGGATCGCGGCGACGCCCGCCGCACCGGCGGGCTCCACGACGACCTTGGCCTGCTCCAGGAGCACGAGCATGGCGCGCGCGAGGTCGTCGTCCGAGACGGTCACCACCTCGTCGACGAGGTCCTTGATGATCTCGAACGGCACAGCTCCCGGGCGCGCGACGAGGATGCCGTCGGCGATGGTCGGGCGCGTGACGATGTCGACCGGCTCCCCGGCCGCGAGCGACGGCGGCACCGCGGCCGCGTTCTCCGCCTGCACGCCGATCACGCGGATCGTCCGTCCGAGCTCGGCGGCCTTGGCCTTGACCGCGGCGGCGACGCCGGCGATCAGCCCTCCTCCGCCGATGCCGAGGACGACGGTGTCGATCTCGGGCGCATCCTCCAGCAGCTCCAGACCGAGGGTGCCCTGCCCGATCACGATGTCCCGGTGGTCGAACGGGTGGATGAGGACGGCGCCGGTGCGTTCCGCGAACTCGGCGGCCAGGCGCAGCGACGTGGCGACGGTCTCCCCCTCGAGCACCACCTCGGCCCCGTAGCCGCGGGTGGCGAGGAGCTTCGGCACGGGGACCCCGAGCGGCATGAAGATCGTCGCGGGGATGCCGAGCGCCTGGGCGGCCAGAGCGACGCCCTGCGCGTGGTTCCCGGCCGAGGCCGCCACGACGCCACGGGAGCGCTCCTCCGCGCTGAGGCGGGAGAGCCGGTACGCCGCGCCGCGGATCTTGAAGGACCCCGTGCGCTGCAGGTTCTCCATCTTCAGCAGCACGGGGGCACCGAGCGCGTCGGACAGCGCCCGAGAGGGCAGCGTCGGGGTGTGCGAGATCACCTCAGCCAGACTTCGAGCCGCGTCCTGGAACTCGGTCAGGCTGGGGACTGCGCTCATCGATTCCTCCGTCTCCGCTCACGCGGAACTGTGCTCCAGATCAGATCTCCACTCGGCCCGACGCCGGTGCGCCAGGATCCCGAGCTGATGGTCACCGCCGCCACGTTCACGAACGCGGCCAGCGGGACGGCGAACAGGGCACCCGGGATGCCCGCGATCATCGCGCCGCCCGCGACCACGAGGACGACGGCAAGGGGGTGCACCTTGACGGCGGAGCCCATCATGATCGGCTGCAGGATGTGGCCCTCGATCTGCTGGACGGCGAGGACGACGACGAGCATCCAGAGGGCGATCCACGGCCCGTTGTAGACGAGCGCGAGGAAGACGGCCACGGCACCGGTCACCACCGCACCGACGATGGGGATGAACGAGCCGAGGAACACGAGAACGGCGACGGGCAGCGCGAGCGGGACCTGGAGCAGGAAGGCGCCGAGGCCGATGCCGATCGCGTCGATCGTCGCCACGAAGAGCTGCGTCCTGGCGTAGTTGACGATCGTCGTCCAGCCGTTGCGCGCGGCGCCGTCGACGGCGGGGCGGGCCTTCCGGGGGAAGATGCGCAGGGTCCAGCGCCAGATGCCGGCGCCGTCGGCGAGGAGGCAGATGAGGATGAACAGCGACAGCAGCGCGCCGGTGGCGACGTGCCCGACGGTCGTGCCGATCGCGAGGGCCCCCGTCCAGAGGACCTGAGCCTGCTCGCTGATGAAGTCGAGGCCCTGCTGCAGGTAGTTCGCGATCTGCGTGTCCGACAGGTTCAGCGGACCGTCGTGCAGCCACACCTGGAACTGGTCGAAGGCCTCGGTCGTGCGCTGCTGCACGTCCGGGAGCTGGGCGCGCACCTGCCAGACCACGAGCCACATCAGCCCGGTGACGATGGCGATCGTGCCGATGAGGGAGACAGCGATCGCGAGCCAGCGCGGGAATCCGTGACGCAGCATCCAGGAGAACGCCGGCCACAGCAGGGCGGTGATGAGGATGCCCACCATCAGCGGGATGACGAGGAGCTTGAGCAGCATCACCAGCCAGATGAAGACGCCGGCCGCCGCTGCGATGAGCAGCAGGCGCCAGGCGTAGCTCGCCGTGATGCGCAGGGGCAGCGGCACCGCCTCGTCGGCTTCGGTGGTCACGGTCCGATCGGTCACCACGGGGCGCGGACGGAACAGATCGCGCAGCCGGGGTCGCTGGTCCTCGCTCATCGCCTCAGTCTACGGTCATGCCGTATGCCGTTCGACGCATCCTGCACGCCACAACGATGTCGGAGAGCGGGGATACGCTGGCGGCGTGACCGACACCCTCAGTCCCGCCCAGGCACGACGGATCGCCCTCGCCGCTCAGGGCTTCACCCGCGCACGCCCGGCCACCGTCTCCGGTCGCCATCTGCACCGGGTGATGGACCGGCTCGGCGTGCTGCAGATCGACTCGGTCAACGTGTTCGCCCGGTCGCACTACGTCCCGCTGTTCTCCCGGCTCGGCGCCTACGATCCCGCACTCCTCGACCGCCTCTTCCTGTCGCGCACGACGCACTATGTGGAGTACCTCGCCCACGAGGCGACCTTCATCCCCGTCGAGGACTGGCCCCTGTGGCGGTTCCGCATGGACGACTTCCGGCGGCGCTGGTCCGCGGAGGACTCCTGGCTCCGAACGAACGCCCGGACGGTGCAGTGGGTGCAGGACGAGCTCCGTGCGCGCGGACCGCTCCGCCCGGTCGACCTCCGTGCCGACGCCCCGCGCGAGCGCGGCACCTGGTGGGACTGGGACGAGGTCAAGCTCGCCCTCGAGCATCTGTGGCGCACGGGCGACGTCGCTGTGAGCGGGCGCCGGGGGTTCGAGCGCACCTACGCCCTCGCCGAGCAGGTCATCCCCGAGCGCATCCGGTCCCGCGAGATCCCGCGCGAGGACGCCATCCGCGAGCTCGTCCGACGCGCCGCGCGGTCCAGCGGCGTCGGGACGGCGGCCGACCTGGCCGACTACTACCGCCTCCGCGACCGTGCCGCGGTGACCGGGGCGATCGCCGATCTCGTCGACGCCGGCGAAGTGCAGCCCGTGACCGTCCGCGGCTGGGAGCGGGGCGGCCGGCCCCTCCCCGCCTGGCGGCATCGCGACGCGGTTCTTCCGCGCCGGGTCGAGACCGCCGCCCTGCTGACCCCGTTCGATCCGGTGGTGTGGTTCCGGGAACGGGCGCTGCGCACTTTCGAGCTCGACTACCGCATCGAGATCTACGTGCCGGCGGCGAAGCGCCGCTACGGCTACTACTCGCTGCCCGTGCTCGTCGGCGACCGGATCGTGGCGCGGGTCGACCTCAAGGCCGACCGCGGCACGTCCACGCTGCAGGTGCAGTCGGCGTGGTGGGAGCCGCAGGCGCGTCCCGGCGACGCCGAGGCGATCGCGGCGGAGCTCCTCCGCGCCGCGCGGTGGCAGGGTCTCGAACAGGTGTCGGTCTCCGGATGGGGCGATGCGACCGCTGCCGTGCACACCGCGCTCGCCTCCACCGCGCCGGACACGGTGCGTCGTCACGTCCACGTCCGGGAGGGCGTCGCGTGACCCGTCGTCGCTGGTGGCTCCTGGGCGGTGTCGTCGTGGCCGTCGCTGTCGCGGGGGCGGTGTGGTGGGGGCTGTCCGCGCTCCGCTCGCCTACCGCGGAGGACGCAGCGCTGGCCTATCTCCGGGCGCTGGAGTCGGGCGATCCCGAGGCGGTCGCGGCGACCGGGACCGCGGTGTCCGACGCCGCCCTCACCGCGTTCGCCGGAGCCTCGTCGACCATCGCGGACGCCGAGGTCACCGATGTGCGTGAGGGAGACGGTGACGCGTCCGCGACGGTGCGCTTCCGACTCGACGGGGACGAGCACCAGGCGCGCGTCCGGCTGACGCCGGAGAGCGGCCGCTGGACCGTCGACGCCTCCGGACTCGGTGCCCTCCGCGCCACGACGACGATCGGGACGGCGGTCCAGGTCGGCGATGCGGTCCTCCCGGTGACCGAAGACACCGCTCTGCTCCCTGGCGTGTACCCGGTCGCGGCCGCGCCGCGGGCGCTGCTGGCCGGCACGACCGAGGCCGTCGTCCTCCCCGGCGACGACGCCACCGCACGCGTGACCGCCGAACTCCGCCCGGAGGCGACGGAGGCCGCGCAGACGCAGCTCGACGGCTACCTGGAGACCTGCACCGCCGACGGCCACGCGATTCCCGACAACTGCGGCATCCGGATCCCGTGGGGCACGGAGTTCCGGGACGTCTCCGACGTGGCGTTCCGCGTCGAGCGGTTCCCCGCGGTGACGCTCTCCCCCGGCGGGTTCACCGCGGACGACGGCATCCTCGAGGCGACCGTTACCGGCACCGGCCAGGACGGCGCCGCGCGCACCGTCACCTACCGCAGCACCGCGTGGAGCGTGCGCGGTGGCGTGGATATCACCGCAGACGAACTCGCCCTCACCGTGTGGTGAGGGCGAGGATCAGAACTGCACGCGCGGCGGCTCCGAGATGGCGCCGCTGTCGGCGACCTCGAAGAACTCGCGCTCGGTGAAGCCGAGTCCCTTGGCGAAGAGGTTGTTGGGGAACACCTTGATCTTGGTGTTGAGCTCGCGGACGCCGCCGTTGTAGAAGCGCCGCGCGGCCTGGATCTTGTCCTCGGTGTCGACGAGGGCCTGCTGCAGCTGGAGGAAGTTCTGGCTGGCCTGCAGCTGCGGGTAGGCCTCGGCCACCGCGAAGAGGCTGCGCAGGGCCTGCTGCAGGTGCCCCTCGGCGATCCCCGCCTCGCCGGGGCTGCCGGCGGAGAGGGTCTCGGCGCGGGCGCGGGTGACGTTCTCGAACACCGCCTTCTCGTGCGAGGCGTAGCCCTTGACCGTCTCGATGAGATTCGGGATGAGGTCGGCTCGGCGCTTGAGCTGGACGGTGATGCCGCTCCAGGCTTCGTCTACGCGGACGTTCAGCTGCACCAGCGAGTTGTACGTCGCCCAGAGATAGACGCCGACGAGCAGGATCACCCCGACGACGATCAGTACCGGCACGAGCCATTCCATCAGTGCCCCACCCTTTCCCGTATTTCTCTCATCCTAGACGCGGTGCCTGCACGTGGACTGGGGATGCGACGGACCAGCGCCGCCGATCAGCGTCCCAGCACCCGCTCCAGATAGCGGTTCGTGAAGCGGCGATCCGGATCGAGGCGGTCGCGCAGCGCCACGAAGTCATCGAAGCGGGGGTAGCTCTCCCGCAGCGTCTCCCGGGTCATGGTGTGCAGCTTGCCCCAGTGCGGGCGGCCGCCATGGGCCCGCATGATCTCCTCGACCGCACCGAAGTACGCCGTCGGGTCCGCGCGCCAGTACCGGTGCACCGCGATGTAGGCGCTGGGGCGGCCGTACGCGGTGGAGAGCCAGCGATCGTCGGCGGCAGCGAAGCGGACCTCCACGGGGAACTCGATCCGCCAGCCGCGCTCGGCGATGAGCTCCTGGAGGGCGCGGAACGCGGGCACCACCTCGGCCGCCGGCAGCGCGTACTCCATCTCGCGGAAGCGCACGGTCCGGCTCTGGGTGAGCACGCGATTCGAGAGGTCGGTGTACTCACGGTCACCGGTGAGCCGCACCGCGAGCCGGTTGAACGGCGGCGTGATCGCCGGCACCGCCTGTCCCGCCGCGCAGACGACGCGATAGACGCCGTTCGCGAGCAGGGTCTCATCCACCCACCGGCCCACGACCGGGAGCGGCCTCCGTCGCGTCGATTCCGGCAGACGCGACTGCCGCTTGGTGAGCGCGACGTCGGTATGCGGGAACCAGTAGAACTCGAAATGGTCGGCGGCGGCGACGCGTTCGTCGATCGTGCCGAGCACCTCGTCCAGCGGCAGCGGCTCGTCGACCGCATGCATCACGAACGTGGGCACGCACTGCAGGGTGACCTCGACGATGATGCCGAGCGCGCCCAGCCCCAGAGCGACCGCGGGCAGGAGCTCCGGACTGTGCGCCTCGTCGATGCGGAGGAACTCCCCGTCGGCGGTGATGAGGGTCACCCCGACGACCTGGGTGGCGAGTCCGCCGAAACCGGCGCCGGTGCCGTGCGTGCCCGTGGAGATCGCACCGGCGATGGACTGGCGGTCGATGTCGCCGAGGTTCTCCATCGCGAGGCCGTAGCGGGCGAGCAGCCCGGGGATGCGGTGCAGCCGGGTACCGGCGAGGAGCGTGACCCGTCCGCTCGCGACGTCCGCGGACACGAGCCCCTGCAGGTCGTCCAGTTCCAGGAGCACACCGGGGGCGATGGCGATCCCGGTGAAGCTGTGACCGGCGCCGACGGCTTTGACCGTGAGCCCCTGTCGCACCGCTGCCCGCACGGCACGCTGCACGCCCTCGGGGCTGCGCGGGCGCTCGACCCGCACGGGGCGCACGGACGCCGACCGGCCCCAGTTCTGCCAGGTGCCGCCGATTCTCGTCACAGGAACGCCTTCCCCTCGCCGCGGTACGTCGGCAGCTCGTCCACGACCTCGTCGCCGGACACGAGCTGGTACGCGGCGATGCGCTCGGCCGGCTCGCCGCTCTTGGCGTGACGGAACCAGACACGATCGCCGACGCCGAGCGTCGCCGCTGTCGGCCCCTGCAGCGGCGTCTGCACCTCGCCGGCAGCCTCTCGCGGAAGCGTGCGGAGGTTCGCCGGCCACACCGGGCGCGGCTGTCGCGAGGCCAGCGCCGGACCCGAGGCGATCCAGCCGCCGCCCAGCACCGTGGCGATGTCGGCAGCGGGACGGCGCACGACGTCGAAGGCGAAGGCCGCGGCCGGCGCCGGGTGGAAGGACCGGTACCCGTCGAACAGGTGTCCGCCGAGCAGACCGCTGCCCGCGCTGGCCTCGGTGAGCGACTCGTCGCTGCCGCTGAACTCCAGGGATCCGGTGCCCCCGCCGTTGAGGAACTCGAGCGGCGTCACAGCGCCGACCGCGGCGACGATCGCCGCCCTTCGCTCCCGCAGCTCCTCGCGCGAGCGGGCCTGGACGCGACGGATCAGCGGTCCATCGGGACCGGCATCGCCCTGTCCTGCGATCTGGGCGTCGTACATCTGCAGCCCCACGAGGCGGAAGCCGGGGCGTGCGACGACCGTCCGCGCGAACGCGGCGACCTCCCCGGCGGAGAAGAGGGCCGATCGGCGGACGCCGATGTGACCGAGCAGCGCGGATCGCCAGGACGCGTCGACGTCGATGGCCACGCGAAGCTCGGGGCGCGTGGAAGGGGCCACCACGCTGTCGACGAGGTCCAGGTGCACGGGGTCGTCGATCATGAGCGTGATGCGCTGCGCCGCCTGCTCGTCGGCGCACAGCCGTTCGATGCCCGCCCGGTCCACGGTCGGGTAGCCGAGGACGATGTCGTCGTGCGTCTCCGCGAGCCAGAGCGCCTCCTCCAGCGTGAACGCGAGGATTCCGCGGAAACCCGGGAGGCGCAGCACCGCATCCAGGACCGCGCGCACCCGCACCGACTTCGACGCCACGCGGATCGGCAGTCCGCCGGCACGGACGAGCAGGTCCATGGCGTTGTAGCGCAGCGCTTCGCGATCGATGACCGCCACGGGCGCCGGAAGGTGCCCGGTCGCGGCCGACAGGCGCGGCCAGTAGCGGCCCGGGTCCTCCCATTCGGGGGCGACCGCGGGGCCACCCGGGACGGGGCTCAGTTCGTCGGTGAGGTCGAGCACTCCCCCACCCTACGGCCTGAGCCCCGCCGGGTCACGACCCCGCCGACGATAGGCTGGCGGCGCAGCCCCCGTAGCCCAATGGCAGAGGCAGGCGACTTAAAATCGCCTCAGTCTGGGTTCGAGTCCCAGCGGGGGCACCGTCAGCGGCCGAGGATGTCGCCGATCCCGGGAATACCGAGATCGCCGAGCCGCTCCCCCCAGCCGGTCGCCGTCTCGCCGAGACCCGAGACGGCCTCGCCGGCCGAGCCGAGCATCTCGTCGGCGCCGCCGGCCAGCGCGTCGATGTCGACGCCGGAGGCGAGCGCATCCAGGTCGATGCCCTGCGCCAGCGCGTCGAAGTCCACGCCGAGCCCCGCCGCCTGTTCCAGGAGCGGTGCGGCCACGGTGCTCACGACGGCTCCGCCGGCCACCACGCCGAGGAGACCGACCGCCGCGCCGCCCGCGGCCCCGCCGCCGCGGGCGCGGGAGAGGAGTCCGCGCAGGCGGCCGGGCTGCATCGCCTCGGCCCGTCCGGCCGCGCGGGCCAGGTCGTCCGCAGACGACGAGCGCGGTCGCTCCTCCGCCGGGAGCTCCGCCCGCATGCGGGCGTCGACGTGCGCGCGCTGCGACGGCGTGAGGCGCGCGAAGGCCTCGCGATGGATCTGCTCGATCCGATGTGGATTCGCTGTCTGCAGGAGGTAGTCGTACCGGGCGATGGCCGCGCGGTCCGCCGCGGAGACGTCCGACGCACCACCGGACGCGGGAGCGGGCGGCGGGGCGTACGCCCCTGCGGCGGATGCTCGTCCGGCGGGAGGGGTGGGCGCCGGGGACGCGGGAGGAGGCGCGGTCGGGCGCTGCGCCTGAGGATCGGTGCCCCGCACGGCGTCGACCGCGCCGCGGATCATCCCGCTCCAGTCGGTGGAGGCACGCGCGCCCTCGCCGCCGCGCACCCCGGGGCTTCCCCCCTTCGCGTCGATGGCGTCGGTGGCGAGGCGGATCAGGCGGGAGAGCTTCGACATGGGGGTCCCTTCGTGGGACGGACCGCCGTTCTCCGCGACCTCTGTCGACGCAAGGTTCCGGGCAGCCCGCGATTCGGGTGCCAAGGTCTCCTCCACCCTCGCGGGCCAGCGGGCCGGGGCACGATGACATGCCCGTCATGACGACGTCGCTGCAGACGGGAGTACTCCCCTTGCGGTCGACACGCTAGCGAGGCGGCCTATGGATCGGCTCCACGCGCGGCCGGGGAGGCGCCGTGCCCAGGATCGCGGTCATCTCGTCGTACAGCACCCGGAAGGCGTCGCGGAGCTCTGCGGCACCATCCGGTCGACTCGCAGCCGGGACCGCCTCCGCCAGTGTCCCGAGGGCGAGGGTCGCCGCGGCCTCCCGCGCCACCGCCGTGCCGAACTCATCGGACGGCCGGCCCCACCCCGCGGCGAGGAGGAGCTGGTCGCGCAGCACTCCCGCCACCCCGAGGAGCACGGCCGCTGCGCGGAGATGGCTGCGGGCCACCTCCGTGCCGAGAAGGCGTTCCTGCATCACTCGTGCGAGCCGTCGGGCGTGCGGCGTCGGCACCTCCCGGCGTGTGCGGAGACGCCAACCATCCGGCGTGCCCGGCACGGACTCGTACGACAGCGGCTCGCCGTCCCGGAGATGGACCACCGGGATCGACGACGGCGACACGAGCGACGGCCGCCGCCACCAGTCCGCCGGCGCCATCGCCGCAGACAGGAAGGCGGTGGCCGGAGCGTGCGCCCCCGCCCCTTCGAGCTGCACGAGATCGGCCGTGCTCGCGAGCAGGCTGAGGCCCTGTTCCGCCGCGAACCGCTGCAGCAGCAGCCCGACGGGCTCGAGATCGCCACCCGGGACGGAACGCGCGAACTCCGCCGCCTCGGGAACCGGCAGCACGACGGCGACGGACGACGGATCGGGGCCCGGCGGCACGAACCACGAGCACCCGGAGAACGCCGCCACCCGGGACGCATGCGAGGCGTAGCCGTCACTGCGGGTGAAGAGCCTCAGGACCGCCCGGGGCTGCGCGGCGACGGCTTCCTGCACCTGGGCGAGGAGGTGAGGGTGCGGGCGCACCGCAGCGTCGAGGACGAGATGATGCGTGGCTCGTCGCGTCCAGGGCCGCCATGCCGCGGCGCCCGTCGGGCAGATGCGGACGGGAGCGCCGTCGAGCCGTGCCGCGAGCTGTGCCGCATGCGCGTCCTCGCCCGGACCCGTCCGGATCGACACACTGACGGTCGGTGATTCTCCCCCGTGCGCGCTCACCGGACCTCCTCCCCGCATCGGGGGTGCCTCGCACACACCCCTCCCGAGCACCCCTGCGAGCGTACAATGTGAGATGTTACGCGACCAACTCCCGTCCCCGGTCAATAGGAGAAGGCCCTGGCGCTCACGCGCTCAGGGCCTTCTCCTCAGAACCGGACGGTCACTTCGCCGCAGCGGTCTCCGCGGAGTCCTTCGCAACGGAGGCCGGAGCCTTCTTCGCTGCGGGCCGCTTGGCGGCCGGCTTCTTGATCTCAGACGGCGTCTCCGCCGCGGGCGCAGCGGCCGGCTTCTCAGCGGCCGGCGCCTTGGCGGCCGGGGTGGCGTCGGCGGGTGCCGCGGGACGCGGGCGGGCGGCGAACTCCTCGAAGACGTAGCGAGGGTTCTGCACCGTCTGCAGGTTCACGAGGTCGCGGCCCAGCCACAGGTTGTTCCACCAGCCCCAGAGCACGCGCCACTTGCGCTCCCACGTCGGCATGGCCAAGCCGTGGTAGCCGCGGTGCGCGAGCCAGGCGATGAAGCCCTTCAGCGCGATCTTGCCGGACTGGAAGACGCCGTTGTACAGGCCGAGGCCGGCGACGGCACCGAGGTTCTTGTGGAAGTACTCCTTGGGGGTCTCCCCGCGGAGCACCGCGACGAGGTTCTTCGCCAGGAGCTTCGCCTGCCGGACGGCGTGCTGCGCGTTCGGGACGCAGAATCCGCCGACGCCGCCGCCCGAGAGGTCGGGAACGGCCGAGACGTCGCCCGCGGCCCAGGCACCCTCGACGAACGCCTCGGGGGTACCGACGCGCAGGTCGGCACGGGTCTGGATGCGACCGCGCTCCTCGACGGGCAGGTCGCCGCCGCGCACGACGGTCGGGTTGGCCATGACGCCCGCGGTCCAGACGATGACGTCCGTCGGGATGACCTCGCCGGTCGACAGCTCGACGTTGCCGTCGATGGCACCGGTGACCTGGGTGTCGAGGTGGACGTTCGCGCCGCGCGTGGCGAGGTCCTTCAGGACCCACTCGCTCGTCTTCAGCGAGACCTCGGGCATGATGCGGCCCATGGCCTCGATGAGGTGGAAGTGCGTGTCGTCGAAGGTCAGCTGCGGGTACTTGCTCACCAGCGACGAGGCGAGCGAGCGGAGCTCGGCGAAGACCTCGATGCCCGCGAAGCCACCGCCGACGACGACGACGGTCAGCAGGCGGTCGCGCTCGGGGCCGGCCGGGAGGGAGGCGGCCTTGTCGAAGTTCGACATGACCTTGTCACGGATGGCGACGGCCTCTTCGATCGTCTTGAGCCCGATGGCGTTGTCGGCGATGCCGGGGATCGGGAACGTGCGCGAGACGGCGCCCGCGGTGACGACGATCTGGTCGTACGCGAACTCGTACGGCTCGCCGACGGGCGGCGTGATGGTGGCGACCTTCTGCGCGTGGTTGATGTTCGTCACCTTGGCGGTGAGCACGTGCGTGCGCTTCAGGTGACGGCGGTGCGCGACGACGGAGTGCCGGGCCTCGATCGATCCGGCGGCGACCTCCGGGAGGAACGGCTGGTACGTCATGTACGGCAGCGGGTCGACCATGGTCACGTCGGCCTCGCCCTTGCGCAGATGCTTCTCGAGCTTCCACGCGGTGTAGAAACCTGCGTACCCTCCGCCGACGATCAGGATCTTGGGCACAGTGCTGTTCTGAGGCACAGAAGAACTACTCCTCGGAGTCGGGATTGTGGCGTACGGGAACGCGCGCCGATCGGATGCGCCGGGCAGCTGCGGTGACGCCAAGCGCTACCAGGATACCAGGGACCGTGAGGGCGATGAGCGGCAGGGTACCGTAGCGCAGGGAGTCGGCGCTGGGAAGCAGCGGTGAACCGGGGTCGGTAGGGGCATCCGCGTCCGGCAGCGGCGGCACCTCCACGGGGGCGAGCGACGGCTCGGGCGTGGGCTCGCTGTCGGCGCGGCGGTACAGCCGCACCCACTCCGCGAGATCGCCCATGGGGTTCTCGCTCACGGACGGCAGGTTCGCCGAGATCGCCGCCTCCGCGTCCACCAGGCCGAAGCCGTACAGCGGATCGCGCGGCTTCTTCGCATCCGCCACCGGCATCGCCGTCTTGATGATGCGGTTGATGACGTCGTTCGCGGAGATGTCGGGGTGCGCCGAGCGGATGAGCGCCGCGACGCCGGCGACGATCGGAGCCGCGCCGCTGGTCCCGCTCCACGAGACGACCTCGCCGTCCGCCGACACCCCCAGCAGGCCCTCGCTCGGCGCCGAGATGCCGATGGTGATGCCCTGCGTCGAGGCCTCGATGCTCGCGGTGCCGGTCTGGTCGACGCCGCCGACCGTGAGCACGCCGGGGATCGTGGCGGGCGCGCCGATGATGTTCGTGCCGCTCCCCCGGTTGCCGGCCGCGACGACGACCACGACGTCGTGCTCGAACGCGTAGAGGAAGGCGTCGTCCCAGCTCTGATCCCAGTCGAGCGTGTTCGTCGTGAACGAGAGGTTGATGATGTCGGCGCCATGGTCGACGGCCCAGCGGATGCCGGTGGCCACCTGCTCGGTGAACGGCACCGCCGCGGCGGCGCCGAACCCCACGGAGATCGAGAGGAGCTCCGCCTCTGGCGCGACCCCGATCATGCCGGTGCCGTCGGCTTGGCCGCGGCCTGCCGCGAGCGACGCCACCCACGAGCCGTGATTGCCGTCGACGGCGCCGAGCGGCGTGCGTCCGTCCGGCGTCCCGGCTCCGGACACGTCCGTCCCCCCGACGACCGCCTCGTCGAAGACCTGCGGCACCTTGCCGATGCCCGTGTCGATGACGGCGATCGTGACGCCCTCCCCGCGGGTCGTCTGCCAGGCGTCGCGGATGCGGGCACCGTCCAGCCAGTACTCCGCCGCCCGCACCGGGTCGGCAGGGTCGTCGGCGACCGGAGGTGGCGTCGGCGTCGGCGTCGCCGTGGAACCGAGGAGCAGGACGGATGCCGCCACCGCCACGAGGGCGACGGCGCCGCGCAGCATCCGCCGCCGCGTCATGCCGAACGTGCCGGATCGTCGCGGAGGGCGGCGCCGGGCTCTTCGCAGCGGCAGACCTCGGGAGACCATGAGCTGCGGGCCAGCGCGGCATCGCCGATCGGGTTCACACCGGCTCCCGCCGCCAGGGCGTGTCCGGCGAGGGCGTGCAGGCACTTCACTCGGGTGGGCATGCCTCCGGCGGAGATTCCGTCGATCTCGGGCACCTCGCCGAACTGCGCACGGTCGGCGAGGTACGCCTCGTGGGCGGACCGATACGCGGCGGCCACCGTCTCGTCCTCCGCGAGCAGCGCCGCGAGCTCGGGCATGACCTGGTTCGCCTCGAGCGTCGACATCGCGGCGGTCGCCGCCGGATGCGTGAGGTAGTAGAACGTGGGGAACGGCGTGCCGTCGGGCAGGCGCGGGGTGGTGGCCACCACCGTGGGGTTCCCACACCGACAGCGGGCCGCGATGCCGACGACACCGCGGGCGGGGCGTCCGAGCTGGGTCGAGACGACGGCGAGCTCGGCGGAGGTGGGCGCGGGGAACGGCGGGGTGGTCACCTCACCAGCGTAGGGGAGCCGTCCGGGAGGATGCTCGGAGCCCGGGTTCAGCCTGCGGGGACGGCGGTGTCGCTCAGTCCCGCGGAGACGAGGGTGCGCAGCAGCTGCGGCATCCAGTCGGCGGGCTTCTCCTCGAGGGTGTCGCTCACCGGCTCCTGCTCGCGCGGGAGGGTGGAGGGATCGAGGTCGTTGTCGATGAGGTACACGACCTCGCCCGGCTTGACGTAGTACAGGCGCTCACGGGCCTGGGTCGTGATGTACGCGGGGTCGTCCCAGCGCTCGCGCTCCGCGGTCAGCGCGGCGATCTCGTCCTCGCTCACCTGCACGGACTGCTCCAGCGCCGCGATCTTCTGGCGCTGGTCGATGAAGGTGCCCAGCGTGGGCACGAGCACCCAGGCTCCCAGCACCACGAGGGAGAGCATGATCACGGAGAAGGCCGAGAGCCGCATGCCCGAGGCCCACTCGCGCACGTCCACGCGGGGTGCGGCGGGGGCGCCGCTCCGCGGCTGTCGCGACGAGGACGTCGAGCGAGGCGTCGCCGCCCCGATCGACGGCGAAGGAGGAGCCGGTCGTCGTGCCACGGCTCCTCCTTCGTGTCAGCCGCCATCCGGGCGGCGCGGTCGTGCCGCGGATGCGGCGTGGTCGCTGTCGCGGGCGCTCAGCCCTGGTAGCGCGGGAAGGCGGAACGGCCGGCGAAGACCGCCGCGTCGCCCAGCTCCTCCTCGATGCGCAGCAGCTGGTTGTACTTCGCGACGCGCTCGCTGCGCGCCGGGGCACCCGCCTTGATCTGGCCGGCGTTCGTGGCGACCACGAGGTCGGCGATCGTCGTGTCCTCGGTCTCACCCGAACGGTGCGAGAGCATCGCCGTGTAGCCCGAGCGCTGCGCGAGGCTTACGGCGTCGAACGTCTCGGTGAGCGTGCCGATCTGGTTGACCTTCACGAGCAGCGAGTTGGCGACGCCGCGCGTGATGCCGTCGGCGAGACGCTGCGGGTTGGTGACGAACAGGTCGTCGCCGACCAGCTGCACCTTCGAGCCCAGGGCCTCGGTGAGGTGCTTCCAGTTGTCCCAGTCGTCCTCGGCGAGCGCGTCCTCGATCGTGACGATCGGGAAGTCGTTGACGAGCCCGACGTAGTACTCGGTGAGTGCGGCGGCGTCCCAGTCCTTGTTGTCGAGACGGTAGACGCCGTCCTTGAAGAACTCGGTCGCGGCGACGTCGAGGCCGAGGGCGATGTCGGTGCCGGGCGTGAAGCCGGCCTTCTCGATCGCCTTGACGAGGAAGTCGAGGCCCTCGCGGTTGCTGGGCAGGTCGGGGGCGAAGCCGCCCTCGTCGCCGAGACCCGTCGCGTAGCCGGCGGCCTTCAGCTCCGCGCGCAGCACGTGGTAGGTCTCCACGCCCCAGCGCAGCGCCTCGGAGTAAGTCTCCGCGCCGATCGGGGCGAGGAAGAACTCCTGCATGTCGATGCCGTTGTCAGCGTGCTCTCCGCCGTTGATGACGTTGAACAGCGGCACGGGCAGCACGTGCGCGTTCGGACCGCCGAGGTAGCGGAACAGCGGCAGGTCGGCGGAGTCCGCGGCGGCCTTCGCGACCGCGAGGCTCACGCCGAGGATGGCGTTGGCGCCGACGCGCTTCTTGTTGTCCGTGCCGTCGACCTCGATGAGGATCTCGTCGACGATGCGCTGCTCGCTCGCCTCCACGCCCTCGATGGCCGGGCCGAGCTCGTCGATGACCGCCTCGACGGCCTTGAGCACGCCCTTGCCGCCGTAGCGGCTCTTGTCGCCGTCCCGCAGCTCGTACGCTTCGAAGGCGCCGGTCGAGGCACCGGAGGGGACGGCGGCGCGCTGCACGATGCCGTCGTCGAGGAGCACCTCCACCTCGACGGTCGGGTTTCCGCGCGAGTCGAGAATCTCGCGTGCGCCTACAGCCTCGATCAGTGCCACTGATGTGCTCCTTGCTCAGGATGGAAGGGTGTGTGGAGCGTCGTCGATCCGCGCCCAGTCTATCCCCGGCGTCGGACCGCACCCGGAGACGAGCCGGGGGGATCCGCCCGCGTCAGACGACGAGGGCGAGCGCGATGCCGTCCCATCCCTTGATCCCGACCGTCTGCAGCGCCGTGGCGTCGAAGCGCGGGTCCTCCCCGAGCATCCGCAGCCCCGCGCGCGTGCCGTTCACCTTGGGGTCCGTCGAGTCGTCGCGGACGATCTCGCCGTCGCGGCCGATGTTGTCGAGCACGACAACGGTGCCCGGGTGACCGAGCTTCGCGGCCCAGTCCAGGTACACGGTGTTGGACTCCTTGTCGGCGTCGATGAAGACGAGGTCGAAGGCGCCGGCGAGGGTCGGCAGCACGTCGGCTCCCCGACCGATCCGGATGTCGACGCGGTCCCCCACTCCGGCCGCGTCGATGCTCGCCCGGGCGACGGCGGCGTTGTCCGCCTCCGCCTCGATCGTCACGACCTGTCCCGCCGGTCCGACCGCGCGGGCCATCCAGATCGTCGAGTAGCCGCCGAGGGTGCCGATCTCCAGCACGCGGCGGGCACCGCTCATCCGCACGAGGAGATTCAGCAGCTTCCCCGCGACCGGCGCGACCTCGATCTCGGGCAGCCCCGCCGCCCGCTGCGCCTCCAAGGCCGACGCCAGGGCCGGATCCGGACCCACGAGCATGTCGGCGAGGAAGGTGTCGGCGCGGGCCCAGGCGGCGGGAGTGGATTCCATGTGCTCAGCCAACCCCCGGCGCCGGCCGGCCGTCAAGCGTCGGCGGGGTGCGCGGCGCGGCGAGCTCCGGCTGGCGGCGGAACTGCCCCGTGAGCATGAGGACGATGGCCACGACGGCGGCGACGATCCAGCCCGCGACGCCGAGCGGTCCGGCGAGGGCGAGGTCGGGCTGCTCGGCGGCGACGATCAGGACCAGGCCCGCGGCGGCGTTCAGGGCCCCGTGCGCGACGACCGCCGGCCACAGCGAGCCGGAGCGCAGCCGCAGCCAGCCGAACAGGACCCCCCACGCCACGCAGCCGCCGATCATGAACAGCACGCCGGTGACGTCCGTCCGGCCGAAGTTGTAGCCGAGGAGGATGACGGGGCTGTGCCACAGCCCCCAGATCGCCCCGCTGAGCAGGAGCGCCGGCCAGGTGCCGAGCGGACGCAGCGCCGGGAGCAGCCAGCCGCGCCAGCCGAGCTCCTCGCCGAAGGCGAGCACGCTGTTCACCAGCGCCCCGACCGGGATCGCGGCGAGCTGCGCGAACACGACCACTCCGACCGGCGGCACCGGTGTCCCCGGGGGAAGAGCCTGGGCGAGCTGATCCGCGAAGGTCGAGAAGGTGAGGTCGAGCCGCACCCACCCGAATGCGGCGGCGAGGAGGACGCCGAGGGCGACGAGCAGCGGCGGCACGAGCCAGGCCGCGACCAGCAGCCCGACGACGCGCTTCGCGGGCCGCAGCGGCCACATCCCGAGGAAGCGCGCCCGACTGCCCTTCTCCGGTACGCCCGTGGTGAGCATGACGACGAGCACCGCGGCCGCGGGCGTGAACATCATCACGGGGAGGAGCGCTCCCGCGAAGGGTTCGGCGAGGCCGTCGCCGAGCCAGAGGGGCAGGCAGACGAGAGCCGCGAGCCCGCAGGCCGTGAGGGTGAAGATGAGGACCGCGCGCCAGGGCACGCGGGTCGGCGTCAGAGCGCTCATCATGCCGTCCTCTCCGTTCCTCCGGAGGGCGCAGGCCCCGCGGATCGGTCCACGTACGCCTGCAGGAGCGCCGCCGCCTCCTCCGCCCCGTCGATCGTGATGACGAACGGTCCGTGGTCGCGGCGATGCACCTCGATCGCCGGCCCCTGGCGCATCACGATCCCGCTGCGGCCGTCGGGAGCGAGACGCCACCCCCAGCCGCCGAACTCGCCGAAGGGCGAGATGCGCACGGCCCTGGCCGACGCGATCTCCGCCACCGGGATGGTCTTCCGAGGCCACCCGATCACGGCACGGGCGTCGATGCCGTCCGGCGTGACGCGCACCCGGAACGAGGCGGTCGCCGCCAGCGCGAACCCGACGACGAGGGCGACCAGACCCGAGACCCAGGCCAGCGGGGTGCCCGTGATGAGCATCGCCACGGCGAGCGCCACGAGCCCGAGCAGCACGAGCAGGAGGAAGACGAGGGCACCGGTGGGCATGGTCGTGGTGCCCACCCAGACGACCCGCTCGCCGTCGCCGACCCGCTCGCCGTCGCCGACCCGCACGTCGTGGCGGGGCTCGAGAGCGGCGCCGGGCACCGACTGCACGCGCGGCTGCACGAACCACGCCATCGCGCCCACGCCGAGGAGAGCCGCCCAGGCCAGTGCCATCACTCCCGCGATGCCCGGGACCTCACCGGAGGGCGGGAGGTCGCGCTGGATCGCGAGGGAGCCCAGGCAGATCACGCCCGCGAACGCCGACATGCCGGCCGCGGTCGCTCCGAGCAGACGGGCGGTCGCGCCCCAGTGCGCCCCGACGGCGACCAGTGTCGTGACGGTCAGGAGCACCGGGAGGCCGAGACCGACGCCGAGGAGCACCCAGAGGTAGGTGGCGGCCGGGCCGAAACCGTCCGCCCCGTCGACGCCCCAGTGGATCGCGACGTCGGTGGGGAACGACGGCAGCCAGGCCGTGAGCACGAGAGCGGAGATCGCGACGATGAGCACCGGGAGGACGAGCGCCACGAGGACGAAGGCCCGTCGTGCGCGGCGCAGGGTGGCCGGAGGGGTGCGGGTGGGGTCAGGCGTCGTCATGGGAGGCCTCCTGGGGGGTCGCGGCGGGGGTGGGAGGTTCGGCTTCTGCGCGGTGCGTGCGGACGATGCCGGCGAGGGTCTCGGCGGAGACACCCAGGGCCGCCGCCCGCCGGATCAGCCCATCGATCTCGTGAGAGAGTGCGGCGAGCGGCGCGGCGGAGGCGGCGATCACGGCGCCCCTCCCCCGCCGGAGGTCGACCAGGCCCTCGTCGCGGAGGCGCTGGTAGGCGTGCAGGACGGTGTGCTGATTGATGTCGAGGGCGGCGGCCACGTCGCGGGCGGCCGGCAGACGATCGCCGGGCGCGAGAGCACCGGAGAGGATGTCGGCACGCACCGAGGCGGCCACCTGGTCGTAGAGCGCGAGCGGGCTGTCGACATCGACGCGGATGAGCATGGCACCTCCCTTCCCTAGTTATTCTAGGTGAACTAGAACAACTGTGCCAACCCTCCAGACGTCTTCGCGGGGACTCGGCGCATCCTCCACACTGACCTCATGCGCATCACGCCCCGCCGCCTCGCCCTCGGCATGAGCCTCTGGATCCCCAACCTGTGCAGCGGCATCCGCGTCCGCCGGTTCAGCGACGACTGGACCCACGCGACCGTGGAGCTGCACGTGAACCTCCTCACCCGCAACTACGTCAAGACGGCGTTCGGGGGGTCGATGTCGGCGATGACCGACCCGTACTTCTTCATGCTCGTCATGCACCAGCTCGGCCGGGACTACGTCGTGTGGGACACCCGTGGAGAGATCGAGTTCCTCAAGCCGGGGCGTGGCGTGCTGACCGCGGAGTTCGAGGTGACGCAGGAGAAGGCGGAGGAGCTCCGGCAGCGCGCCCACGGCGGCGCGAAGGTGCTCGAGTGGTTCGAGACCGTCATCACGGATCGTGACGGGGACGTCGTGGCGACCGTGCGCCGCGAGGTCTACATCCGCGAGAAGAAGCGCGTCACCGCGTCCCGCGGCTGACGCGTCACCGGCCGTTCACCCCGGCGTGCGACGATGACCGGATGCCCCTCGCCCGCCGCCTGACGCTGCCGGACGCCGTCGCGATCGGCCTCGGAGCGATGATCGGTGCCGGCGTGTTCGCGGTCTGGGGCCCGGCCGTCGACGTCGCCGGGAACGCGACGCTCGTCGCGCTCGGAATCGCCGCCGCGGTCGCCTACGCCAACGCCACCGCGTCCGCGCAGCTCGCGGCCGTCCACCCCGTCGCCGGTGGCACGTACGCGTATGCGCGAGCGGAGATCGGACCGTGGTGGGGCTTCGTCGCCGGCTGGAGCTTCGTGATCGGCAAGATTGCGAGCTGCGCCGCCATGGCCATGACCTTCGCCGCCTACGCCGCTCCCGCGGGGTGGCAGACCCCGGTCGCCGTGATCGCCGTCGTCGCCCTCGCGGTCGTGAACTGCCTGGGCGTGACGCGGACGGCGCTCGCGACCCGCATCCTCGTGGCCTGCTCGCTGCTCGGGCTCTCGGTCGTGGTGGCGGTCGGCCTCGGTGCCGCGCCGACCGCCTCCCCCGCGCCGCTCCCCGACACGAGCGTGTACGGCGTGCTCCAGGGCGCCGGACTGCTGTTCTTCGCCTTCGCCGGTTACGCCCGGATCGCCACCATGGGCGAGGAGGTCGTCGACCCCGCGCGCACGATCCCCCGCGCGATCGTGCTCGCTCTCGGCGGCGCCGTCGTCGTCTACGCGCTCGTCGGCGTCGTGGTGCTCCTCGTCCTCGGTGGCGACGCGCGGGGAGCCGACGCGCCCCTGGCCGACGTCCTCACTGCCGCCGGCTGGTCGGCGTTCGCCCCCGTGGTGCGGATCGCCGCGGCCGCCGCGTCCCTCGGCGCTCTGCTGGCCCTGCTCACCGGCATCGGGCGCACGACCCTCGCCATGGCGCGAGAAGGCGATCTCCCGCGGTTCCTCGCCCGCATCGACGAGCGCCATCAGGTGCCGCGCCGCGCCGAGATCATCCTCGCGGTCATCGTGATCGCACTCGTGCTCGTCGGGGATCTCCGCGAGGTGATCGGGTTCTCCTCCTTCGGCGTGCTGCTGTACTACCTCATCGCGAACGCCGCCGCGTTCCGCCAGCACGGCGCGGCCCGACGATACCCCCGGGCACTGCAGGTGGGCGGCGCCCTCGGCTGCCTCGTGCTCGTGAGCACGCTTCCCGCCCTCGCCTCGCTCGTCGGCATGGGCGTCGTGCTGCTCGGGGTCGCCGGACGGGCGCTGCGGGTACGGCGGCAGCAGCAGCGACGCGGCTGATCGCCTCAGCCGGAGAGCCTGGCGCGATAGTCGCGCGGCGGCAGGCCGAGGACGGCCGCGAAGTCGCGCGTGAGATGGGCGTGGTCGGCGTATCCCAGCGCGGCGGCGAGCGCCGTGAGATCCGTCTCCGGCTCCTCGCGGAGACGCTGCGCCGCCTCCTGCAACCGGCGACGGCGGATGATCGCGCCCGGCGACAGTCCCACGGTGCGATGTGTGAGGCGCTGCAGCGTGCGCACCGAGAGCGCGAGTCGGGTCGCCGCCTCCTCCGGCGTCAGCGCCGCCCCCTCCCCCAGCAGCACGTCGAGCATCGCGTTGGCCTGCCGCCCCGCCGCGCCGACCGGGCCGACGCGCTGTGACAGCCACGCGGCGAAGACCGCGACGGCGCGCTCCCGGCGTTCGGGCGCGGTCCGCATCGCCGTCGTCACCGCCGCGTGCAGCTCGGGGGCGTCGAAGGAGTGCTCCGCGTCGATCAGGGCCGGAGGGTCGTCGGTGAGGGCAGGGACCGCGGCGGGGCGGAGTAGAGCGCCGACAGCCCACCCCGACCCCCGCAGCTCCCTGGTCGACGCGCGGGTCGTGGCGCCCGAGATCGACACGCCCTCCGGGGCGACGACGAGGTTGACGGCCGGATACGAGACGATCTCCTGCCGCGACACCTCGCCGTCCGGGAGGCTCCACTCCGGGATCCAGAACCAGGAGACGAGCGCGGCGGCCTCAGCGGGCGGGGGTACCCGATGGAACGAGGGCAGCCGTGCGGGATAGAGCACTCCGCGCGTCCGGTCCACCATGGGCCCAGCGTAGAACGCGCCACCGACGCGGCGTCGGCGACGTGTCGCGGATCTTCAAGCGGCGGGCGCCCTCCCGCGTCTAGCGTGGCCGCATGACCGAACAGACACCTCCGGCCGGTGTGACCGGCGCACACACCACCGACGGCCGCCCGCACAGCGCGACCTCGCTCACCCCCTTCCTCGCGATCCCCGACGCCGCCCGCGCCGTCGAGTTCTACCGGGACGTCTTCGGCGCCCGCGTGGTCGACGTGACGGAGTTCGGCGGTGTCGTCGCGCACGCCGACCTCGAATTCGGGCTCGGACGACTCCAGCTCGGTGAGCCCAGCCCCGAGTACCACCTCGTGCCCGCGCCCGCCGGCGACGACGACTGCTACTCGATGGGCCTCTACGTCCCGGATGTGGACGCCGTGGTCGCGCGCGCTGTCGCGGCGGGGGCGACCGTCCGCGAGGCGCCGTCCCTGTTCGTCTCCGGCGACCGCTACGCCAGCATCCGCGACCCGTTCGGCGTCCGCTGGTCGATCATGACCCGCGTGGAGGACCTCTCCGACGAGGAGAGCGCACGACGGGTCGCGGAGTGGGCGGCCTCGTTCAGCGCCGCGCCGGAGAGTGCTGGGAGCTGAGCGCGACCAGGGAGGCCCGCTCGACGGCCGGCAGCAGCGCCTCCGCGGTGCGGCGGTAGCCGAGGGCGCTCGGGTGGAAGCGGTCGAGGCTGAACATCTCCTCCGGCTCGTCGAAGAACATCGGGCCGACAGCCCGCCGCAGGTCCACCGTCTCCGCTCCTTCCCGGTGCGCAGCCTCCGCCTGCGCCTCCGCCAGCCGTCGGGACAGACCGGAGGCGATGCGGCGCAGCGGCTGCGGCACCGCGCGCAGGGCGCCGAGGTCGGGGCAGGTGCCGACGACGACGCGGGCACCGCGAGCCTGCAGGCGACTGATGGCCGCGCGCAGGTGGCCGGCCGACTCCGCTGCCGGGAGGCGGTGGGTGACATCGTTGCCGCCGACCACGATCACGGCGACGTCGGGGCGGTAGTCCGCGGGGAGACGGGAGAGCTGCCCGGCGAGATCCCGCGACTCCGCGCCCACGACCGCGGCGGTGCGCAGCCGTACCGGACGCCCGAGCCGGCGTGCCGTCGCCTTCGCGAGCCGCGCCCCGAGGGTCTCCTTCCGCCGTGCCGCTCCCAGGCCGGCAGCGAGGGAGTCGCCCAGCAGCAGGAGGTCGAGCGGCTCGCCCTCGAGCCCCGGGCGCCAGACACGGTCGGCGTCGAGCGACTGCTCCCCCAGCGGCTTCCCGATGCGCCGGCGCGCGAGGGCGGCCTGCCGGTCGAGGACCGCGCGGGCGCCCACGACGAGCGCGGCGGCGAGCGCGACCAGGGTCAGCAGAGGCAGACGGCGCACGGCGCGATTCCAGCCGACTGCCGTGAACGTCCGGTGAACGCCTCGTCCCGACGGGGGCGACTCAGGCCAGCGTCTTGACCTCGAGCTCGTCGTCGCCGGGGCGCACGCTCGCGAAGTGGGTGTAGCCGTCCGCGGCGGAGCGCTCCAGCAGCGCCTTGAGGTTCTTCGTGCGCTGTTCGAGGCGGACCCGCGCGCCCTTCGCGACGAGGGCCGTCTTGTGCGCCACGAGCTCCGCCACGGGGACGGCCGCGTCGTGGACGAGCACGATCGCCTGCGCCGCGGTGGCCGGGTCCGTCGAGACGAGGTCGACCAGGCGCTCGAACCCGAGGGAGAAGCCCACCGCCGGCACGTCCTGCTGGAGGAACCGGCCGATCATGCCGTCGTACCGTCCTCCACCGCCGAGCGAGTACGTGACGGACGGGTGCGCGAGCTCGAAGATCGTCCCCGTGTAGTACCCCATGCCGCGCACGAGGAACGGGTCGAATACGAGCGGGATGTCGTCCTGCCCGCGGCCCGCCGCCACGGCCTCGCCGATGCCGACGAGGTGGGCGACGAGCTCGTCGGGCGCGCCGTCCGGGAGCGCCTTGCGGATCTGGCGGTCGCCGAACGGGTGGTGCTCGAGCGTCTGCGGGCGACCGAGGAAGGCCTGGAACGCGTCGACCGCGGTCGTCGTGGCCCCACGCTCGCGGAGCTCGGCGGCCACACCCTCGGGCCCGATCTTGTCGAGCTTGTCGATCGTGATCAGCACCTGCGGGCGCTCGTCCTCGGTGAACCCGAAGTGCTCCAGCATCCACTCCAGCACGCGGCGGTCGTTGATCCGCACGCTCGCGCCCTCCAGCCCCAGGGCGTCGACGGCGTCGAGCGAGGCGGCCAGCAGCTCGGCCTCGGCGCGCGCGGACGCATCGCCGATGATGTCGATGTCGCACTGGACGAACTGGCGGTAGCGCCCCTTCTGCGGACGCTCGGCCCGCCAGACGGGACCGATCTGGATGGACCGGAAGACGCCGGGAAGCTGTCCCCGGTTGCTCGCGTAGAAGCGGGCGAGCGGCACCGTCAGGTCGTAGCGCAGGCCGAGGTCGGAGAGCTCCGCGGGATCGTCGGCGGCGGCGCGGATGGCCTCCGCATCCAGGCCGCGACGCAGGATGTTGAACGACAGCTTCTCGTTGTCGCCGCCGATGCCGGCGTGCAGCCGGTCGTACTCCTCGACCACGGGGGTCTCGATCTCGTCGAATCCGTGCGCGCGATAGCGGTCGCGGATGACGGAGAGCACCCGCTCACGGCGGGCCTTGTCGGCGGGGAGGAAGTCGCGCATGCCGCGCGGCGCGTTCACGGTAGCCACCCGTCCATCTTCCCAGGTCGGCGGCGGTGTCCGTGTCGGGTCAACCGGCCTCGGCGGCGCGGACCTCGTCCTCCAGGCGCGTCAACCGTTCCCGGAGGGCGCGCTCCGCGTCCCAGCCCTCGGCCCGAGCGGTGTCCACGAGGGCGAGGAGCGCATCGCCGAGCTCCTCCTCCGACGACGGGCGCAGGGCGGACGGCGGCGCGGGCACCACGCCGGCACCGGCGGCACGACCCGACATCTTCTGCGCACGCGCGAGGGCGGGCATCGCGCGCGGGATCCCGTCGAGCACGCTGCGGCGGGTGCGCTTCTCCGCCGCCTTCGCCGCGTTCCAGTGCACGAGCACCTCCTCCGGCGTCTCCGCGACCTCGTCGCCGAACACGTGCGGATGCCGCCGCACCATCTTCTCGGTGAGCGTGCGGGCGACCTCGTCGATGCCGAACGGGTCGTCCGGATCCTGTGCCGCGATCGCGGCATGGAACAGCACCTGCCACAACAGATCGCCCAGCTCCTCGCGGAGGTCGGCGCGCGAGCCGTCCTCGACCGCGTCGATCACCTCGTGCGACTCCTCGATGAGGTACGGCACGAGGTCGCGGTGCGTGATGCGCTGCGACCACACACACCGCTCCCGCACCGCACGCATGGTCTCGGCGGCCGCGCGCAGCGGATCGTCGATGTCCTCGGGGCCTCGCTGCTCGCTGGTCATGCTTCCTCCGGACTCCGGCTCAGGCGGGGATGGGCGCAGCGCGACGGTACCACCGGGCGCGCAGGGTGACGACGATGCCGGAGAGGATCAGCGCGAGGAGCGACCCCACGAGGACGCCGAGGATCGCCTGGTCGCGGATGACCGCGTCGCCCTCGAACGCGAGGTTCGCGAGCAGGAGCGAGACGGTGAATCCGATGCCGCCCAGGGCCCCGGCGGCGAGGATGTCCGCGAAGGGCAGAGCCGGGTCGGCCCCCTTCGGACGGATGCGCATGGCGAGCCAGCCGAACAGGGAGATGCCGATGATCTTCCCCACCGGAAGGGCCACCACGATCGCCCAGAAGGCCGGGGAGAGGGCCGTCGGCGAGACGGCGGGGATGACGACGAAGGCCGCCACGAAGGCGAAGAGCGGCAGGATCGCGCCGTTCACGGTCGGCTCCAGCGCATGCCGGGTGCGTCCGGCGGGTACCGGCGCCATGACGAGGCCGAGCATCACGCCGGCGATGGTCGCGTGGATGCCGGACGAGGCGACGAGGCCCCACGTGACGACGCCGACGACGGCCATCGCGACCGCGACGAGCGTGTGTCCGGTGGCGTGCAGCAGGCGGCTCAGCAGCCAGAACGCCGCCACCCCGACGACCGCGAGCCCGAACAGGAGCCATTGCACGTCGTGCGCGAAGAGCACCGCGATGAAGATGATGCCGATGATGTCGTCGAGGATCGCGAGGGCCAGCAGGAACACCCGCACCCGGGACGGGAGTCCGCGACCGAACATCGCCAGCACGCCGAGCGCGAAGGCGATGTCGGTGGCGGTCGGGATCGGCCAGCCGGACGCCGTCTCCGGCCCTCCCGCGATCAGCAGGTACACGAGGATCGGCACGAGGACGCCGCCGGTCGCCGCGATGGCCGGCTGCACGGCCTTCCGCGGGGAGTCGAGCTCGCCGTGGGTGAGCTCGTGCCGCAGCTCGATCGCCACGACGAGGAAGAAGATCGCGAGCAGTCCGTCCGACACCCAGTGCGCGATCGAGAGGTCCAGCGCCGTCCCCGGGACGGCGAGGTGCGTCTCCAACAGCCCGGCGATCGCGTCGTGCGTGGGCAGGTTCGCGAAGAGGAGTCCGAGGCCGGCGGCCACGAGCAGGAGGACGGCGGGGAACTGCTGCCCGCGGAGGGGGTTCGCTGTGATGCGCATCCCGTCCATCGTAGGCCGCGGCGTCACACGGTCGTCATGCGTGCAGGACACCCCGATCCGCCCGGCTACTCTCGGAGGGTGACCCCCGATTCCCCCGCTTTCTCCGAGCCGACGCCCACCGAGGCCATCCGCGTGATCGGTCGTTTCGAAGCCGGTCGCGGCATCCCCGATGCCATGCGCTCCGACGTGCGGATGCTGGGCCAGCTCCTCGGCCAGGTGCTCCGCGAGGCCGGCGGCGACGACCTGTTCGAGGACGTCGAGCGCCTGCGCCTCGCGACGATCCAGGCCTACGAGGACCACAGCTCCGACGCGTTCGACCGCGCCGCGGCGATCGCCGACTCCTTCACGATCGCCCGTGCCGACGAGGTCGCCCGCGCGTTCACCTGCTACTTCCACCTCGTGAACCTGGCCGAGGAGCACCAGCGCGTGCGCGTGCTCCGGGAGCGGGCGGGGCAGACCCCTTCGACAAGCTCAGGGACCCAGGTGGGCTCGGGCCCTTCGACGGGCTCAGGGGCCCAGGCGACGGACACGGTCGCGGGGGCGTACGCCCGGCTGCGCGAGGAGGTCGGCGACGACGAGGCCCGCCGTCGTCTGGACGGCCTGCGCTTCCACCCCGTCTTCACGGCCCACCCGACCGAGGCCCGGCGCCGCGCGGTCTCGTCGAGCATCCGCCGCCTCTCGGAGCTGCTCACCCAGCACGACGTGGCAAGCGCAGGCGGCTCCGAGGAGCACCGCGCGCGCCGCCGGATGCTCGAGGAGATCGACACCCTGTGGCGCACGGCGCCGCTGCGCGCGCAGAAGCCCTCCCCGACCGACGAGGTCCGCACCGTCATGGGCGTCTTCGACGAGACGCTGTTCACCACGGTCCCCCACGTCTACCGCCGGATCGACGACGCCCTCCGCGGCGAGGAGTCCGGCGCCACCGCCCCGGTCGTCCCGGCGTTCGTGCGGATCGGTTCCTGGGTCGGCGGCGACCGCGACGGCAACCCGTTCGTCACCGCCGCGGTCACCCGCGAGGCGTCGCAGATCGCCTCCGACCACGTGCTCCGCGGCCTGGAGCGGGCGCTCGACCGGATCGGCCGCACCCTCACGCTCGCCGCGGACGACACCCCGCCCAGCGCCGAGGTCACGGCACTCTGGGAGCGTTTCGCGGCCGCGGAGCCGACGGTCGCCGACGAGCTCGCGGCCCGTTCCCCTGACGAGCCGCACCGCCGGGTCGTCCTCGTCATGGCCCGCCGCGTGGCGGCCACGCGCCGCGGAGACGAGGAGGGCTACACGGGTCCGGAGGAGCTGCTCGCGGAGCTGCGCACCGTGCAGTCCTCCCTCGTCGCCGCCGGAGCCCGCCGTCACGCGTTCGGCGGCGTGCAGCACCTGATCTGGCAGGTCGAGACCTACGGCTTCCACCTCACGGAGCTGGAGGTGCGCCAGCACTCCCAGGTGCACGCCAAGGCCCTGGCCGAACTCGAGGCCGGCGGTCCGATCAGCACGCAGACCGAGGAGGTGCTGGAGGTGTTCCGCGCGATCGCGGACATCCAGCGCGACCGCGGGCTGCGCGCCGCGGGTCGCTACGTCGTCTCCTTCACGCAGGCGGCCTCCGACCTCGCGAACGTGTACGAGCTGGCCCGTCATGCGCTCGGCGACGACGCCCCGGTGCTCGACGTCGTGCCGCTGTTCGAGACCTTCGCCGACCTCCAGGCCGCCCCGGGGATCCTCGCCGAGGCCGTCACCTTCCCGGAGTTCCGCGAGCGGATGGCCGCGACCGGCAACCGGCTGGAGGTCATGCTCGGCTACTCCGACTCCTCCAAGGACGTCGGGCCCGTGGCCGCGAACCTCGCGCTGTACACGGCGCAGGAGAAGATCGCCCGCTGGGCACAGGAATCGGGCATCGAGCTCACCCTCTTCCACGGCCGCGGCGGTGCGCTCGGCCGTGGCGGCGGCCCCGCCAACTCCGCGATCCTCGCGCAGCCCCCGCACTCCGTCGACGGTCGGTTCAAGCTCACCGAGCAGGGCGAGGTCATCTTCGCCCGCTACGGCGAGCCCGCGATCGCGATGCGGCACATCGACCAGGTCGCCGCCGCGACGCTGCTCGCTTCCTCCCCCACGGTCGAGGAGCGCACGAGCCGCGCGGCCGCCCGCTACGCCGAGGTCGCCGCGACGATGGACGCCGCCTCCCGCGAGCGGTTCTTCGCGCTCGTCAAGGCCGAGGGCTTCGCCCCGTGGTTCGCGACCGTGACCCCGATGGAGGAGATCGGCCTGCTCGCGCTCGGCTCGCGGCCCGCCCGTCGTGGCCTCTCGGTGGAGTCGCTGGAAGACCTCCGGGCCATCCCCTGGGTGTTCGCGTGGACGCAGGCCCGGATCAACCTCGCCGGCTGGTTCGGACTCGGCACCGCGCTCGAGGCCGTCGGCGACGAGGAACTGCTCACGGAGGCCTATCGCGAGTGGCCGCTGCTGCGCACGATGGTCGACAACGTCGCGATGAGCCTCGCCAAGACCGACGAGCGCATCGCCCGGCAGTACCTCGCCCTCGGCGACCGCGACGACCTCGCCGCCCTGGTGCTCGACGAGCTCGCGCTCACCCGTCGCTGGGTCATCCGTCTCACCGGAGGCGAGGGCCTGCTGGAGAACAAGCCCGTGCTGCAGCGGGCCGTGCAGCTGCGCAGCCCGTACGTCGACGCCCTCTCCCTCCTGCAGCTGCGGGCGCTCCGCGCGCTCCGTTCGGCGCCGGAGCAGCCGGAGGGCTCCGGCGCCGAACAGCAGCGCCTGCTCCTCCTGTCCGTCAGCGGGGTCGCCGCCGGCCTGCAGAACACCGGGTGACCGGAGCCCTCCTGCCGCGTGCGCGGAGGCCCTCGTCGCCGACGCTAGAGTGAAACCTCCGCCTCACCCGGCTCTGCTTTCGCGTGCGACACGATCGCCCGCACCCCATCCCCCATCAGAAAGCCCTCCCGCGTGACCGTCACCACCCCCACCGACTTCCACCCGCTCGCCCCCTCCGTGCAGCCCGTCTTCGACACGGTGCTGGCGCGCAGCCCGCACGAGCCGGAGTTCCACCAGGCCGTCCACGAGGTGCTGCACTCCATCGCCCCGGTGCTGGAGCAGCGTCCGGAGTACGTCGACGGCGGGATCCTGGAGCGCCTGGTCGAGCCGGAGCGGCAGATCATGTTCCGGGTGCCGTGGGTCGACGATGCCGGGAAGCTGCAGGTCAACCGCGGCTACCGCATCCAGTTCTCCTCCGTGCTCGGTCCGTACAAGGGCGGCCTGCGGTTCCACCCGTCGGTCAACCTCTCGATCATCAAGTTCCTCGGCTTCGAGCAGATCTTCAAGAACGCGCTCACCGGTCAGGGCATCGGCGGCGGCAAGGGCGGCTCCGACTTCGACCCGCACGGCAAGTCCGACGCCGAGGTCATGCGGTTCTGCCAGTCGTTCATGAACGAGCTCTACCGGCACCTCGGCGAGCACACCGACGTCCCCGCGGGAGACATCGGCGTCGGCGGCCGCGAGATCGGCTACCTCTTCGGCCAGTACCGCAAGGTCACCAACCGCCACGAGTCCGGCATGTTCACGGGCAAGGGCACCGGCTGGGGCGGCGCCGAGGTGCGGACCGAGGCCACGGGCTACGGCGCGGTGTTCTTCGCGCAGGAGATGCTCGGCGTGCACGGCGACTCCCTCGAGGGCAAGCGCGTCGGCATCTCGGGCTCCGGCAACGTGGCGATCTACGCGATCCAGAAGGCCGCCCAGCTCGGCGCGACCGCGGTGACGGCGTCCGACTCCTCCGGCTACGTCGTCGACGACGCGGGCATCGACCTCGACCTGCTGCGTCAGCTCAAGGAGGTCGAGCGCGCCCGCATCGTCGAGTACGCGAACCGCCGCCCGAGCGCCCGGTTCGTGGAGAGCGGCAGCGTGTGGGAGGTGCCCGTCGACATCGCGGTGCCCTCCGCCACCCAGAACGAGGTCAGCCTCGCCGATGCGGAGGCCCTGATCGCGAACGGGGTGCGCGCCGTATCCGAGGGCGCCAACATGCCGTGTGTGCCCGAGGCCGTCGAGGCCTTCCAGAAGGCCGGCGTGCTGTTCGCCCCTGGCAAGGCCGCGAACGCCGGCGGTGTCGCGACCTCGGCCCTGGAGATGAGCCAGAACGCCTCGCGACAGCGCTGGAGCTTCGGCGACAGCGAGAACAAGCTCCGCGAGATCATGGGCGACATCCACCGCGCCGCCTTCGAGGCCGCGGAGCGCCACGGCGTCCCCGGCGACTACGTGGCGGGTGCCAACATCGCCGGCTTCGAGCGCGTCGCCGCGGCGATGCTCGCCCAGGGCGTCATCTGACCCGTTCGAATCGCCTGAATGGTCCCAAATCCGGCCGAGATGCGACCATTCGGGCGATTCGAAGGGTGTGGGGTCAGACCTGACGGTCGTCGGCGTGCCGCGCGAGGGAGCTGCCGTAGCGCTCCGTGAGCTGCACCATGAGGTCGGGAGTGTCCCGGTCGACGCCGAAGACGTGTCCGGGGAAGTCGAGCTCGGGCTGGGCCGCCGCGATCTCCGCGTCCCGGTCGGGTGAGAGCAGCTGCACCGGATCGCCGACCGCGACCCACCCGATCGGCACCACCGTCCCCGATGGCAGCACGGCCCGGCGATGCACGATGGCGTTGACCCGCACCTCGCACCGATCCCCGACGAGCGCGCCGTTGAAGACCCGGGCTCCGGACGCGAAGAACACCTCCTCGCCCACGGTCGCCCCGGCGATGCTGGCCAGTGTCCCGACGAGGGTGTGCGCCCCGATGTGGACGGCGTTCGCCGCGGTCGCCCGGATCAGCGCGTTCTCCATCACGATGACGTGCGCGCCGAGGGTGATCGGGCCGCCCTCCGCGGTGATGACGGCGCCGTGCAGCACCTGGCAGCCCGGTCCGAGCTCCACGTCACCGGAGATGACGGCGGTCGGAGCGACGACGGCGGTGTCGTGGATGCGGGGGCGAGCCCCGAGGTGCTCGTACAACATGCGGCCAGACTAGTCCGCGGCGTCTGCGGCGTGCACGACTTCGGAGATCATCACCACCGGATCACTCGGGCTTGGCGGGCTCGGGGAAGATGGCGGTGAACAGCTGGTCGACCCAGGCGAGCAGCTCGGCGTCGGGCAGCGGCTCCACGCCCACGCCGACCGCCGCGGGCACCGTGGGCATCGGCACGACCAGGGCCTCCCCGCCGGAGACGAGCTTCGCCTTCGGATACAGCCGCTGCAGCCGGACCTTGATGGAGTCCTCGAGGCGGGCGGGCGCGAGGCGCAGGTTCGAGCCCATGGCCACGACGTCGGTGAGCCCGGCCCTGGCCGCCCGGCGCCGCAGCCGTGCGATCGACACGAGTCCGGTGACCTCCTCCGGCGGCGTGCCGTACCGGTCGACGAGCTCCTCCACCACGAGGTCGATGGCGTCGTCCTTCGCGGTCGCGGCCGAGGCGGCGGAGAGCTTCTGGTACGCCTCGAGCCGGAGGCGTTCGCTGTCGATGTAGTCCTCGGGGATGCGGGCGTCGAGCGGCAGCTCGAGGCGGAGCTCCTGCCCGGTCTCGACCTCCTCGCCGCGGAAGGTCGCGACGGCCTCGCCGATCATGCGCAGATACAGGTCGAAGCCGACCCCCGCGATGTGTCCGGCCTGCTCCGCGCCGAGGAGGTTTCCGGCACCGCGCAGCTCGAGGTCCTTCAGGGCGACCTGCATTCCGGAGCCGAGGTCGTTGTTGACCGCGATGGTCTGCAGCCGGTCGGCCGCGGTCTCGCTCAGCGGCTTCATGTCGTCGTAAAGGAAGTACGCGTAGGCGCGCTCCCGTCCGCGACCCACGCGTCCGCGGAGCTGGTGGAGCTGGCTCAGCCCGTACTTGTCGGCGCGGTCGATGATGATCGTGTTCGCGTTGGAGATGTCGAGGCCGGTCTCGATGATCGTGGTCGAGACGAGGACGTCGAACTTGCGCTCCCAGAAGTCGTCGACGACCTGCTCCAGCGCGTGCTCCCCCATCTGCCCGTGTGCCACGGCGATCCGCGCCTCCGGGACCAGCTCGGCGAGCTCGGCCGCGACCCGCTGGATCGACTGCACGCGGTTGTGCACGAAGAAGACCTGCCCCTCGCGGAGGATCTCGCGGCGGATGGCGGCGGCGATCTGCTTGTCGCTGCGGGGTCCGACGAACGAGAGGATCGGGTGCCGGTCCTCCGGGGGTGTGGCGAGCGTCGACATCTCGCGGATGCCGGTGACCGCCATCTCCAGCGTGCGCGGGATCGGGGTGGCGCTCATCGCGAGGATGTCGACGTTGGTCTTCATCTTCTTCAGCGCGTCCTTGTGCTCGACGCCGAAGCGCTGCTCCTCGTCGATGATCATGAGGCCGAGATCCTTGAACAGCACCTGCTCGGTGAGGATGCGGTGCGTGCCGATCACCATGTCCACCGAGCCGTCGAGGAGGCCCTGCAGCGTGAGCCGCGCCTCCTTGTCGGTCTGGAACCGCGACAGCGGCCGCACCTTGACCGGGAACCCGGCGAAGCGCTCCGTGAACGTCTCGAGGTGCTGCTTGACGAGCAGGGTCGTCGGGACGAGCATCGCCACCTGCTTGCCGTCCTGGATGGCCTTGAACGCCGCACGGACGGCGACCTCGGTCTTGCCGAAGCCGACATCGCCCGAGAGCAGCCGGTCCATCGGGATGGGCCGCTCCATGTCGGCCTTGATCTCGTCGATGGTCTGCAGCTGGTCCTGGGTCTCCGCGAACGGGAACGCCTCCTCCAGCTCGCGCTGCCAGGGGGTGTCCGGGCCGAAGGCGTACCCCTTGGCGCTCATCCGGGCGGAGTAGAGCTTGACGAGCTCGACGGCGATGTCGCGGACCGCCTTGCGCGCCTTGCCCTTGGCCTGCGCCCAATCGCTGCCGCCCATCTTCGACAGCGTCGGGGCCTCGCCGCCGACGTACTTCGACAGGAGGTCGAGCTGGTCGGTGGGGACGAACAGCTTGTCGCCGGGGTAGCCGCGCTTCGACGGCGCATACTCCAGCACGAGGTAGTCGCGGACGGACTTCGCGGCGTTGCGGCCCCCGGTGGAGACCTCGCGCTGGGTCATCTCGACGAAGCGGCCGATGCCGTGCGTGGCATGCACGACGAAGTCGCCCTGCTTGAGCTGCAGCGGATCGACGACGTTCTTCCGACGGGAGGCGAGCTTCTTGACGACGCGCTGGTCGCCGCCGATGGTGCGGCCGTAGAACTCGTTGTCGGTGAGGACGGCGAGCTTCGCCTCCGGCACCTGGAAGCCGGCTTCGACGCCGCCGACGGTGAGGGTCGCGACCCCCGGGTCCGGCGCGTCCGCGATGGTCTCGACGACCCGCGCCGCGATGCCGCGGTCGGACAGCACGTCGCGGGCGCGGTCGACGAGGCCGTGTCCGGTCGCGAGCACGACCACGCGCCAGCCGTCGGCGACCTTCGCGTCGACGAAGGCGATGGCGCCGTCGACGTTGCCGTGGAAGGAGGGGATGACGGTGGCCGCCTCGACGCTCTCCGCGGTCGCATCGCCGATCCCGAATGGGCTCAGCCGCCACCACACGCCGCCGCGGTCGCGGACGACCTCGCGCAGGTCGGCGATGGTGAGGAAGTCGCCGGCGCCGAGATCGATGGGGGCGGAGGCACCGGAAGTCGCCGCGCTCCAGGCGGCGTCGAGGAACTCGCGGTTCGTCTCGCCGAGGGTGAGGGCGCGGGCGGTCGAGCGCTCCGGGTCGATCACGGCGGTCGCCGTGCCCTCGGGCAGGTACTCGACGAGCGACTTGAGGGGGCCGGCGACCGCGGGCAGCAGCGACTCCATGCCCTCGACCGGGATGCCCTCGGCCATCTTCTCGAGCATGCCGCTGATGGCCGGGAAGCCGTCGATGAGCGCCCTGGCGCGCTCCCGCACCTCGGCGGTGAGCAGGAGCTCGCGGCTGGGCGGGAGGTCGACACCGGGCACGTCGCCGGGCAGCGAGCGCTGGTCCGCCACGGAGAACGCGCGGATCTGATCGATCTCGTCGCCGAAGAACTCCACGCGGTACGGGTGCTCCGACGTGGGAGGGAAGACGTCGAGGATGCCGCCGCGGACGGCGAACTCGCCCCGTCGCGACACCATGTCGACGCGGGAGTAGGCCCGTTCGACGAGCTGCTCGGCGACGTGGTCGAGCTCGTTGCCGCGGCTGCCCACGGTCAGCTCGAGCGGCACGATGTCGCCGAGGTTCCCGGCGATGGGCTGGAGCGCGGCGCGCACCGAGGCCACGACCACGAGGGGGCGCTCCCCGGACCACTCGGCGACGCGCCGCAGGGTCTGCAGTCGCAGGCCGACCGTGTCCGGGCTGGGGCTGAGGCGCTCGTGCGGCAGCGTCTCCCAGGCGGGGAAGGTGAGCACCTCGGCGTCCGGGACGTACGTCTCCAGGGCCTGCGCGACCGATTCCGCGCGGCGCCCCGTGGGCACCACGGCCAGCAGTGCCGCCGGGTGGCCGGCCGCCGCGCGCTTGGCGAGCAGACCGGCGAGCACGGGCGCGTCAAGCCCGTCGACCAGGCCGAGGTCGGCGTCGGTGTGCGCCCAGGCGAGAGCGTCACGATACAGAGACGCCTCTTCCAAGGCGCGCAGAATCCCCGGAACAGTCACCGGACAAGCCTAATCGCGCCCACGGACACTGCGGTCGGGTTCCCTGCATCCCACCCCTTTCCGTGCCTCTCACCCCGTTACGGACGCGCGGAAGGGGCCGGGGCGAACCGAAGGGGCCGGGTCGAGCGTTTTAGGCTGGACGGATGCTTCCGGTCACCCTCACCACCGCACGACTCGTCCTCCACGCCCCGACGGAGGCGGATGTCGACGCGATCACCGAGGCGTGCCAGGACCCGGAGATCGCGCGGTGGACGACGGTGCCCTCCCCTTACTTCCGGCAGGACGCGGAGGACTTCGTCGCCCTCGTCGAGCAGTGGTGGGAGGACGGCTCGCAGACCGTCTGGGGTGTCTATGCCGACGACGTCCTCGTGGGCATGGTCGGACTCCACCACATCGGGGAGCATCCGGCTGGGGGCCATGCCGAGCTCGGCTACTGGGTCGTCGCGGACGCCCGCGGCCGCGGCTACCTCGTCGAGGCCGCGCGGGCCGTGCTCGATTGGGGCTTCGCGGAGCTCGGCCTCGCCCGCATCCGCTGGCAGGCCGTGGTCGGCAACGTCCCCTCCGCTCGCGCCGCCCGCGCCCTCGGCTTCCGCTTCGAGGGCACCATGCGCCAGGGACTCACCAGCCAGCGGGGACGGGACGACGGCTGGCTCGCCGGACTGCTGCGCGAGGACGACCGGACGCCGGTCGAGTGGTCGGTGCTCTGACCGCACGTCTACGCGTGACAGCGTCGGACCCCGGTGACAGGATGGCTGCATGCCTGAGATGCCGGAGGTCGAAGGACTCGTCGCGTTCCTCGGCGAGCGCACCACCGGACGCACGATCACCCGTGCCTCCGTGGCCGCGATCGCCGCGCTGAAGACCTACGACCCGCCGATCTCGGCGCTGGAAGGCGCGGCGATCACCGGGGCGGAGCGCCGCGGCAAGTTCGTGGTGCTGTCCTGCGGGTCCGAGCTGCACCTCGTCTTCCACCTGGCGAAGGCCGGATGGCTGCGCTGGTACGACACCCTGCCGACGACGCTCCTCAAGCCGGGCAAGTCGCCCATCGCGCTGCGGATCGCCCTCGACGACGGCAGCGGCTTCGACCTGACCGAGGCCGGGACGAAGAAGTCGCTCGCCGTGTACGTGGTCCGCGACCCCGCCGAGGTGCCCGGCATCGCTCGGCTCGGCCCCGACCCGCTCGATCCGTCCTTCACGCGCGACGCCTTCGCCGCGCTGCTGGACGACCGTCGGATGCAGATCAAGGGGCTGCTCCGCGACCAGGGCGTGATCGCGGGCATCGGCAACGCCTACTCGGACGAGATCCTGCACGCGGCCCGCATGTCGCCGTATGCGATCGCCGGCACGCTGGACGACGCCGAGATCGACCGCCTGTTCGCGGCGATGCAGGAGACCCTCGCCGAGGCCGTCGCGGCCGCCGCGGGCAAACCTCCGGCTGATCTCAAGGACGCCAAGCGCCGCGGCATGCGGGTGCACGCCCGCCGGGGCGAGGCGTGTCCGGTCTGCGGCGATGAGGTGCGCAGCGTGTTCTTCGCCGACCGCTCCCTGGAGTACTGCCCCACCTGTCAGACCGGCGGCAAGGTGCTCGCCGATCGGCGGCTCTCCCGCCTGCTCAAGTGAGGGGCGGGGAAGGGCCCCTGCCACGGAATGAAACGGGCGCGGACGCGTTGAGTACACTCAGAGCAGCAACGTGCTCCGGGGTCGGTGGGAATCCGAACCGGCGGTGACAGTCCGCGAGCGTTCCGAGTGATCGGGATGCCGATCCGGTGGAATTCCGGAACCGACGGTGATGCGAGGGACACCTCGCTAGTCCGGAAGGGAGGCAGCACGAGGCGCACGCGCGTGCGTCCGTTCCGCCACCCTGCAGCGACCCCGAGGCCGCAGAGAGGACGACGGATGGCAGTGACCGCGACAGAGCGCCGCGCGATGGATCGCGCGCTCGCCCTCGCGACCCGTGGCCCCCGCGGAGTCAATCCGCAGGTGGGCGCCGTGCTCCTCTCCCCCGACGGCGAGGTGCTGGCCGAGGGCTGGCACCGGGGCTCCGGCACTCCGCACGCCGAGGTCGACGCGCTGTCGAAGCTCACCCCCGGCGCCGCACGCGGCGCGACCGCGGTCGTCACCCTCGAACCGTGCAACCACACCGGTCGCACCGGTCCGTGCGCGCTCGCGCTCATCGAGGCCGGGGTGGCCCGGGTCGTCTACGCCCTCGACGACCCGGGTGACGTCTCCGGCGGCGGCGCAGAGCGGCTGCGCGCCGCGGGCGTCGGCGTCGAGTCCGGCGAACGGGCCGCGGAGGCACGCGCGCTGATCGGCGACTGGCTCTTCGCGGCGCGACGCGGCCGTCCGCACGTCACCGTCAAGTGGGCGCAGAGCCTCGACGGCAGGGCCGCGGCGGACGACGGCACCAGCCAGTGGATCACCGGGCCCGAGGCGCGTGCCGACGTGCACCGGCGACGCGCCGCGGCCGACGCCATCGCGGTCGGCACCGGCACCGTGCTCGCCGACGACCCCGCGCTCACCGCCCGCGCCGGCGACGAGCTCCTGCCGCATCAGCCCGTCCCGGTCGTGATCGGCGCGCGACCCACCCCTGCGGATGCGGCGGTGCACCGTCATCCGCACACGCCGTTGTTCTTCGACACGCACGACCTGTCGGCGGTCCTCGCTGCGCTGCACGAGCGCGGCATCCAGACGCTGTTCGTGGAGGGCGGCCCGACGCTCGCCAGCGCGTTCCTCGCCGCCGGGCTCGCGGACCGTGTGCTCGCCTATGTCGCCCCGGTCCTCCTGGGCGGGAGCCGCCTGGCCGTGACCGACATCGGCGTCCGCTCGATCGACCAGGCGCGCCGCCTCGTCGTGGACGAATGGCTGCCGTTGGGCGCAGACCTGCTCGCGATCGCGCATCCTGCGGACGCGGACGACCCGGACCACGCGGGCCCGGAGAAGGAGGGAAGCCTCTGATGTTCACCGGAATCATCGAGGAGATCGGCGTGATCACCGCCATCGCCGAGTCGGGCGACGGCTGGCGGCTCACCGTCCGCGCCCCGAAGGCGGCCGCCGACGCCGTGCACGGGGAGTCGATCGCGGTCTCCGGCGTCTGTCTGACCGTCGTCGGCTCCACCGCCGAGACCTTCGACGCCGACGTCATGAAGCAGACGCTCGACGTCGCGGCCCTCGGTACGGCGAGCGTCGGGACCAGGGTCAACATCGAGAAGGCGATGCCCGTCGGCGCACGGCTCGGCGGGCACATCGTGCAGGGCCACGTCGACGGGACCGGTGTCGTGCTCGAGGTGCGCCCGGGCGCGCAGTGGAGCGTGCTCCGCATCAGCCTTCCGGACGACCTCGCGCCGCTCGTCGTCGACAAGGGCTCCATCTCGGTCGACGGCACCTCGCTGACGGTGAGTGCGGTGAGCCCGCCGGACCCTTCGACAGGCTCAGGGACCCAGGACGGCTCGGGGGCCCGGGGCGGGCACTGGTTCGAAGTTTCGCTCATCCCGGAGACCCTGGCGGCGACCACCCTCGGCACCCGCGCGGTCGGCGACCGCGTGAACCTCGAGACCGACATCCTCGCGCGGCACGTCGAGCGCCTGCTCGCGTTCCGCGCCGCACCGGAAGGGGGCTCGCGATGAGCCTGGCAACCATCCCCGAGGCCCTGGAGGCGCTGCGCGCCGGCCGGCCCGTGCTCGTGGCCGACGACGAGAACCGCGAGAACGAGGGGGACGTCGTCCTCTCCGCCGAGCTCGCCACCCCCGAATGGGTGGCGTGGACGGTGCGCTGGTCGTCCGGCTTCATCTGCGCGCCGATGCCCACCGACCTCGCGGACAGCCTCAACCTCCCGCCGATGGTCGCGGCCAGTGAAGACGCCCGCTCCACCGCCTACACCGTGAGCGTCGACGCCGCGGAAGGAGTGACGACGGGGATCAGCGCGAGCGACCGCGCGCACACCCTCAACGTCCTGGCCGATCCGTCCTCGACGGCGACGAGCATCATCCGCCCCGGCCACGTGCTGCCGCTCCGGGCCGTCGACGGCGGTGTGCGCGAGCGCAGCGGTCACACGGAGGCCGCGGTCGAGCTCATGAAGCTCGCCGGCCTCCGGCCGGTCGGCGCGATCGCGGAGGTCGTCGCCGAGGATGGCAGCATGATGCGGCTTCCCGGGCTTCTCGAACTGGGCGCCCGCGACGGCGTGCCGGTCATCACGATCGAGCAGCTGATCGCGCACCTCAACGAGATCGACCCGGACGGAGCGACACCGGCCGCCCAGCGTGGACGCCGTGTGAGCCTCCGTGCCGACGCCACCGTGCCCACCGACCACGGCACGTTCCGCTTCCTCGCCTACAAGGACCGCGTCACCGGCACCGACCACATCGCGGTCGTGTCGGGCGAGCCGACCGAGACCGCCCTCGTGCGCGTGCACTCCGAGTGCCTGACCGGCGAGGCGTTCGGCTCCCAGAAATGCGAGTGCGGGCCGCAGCTGGACGCCGCGCTGGACGCGATCGACCGCGAGGGCGGGATCGTCATCTACATGCGGGGGCACGAGGGACGCGGCATCGGGCTCATCAACAAGCTGCGGGCCTACAGCCTGCAGGAGGACGGCCTGGACACCGTCGACGCGAACCTGGCGCTGGGGCTCCCCGCGGACGCCCGCGACTACGCCGCGGCGGCCGGGATCCTCACCGACCTGGGCGTCTCGAAGGTCCGGCTGCTCACCAACAACACCGACAAGGTGAACAAGCTGCGCGAGCTCGGCCTCGACGTCGTCGAGCAGGTGCCGCTGATCGTGGGCGTGGGCCCGAACAACCACCAGTACCTGGAGACCAAGCGCGACCGCATGGGCCACATCATCGGCGAAGCAGAGCTCGCCGAGGCCCTCGCGGCAGGAAAGGACGAGGAATGAGCGGCGCCGGAGCACCGAAGACGGGGAACATCGACGGGCGGGGGCTGGAGGTCGTCGTGATCGCCGGCACCTGGCACGAGGTGATCTCGAACGGCCTGATCGCCGGCGCCCAGCGGGTGCTCGACGAGGCGGGGGCGACGTATCGCCTGGTGCGAGTGCCCGGTTCGTTCGAGCTCGCCGTGGCCGCACAGGCCGCCTTCGCCGGCGGTGCGGACGCGGTGGTCGCCCTCGGGGTCATCATCCGTGGCGGCACGCCGCACTTCGAATACGTCTCGGCGGCGGCGACCGACGGCCTCACCCGCGTCTCCCTCGATGCCGGCAAGCCCGTCGGGTTCGGGCTCCTCACGCTCGACGACGAGAAGCAGGGGCTGGACCGCGCGGGCCTGGAGGGCTCGAAGGAGGACAAGGGCGCGGAGGCCGCGGATGCCGCGCTGCGCACCGCCCTCGTGATCCGCGAGCTGCGCGGCTGACCCCCTCCGCCTCGCGCCCCATCGCGGGCGCGAGGTCAGGCGTGCCTTGGTGGCGCGGAACGCCGCGCTCTCGTACGGTGAGGGCATGGAGACCCTGCGCCACATCGTGCTCTTCGTCCACCTCATCGGCTTCGCCGTGCTCTTCGGGGCCTGGGCGGCGCAGGCGTTCGGTGGCAAGCGGGTGTTCACGCGTCTGATGACCATCGGCATGACGATCGCCGCGGTCGCCGGCCTCGCCCTCGCCGCCCCGTGGGGCCTTCCCGAGGGCGTCGAGATGAACTACGCCAAGATCGGCACGAAGCTCGTCATCCTCCTCGCGATCGGCGCCCTGCTCGGGATCGGGACGGCGCGCCAGAAGCGCGACCAGGTGGTGCCGCCCGCGGTCTTCTGGCTCGTGGGCATCCTCACCGCGGTCAACGCGGCCATCGCCGCGATCTGGCGCTGAGGCGCGGATCAGCGGAGGCCGCGCTCCCAGAGTGCGGCTGACTGCTCCCCGACCTCGGCCGTGCGGATGCGCTGGCCGTTGCGTCCCCCGCGGGCGAACGTGGCCGTGACGCCCGGCGGGACATCGGAAGGCGCCACCGGGCGCGACGACCAGGTGCAGTCGCGCACATGCACGAGGTCTGCCGCCACCGCCGCCGGATCGTCGTCGTAGCGCCACGGCCCCGTCAGCGTCCCGAGCCAGAAGTACCCGTCGACGTCCCGCGTCCAGACGAGGGTTCCCGTCGGAAGCGCCGCGAAGCGCTCCAGCCGCCGCGCCGCCCGCTCGCCATGACGGGCGTCGACGGCCGCGAGCGCCGTGGTCAGTGAGCGAGGCGGGCTGTCGAGCCGCCCGCCCATGCCGCACACACCTCCGGCGAGCGCGCGCTCGACGGCGCCCCCCGGGGCGACGGCGTCGTCGCGGGAGCGCATCGGTGCCCGGTAGGCGATCGGCCCGTCGGCTCCGTCTTCGGTCATCGGAGCGGCACCAGGGTCGCCTCGACATCGCGCCCGTCGACCACGACGCGCATCATCGTGTGCACCGGCTGCCGGCGCCGGTCGGTGGGAGAGCCCGGGTTGAGCAGCCGCAGCCCGTTCGGTGTCACGGTGTCCCACGGGATGTGCGAGTGTCCGAAGACCAGCAGGTCGGAGTCCGGGAAGGCGAGATCCATCCGCTTCTCCCGCCCCGTCGCGGCGCCCGTCTCGTGGATGACGGCGACGGCGGTGTCCTCCACGGTGAACCGCGCGATCTCAGGCAGCACCCGGCGGATCTCGGGCCCGTCGTTGTTGCCGTGCACGCCGTGGAGCACGCGCGCGCGGGCCTGGAGCAGCTCGACGGTGGCGAGATCGACCCAGTCCCCCGCGTGCACGACGACGTCGGCCTCGTCGATCGCCTGGAGCACCGCGTCCGGCAACCGCTTCGCCCGCTTCGGGACGTGCGTGTCGGCGAGGAGCAGCATCCGCGTGGTCATGGTCCTCCTCCGGCCGGCCTCCCCCGACTCTACGCGGGGGCACCGACGCGCTCGCCCCCCTCCCGTCATCAACGTCCAGCGAACTCCCAGGAAGGCGTAGACTCGCCCGAGTCCGCTGGTATACCGGCGGAGGATCGGAGACCCCTTGAGCACCGCCACCACCCCCGCGAACCCCCGCTCGCGCGTCATCACCGCGAGCCTCGTCGGCACCACCATCGAGTTCTACGACTTCTACGTCTATGCGACGGCAGCCGTGCTCGTCTTCCCCACACTCTTCTTCCCGAGCACGAACGACACCGCGTCGCTGCTGTCGTCGTTCGCCGTCTTCGGTGCGGCGATGGTCGCCCGCCCGATCGGCGCCGTCGTCTTCGGGCACTTCGGTGACAAGTTCGGGCGCAAGGCGACCCTCGTCGCATCGCTCCTCACCATGGGTATCGCGACGTTCGTGATCGGTCTCCTGCCCACCTTCCAGCAGATCGGCTGGGTCGCCCCGCTGCTCCTGCTGATCCTCCGTCTCGCCCAGGGCTTCGCGCTGGGCGGCGAGTGGTCGGGCGCGGCGCTGGTGGCCACCGAGAACGCCCCGAAGGGCAAGCGCGCCTGGTACGGCTCGTTCCCGCAGCTCGGCGCGCCGCTCGGGTTCATCATCGCGAACGGCATCTTCCTCGCCATCAACTTTGCGCTCCCCCACCCGGAGGACCCGGCGCTGAAGTCGGAGGCCTTCCTCTCCTGGGGCTGGCGTGTGCCGTTCCTGTTCTCCGCCGTCATGGTCATCATCGGCCTGTGGGTGCGGCTCCGGCTCGTCGAGTCGGACACGTTCAAGAAGGCGGAGAAGACCGGCGCCATCCGCAAGCTCCCGCTCGCGACCGTGTTCCGGCACCACTGGAAGCAGCTCATCCTCGGCACGTTCATCATGCTGGCGACGTACGTGCTGTTCTACCTGATGACGAACTTCACGCTCACCTACGGCACGAAGGCCGCCGACCTGGAGACCGCCTCGGCCGCCGCCCGTGCTGCCGCGGAAGCCACCGGAAAGGACTTCGACCCGAGCGCGTTCGCGGCGCAGTTCTACCCGGGCCTCGGCTTCGGCTACACGGACTTCGTGCTCATGCAGATCATCGGCGTCGTGTTCTTCGGCATCTTCACGCTGCTGTCCGGGCCGATCGCCGACGCCATCGGGCGCCGCAAGCTGCTGCTGTGGGTCACCGGACTCATCGTCGTCTTCGGCCTGTCGTTCAACATCTTCCTGCTCCCGCAGGCGGACCCGAAGTTCACCGGCGCTCTCACTCAGGCCTTCCTCGTGTTCGGCTTCATGCTCATGGGCACGACGTTCGGCCCGATGGGCGCCCTCCTGCCGGAGCTCTTCCCGACGAACGTTCGCTACTCCGGCTCGGCGATCGCATACAACGTGTCGTCGATCCTCGGTGCGGCCGTGGCGCCGTTCATCGCGGTGGCCCTGTGGGCGGCCGTCGGCGGCGAGCCCTGGCTCGTGGGACTGTACCTCTCGTCGATGGCGGTGCTGACCTTCATCGCACTCATCTTCACCCCGGAGACGAAGGACCACGACTACGAGGACGACCTCGGTCTCGCCTCCGCCGTCGAGCTCTAGGCCGACCGAACGACAGGAACGGCTGCACTCCCTCGGGGGTGCAGCCGTTCCTGTCTTCCTGGCCAGACGCTCACAGCACCACGACGTCGCAGTACCGGGCCGCCGTCTTCGCCAGCCGGCGATCGGCCGTGAGCAGAGGGACGTCGAGGGCCTCCGCGAGCGCGACATAACCGGCGTCGTACGCGGAGACGTCATCGCGCAGCGACCAGATCCGCGGGATGAGCCGACGCAGCGGATGGCGGGTGATCTGCAGCGCTCCGAACGCGTCGAGAGCCTCACGAGCAGCATGCGCCGGCATCGAGGACCGCATCGTGAGGCGTCGGAGCACGGAGAGGACCTCGATATCGAGACCCGCGTGCGCATGGAACCCCTCGCCGTGCGTCCAGACCTCCTCGCCGAGCAGGGCCTCGATCGCCGCTGAGGCATCGAGCACGACCGCCTCGGACGTCCCGCTCACTCGCGCTCGTCCCGTTCGCGATCACGGGCGGCGAGGATGCCCTCGCGCGTCAGGGAGACGCCGGCCGCGCGCGCCCGTGCCCGCGACGCCTCGAGGACCTCGGCATTGCTGCGGTACCGGACGAGGTCTTCCAGCTCGCGCGCGACGTAGTCCGACAGGCTCATGCGTTCCGCCGCGGCACGCTCTTTGAGCCGGGCGTGAACCTCATCGGGCAGGTTCCTCACTTGCAGCATGCGAGCCATCCTGCCAGCATCGCATGCGCTCCACATGCGGGCAAGGCCGTGCTGTGGACAACGTGCTCGTCAACACTTCTTGACACCAGCCGGCCGCGTCAACGAATATTGACGCGAAGGAGGTCCCCATGTCTCAACCGACCACCGTCGCCGCTGCCGAGGGCGGCGAACCCCTCGCCGAGCTCCACCGCCTGGCCGCGCTGCGCAAGGAGCTCGCGCGCGCCGAAGAGGCGCAGGTCCGCCGCGCCCGCACGAGCGGCTACTCGTGGCAGGCGATCGCGAGTGCCCTCGGCGTCACCAAGCAGGCGGCACATCGGCGCTTCGGTCGCACCTGAGCCCATACAGCCGCCCCATAGGAAACGACCGTCCCCCGAGTACGGTCGAAGTACCATCTCCAGATCGAGGTCCCCCATGTCCCGCACGGCGACAGCACGCCGACGCGGACGGGGCGCACCGGCCGACGGGCCCCGCGCCACCTTCCGCCAGCTCCTCCCCTTCCTCTTCGAGCACAAGCGCACCCTCGTCGTCGTCGCCGTCCTCAGCGTGTTCGGCGCCGCGACCTCGCTCGTGCAACCCCTCCTCGTCGGCCAGGTCATCGAAGCCGTGCAATCCGACGGCACGATCGGCGTGCTCGTGTGGCTGCTCGTCGGCTTCGTGATCGTGTCGTCGATCATCTCCGGCTTCCAGCACTATCTGCTGCAGCGCACCGGCACCGCGGTCGTGTACTCCAGCCGCCGCAAGCTCATCGCCCGCATCCTGCACCTGCCGACGTCCGAGTTCGACGCCCGGCGCACCGGCGACCTCGTCTCGCGCGTCGGGACCGACACGACGCTCCTCTACGCCGTCCTCACGCAGGGGCTCGCCGACGCGGTCGGCAACGTCGTGCTCTTCGCGGGGGCGCTCATCGCGATGCTGCTCATCGACCCGGTGCTGCTGCTGCTCATCGTCGTGGTGATCGGCGTCTCCGTCGTGGTCGTCGTCGCCCTCAGCGGCCGGATCCGCACGGCGTCCACCGCCCAGCAGGAGAAGGTCGGCGAGCTGGCCTCGGGCGTCGAGCGGGCCGTCGGCTCCATCCGCACCATCCGAGCCTCCGGCGCGACCGAGCGGGAGACCGCGGCGGTGACGGAGCGGGCCTCCGAGGCGTACGGCATCGGCGTGCGGATCGCGAAGATCTCCTCGCTCGTGGTGCCGGTCGCCGGCATCGCCCTCCAGCTCTCCCTGCTCGTCGTGCTCGGCGTGGGCGGCTTCCGCGTCGCCGCCGGAGCCATCTCGATCGCGGCCCTCATCTCGTTCGTGATGTTCCTCTTCCTGCTGGTGATGCCGCTCGCCTCGACCTTCGGCGCGATCACCTCCGTCAACCAGGCCCTCGGCGCGCTCGGCCGCATCCAGGAGGTGCTCGACCTGCCCACCGAGACCCAGGACGACGCGGCCACCGCCGCCGCCCTCCCCCGTGACGAGGAGCCCGGTGCGGACGCCCCGGTCCTGGAGTTCCGCGACGTGCGCTTCCGCTACCCGGAGAACGTCGTCGCCGCCCGCCGCGCCGCCGCGAGGGAGGCACAGACCCTGCTCGCCGACGCGCACCTGGAGCAGGCCGAGGCCGCCGCCGACCTCCAGGACCACGAGGTGCTCCGCGGGGTGTCCTTCGCGGTCCCCCGGGGGGCACGGGTGGCATTGGTCGGCCCCAGCGGGGCGGGGAAGAGCACCATCCTCTCCCTCATCGAGCGCTTCTACGACCCCACGGGCGGCTCCATCCGTCTGAAGGGACACGACACCCGCACCTACGCGCGCGACGAGCTCCGCGCCCACTTCGGCTACGTCGAGCAGGACGCCCCGACTCTCGCCGGCACCCTCGCCGAGAACCTGCGGCTCGCCTCCCCCGACGCCACCGATGCGGACTGCGAGCGCGTGCTCCGCGCCGTGAACCTCGGCGACGTGCTGGAGCGGAACCCCCTCGGGGTCGATGCTCCGGTCGGCGAGGACGGCGTGATGCTCTCCGGCGGCGAACGGCAGCGGCTCGCGATCGCCCGGGCGCTCCTCACCGACGCCCCGATCCTCCTGCTGGACGAGTCGACCTCGTCGCTCGACGGCGTGAACGAGCAGCGCATGCGCGAGGCCATCGACGCGGTCGCCACCGACCGCACGCTCGTCGTGATCGCGCACCGTCTGTCCACCGTCGTCGACAGCGACCTCATCGTGGTGCTGCAGGACGGCGTGGTCGTCGGACAGGGCACGCACGCCGAGCTCGTGGAGTCGACCCCGCTCTACCGCGACCTCGCCCGCCACCAGCTCCTCGCCTGACTCCCCCCTCCCCCCCTCTGTCCACCGCCGAGACCCCGCGTTTCCGTCGAGACCCCGCCTTCCGCACGTGTGCGGGGCGGGGTCTCGACGCGAAACCGGGGTCTCGGCGGAAGTGGGTGCCACGAAGGCGGGGCGTCGGAGACCACTCAGCCATGGGTTCGTCTCTGATGCCCCGCCTTCGCGGGTCTGTCTCGACCCGGAGGCCGAGGGTGCCGGCTCCCCCGAACCGGCACCGGTCTGGGGGCTACGCCTTCGCGAGGCGGTAGCGCAGCGAAGCGAGCTCGGTGCGCAGCGCCGCCGGAACGCGGTCGCCGAAGGTGTCGTAGAACTCCTCCGTGAGGTCGGCCTCGGCCTTCCACGCCTCGGGGTCGACCGAGAAGAGCTCGTCGAGGTCTTCCGCGGGGATGTCGAGCCCGTCGAGGTTGAGGTCCTCCACGCGCGGCAGGCGTCCGATGGGGCTGTCCACCGCCGGCACGTCACCGGCCACGCGGCGGATGATCCAGTCGACGACGCGGGAGTTGTCGCCGAAGCCGGGCCAGAGGAACCGGCCGTCCGCTCCGCGACGGAACCAGTTCACCTGGAAGATGCGCGGTGCACGGTCGAAGCGCAGGCCGCGGCCGACCTTCAGCCAGTGACCGAAGTAGTCGGCCATGTTGTAGCCGCAGAACGGCAGCATCGCGAAGGGGTCGCGGCGCAGCTCGCCGACCGTGCCCTCGGCGGCCGCCGTGCGCTCGGAGGAGATGTTCGAGCCGAGGAACACGCCGTGGGTCCAGTCGGTGGCCTCGACCACGAGCGGTACGTTGCTCGCGCGGCGTCCGCCGAACAGGATGACATCGAGCGGCACGGCCTCCTCCCAGTCCTCGGAGATCTGCGGGCACTGGGCCGCCGACACCGTGAAACGCGAGTTGGGGTGCGCCGCGGGACGACCGGAGTCGGGCGTCCAGTCGTTGCCCTCCCAGTCGATGAGGTTCGCGGGCGCCTCGTCGGTCAGCCCCTCCCACCACACGTCGCCGTCGGGGCGGAGCGCGACGTTGGTGAAGATCGTGTTGCCCCACAGCGTCTCGACCGCGGTGACGTTGGTCGACTCACCCGTGCCGGGCGCGACGCCGAAGAAGCCGGCCTCCGGGTTGATCGCCCAGAGTCGTCCGTCCTCGCCGGGACGGATCCAGGCGATGTCGTCGCCGAGGGTCTCGACCTTCCAGCCCGGGATCGTCGGACGCAGCATCGCGAGGTTGGTCTTGCCACACGCCGACGGGAACGCGGCGGCCACGTGGTACGCCTTGCCCTGCGGGTCGATCACGCGGATGAGGAGCATGTGCTCGGCGAGCCAGCCCTCGTCCCGGGCGATCACCGACGCGATGCGCAGCGCGAAGCACTTCTTCGCGAGGATCGCATTGCCGCCGTAGCCCGAGCCGTACGAGTAGACCTCGAGCGTCTCCGGGAAGTGCACGATGTACTTGTCGTCATTGCAGGGCCACTCGACGTCCGGCTCGCCCGCCTCCAGCGGAGCGCCGACGGAGTGCACGGTCTTGACCCAGGGCGCGCCCTCGGCGATCTGGCGGGTGACCTCGTCGCCCACGCGGGTCATGATGCCGATCGACGCGACGGCGTAGGCGCTGTCGGTGATCTGCACGCCGATGTGCGACAGGGGGCCGCCGACGCGACCCATCGAGAACGGCACGACGTACATCGTGCGGCCGCGCATCGAGCCCTCGAAGATCTCGTCCATCTTCGCGTGCATCTCGGCGGGGTCGGCCCAGTTGTTGGTGGGGCCGGCGTCCTCCTCGCGCTCCGAGGCGATGAAGGTGCGCGCCTCGGTGCGGGCGACGTCGCTGGGGTGCGAGCGCGCCAGGTACGAGCCGGGACGCCACTCGGGGTTCAGCTTGATGAGCTTGCCCTCGTCGACGAGTCCGCGCAGCAGCCAGTCGTTCTCGGCACGCGAGCCGTCCACCCAGTGCACGGCGTCCGGCTGCGTGAGCGCGCGGATCTCCTCGACCCAGGCGGCGAGCTCCGCCATCGCAGGGGTGTCGTAGGAGGGGGCGGTGCCGAACGTGCGCGTCGGGGCGACAGGGGACGTGCGAGGGGTGAGAACTTCGGCCATGGCCATGACTGCTCCTTCGAAGTGTGGGGCGTTGCTTCCATCTTCTTCGCCCTCGGTGCGGACTTTCGGCCAAATCGAACGATAAGAATCACACTTCTTTCGCTAGACTCAAACTATGGCGTCCTCCGGCATCCACCTCACGACCCTCGGCCACCGCATCCGGCACCGCCGCCTGGAGAAGGGCTACACGCTCGACGAGCTCGGAGCCCTCGTCGGGGTCGCCGGCTCCCAGCTCAGCCTTATCGAGAACGGCAAGCGCGAGCCCAAGCTGTCGCTCCTCCAGGCGATCGCGCAGGCCACCGGCACGGAGGTGACCGATCTCATCTCCGGCGAGCCGCCGAACCGCCGCGCGGCCCTGGAGATCGAGCTGGAGCGGGCGCAGGAGAGTCCGGTGTTCCGTCAGCTCGGGGTCTCGCCCGTCCGCGTCACGAAGGGCATGAGCGACGAGACCATCGAGTCCATCCTCGGGCTGCACCGCGAGCTGCAGCGGCGGGAGCGCGAGGCCATCGCGACCCCGGAGGAGGCCCGTCGCGCCAACACGGAGCTGCGCCTGCGGATGCGCGCGCAGAACAACTACCTGCCGGACATCGAGAAGCTCGCGGAGAAGCAGCTCAAGGCGGCCGGCCATTCGCAGGGCGCCCTGACCCACCGCACCGTGAGCATCATGGCTGAGAAGCTCGGCTTCGAGCTCATCTACGTCAACGATCTGCCGCACTCGACGCGCTCGGTCACCGACCTCGAGAACGGCCGCATCTACCTGCCCCCGGCGTCCATCCCCGGCGGACACGGCCTGCGGTCCATGGCGCTGCAGGCCATGGCGCACCGCCTGCTCGGGCACACGCCGCCGACCGACTACGCAGACTTCCTGCAGCAGCGCCTGGAGATCAACTACTTCGCCGCATGCTGCCTGATGCCGGAGACCGCCGCGGTGGCCTTCCTGCAGCAGGCGAAGAAGGACCGCAACCTCGCGGTGGAGGACTTCCGCGACGGTTTCGGCGTGACGCACGAGGCCGCCGGCATGCGCATGACGAACCTGCTCACGCAGCACCTCGGCATGTCGCTGCACTTCCTGCGCGTCGACTCGACCGGGGCCATCACGCGCGTCTACGAGAACGACGACCTGCCGCTGCCGATGGACGTGACGGGGGCCGTGGAGGGGCAGCGGGTGTGCCGGAAGTTCCAGGCCCGTTCCGCCTTCACGGAGCAGAACCGCACCGTCGAGCACCACCAGTACACCGACACCCCGTCCGGCACGTTCTGGTGCTCCACGCAGACCGGGTCGTCGAGCGAGGGCGAGTTCTCCGTCACGGTCGGCGTGCCGTTCGACGACGCCCGGTGGTGGCGGGGACGCGAGACGAACGACAGGGCCGTGTCGACCTGCCCCGACGAGGCATGCTGCCGTCGTCCGTCGCCCGAGCTCACGGAGCGCTGGAAGGGCCGGGCCTGGCCGAGCGCCCGCGTGCACACCCACATGTTTTCGCCGCTCCCCCGCGGCATGTTCCCCGGCGTGGACGACAACGAGGTCTACAACTTCCTCGGTCGCCACGCGAGTGAGTGATTAAGCTATATTCAATTCACTCTTTGCTGATCCTCGAGGGAGCCCCGTGACCGAGCAGACCCCTGCCGCAGACACCGCCGACGCTGAGACCTTCACCTCTCGACGCCACCGCGTCACCGCCGGCGGACAGACCCTCGACTACACGGCGGGCGCAGGCACGGTCATCGTGCGCGACGATGAACACCGCCCGCTCGCCAGCGTCTTCTACACGTCGTACGTCGCGGACCGCGCCGAGGATGCTCCCCCGCGGCCGGTCACCTTCCTGTTCAACGGCGGCCCCGGATCGGCCAGCCTGTGGCTCAACATCGGCGGCTTCGGCCCGAAGCGCACACCGACGAACACGCCGAAGGCCACGCCGCCGGCCCCCTACCTCTCCGGCGACAACCCGCACACCCTGCTCACGGCTTCGGACCTCGTCTTCATCGACGCACCCGGCACCGGGTACTCGCGGCTGATCGGCGACACGACTCCCGCGCAGGTGTGGGGCGTCGACCAGGACGTCGACGCCTTCGCCAAGGCCATCACCCGCTGGCTCACGATCACCAACAACTGGAACGCGCCGCGCTTCCTGTTCGGCGAGTCGTACGGCACCACGCGCGCCGCCTCCCTGGTGCATCGCCTGCAAAACCAGGGGCTCGACTTCAACGGCGTCGTGCTGCTGTCCACCGTGCTCAACTGGGGCGAGAGCAACCTCGGAGGCCCGCGCGAGTACATCAACCTGCTCCCCTCCTTCGCGGCGACCGCCTGGTACCACGGCAAGGCCCGCACGGCGCACACCGCGCTCGAGCCCTTCCTCGCCGAGGCGCGTGAGTTCGCTCAGGGCCCGTTCGCCATCGCCCTGCTGCGCGGAGACCTGCTGCCCGTCGAGGAGGAGGACGCGATCGCCGAGCGCATGAGCGCGCTCGTCGGACTCGATGTCGACATGCTGAAGAAGAACCACTTCCGCGTCGGCATGGAGCAGTACCGCTACGCGTTGCTCGCCGACGAGGGCCGTGTCATCGGCCGCTTCGACACCCGGTTCACGGCAGACCACCAGTACGTGGTGGGTGGAGGATCGCACGACCCCGCGACCGACGACGCCGCCACCGCCGGCGTCAACAGCGCACATCTGTCGACATACCGCATGCACCTGGTCGACGACATTGGCTACACGAGCGACCTACACTACCGGCACCTGCACAACATGCCGATCTCACGCGCCTGGGACTGGAAGCACAAGGCACCGGGCGTCGATGCGCCACAGCTCGTGCCCGATGTCTCGCTCGACCTCTCCGCCGCTGTGCGCCGCAACCCCAACCTGCAGGTCTTCGTGATGGGCGGCTACTACGACCTCGCGACACCGTTCTTCGGTCCCGAGGTCGACGTGGCCCACCTGTACCTGGCGCCGTCGCTGCGCGAGAACATCCGCTTCGCGTTCTACGAGTCCGGTCACATGACGTTCGTCGACGAGGCGGCGGTCGTGCGGATGAAGGAAGATCTCGACGCGTTCTACCGCGACGCGACCGCGCGCTGATGCCGAGCAGGGAGGCCACGGGCCGCATCGGAGACCTCGACTACACGGTACGTCTCGAAGAGCTGCCGCTGCGTCGCTCAGGCGGCACGGCTCAGGGCACGCTGTCGGCGTTCAGCTACACGGTCGACGCGCCGGGTCGCCCCGTGCTCTTCCTCACCAACGGCGGCCCCGGCGTCTCATCGATGTACCTGCACCTGAGCGGCATCGGCCCCTGGCGTGCGCGGATCCCGGTCGGTCCCGGCGACGACGGCCTGCCGCCCTACGGCATCCAGGAGAGTCGGTCGACGATCCTCGATGCCGCCGACCTCGTGTTCCTCGATGCCCCGGGAACCGGCTTCGGCGTCTTCGCCGAAGGTGCCGACCGCTCCGCCTTCCGCACCGTGGAGGGCGATGCGGACGCGGTCGCCGCCGCCATCGGCGACTGGCGTGACAGACACGGTCGTTGGGACGCCCCGACGTTCTTCCTCGGCGAGAGCTACGGGACGTTGCGGGCGGCGTTCCTCGCGACGAACCCGCACGGCATGGACACCGCGCCGCTCAGCGGCATCGCGCTGCTGGGGCAGGCAGTGAACATCCAGGAGACGCAGGACCGTCCAGGGAACATCGTGGGCGCACTCGCCAACCTCCCCTTCAAGGCCGCCGTCGCCTGGTACCACGGCGTCGGATCGCGCGAGCACCCATCGGTCGAAGACGCCATCGCGGCGGCCCTGGACTTCGCACGCGGTGACTTGGCCGCAGCCATGCTGCAGGGCGATGAGCTGCCCACCGCCGAACGCGCCGCGGTCGCCGCGCGACTGTCCGCCATGATCGGGATCCCGGCGGACGAACTCATGCGCGACCGGTTGTGGATCGGCAAGAGCGACTTCCGCGCGCGGCTGCTACCCGGCGAAGTGCTCGGTGTCACCGACAGCCGCTACCGTGCACCCGCGGCGGACCGCCGGCTCGGTGAACTCGACGCCGACCCCGCCGACGTGGCTCTGTCGCCGCGCTATGTCACCGGACTCGCCCGTCTGCTGCGCGAGGCGTTCGGCGACGCCCCGGAGGAACTCTACCGGTTCGTCGACCCCGACGCCGGCCGCGACTGGGACTGGCAGGAACAGGGCGGCGCCGCGTTCCCGACCTACGGGCGGCCATCGCCGTTCCATACCTACCCGTACCCGGCACGGCTGTCGCGGTGGATGAAGCAGAACGCACAGGCGCGGCTGTTCATCGGCACAGGGGTCTACGACGCCCTGACGACCGTCGGCGCGGCCGACCATCTGCTGCGGCACTTCGACCTGCCGCGCGCGCGCACCCGCTCCCACGCGTACCGCGCCGGGCACATGATGTACAGCGACCCCGAGGTCTCAGCGCAGCTGAACGCCGACCTGCGAGCGTTCCTGACGGGCTGAGAGCTCGGCCCGGCGCACCGATCCAGAATGCCGTGCCTCGGCCTGCGTCCGGCGAGGCTCAGGCGGCGAGACGACCGAGGGCGAAGGCCGCGAGAGCCGCCGCCTGATCCGCCAGCACCGTGTCGTCGAACACGACCGTGGGCGAATGGTTCGGCGACGCGGTCTCGAGGTCCATCCCGACGGGTGTCGCCCGCAGGAACAGGAAGGCGCCGGGCACCTGCTCGAGCACGTAGGAGAAGTCCTCCGAGCCCATCACAGGGTGCGCGGTCTCCCAGACCCTCTCCTCGCCGAAGAGCGCCACGAGAGTCGTGCGCACGTGCTCGACGGCCTTCGCGTCGTTCACGGTCGGCGCGCACAGCACCGTCATGTCGACCTCGGCGGTGCAGCCGTGTGCGTCGGCGATCTGCCGCGCGAGCGCGGGGATCTCGGACTGCACGCGGGCGCTGTTCTCGTGCGAGAGCACGCGGACGGACGCGACGAGCGTCGCGGTGTCTGAGATGATGTTGCGCGCGGGCCCTCCCGCATGCAGCTGCGTCACGCTGAGCACCACGGGGTCGAACACGTCGAAGCGTCGCGTGACGAACGACTGCAGCGCCGTGACAAGCTCGGCGGCGACCGGGATGGGGTCACGCGTCAGATGCGGCGCCGAGGCGTGTCCCCCCGCGCCGGTGACCGTGATCTCCACCTCGATCGCGCCTGCCATCAGGGGGCCCGGCCGGGTGGAGAACACTCCGAACTCGCCGGGAACCACGTGGATGCCGAACGCCGCGACCGGTCGGGAGCCGGTCGCATCGAGGAGCCCCTCGGCGAGCATCCGGGTGGCGCCGTCGCCGAGCTCCTCGCCGGGCTGGAACATCAGCAGCACGTCGCCGTGCAGCTCGTGCCTGCGCGCCGCAAGCAGCTGCGCGGCACCGACGAGCCCTGCCACGTGCAGGTCGTGGCCGCACGCGTGCATCCGCTCTCCCGTCGCGGCATAGTCGAGGCCGGTGTCCTCTGCGAGTGGCAACGCGTCCATGTCGGCGCGCAGCAACACGGTCGGGCCGGAATGGGTGCCGCGGATCACGGCCGCGATCGAGCTCAGGCCGGCGCCGAGGGTAACCTCCGCACCCAGCGGCTCCAGCGCGTCGAGGATGCGCCGCTGCGTGCGCGGCAGCTCGAGCCCGAGCTCAGGGTCGGCGTGGATCGCACGACGCAGGTCGACCAGCCCGGGAAGCAGGGCGCGCGCATCATCGAGCAGATCGGTCCGGGCGTCGAGCAGGGTCATCAGGATCCGATCGTGTGCAGGAGGTGGTCGGTGCCGGCGTTCTGGATGCGCGGGATCGCAGCCACGAGCGCCTGCGTGTAGGCATGCTGAGGGTTCGAGACGATCTCGTCGGCGCCGCCGTGCTCGACGATCCGGCCCTTGCGCATCACGGCCGTCGTGTCGGCGATGTAGCGCACAGCGGCGAGGTTGTGCGTGATGAACAGCACCGACAGCTCCAGCTCGCGCTGCAGGTCGCGCACGAGATTCAACACCGCGCCTTGCACCGAGGCGTCCAGCGCCGAGGTGATCTCGTCGGCGATGATGAGTCGTGGCTTCACCGCGAGACAGCGCGCGATCGCGACGCGCTGCCGCATGCCGCCGGACAGCTGAGACGGATACTGATCGACCGTGCCCGGTTTCAGGCGCACGAGCCGCAGCAGCTCTTTCACGCTTTCGGCGCGCGCCTTCGCGCCACCGCTGCCGTGCAGCGCGAGGGCCTCGTCGAGAGTGGCGCCGATGGTCATGCGCGGGTTCAGCGACGAGTACGGGTCCTGGAAGATCATCTGCACATCGCGCGCGCGGGCGAGTCGGCGCCGCCCGGTCGCCGGACGCAGCTCTTCGCCGTCGAGCAGCAGACGTCCAGCCGTGGCGGGCTGGAGGCCGGCGATCACACGCGCGATGGTGGACTTGCCTGAGCCGGACTCCCCCACCAGCCCGACGATGCTGCCGTGCGGCACCGTGAGCGACACGCCGTCCACGGCGTTGAACGACGAGTCACCGTGCCCGAAGGTCACCACCAGATCGTCGACGACGAGCTCTGCCATCAGCGCACCTCCTGCGTCGTCTGCGATCCGGTGAGCACGACCGGCTCCCCGAGGATGCCTTCGATCGGCATGCCGTCCTGCGGATGCCAGCACGCCACTCGGCCGCCGTGACCATGGGCAACCGGCTCCGGAGTGACCATGCGGCACTGCTCTGTCGCGAACGGGCAGCGCGGCGCGAACCCGCAGCCCACGAGCCGCAGCGAGAGATCCGGCGGTTCACCCGGGATCGTCGCGAGAGGCTGGGTGCGGTCGGTGTCCAGATCGGGCAACGACTCGGCGAGCGCGCGCGTGTACGGGTGCGCCAGCTTCTCGGGTGTGGCGAGCAGACGCACATCGACGTCCTCCACGATCCGGCCCGCGTACATCACCAGGATGCGCTGGCACAACTCGGCGAGCACGGCGATGTCGTGCGACACCACGATCGCTGCCGCCCCGGTCTCCTCGCACTCGCGGCGGAGAAGGGCGAGCACGCGCTGCTGGACGGTGACGTCGAGTGCCGTGGTCGGCTCGTCGGCGATGATGAGTCGCGGCTTGCCGATCTGCGACATCGCGATGAGGGCGCGCTGGCGCATTCCACCCGAGTACTCGTGCGGGAACTGCCGTGCGCGGCGTTCGGGTTCGTCGATCGCGACGTCCGTGAGTGCCGCGACGGCCTTGTCGTGCGCACCGCCTCGCGAGTCTTTGGCGTGGAAGCGCGGGATCTCAGCGAGCTGCGTGCCGACGCGGAGCGCGGGGTTGAGGGCCGTGAGGGAGTCTTGGAAGACGACACCGATCTTCGTGCCGAGCCGCTTCTTCATGACCGCGGGCGGCAGCTCGAGCACGGCGTCTCCGTCGAAGCGCAGTTCCTGCGCAGTGACGGCGGCACCCGCGGCCGACAGCTGCGCGACCGCCATCAGCGCGACGGATTTTCCGCTGCCGGACTCGCCGACCACTCCCACGATCTCCCCTGGTGCGACCGAGAACGACACGTCCTGCACGGGACGCACCCATCCGGTCGGTGACGGGAACGAGACCGAAAGACCGTCGACCACGAGCAGGGCGTCGTCTTCGGCCGCGCGCTCGCGGGCTTCGACGCGCGGAGGCGCGCCGAGCTTGCGGCGGGAGAGCACGCTCCCCTTGCCGTGGCTGCGCAGGTGCGCGGCGAGCGACTCGCCCAGCGTGCCGAACGCGACGCCCGCGAACACGACCGCGACACCGGGACCCACGACGGCGGTCGGGTTGGTGTAGACCTGGTCGAATGCCTCGCTGAGCATGCGCCCCCAGTCGTAATCCGGTGGCTGCACGCCGACGCCGAGGAAGCTGAGGCTCGATAGGGCGAGCAGGCCGCCGCCGATCGACAGCGTCACGTTGACGATGATGGGCTCGGCGATGTTCGGCAGAACGTAGCGGGTGAACTGCCGCCCGCGCGAGACGCCCATCATGCGGGCCGCCGCCAGGTACTCCGACCCTCCGACGCGCGAGGACAGCGTCTGCGCGAGGCGGGCGAAGGACGGCACCATCGTGAGGCCGAGCGCGATCACGGCAGAGGACGAGCTCGGACCGAGCAAGATCACGGTCAGCATTGCCACCAGCAGCACCGGGAACGCCAGCCATGTGCTGATGACGGAGCTGAAGAGGCGCTGCACCCGCGGCCCGAGCACCGACGGGAGGGCACCGAGCAGCAGACCGAACACGAGGCCGATGACGGTGGCGATCAGCGCCATCCCCAGCGACAGCCGTGCGGCGACGAGCGTGCGGAGCAGGAGGTCGCGCCCAAGGCCGTCGGTGCCGAGCGGGTGCGCGGCGCTGGGTCCCTGCAGCAACGCCGACGTGTCGGTCTGGTTCGCCTGCGTACCCCAGATCTCCGGGGCGAACAGCGCGAGGAACACCAGCACGAGCACCATGAAGGCGCTGATCGCGCCGAGCGGGTTGCGCAGGAAGGTGAGGATCGAGCGCATCAGGTCGTCTCCAGGAGGGTGGTGCGCCGGTCGAGGAGCGACAGCACGATGTCGACCGCGAGGGTGATGACGAGGATGATGGCCGCGTACACGAGCGCGAGGCCCTGCACGATGCCGTAGTCCTTCGTGGCGATGGCGTCGACGAAAGCCGAGCCGAGACCCGGCCAGTTGAACACCTTCTCCACGAGCACGCTGGAGGCGACCATGGTCGACAGCAGCGTGCCGCCGATCGTCAGCGTGGCGGTGAGCATGTTGGGCAGCGCGTGGCGGAAGTACACCCACGATGCGGGGATGCGCTTGGAACGGGCCGTGCGCACGTAGTCGTCGGACAGGGTATTCAGCGCCTCGACGCGGGCGATGCGCGACAGCGACGCCCACGAGGCGACCGTCATGGCCAGCACGGGCAGCACGTACGACGCGGGGCCCGAGCGTCCGGCCACGGGGAACCAGTGCAGCCCCACCGCGAAGATCACGACGAGTGCCACGCCCAGGAGGTACTCCGGGATCGCGGCGATCACGCCGGTGATGCCGGTGAACGTCACCTCAACGCCGCGGCGTCGGTTGCCCTGCGTGAGGATCGCGATGCCGAGGCCCACCGGCACGGCCACCAGCAGCACGATCACGAACGAGATGCCGGCGAGCTCCAGGGTGGCCGGGAGCCGTTTCTGCACGAGCTCCGACACCGACCGTCCAGTGATGAGGGACGAGCCCAGATCACCCTGGAGGATGCCGGTGAGATAGTTCCAGAACTGCACGATCAGCGGGTCGTTGAGACCCAGCTGATCGCGCCGGGCCTGGACCACGGCCTCGTCGGCCGTCGCGCCGAGTGCGGCGCGCACGGGGTCGCCGCCGGATGCCCTGAGCACGAAGAACGCGACCGCGATGATCACGAACATCGCCACCAGCATGCGCAGCGCGCGGCGGAGGAGGAATCTCAGCCAGGGGTTGCCGTGGCGGCGCTTCCGAAGAAACACCGCCACGGTGTCCGTCCTGGCGGACGCGTGATCCAGCATGCGGCTCCTAGCCTCGGAGGCTCGTCGGGATCAGCAGTCCGTTGGTGGTGACCTCGAACTTCACGCCCGCTCCGTACATCGTGCTCGTGGACTCCGCGAACGGCATCACCTCGAGGTTAGCGATCGCCGAGGCCTGCGCGGCAGTCCACGCGTCGCAGCTGTCATCGCCGGCCAGCTGCTGCGCCTCGGCCGTCAGGTCGAAGAACTCCTGGTTGGTGTTGTACGTCCAGTTGCCGCCGTTCGGGGGGAACGGACCCGAGAGGATGCCTGCCCAGGTGGAGGGCAGCGTGGTGGAGATCGGGGCCCAGATGAGGTCCCAGTCGCCGCCCTGGAAGATGACGTCGGTGTACGACGACGACGGTGCCGGAGTGACCTCGACGCCGATCTCGCCCAGCTGCTGCTGGATGAGCTCGATGCCGGCCACGACCGACTGCGCCTCCGTGGACGGGTAGACGAAGGTGAGCTCCAGCTTCGCACCGTCCTTCTCCCGCACGCCGTCGGCGCCCACGGTCCAGCCGGCGTCGTCGAGCGATGCGGCTGCCGCGTCGGCGTCGAAGCCGATGAGCGACGTGGTGGCATCCGCCCCGACGCACACCGCGGTGAACGAGGAGACGAGCGAGGTCATCAGTTCGCCGCGACCACCAGTGGAGACCGAGGCGACCTCGTCGCGGTCGATGCCGCCGGCGATGCCCTCCCGCACCAGCAGGTCGTTGGTCGGGCGTCCCTCCGACTGGTTGAAGAACATCAGGCCGGGACGGGCGGGCACGTCGATCGTGAACAGATCGCCGCTCTCCAGCCGGTCGCGATCCGTGCCGCCGACCTCGGCGACGTTGATCTCGGAAGACAGGAGCATGTTCGCGCGCGTGGGCTCGGTGTCGACGACCTCCAGCTCGACGGTCTTCGGCAGCCCCTCGGTGTCGCTCGTGACGTCGCCGGGACCCCACGTATAGTCGTCGCGCAGGGCGAGCGTGTAGGTCTGCCCGGGCGAGGAGTCCTCGAGCGTGTAGATACCGGTGCCGACGGGGGTGGTGTCGAGCGACGCGGGGTCCTCAATACCCGCCGCGCACACGACCGGCATCTGGCCGATGTTGCTGAGCAGGAAGCTCTGTGGCTGCGCGCTGGTGAACGTGACGGTGCGCGAGGCGTCGTCAGCCTCGACGGTCAGGCCCTCGGCGGGGAAGTAGACGCCGGAGTACGGCGATGCTGTCTCGGGGTCTGCAGCGTAGTCGAACGAGGCCTTGACGTCGGAGGCGGTGAGCTCGGAGCCGTCCGTGCAGACGATCCCCTCCTTCAGCACGAACGACACCTCGGTCGTCGATTCCGTCCAGCTCTCGGCGAGCAGGCCCTCGGCGTCCTTGCCGTGGGCGAACGACATGAGGGTCTCGTACAGGTAGGCCGAGACCTCCTGCCCCGCCTGCGTCGCGTTCGTGATCGGGTTGAGCGAACCCGGGTCGGCGGCGATGGCGATGGTGGCCTTCTCGACCGCTCCGCCTCCCGACCCGTCTCCCCCGCCGGCGCAGCCGGTCAGGGCGAGTGCCGTCACGCCGACGACCGCGGCTACGATGCTGCGTCTCATGGGTGTCCTCTCTTCACAGAACCCTCGGGCGGGTCCCACTTATTGAATATTATGAATTGCTCTATATCGCCTCGTGTCGGCGGTGTTTCGAGTTTGTTACCGGTCACGAGTGGTCGTCGAGAAGGGCGGCGGCGCCCATCACCGACTTCAGTTCGAGGAACTCCTCGAACCCGTGCACGCCGCACTCCCGGCCGACGCCCGACTGCTTGTACCCCCCGAAGGGAGCCCCCACGTCGAGCCCGGCGCCATTGATGCCGACGGTGCCGGTGCGCATGCGCAGCGCTACCTCGAGGGCGCGTCGAGGGTCGCTCGACCACACGCCGCCCGACAGGCCGTACACGCTGTCGTTCGCCAGGTCGACAGCCTCATCGACCGTGGCGTACGGAGTGATCGTGAGCACCGGACCGAAGACCTCCTCGTGGAAGATCCTCATGTCGGGTGTCACATCGGTGAAGATCGTGGGCTGCACGTAGGCGCCGCCCGCCGTCGGTTCGACGATATCGAGGCCGCCGGTCAGCACGCGCGCACCCTCGGCGATCGCCGTCTCGATGTGCGACCGCACCCGCTCGCGCTGCAGCGCCGAGGCGACCGGACCGGTGGCCGTCCCCTCCGCACGCGGGTCGCCGGGAGCCCAGCCCGCCGCGGCCTCGACGGCCGCGCGCTCCCACGCCTCCCGCATGCCCTCCGGCACCAGCACGCGCGTCTGCGCCGCGCAGGTCTGTCCGGCGTTCGCGAAACACGAGGCGAGCACCCCCCGCACGGAGTCGTCCAGCGGCGCGTCGTCGAGCACGATCGCCGCCGACTTGCCCCCGAGCTCAAGCGCGACCTTCTTGATGGTCGCGGCGGCGGCGCGCGCCACCTGCTCCCCCACCTGACGCGAACCCGTGAAGGTGACCATGTCCACGCCGGGGTGCGCCACCAGTGGCGAGCCGACACCGGCACCGTCGCCGTGCACGATGTTCACGACGCCGGCCGGCAGCCCGGTCTCGCGGAGGATGTCGCCCACGATCGCGGCGTTCAGCGGCGCGACCTCGCTCGGCTTGAGCACCACGGTACAGCCGGCGAGGATCGCGGCGCCCACCTTGAGCATGATCTGGTGCAGGGGGAAGTTCCAGGGCGTGATCGCGGCGACCACACCTACCGGCTCTGCGACCACGAGGGAGTTCGAGACCGCCTCGCGCTCGACGTGCGCGCGGGCGGCCTCGACCAGCCGGGCGAGGTCGGCGATCGCGACCCCCACCTGGGCGGAGCGCGCGAACGCGATCGGCGACCCCATCTCCGCACTCAACGTCGCAGCGAGCAGCTCACGGTGGCGCGCCAACCCCTCGGCGAGCGCCTCGACATGAGCGATCCGCTGCGACATCGGCGTCGTCGACCAGGTGCCGAACGCGTCCGCGGCCGCAGCCACCGCACGATCCACATCGGCAGGGCCGCCTGCCACGACGGCACCGATCACGATGCCGTCGGCCGGGCTGACGACATCGATCGAGGCCTGCCCTGCGGCATCCTCCCTGATGCCGGCGATGTCGTGCCCGATGACCATGTCAGACCCCCGCCTGCCGCACGAGATGCGCGTCGGGGGCGAGCGGCGCCGGGCGCGGCACACCCTCGTGGATCAGGTGCCACGGCGAGGGGAACTCGCCGACGGGCACGTTGATGAGGATCGGCTCGTTCGCGGGCACGGCGTCGGCCAGCACCCCCGAGAGCTCCTGCGGGGTGGTCGCCCGTGCGGAGCGGATGCCGAACGCCTCGGCGAGCGTGCCGTAGTCCGGGTTGGTGAGGTCGCTGGCGAAGTAGCGAGCCCCGTACCGGTTCTTCTGGATGCGGCGCACGTTGCCGTAGAACCCGTCGTGGAACACGATCGTGACGAGGCCGAGACCGTAGCGCTTGGCCGTGGACAGCTCCTGCAGCGTCCACGAGAAGCCGCCGTCGCCGTTCACCGACACGACGGCGCGGTCGGGGTCGGCCGCCTTGACGCCGAGAGCCGTGGCGAAGCCATAGCCGAGCGTGCCCTGGTAACCGGGGCCGATGTAGGTGCGCGGTTGGTACGCCGGATAGCAGGCGCTGGCGGCGTAGCCCACCTGCGTGAACTCGCTCACGAAGACGCCGTCCTCAGGGAGCGCGACGCGGATGGCGGACAGGTACTCGCGCTGCGGGGCGATGTCGGCGAACTGCTCGGCGAGCCAGGTGCGCACGCGCGCGAACTCGCTCTCCCGCGAGTCCCGCGTCGGGGTGCCGACCTCGGCGGCCAGCGCGGCGAGGGCGAGGCGGGCATCGGCGTGCAGCGTCTGCGCGGCGACACGTGGACCCTCGAGGTCGGCAGCCTCCGCGTTCACGAGGATCACGGGGGCGCCGTTCGTGTCGACCTGGGTGCCGAACGTCGAGACGAAGCGCGTGCCGACGGCGAGCACCAGGTCCGCGTCCTCGCGGAACGCCCGGAGGGCGAGGGAGTCGAACGCCAGACGGTGGCGGGCGTCGAGCGCGCCTCTGCCGTTCTCCGTCATGAGAACGGGAGCTTCCAGCGCCTCGGCGAGGGCCTGGAGCGCGACCGACGCGTCCGCAGCGAGCACTCCCCCGCCGACGACGATCATCGGACGCTTCGCCGCGAGCAGGCGGGCGGCCGCTTCGCGGATCTGCCGCTCGTCCGGAGCGAGAGGCGCGGCGGCCACGAGCTCCGCGGCAGCGGTGCGCGACGTGGCGGCCAGCACATCGGGCGGCACCTCCAGCGCGACGGGGCGCGGGCGACCGCTGCGGAGCTGCGTGAACGCCTCGCGCACGAGTCCGGGGATCTCGTCGGCGGATCGAGCAGCGCCTGTCCACTTCGTGAGGCGCTGCAGGATCCCCGTCTGGTCGGGGATCTCGTGGAGGGCGCCGAGCCCGCGACCGATGGCCTGCGAGTCGATCTGGCCGGCGATGAGGAGCATCGGCGAGTTGGCCGAGTACCCCGTCGCGAGTCCCGACAGAGCGTTCAGCACCCCGGGGCCTGGTACGACCATCGCGACGCCGACGTCGCCGGTGCTCCGCGCGTACCCGTCGGCCATGTAGGTGGTGGCCTGCTCGTTGCGCGCGCAGATGAAGTCGACCTGGTCGGTGCGGGAGTGGAGGGCGTCTGCGGCGGCATCGAGCTGAACGCCCGGGATGCCGAAGATCCGTGAGACGCCCTGGTTGATGAGGGAGTCTGCGAGCAGATCGCCACCGGTGGGGTCGGTCATCTGTTTCCTCTCGTGAGTAGGATAGCGAGATTGACTGTATTAGATACATTCAATTAGCGCAAATAGAGGAATCGCCCAGAACCAGCGCCGCAGCGCTGCGCGCGCTCCTTAGGATGTGAGTCATGACCACCACTCAGGATGAAGCGCGCACGTTCCAGCGGGTCGCGCCAGCGCAGTCCGTCGCCGACCGTGTGGTCACCGAAGTCGAAGCGATGATCAAGACCGAGGGCCTCGAGCCCGGCCACCGCATCGGTACTCGCCAGGAGCTGTGCGAGCAGTTCGGTGTGGCCCCTGCGACGCTCGGCGAAGCGCTGCGGGTGCTGCGGGCCCGCGGCTCGGTCGATCTGCGCCCCGGCCCCGGGGGTGGCATCTTCGTCGCCGACCAATCGCCGCTGATCCGCCTCGCCCACTCCGTGCTGCGTCTGCGGCAAACCGGTGCTCCGGTGAACGACGTGATCAAGGTGCTCGACGCGCTCGACGAGGCGGTCATGCACGACGCCGTGCAGAACCGCACCGACGCCGACATCGCCGACCTCGAAGCCGTGATGGCGGATCTCGTGGAGCACTGGCACGACCCCATCGAGGGCCTGCACGGCAACTGGCGACTTCACCGGCGCATCGCCGAGATCTCCCCCAACGCCGTCCTGCGCACGTTCTACCTGAACCTCGTCGACTACATCGAGGGCGAGACCGCGGGGGCGGCGACCGACGATGCCCTGGCCGTCCCTGGCTTCCGCCAAGACACGGACGAACGCCTGAACATCCATCAGGCCCTCATCGAGGCGATCCGCTCCGGTGACGTGGAGGTCGGCCGCAAGGCCGTGCTGGACCACCGCACACTCGGGCGGTGACGAACCGCGCCCGAGATCCGCACCGCTGATCTAGGCGTCCCCGACCCCCACGTGGCGCCAGGCGAGGGCGGCGAGGGCCGCAGCCTGGTCTCCGAGCACCGCGTCGTCGAACCGGGCGCGCGGAGAGTGGTTCATCGGGATGTCGTCGGGGTCCTCGTCCGGCGGGGTCGCGCACAAGAACAGGAACGCTCCCGGCACCTCGCGAAGCACGAAGGAGAAATCCTCCGACGCCATCCAGGGGACGGTGATCTCCTCGACCCGGTCGGCGCCGAACTCCGACCGCAGCACCGCGGCAGCGGCCGTCGTCTCGGCCGCCGTGTTGACCGTGACCGGATAGCCGATGATCACCTCGACGTCAGCCGTACAGCCGTGCGCCGCGGCGACGCGCTCGATCAGCCGAGGGAGCTCGGCCTGCGCGTGCGCGATCGACTTCTCGGACAGCGTGCGCAGGGTTGCCGCGAAGCCGGCGTCGTCCGGGATCACGTTCGTGATCTCCCCGGCGTAGAGCGTGGTGACCGACAGCACGATGGGGTCGAACACATCGACACGGCGAGTGACCCACGCCTGCAGCGCGAGGATCAGCTCGGCCACCACCGGTACCGGGTCCACGGCCTGCTGCGGCCGCGACCCGTGCCCTCCGCGTCCGTGCACGCGCACCCGCAGCACGTTCGCCCCCGCCATGATCGTGCCGGCCTTGAGCTGGAACACGCCGCGCTCCCCCGGCCCGACGTGGATACCGTATGCGGCCTCGACCCGTGAGCCCGCAGCGTCGAGCACGCCGTCGCGGATCATGAGCGGAGCACCCCCGCCGGCCTCCTCGCCGGGCTGGAACATGAAGACGACAGAACCGGCTAAGCGGTCGCGTCGGGCCGCCAGCAGACGTGCGGCTCCCACCAGCCCGGCGACGTGCAGATCGTGCCCGCAGGCGTGCATCGCCCCATTGGTCGACGCGTAGTCGAGGTCGGTCTCCTCGACGATGGCGAGGGCGTCCATGTCACCGCGCAGCAGCACGGACGGCCCCTCGGTCGCACCGCGCAGCACGGCCGTGACCGAGCTGAGGTCGGATCCGGTGGTGATCTCCAGCCCCAGACCGTCGAGCGCGTCGAGCACGGCGCCTTGTGTGAGCGGCAGGTCGAAGCCGGGCTCGGGGATGCGGTGCAGCCGACGGCGCAGCTCCACCAGGTCCGACTGCATTCCGACGGCGTCGTCGCGCAGCGTCATCCGTTCTCCTCTCGCGGCGCGAACGGTGCGGTGTACACCGTGCGGCCCTCGATGAGCACCTCCCGGACGGTCGAGGCGACGTCGAGCGGGTCTCCGGTCCACAGAACCACGTCCGCGTCCCTGCCGGGCTCCAGCGCGCCGACTCGGTCGTCGATGCCGGCGATCGCCGCAGCGGTCGAGGTCATCGCGGCGAGCGCGGTCTCCCTCGCCAGCCCGGCCCGCACGGCCACGGCCGCCTGCATCGCGAGCAGACCGATCGGCACGACGGGGTGGTCGGTGGTGAGCGCGACACGTACGCCCGCGGCGGCGAGCGCGGCGAGGTTCGCGGGGTCAGCCTCGCGCACCTCCACCTTGGAGCGGCTTGACAGGATGGGCCCGTAGATCACGGGCACATCGCGTTCGGCGAGGACACCGGCGAGCTTGTGCGCCTCGGTGCCGTGGTTGAGCACGAGCCGGAGGCCGAATTCGTCGGCGATGCGTAGCGCCGTCGCGATGTCGTCATGCCGATGCGCGTGCTGCTCCCACGTGAGCGTGCCGTCGAGCGCTTGGGTGAGTGCGTGCTTCCCGAGATCCACGGCGAACGGCGTGCCGTCGGCATGAGCCTTGTCACGGCGCGCGGCATAGTCCTGGGCGTCTCGCAGCGCCTGCCGGATGACGAGCGCGATGCCGAGCCGGGTGGAGGGCAGCTGCTTGCGCTCCCCGTAGGTCTGCTTGGGGTTCTCGCCGAGCGCCGATTTCATGCCGAGCGCGGCACGGATCACCCGCTCATCGACCGACCGTCCGCCGGCCGTCTTGATGGCGACGCTCTGCCCGCCGATCGGATTGCCCGATCCGGGCTTCACGACCACAGCGGTGATGCCTCCGGCGAGCGCGTCACGGAACGCGCTGTCCTCGATGTTGATCGCGTCGATCGCTCGCACCCCCGCGGTCACCGGCGACGAGACCTCGCTGCCGTCGAACCCGGCCGGACCGTTGGCCTCCTCATGCGCGCCGATGTGGCTGTGCGGATCGATGAGGCCGGGCAGCACCCAGCATCCGGTGGCATCGAGCACCCTGGCACCGCCCGGCACCGCGAGGTCCGACCCGACGGCATCAATGCGCCCGTCGGACAGCAGCACGGTGCCGCCGTCGAACTCCTGGCCCAGGCCGGTCACGACCCGACCTCCGACGATCGCGACCGCGTCCGTCATGCTCTCTCCTCGTCGTTCGTGCGGCGTCGCATCAGCTCCCGCGTCTTCTCCTGCAGATCGTCGACGTCCAGACTGAGGATGCCCGCCGCCGGGTCTACCCGCACCACGATGCCGTCGTCGCATTCCGGGGGCTCGCCACTCAGGTCCACCAGCGGATCGTCCACCCAGATCCACGGCAGCCCTCCGGCGTATCGACGGATGTGGGCGAGCTTGTCGAACTGCACCGGCAGGAACGGCCACGGTTCCTCCGGCAGCTCCAGCGCCTCACGGAACGCGGTGTGCGCGTTATGCCCCCATTCCGACGCCCAGACGATGTCGAAGTGCTCGGCCAGCTCGTGCAGTCGCTGCGCCGCAGCGTCGGGGATCGCGACGTCGCGCACCCAGCGCCCCCAGGCGGACAAGTGGTGCACGCTCACGGGCACGGCGGGCTCGCCCTCGATCACGACCACGTCGCTGATCCCCAGGACGAGCACCGGACGATCCCCGCCGGGTGGCCGCGCCGTGTACTTGGCCATGTCAGTCGTCCACGGCGTCGGCGAGCAGAGGCGCGTCAGGAGCACCCTCGAAGTAGTTGCCGCCCTCGATACGGATCAGCCGCTCGGATTCATCGAAGAAGACCCCCACCGGGTCGCCGCCGCCGGCCACTGCCCGATGCTGCTTGGCCATCATGCGACGAATCATCGCGATCCCCTGATCGGTGGTGGTCAGGTGGTCCTCGGAGTGCAGCGAGATGGGCCCCTGCGACTTCTGCGCCTCGTAATCTCCGGGCAGGCGCTGGTGCTCGAGGTCGGTGAGCTCCTTCCACGGCTTCCCCTCGTGCGTGGACCGCAGCTTGGCGAGGAAGTCGGGATCGCTGTCGCGCGCCACCGTGAAGATACGGAAGTTCGTGTCGTCCATCGGCACCACCCACCCGATCATGTTCGTTTGACCCGAGGCGAGCTTCGGGCTGGCGACCACGCGCAGATTCGGGAAGATCACCTCGGTCACGCGCCGCAGCTGGCGACCGTCGCCGAGGTCGCGCATCTGGATGCTGCGCACGCCCAGCGGCGTGTACTCGTACTCGACCTCAGGAATGAGCGCCATCTCCGGCGTGAACTGGTTCCCGCTGAACCTCGCGTGCAGGATCGGCACGTGGAAGGGGTCCATCACGTTCTCCCAGTGCTGCAGCCAGTTGAAGTCGAGCTGCGCCGGACCGCCTCCCCCCACCCCCTGGTCGTTCACGATGAGCTGCTCGTCGGCGGCCAGCGCCTCGAGGGTGTCGTACCGCGGCAGCACGGGCTTCTTGTCCGGTGGGCCCATGTAGGCCCAGATCAGTCCGTACTGCTCCTCGACGGGATACCAGGGCTGCCGCACGCGGTCGCGGTGCAGGCCCAGGTCGGGTTCGCACGGCTGCTCCAGGCAGTGCCCTTCGGTGTCGAACACCCAGCCGTGATAGCAGCAGCGGATGCCCTCGTCCTCGACTCCGCCGTAGAACAGCGACGCCCCGCGATGGATGCAGCGAGGGTGCAGCAGGCCCGCTTTGCCCTTCCGTGTGCGGAAGAGCACGAGCTCCTCGCCCAGCACCCGTAGCGAGACCGGGCGCGTGGTCGCGTCCTCCACCTTCGCGACCGGGTGCCAGTAGCGGCGCAGCACTTCGCCGTACGGGGTGCCAGGACCGACCTGGGCGAGCTCGTTGAGGGGCTGGCCGAGTCGCAGCCCGTATGCGGTTCCGGTGTCCATGTGGCTCCGTTCGTTGTCAGATGTCGAGGACGAGGCGATCGCCGAGCGAACGGGAGACGCAGATCATCATCGTCTCGTTGCTCTCACGCTCGTCAGGGGTGAGGATTGAGTCGCGGTGCTCCGGCGCACCGTCGACGACGGCCGTCTCACATGTGCCGCACACGCCCTCCAGGCAGGAGCTGGGCACGCCGATCCCCGCGCTCTCGAGCATCTCGAGGATGCTGCAGCCGCGGTCCACCGTGACGACGAGATCGGATCGGCTGGCCACCACCTCGAATGACTCGGCCCCCTGCGACTCACCGAAGGTCTTCGCCTGGAATCTCTCGACGTGCAGCGCGCCGCGCGGCCATGCGGCACTCATCTCCTCCAGCGCGTCGAGCATGCGCTCCGGACCGCACGCGTACACTCCGGTCTCCGCGGTCGGCGTGCCGATCCAGGCTTCCAGATCGAGCCGGTCGTCGATGTCGCCGCGCACCAGAAGCAGTTCGCCGCCCACGAGCTGCGTCGCCGGGAGGAACGCCATGCGCTCCCCCGCCGAGCCGAGGTACGCCAGGCGCCAGGGGACTCCGCGTCGGGTGGCCGCCTGGGCCATCGGGAGGATGGGGGTGATGCCGATCCCGCCCGCCACGAACACGTACTCGCTTGCGGGGATGAGCTCGAAGTGGTTGATGGGGCCGGAGGCTGTCACCGGGTCGCCGACGCGCAGCGTCTGGTGGACGTAGCGGGAGCCCCCGCGACTCGGGCTCTCGGCGAGCACCGCCACGCGCCAGGCGGTGCGGTCGTCGGGGTCGGAGCACAGCGAGTACTGGCGTTCGACGCCGTTCGCGAAGCGGAGGTCGATGTGGGCGCCCGGTTCCCACGCCGGCAGGTCAGCACCGGTGGGATCGTCCAGTTCGAGGGACAGCACGTCCCGCGCCTCCTGACGCATGGCGCGCACGCGCAGAGTGAGCCGCTGGTCCGGGGAATCGACCGCAGTGTGGGGCACCGTCGCTCCGCTCCTTCCATCGCATCCGATCGCCGCGGATCAGAATGACAACATTCTTTATATTCAATTGCGATAGTATGAAGTCCGCGCGGGCCTGTCAAACGGACACGGTCCCGGAGCGCAACGAGAGAAGGGCCATCGGATGTCGGAGCTGAGACTGCGGGGAGATCTGGACGCGATCCCCGGCTACAAGCCGGGCAAGGCGGCACCGCAGGCCGAGACCACCGGGCCCGTCTACAAGATCTCCTCCAATGAGAACCCCTACGCCCCGCTACCTTCGGTGACCGCCGCGATCGCCGACGCGCTGGCGCACATCAACCGCTACCCCGAGACCGCAGCCTCCACCCTCACCCGCGAGCTGTGCACGCGCTTCGGCGTCGAGCCGGTCAACGTGGTGCTCGGCAGCGGGTCGGTCGAGGTCGTGTCGCAGTTGATGCGGGCGACGGCCGGTGAGGGCGATGAGGTGATGTTCGCATGGCGCTCCTTCGAGGCGTACCCGATGCTCGCGAGGGCCGCCGGAGCAGTACCGGTCATGGTGCCGCTGACCACGGAGCACCGCCACGACCTCGACGCCATGCTCGCCGCCATCACGGACCGCACCCGCCTCATCCTCGTGTGCAACCCGAACAATCCGACCGGAACGGCCGTCGGGGACGCCGACCTCGACCGATTCCTGTCACAGGTGCCCGATCACATCGTGGTGGTGATCGACGAGGCGTACGTGCAGTTCAACGACCGCGCCGACTCTCCCGTCGGTATCGAGTACTTCCGCCGGTACCCGAACGTCGCCGTGGCCCACACGTTCTCGAAGGCGTACGGCCTCGCCGGCCTGCGTGTGGGATACGCGATCGCACCGGAGCAGCTGGGCATCGCGCTGCGCAAGGTCGCGATCCCGTTCGGAGTGACCGATCTGGCACAGACCGCGGCGGTGGCTTCGCTCGGGGCCGAGGACGAGCTCGATCGCCGGGTTGCGGAGCTGGTCACCGAGCGGCGGCGCGTCCTCGCCGCCTTCGCCCGCGCAGGCCTCCCCCTTCCGGAGAGCAGAGGGAACTTCGTGTGGCTGCCGCTCGGCGCCGCGACGAGCGCGGCTGCAGCGCTCCTGGAGCAGAACGGCCTGCTGGTGCGCCCGTTCGCCGGGGAGGGCCTTCGCGCCACCGTCGCCGAGACCGAGGCGAACGACCGCCTCATCGCCCTGGCACCCGCGATCGCTGCCCTCGCCGGCGAGTGACACTGTCGACCCACCCCCTTGCGTCCGCCCCGGCCCGTTACGCGCGGGCGTAGGGGGCCGGGAGGCACGGAAGGGGGCGGGTCGACGAGGGGTCAGGCGAGGAACGCGGCGAAGCGGGCGAGGGCGGCGGTGACGGCGGCGGGGTCCTCGGGTGGCTCGAAGAGAGCCGGAGGGGTGGTGTGGGCGGCGGCGGCGTGGGTCCAGCAGCCGATCACGCGGCCGTGCTCCACCACGGTCGCCCGGACCATCCCGTTCTTCCCCGGGCCGACGGCGGCGAGGTGTTCCGGAGCGCAGACGACGGTGCGGTCGGCGTAGGAGATGTAGTACTCGTCGAAGGCTCCGAGGGCGAACACGGACGGACGGCCCGCCGCGCGCCGGGGCGGGGTGCGTCCGACGAAGACCCCGTCCTCGACCTCGCTCACCCTGGTCGCCGCCCGCTCCGCCGCCTCCCGGGACCGCCCGAGCGTCAGCCCCGACCACCACGCGAAGTCCGCGACCCCGGCGGGCCCGTGTCCCTCGACGTAGCGGACGAACAGCTCGGCCAGCGGGTGCTCCGGGTGGGCGTGGTCGCGGATGTGGTCCGCCGCGAGCACGAACCGCTGCTCCCGCGTGATGCCCTCCCGCGGCACGACCGGCCCCTGCACGAGCACGCCGGAGACCGTCAGCGCGAACAGCAGATGGATGCCGCGCTGGCCCGAGGGGTCGATGCCGATGCCCTCGAGCACCGGGAAGATCTCGCCCCTGGTGAGGCCGCCGTCACGGAGCCGCGGCGTGAGCTCCCGGACGACCGCGTCGATCATGGCGTCGTCGATGCCGAGCTGCCGCTGTCGGGAGGCCGCCTGCTGCTGCTGTCGTGCGGCCGTGACCTCCAGCGCCCAGCCGAGGTCACGTGCGGGGATCGTGTGCAGCGTCCCCCGCATGGTCCAGGCCCGGACGAGGTCCCCACGGTCGAACGCGGCGTCGACGTCACGAAGCCGTACATCGCCCTTCGTCCGCACGGCCAGCGCCCACCGTCCGGCCGTGAAGTCCTGGCTCTGCACCGCGAGCAGCCGCGCCGCCGCCCCTACCACGTCCCGCCCCGGCGCGGTCAGCCCCTGCCACCGCAGCCGCTCCTCCCGCCATCGTGAGGTCTTCATGCCCCTCATCATGCCGCGACCCACCCCCTTTCGCGTGCCCCGGCCCGTTGCGTGCGCACCCAGGGGGCCGGGTCGAGCGGAAGGGGGTGGGTCGACGGTCAGAGGGTGACTTCGCGGCGGGCGGGGAGGACGACGGGGTGCGACCCCGCCATGGTCTCCAGCACCCGGATCACCTGGCAGGAGTAGCCGAACTCGTTGTCGTACCAGACGTAGAGGATGAGGGTGTCCTCGTCGGCGATGGTGGCCAGGCCGTCGATGATGCCCGCGCGGTGCGAGCCGACGAAGTCCGTGGAGACGACCTCGGGGCTCTCCACGTAGTCGATCTGCTGCCGGAGCTTCGAGTGCAGCGACACGCGGCGCAGGTAGTCGTTGACCTGGCCCTTGGTGGCGGGGCTCTCCAGCGTGAGGTGCAGCACCGCGAGCGAGACGTCCGGCGTGGGGACGCGGATCGCGCTGCCCGTGAGCTTGCCCTCCAATTGCGGGAGGGCCTTGGCCACGGCCTTCGCCGCCCCGGTCTCGGTGATGACCATGTTCAGCACGGCGGAGCGGCCGCGGCGGTCGCCCTTGTGGAAGTTGTCGATGAGGTTCTGGTCGTTCGTGAACGAGTGCACGGTCTCGACGTGGCCCTTCACGACGCCGTAGGCCTCGTCGATCGCGGCGAGCACCGGGGTGATGGCGTTGGTCGTGCACGACGCCGCCGAGACGATGCGGTCCTCGTCGGTGATCGTGTCGTCGTTGATGCCCTGCACGATGTTCTTCAGCGGGCCCTTGCCGGGGGCGGTCAGCAGCACGCGGGCGACGCCCTTCGCGCGGAGGTGCTGGGAGAGTCCCGCCTCGTCACGCCAGCGGCCGGTGTTGTCGACGACGATCGCGTCGTCGATGCCGTAGGCGGTGTAGTCGACGGCGGCCGGGTCGTCGGAGTAGATGACCTGGATGCGCGTGCCGTTGGCGATGATCTGCTCGGCATCCTCGTCCACCGTGACCGAGCCCGCGAAGCGGCCGTGCACCGAGTCGCGCAGCAGCAGCGACGCGCGCTTGACGAGATCGTTCTCGGAGCCGCGGCGCACGACGATGGCGCGGAGCCGGAGTCCGCTCCCGCCGCCGGTGTGCGCGATGAGGATGCGGACCAGCAGGCGGCCAATGCGCCCGAAGCCGTAGAGCACGACGTCGGTCGGCGATGCCGGGACCGCGCCGACGGCCGGCGCCAGGGTCTCGGCGAGATACTCCTCGAGCGGGCGGCCGCTCTCCGCGTACCCTTCCACGAGGCGGGCCACGTCGATCGACGAGGCGCCGGGGGCCAGGGCGTGGATGCCCTCGAGCACGGCCAGGCTGTCCTCGACCTCGAGGCGCTCGTGCCCGAGCTGGGCCACGCGCTCGTGCACCTCGACGAGGCCGGTCGCCGAGAGGCCGAGCAGGCGGTGGCCGTGCAACGAGGTGACCACGTCGCGCTCGCGCTTGAGAGCCCCGATGAGCGGGATCATCCGCTCCGCCAGCTCTTCGCTCGCCGTCCATTCGTCGCGGTGTGCCGCGGAATCGTTCATCTGCGTCCTTGCATGTGTGAGCGCGCGCCGAGGTCGCCGGCGCGCGCGAGGTTGCCGGGGTGTTCGGGGGATGAGTCCAGGGTACAAGCCGCGGAACCGCGCGCCGAATCGGCCGGCACGGGACCTCCCGTGCACGAGAGTTTTACGTCTACACTGGTGGAATAATGAGCAGCGCACTCCTCGGCGACGACGCCGACCTCCTCGTCCGCGGCGGCCGCATCCACACCGTCGACGCCACCGATTCCGTCGCCACCGCGATCGCCGTCCGGGACGGGGTGATCGTCGCCACCGACGCCGCTGCCGAAGCCCTCTCGGCCCGCGAAGTGGTGCAGCTCGACGGTCGCACCGCGATCCCCGGCCTCAACGACGCCCACCTCCACGCCGCCTGGCTGGGCGCGCGCTGGCCGCACCTGTTCTTCTCCGACACCACGCCCGAGGAGCAGCCCACCGGCCGCCTCGTGGCCACGGCCGATGAGCGACGCGCGGCCCTGCGTCGGGCCTGGGGCCTCCTCGCGGAGCTCGGCGTCACGAGCTACACGGAGCCGGGCATCGGCCCCGGAGAGGACCACGGCGAGACCGGCTGCTTCGGCACCGACATGCTCGACGCGTACGTGGAGCTGCACCGGGAGGGCGCGCAGACCTCGCGCGTCACGCTGCTGCGCCTGTTCGGGACGATCGACGGCGAGAGCTCCCTGGACGACTTCGCCGCCGGGCTCCCGGTGCCGCCCCCGTCGACCGATTCCCGCTGGCTCGCGATCCCCGGGGTGAAGATCTTCGCCGACGGCATCCCGCCGATGGCCACTGCCTGGACGTCGGACCCCTACCCCGACGGGACGACCGGGCACCTCCTCACGCGCGGCGATGCGGATCCGCTCAGCGCCTTCCAGCAGATGATCGCGCTGGCTGCGAGTCGCGGCTTCCAGATCGCGGTGCACGCCACCGGCGACCGCTCGATCGAGGAGTTCCTGACCGCACTGGAACGGCACGGCCGGACGCCTCCGCCGCCGGCGCCCCACCACATCGTGCACGGCGACCTGGCGACCCCCGCGCAGATCCGTCGCGCGGAACGCCTCGGCGTCGGCTTCGCCGTGCAGCCCCTCATCGCCGCGCACACGCACTCCTGGGCGGCGGTGCAGCTCGGCGAGGCCCGTGTCGCCGCCGCGTGGCCGCTGGCCGAGATGCTCTCCTCCGGGGCGCTGACCACCGTGACCAGCGACGCCCCGATCGCCACGCCGGACTGGCGCCCCAGCCTCGATGCGTCCCTCGCCCTCCTCGCCGCCGACGGCCGCGCGGACGACGCCGCGACGCGGCGCCGGCTACTGCGCACCATGACGGCCGACGCCGCGATCCAGGACGGCGCCGCGAGCTGGAAGGGCACCCTCGAGCCCGGCAAGGTCGCCGACATCACGGTGCTCGACGAGGATCCGTGCAGCCCGGGGCGCCCGTTCGCCGCCCTCCAGGTCGAGCGCACGATCGTCGACGGCCGCACGGTGTTCGCGCGCGGCTGACCACCCGCCCCACGAAAACGGCGGGCGGCATGTTCACGCATGCCGCCCGCCTCTGATCCCCCTCGGACCAGTCTCGAACCGCGGTCGTCAGACCGCGGTGGCCAGGAGCACGCGCGGGCTCCCCGGCAGGGCGACGGTGTCGCGCACCGCCCATCCGGCGTCCGTCAGCCAGCCGCGGACCTGCGACTCGGGGTACACGACGGTGCCGTCGATCACGAGGTACTCCCCCGCGTGCAGGGCGTCCAGCGCGCGCTGCTCGTCATCGTCGTCGAGGAAGAAGTCGAGCACGGTGAGCGTCGCCCCGTCGACCGCCGAAGCACGGAGCCGCCGGAAGATCTGCGCGTTCTCCTCCGCGGAGAAGCGGTGGATCACGTGGTTGGCGAACACCGCGTCGTAGGCGCCCTCGGGGGCCGCGGTCGCCGTGTCCCCCACCTCGACGGCAGCCCGGTCGGCGACACCCGCGGCCGCGACCGCCTCGGCCACGCCGTCCTCGAATCCCGGGGCGTACACGAACGTCGTGTGCAGCTCGGGGTTGCGCGCCATGACGGCGAGGGCGAACTCGGCGGACAGGCCACCGAAGTCGAGGGCCTTCGTCGCGCCGGCGAGGTCGACGAGCCGGCCGAACTCCTGCGCGTGCAGGCGGTTGTACGTCATGACGCCGGCCATGAACGTGCCCCACCGGGCGTCGTCCATCTGCAGGTCGCCGGGCTCGGTCGTGTCGACCGTGTGCGCGAACTGCAGCCAGTGCGGGTAGCTGATCTCGTCGAGGAACGTCAGGAACGGAGCGAGGTCGATGACCGCGTCGTCCCCCGTGAGGTAGGCGGACGCGTCGGGAGCCAGGGCGTAGCGCCCCTCCGTCCGGACGAGGAGACCCTTCGCGGCGAGGGCGTCGGCGAGCAGCCGGGCGATCCGCTCGCTCACCCCGCAGCGCTCGGCGATCGCCGCGGCCGTGTCGGCGCCGGCGGCGACGGCGGCGAACAGGCCGATGCGGCTGGCCTGGAAGAGCTGCTTCGCGGCCATGTAGCCGGTGGCGATGTCGAGGATGCGGGCGGCATCGGGAGTGGGGGTGTCGGTCATGGCGGATGCCTTTCGGTATGTCTACGAACGTGGGAAATAAAGGGCAGGAAGAGGCCGGGCGGCGGTCGCGGAGGTCAGTCCGCGAGGAACCCGCGCACGGCGTCGCGGAACGCGGCGGTGTGCAACGCCACGAGGTGATCGCCGGGGACGCGCCGCACCCGGACGTCCGGCAGCCGCGCGGCGAGCTCGTCGATGCCCGCGGCCATCGGATCGTCCTCGCCGCCCAGGAGCAGCACCGGCACCGCCGGCGCTCCGGCTTCGGGCGCGAACGGCTCGGTCGCGAGCCCCTCGATGAGGTCGAGCAGATCGTCCGGGCGGTTGCCGGGCAGGCTCACCATGTGCACGATCATCCCGGTCAGCGGGTCGACGGGAGCCGGTCCGCCGGCGAGCGCGGCCCGCGCGGCGGAGAGGTCGACGAGCGCGAAGGGCTCCCCCGCGCTGAGGCCGCCGAGCACGAGGCGCCGCACCGTGACACCCGGGTGCCGCGCGAGGTCCCACGCGAGCCGGGCACCGAGCGAGTAGCCGACGAGGTCGACCTCGTCCGGGCCGATCGCGTCGGCGAGCGCGTCGAGCACCGCGGAGGTCGGCACGACGCCGAGCCCGGGGGCGTCGCCGTGCGCCGGCAGGTCGAGGACCCGGCGCGGCCGGTCGCCGAGCACCGCCGTCCACTCGCTGTCCGGCCAGTCCTGCGTGCCGCGCGAGGCGAGGCCGTGCAGGAACACCACGGGTCGTTCGGGGGGAAGGGTCATGACGGGCCGTCCTCTCGGGACCGGCCCCTCGCCCTCAGCGCAGCCGCGCGAGGAACCGGTCGATGTAGTTCTCGTAGTCGGCGATGCGGTCGCCGTCCGGGTACATGAGGTTGATGACCGTCGCCCCGACCGCCGCGGAGATGTACTCGTCCGCCAGCGGGCCGTAGTCCTGATCGCGGATCGACCCCTCGTCGCGGGCCGCCTCCATGCGCGCGATGAGCGAGGCTCGCCAGGAGCCCAGGTGTCCGCGGTAGAGCTCGGCCAGCGACTCGTTCGCCATCGCGTACTCCCAGAGCGCCAGGAGCACCCGGCCCGCGGCGATCTGCTCCGGGTCGCGCGGCACGGTGGCCTGCAGGAAGCCCCGCAGCGCGTCGTCCGCCGCCACCGGCTCCTGCCCCGCGGCCTCCACGCCCTCGGACATCTGCTGCAGGATCGTCTCGAACGTCGCCGCGACGATGCTCTCCTTCCCGGGGAAGTAGTGCTTCAGCGCACCGTTCGCGAAGCCCGCCTCCGCGGCGATGCTGCGCATGGTCGCCGCCTCGAACCCACCCTTCAGGATGATGCTCTTGGCCACCTCGACGATGTCCCGTCGCCGCTGGTCGTGGTCGATGATCTTCGGCATGGCGTCCTTCCGGCCGAGTCCGGGGTGTGGCGTGTTCCGGCCTGGAGCTACCGTACCGCCGCATCGGGCACCTCCCGCAGAGCGAGCCATTGCGCCCGGCGTTCCCGCTGAGCCACCGGGTCCGCGACGGGCGAGGCCAGCCGCAGGCGCTCGGCGTACGGGTGACGCGGCGCGCGCGTGACCTGCTCCCCGTCTCCGATCTCGACGATCTCGCCCCGGTACATCACGGCGACCCGGTGACAGACCCGCCGGACGACGCCGAGGTCGTGCGAGACGAACAGGTAGGCCACGCCGGTGTCGCGCTGCAGCTCGATGAAGAGGTCGAGGATGGTGGCCTGCGTGGTGAGATCGAGCGCACTGACCGGCTCGTCGCACACGATCAGCCGCGGACCGCGCACGAGGGCGCGGGCGATCGCGATGCGCTGCCGCTGCCCGCCGGAGAACTCGCTCGGGTACCGGTCCATGCTCGCGGAGGGCAGCCGCACGCGGTCGAGCATGTCGCGCACGCGCTTCTCGGCGGCCTTCGCCCCGATCCCCGTCGTCAGCAGCGGCTCGGCGAGGATATCGCCGATGGTCAGTGCCGGGTTGAGGGAGCCGTACGGGTCCTGGAACACGACCTGCACGTCGTCGGCGAGCGCCCGTCGGGCCCGGCCGCCGAGCCGGCCGATGTCCCGGCCGTCGAAGCGGATGCGGCCCGCCGTCACCGGGGCCAGGCCGAGGATGGCCTTGCCGAGCGTCGACTTCCCGGATCCGGACTCGCCGACCAGGCCCAGGCACTCACCGGGGGCGATGTCGAGGGAGACGCCGTGCAGCGCGCGGAAGGCATGCCGACCCCGGCCGTACTCGACCACGAGGTCGTCCACCTGCAGCAGGGGGTTCACCGGAGCGGTGTTCACGCGGGGACCTCCGTCCGCCGTCCGTCGAGCGCGGCGCGACCGTCGGCTTCATCGAGCGACGCGGCGATGAGCTCGCGCGTGTACTCCTGGGTGGGCGCGGCGAAGAGGTCGTCCACAGGCCCCGTCTCCACGATGTCGCCGCCGCGCATGACGATCACGCGGTCGCAGATGTCGGCGACGACGCCGAAGTTGTGCGTCACGATGAGCAGCGCCATGCCGTACTCGGCCTGCAGCTCCCGCAGCAGTTCGAGGACCTCGGCCTGCACGGTGACGTCGAGGGCGGTGGTGGGCTCGTCCGCCACGAGAAGCGACGGCCGACCGGCGATCGCGCCGGCGATGAGCACGCGCTGGGCCATGCCGCCGGACACCTGATGCGGATAGCTGCGCATCACGCGATCGGGGTCGGACAGCCCGACCCGCAGGAGCACCTCCCGCGCGCGCTGCCGGGCGGCGGCCTTCGCGAGCCCGTGCGTGCGGCGCAGCGGCTCGATGAGCTGATGCCCGATCGTGTACGAGGGGTCGAGATTGCTCATCGGCTCCTGCGGCACGTAGCCGATCGTTCGTCCGAGCAGGGCCTGGCGCTCCTTCGGCGTCGCGTGGGTGACCTCCGCTCCACCGACCCAGATCGCGTCGGCGGTCGCCCGGCCGGTCGCGGGGAGCAGGTCGAGCACCGAGAACACGGTCTGCGACTTGCCCGACCCGGACTCGCCGACGATCCCGACGACCTCCCCTGGCGCGACGTCGAGCGTCACGCCGTGCACGACCTCGGTCTCCCCCGTCGGCGTCGCGTGGACGACGTGCAGGTTCTCGACGCGGAGGGCCGATGCCGGAGCCTCGTGGCGGACACTGCCCGTGGCGGGAGCCGCGGCGACCTCGTCCGCGGTCTCGAGCACTCCGCGCCGCCGCCGTCGGGCCGCGCGCGGCGTGCGCACCTGCACGAGCTCGGCGAGCGTGGAGCCCATGATCGCGAGGACGGCGATCGTGAGACCGAGCGCAGCGGAGGGCCACAGCAGCATGAGCGGGTAGGTGAGCATGAGCCGGAAGCCCTCGAGCATCATCGCGCCCCAGCTCGGCACGTTCGAGTCGCCGATGCCGAGGAACTGGAGCCCCGCCTGCATGCCCATGGCGATACCCGCCGTGAGCGCGGTCTGGATGATGACCGGCGGATAGACGGCCGTGATGACGTGGCGGAAGATGATGCGCGCGTCCGACAGGCCCGACACACGGGCGGCGTCGATGTACGCCTCGCCGCGGACGGCGAGCGTCTGCGACCGCGCGATGCGGAAGTACCCCGGGACCATGAAGACGCCGACGGTGACCATCAGCAGCTCGAAGTTGTTGCGGCTGCCGGCGGCGACCACGAGGAGGATGATCATCCCGGGGATCGATTGGAGGGCGTCGCTGATCCAGGTCGCGACCCGGTCGAAGACACCGCCGAAGTACCCGGCTGCGACACCCGACGGAACCCCGATGACGAGCGCCGTGACGATCGTGATGAGCGCACCCCACAGCGTCGTCCTCGTCCCGTAGATGAGGCGGCTGAGGATGTCGCGGCCGGTGGAGTCGCCGCCGAGGAGGTGCTCCGGGGAGGGCGGGGCCTTCGCGGCTGCGAGGTCGACGAGGTTCGGGTCCATCGGCGCCAGCAGTGGCGCGAACACCCCGACGAGCACGATGAGTACGAAGATGGCGAGCGGGATGGAGCCGCCGGGGTGGCGGAGGAAGCGTCGGAACAGGCTCGACCGGCGCTTCTGGGCGGCCCGGTCGAAGGCGACGCGGATGTCTGTCGTGGTCATGCGACGCGCACCTTCGGGTTGATCCAGCCGAGCACGAGGTCGAGCAGGAGGTTGATGAGGACGACGAAGACGATGGAGACCACCGTGATCCCGAGCAGCATGGGGATGTCGCCGTTCTGCGACGACTGGTTCGTGAGCTGCCCCAGACCGGGGAGGCTGAAGATCTGCTCCACCACGATGGCACCGGAGAGCAGGCCCACGAACATCAGGGCGATCACCGTGAGCGCGGCGGGCGAGGCGTTGCGGAGGATGTGCAGGTTCACCCGGGCGGCGGACAGGCCCCGGCTGCGGAGGGTGCGCACCCAGTCCTGGCGGCTCTGGGCGATCACGGCGTTCCGCAGCTGCTCGGACACGGCGACGATGCCGCCCAGGGCGAGGGAGATCGCCGGCAGCGTGATCGAGCGCAGCCACCCTTCGACGGACTGGGTCGGCGGGACGTAGCCGACGGCGGGGAACCACTGGAGCTGCACGGCCAGCCACATCACCAGGACCAGGCTCACCCAGAATCCGGGGAGCGCGAAGAGGACGACGGAGATCCCCTTGATGATCCGGTCGAACCAGGTGCCGGGGCGGAGTCCGGTGATCATGCCGAAGGCGACGCCGATGACCGCGGTGATGAGGGTCGCGAGGGTCACGACGGAGAGCGTGACGGGGACCTTGACCGCGAGCTGCGCACCGACCGGCTGGAAGTTGCGCCACGAGACGCCGAAGTCGAGCAGCACGGCGTGGGAGAACCAGTCCCAGAACTGCACGATCAGGGGGCGGTCGAGACCGATCTTCGCTGCCAGCGCCTCCTGCTGCGCGGGACTCGCCGTGGTCCCGAGGAGCGACGCGGTCGGATCGCTGATCGCGAGGTGGGCGAGGAAGAACGTGCCGATCGAGACCGCGACGAGCAGGAGGATGCCGGACAGCACCCGCTTCGCCGTGAAGAGGAGCATGGGGGCCTCTCGAGGGTGAGGAGGAGGGGAAGGGGTGCCGGGGCGGCCGCGTGGCGACCGCCCCGGCGGGCGTTCAGCCCTGCGTGATGTACCGCAGCGTCGGGAACATCATCCCCACGACGGGCTGCAGCTGGATGCCGGGCGCCGTGTAGTAGATGTTGTTCGCCTGGTACCAGACCGACCACCAGGCCTGGTCGACGAGGGCCTCGTTGAGCTCCTTGATGGCGGCGGTCTGCGCGTCGCCGCGCTCCGTCTGCACCTTCTCGACGAGCGGGGCGATGACCTCGTTCTTCGCGTAGTCGGGCTCCGGGTTGAACCACTGCACGCTCGTCAGCTGCCGGGAGACGGTGGCCACGTCGTTGCCGTCCATCGCGAGGAAGGAGATGAACATCGGGTAGTTCGGTGCGTTGAGCTGGTAGTCCGGCATCTGCATGTTGTCCCAGGTGACGGTGATGCCGAGCTCGTTGAGGGCCTGCTCGGCCGACGGCTTCCACATCTCGAAGATCGGGGACATCGGCATCGAGATGTCGAAGCCGTCCGGGTAGCCGGCGTCGGCCAGAAGCTCCTTCGCCTTGTCCATGTTGAACGCGTAGGCGTCGTTGAGCTCGGGATCGTTGATGTCGCCGCCGTCCGGGAACACCTGGTTGGTGGCCACGCCCGCACCGCTGCCGACCGCCGCGAGGACGGCCGCACCGTCGAACGCGTAGTTCAGCGCCTGGCGCACCTCGAGCTTGCCGAGGGGCTCGCTCTTCGCGCCGGTGTGGTCGGTGATGACGAGGCCCGCCCACCCGGAGACCCGCTGGGCGGTGTTCCAGCCCTGCTGCTCGGCCTGGTCGAGGTTGGCCACGTCGCCGTACTGCACGTTGATCTGGCCGCTGAGCATCGCGTTGTGACGGGCGGTCGCGTCGGTGATCGGGTAGATCGCGAGCTCGGCGAACGGGTACGTCTTCGCGTCCCAGTGGTCCTCGGTCTTGGTGAAGTGGTACTCGGCGCCCGCGACGCTGGTGTCGCTGTCGAGCACATAGGGGCCGGAGCCGACCGGGTCGCTGCCGAGCGTGCCCGCCTCGATGGAGGCCGGGGGCATGACGTAGCTGCGGCCGAGGCCCATCAGGTAGAGGATCGTGTCGTCGCGCTGCGTGAGGGCGATGCGGACGGTGTCGTCGTCGACCTTCTCGAAGCCCTTCGCGTTGACGTAGGCCTCACCGGACCGGGCGCCGGCCTTGAGGTACTCGAGGCTCGCGACGACGGCGTCGGCGTCGACCGGGGTGCCGTCGCTGAACACGGCGTCGGTGCGGATGTCGAGGTCGATGCTGAGGTCGTCGTCGGCCACGGTCCACTTCGTCGCGAGCGACGGGATCGGGGTGCCGTCGGCGTCGAGGGCGATCAGGGCGTCGTACACCGCGGACAGGTAGGGGCCGTCGAAGCCGATGTCGGCGAGGGACGGATCCCACGACGTGACATCGAGGAAGTTGCCGATGTTGAGGGCGTCGGGGCCTTCGGCGCCACCGCCGTCGGACGGCGAGGGCGTTCCGCCGCCGCTGCAGCCGGCGAGCGCGAGGGTCGCGGCGACGGCGGCGGCGACCGCGAGGGGCATTCGTTTCATGGTTCCTTCTCTCGGGTGCAGGGGGTGGTGAAGAAGGTTCGAAGAGCCGCTGACCGGAGACCGGGACCGACGCCACTTCGATGTGTCGTGCTGGTTAGTCTACATGCGTGGAAAAAGAGCGCAAGCGTGTTTCCGCCCCCGGCCGCACGGACCGATGCCTCAGCGCGCACGCACCTTGCTCCCCCGCGCACACCCCCGTCCCCCGGGTGCCTGTGGCGGTGCCGGTGCGGGTACCGGTGCCGGTGCCGGTGCCGGTGCCGGTGGCGGTGCCGGTGGCGGTGCCGGGATCAATACCGCACCCGCCCCCTCCCCGCGGGGCCCGTTCTTGCTCCCGCCACTGCGCGCACCCCTCCAGCCGGATCAGAAACACCCCTCCGCGGCGCCTTCAAGGCACTCTTTTCACCCCGAACCGGAGCGAGTGACGGCGGGAACGGTCTCCGCTGCCGCTCCCGAGGGAGACCACACCCACCCTCCCGGGATCAAGAACGCACCTCCCACCCCGGTCCGAGGAGCACTTCTGATCCGGCACGGAGGCTAGGAGCATTTCTGATCCAGCACGGAGGCGAGGAGCGTTTCTGATCCGGGGTGCCGGAGAGCGGTTCGGTCGTGCGAGGACAGCAGACTCGGCGACGGACCCACAGCCGCCACCAGAAGCGGGATCAGAATCGACCACACATCCTCCCCACGCGGCACGTTCTCGAATCGGCGCGCGGAGCGTCGCGCCGTGCGGGATCACAAACGTGCCAGCGGGCCGCCGACGAGGCGCGGAATGGATCCCGCAGCGGGGTGGGGGTGGAGGCGGAGCAAGACGGGATCACAAACGTGCCCGCAGAGCGCGCGCGAGGGGCGGAACTGATCCCGCGGGCGAAGCGGTCCTCAGGGGCACAGGGCGGGGCACCAGGGTCGCCTCCCGGCGCACCCTCTCTTCTCGAGGCACGTTTTCCCGCCGGGACGCAGTAGGTGACACCGTGCGGGATCAGAAGCGTGCCCGTGGGGCGCCCGAGAGGTGCGGAAGTGATCCCGCACGCGGAGTGGAGCGCGGGCGCGGAGCAAGGCGGGATCAGGAAAGGGCCTGCGGGGCGCGCGGGAGGTGCGGAAGTGATCCCGGACACCGGCGGCGGAGGCGGGGCGGACGCCGGCGCGGGACGCCGGAGGGGGATCCCGTGGGAGGTACGGGGGTCACCAGGTGCCGTCGGGGCGGACGGCATGGTCGACGCGGCAGTCGGCGAGGGCGGCGCGGACCTCGGCTCCGTGGTCGCGGGCGAGGGCGAGGGCGGCGTGGTTCTCCTCGAGCTGCGCGACGCGGGAGGCACCGAAGAGCACGGTGGCCGTCGCGGGGTTCGCCAGACAGAAGGCGATGCCGAGGGCGGCCGGGGTCACCCCGAACTCCCCCGCGACCCGCGCGACCTCGGGGTACACGGCGAGGATCCGCTCGCGGATACCCCCGACATCGGCACCGATCTTGCGCTGAGGCATCCGTCCCGTGGCGAGGATTCCGCCCTCGAACACGTCCGAGGCCTGCAGCGCGAGGGTTCCGTCGGCGAACAGCGGGCCGTACGCGTCACCCTCCGCCATGGCCCGTCGGGCGATGCCGTACTTGAGCTGCGCGAACGCGGGGCCGATCAGCCCCTGCGCGTCCGCCTCGGCGAGCGCCGCCCTGGTGTCCGCGATCCGCCAGTTGTTGATCCCCCACGAGTCGACCAGGCCGTCCACGAGGAGGGCGTTCACGTCGGCGACGAGTCGCGGCATGTCCGGGGCGTCGAGGTAGTCCCCCACCACGAGGGTGTCGAAGCGGTCGAGGCCGGCCCGCTCGAGCGACTCCTCGATCTGCCCACGGAAGCCCTGGTTCGGCCAGTCCCAGAGCCAGAGCTTGCCGCACAGCACGACGTCGGCACGGTCCACCCCGCTCGCGCGAAAGGCCTCCCCGAAGAGGATGTCGGTCCGTGAGTTCTCGGCGTGCGGTCCCATGTTGTAGTACGCGATGTCGAAGAATCCGGCGTCGAGCTCGACCGCCCGGTGGATGAGCTGCACGGCGTCGTCGAACTCCATGCGATCCCAGGTGTTCCACGATCCGAGGGCGAGCGGCGGCACCGTCGCGCCTCCCGGAGACAGCGGCTTGCGGGGGTATGTCGCATCAGGCATGAGGGCTCCTTCGCCGTCTCGGGGCACGGGGTTGTATTTTTCTATGTTTGTAGAATATAACGGACTCATCCCGTCAGAACACCCGTCAGTGAGGACGACCATGACCGCTTCCCCGCGCCGTATCCTCGTCACCGGAGGAGCCTCCGGGCTCGGCCGCGGCATCGCCACCGCCTTCCGCGCCGCCGGGGATGATGTGTTCATCGGCGACGTGGACGAGGGCGCCGCGGCAGCCGTCGCCGCCGAGATCGGCGCCACCGCCCTCCCCCTCGACATCGGCGACGAAGCGTCGGCGCAGGCGGCGGCCGGACGGATCCGCGAGGCCGGCGGACTCGACGTCCTCGTCAACAACGCCGGCGTCGTCGCCGGCGGGGGAACGCTCCAGGAGGTCGCGGTCGATGCGGTCGATGCGGCCCTGCGCGTCAACGTCCGCGGCACGTTCCTCATGTTGCGGGTCTTCGGCGGGCTGCTCGCCGCGGCCGGTCACGGGGCCATCGTCAACATCTCCTCGATCGGCGCCCGGCAGCCCACTCCCGGCCTCGGGCACTACGAGGCCACGAAGGCCGCGGTCGACGCGCTCACCCGGACGGCGGCCATCGAGCTCGCCGGCTCCGGGGTGCGGGTCAACGCCGTCGCCCCCGGCCCCGTGCTCACGCCCCTGACCGCCGACTTCGCCTCGAACCCCGATGCCCGCGCCTCGTGGGAGTCGCGCATCCCGCTCGGCACCATCGCCGAGGTCGACCAGGTCACCCCGCTCGTGCTGTTCCTCGCGAGCGAGGCCGCCAGCCACATCACCGGGGTCTCGGTCCCCGTCGACGGCGGCCAGCTCCTCGTCTGACCCCCGTCCCCCTCCGTGCGGGATCGATTCCGCCCCTCCCGGGCACCGCGGAGGACCGTCTTCGATCCCGCCACCCGCCCCGCGACTGGAGAACCATGACCCTCCCCACCACCACCCGCGCCGCGGTGCTCACCGCGCACGGCGAGCCGCTCACCCTGCAGGATCTCCCGCTGCCCGCCGAGATCGAACCCGGCGCCGCCCTCGTCCGCATCGCCTGCACCACGCTGTGCGGCACGGACATCGAGATCTGGGAGGGGAGGATGTCGTTCCCCGGCATGCTGCCCATGGTCCTCGGTCACGAGATGGTCGGCGAGATCGTGGCCACCGGACCCGACACCCGCGACGCGCTCGGCCGCCCGCTCTCCCCTGGCGACCGGATCGGCTGGTCGGAGTCCACCTGCGGCGAGTGCCACGGGTGCGTCGTGCTGCGGGAACCGGTCGCCTGCTCCCGCCGCGGCTACGGCTTCCTCCAGCGCGCCGACGTGCCGCCGTTCGCGACGGCCGGGCTCTCCGAGTACGCGTACGTGACCCCGGGTGCCGCCAAGCTCCTGCTCCCGGCGGCGGTGAAGGACACCTGGGCCTCCATGGCAGGCTGCGCCGCGAAGACCGTCCTCCGCGCGTTCGAGCGGGCCGGCCGCATCCGCCCCGGCTCCCGCGTGGTGGTGCAGGGCTCCGGCGCCCTCGGCATCTTCGCCACGGCAGTCGCGAAGATCGCGGGTGCCGGGCAGGTCATCACCGTCGGCGCTCCCGCGGCCCGTCTGGAGCTCGCCGCCCGCTTCGGCGCCGACGCCGTCGTGGACTTCCGCGACGGACCCGTCGTCGACCAGGTCCTGGCGCTGACCGGAGACCAGGGGGCGGACCACGTGTTCGACTTCGCGGGCGCCCCGAGCGTCGGGCCGGACGCGGTCGGCATGGCCGCCCAGCGCGGCACCGTCGCGATCGTCGGCTCGACCGGCCCCGCCGGAGACGGCTTCGCCCTCAGCACGATCATGGGCAAGGAGCTCACGGTGGTCGGCTCGCTCAACGGCGACATCTCCGACTACGCCCGCGCGATCGACTTCTTCACGGCCTTCGCCGACCGCTTCCCGTGGGACGACCTGTTCAGCGCCCCGGTCGGACTCGCCGACGCCTCCGCGAAGATCGCCCACATGCACCACCTCGATGAGGTCAAGGCCGTCATCGACCCGAGCCTCTGAGGAGCATCATGACCACTCCCCTCCCCCTTCGCGAGATCGGCCGCAGCGGCCTGCATGCCTCCCTGTTCTCGCTGGGCTCGTGGCACACCTACGACCGCATGGACTTCGCCGACGCGGTCGCACTCCTGCGCGAGGCCACCGACCGTGGCGTGAACCTCTTCGATGTGGGCGTGTACTCCGCACCCGGCGCCCCGCCCGTCTTCACCGACGTGATCTTCTCGGCGATGGTGCGCGCGGCGGGGCTGCGCCGGGAGGAGTGGCTGCTGTCGTCGAAGCTCTGGCTGGAGGCCTTCGGCGCCGACGGCTTCCGCCCGCAGCTCGAGAACGCCCTGATGCGGGTGGGCACGGAGCACGCCGACCTCGTGATCCTCGGCGACCTGCGCCGCGACGACCTCGAGCTGCGCGATCTCGTGCTCGACCTCGCCGCCCTCACCGACGCCGGCCTCATCCGCGCGTGGGGCGTGAACAACTGGTCGGCGGGGAGCATCCAGACCCTGATCGACCTCGCCGCCGCGGAAGGCGTGCCCGGTCCGCAGATCGCGCAGCTCAAGTACAGCGTCTCGCGCCGGTCGATCCCGGACGGCGAGCCGTTCGCGCGCCTCTGGGAGCAGGGCCTCACGCTGCAGGCCTCAGACTGCCTGGAGGGCGGGATCCTCGCCGGGACGGTGAACGGCGGCCGGCAGATCGGGCGCGACCCCGGCGACATCCGCGAGCGGATCATCGCCGACGTCCCTGCGTTCACCGCGGTCGCGGAAGACCTCGGCGTGACCCCGGCCCAGCTCGGCATCGCCTTCACCCTCACCCACCCCGCCCTGACGACCACCCTGTTCGGCGCCTCCCGCCTCGCGCAGCTGCAGGCGAACCTCGACGCGGCCGCCCTCGTCGACCGCATCGGCGCCGCCGAGCTGCGCCGTCTCGTCGAGCCCTTCTGGGCCGACCGCGGGGTCGTCGACCCCGAAGGCCCCTGACGCCGTCCCACCCGAGGAGAACCATGACCATCCCCGTCCCCTTCGATCCCGACGTGCAGGCCGTGCTCGACGAGATCGCGAAGAACCCGCAGCCCCCGCTCACCCGCGAGACCCTGCCGCGCGACGGCGTCGACCGGATGTTCCCGGACAACGACACCGTGATCGCCGGCCGGGACATCACGTGGGAGGACCGCGTCATCCCCGGCCCGCCCGGAGCCCCGGACATCGAGGTCACGATCTTCCGCCCCGCGGGGTCCGAGACCTCGACGCTCCCGGGCTTCGTGAACATCCACGGCGGCGGCATGATCGTCGGCCACCGCTCGTGGGAGACGGCGCGGGTCGTCGACATCGTCGCGGAGCACGGCGTCGTGGCCGTGAACGTCGAGTACCGCCTCGCACCGGAGGACCCGTACCCCGCGGGCGTGGAGGACTGCTACGCGGCCTTCGTGTGGACGCACGCCCACGCCGCGGAGCTCGGCATCGACCCCGCGCGCATCGTCGTGGGCGGAGGCAGCGCGGGCGGCGGTCTCACTGCGGCCGTCGCCCTGCTGGCGCGCGATCGGCGGGGCCCTGTCATGGCCGGGCAGCTGCTGCTGTGCCCCATGATCGACAACACCAACACCACGGTCGCCAGTCGGCAGTATGACGGCATCGGCACCTGGCAGCGCGACATGAACCTCCTCGCCTGGTCATGCGTCCTCGGCGAGGAGCTCGCGTTCAGCACCGAGGCCCCGGCCTACGCCGCGCCGAGCCGCGCGACGGACGTCTCCGGCCTCCCGCCCGCGTACATCGAGGTCGGCGAGGCGGAGATGTTCCGTGACGAGGACACCGCGTACGCCCTCCGGATCTGGGAGACCGGTGGACAGGCCGAACTGCACGTCTGGGGCGGCGGCGCCCACGGCTTCGACATGTACATGCCGGAGGCCGAGATCACCCGCGCCGCCCTCGCCGCCCGCGCCTCCTGGCTGCGACGGATCTGGCGGGCCGCCGCATGAGCACGCCGGAGCCGGTGCCCTACGACCCGGAGCTCGTCGCCGGACTCGACGCCTTCGTCGACCTCGTGGAGGTCATCCCGCTGCGCGCGGACACGATCCACGCCAACCGCGACCACTTCGCCACGATCATCCCGCCGATGGCCGTGCAGGCGGACGGTCGCGCCGTGACCTGGGAGGACCGGGTCATCCCCGGCCCCGTCGGGTCTCCGGACCTCGAGATCACCGTCGTGCGCCCGGCGCCGGCGCCCACGGACCCGGCACCGGCGGTGCTGTCGATCCACGGCGGCGGCATGGTGCTCGGCACGCGCTTCTTCGGCACCGCCGAGCTCATCGACCTCGCCGCGCGGCACGGCGTCGTCGGGGTCGCGGTCGAGTACCGCCTCGCCCCCGAGCACCCCGGACCGGCACAGGCGGAGGACTGCTACGCGGCGCTGGAGTGGATGGTCGCCCACGCCGACGAGCTCGGCATCGACACCTCCCGCATCATCGCCTCCGGGCAGAGCGCCGGGGGCGGGCTCTCGGCGGCGGTCGCGCTGCTCTCCCGTGACCGCGGCGGGCCCCGGCTGGCCGGGCAGCTCCTCGGCTGCCCGATGCTCGACGACCGCAACGAGACCCCGTCGAGCCACCAGTACGACGGCTTCGGCGCCTGGGACCGGAACAACAACGACACCGCGTGGGACGCGATCGCCGGGGCGGACCGGTTCACCGATCGCGTGTCGCCGTACACGGCACCGGCACGGGCCACGGATCTGTCGGGACTCGCTCCGGCGTTCATCGAGGTGGGCGCCGCCGAGACCTTCCGCGACGAGGCCGTCGACTACGCGTCGCGGATCTGGGCCACGGGCGGGCAGGCCGAACTGCACGTCTGGGCGGGCGGCTACCACGGCTTCTCCGGGTTCTCCCCCGATGCCGAGGTCTCCCGGGCCGCAGTGGCCGCGCGGGAGAGCTGGCTGCGCCGCGTGCTGCGCCTCGAGGGATGAGTCTTCCGTTCGCCGCTGACGCCCCGCGGCCCCGCATGGGCACTCTGCGGGCGATGCTGGTGCTGGGCATGCTGGAAGCCTTCGGTCCGCTGTCGATGGACCTCTACCTGCCGCAGCTCCCCCAGCTCGCGGCCTCGCTCGGCACGACCGAGGCCTTGGCGCAGGCGACGATGTCGGCGTGCATGATCGGCCTCGGCCTGGGACAGCTCGTCGCCGGTCCTCTCAGCGACCGGCTGGGCAGACGCCTGCCACTGCTGGTCGGCGTCGCGGCGTTCGCGGTGCTCTCCGCGGTGTGCGCCGTCGCTCCGAACATCGAGCTGCTGCTCGTCGCGCGCTTCCTGCAGGGGCTGGCGGGATCGGCGGGCATCGTGATCTGCCTGGCGATCGCCCGCGACCAGTTCGAGGGGGTCGAGCTCTCCCGCATGCTCTCGCTGCTGTTCCTCGTCTCGGGCACCGCCCCGATCATCGCGCCGGTGGTGGGCGGTCAGCTCGCCCGCATCATGGACTGGCGCGGGATCTTCGGGGTGCTGTCCGCGGTCGGCGTGCTGTTGCTGCTCGTGGTGGTGTTCGCCCTGCCGGAGACCCTGTCGCCATGCGCCCGTCACCGCGGGGGCCTCCGGGTCTGGAGCGCGCACGCCGGAGCGGTCGTCCGCGACCGGCTCTTCGTCGCCGTGCTGTGCGCCGCGGCCGGAGGCGGTGTCGCGTTCTTCACCTACCTGTCGATGTCGTCGTTCGTGCTGCAGGACGAGTTCGGTCTCAGCCCGCAGGAGTTCAGCGTCGCCTTCGCGGCCGGCGCCCTGGCGAGTATCGCGGGCAGCCAGTTGAGCCGACTCGTGGTGCGGCGTTGGGGGCCCCTGCGCGTCTACCTGGGCGGGATCACCGCGACGCTCCTGGTGACGACGGCTTTCCTCGTGCTGGCGCTTCTGGGCGTCGGCATGAGGGGTGTCGTCATCGCGTTGGTCGCGTTCATGCTGTGCTCCGGCATCGGCGGGCCCAATGGTCAGACGCTGGCGCTCGCCCATCACGGAGTCCGTGCCGGCACCGCTTCGGCCCTTCTCGGGATGGCGACATTCCTGTTCGGCCCCGTGCTCGCCCCCGTGGCCGCCGGTCTCGGCGGGACCACGGCCATCACGATGGCCGTGACGATGACGGTCGCGGCTGCGGCAGCGGCGTTCGCCGCCTGGGCCTTCGTCCGGCCCGCGGCCCGCGATCAGTAGCGGGCCGAGAAGGCGCCGTCCGCCTGCAGGAGCTGACCCGAGATCCATCGCCCCTCTTCTGAGACGAGGAACTCGACGACGGCGGCGATGTCGGCGGGTCGCCCGAGCCTGCCCAGCGGCGTCATCTCCCCCAGGGAGGTGCGGGTCTCGTCATCCATCCAGCCGGTGTCGATCGGGCCGGGGTTCAGCACGTTCGCGGAGATGCCGCGCGGACCGAGTTCGCGGGCGGCGGAGATGACGAGCCGATCGAGCGCGCCCTTGGAAGCGCCGTACGGAAGGTTGCCGGTGACGTGATCGCTCGTGAGCGCCACGATCGCGCCGCCGTCCTCGCCGACCTGGCGTGCGAACGCTGCGATCAGGAGCAGGCTCGCCCGCGCGTTCACAGCGACGTGCAGGTCGAAGCTCTCCGCCGTGGTGTCGAGGATTCCGGACTCGACATCGTGCGCGTGGCTGAGGATCAGCGCCGAGATCGGGCCGTGCTCTGCATTCACCTCCGCCACGAGGGATGCGGGGCCGTCCGGCGTCGACAGGTCCGCCGGGTGGTCGGCGTCGCGCAGATCGCTGGTGACGACCGTCCACCCCGCGGCGCGCAGGCGCGGGACGATGCCGGCGGCGATGCTGTTCGCGCGGGCGGCACCGGTGATCAGGGCGAGGGGCATGCGTTCACGGTAGCGGACCTCCCTCACGCTCCACGATCACATCCCGGCGCACATCACGACGACACCGCCGGCCATCGCCCAGGACTCGACCGTCAGCGACCGCGCCGCTCCCCCGCGGTGCAGCTCGGAACGGCGCCACGAGGCCGCGAACGCCCACCCGACGACCCCGAGAGCACCCACCAGCACGAACGCCGAGAGCACACCGCCGAGACCATGCCCGCCGTGACCAAGAGCGGCCTCGACGCCGGCGACCGACCCCGGGGTCGAGGCGGATTCGAACATGCACGCCGCCATCACGAGCGAGCCCAGCGCCCGGTGGCAGCACGCGGGCGCGGACGGCATTCCGCGCACCCCCATCGTCCCGAGCATGGCCGAGAGCAGCAGCAACGCACCCCAGATGATGTCGCCCAGCGCGTCGAGGACCCCCGCGGCCATCAGCAGCATCCCCGACGCCATCACCACTGCCGCCTGGCGTCCCTGCCACGGCACGGCACGGCGCGCAGCGAGGCAGGCGCCGGCCGACACGAGCGCCGCCGCCGCCATCGCCACGATGCTGCCGGGAGCAGGAGGTCCACAGCCGAAGTATATTGATCGGTCGCTCAAAAAAGCGAGACCCGGTCGCAATGCGACACAATGAGCACGTGCCCCGCATCGTCGACCATGATGAGCGTCGCCGCCAGATCGCCGACGCGCTGCTCGTTGTCGCCGCCAGGGACGGTCATGAGAGCGTGTCCTCGCGGGCGGTCGCGAAGGAGCTCGGCGTCGCAACCGGCTCCCTGTGGCACTACTTCGACGGCTTCGACGACGTCGTGCGCGCCGCGGCGGCCGAGGTCACCCGCCGCACCGACGAGCGCATCGCCGCAGCCACGACCGGGCTCCGCGGACTCGCCCGCCTGCGGGCCCTGATGGGCGAGGTGCTCCCCGTCGACGAGCGCACCCGCACCGAGGCGCACGTGGTCGTCGGCTTCTGGGGGCGCCTGGCCACTCTCGCCCCGGCCCCCAATGCCGGAGCGCCGACTCTCGCGACGTGGCAGGACAGCATCCGGGAGGCCCTGGACGAGGCGGCGACCGACGGCGAGCTGCGCCCCGACACCCCCACCGGCGACCTCCTCGCCCTCCTGCGCTCGATCACCTACGGCCAGCAGGTCGTCGAGGTCACGGAGCCGCAGACGCCGGAGGCGCACTTCGCGGTCCTCGACAGCATCCTCGCTCCCTGGCGACGCTGACCTCGACATCGCCCACACGCCACGGTTGTGCACCCGTGCACGCCGTCGTATCATCGTGCCAACCCGTTTCTTGAGCGTTCGCTCGAAAATAGTGAGGTCAACGATGTCCCCGCACTCCCCGCAGCCCGTCTCCCTCGAGCCCATCGCCGCTCCGCATCCGCTCGATCCGCTCACCGGCGCCGAAATCGCCGCGGCGCGCCGCATCCTCGACGCGGCAGGTCTTCTCACCGAGACCACCCGCGTGCCGATGCTGCTCCCCGACGAAGCCACGAAGGAGGAGCTCGCGGCCTGGCGCCCCGGCTCCCCCATCGACCGCCGGGTGGACGTGACGCTGCTCGACACCGCCACCGGCGTCGCGACCGAGGTGATCGTCTCGATCACCCGCGGCGAGGTCGTGCGCCAGGACCGGGTGCCCAACGACGCCCCGCCCTACGGCCAGCCGCAGTACCTGTTCGAGGAGTACGAGCGGGCCGAGGCCATCGCCAAGGCCTCGCCGGAATGGCAGGCGGCCATGCGCCGTCGCGGCCTGACGGACCACATGGCCCTCGCCTTCTGCTCCCCCCTGGCCCCGGGCCACACGGGCCGGGCCGACGAGGTGGGCCGCCGCGTGATCCGGTCCCTCACCTTCCTCCGATACGACGAGCAGGATTCCCCGTGGGCGCACCCCGTCGAGGGGCTGATCGTGCACATCGACCTCACCACGGACAGCGTGATCCGCGTCGAGGACGAGGGCGACGTGCCGGTCCCGGCCGGACACGGCAACTACTACCCGGAGGTGCAGGGCGCGGCGCGGACGACGCTGAAGCCTATCGAGATCACCCAGCCGGAGGGGCCGAGCTTCGGCGTGTCCGGCTCGCTCGTCGAGTGGGAGGGCTGGTCGATGCGCGTGGGCTTCAACGCCCGCGAGGGTCTCGTCCTGCATGACGTGTCGTTCCAGGGGCGCTCCGTGCTGCACCGGGCGAGCGTGCCGGAGATGGTCGTCCCCTACGGCGACACCGCCCCCGGGCGCTTCTGGATCAGCTACTTCGACGCGGGCGAGTACCTCCTCGGCAAGAACGCCAACCATCTGGAGCTCGGCTGCGACTGCCTCGGCGTGATCCGGTACCTCGACGGCTACGTCGCCGACGACCACGGCCACCCGGTGCGCATCCCGAACGTGATCTGCATGCACGAGGAGGACTACGGCATCCTCTGGAAGCACACCGACCTCTCCGGGCGCTCCGACGTGCGGCGCTCGCGGCGCTTCGTCGTCTCGTACTTCTCCACCATCGGCAACTACGACTACGGCTTCTACTGGAACTTCGGCCTGGACGGCTCGATCGAGGTCATCGCCAAGGCCACGGGCATCGTGTTCGCCGGTGCCGGAGAGCCGGGGGTCCGCCAGAAGCACGCCACCGAACTCGCCCCCGGCGTCTTCGCCCCGGTCCATCAGCACCTGTTCTGCGCGCGCCTCGACGTGGCGATCGACGGCCAGGACAACCGCCTCGTCGAGGTGGATGCGCAGCGGGTGTCGATGGGGCCGGACAACCCGTTCGGCAACGCGTTCACCTGGTCGGAGACGGTGCTGGAGACCGAGCACGCCGCCCAGCGCGAGGCCGACTCCTCCGTCGCCCGGGTGTGGGAGGTGCAGAGCGCCTCGCGGACGAACCACGTCGGCCGCCCGACCGCCTATCACCTCGTGCCGGAGCCGACCGCCCTGCTCATGGCCGACCCCGCGTCGTCCGTCGCGGCGCGCGCGGCCTTCGCCACGAAGCACCTCTGGGCGACCCGGTACGAGCACGGCCAGATCTGGCCGGCCGGGCGCTATCCCAACGCGCACCAGGGCGGCGCCGGCCTCCCGGAGTACACCGCCGACGACCGCCGGATCGACGGCGAGGACATGGTGCTGTGGCACACCTTCGGGCTCACGCACTTCCCCCGGCCGGAGGACTGGCCGATCATGCCCGTGGACTACGCGGGATTCTGGTTCAAGCCCTACGGCTTCCTCGACCAGAACCCGGCCATGGACGTGCCGGAGTCCTCCCAGGCGCACGGCGGTGCGACGGCGACCTCCTGCTGCGGCGGCGGCGACTCCTGCGCCTGCAGCCACTAGCGAGCGTCCGGCGGTGCCACGCCGTCGCGGGTGCGAAAAGGTGCCCCGATGGCTCCGGGCAGGAGCTTTTCGCATCCCCCACCGCGGGGAGAGCGACGACCGACTCAGGTGAGGGCGGCGATCGCGTCGCGAAGGATGCCGTCGGCGTCCGCCAGTGCCGCCGCGGCGGTCTCGGCGGACGCTCCGGTCGCGAGCAGGAGCAGCGCGAGCTTGACGGAGCCGTCCGCGGCCTCCAGCGCGGAGGACGCGGCGTCGACGTCGACGCCCGCGAGCTGCGACACCGTGCGGATCGAGCGGGCGTGCAGCTTCTCGTTCGTCGCCAGCAGGTCGACCATGACCCCGCGGTACGTCTTGCCGAGCTTGATCATCGAGAGCGTCGTCAGCATGTTCACGACGAGCTTCTGCGCCGTGCCGGACTTCAGCCGCGTGGAGCCCGAGATGAACTCCGGCCCCGTGACGACCTCGATCGCGATCTCGGCCTCCGCGCCGATCGCCGACCCGGCGTTCGACGCGATCGCCACCGTGAGCGCGCCGAGGCCCCGGGCGTACCGCAGCCCGCCGATGACGTAGGGCGTGCGGCCGGATGCCGAGATCCCCACCACCGTGTCCAGGTCGGTGAGGTCGAGGTCGCGCAGAGCGAGGGCCGCGGCCTCGTCGTCGTCCTCCGCGTTCTCCACCGCCGAGCGGATGGCCGTCTCCCCGCCCGCGATGAGCCCCACGACCATCGACGGGTCGGTGCCGAAGGTGGGCGGGCACTCGCTCGCGTCCAGCACGCCGATGCGGCCGGCCGTGCCCGCACCGATGTAGATGAGGCGACCGCCGCGGCGGAACCGCTCCGTGATGCCGTCCACCGCCGCCGCGATCTCCGCCGCGCGACCGGCCACGGCCTCGGGCACGCGCCGGTCCTCGGCGTTCATGCGCTCGACGAGCTCGGTCGTGCTCAGCAGGTCGAGGTCGCCGCGCTCGGTGGTGGAGGCCTCGGTGTCGAGGCCCGCGAGCTCGGCGAGGAGGGTGGTCAAACGGGGGTCATTCGGCACGGTGCACGAACCTTTCATGGGGGAGGTCGAGGCGACGGGTCAGCAGCAGGGCCCCGTCCATGGCGCCGCCTCGCGCGCGGACGACGCGGTGGCCGCTCGTCTCCAGGGCGCGGGTCAGGGTGGCGCGGAAGCCGTCGTGGTCGGTGAGGCCGCCGTGCAACACGACGTCCGCTGTCGCGCCGGCGGCCGCAGCGGTCGTCGCCGCGAGGAGCCGGACGGCCTCGTCCACGATCCCGATGGCGACCGCGTCGCCGTCTGCGGCCGCGGCGAGCACGAGGGGCGCGAGGGTCGCGAGGCGGCGGGCGAGGGCTCCGTCTGCGGCGAGCCAGGCCTGGACGGCCGAGGGCGGGCCGACGGGGGCGGCGAGCGCCGCGGTGAGAGCGGTGGGCGCGGCCAGCCCGTCGTGGGCACGGAGCACGGCGCGCAACGCCTCCCGGCCGAGCCAGGATCCGCTGCCGAAGTCGCCCAGCTCGGGGCCCCAGCCGTCGACCAGACGCGCTCCGGAGGGGTCGACGCCCAGCGCCACGGCTCCGGTGCCGGCGATGAGCAGCACGCCGGCCGCGCCGTCGAGAGCGCCTGCATGAGCGGTGACCACGTCCGACGCCACGGCCACGCGTGCGCCGGTCCGTGCGGCGAGCGCGGCGGCGAGTTCCGCGGCCGCCTCCGGGGCGAACCAGGCGCCGGCCGCCCCCACGCCGAGCGTGTCGATGCGCCCGACGTCGTCGAGCAGCGGGAGAATCGCGGTGAGCGCCGCTTCCACTCCGCCCGCCGCGGCGAGGCCCGGGGCTCCGAGCCCGGAGCGCTCCCCGGCCGTCGCGCCGTGCACGACGAGGCGGCAGCGGGACTTGCCGAGGTCGACGGTGGCGGTCGTCTCGCTCATCGGCACTCCTCGGATCCGGCGGAAAGAAAGAAAAGCGACTACACAACACGTAGACTCGCTGAAAAGAATTTACCATCCCGTTCCGCCGTTCCGGAGGATACCGTGAGCATCCAGTCGACGATCGAAGCCGCCGCTGCGACCCTGCCCCCGTCCCTGGCCCGCGTCGCGGCCGCCGTGCGGGAGAACCCGAGCCTCGTGATCGACAAGACGATCAGCGAGCTCGCGACGGAGTGCCACACCTCGGTCGCGTCCGTCGTCCGATTCTGTCGGGCGATCGGCTTCACCGGATACGCGCCGCTGCGCATGGCCCTGGCCACCGAGCTCGGCAAGGAGGCCGCCCAGTTCTCCGCCCGCGGCGCCTACGGCTCCGAGATCTCCGACGAGGACTCCCTGGAGGAGGCCGTCTCCAAGCTCGCCGCCCTGGAACTCCTCGCGATCGAGGAGACCGTCGGACAGCTCGACTTCGCCGTGCTGACGGCGGCGGTCGCGGCCATCGACGGCGCCGACCGCATCCTTCTGTACGGCATCGGCGCCAGCCAGTTCGTCGCGGAGGACCTCGCGCACAAGCTGCTCCGCGTCGGCCGCAACGCCCACGTCCTCTCCGACCCCCACGAGGCGATCGCCGCCGCCGTGCTCCCCGTGGGCACGACCGTCGCTATCGGGTTCTCGCACGCCGGGTCGACCATCGAGACGGTGCGGTTCCTCGAAGCCGCCGTCGCCAACGGCGCGACGACGGTGGCCGTCACCTCCGTGAAGGACTCCCCGCTCGCCCAGGTCGCCGACCACGCCCTGTTCACCGAGGTGCGCGAGTCGACCTTCCGCGCCGGGGCGATGGTGAGCCGGATCGCCCAGCTCGCCCTCGTGGACTGCCTGTTCATCGGCGTCGCCAAGCGCCGGTACGCCGAGACCGTCGACGCCCTGCAGCGCACGCGTCAGGCGACGCGCCTCCTCCGCGACTGACGACGCCTCGCCCCGTCAGTCGAGCGCCGACTCCGGGGTGGCACGGGCATCCGCGCGCGTCGTGGAGGGTCCCATCGTGCCGGCGGTGCGCAGGAACACGATGATCCAGCTGAAGATCAGCACGGCCGCGATGAGCTCGACCGCCGTGAGGTTGTAGTAGCCGACCGCGAAGAACGCCCCCAGCAGCACGATGACCAGCACGTACGCCCAGCCGAGTCCCACGAACACCCGCGGGATGCTGCGCACGAACCACGGCAGGCCGACGACGATCACCGCGAACACCACCGCCATGCCCGTCGCGACCGTGTTGTGCAGGCCGAAGAACTCGTCCACCGGGAAGATGCCCACGCACGCGAGGAAGATCCCCATGAGGATGAGGCCCCCGCGCACGATCGTCCGGCCGCGGCGGTCGACCGGGTCGTCGACGGCCAGCCCCGCGGTCGCATAGCGGGAGATGGTCGTCACCATGATCCCCGCGATGATGAGGGTCACGTTGAAGGCCACCGAGGCGCTGTTGCTGCTCATGCCCAGCGCGGACAGGTTGTCGCGCCACCAGTGCACGTCGCTCGACGCCAGCATCGCCGCGAACGCACCCACGACGAGGAACACCGCCAGCACCAGCGACAGCACGGTCGGCGTCAGTGCGACGGCGCTGAGGAAGGCGACGTAGCCGGTGAGTGCGAAGGCCACCGCGACGAGGATCGCCCCGGGGAACGGGAAGACCGGGGCGTCGACGAAGCTCTGCTCCAGGAGCTGCGCGATGCCGAGCCAGCCGAGGTAGGCGATCGCGGCGTGCCCGAACGCGATGGCGGCGAGGTCGTACCAGCGGAGCCGGTCACCGGGAACCGCGAATCCGTCCCTCGCGACCGACGGGTCGGGCTCCGGAGCCCGCACGGCGAGGCGCCCCAGAGCGAAGGCGAGCGCGGCCGCGATCGCACCGCCGTACGCCGCGAACATGCCGATCGATCCGGTGCCGCTGATCGAGAGCTGGTGCCCCCAGAACACCGGCAGGGCCACGAGGAAACCCACCAGCAGGAACGCCGCGCCGACGATCAGCGCCGTTGCCTCGAACACCGCGTCCGAGGTGGCGGGTCCACGCACCTGACGGAGCACGTGCCGGATCCGCTGCCCCACCGTCGACATCATCCCGCCGTTCACGGACCACATCCTAGACGGCACCCCGCGCGGCCGTCGCCGGTGGTAGCATCGCGGAACGGATCGTATACAACGTCGTCGTTCCCACCAGCCCGAGGTGATCAGTCATGAACGGTGCCCTCACCACCCCCGCCGAATCGGTGTCGACCCTCGTCGCGCGCAACATCAGCGAGTTCCGCGCCGCCGTCTCCGAGTCGTTCGTCCCCCTGCAGGTGTCCTCCGCGGGCGCCGACCAGTTCCGCGGCGTGATCCGCGGCGCCGCCGTCGACGAGGTCCACGTCAACGACATCCGCGCGACCTCGCACGTCGTCGAGCGCACCACCGAGCTCATCGCCCGCGGCGACCGCTCGTACTTCAAGGTGAGCCTGATGCTCGCCGGGACCGGGCTGCTCATCCAGGACGACCGCGAGGCCGTGCTGCAGCCGGGCGACCTCGCCGTCTACGACACCGATCGCCCGTACTCCCTCGTCTTCGATCAGGACTTCCGCACCATGGTGGTCATGTTCCCGAAGCACCTCATCAGCCTGCCCGCGGACATGATCGGGCAGCTCACGGCCGTCCGCATCTCCGGGCAGGAGGGGCTGGGCGGCATGGTCGTGCCATACCTGACGCAGCTCGCCGGCAACCTCGACGAGCTCGCCGGCACGACGGGGGCTCGGCTCGCGCACAGCGCCCTCGACCTCGTGACCACCGTGTTCACGCGGGAGCTCGGACTCGACCAGGCTTCCGCCGACCCGCACCGCGCCCTCATGCAGCGGATCCGTGCGCACATCGACCGCAACCTCGCCTCCACCGACCTCGGTCCGGCCTCCATCGCCGCCGCGCACTTCATCTCCACCCGCCACCTGCACGGTCTGTTCCAGGAGCAGGGGGTGACCGTGTCGACGTGGATCCGCACCCGCCGCCTGGAGCAGTGCCGCCGCGACCTCCTCGACCCGATGCTCGCCGACCGCCCCGTCGCCGCGATCGCCGCTCGCTGGGGCTTCGTCGACGCCGCGCACTTCAGCCGTGCGTTCAAGACCGCCTTCGGCGTCTCCCCCAGCGAGTACCGCGCCACCCACTGACCCCCCTGTCCCCCGTTCTTCCCGTCGTCCCCGTCGCCCGCGGGATCAAAACCGCCCCGCCAGCGCTCGCCCCGCGCACGTTCCTGATCCCGCACCGTCCCCCGCCCCGCGCGCGGGATCAAGAACGCACCCCTGACGCCCTTGGCAGGTGCAGTTTCGACCCCGCACCGACGAGCGGCACGCCCTGCACGGAAGGGCACGACTCCCGTGCACCGGAGGTACACCGCGTTCGGGTGCGGGATCAGGAACGGGCCTCATACGCGTCCGGCAGGGGCGTTTCCCGTCCCGCACCGGGGCGGCCGCACGCGGGACGCCGGTGCGGGATCAGGAACGCACTTCACCCGCGTCCGGCAGGGACGTTTTCGATCCCGCTCCGATGAAAGGCACGCCGTGCGCGGAAGAGCGCGACTCCCGCGCGCCAGAGGACACGACTGACTCCCGCGTGCGGGATCAGAAAGGCACCCCATCCGCGTCCGGGAGGGGCGTTTTCCGTCCCGCGCCGGGGCGGCCGCAGGCGGGACGCCCGTGCGGGATCAGGAACGCACGCCAAACGCGTCCGGCAGGGGCGCCTTGATCCCGCACGGAGGGCTGGGGGCGGATCCGGGGACGGGACCGGAGGGCGGAGCTGCCGTGGGGACGGAACCGGTACGGGGCATCCGCGGGGGCGGGACTTGCCCGGGAGGGCACGCCGGTTGACTGTCGGTGCGGGATGGACTCCGCGCGCTTGAGGGCTCCCCCGGGCCGGCCGGAGCATGAGGCAAGCGCATCGCGACGACGCGGTGCCCGGGGCGACGAGGCCCCGCCGTGTGCGACGTCAGGACCCTCATGACCGACATCTCCACCGACCCCGCTCTGGACGAATGGCGCACGTACGACGAGTTCGCCGCGGGCATCGACACCTTCCGCCTGCCGAGCACGACGCTCGCCGGAACCGCGCTCTCGCTCACCCTCGATGACGACACCACGCTCGCGCTCCGCTTCGACGAAAACTCCGTGACCTGGGAGGGACTGGGCTCCTCGGGACGCGACCCGTACGACGCGGTCCGCGTGCGCGACGACGTCGTCTTCGTGAACATCCCCTTCGAGACCCGCGAGCGCGAAGCCCTCACCGTCGTCTTCTCCACCACGACCCACCGCGCCACCGTCATCCGCTCCCGCATCGCGGCGGAGGCCGTCGAGGGCACGCCGCAGGTCGGGCAGGACTTCTGGGCCGCGACCACCGACGCCGGCCCCGCGACCGGAGAGGTCCCCGGTCCGAGCCGCGACCTCATCGGCAAGCGGAACGTCTACCGCTACAGCCCCCACCACCTGTACGAGCATGTCTACGTCTCCAGCCAGCGCTACGCGTGGCAGTGCCTCGAGGGCGTCCAGCGCGGTCACGGCGACATGGACCTCTCCACGGTGTGGAAGTTCGCGGACGGTCTCTACCTGTTCTGCTTCCGCGAGTTCCGGATCGCGGTGGCGAGCGTCTGGCTCCACGACCTCGGCTACCAGCTCATGACGACGGGGATCTTCCTCGGACTCAACGGCGACGGCGAGTCCGAGCACTCCCGCGCCGGCGGGCACATCTACCCCCTGGGCGCCGTCGCCTACCCCGACGCGCAGCCCGTCTGACCCTTCGACCCTTCGACCCTTCGACCCTTCGACAGGCTCAGGGACCCAACCTTCGACGGGCTCAGGGACCCACCCTTCGACAGGCGCAGGGACCCACCCTTCGACAGGCGCAGGGACCCACCCTCGACGGGCACAGGGCCCCGGAACGAAAGAGAGCACATGAGCAACGCAGACCTCATCCGCGACCACTACGCCGCGAACGACCGGGGCGACCTGGACGGCATGCTCGCGCCCTTCGCGGCCGACATCGAGTGGACGGAGGCCGCCGGGTTCCCCTACGCCGGGACCTACATCGGCCCGGACGCGGTCGCCGAGAACGTCTTCGGCCGCATCCAGGAGGAGTGGGACGACTACACCGTCGCGATCGACGAGGTCGTCGACGGCGGCGATGTCGTGGTCGGCATCGGCACATACTCCGGCACCTACAAGCGCACCGGGCGGTTCTTCGCCGCCCGGGTGGCCCACGTCTGGCGCGTGGCGGGCGGCGAGATCGTCGCCTTCGAGCAGTTCACCGACACGGAGCTCGTGAACCGCGCCCTGCGCGCACCGTCGACGAGCACCGACACCCAGCCTTCGAGCTGACAGCACGACCCGAACAGGAGAGGCAGGAAGCACATGAACAGACGAGCATCCGGCACCGCGGCGGTCATCGCCGTGGCCGCCCTCGCTCTCGCCGGCTGCGCCGGTGGCGACGGAGCCGGGGGCGAGGGCGCCCCCATCGTCGTCGGCTCCGTGAACACGATCAGCGGTCCGGCGACGTTCCCGGAGGCCTCGCAGGCGGCCGCCGCCGTCTTCGACGCGTTCAACAAGGAAGGCGGCCTGGACGGCCGAAAGATCGAGTACAAGATGCTCGACGACAAGGGCGACCCCGCCACGGCCACCGCCTCGGCGCGGGAGATCGTGGGCAGCGACGAAGCCGTCGCACTCGTGGGCTCCGCGAGCCTCATCGAGTGCGAGATCAACGCGAAGTACTACGAGCAGGAGGGCATCCTCTCGGTGCCCGGCATCGGCGTCGACACGGGCTGCTTCGACAGCGAGAACATCTCGCCGGCCAACGTCGGCCCGTTCAACGACATGACCCTCACGCTGCAGTACGGCTCCGAGGTGCTCGGACTCGACGACATCTGCATCCTGCTGGAGATCGCCGGCTCCACCCGTCCGACCTACCAGGCGGCGATCGACACCTGGACCGAGATCACGGGCAAGGAGCCGAAGTACGTCGACGACACCGTGCCGTACGGCGCCTCCGACTACACGCCCTACATCGTCAAGGCGCGCGATCAGGGCTGCAAGGCCCTCGCGATCAACCCGGTCGAGCCCGACGCGATCGGACAGGTCAAGGCCGCGAACGCGCAGGGCTGGGACGACGTGACCTGGCTCTACCTCACGAGCGTCTACAGCGAGAACTTCGCCGACGCGATCGACGACGCGGGTGCCGGCATCTACGTCCCCGCCGAGTTCTACCCGTTCACGGACGACAGCGACATCAACGCGGACTGGCGGGCGCTGATGGAGGAGAACGACATCCCACTCACCTCGTTCAGCCAGGGCGGCTACCTCGCGGCGACGTACTTCATCGAGGTGCTGAAGAGCATCGACGGTGACATCACCCGGGAGAGCGTCTCCGAGGCGCTGAAGGGCATGGACCCGATCGAGAACCCGATGGTGGGCACGCCCTACGCCTTCGGCACGCAGAACACCGCGGGCTGGCCGATCATCCTGAAGTCGGGCACGAACGCCTGGGAGAAGGTCGCCGACGACTGGCTCCGGATCGGCGAATAGTCCCGCGCTTCGACAGGCTCAGCGACCCACCCGGGGTCCCGCGCTTCGACAGGCTCAGCGACCCACATCTGGGTCCCTGAGCCTGTCGAAGGGCCCCTCACCAGAAAGGACGCCTCATGCTCCAAGGCGCCATCGCCGGTCTCGCCGCCGGCGGCCTCTACGCCGTCCTCGGCGTCTGCCTCACCCTCATGTCGCGCCTCGTGCGCGTGGTGAACTTCGCCCAGGCCGCGACCGGCATGTTCGGGGCCTTCACCGCCGTGTGGTTCGTCCGCGAGATCGGGCTGCCCATCTGGCTGGGCTCGATCCTCGGCGTCCTCGTCGCGGGCGTGCTCGCCGCAGCGATCGGGTTCATCGCCGCGACCTGGCTGTCGGAGGCCTCGACGACGACCCGCTCGGCCATGACGGTCGGACCGCTCCTGCTGCTCATCTCCCTGTCGTTCATCCTGTTCGGCAACAAGCCGCAGCCCTTCACCCCGATCATCGCCGGCCCCGCGTTCTCCTTCGGCGGCGTGGTGATCAGCCAGGTCACCGTCGCGACGGTGGCGATGGCGGTCGTCACCGCCGTCGCCGTCCGCATCGTGCTGCGCCGCACCCGGGTCGGCACCCAGCTGCGCGCGCTCTCGGAGCGGCCGACCACGGCGGAGCTGCTCGGCATCCGCTCCCGGCCGCTGTCGATCGCCGTCTGGTTCGTCACTGGGATCATCAGCGCCATCGCGATCATCATCGTCGCGCCCTCGCAGTCGAACGACGCCACGAGCCTGTCCATGCTCATCGTCCCGGCTGCGGCGGCCGCGCTCCTCGGCGGCTTCCGCCGGCTCGACCTCGCCGTCGTCGGCGGGCTGGTCCTCGGCGTCCTCGGCGGACTCGTCGCGCAGATCGACGAAGTGGCGCTCGTGCGCAACTTCCTGCCGTTCCTGTTCATCGTCGTCCTGCTGCTGTGGACGCAACGCAAGGAGGTGTGGGATGCCGCTCGCTGACCGCCCCTGGTTCCGGATCACCTGGCCGTTCGCCGTCGCCGTCGTCGGCATCGGCGTGGGCGCGCTCCTCAGCGCCGCCCTTCCCGGCTACTTCGTCTTCCTCGCGATCAGCGCCGTCACGGCCGCGATCGCGATCCTCGGCCTCGGCATCGTCACCGGCTCGGCCGGCATGATCGCCCTCTGCCAGCTCACGTTCGCCGCGGTCGGGGCGTGGATCGTCTCGCTGCTGAACGTGATGCAGGCGCCGGGCGGCTTCCTCGTCTGGCTCGTGCTCGGCGGTGTCGCGGCCGGTCTCGTCGGCATCCTCGTCGGGCTCCCCGCCCTGCGGCTGCGCGGGGTGAACCTCGCGGTGGTGACGCTCGGCTTCGCCGCGGCGGCCGACGTCACGCTCGTGCAGATCCAGTTCCCCGGCTCCGCGGACGGCATCGCGATCGAGCGCCCGGCGCTGTTCGGGAGCGACCGGGAGTTCTTCTTCCTCTCCATCGTCGTGCTCGCCGTCTGCGGCCTGGCGGTGTTCTTCCTGCAGCGCGGCCGGTGGGGCGCGAGCTGGAAGGCCGTCGCGTTCTCCGAGCGGGGCACGGCCGCGGCCGGGCAGAGCGTGCGCACCGCGAAGCTCACGGCGTTCGCGGTGTCGGCGGCCCTCGGCGGCATCTCCGGCGGGCTGCTCGCCGGTCAGGTGCAGCTCCCCTTCGCCTCGAGCTTCACACCGCTGCAGTCCCTCGCCCTGTACGTGCTGGCGATCATGTCCGGCGCGCACCTCATCGACATGGCCATCTTCGGCGGACTGCTCTGGGTGCTCGTGCCGGAGCTGCTCAAGCGCTGGGGCGTGCCGCAGGACTGGGGCTTCGTCGTGTTCGGCGTGCTGGGGGTGCAGGCGCTCACGAGCGGCACGAACCTCGGCCAGGGCATCCGCAACCTCCTGTACCGACGGGCCGACCGGCGCACGGCCACCGCAGAGCTCACGGCGCTCCCGCCCGACGCGGGGACCGAGGCGACGGCGATCACCACGACCACGACGGCCACCGTCGACGAGGCGGTCCTCGACGGCGCCCCGGTGCTCACGGTCGACGGCCTGACCGTGCAGTTCGGGGCGCTCAAGGCCCTCGACGACGTCTCGTTCACGGTGCCCGCCGCCTCGATCATGGGGCTCATCGGTCCGAACGGTGCCGGGAAGTCGACCTTCGTCGACGCCATCAGCGGCTTCCTCCCCCAGCACGAGGGCCGCGTGCTCCTCGGCGACCGCGACCTCGCCGGGCTCTCCCCCACCCGGCGTGCGCGACTCGGACTGCGACGGACCTTCCAGCAGGACCGCGTGCCTCCGGCGCTGACCGTGGGTGGCTACGTGCGCTTCGTGGCCAGACGGCGGCTCGCCGCGGCGGACATCGACGAGGTCCTCGCGTTCTTCGGGTGCCCGCCGGCCCGGGCGCGCCTCTCGAGCGTCGACGTCGGCACCCGGCGGCTCGTGGAGGTCGCGGCGAACGTCGCCGCCCGCCCGCGCCTGCTCATCCTCGACGAGCCCGCCGCCGGCCTCTCGCACGAGGAGCATCTGGCGCTCGCTGCTCGCCTGCGCGAACTCCCGGGGCGCTACGGCGTGGCCCTCATCATCATCGAGCACGACCTGGACCTCGTCCGCTCGGTGTGCCCGACCCTCACGGTCCTCGACTTCGGCCGCGTCCTGGCGAGCGGCCCGCAGGCGGAGGTCCTCGCGAACCCCGACGTCGTCAAGGCGTACATGGGAGAGACGGAGCTGCTGAAATGAGCGCACTGGTGCTCGACGGCGTCACGGTGAGCCGCGGTGCCGGGCCGGTCATCTCGGACGTCTCACTGCGGGTCGCCGGGGGCGAGGTCCTGGCCCTGGTCGGCCCCAACGGGGCGGGCAAGACGAGCCTGATCGAGGCCGTGTCCGGCGTGACGCCGCACTCGGCGGGGTCGATCCTGCTGGACGGGGAGCCGATCGACCGGCTCTCCCGCGTGGCGCGGGCCCGGCGCGGCATCGTGCACATCGAGCAGGGGCGGGCCGTGTTCCCGTCGCTCACCGTGCGCGAGAACCTCTCCCTCACGGCGCGCACCGCCGGGGAGATCGAGGCCGTGCTCGCGCAGTTCCCGGAGCTGGAGAAGCGCATCGACTCCCCCACGGCACTGCTGTCGGGTGGGGAGCAGCAGATGGTGGTGCTGGCACGGGCGTTCGCGGCGAAGCCCCGGGTGCTGCTCATCGACGAGATGTCCCTGGGCCTCGCGCCGGTGGTGTTCCTGCGCCTGATGCCGATCGTGTCGTCGATCGCGGAGTCCGGGGTGGCGGTGCTGCTGGTGGAGCAGTTCACGCAGCTCGCGCTCGGTCTCGCGCAGGAGGCGGTGGTCGTCGCCGGCGGCCGTGTGTCGTTCCAGGGCGCGCCGCAGGCCCTCCAAGACGACCCCGCCCTCCTCCACCGCGCCTACCTCGGGGGCTGACTCCCCGTCGATCCACCCCGTTGCGTTCCTCCCGGCCCCTTGCGCGCGTGCGCAGGGGGCCGGGGCGTGCGAAAGGGGGTGGGTCGACGGCGTGGGGGTTAGCCTGAGGGAGTGACCGAGATCCTCCACGCCCGCGCCGCCCTCCTCGACATGGACGGGACCCTCGTCGACTCGACCGCCGTCGTGGAGCGCCTCTGGCTCGCCTGGGCGGAGCCGCACGGGATCGACCCGGAGACCGTGCTCCGCACCGTCCACGGGCGCCAGGGGCACCAGAGCATGGCGATCCTGCTCCCCGAGCGCGACCACGCGATCAACCTCCGCGAGAACGAGGTCATGCTCGCCACCGAGGCCTCCGACGTGGACGGTGTGATCGGCATCCCGGGCGCCGAAGAGCTGCTCGCCGCGCTGCAGCCGTTCCCGCACGCGGTGGTCACCTCCGCCAACGTCGCCCTCATGACCGCGCGGATGGGCCAGGCCGGGCTCACGGTCCCCGAACTCGCGGTCACCGCGGAGAACGTCTCGGCCTCGAAGCCCGATCCGGAGGGCTTCCTCCTCGCCGCCCGCACCCTCGGCATCGACCCTGCGGACTGCGTCGTGTTCGAGGACTCCGGCGCCGGCATCCAGGCCGCCCACGCGGCGGGCATGCGCGTGATCGGCATCGGTCCGCACGCGGGAGCCCACGCCCCGACCGTGCACGTCGACGACCTCACGCACGTCGCCGTGGTCCCGACCGACGAGGGCTTCGAGCTCCGCATCGACTGACGCGCGGGGCCCGAACCACCCCGCCGACTAGGCGGCGGAGCGGTCGGCGGCCGGACGCCGGCGGAGCACCGGCTCGAGCACCGCGGGCGGGTTGTACTGCTGATCGAGACGACCGACATCGGAGCCCGGCGGGACGATCTCGTCGATGCGGTCGAGCAGCTCGTCGCTCAGCGCCACGTCGACGCCCTCCAGCAGGTCGTCGAGCTGCTCCATCGACCGCGGCCCGATCAGCGCGCTGGTCACGCCGGGATGCGCGATCGCGAAGGCCATCGCGAGGTGCGTCATCCGGATGCCGCTCTCCTCGGACAGGGCGACGATCTGCTCCACCGCGTCGATCCGGCGCTCGTCCTGGTTGTGTCGGAACATGGTCGCCCTGGCGAGATCGGTCTGCTGTCCCTTCCGGAACCGCCCGGTCAGCATGCCGCCGGCGAGCGGGCTCCAGACCAGCGTCCCCAGGCCGTAGCGCTGCGCGACCGGGAGGACCTCGCGTTCGATGCCGCGGTTGAGGATCGAATACGTCGGCTGCTCCGTCCGGAAGCGCTCGAGCCCGCGGCGCTCGGACGTCCACTGCGCCTCGACCTGCATCGAGGCCGGGAAGTCGGAGCTGCCGATCGCGCGGACCTTGCCGCTGCGGACGAGGTCGGTCAGGGCGGAGAGCGTCTCCTCGAGGTCGACGCTGTCATCGGGACGGTGCGCCTGGTAGAGATCGATGTGGTCGGTGCGGAGCCGACGGAGCGAGTCCTCGACGGCGCGCATGATCCAGCGGCGGGAGTTGCCCCGGCGGTTGGGGTCGTCTCCCATCGGCCCGTTGAACTTCGTGGCGAGCACGACGTCGTCGCGGCGCCCGATGAGCGCTTTGCCGAGGAGCTCCTCGGACCCGCCCTGCGAGTACCGATCGGCGGTGTCGATGATGTTGATGCCCGCGTCGAGGGCCCGGTGGACGATCCGGATCGAGTCCTGTTCGTCGCCGTTGCCGATGCGGCCGTCGGTGCCGAGCATCATCGCGCCGAGCGCGAAGGGGCTGACCCGGATGCCGGTGCGGCCGAGGGTGCGGTAGTGCATGAGCGGTTCCTTTCGTGGCTGGCATCCCGTCGTCCGGTGTCCTATCGTTGACCGAAGCGGAACGCTCTTCCGGAAGCATACGGAACGCTGTTCCGTTTATGCAACCCCCGGAGGATCCATGCGCGCCGACGCCCGCCGCAACACCGACGCCCTCATCGACGCCGCGCGCGAGGTCTTCGCCACCGACGGGGTCGATGCACCCGCGAGAGCGATCGCGGACCGCGCCGGCGTCGGGGTGGGCACGTTGTACCGACGATTCCCGCAGCGCTCGGATCTGGTGGTGGCCGTCTTCCGCACCGCCGTGGACGCCACGGAGCAGGCGGCCGCCGAGCTCGCCGCCGCGCACGCGCCCGACGAGGCGCTCGCCCTCTGGCTGCAGCGGTTCACGCAGTTCATCGCGACCAAGCGGGGGCTCGCCGCTGCCCTGCACTCCGGCGACCCCGCCTTCGAGGCACTGCCGGCGTACTTCACGGCTCATCTCGGGGGCGCCCTCGACGGCCTGCTGCGCGCCGCCGAAGCGGCCGGGACCATCCGCGCCGACGTCGACGCCACGCAGCTGCTCTACGCCGCGGCGAACCTCTGCCAGTCCGCAGGGTCGGAGGAGCAGAGCCTGACCCTGGTCGGACTGCTCGTGGACGGCCTCCGCTACCGCGCGACGGCCGCCGCCCGCCCCTGACCCGGCGCTACATCCCGGCGTGGTCGAAGGCGATGGTCGGCACGTCGACCACGTGCGACCCGCCGTCCGCCACGATCACGGCGCCGGTGATGTACGACGACTCGCCCGACCCGAGGAACCGCACGACGGAGGCGATCTCGGCGGGCCGCGCCGGGCGGCGCAGCGGCACGTCGGCGGTGACCGTCGCGTACCCCTCCTCGCGGGAGCCGAGACCGGCGTGCGCCGCGAACTCGTCCATCTCCTCGTCGGCCATCGGCGTCTGCACCCACCCGGGGCAGATCGCGTTGACGCGCACGCCGTGGCGCCCGTAGTCGCGCGCGAGCGTCCGGGTGAGGCCGATGAGGGCGTGCTTGCCGACCGTGTATCCGGCCACCGACGGCCCCGCGAAGAGACCGGCCAGCGAGGAGACGACCACGATCTGGCCCTTGGCCTCGATCAGCGCCGGCAGCGCCTCCCGCGCCATCACGAACGCGGTGGTGAGGTTGGCGCGGATCGCAGCGTCCCAGCTCGCGTCGTCGGTCTCGGCGACCGGCGAGAACCCGTGTCCCCCGGCGTTCGCGACGAGAACGTCGATGCGGCCGAACCGCGCGAGGATCTCGGCGATCGCGGCCTGCGCCGACGCGGTGTCCGCCGCGTCCGCGACGACGGGGAACGCCCCGACGGCCCGCTCGACCTCGTGCAGCGGCTCGGGGCGGCGGCCCACCACGACGACGTGCGCCCCTTCGGCCGCGAACCGTTCCGCGACCGCCGCGCCGATGCCCGTGCCGCCTCCGGTGATGACGACGACGCGTCCGGAGACGCTCGATCCGACCACGGTTGCCATGTGTGCTCCTGTGTGTTCTGCGCGCGTGCGCGGTGGGGCCGGACGCGGGTGCGTCAGGCGGGGAAACCCGACCGGGCGGTGTACCCGAAGTCGCTGAGGAGGGTGGTGCCGTTGACCGCCCGGCTCCGCGGGGAGAGGAGGTAGGCGACGTGCACGGCGACCTCGTCGGCGCTCTGCACGGGGAAGGCGGGCTCGTCGAACGCCGCGGCGCCGAGGTCGCCCCGGCTCATCGGGGTGTCGACGATGGACGGTGACACCGCGTTCACCCGCACCCCGGTGCCGGCGAGGTCGACCGAGAGCGCCCTTCCGAACTGGACGAGCGCCGCCTTCGACGCGGCGTAGGGGGCCATGCCCGGGGAGGCCACGACAGCCGAGTCGCTCGCGAGCAGCACGACGGATCCGGCGGCGGACTCCCGGAGCGCCGGGATCGCTTGCTTGAGCACGAGGAACGCGCCGGTGATGTTCACGGCGAGGACGCGGTTCCACGCCTCCAGGGGGGTCTCCTCGATCGGCGTCCCGACCGGGCCGGAGATCCCGGCGCAGCAGACCACCGCGTCGAGACCACCCAGCGCGCGGACACCAGCGCCGACGGCGGCAGCCACCTGCTGTTCGTCCGTGACGTCGGCGGCGAGCAGCACCGGATCGATGCCGGCCTCCCCCGCCGCGTCCCGGAGCGCGGCGGCGTCCCGGTCGAGCAGCGCGACCCGCACCCCCTCGGCGGCGAGCGCCCGGGCGACGGCACGACCGATGCCGGAGGCAGCCCCCGTGACGAGGGCGGTCGTGCCGTCGAGCTGCAGGTCCATCGCATCCTCCGACCGCAGCCCGGCGCCGCGCGGCGCCGACGAGACAGCGGTGTCGTCCCGGTCATCCTGCTCCGCGGTGCGGAGGGCCCGCACGCTCGACGCCGGGGTGTGCGCGGTGGCACCATCGTCCTTCGCTCACGGTCAAGCGTCGGAACGGGGCGGCGAGCAGACTCGCTCTATCGACGATTCCCCTCGTCGTCGATGCCGTGTCCACACGGCCGTCACCCGAGCAAAGGAGCCGACGTGGCAGAGCAGACCTCCGCACCCACGACGCCGCACCACACCTCCCTCCGCCCCGGCGCCCTCGGTGTCGCGGGCATCGTCTTCCTCGTCCTGGCCGCCGTGGCGCCGCTGACCGGGATCGTCGTCGTCGCCTCCCTCGCCATCGCGCTGGGCAACGGCGGCGGCACCCCGATGTCGTTCTTCCTCGTCGCGGCCATCCTGCTGCTGTTCGCGATCGGCTACGCCCAGCTGTCGAAGCAGCTCGTGAACGCCGGAGGCTTCTACGCCTTCGTCGTGAAGGGCCTCGGCCGCACCGGCGGACTCGTCGCGGGCCTCATCGCGACGCTCGGCTACAACTTCTTCGTGGTCGGCACGATCGGCACCAGCGGCTTCTTCATGCAGACGATCATCCGCGACCTCACCGGGCTCGACGTGCACTGGCTCGTCTGGGGCCTGCTGTCGATCGTCGTCTGCTTCGTGCTCGCCCGGATCGGCGTCGACTTCAGCTCGAAGGTGCTCGGGGTGTGCCTCGTGCTCGAGGTGCTCATGCTCGTCGTGTTCGACATCTCGGTGCTCGTGCAGACCGGCTACGACGTCGCCGCGTTCAGCCCGGAGGCCGTGTTCTCCGGCTCGCTGCCCATCGGCCTGCTGCTCGCGGCGACCGGCTTCCTCGGGTTCGAGGCCACCGCGCTCTTCAGCGAGGAGGCCAAGCAGCCGCTGCGCACGATCCCGCGGGCCACCTACACCTCGATCATCGCGATCGGCGTGATCCTCGGCGTCACGACCTGGGCCGTGGTGAGCGCGACCGGCGTCGCGCAGGCGCAGGCCACGGCGCTGGAGCACCTGCCCACGGGCGACCTCATCTTCTCGCTCTCGCAGCAGTACCTGGGCGGACCGCTCACGACCGTGATGATGGTGCTGCTCCTGGTGAGCCTGTTCGCGGCGATGCTCGCCTTCCACAACTCCGCCACCCGCTACTTGTACTCGCTGGGGCGCGCGAAGATCCTCCCGCAGGCCCTCGCCCGCACCCGCCCGAACGGCGCCCCGCAGCTCGCGGGCATCGTGCAGGCCGGCTTCGCGGCGATCGTGGCGATCCTGTTCGCCCTCGCCGGTGCCGATCCCATCGTCACACTCGTGCCCGCGATGCTCGGCTTCGGCACCCTCAGCGTGCTGATCCTGCAGGGGCTCGCGGCGATCTCGATCGTCGTGTACTTCCGGCGCCGGAGCGACCCGCGGTGGTGGAGCACGTTCATCGCTCCGGGCATCGGCTTCCTCGGCATCGCGGCCATCTCGATCCTGGCGATCGTGAACTTCAACATCGTGGCCGGCTCCGAGGAGCTCGCGATCCGCCTGATGCCGCTGCTGCTCGTGCTCGCGCTGATCGGCGGCATCGTCTACGCCGCCTACCTCCGCCGTGCCAAGCCCGCCGTCTACGACGGTCTCGCCACCGACCTGGAGCGGTTCAGCGACCGCTGACGCCCGCGCCGACCCCGTTCTCCGAAGGAAGGAATCCCCATGACGACCCTCAACCCCGCCGACACCTCCACCTGGCTGCCGCTCGAAGGGCTCGCCCCCGGCTTCGACGCCAACAAGGCCCCGCACACCACCGCCCTGAGCGGCCGCGAGATCGCCGTCGTCGACGCCCGAGGCACCCGCATCGTCCACCGCTTCGACGACTCGACGGTGGCCTGGGAGTACCAGCCCGGCGCCGAGGACCCGACCGAGGCGGCGTCCGACACCGACGACTACGAGGCGTTCGAGGTCGACGACGAGCTCTACTTCGTGCAGTTCCACCACCGCTACCTCCCGAACGAGGCCGTCTCGCTCGTGGTCGACCTGCGGCACGGACGCTCCCTCGCGGTGATCTCCGAGATCCTTCCCGCGCCCGAGCAGGGCCGCACCCGGGTGCAGCACCACTTCGCCCCCGGCACCATCGAGGGCGCCGACGTCACCGGCACCGAGGCCGCCCCCACGACCACGCTCATCGGGCGCCGCGTGGAATGGGTCTACAGCGAGGAGCACGCCTACGAGCACGTGTACCTCTCCCCGCGCTGGTACTCGTGGCAGTGCCTGGCCGGTCCGGAGCGCGGGCTCGCCGACACCGACGAGAACAGTGTGTGGGAGGTGCGCCCCGGGATCTACGTCTTCGCGTGGCGCGAGAAGGTGATCCCGTGCGCCTCGGTCACGATCGCCGACCACCGCGACGTGAACGCGATCCGCTCCCACGGCGTGCTGTTCGGTCTGGACGAGACCGGTGAGGTGCCGACGCACTTCACGTTCGGCGCGCACGGCCGCCTGCTGTCGACCACCCACCACACGCCCGCGCTCGAGCCCGCGACCTTCGGAGACGCCTGACATGACCGACGTCGCCGACCTCCTCGTCACCGGCTCCGTGATCCGCACGTCCGACCGCGCCCGTCCGCGCGCCGAGGCCTTCGCGGTGCGCGACGGACGGATCCTCGCCGTCGGCGACCGCGCCGACGTGGAGGCGTTCCGGGGCCGCCGCACGCGGGTCGTCGAGGTCGGCGACGCGGCCGTCTACCCCGGCTTCGTGGACGTGCACAACCACCACGCGCTCGCCGGACGGACCGAGCTCTTCGAACTGTCGCTCGCCCCCTCCCTCACGCTCGACGAGATCCTCGACCGGGTGCGGGAGAAGGCGCAGACCATGCCCGAGGACGCCTGGATCGTCGGCGGCGCCGTGGCCACGACCCTGCTCCCGACGCTGGCGAACACCGCCACGCGGCGCCGGCTGGACGAGGCGGCGGGCGGACGACCGGTGGCGCTCATGGAGGACTCCCGCCACAACCGCTGGGCCAGCACCCGGGCCCTGGAGCTCGCCGGCATCACGGCGGACAGCATCCCGACCTCCGGGGTCACGCTGCTCGACCCCGACGACGGCACGCCCACCGGCGTGCTCCTGGAGGCCGCCGGCATCCCGGTGCAGGAGGCGTATGACCGCAGCGGCGGACTCACCCCGGAGCAGCACGCCGCCGCGTCCCGCCGCGGCATCGAGCTGCTGAACTCGTTCGGGATCACGGCGTTCCAGGACGCGGGGGTCTCCGTCGACATCCTCGCCGCACTCGCCGGGCTCGACCGCGCCGACGAGCTGCACGCCTGGGTCGTCTCCTCGCTCCTCATCAACGACGAGATCTTCGGATTCGACCCCATCGGCGCTCCCCTCCTCGACCGGGGCGAGGAGTTCCGCACGCCGCACCATCGCCCGGACTTCGTGAAGATCTTCCTCGACGGCGTGCCGCCCGCACGCACCGCCTCCTTCCTCGACCCGTATCCGGCGGATCCGGTGCACGGGGCGCACTTCCATGGCGAGACGACCATGACCCTCGACGAGCTCACCGACTGGCTGCGGGCCGTCGCCGCCCGCGGTCTCGGGGCCAAGGTGCACTGCACCGGCGACGGGTCGGCGCGCCTCGTGCTCGACGCGACCGCGCGCGTGCGCGCGGAGGGCTTCACGACGCCGGTGCAGATCGCGCACGGGCAGTTCCTCGCGGAGAGCGACATCCCCCGGCTCGCGGCGCTCGACGTCTCCGCCGACATCTCCCCGTTCATCTGGTACCCGGGCGTCATCCCTCAGGCGCTGGCGGACGTGCTGGGAGAGCGTGCCGAGCACTCCCAACCCAACCGTGCCCTCCTCGACGCCGGAGCCCTCGTGGCCGGCGGCTCGGACTGGCCCGTGAGTGAGTCGCCGAACACGCTCGAGGGTCTGCAGGGGCTGGTGACACGCGCCGATCCGCTCGGTCGGGCCGCGGGCACGCTGTGGCCGGAGCAGGCGATCTCCGCCGAGGAGGCGCTGGAGGTCTTCACGATCAACGCCGCGACGGCGATGGGACTCGGCGCGGAGACCGGTTCCCTGACCCCCGGCAAGTCCGCCGACTTCGTGATCCTGGAACGGGATGCGATCGGCGGACCGGCGGAGGAGATCGTGCACACCGAGGTCGTCTCGACATGGTTCGCCGGGCGTACGGTGCACGAGCGCTGAGCACGACGCGCCGTACGATGGGCGCATGCGTCGCTTCCCCGCCTCCGTCTATCGGGTCGGGGACGAGCCCGATCCCCGGTTCTCCCTCGCCAACGAGCGCACGTTCCTGGCCTGGACCCGGACCGGACTGGCGCTGATCGCGGGTGGCGTCGCGCTCGAGGTCCTCGGCCTCGACCTGCATCCCGGGTTCCGGCTGGCCGCCTCGCTGCTGCTGATGGTCGCCGGCACGGCCGTGGCGCCGCTCGCCTGGTTCGAGTGGATGCGGGCCGAACGCGCCCTCCGGCAGGGACGACCGCTGCCCGGCGCGCTGTCGGCGGTGGTGCTCGCCGTGGTCGTCGTGACGACGGGGCTGCTCGTCCTCGCCGGGGTGCTGTGGCGCTGAGCGAGGCCTGCCGATGACCGCCCCCGATACTCCCGCGCGCGACACCTCGGCGCCCGATCTGTACGACCCCGGGCTGCAGCCGGAGCGCACGGAGCTGGCCTGGCGGCGCACGGCCCTCGCGATCGCGGTCGGCTCGCTGCTGTCGCTGCGGGTGTTCCCCCTCGTGCTTCCGAGCGGCGCCGAGGGGTGGGGCCTCGTCCCGGGCGTGCTGGGCGTCGGCACGGCGGCGCTGCTCTGGATCGCCGCTCGCCGTCGGCAGCGCCGGACGACCGCGGTGCTCACCGCCCGGGCGCGCGGGCCGCTGCCCGGCGGCGCACTCCCGCTCGCGCTGACGGTGTTCGCGACCGGCTTCGGCGTGGTCGCCTTGATGCTCGTGGCCGCGACGCTGGTCATGCGCTGACACGCCGGAGCGCGGGGCGAACGCGACAGATGCCGTGATCTCCCCGCGTCCCCTCGCCGCCCTCCCTCAGTCCGCGAGGAGGAACCGCGCGCCGCGTTCGCCGATCATGGCCGCGGGCGCGTTGGTGTTGCCGGTGGGCACGGTCGGCATGACCGAGGCGTCGATCACCCGGAGTCCCTCGATCCCGCGCACCCGGAGCTGCGGATCGACCACGGACTCCGGGTCGGAGCCCATGCGACAGGTGCCGACCTGGTGGTGGTAGGTGATGGCGGTGCGGCGCACCCACTCCTCCACGTCGTCGTCCGCCACGTCCGGCCCGGGGTAGACCTCGACCGCACCCCACTCCTCGGCGAGCGCAGGCTGCCTGCCGATGCGGCGGCACTGGCGCACCGAGGCGGCCAGGGCATCGACGTCCCGGTGATCCTCCAGCGCTGCCAGGTCGATGTGCGGCAGGTCGTCGAGGCCGGGACCGGTGAGGCGCAGCTCGCCGCGGCTGTACGGCGTCACCAGGCCCGCCATGAGCGTGAACCCGTCGGTGCCCTTCGGCTCCAGGTCGCCCCACATGGGCACGGAGAAGTGGATGGGCTGCGTGTCCGGCTGCGCGAGGCCGTCGCGGCTCCGCCAGAACAGGTGGCTCTGTGTGACGGAGACCCCCGGCTGCGGCGGGCCGACGGGCTTCTTCTCCGTCGCGAAGATCACCGGCGACAGGAGGTGGTCGTGCAGGTTCTTGCCCACGGCGGGGGCGTCGTGCACGACGGGGATGCCGAGGGCACTCAGCTCAGCGGCGGGACCGATGCCCGAGCGCAGCAGGATGACAGGAGTGCCGAGTGCTCCCGCCGAGAGGATGACCTGGTCCGCGAGCACCTCCTCGGCGTCGTCGCCCTCCCCCAGCCGGATGCCGACCGCACGACCGTCGCGCACGATCACGGAGTGGACGGCGCGACCGGTGAGGATCGTCATCCGGTCGGCGACGGGCTGCGCATAGGCGGTCCAGGTGTTGACGCGGCGGCCGTCCGTGATCGTGACCTGCTCCTGCGAGACCCCGTCGAGCGTGCCCCCGTTGTAGTTCGGGTTGCGCGGCAGCCCCTCCTCGACGGCGGCGTCGATGATCGAGGCCTGGATGGGTGCGAGCGCGTAGTCGTCGGTCACGGGCAGCAGGTCGTTCTCGATCGCATCGTAGATCGGCTCGACCTCGCCCCAGCCCCATCCGGTCGCGCCGGCCGCCTCCCACGCGTCGTAGTCGGAGGCCGCGCCGCGCACCCAGATCATGGCGTTCAGCGCGTGCGACCCACCGGTGACCTTGCCGCGAGGAAGATGCAGCCGACGACCTGCCGCGTGCGGCTGCGGCACGGTGAAGAAGTCCCAGTCCTCGGCGGAGTGCCAGAGTTCGCCCGCCCGCGCGGGGTCGTGAATGGCCGGGTTCGTGTCGTAGCCGCCCGCTTCGACGAGCGTCACCGCGACACCGGCATCGGTGAGACGCCGCGCGACGATGGCGCCCGACGTGCCGGCCCCGACGACGATCGCGGAGCGCACCGCGCCGCTGTTCGCCGCGGTCACGTTCACGCCTTCCGGCCGGGTCCGGAGACGACCTGGGTGACGGCGACGGACTTGAGCCCCTCGACGCCGAACTCCAGCCCGTAGCCCGAGCTCTTCACGCCGCCGAACGGCACCATCGGGTGCAGCCCGCCGTGCGAGTTGATCCACACCGTGCCGGACTGCATGCGCGCGGCGACGGCGCGGGCCTCCTCCGGGTCGCTCGCCCACACCGAGGCGCCGAGGCCCACGTCGAGCGCGTTCGCGAGCGCGAAGGCCTCGTCGACGTCGCTGTAGCGGATGACGGGAAGCGCGGGACCGAACTGCTCCTCCTGCACGAGCGCTGCGTCGTTGTCGATGTCGGCGACGATGGTGGGCCGGTAGAACAGCTCGCCGAGCTCGGCGGCCGGCTCGCCACCGGTGACGATCCGGGCGCCGCGACTGCGCGCATCGTCGACGAGGCGACTGACGATGTCGAACTGCGGGCGGTTCTGCAGCGGTCCGAGCACGTTGCCCTCGTCGAGCCCGTTGCCCATCGGCACCTGCGCGGCGATCGCGGCGAGCGCGTCCACGACCTCGTCGTACACGGAGTCGTGCACGTAGAGGCGCTTCATGGCGGCGCAGGTCTGTCCGGTGTTGATGAACGCACCCCAGAAGAGGTCTTCCGCGATCGCGGAGGGATCGGTGCCGGGGAGCACGATGCCCGCGTCGTTGCCGCCCAGCTCCAGCGTGAGGCGGGCGAGGTTGCCCGCGGAGCTCTCGATGATGCGGCGCCCTGTCGCGGTGGAGCCCGTGAACATGATCTTGGCGATGTCGGGGTGCGAGGCGAGGCGGCCGCCCACCTCGCGGTCGCCGGAGACGCCGATGAGAACGTCGGCGGGCAGCACGTCGTTCATCACCGCGAGCATCGCCAGCACGCTCAGCGGCGTGTACTCGCTGGGCTTCGCGACGACCGTGTTGCCCATGCGCAGCGACGGACCGATCTGCCAGATCGTGATCATGAGCGGCCAGTTCCACGGCCCGATGGCGCCGACCACACCGGCCGCCTTGTAGACGAGCTCGGCGTGCAGCGTCTCGTCGTCGACGAGCACCTGCGGCTCCAGGACGGTGGTGGCGTTGGTGCGCAGCCAGGCCGAGCAGGCGCCGAGCTCGAACCGCGCGTTGGGGCCGTTCAGCGGCTTGCCCTGCTCCCGCGACAGGAGGTAGGCGAGCCCCTCGGCGTTCGCGTCGATGGCGTCGGCCGCGGCCAGGAGGAGTGCGCTCCGCTTCTCGTGTCCGAGCGCCTCCCACGCGGGCTGCGCGGCCTTCGCGCGGGCGATCGCGTCGTCGAGGTCGGAGACCGTGGCCACGGGCGCGCGTCCGATGACCTCCCGCGTCGCGGCGTCGGGGATCTCGCGCCCCTCGCCCTGCGGGGCCTGGATGCGGTCGAGCAGCGCAGCGGCGGCGGTCGCCGCGGCATCGGCGGATCCGGAGTCGACGGCTACGGGAACGGCAGAATCGGACATCGGTGTCTCTCCTTCGAGCGGGTCACGGCGCGGACGCCGGTCTTCTTCTCATTCTCGGTCGGCCCTTCCCGCCGCACTTGTCGCGGAGCGCGCCGGAGATGTCCCCGCGCGAAGGATGCGCTCCCGGGCCGGTCCCGCGTGAGCGAATCGGGACCCCGTCCGGTCCGGGGAGCCGGTAAGCGTCAGGCGCGGCGTGCGCCATCGTCGCCTCGGATCCCACCACGCCGGCCCTCGCACCTGCGGCACTCCCTCTCGCATGCGGATCTGCCACCCCGAGGTGTCCAGTGTGCGGTGGTGGTGCCAGCACAGCGCGACCCCGTTGTCGGTGTGCGTCGGACCCCCGTGCGCGTGCTCCGTGACGTGGTGGATCTCGCACCAGGCGGCGGGGACGTGACACCCGGGGATCAGGCACTCACCGTCCCGCACGCCGATCGCCCGGCGCTGCGCGGGGGTGAAGATCCGGTCGCTCGACCCGAGCCCGACGATCCTTCCTCCGGCGCCGAGCACGATCCGCTGGACTGTCCCTCCGCACGCCGTGTGCGCAGCGACCCGCGTCGACACCGGCGTCTCGGCGCCCTCGATCCGCGCCCAGCCGCGCCCCGTGGCATAGTCCTCGGCGCCGACCGTCACCACGAGTGTCGGGGCGGCACCGCCCAGCCGTGGCATGTCGTCGTGCCGGGCCGCGATCCCCAGAGCCGCCGCGAGCGCGTCGTGCTGCTTCTGTGCCCGCGTGCGCCCGTCGACCATCCCGCCGGGGTCGCCGGCCGGGAGCACATCGTCGTCCGGGGACACCGCCGTGTTCCGCTGCTCGGCATCGGAATCCTCGAGTACCGCGGACGGCACGAAGTGGACGCCGGGAAGCGGCGGACCATCGACCTTCGGGTTCAGATATGCGTCCCAGATCCGCTGCAGCTGCCCCGCGACCTCGGGCAGCAGTGCGCCCCGGACCGGGATCACGCCGTCCTTGGCGCGCCCCAGCACCACACCCCGCGCTCGCAGCGCGATGTCTTCCGCAGGCTCCGCGCCGTCGGGGTCGAGGTACTGCACGATCAGCTGCGCCCGCACCCGCAGATCCTCGGGCGTCGGTGCCGGACCGGGCTCGTTCTGGGCGTCATCACTGTTCTCGGCGCCATCACTGTTCTCGGCACCGTCGCAACTCTCCTCGCCACGAGCGACCTCCGCGAGATACGCGTCGGCCTCCCAGCGGTCGGCGAGGCGCACGCGAGGGCCGGCCTGCTCGATCGGCCCGGTCGCGGCCAGCAACCCGGTCACGCCGAGCGCCCCGTCGAGGAGGGCCTCGCGCAGCGCCGGCCACCGCGCCGGCAGCCGCTCCCCGGAGGACAGGTCGACCTCGCGTCGCACCAACCGCGCGGCCTTCACCACCCGCGCGGCGGACGCGCCGTCGGTGCGGAGCACCCGCTGCAGCAGCTCGTTCATCGAGCGACAGCCGAACCGGCCGCAGAAGGCCGGCTCCCCCGATCCCGCCGGACGCGGATCGACGCTCGCGACCGCCTCCACGATCACGGCCTCCACGCGTCGCTGGATCTCGCCCGCGACCCGCAGCAGGTGCATCATCGCCCCGGCATCGAGAGCGCCCACGGTGCCGGACTGCAGCACGGCGTCGAGAGCGACGACCGTGTCGTCGAGAACCGCTACCGGGGTGCCTTCCATACGACGATTCAACAGAGGGCCGCCGACATTGCGAGGCCCGATTACCCCTGTTCAGAGAGATATTCCAGTATGCGCGACGGACTCCTCCTGCACACGAACAGACCCGTGATCAACCCTCCACATCACAACACCATCCGCACAACATGCCGCCGCCGAATTCGCCGCTTCCCGGCACGACCCCCGTACCCCACCCACGACCCGCGGCACCGACGCCCGTCGCACCCCAACGACCCCCGTCGCAGGACACAAGTGTCACGCCCGGTCGAAGTCCTCGAAGATCAGGATCGTCCGGGTCGAGCGGATCGACGGGATCGCCTGGATGTCCTCCAGCACGATGCGGCGCAGGTCGCGGGCGTCGTTGGCGCGCACGAGCAGCAGCACGTCGAAGTCGCCGCCGACGAGCGCCATGTGCTCGATCTCCGGGATCACCCGGAGCCGCGCGCTCACCTCCTGCCACGTGGCCTGCTCGATCGCGAGGGTCACGTACGCGCTCGCGTGATGCCCCAGCAGCACGGGGTCGGTGCGCACGGTGTACCCGGTGATCACCCCGGCGTCGGTGAGCCGCTTGATGCGGGCATGCGCCCCCGCGCGGGAGATGTGCACCGCCTCGGCGATCGCGGTCATGGACGCCCGCGCATCCCGCCGCAGCTCCGCGAGGATCGCGCGATCCGTCTCGTCCAGCGCCGCCATGGCACCCCTCTCCCGTCCGGGAAATCCTGACATTTCGTAAGCCATTGTGGCATGTCGCGAGCAATCGTCCACGATCCTGCGACGGATCTTGGATGACTGTCACACGCGCGGCATGCTGTCCTCATCGAGTTCGGCAAGGAAGGCGGACGGATGCACCCCCACGACATGCTCCCGCGGGACACCGCGGTACGACTGGTCGCCGAGGACGGGACCACCCTCCCCGACGAGACCTACGCGCTCCCCGCCGCCGACGTCCTGCTGGCGGCCTACCGCGGCCTCGTCGAAGGCCGCCGCATCAACGATCAGGCCGGCGCGCTCGTGCGCCAGGGCCGCCTCGCGGTCTACCCGTCGTCGCACGGCCAGGAGGCCTGCCAGGTGGCCGCGGCGATGGTGCTCCGCGACACCGACTGGCTCTTCCCCACGTACCGCGACTCGGTCGCCGTGATCGCCCGCGGCGTCGCTCCCGCGGAGGCGATGGTGCTCCTCAAGGGCGACTGGCACTCGGGCTACGACGTGCGTGCGCACCGCGTCGCCCCGCAGGCCACCCCACTCGCGACCCAGCTGCTGCACGCGGTCGGCTTCGCGCAGGCGGCGAAGCACCGCGGCGAGGACACCGTGGTGCTCGCGCTCTGCGGCGACGGCGCGACGAGCGAGGGCGACTTCCACGAGGCGATGAACTTCGCGGCGGTGTTCCACGTGCCCGTCGTGTTCTTCGTGCAGAACAACGAGTTCGCAATCTCGGTCCCCCTCTCCCGGCAGACCGCCGCCCCCTCCCTCGCCCATAAGGCGGTCGGCTACGGCATGCCGGGACAGCGCGTCGACGGCAACGACGTGGCCGCGGTCCTCGCGGTGCTCACGGAGGCCGTCGACCGCGCCCGCGCCGGCGGCGGCCCCTCTCTCGTCGAGGCCCACACGTACCGCATGCAGGCGCACACCAACGCCGACGACGACACCCGCTATCGCGAACGCGAGGAGGTGCAGGCCTGGCTCGCCCGCGATCCGCTGCTCCGCCTGCGCGCGCACCTCACCGCGACGGGGACGCTGGACGACGAGGCAGAAGAGCGCTTCGCCGCGGGTGCGGAGGAGATCGCCGCCGCCATGCGCACCGCCCTGAACACCGATGCGGAGCTCGACCCGGAAGACCTCTTCCGCTTCGTGACCGCGACCCGCTCGCCGCAGCGTGAGGAGCAGTGGCAGCTCCTCCGGGAGGAGATCGAGCGCTCCCACCCCGCCGAGACGATGACGACCGGAGGCCCCCGATGACCATCGCCGAGCACGAGACGCCGGTCGCGACGGACGCCGGCACCACCACGACCATGACCATGGCCGCCGCCCTCAACCGCGCTCTCGCCGACGCCCTCGCCGCCGACCCCGACGTGGTCGTGTTCGGAGAGGATGTGGGAGCCCTCGGCGGCGTCTTCCGCATCACGGACGGACTCACCGCCCGCTTCGGCGAGGACCGCTGCTTCGACACCCCGCTCGCGGAGTCCGGCATCATCGGCACCGCCGTCGGCATGGCGATGAACGGGATGCGCCCCGTGGTCGAGATGCAGTTCGACGCCTTCGCCCTGCCCGCGTTCGAGCAGATCGTCAGCCATGTCGCGAAGCTCGGCAACCGCACCCGCGGCGGGATGCGCATGCCGCTCGTGATCCGCATCCCGTTCGGCGGCGGCATCGGGGGCGTCGAGCACCACTGCGACTCGTCCGAGGCGTACTACGCGCACACGCCCGGCCTCGCCGTCGTGAGCCCGTCCACCCCGCAGGACGCCTACTCGCTGCTCCGGGCGGCCATCGCCGCGCCGGACCCGGTGGTCTTCCTCGAGCCCAAGAAGCTCTACTGGTCGAAGGGCGAGGTCGACACCGCCGTGACGGCGGAGATCGGCGCGGCGCGCATCGCCAGGGAGGGCACCGACGTGACCCTCCTCGCGTACGGAGCCTCCGTGCCGCTCGCGCTGGAGGCGGCTGAGGTCGCCGCGGGCGAAGGGCGCAGCGTGCAGGTGGTCGACGTGCGCTCCCTCTCCCCCTTCGACGACGAGACGGTCACCGCGGCGGTGCGGTCCACGGGACGCGCGGTCGTGATCGCCGAGGCCCCGGGATTCGTCAGCGTCGCCTCCGAGATCCAGGCCCGGGTGTTCGAGCGCTGCTTCGAGTACCTGGAGGCCCCGGTGCGGCGGGTGACCGGTTTCGACACCCCCTACGCGCCGCCGAAGTTCGAGCACTGGTACCTGCCGGACGTCGATCGGGTGCTCGACGCGATCGACACGCTGCACTGGGAGGACGAAGCATGAGCACCCCGGTGAAGACCGCGACCCGCGTGTTCCGCCTCCCCGACCTCGGCGAGGGACTCACCGAGGCCGGCCTCGTGCAGTGGCTGGTGTCCGTCGGCGACACGATCGCGACCGACCAGGCCATCGCCGAGGTCGAGACCGCGAAGAGCGTCGTGGAACTGCCCTCGCCGTTCGCGGGCGTTGTGACGGCGCTGCACGGCACACCCGGCGACACCATCGACGTCGGGGCCCCGGTGCTGGAGGTCGCCGACCCCGGCAGCGAGGAGACCACGTCCGCGCCGCAGGCCCCCGCCGCGCAGCCCGAGCACGAGGCGTACCGGCAGGAGGAGCGGGCGGGGTCGGGCAACGTCCTCATCGGGTACGGCACCTCCGCGTCCGCCTCGACGGGTCGGCGACGCCGCCCCGTGGCGCCACGCCCCGCACCGGCACCCGCCTCGTCAGCACCCGCACCCGCCGCACCCGCCGCGACCGCTCCGGAGTCGCCCGCACCGGCCCCCCGCGACGCCGCGCGACCCGCGCCGGTCGCCGTGCGGTCGCCACTCGTGCGGCGCCTCGCCCGGGATCTGGGCCTCGACGTGCACGCGATCTCCCCCACCGGAGCGGACGGGGCGATCACGCGCGCCGACGTGCTGCGCGCCGCCGTGGACCATGCGGTGGACGGCGTCGCCGCGGCCCCGGCGCCGACCTCCGCGACCGCTCCCACCGGCGAGATCGACGGCCTCCCGGTCCGCAGCCGCGAGCGCCTGTCCCCGCTGCGCCGTACCGTGAGCGCCCGGCTCGCCCAGAGCCGCTCGGAGATCCCCGAGGCCACCGTGTGGGTCGACGTCGACGCCACCGAGCTCTGGGACCTCCGCGGGCGGATGGCTCCCGAGGGCGCGAAGGCCCCGTCGATCACGGCGCTCCTCGCGCGGTTCGTGCTGCTCGCACTGGAGGACTACCCGGTCCTCGCCTCGCGGCTCAGCGACGACGGCTCCGAGTTGATCTCGTTCGACGGCGTGAACCTCGGCGTCGCGGCCGACACCGAACGCGGCCTCCTCGTCCCGGTCGTCCCGCACGCGCACCGGCTCACGGTCGCCGACCTCGACGCCGCCCTGCGCGAGCTCGCGGCCACCGCGCGCGCCGGCACGCTCCCGCCCGAGCGGCTCCGCGGATCGACCTTCACGCTCAACAACTACGGCGGGCTCGGCGTCGACGGCTCCGCGGCGATCATCAATCACCCCGACGTCGCGATCCTCGGCATCGGCCGGATCATCGAGCGGCCCTGGGTCGTGGACGGGGCGATCGTGCCGCGTCGCATCGTCCAGCTCTCGCTCGTGTTCGACCACCGCGTCTGCGACGGCGGGTATGCGGCCGGATTCCTCCGCCGCGTGGTGGAGCTCATCGAGCATCCGCTCCGCGCCTTCGGGCGGGTCTGAGGTCGACCGGCCGGCGAACCCTCGTGGGCGGAGCGCCGATACGCTACGCTCGGCGATTACTGACCGATCATTCGGTAAGTCATCGCCGACGTACCCGCGTCGGCGCTCCCCCTCGCAGAACAACGGAGTTCGCATGACCTCAGCCACCGCAGCCGCCTCGTCGACCGGAAGGATGCCCGCCGAGGAGCGGCGCGTCCTCGCCGGCACCCTCGTGGGGACGTCGATCGAATGGTACGACTTCTTCATCTACGCCCAGGCGGCGGGCCTCGTGCTCGCCCCGCTCTTCCTCGCCCCCATCGCGGAGTCGAGCCCCGGGCTCGCCCAGGTGCTCTCCTTCGCGACCATCGGCATCTCGTTCCTGTTCCGCCCACTCGGCGCTATCGTCGCCGGACACCTCGGCGACAAGCTCGGCCGGAAGAAGATGCTCGTCTTCACCCTCGTGATGATGGGGCTGTCCACCTCCCTCATCGGTCTGCTGCCCACGTACGCCGCCATCGGCGTCGCCGCCCCGATCCTCCTGATCCTCCTGCGCATCCTGCAGGGCTTCTCGGCCGGCGGCGAATGGGGCGGCGCAGCCCTCATGGCCGTCGAGCACGCACCGACGGCGCGACGCGGCCTGTTCGGCGCGTTCCCGCAGATCGGCGTGCCGGTCGGCATGATCCTCGCCACCTTCACCCTCTGGGCCCTCACGAGCTCGATGTCCCCCGAGGCCTTCCTCGAGTGGGGCTGGCGCATCCCGTTCCTGCTCTCGATCGTGCTCATCGCGGTCGGCTACGTCATCCGTCGCGCGGTCGACGAGAGCCCCGTGTTCGAAGACCTCCGTCGCCGCCGCAAGGAGGCCTCGGCGCCGCTCGGGCAGCTCTTCCGCGCACACACGAAGCAGGTCGTGCTCACGGCCGTCATCTTCATCGCCAACAACGCCGCCGGATACCTACTGATCGCGTTCTTCGCGACGTACGCCGTCACGGCTCTCGGCATGGAGCGCCCGCCGGTGCTGCTGGCGACCACGCTCGCCTCGTTCGGCTGGCTGATCTTCACCCTGTGGGGCGGCGCGCTGTCCGACCGCCTCGGCCGCATCCGCACGTTCCAGATCGGGTACGTCGCCCTCGCCGTGTGGGCCATCCCGATGTGGTTCCTCATCGACACCGCGAACATCGTCTGGTACTTCGTCGCCCTGTTCGTCATGACGTTCGCGCTCGGACTCTCGTACGGCCCGCAGGCGGCACTGTACGCCGAGATGTTCCCCGCGAACGTGCGCTACTCGGGCGTCTCGATCGGCTACGCCCTCGGGGCCATCCTCGGCGGCGCGTTCGCACCGATGATCGCGGAGGCGTTGCTGAACCAGTTCCACGCCGCGTGGACGATCGGCGTCTACATCGCGGTCGCGTCGATCATCTCGCTCATCGGCGTCTCGCTGGTGAAGGAGACGAAGGGCGTGGATCTCAGCGTCTGACTCCTGGTCCGGGATCGCGGCCGGCCGTGCGCCTGTGCCATAATTACCTTACGATCGGTCAGTAATTCACGACCGGCCGCTCCCGGACCACACCAGGACGACGAAGTCAGGAGATCCGCATGCCAGAGGCCTACCTCGTCGGAGGGGTCCGCACCCCGGTCGGCCGCTACGGCGGCTCCCTCTCCGCCGTCCGTCCCGACGACCTCGCGGCGCTCGTCGTCGGCGAGGCCGTGCGCCGCGCCGGGCTCGACCCGGCGCGTACGGAGCTGGACGAGGTCATCCTCGGCGCCGCCAACCAGGCCGGAGAGGACAACCGGAACGTCGCCCGGATGGCCGTGCTCCTCGCCGGCCTCCCCGACACCGTGCCGGGCATCACGGTCAACCGCCTGTGCGCCTCCGGGATGTCCGCCGTCACCATGGCCGCACAGGCGATCCGCGCGGGCGACGCCGATCTCCTCGTCGCCGGGGGCGTCGAGTCCATGACCCGCGCCCCCTGGGTACAGGCCAAGCCGGAGAAGGCGTGGGCGAAGCCCGGCGCCGCCTTCGACACCTCGATCGGCTGGCGCTTCCCGAACCCGCGCCTCGCCGCACGCGACAAGGCCACCTTCACGATGCCGGAGACCGCGGAGGAGGTCGCCCGGGTCGACGGCATCACCCGCGCCGAGGCCGACGCCTTCGCCGTCCGCTCGCAGCAGCGCGCCGCCGCCGCGATCGCCGCCGGCCGCTTCGCCCCGGAGATCGTCGGCGTGCCGGTCCGCGACGGCGAGGTGCTCGTCGACGAGGGGCCGCGCCCGGATACCACGCTCGAGGTGCTCGCGCGCCTCCGTCCCGTCGTGGCCGGCGGAGAGGTCGTCACGGCCGGCAACTCGAGCGCCCTCAACGACGGCGCCTCGGCCGTGCTCGTGGCGAGCGCCGAAGCCGTCGAGCGCCACGGACTGACGCCCCGCGCCCGGATCGTCGTCGGCACCTCCGCCGCCCTGGCTCCGGAGATCATGGGACTCGGACCGGTCCCCGCGACGGAGAAGGCGCTGCGCCGTTCGGGGCTCTCCCTCGACGACATCGGCGCCGTGGAGCTCAACGAGGCGTTCGCCTCGCAGTCGCTCGCCTGCATCCGGCGGCTGGGCCTCGATGAGGACCGCGTGAACGCCGACGGCGGCGCCATCGCTCTCGGGCACCCGCTCGGCTCGTCCGGCTCGCGCCTGCTCGTGACGCTGATGGGACGCATGGAGCGCGAGGACTCCCGCTACGGCCTCGCCACGATGTGCGTCGGCGTCGGCCAGGGCGCGGCCGTGATCCTGGAGAAGGTGTGAGCGGCGCGGACGAGCCGCTGCTCGTCACCCGCACCGCGGACCGCGTCGTCGCGACCCTGAACCGTCCGCACAAGCGCAACGCGATCGACCAGGCCACGATCGACGCCCTGCACGCGCTGTGCGCCGAGCTGGAGGAGACGCCGCGCACGCTCATCCTCACCGGCGCCGACGGGGTGTTCGCGGCCGGCGCCGACATCGCCGAGCTGCGCGAACGCCGCGCCGACGACGCCCGTCGCGGCATCAACGCCCACGCGTTCGTCCGCGTCGCGGAGCTGCCGATGCCCGTCATCGCCGCGATCGACGGCTACGCGCTCGGCGGTGGCGCGGAACTCGCGTATGCCGCCGACATCCGCCTCGCGACGCCGACCCTGAAGATCGGCAACCCGGAGACCGGCCTGGGCATCCTCGCCGCCGCCGGAGCGAGCTGGCGCCTCAAGGAGATCGTGGGCGACGCCCGCGCCATCGAGCTGCTGCTGACCGGCCGCACGGTGCACGCCGAGGAAGCGCTCCGCATCGGTCTCGTCTCCTCGTTGCACGAGGTCGCCGACCTCCTCGCCGCCGCCCACGCGGTCGCCGACCGCATCGCCCGCAACGACCCCGCGGCGACCATCGCGACCAAGCGGGTGTTCCGGGCGCCGCGCGACCAGCACCCCGCGGTCGACCTCGAGGAGCAGGCCGCGCTGTTCGAGAGCCCGGAGAAGCACCGTCGCATGACCGCCTTCCTGGAACGGAGAGACCGATGAGCACGCCCTCCTCCCCCGAAGCCGCAGCCCCGGCCCGTGTCGGCGTGCTCGGCGGCGGACGCATGGGCGCCGGCATCGCCCACGCCTTCCTCCTCGCCGGAGCCCCCGTGACCGTGGTCGAGCGGGACGACGACGCCGCCGCGGCCGCCGCCGCCCGCGTGCACGGGTCGATCGACGCCTCGCTCGCCCGCGGCACGGCGATCGAGACGGGCGAGGCCTACCGGGCCCGGTTCGCGACCGGGACCGACGCCGCCCTGTTCGCGGACTGCACCCTCGTCGTCGAGGCCGTCCCGGAGGAGCTGGCACTCAAGATCGACGCCCTCACCCGCGTCGAGCGCCACCTCGCCGACGACGCGGCCCTCGCGTCCAACACGTCGTCCATCTCGATCGACGAGCTCGCGGCGGTGCTCGACCGCCCCGAGCGCTTCCTCGGGATGCACTTCTTCAACCCGGTGCCCGCCTCGACCCTCGTGGAGGTGGTGCGTGGCGGCGCGACCGCGGAGACTTTGGTCGCGGACGCCGCCTCCTGGGTCCGCGCGCTGGGGAAGACGCCCATCGTCGTCGCCGACGCCCCGGGTTTCGCGTCGTCACGGCTGGGCGTCGCCCTCGGCCTCGAGGCGATCCGGATGCTCGAGGACGGCGTCGCCTCCGCGGCCGACATCGACGCCGCCATGACCCTGGGCTACAAGCACCCGGTGGGGCCGCTCCGACTCACCGACATCGTCGGGCTGGACGTCCGGCTCGGCATCGCCGAGTACCTCGCGGCGCAGCTCGGCTCGCGCTTCGAACCCCCGACCCTGCTGCGCCGCCTCGTGGCGGAGGGGCACCTCGGCCGCAAGAGCGGACGCGGCTTCTACGAATGGGACGACTGATGAAGGGAACCCCCATGACCGAGATCCTCCCCAGCTACGTGCAGGGCTCCTGGTGGACGCCCGCCTCCGACGCGGACGCCACCGCGGTGCGCGACGCCTCGACCGGGGAGACGGTCGCCCGCGTCTCCACCACCGGCCTCGACCTCGGCGCGGCGCTCGACTACGCCCGCACCACCGGCCAGGCCGCGCTCGGGGAGCTCACGTTCCACCAGCGCGCCGTGCTGCTCAAGCAGCTCGCGCTCGCGCTGACCGCCCGCAAGGAGGAGCTGTACGCGCTCTCCAGCCGCACCGGCGCCACCGCGCAGGACTCCTGGGTCGACATCGACGGCGGCATCGGCGTGCTCTTCGCGTACTCCAGCAAGGGCCGGCGCGAGCTGCCGAACGCGAAGGTCTACGTCGACGGCGCCGTGGAGAACCTGTCCCGGGACGGCTCCTTCCTCGGTCGGCACATCTACACCCGGCTGCCCGGGGTGGCGGTGCAGATCAACGCCTTCAACTTCCCCGTGTGGGGCTCGCTGGAGAAGTTCGCGCCGGCCTTCCTCGCCGGTGTCCCCACGGTCGTGAAGCCCGCCACCCCCACCGGCTACCTCACCGAGGCCATGGTGCGGGTGATGGTGGAATCGGGTCTGCTGCCCGAGGGGTCGCTGCAGCTCGTGTCCGGCAGCGTGCCCGACCTCTTCGAGCACCTGCGCCTCGGCGACCTCGTCGCGTTCACCGGCTCGGCGTCGACGGCGGAGCGGCTGCGGGCTCACGACGCGGTGCAGACCGGCGGGGTCCGCTTCACCAGCGAGACCGACTCGATCAACGCCTCGGTCCTCGGCACGGATGCGGCCTCCGGCACGCCGGAGTTCGACGCCTACGTGAAGCAGCTCGTCGCGGAGATGACGTCGAAGGCCGGGCAGAAGTGCACCGCGATCCGGCGGGCGATCGTGCCGGAGGACGCGGTGGACGACGTGATCGCCGCCGTGCGCGACCGGCTCGCTGCGCGGATCGTCGTGGGCGACCCGCGCGCGGAGGGCGTGACGATGGGACCGCTCGCCTCGACGGCCCAGCGCGACGAGGTGCTCCGGCAGGTGGCGCGACTCCGCGAGGGCGGCGGCGAGCTCGTGATCGGCTCCCCCGAGACGCCGACGGTCCGCCGTGCGGACGGCAGCGAGGGCCCGGCGGAGGACGGCGCGTTCGTGGCGCCGATGCTCCTGCGCTTCACCGATGCGACCAGCCCCGCCGTGAACGAGATCGAGGCGTTCGGCCCCGTCTCCAGCATCCTCGGCTACCGCACGCTGGACGAGGCGGCGGCACTCGTGGCCCGGGGCGGCGGCTCGCTCGTGACGAGCGTCGCGACGCACGACCCGGAGGTCGCGACCACGCTCGCCGCGGGGATCGCCGCGTACAACGGCCGCGTGCTCTTCCTCGACCGCGACGACGCACGCAGCTCGACCGGCCACGGGTCTCCCCTGCCGAACCTCGTGCACGGCGGCCCCGGTCGCGCCGGCGGCGGCGAGGAGCTCGGCGGCATCCGGGCGGTGCTGCACCACATGCAGCGCACCGCGGTGCAAGGCTCCCCGGAGATGATGACCGCGCTCACCGGCGTCTGGCACCAGGGGGCCTCGGCCCGTCCGTTCGACACCGACGACGGCGTGCACCCCTTCCGGAAGTCGCTGGCGGAGCTGCGCATCGGCGATCAGGTCGTCAGCCCCTCGCGCACCGTCACCCTCGACGACATCGAGACGTTCGCGGCGTTCACAGGCGACACGTTCTACGCGCACATGGACGAGGCGTCGGCGGCGGCGAACCCGTTCTTCCCCGGACGCGTGGCCCACGGCTACCTGCTGGTGTCGTGGGCGGCCGGGCTCTTCGTCGATCCGGCTCCCGGTCCCGTGCTCGCGAACTCCGGGCTGGAGAACCTGCGCTTCGTGACCCCGGTGTCCCCCGGCGACGAGATCCGCGTCGAGCTCACCGCCAAGCAGATCACGCCGCGGGAGACCGACGAGTACGGCGAGGTGCGCTGGGACGCGGTGCTGAAGAACCAGGACGACGAGCTCGTCGCGACCTACGATGTCCTGACCCTGGTCGCGAAGGAGCTCACCCCCGCCTGATCCCGAGCCCCCGGGTTCTCGTCGAGGCCCCGCCCTTCCCACGCGGATACGGCGGGGCCTCGGCGCGAAGACGGGGTTTCGGGGTCAGGGGTGGCGGAGGCCGTCGAGGGCGATCGCGACGACGTCGTCGGCGAGGCGGTCGGCGCCCTCGCGACCACCGGGGCGGTACCACTCGACGATCGAGTTGATCATGCCGAACGTCAGGCGCGCGACGACGGCCGCGTCGATGTCGGAGCGCAGGGCACCCTCAGCCTGCGCCTCCGCGACGAGGGCCGTGATGCGACGGTCGAACGCCCGGCGCCGGGTGAGGGCGCGGCGCTCGACGTCGGTGTTCCCGCGCACGCGCAGCAGCAGCGTCACGGCGGGGAGCTGCTCCACGAGCACATGGACGGCCCCGCGGAGCACGTGTTCCAGGCGGGCGACCGCATCGGCGGCTCCCCCGCTGTCCGGGAGGGGTGCGTCGACCACGGCTTCGAGCCCGCCGAGGGCGCTGTCGAGGGCGCGGTCGAGCATCTCGTCCTTCGACCCGAAGTGATGGTAGATCGCCGACTTCGACAGCCCGAGGCGCTCGGCGAGCATCCCGATCGAGGTCGCGTCGTAGCCGTGCTCGTTGAAGGCGGCCACCGCGACGGCGAGGATCCCCTGCTGGTCGTACCCGGGGCGGCCGCGCCGCGTGGTCTGCATCTCGGACATCCCCCTCAGTCTCGCACCGCCCGCCGCGCGCATCGCGGAGGTCGACGCCGAGACCCCCGCGTGTCAGCGCAGGTCGTAGACGCGCTTGTACTTGCCCTCGCTGCGCGGCAGCGCCCCCGGCTCCTCCAGCCGGACAGCGACCGTCGAGCCGATGAACACCTTGATGCGCTGCACCAGCACCTGCGCCGCCGCCTCGCACGTCTCCACGGACAGGTCGGGGTGCCGCTCGATACGGACGGTGAGGGCGTCCATCCGGCCCTCCTTCGTCAGCTCCAGGATGAAGTGCGGCGTGAGCTGCTCGATCCCGAGCACCAGCTCCTCGATCTGCGTCGGGAAGAGGTTGACGCCGCGCAGGATGATCATGTCGTCGTTGCGCCCGGTGACCTTCTCCATCCGCCGCATACCCGGACGCGCCGTGCCGGGGAGCAGGCGGGTGATGTCGCGCGTGCGGTAGCGGATGACGGGGAACGCCTCCTTGGTGAGCGAGGTGAAGACGAGCTCGCCCCGTTCGCCGTCCGGCAGCGCCTGCAGGGAGTCGCCGTCGATCACCTCGGGCAGGAAGTGGTCCTCCCACAGATGCGGGCCGTCCTTGGTCTCGAGGCACTCGTTGCCGACGCCCGGCCCCATCACCTCGCTGAGCCCGAAGATGTCGAGGGCGTCGATGCCGAGCCGCTGCTCCAGCTCGTGCCGCATCTCGTTGGTCCAGGGCTCCGCGCCGAGCACCGCGACCTGGAGCGAGGTGGACCGCGGGTCGATGCCCTGCGCGGCCATCGCGTCGGCGATCGTGAGGAGGTAGCTCGGGGTGCACAGGATCGCGTCCGGCTCGAAGTCGCGGATGAGCTGCACCTGCCGGGCGGTCTGTCCGCCCGACATCGGGATCACGGTGGCGCCCAGGGCTTCGATGCCGGCATGCGCCCCGAGCCCACCCGTGAACAGGCCGTACCCGTAGGCGTTGTGCACCTTCATGCCGCGCCGGATGCCGCTGGCGCGGAGCGACCGGGCCACCAGCGTCCCCCAGCGGTCGAGGTCGCCGCGCGTGTAGCCGACGACGGTTGGGCGGCCCGTGGTGCCGCTGGACGCGTGGATGCGGGCGACGTCGGCCATCGGCACCGCGAACATCCCGAACGGGTACGTCTCGCGCAGGTCGTCCTTAGTGGTGAAGGGCAGCCGGTGCACGTCGTCGAGCGTGCGGATGTCGTCGGGATGCACGCCCGCCTCGTCGAACTTCCGCGTGTAGAGCGGAACGTTGCGATAGGCGTGCTGCACGGTCCACCGGAGGCGCTCGAGCTGCAGGCGCTCGATCTCGGCGCGGCTCATCCGCTCCTCGGGGTCGAGCTCGTCGGTCGTCGGCGGGCGGAGGGCGGAGGCGGGGGCGGTCATCGTCGACACGGGGACTCCTCGGAACGGCGGATCAGAAGGTCTGGGAGGTGGTGCGGGAGCGGCCGCGGAACTCGGCGACCGCGTCGCCCTGCTCGTCCACGACCGTCACGTCGTAGAGGCCGGAGCGACCGGTGCGGGTGCGGCGGACGGCCGTCGCGGTGAGCGTCTGCCCCGCGACGGTGGGCTTGAGGAACGAGATGTCGGCACCGGCGGCCACCGTCACCCGGTCGTCTTCGTTGCAGGCGATCGCGAAGGCGGTGTCGGCGAGCGCGAACACGAGCCCGCCGTGGGTGATCTGGAAGCCGTTGGTCATGTCCTCACGGACGCGCATCGACACGACCGCGTGCCCCGGGTCGTCGCGTTCGACCACGAGCCCGAGCATCGCCGAGGCCCGGTCGCGTTCCATCATGGCCCGGTTCGGCCGCACGGCCTCCGCCGTATCCGTCGCCTCCGTCATCGCCGACCTCCTCGTCGCGCTGGGACGGGACGACCGCGTCCCGTCCGCCCATACTAACTGAACGATCGGTCAGTAACGCAAGGGTGTCGGGGACGCGGGTGGGGTCACTCGATCCGGAACGGCGTCCGCAGCGTCGCGTCCTCCACGGTGACGCCGGTGATCACCGCCGCCGGGTCGGAGAAGTCGCGATCCGCGCGGAAGCGGATCGTGCCTCCCTCCCGCGTGGACCATTCGTAGAAGTACTCGCCGGACGAGACCACGCGGAGGAACGTGCCCTCCGGGAAGGCCGCGACCGCCTCCGTCAGCGGAGCGCCGATCCGGACTCCCTCGGCGGCGGGCAGCGCGGCGCCGTCCGGCTCGACGTCGCCCTGGATGTTCGCGATGCCGGCGGTGACCGCCGCCAGCGCATCCCCCTGCTCGGCGAAGTGCAGCACGAGGCGGGACGTCCCGTCGGCGCTCACGACGCGCACCTGCCGGTCGGACCAGTCGAACTCCTCCACGGTGGCCCCCGGGATCGCCGCCACCGCCTCCTCGCGCGAGGTGCCCAGCACGAGGGGGCCCACACCCGTCGTCGTCATCTCCCAGTCGCTCCACGGAGCGGCGGGGTCGGCGGGCGCCGGGGTCTCGGCGACCGGCGGGTCGTCCGTGAGCTCCTCGACGAGAGCGGCTTCCGCCTCGACCGCCCGATCCCGGAGGAGCAGAGCCGCGCGCTCGGCGTCGAACGCGGAGCCGTCGAGCGCCGGCTGCCGCAGGTGCACGACGACGTTGCCGACGGCGGCGAAGGCGTGGTGCACGCGCCAGGGGTTTCCGCCGGAGTTCATGGTCATCGTGCCGGCGAAAGCCCGCACGCCCTCCTCATCGGGCACGGCGACCGCGTTGAAGGTGCCTTCACCCCGAGCGTCGAACTGCGCGCAGCGGTCGACGGTCGAGGCGAGCAGATCCATGCGCTCGGCCGCCACGTCCTCCGACGCGAACTGGAGGATCTCCTGCTTGCCGCTGTTCTGCGTGTCCTCGGCGTCCGCCCAGGGCACCGTGCGCGCCCCGATGCTGAACATCGAGGTCTCCATGATCAGCATCCCGCACACGGACGGGGTGAAGTCCGGGCCGCCCCCGTCCGCGTACTGCAGCAGAATGTCGTCGACCTCACCCGCCGGCGGCGCGGACGGAAGCAGGTCGGCGACCTCGGCCGGCGTGAGCGCGAAGGCGTCGAGGCCGTCCCCCACGAACAGGAGCGGGCCGTCGTACGGCTCCGGCGTCGGCGTCTCCGTCACCGGAGAGGCGGTCGTGGTCGTCGCCTCCGGGGTCGCCGCGCATCCGGGCACGGCGATCAGCGCCGCTGCCGTCGCCGCCGCGAGGAACGCCGCGCCGCGCCTCTTCCGCCCCCCGGGCACCGCAGCCGTCATGAACCCCTCCGAGTGGTCTCGTGCGCACCGATGCGCGCCCCTGAGGGAAGGATAGCGGTCAGGATCCGGGACTCAGGACGCCGGCGGCCGCCCGCCGCGCGTCCGCCGCGGTTCTCGCGCCGCTCGCGCCCTCGGCCGCCCGCCGGCAGGCATCGGCGTCCACGGCATCGAGCGCGGCCGCCACCCGCCCGAGGGCGCGCGGCGTCATCGACAGCGAGGTCGCTCCGAGCCCGACCAGCACGGGGGCGAGTGCCGGGTCACCGGCCGCCTCCCCGCAGATGCCGACGGCCTTGCCCGCCGCGCGTCCCGCCGCCCCGACCGTCCCGATGAGCCGCAGGACCGCCGGCTGCCAGGGATCGTTGAGATCGGCGAGCGCACTGGACAGCCGGTCCGCGGCGAGGGTGTACTGCGCGAGATCGTTGGTCCCGAGACTCACGAAGTCCACGACCTCGAACAGCTCGGCGGCCAGCAGCGCCGCCGCCGGGGTCTCAATCATGATCCCCGCTCTGTCCAGCCCCGCGGCACGGCACCGCGCCGCGAAGTCCGCGGCCTCGTCGACCGTGGCGACCATCGGGGCCATGACCTCCACCTCGGCGGATTCCGCATCGGCGGCCCTGGCCAGCGCGCGGAGCTGATCGTCGAGGAGTGCGGGCCGGCGACGGGAGAGGCGCAGGCCCCGCACACCGAGCGCGGGGTTCTCCTCGTCGTCGTCGTTCGCGAACGGCAACGGCTTGTCGCTCCCCGCATCCAGCGTGCGCACGACGACCTTCCGCCCGGGGAATGCGCGCAGCACCCCGCGGTACGCCTCGACCTGCTCCTCGATGCTCGGCGCCGCTGTCCGGTCGAGGAAGCAGAACTCGGTGCGGAAGAGTCCGACCCCCTCGGCGTGCGCCGCGGCCGCGCTCCCGGCATCCGCGGCGCCCCCGACGTTGGCCAGGAGCGGCACGCGGGTCCCGTCGGCGAGACGACCCCGCCCGTCGAAGGTCACCACGACGGCCGCGGCCCGGGCCTCGGCGATCTCCGCCTCGTCCGGGTCGACGTGGACCGTGCCGCGATCCCCGTCGATGAGGAGCATGGCCCCCTCGGGGATGCCGGTCGCCCCTGGCACCCCGACCACGGCGGGAAGTCCCAGTGCCCGCGCGATGATCGCCGTGTGCGACGTGGGCCCGCCGTCCGCGGTCACGAGAGCGACGCAGCTCCCGCCGTCCAGCGCTGCCGTGTCGGCGGGTGCGAGGTCGGTCGCGACGAGCACGAACGGCTCATCGCGCTCGGGGACCCCGGGCATGTCCACCCGGAGGATCTCGGCGATCATGCGGTCCCGGACGTCACGGATGTCGGCGGCGCGCTCCGCCATCCTCCCGCCGAGCGCTGCGAGCGCCGCCTCGTGTGCCGCGGACGTCTCCCAGACTGCCCGCGCCGCCGTGCGGCCCTGAGCGCGCACGAGGGCGGTGGCTTCCGCGACGAGCTCCGGGTCCGAGGCGAGGAGCCGGGACGCGTCCAGGATCGCCCGCGCCTCTCCGCGGGCCCGTTCGGCGCGCGAACGCAGCTGATCGGCGACGGCGACCGCCGCCCACTCGATCGTGGAGACCTCGGCCTCCCGACCCTCCGGCGGGACGACGGTCTCGGCATCCGGTTCCGGGAGTGCCGGTGCGAGGGACACCGCCCTCGCGGCCACCCGTCCCGGGCTGACGCCGCGGCCCTGCAGCACGGATCCGGAGACGATCTCCGGCGTCGGCGCCGGTTCGTGGTCGGCCCGGGCTCCCGTCTGGTCGTCCCCGGCTGTGCCGAGCGCGGGTGCGGTTCCGGGGCCGCCGGTGGCGCCCTCGTCCGTCTCGACGCCCTCGCCGAATCCTCCCTGGAAGAGCGAGACCAGGCGGTCGATCGCCGCCTCGGCATCCGCTCCCCGACCCGTGAGCTCGAACTCGGTCCCCTGCCGCGCGCCGAGTGCGAGCAACCGGGTCAGGCTCCCGGCCGCGGCCTCCGGGCCGTCCGGCAACCGCCGCAGACGCACGTCCGCGCCCGCCGCCGCTTCCGCGATCAGTGCGGCGGGGCGGGCATGGATGCCGAGAGGATTGCGCACCCGCACCCGACGGGACACCGTCTCCCCGGCCGGCTCCGACCCGTCAGGAGCGCGCTCCGCGGGCGACGTCACGATGTCCTCCGCCGTCGCATCGTCCGTCGGGCCGAGCTGACCGGTCTTCGCGGCCAACGCCGACGCGGCTTCAGCGGCGACCGCATCGAGGTCGCCCCCGGCCGCCGCGGCCACCACCGCGGCGAGGAGCCCCTCGACGAACGGCGCGGGCGCGAGCCGCACCGGCACGTCGCTGCTGCGCAGCTCCAGCGCGAGCTCGGCGCTCAGCACGGCCGACCCGAGGTCCATGAGCACGAGCACGCCGTCGACCTCGGCGGCGAGTTCATCGATCGCCGCCGACACCGCGACGGCGTCCGTCCCGAGGATGGGCGCGCCGTCCGCGTCCACGCCGGCCCCGGCCGCCACGCGGACCCGCGCGCCGCCGCCCGGCACCATCTGCAGGGCGAGTTCGAGCGCCGCCTCCCCGAGCCGGGCGCTGTGGGAGACGGCGACGATCCCGATCATCCGGCGTCCGCGAGGGCCGCCGCGAGCGCCTCGAACAGGAGCGCGGTCGAGGCGGCTCCGGGGTCGAGGTGGCCCGCGCTGCGTTCACCGAGGTAGCTCGCCCTGCCCTTCCGGGCGACGAGCGGCACCGTGGCGTCGCGGCCGGCGGCCGCGGCATCCGCCGCCGCCCTGGCGGCAGCCGCGGCATCGGCTCCTCCGGCGAGGGCGGAGTCGAAGGCGTCCACCGCGGGCGCCATGGCGTCGAACATCGTCTTGTCGCCCGCCTCGGGCTTGCCCCGCGCGACGATGCCCTCGAGGCCCGCCCGGAGCGCGACGGCGAGCGCCGGTCCGTCGAGCGACGTGACCGCACCGGCGGACATCCCCATGCGCAGGAAGAACGTGCCGTAGAGGGGCCCGCTCGCGCCGCCCACCGAGCTCACCAGGGTCATGCCGACGGTCTTGAGCAGCTCGTCGATCGTCGCGGGCGTCGTCGCCGCGAGCTTCTCCCCGACCGCCGAGAAGCCCCGCGCCATGTTCGCGCCGTGATCGGCGTCCCCGATGGCGGAGTCCAGTTCCGTGAGCCAGTCCCGCTGCGCCGTGACGGCTTCCCGGTACCGGGAGATCCAGTCGACGAGGGCGTCGGTGCCGACGGCCGCCATCACGCGCCCCACCGCAGGCCGGGGGTGATCACCGGGGCGTCCCACAGCCGCAGCAGCTCGTCGTCGGCCTTGAGCACCGTGACGGAGCACCCGGCCATGTCGAGGGACGTGATGTAGTTGCCGACCAGGTTGCGCGCGATCTGCACTCCGGACCTCTCCAGGATCGACGCGACCTCGCCGTACATGAGGTAGAGCTCGATCAGGGGCGTGGCCCCCATGCCGTTGAGCATCACGATCGCAGGCCCGGTGGCGTCGAGGTCGCCCAGGATCGGCTCGACGAGCTGCCGCGCGATCTCCGACGCGGGGGCGAGCGGCTCACGGTGGCGTCCCGGCTCGCCGTGGATGCCGATGCCGATCTCCATCTGGTCGTCGGGGAGGTCGAAGGTGGGCTTGCCCGCGGCGGGGACCGTACAGCTGGTGAGGGCCATGCCCATGGAGCGCCCCTGACCGTTGATGCGCTTCGCGAGGTCGACCACGGCCGCGAGGTCGCGGCCCTCCTCCGCAGCGGCCCCCACGAGCTTCTCCAGCAGGACCGTGAGGCCGACGCCTCGGCGCCCCGCGGTGTAGAGCGAGTCCTGCACGGCCACGTCGTCGTCCACGACGACCGTGCCCACCTCGATCCCTTCCATGGCGGCGAGCTCGGCGGCCATCTCGAAGTTCAGCACGTCGCCGGTGTAGTTCTTGACGATGTGCAGCACGCCGGCGCCGCGGTCGACCGCCTGGGTGGCGACCTGCACGCGGTCGGGGGTGGGCGAGGTGAAGACCTCGCCGGCGACGGCCGCGTCGAGCATGCCGGTGCCGACGTAGCCGCCGTGCAGGGGCTCATGGCCGGATCCGCCGCCGGAGACGACGGCCACCTTGCCCTGAGCCTTCGGTGTCGCCCGGGTGATGACGTGGTTCTCCAGGTCGACCGAGAGTTCGGGGTGTGCGGCGGCGACGCCCTTCAGGGACTCGACGAGGACGTCCTCCGGGGCGTTGATGAGCTTCTTCATCCTGCGATCTCCTTTGATGCGGCGTGAGTCTCGAGCGAAAATCCGAAAGGAATTCGTCAATGTCGAATATGCTCGGAGCCTGCCGGGTTGTCAAGATCGATCCGGCGACCGGAGACCCGGCTCGACGACGACCGGAAGGAGGACGCGCATGATCCAGGCGATCGATCGCGCGGCGAAGATCCTCGACCTGCTCCAGGGCGCCCGCCACCTCGGCATCACGGACCTCTCTGCGGCCCTGAGCCTGCCGCCGTCGACCGTGCACGGCCTCGTGAAGTCGCTGCGCGCGCACGGCCTCGTCGCGAAGGAGCGCGGCGGACAGCGGTACATGCTCGGCCCCACCCTGCTGCGACTGAGCAACGTGTACCTCGACACCCTGGACGTGCGGGCGCGGGCGATGCGCTGGACGCAGGAGTTGGCGCGACGCACGGGGATGTCCGTGCGCCTCGGCGCCCCGCACCTCACGGACGTCCTCGTGATCCACCACAACCTCCGCCCCGACGACAGCCCGCAGATGCTGGAGACGGGGATGGCGGTCCCCGCGCACGCCTCCGCGATGGGGAAGGTGCTCCTCGCGTACGACCAGGGCTTCCAGCAGAGCGTGTTCGCCGAGCCCCTGCGCAGTCTCACCGGCGACACGGTCACCGACGTAGCCCGACTGACCCTCGAGCTGCCGGGGATCGCGGAGCGCGGGACGGCGGCGGAGAGTGATGAGGCCGTCCTCGGCGAGTCGTCCCTCGCGGCACCGATCGCCGACGCCTCGAACACGATCGTCGCCGCGGTGGCCGTCGTGCTGCCGACCGCGGAGGCACCGGCATCCGACGCCGTCGTGCACGCGCTCCGCGAGACGGCACGGAACATCTCCCGCGAACTCGGCGCGACGTCCTGGCCACCGCCCGTGGCCCCCGCCGAGGACTGACGGCGGGCGCGTCCACCCTCGATCCCGGCGGTCAGCCGCGCAGGGCGAGTGCGAACGGCAGCACGGCCGTGGCCCCGGCCTGTCGCACCGTGCGCGCCGCGACCGTCAGGGTCCAGCGACTGTCGATGAGGTCGTCGACGAGCAGCACCGGGCCGGCGGGGACCTCGAGATGCGCCGCGTCGAAGCGGTCCCACACCCCCGCGAGCCGGAACACGCTGTTCCCGCCCGCCTGCCCCGAAGGCCCTCCGCCGCGCCACTCCAGCGCGCCGAGGTACGGCAGCCGCCCGATCTCGGACAGCCCGCGGGCGAGGGAGTCGACGAGCTGCGGATGCGACCGCGACGGCATCGCGACAACAGCCACCGGCCGCTCCGCCCAGCCCCACCCCGCGAGCACGCGCACGCAGGCCTGCAGCAGCGCCGGGCTGATCGGCGCGTCCGGGGCACCTGCCGCGAAGATCTCGCGCAGCGTGCCGCCCCAGCCGAGGTCGGTGAGCCGGGCGAGGGCACGCCCTTCGTCGGCCTGCTCTCCCGCGGGGATGCGGCCGCGCACCGGCACGTCGAGGCGGTCGGCCCCTGTCGGCCACGCGCGACGCGGCTCGACCGGCACGCCCACCCGGTCGAGGGAGGCGGCCGCCTGTGCGCTCGCCGTCTGCGCGACCTCCGCCGGGAACCACACGCCCGCGCAGTTGTCGCACCGGCCGCACGGGGCCGCGGTGTCGTCGTCGAGGGCCCGCTGCAGGAAGGCCATCCGGCAGCCGTCCGTGCGCTCGTACTCGAGCATGTGCTCCTGCTCCGCCACCCGCTCGGCGGCGATGCGCTCGTAGCGTTCGGCGTCGTACGTCCACGGCTGTCCCGTCGCGACCCACCCACCCTGCACCCGGCGCACGGCACCATCCACGTCGAGCACCTTCAGCAGCAGCTCGAGGGGCGTGCGGCGGATGTCGACGAGGGCCTCCAGCGCCGGCGTCGAGATCGGGCTGTCGCCGAGCGCCGCGATCACCCGTTCCGCACGCTCCCGATCGGGCATCGACGCGGTCGCGAAGTAGTGCCAGATCTCGCGGTCTTCGACACCGGGGAGCAGGAGCACGTCGGCGCTCTCGCTGGCACGCCCCGCTCGTCCCACCTGCTGGTAGTACGCCACGGGTGAGGACGGCGCGCCGAGGTGGACGACGAACCCGAGGTCCGGCTTGTCGAATCCCATGCCGAGGGCACTGGTCGCGACGAGGGCCTTCACCTCGTTGCGCTTGAGCAAGCCCTCCGACTCCGCACGCTCCTCGGGGTCGGTCTGCCCCGTGTAGGCGCGCACGTCATGGCCGTGGTCGCGCAGGAACCGCGCGGTGTCGACCGCCGCCGCCACGGTCAGCGTGTAGATGATCCCGCTGCCGGGGAGATCGTCGAGGTGGCTGAGCAGCCAGGCCAGACGGCTCGCCGAGTCCCTGAGGCGGAGCACCCCGAGCCGCAGCGAGGTACGGGCGAGCGGCCCCCGGATCGTGAGCACGGGCACCGCCTCCGCTCCGCCCGCGCCACCCGGCAGCGCCCCGAGCTGCTCAGCCACGTCGGCCACCACGCGGGAGTTCGCCGTCGCGGTCGTCGCCAGCACCGGCACGTCGGCGGGCATCTGCGCGATGAGGTCGCGCAGTCGGCGGTAGTCCGGACGGAAGTCGTGCCCCCAGTCGCTGATGCAGTGCGCCTCGTCGACGACGAGCATGCCGAGCCGCGCCACCAGCGCGGGCAGCTGCTCCTCGCGGAAGGCCGGGTTGTTCAGCCGCTCCGGCGAGACGAGCAGCACGTCGACGTCGTCTCCGGCGAGCCGCTCCTGCACCTCGGCCCACTCGTGGGCGTTCGTCGAGTTGATCGCCACGGCGCGCACGCCCGCGCGCTCGGCCGCGGCGATCTGGTCGCGCATGAGCGCCAGGAGCGGGGAGACGAGCACGGTCGGGCCGGCTCCCTGCCTGCGGCGGAGCAGGGTCGCGACGAAGTACACCGCCGACTTCCCCCACCCGGTGCGCTGCACCACGAGCGCGCGGCGACGCCCCTCCACCAGCGCCTCGATCGCCTCGAACTGGCCGTCGTGGAAGTCGACGTCGGGACGGCCGACGAGTTCGCCGAGGGCGGCGCGGGCGGCCTCGCGGAGGGGAACGGCGGTCGGAGAGGTCATGTCCTCCACTCTGCCGCAGACCTCGGACAGGACTCCGCCCGCCGCCCGCTCTCGGTGGATGACCGGTGGGAAGGCCGTAGCGTGGAGGAATGATCACACGCGAACTCGCCGTCGCGCTCCGCGATGCCGGCCTGAACTGGAAGCCCGCGGAGGGTGACCGGTTCCAGCTCGATCTGCCGGGCGAGGTGGAGCTGGAGGCCGAGGCCGACGTCTTCACGGTGAGCGCGATGACCATCGAGGCGCGGCAGACGCCGGCCGGCACGGACCTCGCCTTCAACGGCACGACGGAGTGGGCGCTCGACGCCGTGACCCTCGCCGATGCGGTGTGGCTGCCGCGCGAGGACCAGCTGCGCGACCTGCTCCGCGGGACGTTCCGTGCCCTCACCCGCCTCCCCGACACGTTCCGCGTCGAGATCGAGCTCGGCGGCGCTCCCCTGCTGTTCGAGCACCCGGACCCGGCGGAGGCCTACGGCCGCGCGCTGCTGGCGCTGATCTCGCGCTCCCGCTGACACGCCCTGTTGAATCGGGCCGTCGCGTGTGTCAGAATTACCTAACGATCGGTCAGTAAAGAAGGACCGGAGCCCGAGGAGTCGACGATGACCAGTCCCGCAGACCTGTCCCTCGTGGACGGCGAGACCTCCGACGAGGAACGCCTGTTCGACGAGCTGATCGCGAACGAGCAGCGCATCGAGCCGCGCGACTGGATGCCCGAGGCCTATCGCAAGACCCTCATCCGGCAGATCTCCCAGCACGCGCACTCCGAGATCATCGGCATGCAGCCCGAGGGCAACTGGATCACCCGCGCCCCGAGCCTCAAGCGCAAGGCGATCCTCATGGCGAAGGTGCAGGACGAGGCCGGGCACGGGCTCTACCTCTACTCCGCCGCGCAGACGCTCGGCATCACCCGCGACGAGATGATGGAGCAGCTCATCTCCGGCAAGGCGAAGTACTCGTCGATCTTCAACTACCCCACCCCGACCTGGGCCGACATGGGCGCGATCGGCTGGCTCGTCGACGGCGCCGCGATCTGCAACCAGGTGCCGCTGTGCCGCGCCTCCTACGGCCCCTACGGGCGCGCGATGGTGCGCATCTGCAAGGAGGAGTCGTTCCACCAGCGCCAGGGGTTCGAGATCCTGCTCTCGCTCATGCGCGGCACCGACGAGCAGCGGCAGATGGCACAGGACGCGGTGGACCGCTGGTACTGGCCGAGCCTGGCGATGTTCGGGCCGCCCGACGACCAGTCCCCCAACTCCGCCCAGTCGATGGCGTGGAAGATCAAGCGCTTCTCCAACGACGAGCTGCGTCAGCGGTTCGTCGGCATGCTCGTGCCGCAGGCCGAGATCCTCGGCGTCACCCTCCCCGACCCCGACCTGCGGTTCCACGAGGAGACCGGTCGCTACGAGATGGGCGAGATCGACTGGGACGAGTTCTTCCGGGTGCTGCGCGGCAACGGCCCCTGCAACGCCGAGCGTCTGGAGCGCCGCCGCACGGCGCACGAGGAGGGCGCGTGGGTGCGGGAGGCCGCCGCGGAGTACGCCCGCAAGCAGCACTCCCGTCTGAGCCGGGAGCGCGTCGAAGGGGCGGTGGCGTGATGGCGACCCCCGGAGCCGACCCTTCGACGAGCTCGGGGACCCAGGGCCGGGAGGTCTGGCCCCTGTGGGAGATCTTCGTGCGGGCGAACCGCGGGCTCAGCCACGTGCACGTCGGCTCGCTGCACGCCCCCGACGCCGACATGGCCATCCGCAACGCGCGCGACCTCTACACCCGCCGGGGCGAGGGCGTGTCGATCTGGGCGGTCCCCGCCGAGGCGATCACCACGAGCGACCCCGACGCCAAGGGGGCGTACTTCGAGAGCCCCGCCGGCAAGAACTACCGGCACGCGGTGTACTACACCGCCTCCGAGGGGGTGCCGCACCTGTGACCCTTCGACAGGCTCAGGGCCCCAGCCCTGCTCAGGGACCCAGCTCCGCTGAGGGACTCGGCGACGTCCACGGGGAGGCGCACGGCGACGTCAGCGTCGACGAGCTGCGGCTCAGCGAGGAGCTCGCGGGCGCCGGCACGACCGCGGCGAGCGCCGACATCGCCGAGTACGCCCTGTGGCTCGGCGATGACGCCCTCATCCTGTCGCAGCAGCTCGGCGCCTGGATCTCCCGGGCCCCCGAGCTCGAGGAGGACGTGGCGCTCGGCAACATCGCCCTCGACCTGCTCGGCCACGCGCGCTCCTTCCTGCACTTCGCGGGCACGTGGGACGGCCGGTCCGAGGACGACCTCGCGTACTTCCGCGACGAGCCGGAGTTCCGCAGCGCCTGGATCATGGAGCAGCCGAACGGCGACTTCGCGCAGACCATCGCGCGCCAGCTCGTCGCCTCGGTCTACCTCGTGGAGCTGTACACCGCCCTCCGCGCGAGCTCCGAGCCCACCTTCGCCGCGATCGCGGCGAAGGCGCTCAAGGAGGTCGACTACCACCGCGACCACGCCGTGCAGTGGGTGCTGCGCCTGGCGGGCGGCACGGAGGAGTCCCGGCGGCGGATGATCCGCGCCCTCGCGGATGTGTGGCCGTACGTCGACGAGCTGTTCCGCGACGAGCCGCTGATCGACCGGCTCGGCGACGTCGCCGTGCGCCCGTCGACCCTCCGCGCTCCGTTCGACGCGGTCATCGCCACCGTGTTCGCCGAGGCCGAGCTCACGGTGCCGGAGGTTCCGGGGTCGTCGGCGGGCGGCCGGAACGGCGCGCACGCGACCCCCTTCGGCCACCTCCTCGCCGAGATGCAGGTCCTGGCGCGACGACACCCGGGGGCGTCATGGTGACCCGGACCGCCGCCGACGCGGAGGCCCAGGCCTGGCGGATCGCCGCCGCCGTGCCGGACCCGGAGGTGCCGGTGCTCACGATCGAGGACCTCGGCGTGCTGCGAGCGGTCGAGCTCCGCGGCGAGCGCGTGGTCGTCGACATCACGCCGACCTACAGCGGGTGCCCGGCCATGGACACGATCCGCGACGATGTGGTCCTCGCGCTCACGGCCGCCGGGTTCGCCGACGTCGAGGTGCGGCTTGTGCTCTCGCCCGCGTGGACCACCGACTGGATGAGCGACGCCGGGAAGCAGAAGCTCCGCGAGTACGGGATCGCGCCGCCCAGCGGCCGCGCGGCCGTACCCGCCGGTCCGATCCGGCTCGCCCTCAGCGTGCGCTGCCCCCGCTGCGGCTCGCTCGACACCCGGGAGGTCTCCCGCTTCGGCTCGACCTCGTGCAAGGCGCTGTACGAGTGCCGGGCCTGCCTGGAACCCTTCGATCACTTCAAGGTGCACTGATGTCGCTGTTCTCCCCGGCCCCGGCGACGACGCCGGCGCCCTCTCCCGCCTCCCCCGCCCGGGCGCGCACCCGTGCCCGGTTCCACACGCTCGAGGTCGAGGACGTCCGCCCGCTCACCGAGGACTCCGTCGAGGTGACCTTCACGGTGCCCGCGGAGCTCGCCGACGACTACGACCACCTCCCCGGGCAGTACGTGGCGCTGCGGACGATGCTGGACGGCGTGGAGGTGCGGCGTTCCTACTCGCTGTGCCGGGCGCCCGAGCACCGCACCGACGGCATGCCGACCCGTCTGAGCGTCGCCGTGAAGCGCGACGAGGGCGGGACGTTCTCCACGTGGGCCCAGACCGGCCTGCACCCGGGCTTCCGCATCGACGTCATGAGCCCCCAGGGCACGTTCACCTCCGGCCTCGACGACCTGGACGAGAAGCACGTCGTCGGCATCGCGGCCGGCTCCGGGATCACGCCGCTGATGGCTCTCGCGCACACCGTGCTCTCCCGGTCGCAGACCTCGCGGTTCACGCTCCTCTACACGAACCGCTCGACGCTGGACGTGATGTTCCTGGAAGACCTCGCCGACCTCAAGGACCGCTACCCGACGAGGCTCACGCTGCACCACGTGCTGTCCCGCGAGCAGCGAACCGCGCCGGTGCTCTCGGGCCGCATCGACGAGCCCAAGCTGCGGACGATCCTCGACGCGCTGATCGACCCGGCCGACGTGGACGAGTGGTTCCTGTGCGGACCGCTCGCGCTCGTCGACCTCTGCCGGGAGGTGCTGGCCGACGTGGGCGTGCCCCGCGAGCACGTGCGCTTCGAGCTGTTCACGACCGGCGACGAGCCGGTGCGGGCCGCCCGGCCGGTCACGGTGCGCTCGGGCGAGAAGACGGTGCGGATCGAGGTGAACCTCGACGGCGTGTCCTCGACGGTGGAGAGCCCGGTCGCGGCGCGCGAGTCGGTGCTGAACGCCGCACTGCGGGTGCGGCCGGACGCGCCGTTCGCGTGCGCGGGTGGCGTCTGCGGCACCTGCCGCGCGCGCGTGATCGAGGGCAGCGTCACGATGACCGAGAACTACGCCCTGGAGCCCGACGAGCTGGAGCGCGGCTACGTGCTCACCTGCCAGTCCCATCCCACCAGCGACCGCGTGGTCGTGGACTACGACGTCTGAGGAGTCCTGATGATCGATCTCGCCATCACCGACGACGTCGCCACCGTGGTGCTCGACGCCCCCGCGAAGCTCAACGCCCTGGACGAGGCCGCCCTCGCGGAGCTCGACGCCGCGTACCGGGATGCCGAGGCCGCCGGGGTGCGCGCGCTGCTGCTCCGCGGTGAAGGGCGGGCGTTCTGCGCCGGGCGGGACATCTCCGCCGTCGATCCGCGCGACGACGACGTGCTCGGCTACCTCGGCGGGCGGGTGACACCGCTGCTGCAGCGGATGTCCCGCTTCCCCGCGCCGACGTTCGCCGTCGCCCACGGCGCCTGTCTGGGCGTGGGACTCGGCCTGCTCATCGCGACGGATGTCGTGTACGTCGCGGAATCGGCGAAGATCGGCTCGCCGTTCGCAGCGCTCGGCGCGACCCTGGACTCCGGCGGGCACGCGCTGTTCCTCGACCGGCTCGGCCCGCACAAGACCCTCGACCTCATCTACACGGGCCGACTCATGAGCGGCACGGAAGCCGTGCGCTCGGGGCTCTTCTCCCAGGTTTTCCCGGACGACGAGGTGCTCGCCGCTGCGACGGCCGCTGCGGGGAAGGCCGCCCACGGCGCCACGGCCGCCTTCCGGGCGAGCAAGGAGCTCGTCGCCCGCATCCGCGACGAACGCCTCACCCTGTGGGAGTCCATCGACGTCGAGAACGCGGCGCAGGCCGCCCTGTGCGACACCGAGGACTACCGCGAGGGCTTCGCCGCGTTCCAGGAGAAGCGGAAACCGGAGTTCCGCGGGCGCTGACGCCACGGCCCGGTCGTCGCTGTCAACCGTCTCGTGCGGTGTCCGACCCCGGTGGGAGGATGCCCGCATGCTGCTCTCGGAGCTCGTCACCACCACCGACCAGGTCGCCGCGACCTCGTCCCGTCTGGCCAAGATCGAGGCGATCGCCGCGCTGCTCCGCGGGGCCGACGTCGACGACATCGCCCCTCTCGTGGGGCTGCTCCTCGCCACGCCCCGCCAGGGTCGCCTCGGCGTGGGCTGGCGGGGACTGACCGCTCTCGCGATCGAGCACAGCGCGACCTCGACCCTGACCATCGCGGAGGTCGACCACGCCTTCGACACCCTCGCGCACACGTCCGGCTCCGGATCGGCCGGTGTCCGCAGCGCGCTCCTGCACGATCTCGCCGCCCGCGCGACGGCTCCCGAATGGGACTTCCTGATCAGGGCCATGCTCGGGGAGCTCCGCACCGGGGCGCTGGGCGGCGTGCTGCTCGACGCGATCGCCCGTGCCGCCGAGGCTCCGGCCGCGACCGTGCGACGAGCCGCCATGCTCTCCGGCGACCTCGGCGAGACGGCGCTCCTCGCGCTCACCGGTGCCGAGGGAGCGCTCGACGAGGTCGGGCTCCGGGTGGGTCGCCCCGTGCTCCCGATGCTCGCGGCCACGGCGCCGACGCCCACGGCCGCCCTCGAGATCACCGGACGCGCCTCGGTCGAGTACAAGCTCGACGGCGCGCGCATCCAGGTGCACCGCCGCGGCGATGAGGTCGGCATCTACACGCGGAGCCTCGCCGACGTCACCCACCGCCTGCCCGAGATCGTCGAGGTCGTCCGCGGCCTTCCCGCGCAGGAGGTCATCCTCGACGGCGAGACCCTGGCGCTCGACGAGGACGGCGGTCCCCGGCCGTTCCAGGAGACGATGTCCCGGTTCGGTGCGGATGCCGCGCGCGAGCTCGCCCTGCGGCCCTGGTTCTTCGACGTCCTGCACGTGGACGGCCGCGACCTGCTGGACGAGCCGCTGTCAGTGCGTCAGGAGGTCCTGGCCGAGGTCGCCGGCGAGTGGCGCATGCCCGGCATCGTGACGGACAGCGCGGAGGAGGCCGAGCGCCTGTCCCGTGAAGCCCTGGCGGCCGGCCATGAAGGCGTGCTGGTGAAGGCCGTGGATGCGCCGTATGCCGCCGGTCGCCGCGGCAAGTCCTGGGTCAAGGTGAAACCGGTCCTCACGTTCGACCTCGTCGTGCTGGGCGCCGAGTGGGGGTCGGGGCGACGGCACGGATGGCTGTCGAACCTGCACCTCGGCGCACGGGACCCGGATGGCGACTTCGGCGACCCCGGCGGCTTCGTGATGGTGGGCAAGACGTTCAAGGGCCTCACCGACGCGCTGCTGCAGTGGCAGACCGACGAGTTCCCGGCGCACGAGTCCCATCGCTCCGCGTCGACGGTGTTCCTCCGGCCGGAGCTCGTGGTCGAGATCGCGATCGACGGCGTTCAGCGGTCCCCGCGCTACCCCGGCGGCCTCGCCCTCCGCTTCGCCCGGGTCAAGGGCTACCGCCCGGACAAGACCGCTGCGGAGGCCGACACGATCCAGACCCTCCTGGCCCTGCGGCGCGGTGCCGCGGACGACTCCTGATCAGGCCGTGGGCGGCAGTCCCTCGTCCTCCTGACGCACGGTACCGCGGAACGACCAGGGGAAGTCGATCCAGAGGTCGGTGTCCTTCCACGCGAAGTCCGGCTGGATGATCGTCGAGGGCTTGGTGTAGATCGTGACCGAGCGCACGTCGGCGCCCTTCTCCTGCAGCAGCTGCACCGCGAGCGCCAGCGTGCGACCGGAGTCGGCGACATCGTCCACGAGCAGCACGCGGCGGCCGTCGAGGTAGGCCATGTCGAGCTCGGGTGGCAGCACCTCCGGGGCGTCCAGCACGGTGCCGATGCCGGTGTAGAACTCGACGTTGATGGCGCCGCAGTTCTTCACGCCGAGCCCGTACGCGATGGCGCCGGCCGGGAGCAGGCCGCCGCGCGCGATGGCCACCACGACCTCCGGCTCGAAGCCCGTCGCGATGATGTTCCGCGCCAGATCGCGCGTCGCCGCGCCGAAGCCGTCCCAGGTGAGCGTCTCGCGCTCGATCGATGCATCCGTCATCGGTCCATTCTCGCGCATCCGCTCCGTCCGGGCCGCCGCTAGACTGAGCAGGTCCGGCCCCGCCGGTGCCTGAAAAAGAGGCACGAAGCACCTCGCATCGCCGCGAGGGCGAGACACATACGGATCCCCCTTCTCCGTCCCTGTCTCGAAAGGCTTCTCCATGCCCTCCGTCTCCGCGCACGTCGCCCTCACCCTCGCCCAGCACGTCGATGCCGTCTTCGGCGTCATGGGCAACGGCAACGCCTACTTCCTCGACGCCCTCGAGACGCAGACCGACGCCACCTTCACCGCCGTCCGTCACGAGCAGGGCGCGGTCGTCGCCGCCGACGCGCACTTCCGCGCCTCCGGCCGCATCGCCGCGGGCACCTCCACCTACGGCGCCGGCTTCACGAACACGATCACGGCGCTGGCCGAGGCCGTGCAGGCGCACGTGCCGCTCGTCCTCGTCGTCGGTGACGAGCCCACCTCGGGGCCGCGGCCGTGGGACGTGGACCAGATCGCTCTGGCCTCGGCCGTCGGCGCCCGCACCTACACCGTCGGGCGGACGGATGCCGCTGCGACCACCGTCATCGCCGTCGAGCACGCCCTCACCTATCGCGTGCCCGTCGTGCTCGCCATCCCCTATGACGTGGCCGCCCTCGAGGCCGGCGCGGTGCCGACGGCGCCGGCTCCCCGGCTCCCCGCGCCGCTCGCCCCGCGCGGGGACTTCGCCGAGGGCATGCTGGATGAGATCGCCGCCGCCCTGCGCGACGCCGAGCGTCCGTTCCTCCTCGCCGGGCGCGGGGCGTGGCTAGCCGGCGCGGGCGAGGCTCTCGGCGCCCTCGCCGCGCAGACCGGGGCCCTCACCGCCTCCTCCGCCCTCGGCCGCGGCATCTTCCCGGACGCCCGGTACGACCTCGGCGTGACGGGCGGCTTCGGCGCCGAGGGGGCGATGGAGCTCGTGCGGACCGCGGACGTCGCGGTGGTCTTCGGCGCGAGCCTGAACCAGTTCACGATGCGCTTCGGCGACCTGTTCGCCCCGGGCACCCGGGTGTACCAGATCGACACCGCTCCGGCCGCCACGCACGCCCACGTCGGCGGCTTCGTGCGCGCCGATGCCCGTCTCGCCGCCGAGGCCCTCGTCGCCCGCCTCTCCTCCGGGCACGACTTCGGAGATGCCGTCGGACTCGCCGGGGCGGCCCCCGACTCCGGCGGCGTGTCGGGCGCGGACTCCGCAGTTGTGCCCGCCCGCCCGTGGCGGGAGACGGTCGATGTCGCCGCGGCCCGCGCGTACGAGCCGGGAGACGAGCTCGCGCCGGACGGCCGCCTCGACCCGCGTTCCGCCGCGCGCCGGATCGCCGAGCTCCTCCCCGACGACCGCGTCGTGGTGTCGGATGGCGGGCACTTCATCGGCTGGGCGAACATGTACTGGCCGGTCGCCGCGCCCGACCGGATGATGATGATCGGCACCGCGTTCCAGTCGATCGGACAGGGCTGGCCCAGCGTGGTGGGCGCGGCCCTCGCCCGTCGGGACGCGACCATCGTGCTCACCTCGGGCGACGGCGGCGGGCTCATGGCGATCGCCGACCTCGAATCGGCCGTCCGGGCGGCGGGCGGACGCGGCATGGCCGTGGTCTGGAATGACGCCGCGTACGGGGCCGAAGTCAACCTCTACGGGCTGAAGGGCCTGGCCGAGGGTCCGATGCGCATCCCCGAGGTCGACTTCGCCGCGTTCGGGGCGGCGGTCGGTGCGGAGGGTGTCGTCGTGCGGACGCTGGACGACCTGGATCGCCTCGCCGCGTGGGCCGAGGAGGACCCGGCGACCCGACGCTTCCTCGTCCTCGACCTCCGGATCTCCGGCGACGTGATCGCGCCGTACCAGCAGGAGATCATCCGCGTGAACTCCTGACCTGTGCGGGCCGATAGGCTCCCGGAATGACGGATGCTCCTGAGGTCCTGCGCTACAGCGCCTTCGCCGCGACGCCGGACGGCGGCAACCCCGCCGGGGTCGTCTTCGACGCGGACGGGCTCGACGAGGCGGACATGCAGCGGATCGCGGCCGAGGTCGGCTACTCGGAGACCGCGTTCGTGCAGAACGCCACGGCGGACGGCTCCCGTTTCCGCGTGCGCTACTGGTCGCCGGCTGCGGAGGTGCCGTTCTGCGGGCATGCGACCGTCGCGACCGCGGTGGCCCTCGCCGAGCGGCAGGGTCCGGGGACGGTCGTGTTCGCGACCGCGGCCGGAGACGTGTCGATGGAGTCCTTCGCGGACGCGGACGGCCGGGTCACGGTGTCGTTCACGAGTGTCGAGCCGGAGGTCCGCGACCTCGACCACGTCGTGCGTGACCGCCTCCTCGCGCTGCTGGGGATGGAGCCGGCCGATGTCGACCCGCGCTTCCCGGTCCGTGAGGCGTTCGCGGGCAACTGGCATCCGATCGTCTTCGTCGCCGACCGGGAGCTCTTCCACCAGTTCCGCTTCTCCCCCGCCGAGGTCGCCACTCTCATGCGCGCGCAGGGCTGGCACGGCACGGTGACGGTGCTGCACGCCGAGGATCCGGCCGAGATCCAGGCCCGCAACCTCTTCCCCGTGGGGCGCATCACCGAAGATCCCGCGACGGGGTCCGCGGCCGCTTCGGTCGGCGCCTATCTCCGCGCCCAGGGCTATCCGGGCGACACCGTCCGCATCCGTCAGGGCGCCCACGTCGGTCGCCCGAGCGAACTCCGCGTCGCGATCCCGGCCTCCGGCGGCCTCGTCGTCTCCGGCGGAGCCACCCGCCTCCCCTGACCCCCGCGCGTCCCTGATCCCGGACCGCCTGCACGACCCGGTTACGCCCGCACGACCACACCCCCTCCCCCCGTCGTGCATCCGTCACCCGGTCGTGCATCCGTCGCGGCCGACGAGACATCAACCGCCCCGGCGCGACATACAGCACACATGGGCATGACGCACGGAAGGACGACCCGGTGACGGGTGCACGACCACGACTCACCCCAGGTCGTGCACTCGTTCCCAGGTCGTGCACTCGTCCCCAGGTCGTGCATCCGTCACGCGGGTCGTGCATCCGTCACCCGGGTCGTGCATCCGTCACCCGGTCGTGCCCCCGTCCCCAGGTCGTGCATCTCCGCCCCGACGGGGACCCGCGCCCCGAGCCCGCCTACAGATGCACGACTCCGTTCCAACTGCACGACCAGACACTGTCGCCGGTCGTGCATCCGTCCCGAGGTCGTGCATCTGTGACCGCACACGACCCGAGCCCCCGAAACCGAACCAGACCCGGGACGAATCCGAACCAGACCCGGGACGAACCCGAACCAGACCCGGGACGAATCCGAATCGGACACGCCCCCATCCCTAGACCCGGCCCGGGGACCGTCGTCAGCCCTGGGTGCTGTAGTCCGGGAGCTCCTGCAGGGTCCAGGTGTTGCCGTCCGGGTCGTCGAAGCGCACGAAACGGCCCCAGTCCTGCTCGTCCACGCCCTCGGCCTCCACCCCGAGCCCCCGCAGATGGGCGAGAGCCTCGTCGGCGTCGGGGACGACCACCTGGATGGTGTTCTGCTGCCCCGGCTCCAAGCCGCTGGTCAGCCCCGTGCCGAAGGCGATCGAGCAGGCCGATCCCGGCGGGGTCATCTGCACGAAGCGCAGGCCCTCGTACGGCACCTGATCATGGTCGGCGTGGAAACCGATCTTCACGTAGAAGTCCTTCGCCCGGTCGACATCGCTGACCGGCACGAAGATGAGTTCGATCTTCCAGTCCATCACGCACTCCTCCTGTCGGGCTCCGTCACCCGTCGGCCCTCACAGTACGCGCGGCCTCCGACACCCGCCAGAGGCGTCAGAGCCAGCCTTTGTCGGACGCGATCCGCACCGCCTGCGCCCGGTTCTCGGCGCCGGTCTTGCCGATCGCGGCGGAGAGGTGGTTGCGCACCGTGCCCGCCGACAGGAAGACCTCCGCCGCGATGGCCGCCGCGGATCGTCCGTCGGCGGCCAGCCGCAGCACCTGCCGCTCCCGGTCGCTCAGCGGGTTGGCTCCCTCGAACAGGCTCTCCTCGGCGAGTTTCGGATCGAGCACCCGGAGTCCGGCGTGCACGCGGCGCACGGCCGCGGCGAGCTCCTCGGCCGGGGTGTCCTTCACCACGAACCCACTCGCCCCGGCGTCGAGCGCCGCGCGCAGGTACCCGGGTCGCGCGAACGTGGTCACCACGAGCACGCGCGTCTGCGGGCTGGCCGCGCGGATCCGTTTCGTCGCCTCGACGCCGTCCACCCCCGGCATCTGGATGTCCATCAGACACACGTCCGGCTGCAGCTCCTCCGCCAGGCGCAGCGCCTCCGCGCCGTCCGCCGCCAGGCCGTGCACCTCGAGATCCGGCTCCAGGTCGAGCAGGGCCCCGAGCGCCCCGCGGACGAGGGCCTGGTCGTCGGCGATGAGCAGCCGGATCGGAACCGTCGGGGCCGCCGTCACCACGTCACCTCCACCCGCGTGCCCGCCGCCTCGCCGGGCCGCACGGCGAACCCGGCGCCGGCCGCCGCCGCGCGCTCCCGCATCCCCCGGATGCCGTTGCCCTCGCGATGCCCGGTCGCGGACGCGGGCCCGACACCGTCGTCCTCCACGGTGAGCACGCCCGGAGCGATGCGCACACGGACGGCCGCGGCACCGGAGTGCCGCAGCGTGTTGGTCGTCGCCTCGCGGAGGATCCAGCTCGCCGTGATCGCCTGGACCGGCGAGAGGGCGTCCGGGGTCCCGTCCACGACGAGCGCGATGTCCGCGGCGCGCAGCGAATCCTCGGTCGACGCGAGCTGCTCGACGAGGGTCGTCGCCCGCGCACCCGCGACGGTCTGCCGCACTCCGGCGATGGCCTCCGCGGTCAGACCTTCGATGTCGGCGAGCTCGGCCTTGGCGCGCTCCGGGTCGGAGTCCATCAGCCGCCGCACGAGCTGGGCCTTGAGTCCGACGACCGTCAGCGAGTGGCCGATGAGGTCGTGCACGTCGCGCGCCACGGCCTCCCGCCCCTCGCTGGTCGCCAGCTCCCTGCCCAGCCGCTCCGCCTCCGCCGAGCGCACGATGAGCCAGGTCGAGACCGTGTTCACGACGCCGAGGAGGGCGACGATCGCGAGGACGGACAGGTAGGAGAGGTTGTCGGGGATGAGGAAGACGCAGCCGGCCGCCACCACGAGCGCGGCGATGGTCGTGATCCAGTGCCAGGCACGGGTCAGTCCATACGAGGCGAACGACATGATGAACGGCAGGAAGCTCAGCGCCGACCCGCCCACGGCCGGGATCGTGACCAGCGCGCAGGCGATGAGCGCGGCGAACGTGATCCACTGTCGCCGCGAGGGGGTGCGACCGAGGCCGCCTCCGCCGCGCACGCCGTGCATGAACCCCGTCACATAGAGGACGATGAACGCGACCAGCGCCACCCACCCCGTGACGACCCACGCCGGCGGAGCGGCGGAGGCGAGCAGCGCGAGGACCGGATAGATCAGGAACACGAGCCAGACGACCGCCATCAGCCAGCCGAACCGCGCCCAGGGGTCCTTGCCCGTCCCGGATCGGGCGTCCGCCTCCCGGCCCTCCTGCATCGTCATCCGTCCAACCTACTGTCGCGCCGGGGCGCTCACCGTCGTGACCGCGAGCGCCGCACGCCCACCGTCACCAGCACCGCGAAGACGACGAGCCAGACCGCGACGTTGAGGAGCAGCATCCACAGCTCATCCGTCTGCCCCGTCGTCAGCACGCCCTCCGTCAGCGGCCACCGACTCAGGGCGACGAAGCCGTACAACGGGGTGAATCGGGCGATGTCGAGCATGACGCCGTCGAGCGGCATGAACACGTTGCCGAAGAAGGCGAAGAAGGTCATCGAGATGGACGCGAGCGCGGCGGCGGAGTCGGAGCCGAAGAACAGGCCGACCCCGAGCCCGTAGAGGCCGAACATGAGGCCGATGCCGAGGATGAGGGCGGCGGTCACGACCCAGCGCCAGGCGCCGTCCGCCTCCGCCCCGGTGAGCAGCCCGGCGACGAACACCGCGACGAGCGCGAGCGCGGCGAACGACACGGCGGTGAGCAGCTTCGTCAGGGCGTAGCCGGTGGTCGTCAGCGGCGTCATCGCGAGCTGCCTTCCCCACCCCTGCTTGGCCTCGGTGGCCGCGAGCGAGGTGAGCGAGCTCATCGCCACCGCGGTGCCGTAGGCCGCCATCGAGACCATCACGGAGAAGGAGACGTTGCCGTTGCCGGCGGAGAGCGTGCCGTACCCCATGCCCGCACCGAAGAGCAGGTACATGGCCACGGGCATGGCGAGGGTGAAGGCGAGCGTGTAGGGGTTGCGCAATTGGCGCAGCCCCTCGATGCGCAGCATGGTGGGCGAGACGGTCGTGGTCATGTCAGTCCTCCGTGAGGGCGGTGAAGGCGGTCTCGAGCGTGGGGGCGGCGATCTCCAGGTCGTGCGCTCCCCCATCGAGCAGCAGGCGGGCGGCGGCGTCGGAGTCGGTGGCGCGGAGGCTGAGGCGGTCCCCGTCGATGCGCACACCGGTCACGCCCTCCGCGGCGGTCAGGGCTGCGACCAGCGCGTCCGACACGTCGGGCACGGTGGCCGAGACCGTACGCTCGCCCAGGCTCGCACGGAGCAGGGCGGTGGGCGCGTCCGCGACAACGGTGCCCCGATGCATGACCACCGTGCGGCGGGCGAACTGCTCCGCCTCCTCCAGATAGTGCGTGGCGAACACGATCGTGCGCCCCGCGTCCGCGTCGGCACGCATCACGTCCCAGAAGTGGCGCCGCGCGGTGACGTCCATACCGGCGGTCGGCTCGTCGAGCACGAGGATGTCGGGATCGGAGATCATCGCGAGCGCGAACTTCACGCGCTGCTGCTCGCCGCCCGAGCACTTGGACACCCGGCGGCGCGCGAGACCGGCGAGGTCGGCACGGCGCATCACCTCCGGCACGCGTGCGAGGGCTTCCCGCCCGTACAGCGAGGCGATCAGCCGCACGGTCTCGCCGACGGTGAGGTCGCCGAGCAGGCCCCCGGTCTGCAGCACGGCTCCGATGGCCCCGTTCGCGGTGGCCCGTTCCGGAGCCGCCCCGAGCACGCGCACGGTCCCGCTGCTGGGGGCGGTGAGCCCGAGGAGCATGTCGAGCGTGGTGGTCTTGCCCGCGCCGTTGGGGCCGAGCAGGGCGACCACCTCGCCGCGCCGGATGGAGAGGTCGACACCGTCGACGGCCGGCACGCGGCGCTCGCCGGTGCCGAAGTGCTTGCGCACGTCGATCAGCTCCAGCGCCACGGGTCCGTCATCGACGGCGGGGGACGCGGAGGACGACGCGACGCGCGGTGCCGCCTCCTGCACGGATGTCTCGTTCATGCCTCCAGCCTCGCGCCGGAGCGCGCGGCCGTCCGGAGGGCGGTGTCATCTCCTCGGCATGACACGTGTCATGCCGAGGTTCAGCGCGCGGGAAGCAGCGCCCCGTCCAGGAAGCCCGCCAGCTCGTCCACCCCGTCCAGCGGGAGGATCGCGGCGACGTACTGGTCCGGGCGCACGACGATCACGACGCCGTCACGGGACAGCTCCCGCGCCTCGAAGATGTCCGTGCCGCACCACTTGCTCGGGCCGGCCGCGTAGACCTTCTCCCAGTCGGTGAGTCCGAGCGGGCCGGTCTTCGGCTGGAAGAGCTCGGGCGTCGTCGTGACCTCGACCTCCTCGAAGGGCTGCTGATACACGGCCTTCACGTCGAACACGGCGTCGGCGTCGGCGTCCGCCGGGGTGAACCGTGCGAACACGGGCGCCGCCATCTCCGCCCACGCGGCGAGCGCTTCGCCGGTCCGGTCGCCGAACGCGTAGACCCGCCACCGGCCGTCGGCCTTCGCGTGGTGTCCGAGGTGGACGACGTTGCCGTCCCCGACCCGCACGACCTCCGCCGACTTGAAGCGCTTGCCCAGCGGGTACCCGACGGCGAGCGCCTGGTGGGCGTCCGTGCCGGTGATCATGGAGGACGTGTACTGGGTCATGAACCCGGACGGGAACTCGGCCGTCGCCAGGTAGTACGTGGCCAGCTCGTTCGGGTCGGAGATCTCCTCGGGCTTGCGCGCCATGAGGCTGGACCACTCGCGGTCGAAGTCGATGAGCTGCTGCGCGACGGGACGACGCTCGGCGCCGTACGTGGCCAGCAGCGACTCGGGCGCACGGCCGCTCAGCACGGAACCGAGCTTCCAGCCGAGGTTGAACCCGTCCTGCATCGACACGTTCATGCCCTGGCCGGCCTTGGCGCTGTGGGTGTGGCAGGCGTCGCCGGTGAGGAAGACGCGCGGGCTGCGGTCGACGCCGGGGTCGACGTCGTCGAAGCCGTCGGTCACACGGTGGCCGACCTCGTAGACGCTGTGCCAGGCGACCTGCTTCACATCGAGCGTGTAGGGGTGGAGGATCGCATTGGCGCGCCGGATGATCTCCTCGATGGGCGTCTGGCGCACGCGGTGGTCGTCGTCCGCCGCGACCTCGCCGAGGTCGATGTACATGCGGCTGAGGTAGCCGCCCTCCCGCGGGATGTGCAGGATGTTGCCCGCCTTCGAGTTGATCGCGCACTTGGTGCGCCAGTCCGGGAAGTCGGTGTTGACGAGCACGTCCATGACGCCCCAGGCGTGCGCGGCGCTCGCGCCGACGTGCGTGCGTCCGATCGCCTGACGCACGCCGCTCCGGGCGCCGTCGCAGCCCACCACGTACTTCGCCCGGACGACGCGTTCGTCGGCTTCGCCGACATGGCGGACGCGCACCTCGACCGGGTACTCGCCCTCCTCATGCACGGTAAGCCCGAGGAATTCGACGCCGTAGTCCGGCACGATCCGTCCGGGGCCGTCGGCCGCCGCTTCGGCGAAGTAGTCCAGCACGCGGGCCTGGTTGACGATGAGGTGCGGGAACTCGCAGATGTCGTAGGCGTAGTCGGCGGTGCGGGTGGTCCGCACGATCTGATCGGGGTGCTCGGGGTCGGGGCCCCAGAAGTTCATCCAGCCGATGTTGTAGGCCTCGGCGATGATGCGCTCGGCGAAGCCGAAGGCCTGGAAGGTCTCCACGCTGCGGGGCTGGATGCCGTCGGCCTGTCCGAGGACGAGGCGGCCCTCGCGCTTCTCGATGATGCGGGTCGTGATGTCGGGGTACTGCGACATCTGTGCCGCGAGCAGCATGCCCGCGGGCCCGGAGCCGACGATGAGGACGTCGACCTCGTCGGGCAGGGCGGCGGGGCGGTCGATCCCGGTGCCGGCGGCGTCCTGCACGCGCGGGTCTCCGGACACATAGCCGTGGTGGTGGAACTGCATCGTCGTCGATTCCTTCCGGACGTCTTCGTCGGGTGTTGCGTCCAGGAACACTGTGTTCTATATTCGAACACAGTGTTCTACTATTGAACACAGCCTAGACCGGTGCCTCGCGCATCGCAAGGAGAGCCATGTCCGAGCGCCCCGCCGCCCCCGCCTCGCAGACGCTGAGCCGCGGCATCCGCATCCTCGAGGTGCTCGCCGACGCCCGCGGTGCGCTGACCATCGACGACATCGCCGGACGCCTCGAGGTGCATCGCTCCATCGCCTACCGGCTTCTCCGCACCCTCGAGGATCACGGTCTCGTCACCCGCGATGCGAGCGGCGCCGTGAGCCTCGGCGCCCGCATGGCCGCCCTCGCCGCCGGTGTCGCCCACGACCTCCAGGCCGAGGCCCTGCCGGAGCTCACCGCCATCGCGAACGAGCTCGGCATGACCTGCTTCCTCGCCGTCCTGGACGGGGCCGAGTGCATCACCCTCGCCAGCGTCGAGCCGCGGCACGCCGTCGCCAGCGTCGCCCAGCGGCCCGGCGCGCGGCACTCCGTCACGGTCGGCGCTCCCGGGAAGGCGATCCTCGCGCAGCTCGACGGCGCGGAGGTTCCCGTCGCCATCTCCCCCGCCCTGCGCGCCGACGTCGACAGCGCCGCCGCGCGCGGCTACGCCACGAGCCACGACGAGGTCATCCCCACGGTCCAGTCCGTCGCGGTCCCGCTGCGTCTGCGCGGCCAGCGTCCCGCCGCGATCGCGGTCGTGCACGTCGCGACCGACCTGGACGACGGGGAGATCGCCGCGCGCCTCCGGCGCTCCGCCGACCTCATCCGCGAGGCCCTCGAGGGCTGAGCCGGAACACACGAGAGCGCACGCCCCTCAGGGACGTGCGCTCTCGTGGCAGGGAGGTCAGACCTTCGCGAGCCCGCGGATCGGGCTGACGGACTGCTCCTCCTCGTGGTCCGGACCGAGCGGGATGCCCGAGCGGTCGCGCAGCAGGAGCGTGGCGACGAGGCCGAGGAGGGTCATGCCCGCGAGGTACCAGGTGACCGCCTCGGTGGAGCCGGTCTGATCGACGATGAACGTCGCGATCGTGGGCGCGAAGGCGCCACCGGCGATCGCGCCGATCGCGTACGAGATGGAGACGCCGGAGAACCGGATGCTCGCGGGGAACAGCTCGGTGTACAGCGCCGCCTGCGGCCCGTAGGTGAAGCCCAGGCCGATCGTGAGGATCGCGAGACCGGCGAACAGCAGCCCCACCTCGCCGGTGTTGACGAGCGGGAACAGCGTGAACACGCCGACGAGCTGGAGCACCCAGCCGATGAGGTAGGTCGTGCGACGCCCGATGCGGTCGGACACCCAGCCGGCCAGCAGCGTGGTGAGCAGCCAGGTGACGGCCGATCCGGTGACCGCCCACAGCACGGGCCCGCGCTCGAGGCCGATGGGCCCCTCGGGGTTCGTGGCATAGCCCTGGATGTAGCCGCCGGTGGTCATGTAGCCCACGGCGTTGTTCCCGGCGAAGACGAGGGCGGCGATGATGACGAGCAGCAGGTGCTTGCGGAAGAGCTGCACGATCGGCATCTTCGCCTTCTCCTTGCGCTCGGCGAGCTCGGCGAACACCGGGCTCTCCTCCACGCGACGGCGGACGTAGTAGCCGACGAGGATCAGCACGACGCTCAGCAGGAACGGCACGCGCCAGCCCCAGGCGAGGAACTGGTCCCCCGGAGCGATCGCGGTCATCAGCGCCATGACGCCCGACGCGAGCAGCAGGCCGAGCGGCACGCCGATCTGCGGGGAGGCGCCGAAGATGCCGCGCTTCTTGCGCGGGGCGTGTTCGACGGCCATCAGCACCGCGCCGCCCCACTCGCCGCCGGCCGAGATGCCCTGCACGATGCGCAGCAGCACGAGGAGGACCGGCGCCATGACGCCGATGGTCTCGTACGTGGGGAGCAGACCGATCAGGGCGGTCGCGGCCCCCATGAGGATCAGCGTCCACATCAGCACGGCCTTGCGGCCGAGCTTGTCGCCGTAGTGGCCGGCGAGGAACGCGCCGAGGGGCCGGAAGAGGAAGCTCACACCGACCGTGGCGAAGCCGACGAGAGCGCTGTTGGCGCCGAGCGGCGCGAAGAAGAGCTGTCCGAAGACCAGCCCGACCGCCGTGGCGTAGATGAAGAAGTCGTACCACTCGACGGTGGTCCCGACGACGGTGGCGAAGACGACACGACGCCGGTCGGCCGCCGTCGCGATGGTTCCGGTGGGCGTGAACCCACCCTGTGACTGCCCGCTCATGGGGTGTCTCCTTTGTGCTTGTGACCGCGTTGTCACGGCGCGCCCGGACGTGAATCCGATCCGCTTGCCGAGGGGTGAGACGATGATATATGATTTCGGATACGACGCACAATGCGTCCTGACGAGCGCGAGGAGGCGCATCCGTGACGGACACCATCGCCCGCCCGGGGAAGATCATCGCGATCCACCTGAGCTACGCCTCGCGGGCCGACCAGCGCGGTCGACGCCCCGCCCACCCCTCCTATTTCTTCAAGCCGGCCAGTTCGGTCGGGGTCTCCGGCGGCACCGTCGAGCGTCCCGCCGGCACCGAGCTGCTCGCGTTCGAAGGGGAGATCGCGCTGATCATCGGCGCCCCGGCCCGCCGGGTCGCCCTCGCCGACGCCTGGGACCACGTGCAGTGGGTGACCGCCTCGAACGATCTCGGTCTCTACGATCTGCGCGCCAACGACAAGGGCTCCAACGTCCGCTCCAAGGGCGGCGACGGGTACACCCCGCTCGGTCCGGAGCTGATCGACGCCCGCACGGTCGACCCGGCGGCCCTCCGCGTGCGCGCCTGGGTGAACGGCGAGCTCCGCCAGGACGACACCACCGCCGGCCTCATCTTCCCGCTGGCCCAGCTCGTCGCCGACCTCTCCCAGCACTTCACGCTGGAGACCGGCGACGTGATCCTCACGGGCACCCCCGCGGGCTCGTCGGTCATCGTCCCCGGCGACGTGGTCGAGATCGAGGTCGACGCCCCGGACGCCCCCGGCGCCCCCACGTCCGGCCGCCTGGTCACGACGGTCACGCAGGGGGATGTCCCCTTCGACGGCGACCTCGGCTCGCTCCCCGCGGTGGACGACCTCCAGCGCACCGAGGCCTGGGGCTCCCGCGAGCTCGCCGGCCTGCCCGCCGAGGACACCGCGCCCACGCTCACCCCCGAGCTCCGCGCCCAGCTCCTCGAAGCCCCCACCGCCGGCCTCTCGGCCCAGCTGCGCAAGCGCGGACACCACTCCTGCTTCATCGACGGCGTCTCCGCCAACCTCCCGGATACGAAGATCGTCGGCACCGCCAAGACCCTCCGCTTCGTGCCGTTCCGCGAAGACCTGTTCCGCAGTCACGGCGGCGGGTACAACGCCCAGAAGCGCGCGTTCGACGCGGTCGCCGAAGGCGAGGTCATCGTCATCGAGGCCCGCGGCGACGCGACCACCGGCACGCTCGGCGACATCCTCGCCCTGCGCGCGCAGACCCGCGGCGCGGCGGGCGTGGTCACCGACGGCGGTGTCCGCGACTTCCAGGCCGTCGCCGAGATCGGGCTTCCCGTCTTCTCGCAGGGTGCGCACCCCTCGGTGCTCGGCCGCAAGCACGTGCCGTGGGACGTCGACGTGACGATCTCGTGCGGCGGCGCCACCGTGCAGCCCGGCGACATCATCGTCGGCGACAGCGACGGCGTGATCGTGATCCCACCGGCTCTCGCCGCCGAGGTCGCCGCCGACGCCGTGGCCCAGGAGATCGAGGACGCCTGGATCGCCGAGCAGGTCGCCGCCGGGCACCCGGTCGACGGCCTCTTCCCGATGAACGCCGAATGGCGCGCCCGCTACGAGCAGGCGACCGGCACCGGAGCGGAGCGGAAGTGAGCACGGTCGAGAGCGCCAGCAAGTCGGAGCAGGCGTACGCCTGGATCCGCGCGCGCATCTCGGCGCACACCTACGGCCCTGGCTACCGCCTGGTCCTCGGTCCGATCGCCGAGGAGCTGGGGATGAGCGTGGTCCCGGTGCGCGAGGCGATCCGCCGCCTGGAGGCCGAGGGGCTCGTGACCTTCGAGCGCAACGTCGGCGCCCGCGTGACCCTCGTGGACGAGGGCGAGTACGCCCACACGATGCAGACGCTCGGACTCGTCGAAGGGGCGGCCACCGCGCTGTCCGCTCCCCTGCTCGACGCGGACGCGCTCGCGCAGGCCGCCGAGGTCAACGAGCGCATGAGCCGCCTGCTCGACCACTTCGACCCGCACACGTTCACCGAGCTCAACCGGCAGTTCCACTCCGTGCTGTTCGAGCCGTGCCCCAACCCGCACCTGCTCGACCTCGTGCACCGCGGCTGGGCCCGGCTGTCCGGCATCCGCGACTCGACCTTCGCCTACGTGCCCGGCCGCGCCCACCACTCGGTCGACGAGCACACCCAGATCCTCGAGCTGATCCGCGACGGCGCCGAGCCGCTGGAGATCGAGCTCGCCGCCCGCAACCACCGGTGGCGCACGAGGGACGCGTTCCTCGACGCCCTGCACACCCGTTCCGTCCCCGCCGAAGGAGAAGCATCATGACCGACTCCCGCATCCCCGCCGACCTGCCCGACCACATCCAGCACTACATCGACGGCGCCTTCGTCGACTCGATCGACGGCGACACGTTCGACGTGCTCGACCCGGTGACGAACCAGACCTACACGACGGCCGCCGCCGGCAAGAAGGCCGACATCGAGCGGGCCGTCGCCGCCGCCAAGCGCGCCTTCGACGAAGGTCCCTGGCCGCGGATGCTCCCGCGTGAGCGCTCGCGCGTGCTGCACAGGATCGCCGACATCGTGGAGTCGCGCGACGCCCGGCTCGCGGAGCTGGAGTCGTACGACTCCGGCCTGCCGATCACGCAGGCCCTCGGTCAGGCCCGCCGCGCCGCCGAGAACTTCCGCTTCTTCGCCGACCTGATCGTCGCCCAGGCCGACGACGCCTTCAAGGTGCCGGGCAAGCAGATGAACTACGTCAACCGCAAGCCGATCGGCGTCGCCGGGCTCATCACCCCGTGGAACACGCCGTTCATGCTCGAGTCCTGGAAGCTCGGCCCCGCGCTCGCCACCGGCAACACGGTCGTCCTCAAGCCGGCCGAGTTCACGCCCCTCTCCGCCTCGCTGTGGGCGGGCATCTTCGAGGAGGCGGGCCTGCCGCAGGGCGTCTTCAACCTCGTCAACGGCCTCGGCGAAGACGCCGGCGACGCGCTGGTGAAGCACCCCGACGTGCCGCTCATCTCCTTCACCGGCGAGAGCCGCACGGGGCAGATCATCTTCGGCAACGCCGCGCCGTTCCTCAAGGGCCTGTCGATGGAGCTCGGCGGCAAGTCGCCCGCCGTGGTCTTCGCGGACGCCGACCTGGAGGCCGCCGTCGACGCGACCATCTTCGGCGTCTTCTCCCTCAACGGCGAGCGCTGCACCGCCGGGTCCCGCATCATCGTGGAGCGCTCGATCTACGACGAGTTCGTGGAGCGCTACGCCGCGCAGGCGCAGCGCGTCAAGGTCGGCTACCCGCACGACCCCGAGACCGAGGTCGGCGCTCTCGTGCACCCCGAGCACTACGACAAGGTGATGTCCTACGTCGAGATCGGCAAGACCGAGGGCCGTCTGGTCGCCGGCGGCGGTCGTCCCGAGGGCTTCGAAGAGGGGAACTTCGTCGCCCCGACGGTGTTCGCCGACGTGGCCCCCGACGCCCGCATCTTCCAGGAGGAGATCTTCGGCCCGGTCGTCGCGATCACCCCGTTCGACTCCGACGAGGAGGCGCTGGCGCTCGCGAACAACACGAAGTACGGCCTCGCGGCCTACATCTGGACGAACGACCTCAAGCGCGCCCACACGTTCGCGCAGTCCGTCGAGGCCGGCATGGTGTGGCTGAACAGCAACAACGTCCGCGACCTCCGCACGCCGTTCGGCGGCGTGAAGGCGTCGGGCCTGGGCCACGAGGGCGGCTACCGCTCCATCGACTTCTACACCGACCAGCAGAGCGTGCACATCACGCTCGCCTCGACCCCGCACAACCCGACGTTCGGCAAGAACTGACGCCCGCCGGACACAAGCAAGGACGCTGACATGACCGACAAGACCGCCAAGACCCTCACCTCCTCCGGCTACTACGTGAGCCAGGAGGCCCCGATCCAGAGCGACAACCCCGTCGCGACGCCGAAGAGCACGCCGCCGGACATCCTGCGCTGCGCGTACATGGAGCTCGTCGTGACCGACCTGGCCGCCTCGCGGCAGTTCTACGTCGACATCCTGGGCCTGTACGTGACCGAGGAGGACGACGAGGCGATCTACCTGCGCTCGACCGAGGAGTTCATCCACCACAACCTCGTGCTGCGTCAGGGGCCCATCGCCGCGGTCGCCGCGTTCTCATACCGGGTGCGCGCCGCGGAGGACCTCGACCGCGCCGTGGAGTTCTACACCGAGCTCGGCTGCGACGTCCGTCGACAGGAGAACGGCTTCGTGAAGGGCATCGGCGACTCCGTGCGCGTCGTCGATCCGCTGGGCTTCCCGTACGAGTTCTTCTACGCCACCGAGCACGTGGAGCGCCTGTCCTGGCGGTACGACCTGCACACCCCCGGCGAGCTCGTGCGCCTCGACCACTTCAACCAGGTCACCCCCGACGTGCCGCGCGCGGTGCGCCACTACCAGGACCTCGGCTTCCGCGTGACGGAGGACATCCAGGACGACGAGGGCACCGTGTACGCCGCGTGGATGCGCCGCAAGCCCACCGTGCACGACACCGCGGCGACGGGCGGCGACGGTCCGCGCATGCACCACGTCGCCTTCGCGACGCACGAGAAGCACAACATCCTCGCGATCTGCGACAAGCTCGGGGCGCTGCGCCGCTCCGACGCCATCGAGCGCGGCCCCGGCCGGCACGGCGTTTCCAACGCGTTCTACCTCTACCTGCGCGACCCGGACGGCCACCGCGTCGAGATCTACACGCAGGACTACTACACCGGCGACCCGGACAACCCGGTCGTCACGTGGGACGTGCACGACAACCAGCGCCGCGACTGGTGGGGCACCCCGGTGGTGCCCTCCTGGTACACCGACGCCTCGCTCGTGCTCGACCTCGACGGCAACCCGCAGCCCGTCATCGCCCGCACGGACTCCAGCGAGATGGCCGTGACGATCGGCGCCGACGGCTTCTCCTACACCCGCGCGGACGAGGGCGAGACCTCGATGCCCGAGTACAAGCAGGGCGAGTACAAGCTCGGCCACCAGCTCTAGGAGACGCTCATGCTGCCTGAGGAGACCATCGCGCAGATCGCCGCGGAGCTCGCGGAAGCCGACCGCACGCACGGGGTGATCCCGCGCATCACCGCGCGGTACCCGGAGGCGACCGTGGAGGACTCCTACGCCATCCAGGGCGTGTGGCGGGATTCGCAGGTCGCGGCGGGCCGCCGGCTGGTCGGGCGCAAGATCGGCCTGACGTCGAAGGCCATGCAGCAGGCGACGGGGATCACCGAGCCCGACTACGGCGTCATGTTCGACGACACCGTGTACGAGTCGGGCGCGGAGATCCCCACGGATCACTTCTCCAACGTCCGCATCGAGGTCGAGCTGGCGTTCGTGCTCAAGGAACCGCTGGAGGGCCCCGACTGCACACTGGAGGACGCCCTCGCCGCGATCGACTACGCCGTGCCGGCCCTCGAGGTGCTGAACTCGCACATCGAGCTCGAGGGCCGCACGATCGTCGACACCATCAGCGACAACGCCGCGTACGGGGCGATGGTGCTGGGGACGGTGCGCAAGCGCCCGAACGAGATCGACCTGCGGTGGGTGCCCGGCGTGCTGTCCCGCAACGGGGAGATCGAGGAGACCGGTGTCGCCGCCGGCGTGCTCGGGCATCCGGCCACCGGGGTCGCGTGGCTCGCGAACAAGTTCCATCAGCACGGCGCGCGTCTGGAGGCGGGCGAGATCATCCTGGCAGGATCGTTCACACGCCCGATGTGGGTGTCGCGCGGCGACGAGGTGCTGTGCGACTACGGACCGATGGGGACCATCACATGCCGCTTCGTCTAGACCCGTCCTTCCGCGCGCAGCTCGCCGCGTCCGATCGTCCCTTCGTGGGGATGTGGGTGTGCTCCGGCAGCCCGCTGCTCGCCGAGGTCGCCGCGGGCTCCGGGCTGGACTGGCTGCTCATCGACATGGAGCACTCGGCGAACACGCTCGAGTCCGTGCTGACCCAGCTCCAGGCGGTCGCGGCCTATCCGGTGACCCCGCTCGTCCGGGTGCCCTTCAACGATGCGGTCGCGATCAAGCAGGTGCTCGACCTCGGCGCGCAGAACCTCATCGTGCCGATGGTGTCGTCCGCCGACGAGGCCAGGGCTGCCGTGGCCGCGACCCGTTATCCCCCCGAGGGCGTCCGCGGCATCGGCAGCGCCCTCGCCCGCAGCGCCCGCTGGAACCGCGTCGACCGCTACCTGCAGGAGTCGGCGCAGCACGTGTCGCTCACGGTGCAGATCGAGACGGCCGCGGGGGTCGGGGCCGCCGCCGACATCGCCGCGGTCGACGGGGTGGACGCGGTGTTCGTCGGCCCCTCCGACCTGTCCGCGTCGATGGGCCTGCTCGGACAGCAGACGCATCCGGACGTGGTCGCCGCTGTGGAGTCGGTGTTCGCCGCGGTGCACGGTGCCGGGAAGCCCGTGGGCGTGAACGCCTTCGATCCCTCCGCCGCCGACGCGTATCTCGCGGCGGGTGCGGACTTCGTGGCCGTGGGCGCCGACGTCGCCCTCCTCGCCCGTGCCTCCGAGGCCCTCGCCGCCCGCTTCCTCCCCCGCTCCGACGCCTCCGGCCGCCCCAGCTACTGACTTCGAGTCGCGCACCTGGCTCCATCCGCGGCCGGAATGGGGCCATTTGCGCGATTCGAAGCGGCCGGGAAGGATGAGCCGGTGCACAGACTGGCGGCGATGCAGGACCGCAAATTCCGGTGGTTCTTCCTCGCGCGCGCCCTGACGCTCGTCACGGGCTCGATGTCGGCCATCGCCCTGGCCTTCGCGGTGCTCGAGATCGACAACGACGCCCGGTCGCTCTCGATCGTGCTGGCCGCCTTCACGATCAGCAACATCGTGTTCGTCCTGTTCGGAGGCGTCGTCGCCGACCGCCTCCCCCGCGCCCTCATCATCCAGTCCTGCTACGTCGTGGACATCCTGTCGGTCGGAGCGATGGCCGCTCTCCTGTTCACCGGCACAGCCACGGTCCCGCTCCTCGCCGTGCTCTCCGCGATCAACGGCGCCTCGTCCGCGTTCGTGCTCCCCGCGATGCAGGGCATCATCCCGCAGCTGACCACCCCCGCGCACCTCCAGCAGGCGAACGCGATGCTGTCGTTCGTCCGCTCGGCCGTCACGATCGGCGGCCCGGTCGTCGCGGGCGTCCTGGTCGCCACCGCGGGACCCGCGTGGGCCATGGTCGTGCAGGCGGCGGGGTGGCTGCTCGCGATCCCGGTCCTCGCGCTCGTGAAGCTCCCGCCGCCCGCGGCCTCCGGCGGCACCACGATGTTCCACGACCTCCGGGTGGGGTGGCACGAGTTCTGGAGCCGCTCCTGGCTGTGGACCATCGTGCTGGCCTTCATGATCATGAACGCCATCCACGTGGGCGCCTGGGGCGTCGTCGGCCCGTACATCGCGAAGAACGACGATCGCCTCGGCATCTCCGGCTGGGGGTGGGTCGTGAGCGCGGAGGGCGCAGGAGTCCTGGTGATGACCCTGCTGCTGATGTGGTTCCCGCTCCGCCGGCCCCTGCGCTACGGGATGATCGGGATGGCGGCGTTCGCCCTGCCGCTCACCCTCCTCGGCGTGCACCCGGCCGCGGTCCTGCTCGCGATGGCCGCGTTCGTCGCCGGGGCCGGAGCCGAGGTCTTCGCGACCGGCTGGAACCTCGCGATGATGGAGAACATCCCCGGGGAGAAGCTCTCGCGGGTCGCGAGCTACGACATGCTCGGCAGCTTCGTGGTGATGCCCATCGGCACGCTCGTGTACGGCTGGCTCATCACGCATGCGGAGCCGGCCACCGTGCTCACCACCTCCGCGGTCCTCTATGCGGCGATCGCTCTGGTGACGCTGCTCGTCCCCACGGTGTGGCGGATGGGGCGGCCCGCGGCGGCCGTCGCGGAGCGCGCGGGAGTGGCGGATTCATAGCAATCCCGGCGAGACTGTGGGCATGACCTTCCCCCCGCTGCAGCCCCTCGCCGACCGTGCCGCCCTCTTCACCGCGCTCCGCCAGGACGCCCTCTCCGCGGCCGCCGATGCGCTCGGCGAGCACCGGTGGGACGCCGACCTCGCGGCGGGAACACTGACCTTCACCGCGAACGACGACCCGACCCGGCAGCTCGTGACCCGCGCGCACCTCATCGCCACGATCGCCCCCGGCCCCCGCTCGCTGCTGTGGGCGTGGGCGCACCCCCAGGGCGACCCCCAGGGTGTCGCGGCGCAGCTCCGCGCGTACGGCGAGCAGCACGGGATCGCCGAGCTCACCGCCCCCGAGGTCCCGTTTCCGGCCGATGCCTCGGGCGACGCGGAGTGGATCGCCCGCGCGGCGCACACGATCGGCGGCGTGGCGGTGGAGCTCACCGGGCGCTCCCCCTACTACTCGGCCCCCGTCGACGGCGGCACCCGCGCGGTGTTCCTGCTCGACGCCCCGCTCGCCCCGCTCACGGTCGCCGACACGGTGGCGGCCCTGCCCCGCACCCTCGCGCAGACGCCCCTCCCCGACGCCCGCACGGCGGTCTGGGACCTCGCGCGTCTCGCCGGCTGGACCCTCACCTGGACGGACGAGTCCTTCTCCGGCGCCACGGTGACGGACGCCTCGGGCACCGCGACGATCCGCTTCGACGAGCAGGCCCGGATCAGCGGCGTGGAGAGCTCGCTGCACGGCCACGGCTGAGTCCGCGGAATCGCACGAACGCCGCAGAGATCACTCGGATCCCTGCGGCGTTCGCGTGAATCTGCGACGCGGCGCGGAGGTCAGACCGTCCGCTCGGCCGCCTCGACGACGTTGGTCATGAGCAGGGCGACGGTCATCGGCCCCACCCCTCCCGGATTCGGCGACAGGTACCCGGCGACCTCGGCGACCTCGGGAGCGACGTCGCCGAAGACGAGGTTCTTCCCGGTCTCCGGGTCGGTCTCGCGGGTCACGCCGACATCCAGCACCGCGGCTCCGGGCTTGACGTCCTCGGCGCGGATGAGGTGCTTCACGCCGGCCGCCGCCACGATCACGTCGGCCTCGCGGAGGTAACGCGGCATGTCGACCGTGCCGGTGTGCGTCAGCGTGACCGTGGCGTTGAGGTCGCGACGCGTCAGCAGCAGCCCGATCGAACGCCCGATCGTGACACCCCGACCGACGACCACGACGTGCTTGCCTTTGAGGTCGTAGTCGTTGCGCAGCAGCAGCTCGATGACCCCGCGCGGGGTGCACGGCAGCGGCGTGTGGATCGGCGCGTTGACGTTGAGGACGAGGCGCCCGAGGTTGGTCGGGTGCAGCCCGTCCGCGTCCTTCGCCGGATCGATCCGCTCCAGGATCGCGTCGGTGTCGAGGTGCTTCGGCAGCGGCAGCTGCACGATGTACCCGTGGCAGGCGGGATCGGCGTTGAGCTCGTCGATCAGCGCCTCGACGTCGGCCTGGGTGGCGTCAGCCGGCAGCTCGCGCTGGATCGAGTTCATCCCGATCGCCTCGGACTGCCGGTGCTTCATGCCCACGTAGAGCTGCGAGGCGGGGTCGGCTCCCACCAGCACCGTGGCGATGCCGGGGGTGACGCCCTTCTCCTTCAGCGCGGCGACCCGCTCCGTCAGCTCGGCGCGGATCTCGGCCGCCGCCGCCTTGCCGTCGAGGACGACCGCGGTCACTGCTGCAGGTCCGGGTAGAGCGGGAAGGCCGCGGCGAGCGCGTCCACGCGGGCGCGGAGCGCCTCGATGTCGGCACCGGGGAGCAGCGCGAGGGCGATGATGTCGGCCACCTCGGTGAACTCGGCGTCGCCGAAGCCGCGGGTCGCGAGCGCGGGCGTGCCGATCCGCAGGCCCGAGGTCACCATCGGCGGACGCGGGTCGTTCGGCACGGCGTTGCGGTTCACGGTGATGTGGATGTCGTGCAGGAGGTCCTCCGCCTGCTTGCCGTCGATCTCGGCGTCGCGGAGGTCGACGAGCACGAGGTGCACGTCCGTGCCGCCCGAGCGCACGGCGATGCCGGCGTCCTTCACGTCCTGCTGCGACAGGCGCTCGGCGATGAGCTTCGCCCCGCGCAGCACACGCTCCTGGCGCTCCTTGAACTCCGGCGTGCCGGCGAGCTTGAAGGCGGTCGCCTTCGCCGCGATCACGTGCATCAGCGGACCACCCTGCTGGCCGGGGAAGACCGCGGTGTTGATCTTCTTGGCGAGGTCGGCGTCGTTGGTGAGGATGAAGCCCGAGCGGGGGCCGCCGATGGTCTTGTGCACGGTGGAGGACACGACGTGCGCGTGCGGCACCGGGTTGGGGTGCAGGCCGGCGGCGACGAGGCCGGCGAAGTGCGCCATGTCGACCCAGAGGATCGCGCCCACCTCGTCGGCGATGGCACGGAACGCGGCGAAGTCCATCGTCCGCGGGTAGGCGGACCACCCGGCGATGATGACCTTGGGCTTGTGCTCGATGGCGAGGCGGCGGACCTCGTCCATGTCGATCGTCGAGGTCTCGGCGTCGACCCCGTAGGCCACGATGTCGTACAGGCGGCCGGAGAAGTTGATCTTCATGCCGTGCGTGAGGTGGCCGCCCTGGTCGAGCGAGAGGCCGAGCAGGGTGTCGCCGGGGCGGGCGATCGCGTGCAGGACCGCGGCGTTCGCGGACGCACCGGAGTGCGGCTGGACGTTCGCGAACTCGGCGCCGAACAGGCTCTTGGCGCGGGAGATGGCGAGCTCCTCCGCGACGTCGACCTCCTCGCAGCCGCCGTAGTAGCGGCGGCCGGGGTAGCCCTCGGCGTACTTGTTGGTGAGCACCGAGCCCTGCGACTGCAGGACCGAGACGGGGACGAAGTTCTCCGAGGCGATCATCTCGAGGAAGGTCTGCTGACGCTTCAGCTCGCGATCGAGGACCTCGGCGATCTCCGGGTCGACCTCGGACAGCGGGGCGTTGAAGTAACGGTCGGTCATGACGTGCTCCTTTTGACGACGGATTCGAAAAGGGTGTTCCTATCGGCCCAGGCGCGCGGTCGAATTCCGTGGTCAGTCGCTCCCCGGTGGTTGTCCACCCAGACGCCAGTCGCGACGGTTACGAGCATAGCCGATGCGCGACGCCGCGCACGCGGTCGTTTCGGGCATCGTGCTCACCGTCTGCAGAATCGTTTCGATCCCCCTGTTCCCTTGCGGCGTTTCGTTGGCTAGGTTTTGTTCATGGTCCTACCTCTTGATCTGCCCCTCGTCCCCGCTCCGGTGTCCGCGAAGGCCAGGGAGGGACGTCTGCCGCTCGCCGCGACGACGCGCGTGCTCGGCTCCTCCCCCGCCGCCGGACAGCTGATCGACGCCGTCGAACGCCGCACCGGCCTCCGCCTCACCGCGGTGGACTCCGGCCCCGCCGAGATCGAGCTGTTCGTCGACGCGGCCTCGTCCGCACCGGAGGGCTACACGCTCGAGGTCGGCGACCGCGCCATCCTCATCGGCGCCGATGAGGCGGGGCTCTTCTACGGGGTCCAGACGCTGCTGCAGCTGCTCCGGGAGGACGACGCCGGCTGGGCGCTGCTCCGCGCCGACATCGCCGACGCCCCGCGCTTCGCCCGCCGCGGCGTGATGCTCGACGTGGCGCGGCACTTCTTCGGCGTCGACGACGTGAAGCGGTTCATCGACAGCACCAGCGCGCTGAAGTTCAACCACCTGCACCTGCACCTCACCGACGACCAGGGCTGGCGCGTGCACATCGATTCCTGGCCGCTGCTCACCGAGCGCGCCGCCGCCACCGCGGCCGACGGCGCCCCCGGCGGCTTCTACACCAAGGACGACTACCGCGAGATCGTGGCGTACGCGGCGGCGCGCCACATGATCGTGATCCCCGAGGTCGACCTCCCCGGCCACACCCACGCGATCGGCGTGGCCTATCCGGAGCTGGTCGAGGCCCCGGTGCTGAACGACGCGCTGGTCGCCCAGTCCGAGCAGCTCGGCCAGCCGCTCCCCGTGGCCGGAGAGCCCTACCTGGGCTGGGGCGTCGGGCACTCCAGCGTGCGCATCCACGAGGAGGAGACGTACCGGTTCGTCCGCGACGTCGTCCGCGAGCTCGCCGAGATGACCCCGGGGCCCTACATCCACATCGGCGGCGACGAGTCCCTCGGCACGCCCCAGGCCGACTTCGACCTCTTCGCGGAGCGCGCGACGGCGATCGTCGTCGAGGAGGGCAAGACCCCGGTCGCGTGGCACGAGATGGGGTCGGCGGCCGGCATCGCCCGCGGCACGATCGGGCAGTACTGGGGCATGACGACGCCGACGGGCACGCATGCCGAGGAGGCCGCGCACTTCGTCGAGCGCGGCGGAGCCCTCATCATGTCGGCGGCGGATGCGACCTATCTCGACATGAAGTACACGGCCGAGTTCCCGCTCGGACTCACCTGGGCCGCCATCATCGACGTCCGCCGCGCGTACGAGTGGGAGCCGACCGCCGTCCTCGACGTGCCGGACGAGGCGATCCTGGGGATCGAGGCGCCGCTGTGGTCCGAGACCACCCGCACGCTCGATGAGGTGGAGCAGCTCGTGTTCCCCCGTGCCGCCGCGCAGGCCGAGATCGCCTGGTCGCCGCGCGAGGGCGTGGGCCGCACGTGGGAGTCCTTCCGCGCCCGGGTCGGCGCCCTCGCGCCGCTGTGGAAGGCTGAGGGGGTCGATTTCCACCCCGCCCCCGAGATCCCCTGGAGCGCCCGTTGAAGACCCTCTCCTCCGCGACCGGTTCCCTCGTCATCCACTCCGCCCGCCTCGTCGATCGCGGGGAGATCGTCGAGGACGGCTGGGTGCGCATCGAGGACGGCGTCGTGGCGTCCCGCGGCACCGGAACGGACTGGGAGCCCGCGACGGAGGTCGTGGACGCGACCGCCGTGGCGGGCGCGGGCGCGCTGCTCACGCCGGGCTTCGTCGACATCCACGGTCACGGCGGGGCGGGTGCGGCGTACGACGACGGGGTGGACGCCATCCGGACCGGGCGGGATCTGCACCGCGAGCACGGCACCACCAGGGCCGTCATCTCGCTCGTCACGGGCACGATCGACGACCTCGCCCGCAGCGTCGCCCTGATCGCCACCCTGACCAGGACCGACCCGGACGTCCTCGGCTCGCACCTGGAGGGCCCGTTCCTCGACCCCGGGCACCACGGCGCCCATGAGCCCTCGCTGCTGCGGCACCCCGTCCCGGCCGACGTGGCCCGTCTGCTGGATGCCGGAGAAGGCACCGTCCGTCAGGTCACCATCGCGCCGGAGCTCCCCGGAGGGATCGACGCGGTCCGTCAGATCGTCGCGGCGGGTGCCGCGGCCGCGGTGGGGCACACCGACGCCGACGCCGCGATGGCCGTCGCCGCCTTCGAGGCCGGTGCCTCGCTGCTGACCCACGCGTTCAACGCGATGCCCGGCATCCACCACCGCGCGCCCGGACCGGTGCTGGCTGCGGCCGCCGACCACCGGGTGATCCTGGAGGCCATCGCCGACGACGTGCACCTCGACCCGCACGTCGTCAAGCTCGTGTTCGACGCGGCGCCGCAGCGCGTGGCGCTCATCACCGACGCCATGGCCGCGGCCGGGAGCGCCGACGGCAAGTACGACCTCGGTGCGGTCAAGGTCACCGTCGAGAACGGCGTGGCCCGCGCCGACGACACCGGCTCGATCGCCGGCTCCACCCTGACCCAGGACATCGCGCTGCAGCGGGCGGTGGCGGCGGACGTGCCGCTGCCGGAGGTCGTGCGGGCGCTCACGGAGACCCCGGCCCGCGCGATCGGACGTGACGCCCACCTCGGCGCGCTGCGCCCCGGCCTGCTCGGCGATGCGGTGCTCCTGGACGCGGAGCTGCGCGTCGCGCGGGTCTGGACGGGACCGGCGCTGCCCGCCTAGGACGACAGCGCTCCGCGCGACGCGCAGCACTGCGGTCTCCGGTCGATCGGACGAGACGGTGTCACCGGACTCCCCAGATCGGTGACGTGCGTCTCGCAGGTGTGGGAGTGGTGGGCCGCCGTTCTCCCCAGATCGGCGGCCCATTCCCTCCCGCTCGAGCGGGCGGGGCCGGGAGCTCCTCCCCCGAGGATCCCGACCCGCCCACTGGTGCAGTACCCCCCGCACCAGCGCCGGAACTCCGCCCCCCGGTGGAGTCCATTTCGGCTGTCTCTACCGGAAGAGACGAGGGTGCCCCCGGTTCATTACGCGGTTCTCCGAAAAAGTTTGAGAGTTCTTCGCCGCTCCCTTCCGCGGGCGTCGTCACCGCGCTCGAGGAGCCGATCCCGAGCATCGGCTCCGAGTCCGTCCTGGGGCTGGCCAGCATGCCGATTTCGCGAGACAATGGAGGGACCGCGTAATGAAAGACGCCTTCTCGCGTCTCTCCTCCTGGGGACGGTTGTGTGCCCCGGGACCAGATGGATGACCGTGCACCGAGAGAACACCACACCAGACGACACCATCGGCGATGCCGACCTGATCCTCCGCGTCCGCTCCGGCGACAAGGGGGCGTTCGGGGAACTCTGGAGGCGGCACTACCCGTCCGGAATGGCGGTCGCACGCTCGGTGACCTCCTCGATCGATCCGGACGACCTGGTGCAGGAGTCCTACACCCGCATCTACCAGGCGATCCTCAAGGGCGGCGGCCCCAACGGCTCGTTCCGCGCCTACCTCTTCACGAGCATCCGCAACACGGCGGCCGCCTGGGGACGAGCACGCCGCGAGACCGCGATCGACGAACTCGACACGGTCGCCGACCCGGACAGCACCGAGCACGCCACGAACGAGGCGCTCGACCGCAGCCTCACGGCCCAGGCGTTCCGCAGCCTTCCCTCCCGGTGGCAGGAAGTGCTCTGGTACACCGAGATCGAGCAGATGAAGCCCCAGGAGGTGGCTCCGCTCCTCGGCATGAAGGCCGGCGCGGTGTCGCAGCTCGCCTTCCGGGCCCGCGAAGGGCTCCGCGAGGCGTGGATCCAGGCGCACCTGCGCAGCGCGAGCCCCGGCTCCGAGTGCCAGTGGACGATCGAGCATCTCGGCGCCTATTCGCGCGGCAACCTCGCCACCCGCGACCACCGTCGCCTGGAGTTGCACCTCGACGAGTGCGCGCGCTGCATGATCGTCGCCGCCGAGGCCAAGGACGTCTCCAAGCGCCTCGCCCTCGTGCTGCTCCCGCTCGTCCTCGGCGCCACCGGCGCTTCCGGGTACCTCGCCGCCCTCCAGGGCGGTGCACCGGTCCTGGCGGTGGCGGGCGCGGCGTCCACCATCCCCGGTGCGGTGTTCGTCGGCGACGGCGGCATCGGACAGGCCGCGGCGGCCACCTCCGGGGTCGGCGCCGCGGGTTCGGGAGCCGGCTCCGCCGGCGGTGCGGGCACGGGCGCGAGCACGGGCGGCGTCTTCACGGGCATGGGCGCCGTCGTCGGCGCCGGGTCGGCGGCCCTCGTGGTGGCCGGAGTCGTCGCCGCGGCGGCCATCGTCCCCGGGCTCGCGGGCGCGAACCCCGCGACCTCCCTGCCCAGCGCCTCGGACACCGACCCGTCGTCGATCACGACCGACATCGCTCCCGACTCCTCCCTCGACCTCGACGAGCCCGTGGTGATCGAGACGCCGGATGCCACGCAGCCGCCGTCTCCCCCCGCGGAGGAGGAGACGGCCCCGCCGGTGTCCTCGGAGGCCGGACCCGATGCGGCTCCCGCCGCCCCCGTGGTCGTCCCCGCGCTCCCCGAGGCCACGGTGCCGCCCGTCGCTCCGGTGGACCCCGTCGATCCCGTGGACCCGGTGGACCCGGTGGACCCCGTCGATCCCGTGGACCCGGTCGATCCCGTAGACCCGGTGGATCCCGTAGACCCTGTCGATCCCGTGGACCCGGTCGACCCAGTGGACCCCGTCGATCCGGTGGACCCCGCGATCCCGACGGATCCGCCCACGTGGAGCACCGCCGACTTCTGGCTCGGCGAGGATCTGCATTGGTACTACGTCGTGCCGGTCTCCGGTGCGCCGGGCACCGTCGTGCAGGCGCTGCTCGGCGGCCAGGAGGGCGACAGCGTCGTCCTCGGCGAGGACGGCACCGGGATCGTCCAGCTGCGGGCTTCCCTCGACCAGTTCCTGTTCGCCAGCCTCGTGCCGGTGACCTTCCGCTACGTGCTGCCGTCCGGCGAGGCCGGCCCGTCGGCGACCACCTCGCTGTACGCGCTCGAGCCCCAGGGCGCCGGCGCCGACGAGCGCGCAGCGGCGACGGCGGCCGAGGAGCAGCCGGCGGTCGTCATCGAGGAGGCCGAGCAGGCGCCGGCGCCCGAAGCGCCCGTCGCCGAGACCGTGGCCCCCGTCGCCGAGGTCGCGGCCCCGACCGACGCCGCCTCCGCCGAACCGGCACCCGCGGAATCCGCACCGACGGACGCCGCCCCCGCCGAGGTCGTGGCCACCGATGCCCCGACCGCAGACGCCGCCGCGACGGAAGCCCCGGCCGAGGACGCCCCGCCCGCGGAATAGACTGGTCGTATGACCCCGGATTCCGCCCCTGTCGCCGGCGTCGACCGTCCGGCCCTCACGGCCCTCGACATCGTGCGCGTCGTCGTCCTCATCGCGGCGATCGCCTCGCTCGCCCTGTGGGGGTTCGCGAGCTGGGACCTGCCGTGGAACGTCTTGATCGGCGTCGGCGCCCCCGTCGTCGCCCTCCTGCTGTGGGCGCTGTTCCTCTCCCCGCGCCCGGTGCTCCGCGTGCACCCCTTCCTCCGCGCGGTCGTCGAGCTCTTCATCTACGTCGGCGTGACCATCGCGTGGTGGTCCATGGGCCAGGCCCTCATCGGCACGGCCTTCGCGCTGGTGGCCGTCGTCGCCGGGGTCCTCAGCGGACGCCGCGCGCTGGCATGAGCGCACGGTCGTGAGCGTCGTCTCGCTGCTCCGCGACGCCCTCGGGGCGCGCGTGGACGTCAGCGAGCAGGCGCGGCGCGAGGCCAGAGCCGACCGCTCCGGTCATGCCGCGGTGGGCCTCCCCCTGGCCGTCGTCCATGCCGAGAGCGTGGACGACGTGCAGCAGACCCTGCGCATCGCCACGGCCACGCGCACGCCCGTCGTCGTTCGCGGTGCCGGGACCGGGCTCGCCGGGGCCGCCAACGCCGGTGAGGGGGAGATCGTCCTCTCCCTCCGCCGGATGGACGCCGTCCTCGAGGTGCGGCCGGACGACCTCCTCGCCGTGGTCGAGCCCGGCATCCTCAATGCCGACCTCAACGCGCACCTGGCGGCCCAGGGACTGTGGTGGCCGCCCGACCCCGCCAGTCGTGATATCTCCACCGTCGGCGGCAACATCGCGACCGGAGCCGGCGGACTGCTCTGCGCGAAGTACGGCGTCGTCCGCGATGCGGTCCTCGGCGTCGATCTCGTCCTCGCCGACGGACGCCTGCTCCACCTCGGGCACCGCAGCGTGAAGGGCGTGACCGGGCTCGACCTCACCGCCCTCGTCGTGGGGTCGGAGGGAACGCTCGGCGTCGTCGTCGGAGCCACGCTCAAGCTGCGCCGCCTGGTGCCGGGCGAGACCTGCACCGTGACGGCGACCTTCCCCGGCGTCCGGGCGGCGGCCGCAGGCTCCGCGGCCGTGACCGCCGCGGGGATCCAGCCCGCGATCATGGAGCTCATGGATGCCGCGAGCCTCGCCGCCGTCCACGCCCTGCTCGCCCTCCCCGCGCCGACCCCGGGCGCCGCACAGCTGACGATCCAGACCGACGGTCCGGCCGCGCGTGCGGAGGCGGACGCCATCGCCGCGATCCTGAGCGCCCACGAGGGCGTCCCCGTGGTCTCGCACGACCCCGTCGAGGGCGATCGCCTGCTGGCGATCCGGCGGTCGATGCACGCCGCGATGGCGTCGCTGGGGACCACCCTCATCGAGGACGTCTCGGTGCCGCGGAGCGCCATGCCCGCGATGTTCGACGAGATCGCCCGGATCGAGCGCCAGTTCGACATGGTGATCCCGACCGTGGCCCACGCCGGCGACGGCAACCTGCACCCGAACTTCATCTTCGAGGGTCCGGAGACCCCGCCGCAGGTGTGGGCGGCGGCCGACGAGCTCTTCCGCGCCGCGATCCGGCTCGGCGGCACCCTCACCGGCGAGCACGGCATCGGCGTCCTCAAGCGGCGCTGGCTGGCCGACGAGCTCGGCGACGACCAATGGCGCCTCCAGCGCGACATCGCCGCGGTGTTCGACCCCCTCGGCATCCTCAACCCCGGAAAGGTCTTCTCTCCCGATGCCTGACATCCACGTGAGCGCGGCCGTGATCGTCGATGCGGAGGGGCGGGTCCTCGTCGTCCGCAAGCACGGCACCACCCGCTTCATGCAGCCCGGCGGCAAGCCGGAGCCGGGCGAATCCCCCGTCGAGACCCTCATCCGCGAGCTGCACGAAGAGCTCGGGCTCGAGCTCACGGACGCCGACCTCCGGCCCCTGGGGCGCTTCGTGTCGGCGGCCGCCAACGAGCCGGGGCACCGCGTGGTGGCCGACGCGTTCTCGGCCTCAATCGATGCCGACGGGGTCCGCGTGCAGGCCGAGCTCGCCGAGCTGCGCTGGATCACCCCGGAGGACGCCGCGGCGCTCCCGCTGGCCCCGCTGAGCGTCGAGCATCTGCTGCCGCTCGCGTGGCCGGCCGGAGCGCGCTAGCGCCTCGGATCAGATGCCCTGCCAGGCCGGCTTGTTCGCGAACGTGTAGCGGTAGTAGTCGGCGAGCTGCAGCTTCGACGCGGCGGCCTCGTCGACGACGATGGTCGCGTGCGGGTGCAGCTGGATGGCCGAACCAGGCAGCAGGGCCGTGAGCGGCCCCTCGACCGCACCGGCCACGGCCTCGGCCTTGCCCGCGCCGAACGCCAGCAGCACGAGGTGACGCGCTTCCAGGATGGTCCCCAGCCCCTGCGTGATGCAGTGCATCGGGACGTCGTCGATCGAGTCGAAGAACCGGGCGTTGTCCTCCCGGGTCTGCTCCGTCAGGGTCTTCACCCGGGTGCGGGAGGCGAAGGAGGACCCGGGCTCGTTGAAGCCGATGTGCCCGTCGGTGCCGATGCCGAGGATCTGCAGGTCGACCCCGCCGGCCGCGGCGATGGCCGCGTCGTAGTCCTCACCCGCGTGCTGGATGGTCGCCTCCGCGCCGTTCGGCACGTGGATGCGCTCCGGGTCGAGGCCCAGCGGCTCCACCACCTCGCGGGTGATCACCGAGCGGTAGCTCTCCGGGTGGGAGGGGTCGATCCCGACGTACTCGTCGAGTGCGAAGCCCCGCACCTGCGAGACGTCCCGGCCCGCGAGGCGGCTGCGGAGAGCCTGGTACACCGGCAGCGGCGTGGAGCCGGTCGCGAGTCCGAGCACCGCGTCGGGGCGGCGGTCGATGAGCTCGACGATCTCGGTGGCGACCAGGGCCCCGGCGGCCTCGGCATTCTCGACGATGACGACCTCAGCCATGCGGAACGATCTCCTTCTCAGAAATGGATGCGCCCACCAGAGCGGCGCCGAAAGCGGCGGCGGGGGAACCCGCGGGGAGCAGTTCGATTCTCTCATCCAGCCGCAGGGACTTCAGGAACGGTGACGCCTGGGCACCCGCATGCAGGGCCGCGCGGATGCCGTCCGCGAGACGACCGCCGAGCGCGGTGAGACCGCCGCCGATGACCACCGTCTCGACGTCGGCCGAGAGCACGAGCACGCGCACGGCCGCCGCGGCCCCGAAGAAGAGGTCCGCCTGCAGGGCGAGGGCGTGCGGATCGCCGGCGTCGGCCGCCTCCACGATGTCTTTGACCGGGAGCGCGCCGGGGCGTCCCCAGGCCTTGGCCAGCGCCCCGCCGCCGCAGAACGTCTCCACGCAGCCGCGCTGTCCGCAGCCGCACAGACGCCCGCGGGGGTCAACGGAGAGGTGCCCGACCTCGCCCGCGGTCCCCCGCGCCCCGCGCCAGATGCGGCCGTCGATGACGATGCCGGCCGCGACGCCGGTGCCGAGGTTCAGGTAGGCCATCGATCCGGCGACGTCGCTCAGGACGGCGGCGCCGAGCGCGGCCGCCTTCACGTCGTTCTCGACCCGGAAGGGGACGCCCAGCGCCTGCTCGGCGCGCGCCGCGAGGTCGAGGGATTCCACGCCGAGGTTCACGGCGTGCAGCACACGTCCGGTCTCCGCGTCCACGAGGCCGGGGATGCCGATGCCGGCGGATCCGACGGCGGACAGCGGCAGCCCGCTCTCCTCGGCGAGCGCGGCGACGGTCGAGACGATGCTGTCGACGACGACGTCCTCTCCCCACCCGGTCGGGCGGCGGAGGCGGGCGAGGATCGTCCCCGCCGGGTCGACGGCGACGGCGTCGATCTTCGTGCCGCCGACGTCGAGGCCCACGCGAAGGGGCCGACCGGCGCGGTCGGCGGAGGCGGGGACGATCATCGGATGCCGTTCCCGGTCATGGTCGCGAAGATCACGACACCCCCAGCTGCCCGGAGAGCACCATCACCGCGGCGCCCCGGAGCACGATGTCGTCCTGGCGGGTGAGCCGCACCATGACGTCCTCGAAGACGCCCTCGAGCGTGCGGGCGTGGAGCGTCTCGACGGCCGCGTCGATGAGCGTGCCGTCCAGCAGCTCGGCGGGTCCGGAGAGCACGACCTCGGACAGGTCGAGGGCGGCGACGATCGGGGCGATCGCGATCGCCATGCGGGTCCCGGAGTCGCGGAGGATCTCCTCGCGCGCGGCCGGGTCGGCGTCGATCGCCTCCTGCATGCGGCTCACGCTCAGCCACGCCTCCAGGCAGCCGATCTTGCCGCACGCGCAGCGGGGGCCGCCGTCCGTGCCGACGACGACGTGACCGATCTCCCCCGCCGCGAAACGGCTGCCGAGGAGCGGCTGGCTGCCGGTGATGAGCCCGGCACCCACGCCGCGGCCGATCTTGATCAGCATGAAGTCGGCTTCCGCCTCGCCGAACGTGTACTCCGCGAGCACCGCGGCGTTGGCGTCGTTGCGCGCCAGCACGGGGAGGTCGAGCTCGGCGCTGAGCTTCGCCTCCAACGGGAAGTCGGTCCAGCCGAGGTTGGGCGAGCTGAGGACGAGGCCGTCCGGGCGCACGACACCCGGGGTGCCGATGCCGACGCCGAGCACCGGCTGCGTGGCGATCTCGACGAGGGTCTGCGCGAGGCCGCGGAGGGCGTCGTACGCGGCGTCGCCGTCGGGCGTGGCGGGACGCGGCACCTGACGCCGCTCCAGCACGTCGCCGTCGAGGCTGAGCACGGCCCCCTCGAAGGCGGTCGGACCGGACAGGTCGAGTCCGATGATCTGATGCCCCACGCGGTCGATGTCGATGAGGATCGGCGGCTTTCCGGGGCCCACCGCCTCGCGGACGCCGATCTCGACGACGATGCCGTCGGCGATGAACTCCGCGACGAGGTCGGAGATCGTGACGCGCGTGAGGCCGGTCTCGCGGGAGAGGTCGGCGCGGCTCATCGCCCCCGAGTGATAGAGCGTCTGCAGCACGAGGGCGCGGTTGTGACCGCGCGCGTGCTCGGGGAGCACCTTGGTGCGCGAACGGAGATGCCGCGCGGGGCCGAAGGCGTGCGCGTTCGCGGCGACGAAGTCTGTCGTCGCCGCGGGGCGCTGATCATCCGAAACGGACATGTTTGTTAGTAGACCTTACGAACAGGAATTGTGCAACTGTTCCGCGCGATTCCGCGGGCAGGGTTACCGAAACGTGACATCATGCCGACCGCGGATCCTCGTCAGCGGCCCGGCGGAGCAGGCGCTCGACGAGGCCGGCGACGATCGCCTCCCGCGTCTCCACGGTCATGGGCTTGCCGGGGACCCCCGGGCGCCGCTGCTCGGGCGACGGACCGTCCAGCGGACGATACCGCACCCCCGCCGCGGCGAGGCGCCGCAGGTGCGTGGGCAGCCGCCGCGCGAAGTCGGCGAACGGGGCGGGCTCTCCCCCGTCCCAGAGCCGCTCCGCGATCGCGGCGAGACGCGGGAACATCGCGAAGTCGACCCGGTCCCTGCTCGGCAGGTGCTCCGTCCACACGTTCGCCTGCCCGCCGACCGCCCCCTCGACGACCTGGAAGGAGTACGCGCGCTCGATGGTCAGCGGCGGACCGACGCGGATGGGCTCCTCGGTCGATTCCGACTGCGGGTAGTCGAGGTAGACCTCGAGATCCGGACACCCCACGACCGGGATCCCCCGGCGCAGCGCCTCGCGCATCGCGACCGGTCCGCGCCAGGCGAGGATGCGGACGCCCTCGGGCACGTCACCCTCCAGCACCTCGTCCCAGGCCAACGCGGTCCGACCGCGGCGGCGGACGTGGTCGACGAACTGCGCCGTGAACCACGGCTGCACGTCGTGCGGCGTGGCCAGCCCCAGCTCCTGCATGCGCGCGGCGGCGGCCGCGCTCTCCGCCCACTCGGTCACCGGGACCTCGTCCCCGCCGATCCCGATCCACAGGGACGGGAACACGTCGCACAGCGCGTCGATGGCGGCACGGCCGAAGGCCAGCGCCTCCGGGGTCGGCGCGAGGGTGCGGGCGTTCACGCCGAAGCGCTCCCACGGCCCGGTGGGCGGCGTCCCGACGTCGCAGTTGCCGAGCTCCGGATAGGCGGCGAGCGCGGCCTGGATGTGTCCCGGCAGCTCGACCTCGGGCACGAGCGTCACGAAGCGCTCCTCCGCGTACCGCACGAGGTCGCGCAGCTCGGCGGAGGTGTAGAAGCCCTCGTGCACGCCGGGCTCGACCGTGGCCTCCGGTCCGTGACCGCGTTGGGTGGCCTCGCGCCGCGCGCCGACCTCGGTCAGGCGCGGGTAGCCGGGCACCTCGAAGCGCCAGCCCTGATCGTCCGTCAGGTGCAGGTGCAGGATGCTGAGGTGGTGGTCGGCGAGCAGGTCGATGAGGCGACGCACGTCCTCCGCAGGGCGGAAGTGCCGCGCCACGTCGAGCATCGCACCGCGCCAGGCGGAGGCGGGAGCGCCCTCCCAGCGCCCGGCCGGGATGATCGCGGGGAGGGCGGGGTCGTGATCCGGGTCGCGGAGCTGCCGGAGCGTGGTCGCGCCGCGAAAGACCCCCTCCGGCGTCGCCCCCGCGATCTCGATCCCGGAGGCCGTCACGGTCACCCAGAAGGCCTCGGCACCGTGGCGCCCCGCGGCGGAGGCCGCGGCGCCCAGCTCCTCGTCGATCACGAGGCGGATCGCGGGCAGGGTGTCGTCCGCTCCCCCGCCGCCGAGCCGTGCCACCGCGGCCGCCAGCTCCGGCGCGCCGAGGATCGGGGTCGAGGGCGTCCACCGGAAGCCAGGAGCCAGGGAGTCGATCTCTGCGGGGATGTGCGGCACCGTCGCCCGCGGCGCGGACGGAGGCATCCGCAGCGCACGGCCGGCGACGGCGCCCGTGGGGTCGCCGTCGATGACGACCGGCACACCGCCGACGAGCACCTCATGCACGCCCTGCGGCGCGCCGTGCGGGTCGTCGAAGGTGGCTCCGGCTGCGATCGTCTCCGGGTCGAAGAGCACCAGGTCGGCGGTGGCGCCCTCGCGGATCACGCCGCGCGGTGCGTCGCCGCGGTCGAGGCCGAGGCGGGCGGCCGGGTTGCCGGAGAGATGACGCACCGCTTCCTCGAGGCTCAGCACCGCCAGCTCCCTGACGTAGTGCCCGAGGTAACGGGGGAACGTGCCACGGCCGCGCGGGTGCGGGCGCGCGCCGATGAGGATTCCGTCGCTGCCGCCGGAGTGCCGCGGGTGCCGCATGATGGCGCGGACGTTGTCCTCGTCGCCGATGTGCATGAGCACACCCGTGGCACCGGCATCGGCGAGGATCGTGTCGATCACGACATCGACGGCGCGCTGCCCCGTCTCCGCCGCGATATCGGCGATCGTCCGGCCGACGAGCCCGGCCAGATCGGGATGGGCGGTCCCGGAGATCTGGATCGCCGACCAGTCCGCGGCCTCGCCGTGGAACCCGTCGCAGCCGATCTCCTCCAGCTCGACGCGGACCGCCTCGCGCCCCTCGGCGTCGAGGGCTGCCAGGACGCCGAGCAGGTCGCCGGTCGCCGCCAGCCGGCTGGGCAGGAGCGCGGCGAGAGTCGTCGCCCCCGGGAGATACGGGTAGGTGTCCAGGGTCACGTCGACGCCGTCGGCCGTCGCCGCGTCGACGAGCGCCAGCAGCTCGGCGGCGCGACCGCGGTTCGGGGCGAAGTTCATGGTCGCGTGGGTGAGATGGACCGGGCACCCGGTGCGGCGGCCGATCTCGATGGCCTCGCGGTACGCGTCCAGCGCCGCCCGCCCGTAGCTGCGGGTGTGCGGCGCCCAGTAGCCGCCGCGCTCCGCCACCACCCGGCAGAGGGCTTCGAGCTCCGCGGTGTCGGCGTACATCCCCGGGGTGTAGGTCAGGCCGCTCGACATGCCGAAGGCCCCCGCGTCCAGGGCCTGCCCGAGGAGGTCGGCCATGGCCCCGATCTCGGCAGGGGTCGCGCGGCGGTCGTCGTGTCCGACCACCATCATCCGGAGGTTGCCCTGCGGCACCAGCACCGCGGCGTTGGCCACCGCGGCAGCGTCGATCGCCCGCAGGAGGTCGTCCATCGACCGCCACGGGACCACGGCCGGCCGCCCGTTCCAGCCCGCGATCTGCGCGGGGATGACGGCGGCTGTCGCCTCGTCCAGCGGCGCGTAGCCCAGGCCGTCCTGCCCGAGCACCTCGGTCGTGACCCCTTGACGGATCTTGGCGTCGTGCGCCGCCCCCTGGAGCACCGCGAGGTCGCTGTGCGCGTGCATGTCGATGAAACCGGGCGCCAGGACGAGGCCGGACGCGTCGACCTCGACCGCGCCGTCCGGCAGCTCGAGCGTCGTCCCGTCGCCGTCGCGGACGACGGCGACGACCCTGGCCCCCTCCACCGCAACGTCCGCGACGACGCGCGGAGCACCGGTACCGTCGACGACGGTCGCCCGACGATAGACGCGCACCAGGCCGGCCGCGGCCTTCTCGGCGCTCAGAAGCATGTCGCCACCGCGTCGATCACCCGGGGGTCCTCGGCGTCGGGGTCGTCGATCACGGCGACGACGCGCCACTTGTCGAACGCGGTGCACGGATGCGAGAGACCCAGCCGCACGACCTCGCCGACCGCGACGGTCGCCCCCTCGGCGGGCCGGAGGAAGGCGTGCTGGTCGTTCAGGGCGGTCACGGCGCCGGCGACCGACTGCGGCACCGGGAGGTCGATGTCGAACGGCACGTCCCGCCGCCCGGCGTCGAGCAGGGCGAGGCCGGGTTCGGGCTGGGAGACCACTCGCGACCACGCGTGCATCGCGGACCGGAGTGGAGCGGTGTCCGTCAGCGGACCGAACGGCGACATGCGGGAGTAGAAGCCGTCGTCGTGGATCTGGAACGCGCCGGAGCGCAGCACGACCTCGGCGTCCCCTCCCGCAGCGCCGAGGACCGCGGCGGCGCGATCGGGGAAGGAGCTGCCCCCCGCGCTGAGCACGGGGCGGACGCCGTCGGGGTAGTCGAGACGGTTGTGCAGCTCGACGAGCGTGGCCAGGAAGCCGTCCACCGCGGCGACCGAGGCCGCGGAGCGATCGGGACCGAAGGGCCCCTCGTAGCCCGTCACCCCGGCCAGGCGGAGACCAGGGGCGGCCGCGATCGCCGCGGCGATGCGCTCACCCTCCGCCACCGTGCGCGCGCCCGTCCTGCCCTGCGCGCCGCCGAGCTCCACGAGCACGTCCAGCGGTCGAGGGGCGCCGGCGAGGGCGTCGGCGAGGATCGCGACACCGGCGAGGGAATCCGCGCCGCAGAGGATCCGCAGGCCCTCGTCGGCCGCGAGCATCGCTCCGAGCTCCCGGGCCGCGGCGCCGCCCGTCACCCCGTTGGCGATGAGCACCGTGGGCACACCGGCGTCGACGGCGACGCGGGCCTGCCAGGGTGTGGCGACCGAGATCCCCCAGGCTCCCGCGTCGAGCAGCCGCTGCCAGAGCGCGGGCGCCATGGTGGTCTTGCCGTGGGGGGCGAGGCGGACGCCCTCGCGCGCGGCCCAGCCGAACACCGTGTCCTCGTTGTGCGCGATCGCGTCGGCGTGCACCGTGAGCACCGGGGTGCCGAGGTCCGACAGGTGCAGACCGGCCGCGCCGACCTCCGACAGACGCAGCCCCGCGGCGTGCGCCGGGAACCCCTTCGCCCAGGCGCCGAGGACGGGATCCGGAATTTGTAGAGGCATCTAACAAGGCTACTAGGCTGGCGGCATGACCGCGAAGACACGAGTTTCCACCGACGCCGCCCCCGCTCCCGCGCACACCTTCTCGCAGGGCGTCCGCAAGGGCCCGATCGTCCAGGTCTCCGGCCAGGGCCCCGTCGACCCGCAGACCAACGAGTACCTGTACCCGGGCGACGTCGCGGCGCAGACCACCCGCACGCTCGAGAACGTCAAGGCCATCGTGGAGGCCTCCGGCGCCACGTTCGACGATGTCGTGATGCTGCGCGTGTACCTCACCAAGCGCGAGGACTTCCCGATCATGAACGAGGCCTACGGCGCGTTCGTCGAGGCCCACACGACCAGCGGCGTGCTGCCCTCCCGCACCACCGTCTTCACCGGACTTCCCCGCGAGGAGATGCTCGTCGAGATCGACGGACTCGCCGTCGTCGACTGACCCCCGACACCCCTGGCGAACGGGGAGGCACCTTATCAGGACCGTTGCCTCCCCGTTACCAGCCATCCCGTACCATGGACGACAGGACACGTCGAGACTGCGGGGGGTGTAGTTCGTGACCGATCTGATTTCCACGCCGGGCACTGCGACGGGGGCACAGCCCGACGATGCGACACCGACGAGCGTCCTGACGCCGGAGGCGGCGACCGACACGGCCCCGCCGCAGACCGGCGAGCAGCCTCTGGCCTGGGCTCCCGTCGAGCCCGCCCCGAAGAAGCGCCGCCTCGGCCTGTGGATCGGTCTCGGCCTCGGCGTGGTCGCGCTCGGCGCCGGCGCCGCCTCGATGATCCTCATCGCCCCCGGCACCACCGTCGCGGGCATCCCGGTCGGCTGGATGACCCCCGGGGCCGCCGCCGACGCGATCAGCTCCCGCCTCGCGCAGACCGAGGTCACGCTCACGGGCGAGGGCGACGACGCCGTGCTCACGGGCGCCGACCTGGGCGCCACCGCCGATGCCACCGCGCTCGCCGACGCCGCGTTCGCCGCACACCCGATGTGGAACCTCGGCGCGTGGATGGGCGACCCCGTGCCGGCCGACATCGTGCTCGACCAGGAGACCGCCGCCGCGGCGCTCCGCAGCGCCGTCCCCGGCAGCTTCGTCGACCCGGTCGACGCCGGAGTGGTCTTCGACGCCGCGAAGGGCACCTACGCCGTCACGCCGTCCACGCCCGGGACGGGCATCGACGTGACCGCACTGAACGCGGCCTTCGTCGAGGCCGTGGGCGACGGCCGCACGACGTTCGAGTACCCCGGTGGTCCGGCCGAGGCCGCGCCCGCCGTGTCCGACGACGACGCCACGGCGACCGCGACCACGCTCAACACCATGCTCTCGACCATCGGCTTCTACGTCGGCGAGGAGCGGACCGTCCCGGTCTCCCCCGAGGTCGCGGCCTCCTGGCTGACCGTGGTCGACGACGACGGCCAGCTCCGCATCGAGGCCGACCCCGAGGCGATCCAGGCCACGGTGGACACGCTGCCCGCCGCGGTGGACCGCGCCCCCGTCAACGCGACCAACATCGTGGACTCCGCGGGGAACGTGCTGCGCGCCGAGAAGGAGGGCGCCACCGGACGCGCCCTCGGCGACACCGCGGACATCGCCGACGACTTCGCGACGCAACTCGCCGCGGGAGACGGCGTCTTCGCCCTCTCCGTGACGGAGACCCCCTTCGAGACGACGAACCTGTTCCGCCGCGCCGAGATCAACCTCAGCACGCAGCGCGCCTACCTGTTCGAGAACGACAAGGTCGTGCAGTCCTGGGCGGTGTCGACCGGTCTTCCCGGAACGCCCACGCCGACCGGCAACTTCAAGGTGTTCGCGCACACCGCCATCCAGGACATGGGCTGCTACGAGGGCGCGCCGTACTGCACCGAGGACGTGCCCTGGATCACGTGGTTCGCCCCGAACATCGGCTTCCACGGCACCTACTGGCACAACAACTTCGGCAACCGGATGAGCCACGGCTGCGTGAACCTGCCGATCGACCTCGCCAAGTACGTCTACGACTGGTCCCCCGTGGGCCTCGAGGTCTCCGTCTACAACTGATCCGGAGCCCTGCACCGGGCGAAGCCGGCTGGGGAAGACAGCAGAAGGGGGCGGATGCCGCAGCATCCGCCCCCTTCTCGTCGTCTCAGCGCAGGGCGTCGACGATCTCGTTGAGCGTCGTGGACGGCCGCATGACCGCCTCGACGAGCTTCTCGTCCGGACGGTAGTAGCCGCCGATCTCCACCGGGGAGCCCTGCACCGCGTTCAGCTCGGAGACGATCGTCTCCTCGTTCGCGGCGAGCTTCTCGGCGATGGGCGCGAAGGCGGCGGCGAGCTCCGGGTCCTTCGTCTGCTTCGCCAGCTCCTGCGCCCAGTACAGGCCGAGGTAGAAGTGGCTTCCGCGGTTGTCGATCGTGCCGAGAGCGCGGCCGGGCGAGCGGTCCTCCTCGAGGAAGGTACCGGTCGCGGCGTCGAGCGTCTCCGCGAGCACGCGGGCCTTCTCGTTGCCCGTGCGGTCGGCGAAGTGTTCGAGGGAGGCGGCCAGCGCGAAGAACTCGCCCAGCGAGTCCCAGCGCAGGTAGTTCTCCTCGACCAGCTGCTGCACGTGCTTCGGAGCCGAGCCGCCGGCGCCCGTCTCGAACAGTCCGCCGCCGGCGAGCAGCGGCACGATGGAGAGCATCTTGGCGCTCGTGCCGACCTCGAGGATCGGGAACAGGTCGGTGAGGTAGTCGCGCAGCACGTTGCCGGTCACCGAGATGGTGTCCAGACCGTGACGCATGCGGGCGAGCGTGTACCGCGTCGCCTCCTCCGGCGCGAGGATCGTGATCGTCAGGCCCTTGGTGTCGAGCGTGGCGAGACCCTGGTGCACCTTCGCGATGATCTGCGCGTCGTGCGAGCGGTTCGCGTCGAGCCAGAACACCGCCGGGGCACCCGTCGCGCGGGCGCGGCCGACCGCGAGCTTGACCCAGTCCATGACCGGGATGTGCTTGGTCTGCGTCGCACGCCAGATGTCACCCTTGCCGACCTCGTGCTCGATGAGGACGGTGCCCTCGCTGTCGAGCACCTGGACGATGCCGTCCGCCGCGATCTCGAACGTCTTGTCGTGGCTGCCGTACTCCTCGGCCGCCTGCGCCATGAGACCCACGTTCGGTACGGTGCCGATGGTGGCGGGGTCGAGCGGGCCGTTCGCGATCACATCGTCGATCACGGCCTGGTAGACGCTCGCGTAGGAGGAGTCGGGGATGACCGCGATCGTGTCGGCCTCCTCGCCGTCCTTGCCCCAGAGCTTCCCGCCGTTGCGGACGAGGGCGGGCATGGATGCGTCGACGATGACATCGCTCGGCACGTGCAGGTTCGTGATCCCCTTGTCGGAGTTCACGTACGAGAGGCGCGGCCCCTCGGCGATGGCCTTGTCGAACGCCGCGGCGATCTCCTCGCCACCCGCGACGGTGGCCAGGCCGGCGAGGATCGAGCCGAGGCCGTCGTTCGCGCTGAGCCCGGCCTCGGCGAGCTGGGTGCCGTACTGGTCGAAGACGTCCTTGAAGAACGCCTTCACGACGTGACCGAAGATGATCGGGTCGCTGACCTTCATCATCGTGGCCTTGAGGTGCACCGAGTAGAGCACGTCGTCGGCCTTGGCCTCCGCGAGGGTGTCGGCGAGGAACGCGTCCAGCTCCTTCGCGGACAGGAACGTCGCGTCGATGATCTCGCGCGGGAGGACCTTGAGCCCCTCCTTGAGGACCGTGACGGTGCCGTCCTTCGCGGTGTGGCGGAAGGAGAGGACGTCGTCGTGAGCGGCGACCCACGAGCGCTCGTTGTGCTTGAAGTCGTCGTGGCCCAGGGTGGCGACGCGGGTCTTGGAGCCCTCCGCGAACGGCTTGTTGCGGTGCGGGTGCTTCTTGGCGTAGTTCTTCACCGCCAGCGGCGCCCGGCGGTCGCTGTTGCCCTCGCGCAGCACCGGGTTCACGGCGGAGCCCTTGATGCGGTCGTAGCGGGCGCGGATGTCCTTCTCCTCCAGCGACGAGGGCTCGTCCGGGAAGTCGGGGATGTCGTACCCCTGCTGCTGCAGCTCCGCGATGGCCGCCTTGAGCTGCGGGATCGACGCCGAGATGTTCGGCAGCTTGATGATGTTGGCCTCGGGGAGGGTGGCGAGGCCACCCAGCTCCGCCAGCGCGTCGCCGACCTGCTGCTCGGGGGCGAGCTTCTGCGGGAAGGCGGCGAGGATGCGGCCGGCCAGAGAGATGTCCCGCGTCTCGAACTCGATGCCCGCCTGGCCCGTGTAGGCCTGGACGATCGGCAGGAACGAGGCGGTGGCCAGTGCCGGTGCCTCGTCGGTGTAGGTGTAGATGATGGCGTCGTCGGTCACCGGGAGGTTCTCCGTTCACGAGGTCTATTTGTCTCGATACCAAGATACCTGAGCGGCGCCTCCCCCGAAGCGGCGGCCTCGAGGGAGGCGCCCGGTCCGTGAAAAGTCCTCCCGAGTGATGAATGCGGTGACCGGAGGGGCTAGCCTGGGGACATGTCCGAACTGCGCATGGTCGAACTCTCCGCCGCGACGATCGTCGCCGTGAACAACCTGTCGCTCAAGCCCGGACAGGAGCAGTTCCTCGCCCCCGTCTCGTACGGCATCGCGGCCACCGTCATCAACCCGCAGACCTCCTGGCAGCGGGTGATCCTGGACCGCAACGAGGTCGTGGGCTTCGTGAGCGCCAACTTCGACGACGAGGCCCCGGAGGAGCACTTCCGCTCCGTGCTGTGGCGCATCAACGTCGACGCGGACGACCAGGGTCGCGGCGTCGGCCGCTTCGCCGTGGAGAGTCTCATCGACGAAGCACGCAACCGCGGCGTCGACCACGTCAACGTCATCTACGAAGCCGGCGAGGACGGCCCGGAGGCGTTCTTCCGGCGCGTCGGCTTCACCCCCGTCGGCGAGACGGCCTACGGCGAGGTCATCGCCGAGATCCGGGTCCCCTCCTGAGACCGGCGGCGGGGTCTCGAATCCCCTCCCCCATCGAGACTCCGTCGCCCTCGGATTCCACCGGGCGGCGCGAGCTCGATCCCTCTCAGCGCTGACCACTGTCGCCCGGAGGCGTGCCCTTCCCCCGACGGCTGTTCCACGCGGCGAGCGCAGACGCGGCAGCTCCGGCCGCCCGGTCGATGGCCTCCGCAGACCGGTGCAGCATGTCCTGCGCGGCGTCCTGCCAGGCCGGAGTCGGCGGCGCCTCCCCCGTCTGCACCTTCGCGGCGTGCTCGGCGGCCTCGAACGCCCGCTCCAGCTCGGCGACGGCGTCGCGGTAGGCCGCGTACTCGGCGGCGGTCACGCGGCCCGTCGTCTGCCGACGCGCCTCGACCGCCGCGCCGGCGGCCCGGAGGTAGGCGGCCGTCTCCGGGCGCTTCACGTCGGTCATCTCGGGGTAGGTGATCTGCAGCGCGGGGTCGGTCTCGTATCGCATCCACCGTGCCGTCACTGCCTCGTGCTCCGCGTACAGGCGCTCCAGCGGCCGCGGGGCGGAGCCGGCGGGGATTGCGGCGCGAGCCGCGTTCAGTCGGACTCGTCGGGCGCGGACGTCGGCCGCCGCCGCCCTGGCATCGCGTTCGCGCTCCTTGAGCATGCGCCGGGCGCCGGCCACCTGCTCGGCGCTCGCGCGCTGCGCGGCCCGCTCGGCGGAGACCCTCGCGAGGTCGGCTCGTGCCACTTTCAGAGCCGTCCGTCGGACCACCGCGCGCTGCTGGGCCTCACGGAGGTCGTGCCGCGCGGCGTCGTACTCCAGTCGGCGGCCGCTGCGGGTGTTGCGACGACGCACCCCGATCGCGCCCGCGGTCACCCCGGCGGCGGCGGTCGGCGCGAGCCACCACCACTCCGCGACGAGGAGGAAGGGGTCCATCCTTCGATGCTACCGACCGCGGCGCGCCCGCGCCCGGACGCAGCGGCCCCGGCATCCGTGCGGATGCCGGGGCCTCAGTCGCGTCAGCGCGTCAGCGCGTCAGACGAGCGTCTCCTGCCAGGCCGCGTGCAACTGGGCGAACTTCCCGGTGCCGCCGATCAGGGCGGCCGGGGTGCCGTCCTCGATGATGCGGCCGTGCTCCATCACGAGCACACGGTCCGCGATCGCCACCGTCGACAGCCGGTGCGCGATGATGATCGCCGTCCGGTCGGCCAGCAGCGTCTGCAACGCGTCCTGGATCAGCCGCTCGGACGGGATGTCCAGCGAGGCCGTCGCCTCGTCGAGGATCAGCACCGCCGGGTCGGCGAGGAAGGCGCGGGCGAACGAGATGAGCTGGCGCTGCCCCGCCGAGACACGACCGCCGCGCTTGTTCACGTCGGTGTCGTACCCGTCCGGCAGCGCCGAGATGAACGCGTCGGCGCCCACCGCCCGTGCCGCCTCGCGGATCTCGTCGAGCGTCGCGTCCGGGCGCCCGAGCGCGATGTTGTCGGCGACGGTCCCGCTGAACAGGTACGCCTCCTGCGTGACCATGACGATCGCCCGGCGGAGATCCTTCGGGTGCAGCGACCGCAGATCGACGCCGTCGAGCGTCACCGTCCCCGCGGACGGGTCGTAGAACCGCGAGATGAGCTTGGCCAGCGTGGACTTGCCCGCCCCCGTCGTCCCGACCAGCGCGATGGTCTGCCCGGCCGGGATGTCGAGCGAGAAGTTCGGCAGGATCGTCTTGTCCTCGTTGTACGCGAACGTGACCTCGTCGAAGCGGATGTGCCCGCGGGACTCCCAGAGGTCGACCGGCTTCTCGGGGTCCGGCACCGTCGGGACCTCCTCCAGGACGCCCGACACCTTCTCCAGCGCCGCGGTGGCGGACTGATAGGAGTTGAGGAACATCGCGATCTCCTGCATCGGAGCGAAGAAGTTGCGCACGTAGAGCACGGCGGACAGCAGCACGCCGACCGTCAGCGCTCCCTCCGAGACCCGGATGCCGCCCCACAGCACGACGACCCCGAGCACGAGCGCCGCGACGCCCATGAGGCCCGGCTCGAACGTGCCGAACAGCAGCATCGAGCGACGGTTCACGTCCCGGTACTCGCCGGCCACGCCCTGGAAGGCCTCGTCGTTGCGCGGCTCCTTCCGGAAGGCTTTGACCGCGCGGATGCCCGTCATGGTCTCCACGAACTGGACGATCACCTTCGCGCTGATCACCCGGGACTCGCGGTACACGAGCTGCGAGCGCGAGTAGAACCAGCGCATGAGGAAGAACAGCGGCACGCCGCCGATCGCGAGGATGAGACCGGACTGCCAGTCCCACACGCACAGCGCGATGAAGGTGAAGACTCCGAAGAGCACGCCGGAGACGAGCTCGTTCAGGCCGCCGTCGAGGAGCTCCTTGATGGAGTCCAGGTCGCTCGTCTGGCGCGAGATGATCCGCCCCGAGGTGTACGACTCGTGGAACTCCAGGCTCAGGCGCTGGGTGTGCAGGAAGATGCGCTTGCGCAGGTCCAGCAGGACGGCCTGGGTCAGCTTCGCCGCGATGATGACGTACCAGGCGATGAGCACGGCGGCGAGAGCACCCGCGAGCAGGTAGATCCCGCCGACGACGAACGTCGGCATCCAGTCGGCGTCGTCGAGCACCGCGGGGAGCGCCCGGTCGAGGCCGATGCTGATGAGGATCGGCCCCGCCACCTGCAGCGCCGTCGAGATGACGAGCACGGTCGCGGCGAGCACGATCTGCGGCTTGAGCGGACGCACGAGCGAGCCGAGCAGCCGCAGCGAGCGGCGGCGGATCGCCCTGCTCTCCTCCGTGGTGAGGCGGGAGCGGTCCTCGTCCTGGGTTCCGGTGAGGGAGCTCATCGCTGCACCTCCTCTCCTGCGAATCGGGGGGCGCCTCCCGGCGCCTCGTCATCGGCCTCCTCGCGGATGCCGTCCTGCACGGTCTCGTGGATCTCGGCCTGCTCGTCGCGGATGATCGGGATGGCCCCGGTGCGGGCGGCCTCCTCCGCCTCCAGGCTGGAGATGACGTGCCGGTAGTGCCGGCTCGTCCGGAGCAGCTCGGCGTGCGTGCCGACGGCGGTGATCCGGCCGTCCTCGAGCAGCGCCACGCGATCGGCGAGGGCCACGGTGGACGGACGATGCGCGACGATCATCGCGGTGGTGTCGGCGAGCACGTGCCGCAGCGCCTCCTCGACGAGCGCCTCGGTGTCGACGTCCAGCGCCGACAGCGGGTCGTCGAGGACGAGCACGCGGGGGTTGGCGGCCACGGCGCGGGCCAGGGCGAGCCGCTGGCGCTGTCCGCCGGACAGGCTCAGTCCCTCCTCGCCGATCACCGTCTCGACGCCCTCGGGGAGCGTGTCGACGAAGGCCGCCTGCGCCACGTCGAGCGCCTCGCGCAGGACGCGCTCGGCTTCGGGGCTGTGCACGTCGAGGTCGGCGCGTCCGAGCAGGACGTTCTCACGGACCGACGCCGAGAAGAGCGTCGCGTCCTCGAACGCCATCGCGATGTGCTCCCGGAGCTCGGCGAGCGTCAGGTCGCGCACGTCGACGCCGTCGAGCGTGACCCGGCCTCCCGTCACGTCGTACAGCCGTGTCGGCAGCGTCGTCAGCGTCGTCTTGCCGCTGCCGGTGAGCCCCACGAGCGCCATGGTCTCCCCCGGCCGCAGCACGAGGTCGATACCGTCGAGCAGGTCGCGCTCGTCGGCGGCCGCGTCCTGGTACCGGAAGTGCGCGTTCTCGAACGCGAGCTCGCCGCGCGGGTTCTCGATGTGCACCGGGTTCTCCGGATCGGTGATGGTGTTCGTCTCCGAGAAGATGTCGAAGACGCGGTCCGTCGCCGTGCGCGCGTCGAGCATGAACGAGAACAGGAAGCCGATCGACTCGATCGGCCAGCGCAGCACGACGGCCATCGCGAAGAAGGCGAAGAGCTCCGCCGACGTGATCGCGTCCTGCGAGATGAGCCAGATGCCCGACATGAGGCTGAGGCCGAAGGCGATCTGCGGCATGAGGTCGAGCCAGAACCAGATCGAGGCGATGGCCCCGGCCTTGCTCATCTCGGTCTCGCGCAGCGTCTCGGCCTGACGGCTGAAGCGGCGGAGGGCGTGCGTGCCGCGGCCGAACGCCTTGAGCACGCGGATGCCGTGCACGCTCTCCTCGACGCTGGTGGCGAGATCGCCCGCCTGGTCCTGGCTGCGGCGGGTGAGCGCGCCGTAGCGCTTCTCGAAGAGGTAGCCGCGGATCCACAGCGGGACCGCCGTCACGAGGAAGATCGTGCCCAGCAGCCAGTGCCAGCGGAACAGCAGCACCGAGCCGATGAGGATCGTCAGCACGTTCACGACGAGGAGCACGAGGCCGAAGGCGAGCCACCGGCGGATGAGGCCGATGTCCTGCATCATGCGGCTCAGCAGCTGCCCGGACTGCCACCGGTCGTGGAACGCGACGGGAAGCGTCTGCAGGCGCGCGTAGAGCTCGGTGCGCATGCGGTACTCCACCTGCGTGGCGGGGAAGAGCACGAACTGCCGGCGGAGCCACACCATGAGCGCCTCGCCGAGGCCGAGGGCGAACACGGCGAGCGCTCCCCAGATGATCGCGTCGAGCGCTCCGGACTGCACCGGCCCGCCGATGATCTGCTCGAGCACGATGGGGATCATCAGGGCGATGAGCGCGGCCGCGAGCGCGCTGGCGGCACCGCCGGCGAGGCGCCAGATGACGGGCTTCACGAACGGCTTGAGCCGCCACAGCGCGGCGGGCGTGGAGAGGGAGGACGAGGGGGACGTGTTCTGCGCGGAAGACGAGGAAGACATGTCTCTCAGAGGAGTCGAAGGGGAGAAGAGCGGGGAACGGATGCGAGAGCGGGCTCACGGAGCCCGGCATCCGGTGCAGAAGGGGGGCGGAGGCTCTAGGAGAGCGGGCGCGCCGGGGTCGAGCCGAGGGTGGCGATCCGCGCGGTGGCGATCGTGGTCATGGTGTCCTCCTCAAGGGCTCGGCGAGGTCGTCCGGTTGGCGCGACAGCCCATCAGCCTATTCCTGTGAACCAGCTGAGCGCAAGGGGAATTCCCGGGACGCCGAAGAGCCCGCTCCGTGCGGGGCGGGCTCCTCGGATCGGAATGTCAGCGGGCGGCGCGCTCCCGCGCCAGAAGGCTCTCCTTCACCGGGAGCCCCCACGCGAAGCCGCCGAGGGAGCCGTCCGTGCGGAGCACCCGATGGCAGGGCACGAACAGCGCCGGGGCGTTGCGGGCGCAGATCGACGCCGCCGCCCGCACCGCCTGCGGGTTGCCGAGCCGGGCCGCGAAGCCGGTGTAGGTCAGGGGCTCCCCCGGCGCGATGCCGCGGAGCGCCGCCCAGCCGGCGAGCTGGAGGGCGGTGCCCGTCTGCGCGACGGCGACCCCGTCGATCGCCGCGACGTCACCCGCGTAGTACGCGCCGACCGCGCCGGCCGCCTCCGTCTCCGCGTCGCGCACGGCGTCGGGGCGGACGCGGGCGGGAAGACGTCCGAGGATCGCCTCGACGTCGTCGGTCCACCCGGACACGAGCACCCGCTGGCGCTCGTCGGCGAGGATCGTGAAGGGACCGTCGGGGGTGTCGAGGGTCTGGATGAGAGCGGTCATGAGGTCTCCTCGGTGTCGGATGTGATGTCGCGGGCGGGCCGGACGGCGGATCTGCGCCGCGGTCCGGCGGGACGGATCGGGGCGGCACGCCACAGATGCGCGCTGAGGTAGCTCCGCCAGGGTGCGGTGCGCTCCGCCCAGACGGTGAGGGTCTTCGGGTCGGCGGGCAGCCCGGAGGCCGCGGCACCGGCACGGAGAGCCACGTCGCCGGGGAGCAGCACGTCCGGATCGCCGAGCACCCGCATCCGCACGTAATCGGCGGTCCAGGGTCCGATGCCGGGCATCGCGAGGAGGGCGGCGCGCTGCGTCGGACCGTCATCGCCCACGGTGAGGGTCAGGCTCCCGTCCGCCAGGGCCGCGGCGGCTCCCGTCACGGCGCGGATCCGGGCGGCGGGGCCGCGCAGCACCTCCGCCCCGTGCTCCGCGATGGCCGACATCGTCGGGAACAGCAGGCCGTCGGGGGTCCGCTCCCCCAGCGCGTCGGTGAGGGCGGTGAGCGCGGTGCGGGCGGCGACGACCGTGATCTGCTGCCCGATCATCGCGCGGATGAGCATCTCGTGCGGATCGGCAGCCCCGGGCACGCGGATGCCGGGGGTCCGCGCCACGAGGGGGGCGAGGGGCGGGTGCGCGGCCAGGACCTCGTCGACCGCGAGCGGGTCGGCGTCGAGGTCGAAGATGCGGCGTGCCGTGGCCACCAGCGGCGCGAGGTCGCCGAGTTGCGCGACGCGGGCCCGGAGATGCAGCCGCTCCGTCTCCTCCTGACGCACCTCGAACCACGCGGGGCCGCCCGGCATCCGGAGATGACGGGAGAACGACGTCGCCGTGGCCTCCTCGACGCCCGTCACGGCTCGCGCGGCCATCCACGCGAAGACCCCGGCCGCATCCAAGGGGCCCCGGTACGGCAGGACGACGTCGATCGTTCCGGGTACGGCCGCGGAGGGCGTGCGGCGGCGGGCACGCAGCTCCCCCGGCGTGAGACCGAACACCTCGCGGATCGTGTCGTTGCCCTGACGGACGCTGTGGAAACCGGCGGCGAAGGCGACGTCCGCGATGGGCATGTCGGTGCCCACGAGGAGCATGCGGGCCGTGTGGGCGCGGTGCGCTCGCGCGAGTGCGAGCGGTCCGGCGCCGAGCTCGGTCGTCAGCAGCCGCGTGAGATGACGGCTCGAGTAGCCGAGTCGCGACGCGAGTCCTGGCACACCCTCGCGCTCGACCACGCCGGACGCGATCAGGCGCATGGCCCGCGCGGCCGTGTCTCCGCGGACGTCCCACGCGGGCGACCCGGGGGCGGCCTCCGGCAGGCACCGCTTGCACGCGCGGTAGCCGGCCTCGTGCGCCGCGGCACTCGTCGGATAGAACGTGACGTTCTGCGGCTTCGGCGTGCGGGCCGGGCAGCTGGGCCGGCAGTAGATCCCCGTCGAGCGCACGGCGGTGACGAACTGCCCGTCGAAGCGGGTGTCCCGAGCGCTGATCGCCCTGTAGCGCTCGTCGAAGGAGGGGCTCATGTCCTCCACTCTCTCACTCCCGCACGGCTACGGCTGGCGGAAATCGGACATCGCGGTTCCCTCCCCGAGACCCCGCCTACGCGCCGAGGCCCCGGCGTGCACACGTGCGCACGCCGGGGCCTCGGCGGAAGACCGGGGGCTCGGTCAGTGGAAGAAGTGACGCTCCCCCGTGAAGAACATCGTGACGCCGGCCTTGCGCGCGGCATCGACGACCTCCTCGTCCCGCACGGAGCCGCCGGGCTGCACGATCGCCGTGACACCCGCGTCGATGAGCGCCTGCGCACCGTCCGCGAACGGGAAGAACGCGTCGGACGAGGCGACGGATCCGGCGGCACGATCTCCCGCACGCTCCACCGCGAGGCGGCACGAGTCGACGCGGTTGACCTGGCCCATGCCGACGCCGACCGTCGCGTTGTCCTTCGCCAGCACGATCGCGTTCGACTTCACGGCCCGGCAGGCCTTCCACGCGAAGATCAGGTTCTCCATCTCCTCGTCGCTCGGGCGCTCCCCCGACACGAGCTCCCAGTTCTTGGCGACGGAGACGATGTCGTCCGGGAAGCGGTCCGCGTCCTGGAGCAGGAGGCCGCCGGACACGAGGCGCACGTCCATGCGCTCCTGCTGCCAGTCCTCGGGGAGCTGCAGCAGACGCAGGTTCTTCTTCGCCTTGAACACCTCGAGGGCCGCGGGCTCGAACGACGGCGCGACGATGACCTCGGTGAAGATGTCCTTGAGGTTCTCGGCCATCTTCAGCGTCACGGTGCCGTTCGCGGCGATCACGCCGCCGTACGCCGACACGGGGTCGCACTCGTGGGCGCGGAGGTGCGCGCTGGCGATCGGGTCGAGGGCGTTCGGGGCGGTCGTGGCGATCCCGCAGGGGTTCGCGTGCTTGATGATCGCCACCGCCGGCTTGACCATGTCGTAGGCGGCGCGCAGGGCGGCGTCCGCGTCGACGTAGTTGTTGTACGACATCTCCTTGCCCTGCAGCTGCGTGGCCTGGGCGATGCCGTGGCCGCCGGCGCGGGTGTAGATGGCGCCGCGCTGGTGGGAGTTCTCGCCGTAGCGGAGCGTGGCGAGGCGTTCGGCCTGGATCGTCAGGTGCGCCGGGAGGTCGCCCGGGTCGTTGAGCGTGCCCTCGGCGAACCACTGCGCGACGGCCGTGTCGTAGGCCGCGGTGTGCGCGAACGCCCGCGCCGCGAGCTCCCGCCGCTGGGCGAGCGAGGTGCCGCCCTGCGCCACGGCCGCGATGATCGCCGGGTAGGACTGCGGCGACACGACGATCGCGACGTTCGCGTGGTTCTTCGCCGCCGCACGCACCATGGCGGGGCCGCCGATGTCGATCTGCTCCACCACGTCGTCACCCTCGGCGCCGGAGGCCACGGTCTCCACGAACGGGTAGAGGTTGACGACGACGAGCTCGAACGGCGCGATGTCGAGGTCGGCGAGCTGCCGCTCGTGGTCCTCCAGGCGCAGGTCGGCGAGCAGGCCTCCGTGCACCTTCGGGTGCAGCGTCTTGACCCGGCCGTCGAGCATCTCGGCGACACCCGTGACCGCGGCCACGTCGGTCACCTCGAAGCCGGCGTCGCGGATGGTGGACGCCGTCGACCCGGTCGAGACGATCTCGACGCCCGCCTCGGCGAGCGCGGCGGCGAGCACGAGCAGGTCGGTCTTGTCGCTGACCGAGACGAGAGCGCGCCGGATCGGCACGGTGTCGCGATCGCGGTAGAGCGTGGGGTCGTGGCGGGGGCCGGCCATGATGGGCTCCTTCGTGCGGGGGCGTCGGGGGTCAGGGGGCGGAGGTCAGGGCGAGGTCGCCGGTCGCGATGCGCCGGACGACGTCGATGAGGAGGCGGCGCTCGACCGGCTTGATGCGCTCATGCAGCGTGTGCTCGGTGTCGTCGGCCCGGATCGGCACGCGCTCCTGGGCGAGGATGGGGCCGGTGTCGACCCCGTCGTCCACGACGATCACGCTGGCGCCCGTGTCCCGGACGCCCGCGGCGAGGGCGTCGCGGACGCCGTGCGCTCCGGGGAACTCCGGGAGGTACGCGGGATGGGTGTTGATGATCCGCGGCGCATAGGCGGCGACGAGGGAGGACGGCAGCAGCCGCATGAGGCCGCTGAGCACCACGAGGTCCGGCGACCAGACGGCGAGCTGACGGCCCAGCTCCTCGCCCCACGCCTCGCGGCTCTCGTGCTCGTGCCACGGCACGGTGAAGCTGGGGATGCCGAACTCCTCGGCATGGGCCAGCCCGTCGGCTTCGCGATCCGCCCCGACGACGACGACACGCGCCGGGAAATCGGGGTGACGAGCGGCCTCGAGGAGGGCGCGAAGGTTCGAGCCGGCGCCCGAGATGAGTACGGCGACCGTGAGCACGCGCCCAGTCTACCGGCGTGCCGCACAGGCGCCGTCCCGACCGCGGGGCGGGCAGGGCCGCTAGGGGCGATCGTCCTCGACGGGTCCGCGCGGTGTCCCGCGGTCGCGCAGCGCGTCCAGCGGCGCGGTGTCTTCGGAGGACGGGAAGCCCGGGTGCGGGCTCCGGTCGTCGCCGGCGTCGGCGGAGGTCAGCGTGGACATCTCGGCGATCCAGCGGTCCGTGCGCTCCTCGGCGAGTTCATCCCGGTGACGGGGCGACAGCAGCAGGATCGCCGCACCCACGAGGACCTCCGCGCCGAGGGACAGCGCGAACGGCAGCACCGCCGGACCGACCGTCCCGAGGCGTCCCGGCCCCATCGACCCGTTCGCGAACATCGCGGCGAGCGCGGCGACACCGGCCGCGACCGCAGCGATCCCCACGGCGATCACGGTCCGCTGCGGGATGCCGAGCGGTGTCCCCTCCCACACCAGACGCGAGCGGACGGCCCACCCCGCGAACGCACCGGCGGCCACGGGGATCAGGACCACGATGAGCATCCAGATCGAGGAGTTCTCCGGCAGCAGGCCGAACGCCGGGATACCGGGCACGACGCCGAGCTGGGTGCCGGCGGGCGACACCGCGGTCCCCGCACCGACCGCGAACCCGGGCCCGGCCAGCCACGCGGCCGCCCACACCACGAAGGTCGGAAGATACGCGAGCTGCCCGAGGGTCAGCACGGTCGCCCCGAGGGCGTCGACCCGCGCCGCCTGGAACAGCGCGACGACCTCTCCACCGCGCGTGAGGACCGACAGGGCGACGGCCAACGCGGCGGCCCCCGTCACACCCACGAGCGCGAACGCGGCGCCGCGCACGATCGAGGAGGGCACCGGCGCCCAGTCCTCCCTGGCGTCCAGGACGTCGTGGACACGGTCGAGCAGTCCGCCGTCGCCGTCCTCCCACGCGACCCGCACGGCGCCGCACACTGCGCCCACGAGGTACACGGCGGGCGGCAGCAGAATCGCGAGAGCCAGCGGGACCCGCGCGGCCCCGAGCGCCGATGTGAGGGCGACGACCGTGGAGATGACGGCGAAGATGACGGTCCCCGACAGCGACCCCAGCAGCCATGCCCCGGAGCGCGCCGCGCGGCCCCCGGAGCGCGCGGCGAAGAGCAGGGTGAGGAGCAGGAAGGCCAGCGGCGTGACCGAGACGACGAACCGCGCGGCGTCTGCGGGGATCGCCAGGGCGACGAGCAGCGTGTCCGGGATCGTGATCTCCAGGGGGACGCCGTGGCCGAACTCCCAGAGCGTGCCGGTGAGCGGCCAGAGTGCGCCCCAGTCGGCCGCGATCCCGAAGGCCAGCGTCCAGAGGAGCGTCAACGGCGCCAGCAGCACGACGAGCCCGATGGCCGCCGCGATGGCGGCATCGAGGGCGGCGAGGAGCGCGACGAGGAGGCGTTGCATAGCGCTTCCGAGACTACGACGAGTTCCTTCCCGTCCCCCGTGGGCGCGCGCGGGGGCGGCGACACGGTAGCGTTTCTCCGGAGGTTTCCCGATGACAACTGCCCCGCCCGCCCCGGCGTCCACCGGCCCCACCGGTACCCTGGACCGCTTCTTCGAGATCAGCAAGCGCGGATCGACGATCGGCACCGAGATCCGTGGAGGCCTCGTGACGTTCGTCACGATGGCCTACATCGTGATCCTGAACCCGATCATCCTGTCCGGAAAGCCGGACGTCGCCGGCGACATGCTCGACTTCAACGCCGTCGGCGCCGCGACGGCCCTGACCGCCGGCGTCATGACGATCCTCTTCGGCGTCGTCACCCGTCTGCCGTTCGGCTTCGCCGCCGGTCTCGGCATCAACGCCTTCGTCGCGTTCTCCGTCGTCGGCCAGGTCACCTGGCCCGAGGCGATGGCGCTCGTGATGATCAACGGCGTCGTGATCGTGCTCCTAGCCGCCACCGGGCTGCGGAAGGCGATCTTCGACGCCGTACCGTTCCAGCTGAAGATCGCGATCACGGTCGGCATCGGCCTCTTCATCGCGTTCATCGGGTTCGTCAACTCCGGCTTCGTCACCGCGACCGGCGCCTCGTCCCCGCCCGTCGGCCTCGGCGTCAACGGCTCCGTGGCCACCGTGCCGAGCCTGCTGTTCGTGATCACGCTGCTGCTCACCGGCATCCTCGTCGCACTGCGCATCAAGGGCGGCATGCTCATCGGCCTCATCGGCGGCACCGTGCTCGCGGTCGTCGTCGAGGCGATCTGGCACATCGGCGCCCGCGGCGTCGACGATGAGGGCAATGTCGTCAACCCCGGCGGCTGGGGTCTCACCGTCCCGGCACTGAACGGCTCCCCCGTCAGCGTCCCCGACCTGAGCCTCATCGGCGCCGTCGACTTCTCGTTCGACCTCGGCAAGGTCAGCCTCGTCGCGCTCGTGATGATCGTCTTCACGCTCCTCTTCACGAACTTCTTCGACGCCATGGGCACCATGACGGGCCTGGCGAAGGAGGCGAACCTCGCCGACGACAACGGCGACTTCCCGCGCATCAAGTCGGCGCTGGTGGTCGAGGGCGTCGGCGCGATCGCCGGTGGTGCGACCTCGTCGTCCTCCAGCACGGTCTTCATCGAGTCCGGCGCCGGCATCGGCGAGGGCGCCCGCACGGGACTGGCGAACGTCGTGACGGGCATCGTGTTCCTCATCGCGATGTTCCTCACCCCGCTGACCTCGATCGTCCCGACCGAGATCGCCGCCGCGGCCCTGATCATCGTCGGTGCGATGATGATGGCCCAGATCCGGCACATCGACTTCGGCGACTTCCGGGTCCTGCTGCCGGTGTTCCTCACGGTCTCCGTCATGCCGCTGACGTACTCGATCGCCAACGGCATCGGGGCGGGCTTCGTGAGCTGGGTGCTCATCCACGCCTTCTCCGGCAAGGCCAAGACCATCAGCCCGCTGCTGTGGGTGGTCGGCGCCGGCTTCCTCATCTTCTTCGCCCGCGGTCCCATCGAGGCCCTCTTCGGCGTCGGGATCTAACCCCGCTTCGAATCGCGCAAATGGCCCCATTCCGACACGGAATGGGGCCATTTGCGCGACTTGAGGGAGGTGGGAGCTCCACCGTCAGGAGGAGTGGGCCGGGGCAGACGGCTCGCCGGAATCGCGTGATTGGTCCCATTCGGCCGCGGAATGGGACCATTTGCGCGACTTGAGGGAGGGGGCGGCAGGAACCGGGGGTATGACGAAGGCCCCGGGGTGGAGCCCGGGGCCTTCAGGTCAAGCGTAGCTCAGATCAGAGCGACTCGATGATCTCGCGCATGAGAGCGGCGGTCTCGGACGGCGTCTTGCCGACCTTGACGCCGGCGGCCTCGAGGGCCTCCTTCTTCGCCTGCGCGGTACCGGCCGAGCCGGAGACGATCGCACCGGCGTGACCCATGGTCTTGCCCTCGGGGGCCGTGAAGCCCGCGACGTAGCCGACGACGGGCTTGGTGACGTTCGCCTTGATGTACTCGGCCGCACGCTCCTCGGCGTCGCCGCCGATCTCGCCGATCATGACGATGGCCTTGGTCTCGGGGTCGGCCTCGAACGCGGCGAGCGCGTCGATGTGCGTGGTGCCGATGACCGGGTCGCCGCCGATGCCGATGGCGGTCGAGAACCCGAGGTCGCGCAGCTCGAACATCATCTGGTAGGTCAGCGTGCCCGACTTCGACACGAGACCGATCGGGCCCTTGCCGGTGATGTTGGCGGGCGTGATGCCGACGAGCGCCTCGCCGGGGGTGATGATGCCGGGGCAGTTCGGGCCGATGATGCGGGTCTTGTTGCCCTTGCTCTGCGCGTACGCCCAGGCCTCGGCCGAGTCGCCCACGGGGACGCCCTCGGTGATGACGACGAGCAGCGGGATCTCGGCGTCGATGGCCTCGATCATCGCGTCCTTCGTGAAGGCGCCGGGGACGAAGGCGATCGACACGTCGGCGCCGGTCTCCTTCATCGCCTCGGCGACCGAGCCGAAGACGGGGAGCTCGACGGCGTTGCCGTCCTTGTCCGTGTGGGAGACCGTGGTGCCGGCCTTGCGGGCGTTGACGCCGCCGACGACCTGGGTGCCGGCCTTGAGCATCAGCGCGGTGTGCTTGGTGCCCTCGCCGCCGGTGATGCCCTGGACGATGACCTTGGAGTCCTTGTTGAGGTAGATCGACATGTTCTGTTCCTTAAATCCTGTCGAAGCGTCAGGCGTTGGCGAGCTCGGCGGCCTTGTCGGCGCCCTCGTCCATCGTGGCGGCCAGGGTCACGAGCGGGTGCGCGTAGTCGGCGAGGATCGCGCGACCCTCGTCCACGCGGTTGCCGTCGAGGCGGACGACGAGCGGCTTGGAAGCCGTGTCACCCAGCGTCTCGAGGGCGCCCTTGATGCCGTTGGCGACGGCGTCGCACGCCGTGATGCCACCGAACACGTTGACGAACACGCTCTTGACCTGCGGGTCGCCGAGGATGACGTCGAGGCCGGCGGCCATGACCTCGGCCGAGGCGCCGCCGCCGATGTCGAGGAAGTTGGCGGGCTTGACGCCGTTGTGGTTCTCACCGGCGTAGGCGACGACGTCGAGCGTCGACATGACCAGGCCCGCGCCGTTGCCGATGATGCCGACCTCGCCGTCGAGCTTGACGTAGTTGAGGCCGGACGCCTTGGCCTTGGCCTCGAGCGGGTCGGCGGCGTCCTTGTCCTCGAGCGCCTCGTGCTCGGGGTGGCGGATCTCGGAGGCGTTGTCGTCGAGCGTGACCTTGCCGTCGAGCGCGATGATGTCGCCGTCTTCGGTGCGGACGAGCGGGTTGACCTCGACGAGCGTCGCGTCCTCACCCTTGTAGACGTCGTAGAGCTTCACGAACACGTCGGAGACCTTCTCCACGAGGTCCTCCGGGAAGTTCGCGGCGCGGGCGATCTCGACCGCCTTCTCCTTGTCGATGCCGGTCAGCGGGTTGACCTCGACGCGCGCGAGCGCCTCGGGCTTCTCGACGGCGAGCTGCTCGATCTCCATGCCGCCCTCGACGGAGCAGAGGGAGAGGTAGGAGCGGTTGGCACGGTCGAGCAGCACGGAGAAGTAGAACTCCTCGGCGATGCGGGCGCCCTGCGCGACCATGACGCGCTTGACGACGTGGCCCTTGATGTCGAGCCCGAGGATGGCCTTCGCGGCCTCGTACGCCTCGTCGGGGGTCTTGGCGACCTTGACACCGCCGGCCTTGCCGCGGCCTCCGGTCTTGACCTGGGCCTTGACGACCACGACACCGCCGATCTTCTCGGCAGCCGCCTTCACCTCCTCGGGGGTGTCCGCGACGATGCCGGCGAGGACCGGCACTCCGTACTTCTCGAAAACGTCTCGTGCCTGGTACTCGTACAGATCCACTGTGCTTCCTTCACTGGGCTGCGGTCTGGTCTGGTGATTCTCTCGATGTCGAGACATCGACCAGTCCCCCAGCCTACTACCGCAGGCTGAGCGCTCCGACGCCCCGACGCCCTCCCCGACGCGCCGACGCCTCCGGTACGATTCTTGAGCGTCGAGGCAGGGGAGACGAGATGACGGACACCTTCGACTGGTCGGATCCGGTGGCGACACGCGCACGCATCGAGCAGCAGGTGAAGGACGCGGAGCGCCGCGCCGCGCAGGCCGCGCAGGTGCGCGACGACATCGCAGGCGTGCGGGAGCAGGCGACCTCTCCGGGCCGCGACGTCACCGTGACGGTGGACGCCTCCGGGCGCCTCGCCGACGTCGCGCTCACGGATGCCGCTCTGCAGCGCTCCCCCGCCGCCCTCGGCGCCCTCATCGTCACCCTCGCCGCCACCGCGCAGAAGGCGGCGGGCGCGCGGGCGGTCGAGATCGCGGCGGAGGCGTTCGGCGCGGAGGACGCGGCGGTCGCGCATCTGCGTGAGGAGATCGCCGAGCTCCCCAACCCGAGTCAGGACGGCCGACCGCAGATCGAGTACCGCTGATGGCCGAGCTGATCGCCGTCGACACCGAGACCGTCCGCCAGCACGCCCAGCGCGTCGCGCAGATCGCCGCGGACGTCCGGCTCGCCGAGAACGCCGCCGGCTCGATGAACGTGGGCGGCGGCGCCTTCGGCGTGATGTGCGCCTTCCTCGTCCCCCCGGCACAGATCGTCTCGTCGATCGCCGCCGGGGCGATCACCGCCGCCGCGACGATGCTGGAGAAGTCCGAGGAGCAGCTCCGCGGCCTGGCGGACGACTTCGATGAGGGAGAGCAGCGTCAGCTCGATTCGATCCGTGGGCTGCTGTCGTCCGTGGAGGGCGCTCGCCGATGACCCCGCCGAACCCGCTGGTGGCGGGACCGATCGACCCGACGACACCGTTCAGCGGAGCCGGTCTGCTCGAGGACGGCTACGACCTCGTGAACGCGATCGAGAGCGGGGACTGGGTCTCCGGAGGACTCGCGTCCTTCTCCGCTCTCGCGAACACCGTGGCCACGGCCATGGATCCGCTCGGCTCGCTGATCGCCGCGGGATTGGGGTGGCTGATGGACCACCTCGAGCCGCTCAAGGGCTGGCTCAACGACCTGACCGGCGATGCGGGCGAAGTCGCCGGTTTCGCGGCGACCTGGGGCAACATCGCGCAGCAGCTGGAGCAGGCGGGCGAGACCCTCGACGCCCGCCTCTCCGACGTCAGCTCGATGTCGGGCGAGGCGATCGCGGCCTACCTCCGGCTGCAGTCCGACGTCGCCGCCCACATCTCCGCGGCCGCTGCCTGGGCCGGCGGGATGAAGACGGGCATGGAGACCGCGTCCATGCTCGTGCAGATCGTGCACGAGCTGGTCCGCGACACCCTGTCGCAGCTGGTCGGCTCCCTCATCTCCTATGCGAGCACGCTCGTCGTGTCGCTGGGCACCGCCACCCCGTACGTCATCGCGCAGGCCACGAGTCGCGTCTCGGCCATGACCGCCCGGATCTCCGGCACCGTGCTCAAGCTCGTGGATGCCGTAACAGCCCTCACGAAGCACCTCGACGAGCTCAAGTCGCTGTTCCAGCGCCTCGGCGACCTCTTCTCGCGCGGCCCGGGCGGTGGGCATGGCCCGTCCGGCCCCGGAGCCCCGCACGGCCCTGACGGCAGTTCCCCCGGGGGCTCGTCCCCCGACGGCTCGTCTCCCGACGGCACCTCGCCTGGCGGCTCCGGCCCCGCGGGCCCCAGCGTGCGCGACCAGAGCACGCTCACAGACGAGCAGATCCAGACGTACCTCGACCGCAACTACCCGGAATACGCTGACGACTTCGCGGACAACGGCACGCTCCCGCCCGACGTCCAGATCCCCAAGGGACCGGACGTGCTCCAGCCCGACGGGAGCATCGACTGGAGCCAGGTTCCCGGCGAGGGGTACGTGCTGGATTCGGGCGGGGAACCGATCCGGCAGCCGCACACTCCACAGGTCGGGGACGTCCTCGACCGCTACGGTCCTCCGGAGGGCCGTTACACGTCCCCGGTCCCCGAGAGCGGCCCGTATACCTACGATCAGCGGTCCCTCCCGTATGTGGAGAACCCGGCCCACTACCACCGCTATGAAGTGGTCGGCGACATGTCCGACCTACGGAGCGTCTACGACCGCGCTCCGCAACACGTCAAGGACGAACTCCTGGCGGGCGGGCTCAAGCCCGAGTATCTGGGTTCGCAGGGCTACCGAGGAGACATCGCGCCCGGGTTCGGCTCGACGGGTGGCGGGGTGCAGGTCCAGCTTCCCCTCACGGCCGCACAGTTGATCACACTCGGCGTATTGAAGGAGATTCCATGACCGAGCTCACCTCCGACGACGTGCAGCGCATCATCGCCGATGAGAAGCTCACCGCCACCGCGAACTGGTTCGGCCCCACCGGTCGACCACAGTCATCGGCGTGGATCGACCGCGACGGCGACGCGTGGATCGTGTGGGAGACGGACGAGCGCGGCGGCAGATTCCACGATCCCGTCCGCTTCGACTCGGAGTCGGAGGCGTTGGACTTCTTCCTGCGGATCGCGCGCCGCTACCGGGCGTCGGACTCGCACGCCGTCCGACGGATCGAGGGCCGGGAATGACGGAGCTGTGGATCGGACCCGACGGCGTCGCGATCGATCGCGAGCCGCTCCCCCGCGGCGCGGAGGTGTGGGACATGTACGGGCCGCTCAACACGCGCTACGTCTACCTCGTGGAGAACGGACGGCCGGCCGCCTATCCGGAGCGCTCCCTGCCCTGGGTCGAGAACCCCGCGGCGTACCACCAGTTCCTCGTCGTCGGCGACTGCGTCCACATCCGCGCGGCATACGAGCGCTCGGAGGACGCCGTCCTCCGACGGGACCTGGACGACCTCGTGGACATCGGCTACTACCGCTGGGACTCCCCGATCTTCCGCGGCACGGTGGCCCCGGCCTTCGGCGACCCCGGCGGCGCGACCCAACTCGTGCTGCCCCTCCCCCTCACGTTCTACCTGCGTCTCGGCCTGGTCCGGGAGCTGGCCGTCCCCGGAGCATCCGCATGAACCGCGACACCGTCCTCGCCGACCTCCGCGCGCGTGGCTCCGTCGGCTTCTGCTTCTTCGACGACCCCCGGGGCAAGACGAACACCGTCGTGGTGTCGTACGGCAGAGAGGGTTTCCAGACCTGGATCCAGGACGAGCGCGCCCAGCCGATCGAGCGGTCGCTGCGGGTGTTCGCCGCAGAGCAGGAGGCGCTGGCCGACTTCGCCCATCGCGTGCAGCTCTGGAACCGCGTCAGCGGAGTGCTCTCCCCGGGGCCGTCGGGCGCCGGTGCCGCGGCGGTCTAGGCTTTCGCCATGCACGAATCCGCAGAGCTGCGCACCGGGGGCGTCGTCGCCGCCGCGCTCGAACTCTTCAGCGCCCAGGGGTTCGACCAGACGTCCGTGGAGCAGATCGCCAAGGCCGCCGGCGTCTCCCGGTCGACCTTCTTCCGGCAGTTCGGCGGCAAGGAGGACGTGGTCTTCGCCGATCACGAGGTCCTGCTGGAGCAGCTCCGCGAGTTCCTCGACGAGGGGCACGACGATCCGTGGGGCGCGGTCTGCGCCGCATCGGAGTCCGTGTTCACGCACTTCGCGAACGACCCGGAGCTCGCGCGACGGCGCTACCAGATCGTGCGGGAGGTGCCGGTGCTCCGCGAACGCGAGATCATCACCGTGTTCCGCTACGAGCGGCTGTTCGACGAGTACCTGCGCAGTGCCCTGCCGGGGGTGGATCCGCTGGACGCGGTGGGCTTCGCCGCGCTCGTGACGGCGGTGCACAACCACGTGCTGCGGCAGCTCCTGCGCGGACGGAAGAAGGTGCCGCTGTCCACCCTCCAGTCCGCGCTCGCGGATGCACGTCGGCGGTACGGCGTGGGCGAGGCCGCCGACGCGGGCGCTCCGGACGATGTGGTCGTGGCGGTCTTCCCCCGGTCGATGCCGATCGCCGAGGTGACCAGGAGGCTCCGCTCCGAGCTCGACTGAGCCGACCGAGGCGGTCGTGGTACCGAGTATCGAGGAGTACGATACCTGGTGTCACGAAGGAGCACCCATGAGCACTGAAGCCTCCCCCTTCCCCGGCGAGCGCGTCTCGTCCTACGACGTCACCGGGCGGCAGGACAGCGACTACTACGCGGTCTTCGCCGACATCCCCGCCGCCGACCGGGAGGCCTGGGACCGCGCGAAGGCGTACGTCGATGAGGTCGCCCCGCAGATGGCCGAGGCGTGGGACCGCGCCGAGTACCCGCTCGACGCCGCACGCCGCATGGGCGAGATGGACCTCGTCGTCGACGGCGTCGACCACCCCGCGCTGACCCGGCTCTCCCCGCTCGCCGCGGGCCTGGTCAACATGGAGATCTCGCGCGGGGACGGCTCCCTCGGCACGATCCTCGCGGTGCAGGGCGGGCTCGCGCTGCGGACGCTCGCGCTGTTCGGCTCGCCCGCCCAGCAGGACCGCTGGCTCACGGCACTCGCCGACGGCACGGTGCTCGGTTCCTTCGCCCTGACCGAGCCCGACCACGGCTCCGACTCCGTCTCGCTGGAGACCGTGGCCCGCCGCGACGGGGACTCCTGGGTGCTCCGCGGTGCCAAGAAGTGGATCGGCAACGGCGCCTCGGGCGGGATCACGTTCGTCTGGGCGCGGGTCGACGACGAGTCCGCCGCCGAGCACGGCGCGGTGCGGTGCTTCCTCGTCGAGCAGGACACCCCCGGATACACCGGCACCGTGATCCGCGGGAAGGCCTCCCTGCGCGCGATCCATCAGGCCCACATCCGCCTGGACGACGTGCGGGTGCCGCGGGACGCGGTGCTGCCGGGGACGAAGAGCTTCAAGGACGCCTCGACCGTGCTGTACGCCACCCGGTCCGGGGTCGCGTGGTCGGCGCTGGGTCACGCGACGGCCTGTTACGAGGCGGCGCTGGCCTACGCGAAGGAGCGTGTGCAGTTCGGCAAGCCGCTCGCGAAGTTCCAGATGGTGCAGGAGCGGCTCACGCACATGCTGGAGGATCTGACGGCGATGCAGCTCTACTGCCGCCGCATGGCCGATCTGGAGCAGGCGGGGGCGCTGCGGCCGACGCAGGCCTCGCTCGCGAAGTTCCACAACACCCGGGCGGCCCGGCGGATCGCCGCGACGGCGCGGGATCTCCTCGGCGGCAACGGCATCCTCCTGGAGAACGGCGTCATGCAGCACCTGGCCGACATCGAGGCCATCCACACCTACGAGGGCACCGAATCCGTGCAGGCCCTGCTGCTCGGCCGCGACATCACCGGGATGAGCGCCTTCGCCTAGCCCTTCGAATCGCGCACTGTGCTGGATTCGGCGGCCGGATGCAGCGAAGTGCGCGACTCGAAGCAGAGGAGGCGGTCGCGGTCGTCCCAGGGGTCGACGGGACGGAAGCCGCGGGACGCGTAGAGCCGGATCGCGGCGTCGCGCCAGTCCCAGACCGACAGCCGCACCGCGCCCTCGGCCTCCACCAGGACGGCGTCGAGCAGCGCGGAACCGACGCCGCGACCGCGGACCGCCGGATCCGCCCAGAGCCGCTTGATCTCGGTGTACCCGGCATGCGGAAGCGCGATCACCACGCCGACCGGAGCCCCGGCGAGCTCCGCCACGAGCACCCGTCCGCCGGCGTACGCGGTCGCCGGATCGCGGACCTCCGGCCGGTATCGCTCGGGGAGTTCGGCCTCGGGCTCCGCGGGGTCACCCAGGACGTCGTGCTTCTCCTGCTCGGTCTGCCGGAGATACGTCGACACCGCGGCACCGACGAAGGCCGCGTCACCCGGCCACTCCGCCTCGCGGACGGTGACGCCGCGGCGCGACGCGGAGGCGGCGGGCATCAGTCGCAGCCGCAGCCGCCGGCGGGGGTCTTCACCATGAAGCACACGTCGCACACGCCGTAGTCGCGCTCGACGGGCTTCGGAGCCGCGGGCGTGCGGGGAGCGGCGGGGGTGCGCGGCGTCGTGGAGCGCTTGGCCTTGACCGGGGCCTGCGGGGCGAATTCGCTCGGGTGCGTGACGTAGAAGTAGGGCGCGCGCCCCTCGCTGGGCTGCAGGCGGAGGCGGGTGGACCCGACGGTCACGACCTCGTCCTCCGTGAAGCCGTTGGTGTACGTGCGGCCGATGTGCAGCGCCGCCCCCTCGCGGCGGATCGCCTCGATGTAGCGACCGCGGTCGATCAGCGAGGTCACCCCCGCGACCTCGACGATCTCGGTGATGAACGCGTGGTTCACCGGATCGATGCGATGGGCGCGGAGCGCCTCGGGAAGCGAGCGGTACGGACGGGAGGTGCCGGCGGGGGTCGGGCCCTGGACTTCATTCATCCCTTCCAGGATCGCACGGCGCAACCCCCTCCGCTGACCGCGGGCTCGCGTGCGAGACTGGCCGCATGGCACTCGCGACGATCATCGGATCCGGACCGAACGGCCTCGCCGCCGCCGTCTCCCTGGCCCGCGCCGGCTACCGGGTGCGCGTGCTCGAGGCCGCGGACACGGTGGGAGGCGGCCTGCGCACCCAGGAGGCCACCCTCCCCGGCTTCCGTCATGACGTCTGCTCGGCCGTCCACCCTGCGGCCGTGGCCTCGCCGTTCTTCCAGGCGTTCGGGCTCGACGAGCGGATCGAGTGGATCCGCCCCGAGATCTCGTTCGCCCATCCGCTGGACGGGGGCCGTGCCGCCATCGCCTGGCGCGACATCGAGCGCACCGCGGCCGAGCTCGGCATCGACGGCGACGCGTGGCGGCGCCGGCTCCGCCCCCTCAGCACCCACATCGACGGCGTCACGGACTTCACCGGGAACCAGCTCCTCCGCCTCCCGCACGACCCGGTCACCGCGGTCCGCTACGCGATCCGCATGCTCGACCAGGGCACTCCCCTGGCGCGCGCCGCCTTCCGCACCGAGGAGGCGGCCGCGCTCATGGCGGGAGTCGTCGCGCACGCGAACTCCCCGCAGCCCACGCTCGCGGGGGCTGCGGCCGGGCTCCTGCTGGCCGGACTCGCCCACGCCGGCGGCTGGCCGTACCCCCGCGGCGGCTCGCAGGTGATCGCCGACGCCCTCATCGCCGACCTGGAGGCTCACGGGGGCTCGATCGAGACCGGCACCCGGGTCACCGATCTCGCCGCGCTGGACTGGGGCGACCCCACCCGCGGCGACGTGCTCCTGCTCAACGCCTCCCCCCGGCTCGCCCTCACCCACCCGGACATCCCGGCGTCGTATGCCCGTGCGCTCCGCGGCTACCGCTACGGCGCCGCGGCGGCCAAGGTCGACTTCGCGCTCGACGGCCCCATCCCGTGGACGAACGAGCACGTGCGGAACGCGCCCACCGTGCACGTGGCCGGGACGAGGGACGAGGTGTGGAACAGCGAGAACGCGGTCGCCGTCGGTCGCGTGTCCGAGCGCCCCTACGTCCTGGCCGTCCAGCCGTCGCTCTTCGACCCGACCAGGGCACCCGACGGCAGGGCCGTGCTCTGGGCGTACATCCACGTGCCGAACGGCTCCGACCTCGACCCGACCGAGCTCATCACCGCGCAGGTCGAGCGGTTCGCGCCGGGCTTCCGCGACCGGATCCTCGCCCACCACGCGGTGCCGGCCTCCTCCCGCGAGGCGATCAACCCGGCCGAGATCGGCGGCGACATCTCCGGCGGCGTCTTCGATATGCGTCAGGCCCTGCGCCGCCCCGTCCTCTCCCCCGCGCCGTGGCGCACACCGATGCCGGGCGTGTACCTCGCGTCGGCCTCCACTCCGCCCGGGCCCGCGGTCAACGGCATGGCCGGGTGGCACGCGGCACACACCGTGCTCCACGATGCCGGCACGCCCGCGGAACTCGACGACCTGTTCGGCTGATCCTGCCCTTTCCCCCGCTCGCCGCCCGGTCCAGGATGGGTGCATGCGCTACGAGATCCCGGCCCCTATGCTCGCCAAGGCCGTCGCGGCCGTCCCCGACCCCGACAAGACCCCGGGCGGGCTGCTCTACGAGCCGAAGTGGGACGGGTTCCGGGGGCTCATCGCCTGGGACGGCGAGACGGTCGAGATCGGGTCCCGCGGCGCGAAGCCCCTCACGCGCTACTTCCCGGAGCTCGTCGATGCGATCCCTGAGCTGCTGCCCGTGCCCTGCCTCCTCGACGGCGAGATCGTCGTGGCCACGGGTCCGCACGGCGCGCAGCGTCTGGACTGGGAGGCCCTCAGCCAGCGCATCCACCCGGCCGCCTCCCGGGTCGCGAAGCTCGCCGTCGAGACCCCGGCCCTGTTCATCGCGTTCGACCTGCTCGCCTCCGGTGAGGACGACCTGCGCGACCAGTCGTTCGAGACGCGGCGGGCCCGGCTGGAGACGCTCATGGAGTCCGTGGAGCACCCGCTGCACCTGACCAGGACCACCCGCGACCGTGACGCCGCCGTCCGCTGGCTCCAGGAGTTCGAGGGCGCGGGCCTCGACGGCGTCGTGGCCAAGCCGCTGGCGCAGCCGTACGCACCGGGGAAGCGCACCCTCTTCAAGATCAAGCACGCGCGGACCGCCGACGTCGTCGCCCTCGGCTACCGCATCCACAAGTCCGGCACCGGGGTCGGGTCGCTGCTCGTCGGGCTCTACGACGCCGAGGGGACCCTGCGTCAGGTCGGCGGGGTCGCGGCATGGAGCGACGCGAAGCGGAAGCAGCTCGTGGAGGAGCTCGCACCGTTGGTCGAGCGTGACGAGGACGGCGCGGCGGTGACGGGCGAGGGCGAGCGCTCGCGGTTCAGCGGGTCGAAGGATGTCTCGTTCGTGCGGCTGCGTCCCGAGCGGGTGCTGGAGGTGCGGTACGACCAGCTCGAGGGCGCCCGCTTCCGTCACACCGTGCAGTTCGAGCGGTGGCGGCCGGACCGCGACGCCCGCTCCTGCACGTACGACCAGCTCGACACCGTCGAGGGCTACGACCTCGCCGACGTCCTGAGCTGAGCCCGCTCAGTCGTCGGCGGGGTTGCCGTCGGCGTCCCAGTTCGCGGCGTTCTTCTTGCTCGGCTGCACGCGCGGCGGCTCGCCCGGCATCTTCGGGAACTCCGGCGGGAAGGGCAGCTCCCCGAGGCCGTTCGCCGTGTCGCGCTCCCACCACTCCAGGAGCGTGTCGATGCGCCCGGGCTTCGCCTGCATGTCGGCCCACGGGTCGCCGACCTCTTCGAGCCGCTGCGGGATGCTCCGCACGGTGAAGACGCGCGGGTCGAGATCGTCGAGCTCCTCCCAGTGCACGGGCGTCGCGACGGTCGCACCGGGGAGGGCACGCGGACTGTACGCGCCGGCCATCGTGCGGTCGCGGTTGGCCTGATTGAAGTCGACGAAGAGGCGCTCGCCGCGCTCCTCCTTCCACCAGTTCGTCGTGACCCGGTCCGGCATCCGGCGCTCGAGCTCCCGGCCGGCGGCGATCACGGCATGCCGCACGTCGAGGAACTCGTGGGTGGGCTCGATCGGGGCGAAGACGTGCAGGCCCCGGTTGCCGCTCGTCTTCGCGAACGCCTCGAGGCCGGCCTCCCGCAGCACCTCCCGCAGGGCGTGGGCCGCGGGGACGGCCTCGGCGAAGCCGGTGCCCGGCTGCGGGTCGAGGTCGATCCGCAGCTCGACGGGGTTGTCGGAATCGGTCGCCAACGACGCCCAGGGATGGAAGACGATGGTGTTCATCTGCACCGCCCACACGATCGCGCTGGTGCGGTTCAGGACGATCTGGGGATGGCGGCGGCCGCTGTTGTACGTGACCGTGACGGCGTCGACGAAGTCCGGAGTGCCCTTGGGCGGGTTCTTCGAGAAGAAGCCCTCCGGCCGCGGTCCTCCGGCGGTCCCCACGCCGTCCCGGAAGCGCTCCAGAGACACCGGCCGGTTGCCGTTCGCCGCGAGGAACGGCACCGACACGAGCTGCACGTACTCGGCGAGCTCGGCCTTGGTGATGCCGAGGTCGGGCCAGACGACCCGGTTCGGGCTGGAGAGCGCGACCTCACGCCCTCCATCGGTGTCGGCGACGGTCAGGGTCACGCGTTCAGAGGCCATGCTCCGACCCTAGGGCGCGGTCACGACCCGCGGAACCCCCGGCGACTCCGGGTGTGCGCGCCGTCAGTCCTCGATCCGCACCGCGCGCACGAGCACCGGCGCGAGGGCGTCGCGCTCCACCACCATGGAGGGCCCTGCGGAGTCGATGATGACGCCGGCCATCTCGGAGTGGCTCGACAGCACCTTCGCGAGCTGGTCCGGCTCGAACGGCAGCGGGCGGTCGCCCCGGCCGAGCGCGATGACCTCCAGCGGGTGCGAGAAGAGCTGGAGGAAGCGGCGGCCGTCGGCGGTCTGCGCCTCGGCGATGCCGACCTGCCCGGTGCCGGATCCGTCGTTCACCGCCACCCACATGCGGGTCGTGGCGAGAGCCTCGCCCACCTTGGCGGGCGAGTCCTGCTCCCGCGGTGCCGCGAGCAGGGACTTCACGGTCATGTCGACGTCGGCCTGCTCGAGCGTCTTCTGCAGGAGCTCGGTGGGGAACACCACACGATGCGGCGCGGACGCGTTGTCGATGATGAGACCTGCGAAGTCGCCGGAGACGACCTGCTGCATCACCGAGGTCGTCGGCTGGGCGACAGCGGAGGTCGCGGACGGATCGGCTTCGAGCTGCACGGAATCCCGGACGGCGGCCGCCGAGCTGAACGCCAGCATGAACTGGCGCTCCCCATCGCGGACCACGGCGACGGCGAGCGGCTTGCCCTCGCTGATCTGCGCGCGGGCATCGCCGTTCACGCGGATGTAGAGGTGCCCCTGGAGAGCCTGGCGGAGCACCCCGAGGAGCTGCTCGTTCGAGGCCCCCGCCTCGATCTGCGCCAGGGACTCGCGCAGAAGGACGTTGTCCTTCATGCCGGCCACGGTCTCGGTCTGCTCCGGCGGGAGCGCGGGAGCGAGCGGGAGCTTCCGCTCGGCCGCCGGTGCCGCGGGCTCCGCGGTGGGGCTCGGCGGCGTCGGCGCGGCAGCGGGCGCCGCGGCTGCCGCCGCGGCCTCCGGATCCGGAAGCGCGACCTCGGGCCCGGCTTCGGCGCCGACACCGCGGAACGCCTGCACCGAGATGCCGACGGTGGGCGAGGCCTCGGCCGTCGGAGCCTCCGACTCCTCGGTCGCCGTGCTCGCGTCCTCCTCGCTCTCGGTGGCCGGAGCGGCGGAGGGGGCGGGAGCGACGGCGTCGTCGCCGGACTTCTTACGGCGGGAGAAGAGGGCCATGGGAGCCAGCCTAACCGTGTCTCCCCGCCCTCTCCGCCGCGACGTCAGAGCTTCTGGATCGGGGCGACCTTGATGAGCAGCTTCTTCTGCCCTGCCGTGTCGAACCGGACATGGGCGATGCGCTTGGCGCCTTCGCCCGTGACGGCGTCGACCCTCCCCTCGCCGAAGTCGTCGTGCCGGATGCGGTCGCCGGCGGCGAGCTCGAGGTCGCCGTTGTCGCGCATCTTGGCGGTGACGCGGTTGGGGATCTTGTCCATCGCCGTGGAGAGCGGCTTGAGGGACTCGCGGGGCAGGGCCTTCACGCCGAAGCGGTCGCCGGACCCACCGGAGCGACGGGCGTTCAGCGCACGCGACTGCATGCCCCCGCGGGAGTTCACGTCGCCCGGGGACTGCCGCCAGTCGATGAGGGAGGCCGGGATCTCCTGCAGGAACCGGCTGGGCATGGCGACCGTCACCTCGCCGAACTGCGCGCGGGTCATCGCCAGGGACAGGTGCAGGCGCTTGCGGGCGCGGGTGATGCCCACGTAGAACAGGCGTCGCTCCTCCTGCGGTCCCCCGGGCTCCCCCGCCGAGATGCGGTGCGGGATGAGGTCTTCCTCGACGCCGGTGACGAAGACCGCGTCGTACTCCAGGCCCTTGGCGGTGTGCATCGTCATGAGCGAGACCGATCCGGACTCGTCGTCGAGGTCGTCCGCGTCGGAGACCAGCGCGACCTCGGTGAGGAAGTCGGTGATGGTGCCCTCGGGGTTGTTGCGCGCGAAGTCGCGGGTCACCGCCACGAACTCGTCGAGGTTCTCCACGCGGGCCTCGTCCTGCGGATCGCGGCTGGCGCGCAGCGCGTCGAGGTAGCCGCTCTTGGAGAGCAGCAGGCTGAGCCCGTCCGCCACGGAGGTGGGCGGCGGCACCTCCCCCGTCGGCGGCAGCATGATCGCCGTCGCCTCGGCGAGCACGGCGTCGAGCTGGGCGATGGCAGCCTGGATCTTCGGTCCCACGCCGAGCTGGCCCGGCAGCGACAGGGCATCGCGGAAGGAGATGCCGTGCTCCTCGGCGAAGCGGGCGATGGCGGTCTCGGTGACGTCGCCGATGCCGCGCCGCGGCTTGTTGAGGATACGGCGCACCGCCATCTCGTCGGCGGGGTTGGCGACCGCCACGAGATAGGCCAGCGCGTCCTTGATCTCGGCGCGCTCGTAGAACTTCGTGCCGCCCATGATCTTGTAGGGCACGGCCGAGCGGATGAAGATCTCCTCCAGCGCGCGGGACTGCGAGTTCGTGCGGTAGAAGACGGCCATCTCCGAGTACGGCATGCCCTTGCGGTGCAGGGCCTCGATCTCGTCGGCGACGAACTGGGCCTCGTCGTGCTGCGAGTAGCCGGTGAAGCCGATGATCTTGTCGCCCTCGCCGCGGTCGCTCCAGAGCTTCTTGTCCTTGCGGTCGAAGTTGTTGCCGATGACGGCGTTCGCCGCGGAGAGGATGTTCTGCGTCGAGCGGTAGTTCTGCTCGAGGAGCACGACCTTCGCCCCCGGGAAGTCGCGCTCGAACTCGCTGATGTTGCGGATGTCCGCGCCGCGGAAGGCGTAGATCGACTGATCCGAGTCGCCGACCACCGTCAGCGACGCCCCGGCCTCACCGGCTCCCGGCGCAGGCTCGGGATCGGGCTCGAAGATCATCATGCCGTTGGCGGCATACGGCTCCGGCGTCGCGCCGACGCCGGACACCGGACGGGTGAGCTCGTGGATGAGCGCGTACTGCGCGTGGTTGGTGTCCTGGTACTCGTCGACGAGGATGTGCCGGAAGCGGCGGCGGTAGGTGTCGGCGACCTGGGGGAACGCCCGGAACAGGTAGACCGTCTGCCCGATGAGGTCGTCGAAGTCGAAGGCGTTGGCCTTCTGGAGCTGGCGCTGGTAGTCGGCGAAGACCTCGACGAAGACGCGCTCGGCCGGGTCGCTCACGTTGGCCTGTCGCGCGTAGGACTCGGCATCGGAGAGTTCGTTCTTGAGCTTGGAGATGCGCCCCTGGACCGCCGCCGGGGTGAGCCCGTAGGCGTCGGCCTCGTGCTCCTTGACCAGCCGCTTGAGGAGGGCGCGGGAGTCTCCGGAGTCGTAGATGGTGAAGTTCTTGGTGAACCCGAACTGCTGCGCCTCGCGGCGGAGGATCCGCACGCACGCGGAGTGGAACGTGGAGATCCACATGCCGCGCGCGGCGTCGCCGATGAGCCCCTCGACGCGCTCGCGCATCTCGCCGGCGGCCTTGTTGGTGAAGGTGATGGCGAGGATCTGGCTCGGCCACGCCTCGCGGCTGCGCAGGAGCGAGGCGATGCGGCGCGTGAGCACGCTCGTCTTGCCCGAGCCGGCACCGGCGACGATGAGCAGCGCGGGGCCGCGATACGTGACGGCCTCGAGCTGCTGGGGGTTGAGGCCGGCGAGGAGGTCGTCCTGCGCGGGGGCGCCGGAGGACTGCGGGCCGACGGAACCGGGGACGATGAGAGGGGCTTCGGTCATGACCTCTCGAGTCTAGGCGGCGGCACCGACATCGAGGTCCCCGCCGGGGAGGGATGCAGGCGACCGCCCGCACCCCTCCCCCGGTCAGGCGGTGCGCTTCCGACGGCGCAGCGCGAGGACCCCGGTCGCGAGGAGCATCAGCGCGAGCGCGGTGGCGGCCACCGGCAGGTCCGCTCCGGTCGCGGCCAGCCCCTCGCCCGCGGCGGTGACGCGCAGGTCGGCCCAGCCGAGGAGCGTCCCATCCGCCGCGTAGACGGCGATGCGGTGCGCGCCCAGCGGCGCGTCCATCGGAACGGTGACCGTGAGGGCACCCGTCGCCGAAAGCGTCCCCGCAGCCAGGCGGACCGGGTCGGAGTACATCCAGACCTCCGCCCGCGCTCCGACGGCATCCGCGCCGACCGTGACGGTGACCCGCTGCCCCCGTGCGGCCACCGCCGGATCGACGGTGACGCCGTGGCGGTTGCCGTCCACGAGCTCCGAGCCGGGAAGCGGCGGGTTCTCCCCACCAGGGTTCTCCCCACCAGGGTTCTCCCCACCAGGGTTCTCGCCGCCGGGGTTCTCGGCGCCTGTGCCGCCCGGCAGCGTGCCGGTGCGCAGCGCCTCCGAGGCGAAGCCATCGGCGAACCACCACACCGGACGCCGTCCGTCGACCGCGAGCGATGCGGGAGCCGTGGTGAAGCCCTCGTTGTTGATGTCGGGCATGCCCGCGGGCCGTGCGTAGTGGGCGATCCCGGGCTGGGCGGTCCCGTTCAGGCTGAGCTCGGCGGAGCGGCCCTGGCAGCCGTCGTCGCACACCGCCCACAGGGTGCCGCGGACGGCATCCCAGTCGAGCGCCATGACACCGGTGAGCCCGGAGGAGATCTCGGAGACGAGCGTGGCCGTGCCGTCCCCGGCGAGCGCGAAGGCGTAGACGTGCCCATTGTCCTCCACCGCGACGAAGAAGAGACCGTCGCCGTGTCCCGGATGCACGGCCGGGTCGTAGGCCGTCCCGGTGGTGTCGTCGAAGAGCTTTCCGTTCAGCGCACTGTCCGGCACCCACTGCACGGCCTCGATGCCGAGGTTCGCGCCGACCGCCGGGAGCATCGCCGTGAGATCCCATTCCCGCTGCGCCACGAGATCGCCGGCCGCCGCGTCCGGATCGACCTGCAGCAGCACGTTCTGGTTCACACCCTTGGCGCTGTTGTCGCGCTCGGACGCCACGTAGACCAGGCCCCTCCCGTCGACCGTGATGCCTTCGGTGTCCGGCCCTGCGGCGCCCGGGTTCCCGGCGTCCTTGGCGAAGCGCACGCGCTTGCCCTCGTCCCAGCCCGCGGCCTTCTCCACCGAGCCGTCCGCGTGGGCCTCGAGCTTCCAGATGCGCCCCTCGCCGTTGTCCACGGCCCAGAGGAATGCCCCGTCCGCGGTCTCCTGCACGTCGAGGCCGGAACTGTCCTCGAGGAACGTCGGCACGTCGTCGAGCACCCGCACCTCGGCCGACCCCGGCCAGGTGCCGACGGCGACCTCGCCCGCGCACACGTTCGGCGCGCCCTTCGTCGGCGTCGCGGTCGCCGCGAAGGCTCCCGTGGTGTCAGGGCAGCGGCCCCAGGAGGTCGCCGCGTGGCCCTCGCCCCAGGCGGTCTCGTCGATGAGCAGCTCACCGTCGAAGAGGCGGACGGCGTCGCCCGCGCCCAGCCCGAAGCCGAGGGCCGAACGCTCGATGACGAAGAAGCCTCCGGCCGGGATCGTCGTGCCGACGGGAACGGTGTAGGCGTGGGCGTCGTCGTCGTCCTTCACGACGGCGCCACCGATGTCGAGCGAGGCGCCGGTCGGGTTGACGAGCTCGATCCAGTCGTCCGGCGCCCCACCGTCGGACTCGACCTCGTTGATCCGCACCGGGTTCCCGCAGGCGTTGCGCTGCCCCTTCGTCGCTGCCGGCGCGTCGATGAACGTGCCCGTCCCGTCGGCGCAGCGCGCCCAGACGCCGTCGGCATGCGCGGAGTAGACGTGCTCGTCGATGGTGAGTCCGTTCGCGTCCCGCAGCGTCACGGTGTCGCCGTTGCCCAGCCCGAAGACGAAGTCGGTGGGCTGATCGAAGACCCGGTATCCGCCCGGGGGCAGCAGCGTCCCCGCCGGCAGCGGCGTCGTCTCCGAGGCGTGTCCGACCGGATCGCCGTCCATGACGGTCCAGCCGGACAGGTCGACCGTGGCGCTGCCGGTGTTCACGACCTCCACCCAGTCGGTCGCGTCGCCGTTGGACTCGATCTCGTTGATCGCGACGTCCGGGAGGACGCAGGAGTTCGCCGCTCCCGGGGTCGCGTGGGCGAGCACGAAGGCGCCGGCACCGTCCGGGCAGCGCGCGAGCGTGGCGGCGGCGAAGTCCCCGTCGATGGCGGCGTGTCCCTCCCAGGGCTGCGTGTCGTCGACGAGCGTGCCCGCGGTGTCGAAGAGGCGGATGCGGTCGGCGCTGCCGATCCCGATGGAGTCGCGGAACGCCGCCTCCACGCCGTCGACGAGCCCGATCGTGCCCTCATCGACGACGAGGAACGCTCCTGGTTCGATCGTGGCGCCCGGCAGGAAGCGCCACCGGTGGTCATCGGAGTTGTCGCGGATCTCGTATCCGGAGACATCGAGCGCCTCCGTCCCCGAGTTGTGGAACTCGACCCAGTCGGCCGGCTGCGAGTCGACCTCGTTGATGCGGATCGACCCCGCGACCGGCGCGACCCGGCAGTCGTTGGGCGCGCCCGGTGTCGCCGCCATGGCATGCGCCCAGGCGCCCGTCCCGTCGGCGCAGCGCGCCCAGACCGCCAGCGGCGCGGTGTTCGCGTAGGCGTAGGAATCGACCTCGACCCCCTCCGGGTCGTGGAGGACGACCTCGTCCCCCTTGCCCAGGCCGAAGGCGAAGTCCACGTCCTTCACCAGGACGAGGAACGCGCCCGGTGCGAGCACCGTCCCGGCCGGTGCCGCGCCGAAGCTGTCGCGCTTCTCGTCCGAGACCCGCCAGCCGGTCAGGTCGACGCTCGCCGAGCCCGCGTTGTAGATCTCGATCTGGTCGGCGAGCCCGGTCGCCGCGTCGTCGTACACGATCTCGTTGAGGACGAGCCCTGCTTCGCCGGTCGGCGCGGGCTCGCCGGGAGGGATGGCACCGGAGGCGGCGACGGGGGCGGAGATCAGGGCGGCGGCGCTCAGCGCGCACGCCGCCGTGACGGCGGCCACGGAGTGCAGTCGGGGCATGGGGGCTCCTGGAAGAAGGCTCGACTGAGCGCAGACGGGTACCCGTCCAGACCACCGCTGCCGCATGGCCGTCCGTCGACCCGTCGGTGGACGGCCGGTGAACGGTCGGTGGCGTCTTCCTCGGCCCCGACGCTCAGGCGATGCGGGTGCCCGGCGGCAGCCGCCGCGCGGGCGTCCGGGTGCGGGCCCATGCTCCCGCGAACAGCGCCCCCGCGAGCACGACCTGCACGCCGAGCCCGACGAACCAGCTCGGCACGGTCTCGTCGATCACCTCCTCGGCGGTCTGAGAGCCGCTCTCCGGATCGCAGTCGTCCCAGCGCTGCTCCAGCGGCGAGAGCTGCGCGCTGCGGACGCCCCACTTGATCTGCCCGTAGAGGTCGACCGGGTAGCCGTCCTTGCTGAACTCGGTGGGGGTCGCGTCGGCGAGCACGACGAACGGGTTGGCGGCGAGCGCCCACCACACGAGGTCGAACCGCGGCGCCTCGTACGTGTAGCTCTCCCAGCTCTCGCAGTCCACGTTGCCGTTGTTGTCGTAGGGGCGGCTGTAGCTCGTCGCCTCGCTGCGCACGGCCAGGCCGCCGAGCGCGAAGACGATGATCGTGCCGATGACGAGCGCCGAGACCACGAGGTAGGTGGACGCGACGGAGAACAGCGGGCGGGCGATGAGGCCGCTCAGGCCGACGCCGATCGCGGCGACGATGACGATCTCGACGGCGAGGATGAGCAGCGCCACGAACAGCACGATCGGATCGGTCCCGCCCGCCAGCAGCGACGCCGCGAGGAAGGGAACCGCCACCAGGAGGAACGCGCCGCCCGTCGCGATCGCCGCGAGCAGCTTGCCCAGCATGATGTCGCCGGTCGACGCCGCGGTGACCTGGATCGGCGCGAGCGTGGCCGCCTCCCGGTCGCCGTTGATCGCGTTGCCGCTGAGCGTCGGCGAGACGAGCACGACGAGCAGCAGGACCACGTTGACGACGATGGACGACACGCCCGCCCCGACGTCCTCCCCCCAGGAGTACACGGCGAACGACAGACCGGTGACGCCGAGGAGCACCAGCGCGAAGACGCCGAGAAGCACGTACCAGCCGATGCTCCGCAGCCGCTGGGTCAGTTCCAGGCGCGCGATGACGCCGATGTTCGCCAGGCTCATGCTCCCGCCTCCGTTCCGTGGGGTGCCGCAGGCGGCGGGGGCGGCGGGGTCGTCGCCGCGAGCGGCTGCGGGTGCCGGAGCGCGAGGAACGTGTGCTCCAGATCGCTCTGCGCGGGTGCGAACTCCGCGACCGGCAGCCCCGCCTCCACGAGGAGACGCAGCGACCGGGCGGCGGCGTCCTCCCCGGGGAAGCCGACGAGGACGGCGCCGCGGTCCACGGCGAGGGACTCAGGTGCCAGTCCGAGAGTCGACGCGACCTGCCACGTGTCCGCGTTCAGGCGCTCCGCGGTGGCACCGGCGAGCCGCACCCGCCAGGCGCGGACCGTGCTCTGCGCCGGAGCGGCATCCACCACGGCCCCGCCGACGAGGAAGACGGCATCGTCGACGACCTCTTCCAGCTCGGACAGCACGTGGCTGGAGATGAGGACCGTGCGCCCTTCGGCCGCGAAGCGGCGCAGCAGCACCCGCAGCTGCACGCGGGCCTCGGGATCGAGGCCCGACGCCGGCTCGTCGAGAAGCAGCACCTGCGGGTCGTGAACGAGAGCGCGGGCCAGGCCGAGCTTCTGCTTCTGCCCCCGGGAGAGCACCTTCGCGGCGGAGTCCGCGAGTTCTCCCAGGCCGACGAGACCGAGGAGGTGCTGCGCCCGCCGCTCCGCGTCCGCGCGGTCGATCCCGTAGAGGCGGGCCGTGGTCACGATGGTCTCGCGGGCTGTGAGGGAGGGCCAGGCGCCGAGGGCGTCCGGCATCCACCCCAGCACGCGACGCGCCGCGAGCGGATCGGCTTCGGGGTCGATGCCGCCGATGCGGATCGAGCCGCTGTCGGGGGCGAGCAACGAGGCGAGCATCAGGAGCAGCGTCGTCTTGCCCGCGCCGTTCGGGCCCACCAGGCCCGTCACCCTTCCCGCCTCTGCGCGCAGCGTGGCCCCTCGCACGGCCTGCACGTCCCCGAACGCCCTGCTGACGTCGTCCACCACTATTCCGGTCATGCGGTCAGTCTGGCATCGCCGGGCGCGAGCGCCGGGGACCTCCGGGCTGATGCCCAGCCGCGCCGCCCCGCGGGTGACACAATCGCTGTATGCGCACGATCCTCAACATCATCTGGGTCATCCTCGCGGGCTGGGCGCTCTTCCTCGGCTACGTGCTGGCCGGCCTGCTGCTGTGCATCCCGATCATCACGATCCCGTGGGCCATCGCGTCCTTCCGCATCGCCGCCTACGCCATCTGGCCGTTCGGCCGCGAGGTCGTCAGCAAGCCGACGGCCGGCGTCGGCTCGTTCCTCGGGAACGTGCTCTGGGTCATCCTCGCGGGGTGGTGGCTCGCGCTCGGCCACATCGTGTCGGGACTGGCGCTGTGCATCACCATCATCGGCATCCCGATGGGCATCGCCGACTTCAAGATGGTCCCGGTGTCGCTCATGCCGCTCGGCAAGGAGATCGTCTCCACCCGTCAGGGCGCGTTCGACCGCACGCTCTGACCCCGACGGGTCAACTGCGGAAGAACGCCACGCCGAGATCGGGGTGGTCGACGAAGACGCCGTCCACGCCCTGCCGGGCGATCACGCCCCACTCGGCCTCGTAGTGCCCGAAAGCGCTCTTGCCTCCCGGACCGCGGTAGGGCGCCGCGAGGAAGGCGTTCTCCGGACGGCAGGTCCAGGTGAAGACGGTCAGGCCGCGGGCATGGGCATCGGCGACCAGCGTCGTGCCCGGCGCCAGGAGCATCTTCTTGTCGACGCTGATCCCGTCGACCTGACCGACCAGGCGGTCCAGATTCCCGGGTGTCACCGTCTCCGGGTAGCTCAGGGCCTTCGAACCCTCCGCGACGAGCAGGTCGTACGGCTGTCCCGCCGCCTCGATCAGGTACACGAAGCTCGCGTCGACGCCCGCGGCGCGGAGCTGCCCGAGCACGGTCGACTCGAAGCTCTCCACGATCAGCGGCAGCTCCCCCGCCGCCCATCCGGCGTCGCGCAGCTCCCGCGCGATGAGGGGCGCGAGGTCGAGTCCGATGCCCGCGAAATGCGTGGCGTGCTTCACCTCGAGCACGACGCCGATCGGCCGGCCCTGCTCCTGCGCGGCCGCCCGTACGAGGTCGAGGACGTCGCGCAGGCGCAGGATGGGTTCCGTGCCGTCGAAGGAAGCGCTGGATGCCCGGAGCTTCGGCAGCCGTTCCCGGCAGCGCAGCGTGGACAGCTCCGCCCAGGTGAAGTCCTCCGTGAACCAGCCGGTCAGTGCGGCACCGTCCACGCGCCTCGTCGTGCGGCGGTCCGCGAACTCCGGGTGATCGGCGACGTCCGTGGTGCCGGAGATCTCGTTCTCGTGCCGCACGACCAGGACGCCGTCCTGGGTGGCGACCACGTCCGGCTCGACCGCGTCGACCCCCATCGCGAGAGCGACCTCGTAAGACGAACGGGTGTGCTCCGGTCGGTGGCCCGGGGCACCGCGGTGCCCGATGACGAGCGGGGATTTGCTGGGCACGCTCACAGCGTAAGGCACCCCGGGAGTGTCGCCTCACGGGTATCGTGGAGGAAAGCGACCTACGACCCCCCTTTTGGAGTGAGGCCCACCTGATGAGCAACTTCGCTTTCAACAATCCTGCTTTCCAGCAGCAGGACCCGCGCAACGTCGCGACCTACCCGGGTGCGCCCCAGGGCGCTCAGGGCGCGCAGGCCGCGTCGCTCCAGCACGGCGCGATGGATGCCGCCGCCAACGCGCAGCTCGAGGGCATGTACGCCGCTCCCGCCGCAGGCGCGCTCGAGACCGACCGGATGTCCGTCGAGGACACCGTGTGGAAGACCGCCGGCCTCTTCGGCATCCTCCTCGTCACCGCCGTCGTCGGCTGGGTGCTGACCCTGGGCGGCCTCGACGTGCCGCGCTACGACCCGTACAACCCCGCCGCCGTCAACGTGCTGCCCTGGGCCCTCGGGGCGCTCGGCGGCTTCGTGCTGGCGATGGTCATCACCTTCACCTCGCGCAAGAAGGTCCGCCCCGCGCTGATCTTCGCCTACGCGGCGTTCGAGGGTCTCTTCATCGGCGGCATCTCGGCGTTCTTCGAGGTCCGCTGGCCCGGCATCGTCTTCCAGGCGACGCTCGCGACCGTCTCGGTCGTCGGCGTGACCCTCGCCCTCTTCGCGAGCGGCAAGATCCGCGCGTCCAAGAAGGCCACGAAGATCTTCATGATCGCGATGATCGGCTACCTGGTCTTCTCGCTCCTGAACCTCGTTCTCATGTGGACCGGGATCAATGACAACGCCTTCGGCCTCTTCAGCATGAAGATCATGGGCATCCCGCTCGGCCTCATCATCGGCGTCCTCGTCGTGATCATGGCGGCGTACTCGCTGGTGCTCGACTTCGACCAGATCCAGCAGGGCGTGCGCAACGGCGCTCCCCGCAAGTACGGCTGGCTCGGCGGCTTCGGCATCATGGTCACGGTCGTCTGGCTCTACGTCGAGATCCTGCGGATCATCGCGATCGCCCGCGGCAACAACTGACCCGATCCGTCGCGACCAGAGGCCCGTCTCCCTGGGGAGGCGGGCCTCTTGCCATATCCGGGACGGAGCGCGCAAGGGGTTGGCACGCGATTCCGGAGCCGGGCACAGTAGGTGTCACGAAGCCCCGGCACCCCGGGGCTCCTGACCCAAGGAGCTGACCATGAGTTTTCTCGGCTTTCTTCTTCTCGGCCTCATCGCCGGAGCCATCGCGAAGCTGATCCTGCCCGGCAAGCAGGGCGGCGGATGGTTCATCACCCTGCTGCTCGGCGTCGTCGGTGCCCTGCTCGGCGGCTGGCTCGGCAGCCTGATCCTCAACCGTCCGCTCACCGAGTTCTGGGACCTCGGCACCTGGCTCCTCGCCATCGGCGGTTCGATCATCGTGCTGCTGATCTACGGTCTCATCGCCGGCCGCGGCCAGCGGGTCAACGACTGACGCAGACCCCACTCGACGCGCCCCGCGTCACCCACGCCCGTCCCTCACGGCTGCGAGAGCATCCGTGAGGGGCGGGTCTTTTCGTGCTGCGGACGATCAGCTCCCGGCACCGCGCGCCTTGCGCTCCAGGAGTCCGCGCTCGCGGTCGTTGCCCGCCAGTGCCGCGGCGGTCGCGAACTCGCCGCGCGCCTCGCTCTCCCTGCCGAGTCGGCGCAGCAGCTCGCCACGCGTGGCCGGGAGCAGGTGGTAGCCGCGCAGCGCCCCGGACGCCGCCAACTCATCTATCAGCCGCAGCGCGGAGGCGGGCCCTGTCGCCATGGCCACGGCGGCCGCGCGGTTCAGCTCCACCACCGGGGACGGGGTGAGCCGGCCCAGCGCCTCGTAGAGGACGACGATGCGGTCCCAGTCGGTCTCCTCCACGGACGGCGCGACGGCATGGCATTCGGCGATGGCGGCCTGCAGACTGTAAGGCCCGCGTCCGCGGCCGAGTCCGTCCGCCCGCGCCAGGGCTGCTCTCCCCCGCGCGATGCGGCTGCGGTCCCACCGCCGACGGTCCTGATCGGCGAGCAGCACCGGGTCGCCGTTCCGGTCGGTCCGCGCCGGGAAACGTGCGGCCGTGAGCTCCAGGAGCGCGAGCAGGCCGCGCACCTCCGGTTCCCGGGGCTGCAGCGCGGCGAGCACCCTGGCGAGCCGGATGGCCTCGTCGCTCAGCTCCGGCCGCATCCACTCCGGACCGCTGCTGGCCGCGTGCGCTTCGTTGAAGATGAGATAGAGCACCCCGAGGACCGCGCCGAGCCGCGCCGCATGCTCCTCCCGCGGTGGCACCTCGAACGGCGCGTGCGCGGCCGCCAGCGTCTTCTTCGCGCGCACGATCCGCTGCTGCACGGTCGCCGTGGGGATGAGGAAGGCGCGGGCGATCTCCTCACTCGTCAGACCGCCCACGACCCGCAGCGTGAGCGCGACCTGCGCCTCCCGGGAGAGGACCGGGTGGCACGCGATGAAGAGGAGGCGCAGCACATCGTCGTCCACGGCATCCGGGTCCCACGGCAGCTCATGCCCCTGCGCCTGCTCCTGCTCCTGCTCCAGGTCGTGCGCGATCAGCGCCAGACGGTCGTCCAGCCGCTCGCGGCGGCGCCATCCGTCCATCGCCTTCCGCTTCGCCACGGCCGTCAGCCACGCGGCGGGATTCTGCGGCACGCCCTCGGCGGGCCATTGCCGCAGCGCGGCGACCAGGGCCTCCTGCGCGAGATCTTCTGCCAGGCCGAAGTCGCCGACCATCCGCGTCAGTGCGCCGACGATGCGCGCGGACTCGATGCGCCACACGGCCGCGACCGCGCGCTCGGCCGCCTCCTGCGCGGAGGCGGCCGAGGTCGTCGCGGGGCCCGGGGAGCCGTCCATCAGCGGACGGGGGTCACGCCTGCTCGGCGCGGCGGGCCTGCTCCTCCCGCCAGCCCGCCTCCTTCTCGATCCACTCGTTGTCGGCCGGGAAGTCCTCCGGGCCGGTCACCCGGCGCACCTCGAGGAACGATCCCGGTCCGAGCGGCGCCCGGCTCGCCCATTCCGCGGCCTCCTCACGCGAGGAGACCTCGATGATCCAGAAGCCGTTGAAGAGCTCCTTCGTCTCCCCGTAGGGGCCGTCCGTGATGAGCGGCTTCTCGGCGCTGAAGTCGACGACGAAGCCCTCCGCCGCGTCGGTCAGGCCTTCCCCGGCGACGAGGACGCCCGCCTTCATCATCGACTCGTTGTAGCGGCCCATGGCCTCGATGACCTGCTCGAAGGGCATCTCCTGATAGACCGCCACCGCGTCGTCGGTCGCGCGCATGATGAGCATGAACTTCATGATGTTCTCCTTGTTCCGAAGGGCCGTTCCTCGACCCTCTCATCACAGACGTCGAACGGGAACGGCGGAGATCGACATCGGGGCGAAAATTCCTCCCGGTCTTCTGCCGAGAGCCACATCGGCATAGAGTTTCAGTTCAACCCCTTTCAGTGGAAATTCTTTTCCAGATCGAACGAGGACTCGATGAAGAGACGCATCGCCGCCACCGCCGCGGCTGCCCTGCTCCTGCTGGCGCTCCCCACGACCGCCGGAGCGGCCCCCGACGAGGAGCCGCTGACCCGGTACGTCAAGGACGCCTCCGGCACCTACGGCTACGGCACGGAGCCCGTGCACACCTATCCGGGATCCGGCGAGCAGGTCGCCATCCCCACGACGCTGACGCCGGAGAACCGCCGCTTCTCCAGCGCCTGGGTCGGGACGATCGGCAACCTGAACTTCGGCAAACCCGCCGACGCGGCGGACTTCGACGCCCGCTACGCGACGGTGCTCGACGACTTCGCCTCCTGGAACATGAACGCCGTGATCTTCCAGGTGCGTCCGCTGCTGGACGCCTACTACCCGTCGGCGCTCAACCCGTGGTCCGAGTTCCTCACCGGCGCCCAGGGCGCCGATCCCGGCTATGACCCGCTGCAGCGCATGGTCGAGGCCACCCATGCCCGCGGCATGGAGTTCCACGCGTGGCTGAACCCCTATCGCGTGACCAACGCGAAGATGACCTCGCCGGGGATCCTCACCGCCCTCGGCCTCACCGCGGACCAGGTGAAGGCACTCTCCATCCCGCAGTACATCGCGGCACTGAACGACGCCGGCATCCTCGCCGACGACAACTTCGCCGTGCAGCACCCCGACTGGGTCCTGTCTTTCGAGGAGAAGCTGTTCCTCGACCCCGGCCAGCCCGAGGTCCCCGCGTACGTCGCGGCCACCGTCGCCGAGATCACGGAGAACTACGACGTCGACGCCATCCACTTCGACGACTACTTCTACCCGTACCGGATCACCGTCGACGGTCAGAACGTGTTCTTCGGCGCGCAGGGCGAGGACCGGGCGACGTTCGAGGAGTTCGGCCTCACGGCGGGCTATCCCGACACCGTCGCCGGCATCGAGGCGTGGCGGCGCGACAACATCACGGGTCTGATCACCCTCGTCGGCGACGCGATCGACGCCGGCAACGCGGCCCGCGGCACCGCCGTGCAGCTCGGTATCAGCCCGTTCGGGATCTGGGAGCACGAGGCGCTCGACCCGGCCGGATCCCACACGCCGACGAGCTCGTCGCAGACGTACAGTCAGGCGGTCTTCGCCGACACCCGCGGGTGGGTGCAGGACGAGCTGATCGACTACATCGTGCCGCAGATCTACTGGAGCTTCGATCAGGCGGCCGCCCCGTACGGGGAGCTGGCGCAGTGGTGGAGCGACGTGGCCGCCGGCAGCCGCACCCAGGTCTACGTGGGGCATGCGCTCTACAAGCACGTCAACAACGGCGGCTGGGAGCAGGCCTGGATGAATCCGGAAGAGGTGCCGAATCAGATCCGGTACAACCAGAAGCTCGACGGCATCGAGGGCAGCGTCCTGTTCAGCTACAACGACATGAAGCCGAGCGACCTGGCCGCTCTGCCCGCGGATCAGCAGCCCAAGCACGAGGCGAAGAACACCGCGATCGAGCTCCTCGAGGGCGAGGCCTTCGCCCACCCCACGCTCGTTCCGGCCAAGCCCTGGCTCTCGGACGGACAGGTGGCCGCCCCGGTGGCCCCCGAGGTCGTCGACGGCGAGCTCCGCTGGCAGGCCGGCGACGCGCGGGAGGCCCGCCAGTATGCGATCTATCGCGGTACCGGCGATCCGGCGCAGATCGTCACCACCCCGGGCGCGCTGGTCGACACGGTCTGGGCAGGCGGTGCGGCGTCGTTCCGCTTCCCCCTCCCCGCCGACGAGGCCCCGGCCGCCGCGCGCGCCGCGACGGAGACCTGGGTGGTGACCGCGCTGGACGCGGCCGCCGTCGAGAGCGCGCCGGTGGCTGTCGCGGTGGACGAGCCGGTGGATCCCACCGATCCGGGAACTCCGACGGATCCCACCGATCCCGGCACGCCGGAGGACCCGGACTCCGGGGGTGACGATGACGCCGCCGCCTCTCCCGTCGGCGGCGCGTCGCGCGGCGACCGCGGCGACCTCGCCGCGACCGGCGGCGATGTCCCGATGATGGCGCTGCTCCTGGGCGGACTGCTGCTGACCGCCGGCGCCGTCACGGTCGGAGTGACCGCCTTCCGGCGGCGCACGCGATAGGACCGTCGACCGCCGGGGCGTCGTCCGCGACTCCCCGGCGGTCGACCGGGTCGCGGACGGTCAGCGCCGCGAGGGAGCGCGGACGGCCGCGGCGATCGTCGCGGTCAGCGCCTCCACGGAGCGCGCCGGGCTCCACGCCGCCGCGACGAGCGGCGCCTCCGCGCGGAGCGCCGCGAGCCGGTCCGGATCGGTCAGGAGGTCCCGCAGGGCCTCCCCCAGCGCCGTGACGTCACCGGCGGGCACGAGCACACCTCCGCCGGCGCCGAGCACATCGCGGATGCCGTACCGCACGTCGTACGACACCACAGGGGTGCCGTGCAGCAGCGCCTCGACCACGCCGAGCGGCTGTCCCTCGAACGCGGTCGAGGTCACCAGGACGGACGCACGATCGAGCACGGTCGCCGGATCGGCGGTGTACCCGCAGAGCCGCACGCGGTCGGCGCCGTCGAGCTCGGCGATCAGCGCCGCCAGCCGCTGCTCCTCCGCACCCGTGCCCCAGATCTCCATCCGGGTGCCCGGCACGTCCGCCGCCAGGAAGGCGCGGATCGCGTGGTCGACGCGCTTGCCCGCCGCGAGTCGGCCCAGCACGACGACGAGGCCGTCCTCGCGCAGACTCTCCCGACGTTCCACGGGCTCGATGGGGTTCGGCACCACGACGTGGTTCGCGGAGGAGCCGAATCGCGCCACCACGTCGTCGCGCTGCGTGGCCGTCGGCCAGATCACCGCGTCGAAGCGGTCGGCCAGGCGGAACCACCGCGTCCAGAGCGTGTTCATGGGTGCGTCCGGCGTGTAGGGAGCCTCGACGTGCATGGTGTGGATGGGGTGCAGGATGCGCACGCGCGGGTCGTCCCAGTCGGCGACCAGTTCGCCGAGCTGACGCGATTCGCAGATCACGACGATCGGCCGGTCGCCCAGCGCCGCCGCGACGTGGTCGAGCCAGGCACCGTAGAGCCCGCGGAAGCCGTGCAACGCCCCGACGACCGCACCGCTCTCGTCGTGGACGAGGACGGGCTCGTCCGTGAGGTGCCAGTCCGGGTCGCCGGGGATCACCGGGAGGGCCACGAAGGGACGACCCTCCGGGTCCGCGAGCACCCGGTACTCCACGTCGGGGTCGGCCGTCACCGCGTCATCAGCCGCGTCTCGCAGCCAGGCGGCGGCTCCGCCCTCCGGGGCGACGGCCTCGTCGAAGAGGTTCCGCAGACGATCCGGGTCCGCAAGCGCGCCGCGGTCGGCGAACACGCGGCGATGCTCGGCGTGATCGGCGATCGTCCCCGGATCGAAGGTCAGCAGCTGCGGACCCCGGCCCTCGCCGGCGCCCGCTCCGGCGAGCAGCCGGGCTCGCGCGAGTGTCGCGATCGTGTACCCGCCGTCCAGCCCGGGGATCAGACGGCTGGACAGCACCAGGTACTCGGCGTCCGGGAGGACCGGTGCCGAGACCGGGGGCATCGCGCCCCCTACTCCCACTCGATCGTCCCCGGCGGCTTCGACGTGACGTCCAGCACCACCCGGTTGACGTCGCGGACACCGTTGGTGATCCGGTTCGAGATCTTCGAGAGCACGTCGTACGGCAGACGGGTCCAGTCGGCGGTCATCGCGTCCTCGCTGGAGACCGGACGCAGCACGATCGGGTGGCCGTAGGTGCGGCCGTCGCCCTGCACGCCCACCGAGCGCACGTCGGCGAGGAGCACGACCGGGCACTGCCAGATCTCCTGGTCGAGCCCGGCCTTGGTCAGCTCCTCGCGGGCGATGGCGTCGGCCTCACGCAGGATCTCGAGGCGGTCAGCGGTGACCTCACCGATGATCCGGATGCCGAGACCGGGCCCCGGAAACGGCTGGCGCCCGACGATCGTCTCGGGGATGCCGAGCTCGCGGCCGATCGCGCGGACCTCGTCCTTGAACAGGGCCCGCAGCGGCTCGATGAGCTCGAAGTCGAGGTCGTCCGGAAGACCGCCCACGTTGTGGTGCGACTTGATGTTGGCGGTGCCCGCACCGCCGCCCGACTCCACCACGTCCGGGTAGAGCGTGCCCTGCACGAGGAACTTCACCGGGGCGCCGCCGTCGGCCTTCGCCTCCTCCACGAGGTCGAGCTGCACCTTCTCGAACGCGCGGATGAACTCGCGGCCGATGATCTTGCGCTTCTCCTCGGGGTCGGTCACGCCCTGGAGGTGACCGAGGAAGGTCTCCGCGGCGTCGACCGTGATGAGCCGCACACCGGTGGACTCGACGTAGTCCTTCTCGACCTGCTCGCGCTCGCCCTTGCGGAGGAGACCGTGGTCGACGAAGACGGCCGTGAGCTGGTCGCCGATGGCCTTGTGCACGAGAGCGGTCGAGACGGCGGAGTCCACGCCGCCGGACAGCGCGGAGATGACCCGGGCGTCGCCGACCTGCTCGCGGATGCGCTCGATCTGCTCGGCGATCACGTTGTCGGGGTTCCAGTCGGACGCGAGGCCCGCACCCTTGTGGAGGAAGTTCTCGAGCACGCGCTGACCGTGATCCGAGTGCTTGACCTCCGGGTGCCACTGCACGCCGTAGAAGCCGCGCTCCTCGTTCGCGAAGGCGGCGACCTTCGTGGCCTCCGTCGTCGCGAGCACCTCGAAGCCCTCCGGTGCCTTCGCGACCTGGTCGCCATGGCTCATCCACACGTTCTGCTCGGTCGGCTGCCCGCTGAGCAGCGTGCCGCCGTCACCGGAGATGACGGCATCCGTGGCGCCGTACTCGCGGAGGCCGGTGTGCGCGACCTCGCCGCCGAGGGTCTGGGCCATGTACTGGAAGCCGTAGCAGATGCCGAGCGTGGGGACGCCGAGGTCGAAGACCGACGGGTCGAGCTTCGGCGCGCCCTCCTCATACACCGACGAAGGTCCGCCGGAGAGGATGATCGCGACGGGGTTCTTGGCGGCGATCTCCTCCGCCGTGGCGGTATGCGGCACGATCTCGCTGTAGACGCCGGCCTCGCGGACGCGGCGGGCGATGAGCTGCGCGTACTGGGCGCCGAAGTCGACGACGAGCGCGGGGCGCTGCTGGGTCTCGGACTGTTCGGTCAACGGACACCTTCCGGGGCGATCGCGGAGGCCTCGGCGGCCTCCCGGGTGGCGAGATAGGTCTTGACTTCACGGGCGACGATCGCCTCCATGAAGAACGACAGCAGCGGGATGACACCGCCGAGCGCGAGGAGGATGAACCGGCGGAACGGCCAGCGCATCAGGCTCCACATGCGGAAGCACGCGAAGAGGTAGACGACGTAGAACCAGCCGTGGGCGACGAGGATGAACAGCGAGATGTTGAAGCCGTCCCCGAGGGAGGTCATCTCGCACGAGTTCGTCCACGGCGCGAACAGCGACCACCACTGGCAGTCCGGCCCCGCGATGACGCCGGCGAACCAGAGCGGGCCGCCCGATCCTCCGGCGAAGAGCTCGAGGTGGATCGGCGTGTACTTCAGCACCATCTCGGCGAGCAGCAGGAGCAGCATGACTCCCGTGATGATCGACGCGATCTGGTAGAACTTCAGCGCACCGCGGATCGCCGGAAAGCTGGCGACTTTCGGTTCGGGCATGCCCCCAGTCTAGTCGGCGGCGGGCGACGCCCCGACCCCGCGGAAACGACGGAGGCCGCCGGGTCTCCCCGACGGCCTCCGCCTCGTCATCCGCCGATCGGCATCAGAACCATCCGGTCAGGAGGTCCCACAGCCAGTCGACGATGTCCTTGATGATCCCGCCGATGCCGCCGGCGCGGTTGACGGTGACCGTGGCCGTGGCCTCGTCCCCGTCGGCCTGAGCCACCGCGACGGTGTACTTCCCGGGCTGGGCGTTCTTCGGCACCGTCACCGAGGTGCTGAACGTGCCGTCCTGACGGACCTGCACCGTGCCCACCTGGACGCCCTGGCCCTTCTTCGGCCGGAGCTCGACCGTGACCGTCTCGCCGGGCTGGTAGTCCTTGCCCGTGACGTCGAGCTTCTTGCCCGCGGCCACCTTCGACGAGCCGAGCGCGATGGTCCCCGCGAACTCCTCCTCGCCGGCGATCGTGAACGGCACCTGCACCGTCGTGCCCGTCGCCGGGACCTCGACCGTGAGCTGCTGCTCACCGAACACCCCGGACGGCACCGTGAAGGTGAGGGTGGCGCGGCCGCCCTCGTCGGTGGTGTCCACGATGGTCGGGTCGACCGTGCCGGCCGCGAGCTGGGTGTCGCCGAGCGACAGCGTGACCGCTCCCGGCGCCGCCTCACCACCGCTGAACGCCAGCGAGGAGAGCGAGACCGTCACCTGGTCGCCGGCGCGGTAGCCGTCGGCGTCCGCCGGACTGACGGTCACACCGACCGCACGCTGGGCGAGGTCCGGCGAGGCCGTCTTGTTCGCGTCGAACCAGTCGACCATCGACTGGAGGTCGATCTTGCCGGTGTCCCGCTTGCCCGCCCCCTCCTTGAAGGTGGCGAAGTTGTCGCCGCCCGCCGCGAGGAAGGAGTTCGCCGCCACCGTGTACTCCCCGTTCGGGTCGATCGCGGTGCCGTTCAGCGTGATCGAGGTGATCCGCGAACCCGCGGCCGCCGTCGGGTCGTACGTGTAGACCAGACCCTCGGAGACGCCGAGCTTGAGGAACGGTCGGGCCGATCCGGCGGGCTGCCACTGCTCCTCCAGCACACCCTTCAGCTGCGTGCCGGTGAGGGTCAGCGTGACGAGCGTGTTGGCGAAGGGCTGGACGGTCGCCGCCTCCCGATAGGTGACGTTGCCGTCGGGGTCCTCGGGGTTGCTCGACGCGTAGGTCAGGTTGGCACGGATGCCACCGGGGTTCATGAGAGCGATGTCCGCACCCGTGGACCACTTCTGCACGTCGGCGACGAAGTTGCCGATGGTGGACTCACCACCGCGGTTCTCGGAGCCGTTGGTCTGCCGCGCGCGGTTGAAGTCGGCGGTGATGTCGCCCACCTTCACCGCTCCCAGCACGTCGGCCTCCGCCTTCGCCTTATCGACGATGGCCTGCACCTCCGGCACCGCCGGGTACAGCGGCTTGCCCGCGGACGTGAGGGGCTTGATCTCGTTGGTGATCGAGAGCAGCTCCTTCGTCTTCGGGTCGACCTGGATGTTCATGAGGCCGAGGTTCTCGCCGTACTGCCCCGCCGAGACGACCGGTCGGCCGTCGATGACGTGGTTATAGGCGAGGTGCGTATGCGCCGAGACGATCGCGTCCACGTCGTCGTCGACTCCGTAGACGATCTCGCCCAGCGGCGAGTCCTCGGTGATCGCGGACAGCGCGGTGCTCTCCGCACCCTCGTGCACGAGCAGGATCACGACGTCCGCTTCGCCGTTGGCCGGATCCCCGTCACGCAGGTCGTCGGCCACGGCGTTCACCGAGTCGGCGATGCTGCGCACCTCGAGATCCGCGATGCCCTCGGGCGAGACGAGCGAGTCGAGATCCTCCGTGACGGCGCCCACGAAGCCGACGCGCACGCCGTCGAGCTCCTTGACCCACGCCGGGGCGAGCGCGGGCTCACCGGTCTCCGTGAGGAACACGTTCGAGGAGATGTACTCCCAGTCCGCGCGCTCCTGCACCCGGTCGCGCAGGTCTTCCCAGCCCTGATCGAACTCGTGGTTGCCCGCGGCGCTCACGTCCAGGCCGGCGGCGTTGAGCGCGTCGATGGTCGGGTTGTCGTCGTTGATGAAGGAGGTGAACGTCGACGCACCGATGAGGTCGCCGGCTCCGGCGAAGATCGTGTTCGGGTTCGCCGCACGGAACTGCTGCACCGCCCCCGCGAGCACGGCGGCGCCGGCCGCGGCCCCGTCGGCCTCGATACGGCCGTGGAAGTCGTTCACCGTCACGACGTCGATGTTCACCGGCGGGACCTCCGAGGAGACGCCGACGAGGATCGGGTCGTGGTCGCTGGACCGGTACGGGGTGCCCTCCTCGGTGGCGCCGAACGCGTAGCCGCGGTCGCTCCACTCCGGCGAGTTGATGCCCCACACACCGGCGCCCGTGATCGAGGAGACGAGCGACGGCGAGGCGATCACGTGGTCGAGCGAGCCGAGCTCCCCGTCGAACGTGTACGTGTACTGCCCTGCGGCCTTGTCGGCGGCCACGTCGCTCCACCCCTGCGAGGTGAACACGTCGATCGGGTCTTCCTGCCCATAGGCGTTGAAGTCGCCGATCAGCAGCATGTCGCTGCTGCCGCTGCTCTCGGTCAGCTCATCCGTGAAGGCGAGGATGGCCTGCGCCTGCTTCACCCGGTCGGCGTTGAAGAATCCCTGGCCGTCGGCCGGCTCCGCGCCGGCACCCTGCGGCGGGGACTTCGACTTCAGGTGGTTGGCGACGACGGTGACGACGCGGCCGTCGATGTCGAACGCCTGCGCGATCGGCTCGCGGGCGTTGCCCCACACCGACTCGTCGGTGACGGTGGCGCTGTCGCCCACCGTGCTGACGGCGTCCTTCTTGAAGATGATCGCGTTGGTGATGTAGTCCGTCGTCGCCGGGTCCTGCAGCGCCTTGGGCGTGCGCACGTAGTCCCACACGTCCGCGCCCGCGTCGGCGTTGAGGCCGGCGACGAGGTCCTTCAGGGCGGTGTCGACGGGCTTGCCGAGCTTGACCGAGTTCTCGATCTCCATCAGCGCCACGATCTCCGCGTCGAGGCCGTTGATGGCCGAGACGATCTTGGACTTCTGGATCGCGAACTGGGCGGCGTTCGCCGCACCGCGGGCGTCCGCGTTCTCGCTCTTCAGCGTCGTGAAGTAGTTGTAGACGTTGAACGACGCCACCTGCGCGTCGCCGCCCACCTCGGGGGCCTTCTCGGGACGCGGGTTCGTCGGCTCGAAGGTGACCTTGCGCTCCGCCGGGGAGGCGTCGTCGATCGGGACGACAGGCTGCAGGCGCCAGTCGTCGAAGCCCCACTGGAGCACGTAGCCGTTGGACCCGAAGTCGACGGTGTCGCCGTTGCGGACCACCGTGTCCTCCGTGAAGTACGGCTGCTGGCCCGGGTGGCCGTTGTTGGTCACCTGGATGGACCAGGCGTCGTCGAGCAGGATGCGGTTGGCGCGGTTCTCGGCCGCGATGGCGGCCGCGTCGGCCCCGGGACGCGTGGTCTCGGTGCTCTTGACGTTGAGGTCGTCGCCGGCGTTCAGCCACAGCGCCCCGTAGTTGTACAGCTGGTGGCTCGACGCGAGCCGGTAGGTGCCGGTCGGGGCGACGTACATGTTCTCGTACTGCTCGCGGTCGGCACCGCGCACGGTGTCCGGGAGCGGCGTGAGGGCCGGCACGCCCACACCGGCGGTGACGACGGAGACGTCGGCCACCGCGGCGGGAGCGATCTGGGTCTGGCCGTAGTACTCGCTCACGGTGCCGGTCACCGAGACGAGGTCGCCGATCTCGAGCGTGGGCGCGAGCGCGTTCAGGAAGACGAACACGCCATCCGAGGCGCCGGGAGTCGCGTCGGTCTCGCCGCCCGAGCCCTGCGTCTGGATCACGATGCCCTTGTAGCCGCCCGTCCGATGATCGGCGGTGACGACGCCCTCGACGCGGACGCGCTGTCCGGCCAGCGGCGAGACGTCGCCGGTGCCCTGGACCTCGGCGATCGTGGCGGTCGTGGGCTCCGTCTCCGGCTCCTCGCCCGGGTCGGTGCCGGGATCGGTGCCGCCGGAGTTCTGCGGGGTGATGGTCGCCGACAGCGCGAAGTCCGTCTTGTTGTCGTCCGCGTCCGCGCCGTCCGTGCGGTTCAGCGACCGGACGTCGGTGTTGCTCGTGGGGGCGGCGGCGGCCGCCGTCTCGAAGGTGTTCGAGGTGCCGTAGCCGAGGAGGTCGATCACGCCGTCGACGCCGACCGTCGAGCCGGGAGTCAGGGTGACCGCCGCGGTGCCCTCGACGAGGGCCAGCGTGCCGTTGGTGCCGCTCGGGCTCAGCGTCGTCGTGGCGTCGGGGGTCGGGAGGGCGGCGCCGTTGGTGCCGTTGCTGTTCCCCTGCACGAGGAAGTAGCCGCCCGCGGGGATCGTCCCCTTCAGCGGTGCGACGCCGTTGAAGGCGCCGGTCCCGGTCGCGGAGCGGTACTGCAGGGACAGGCCGTCCAGGGTGACGGGCGCCGTCGTCGGGTTGTACAGCTCCACGAACTTGTTCGTGAACGCCGCCCCGGCGCTGCCGCCGGACAGATACGCCTCGTTGATCACCACCCCGGTGCCGTCGGTGTTCGCCGACGCGGGCGCGGCCACCAGCGAGCCGAGGCTCAGGGCGGCGACGCACGTCGCGGCGAGAGCGCCCACGCGCCCTCGGATTCTGCGGTGCGAGACGGGGGTCAGGGTCTCCCCGTGCTCAGGAGCGGACATCATCGGTGCTGTCTCCTCGATCGTGTTCCGGCGCTGCTCAGGACGCTGTCATCGCACACATCGGGAACTCCCAGCGTGCGCACATGGAGCGAGCATACGGAGCGGTTCAGACATCCTCAACGGAGTTTTCCCATTGGTCACCGAGCGCTCACCGAATGGCCGCGACACCCCCTGACGAAGGTTCACACCGGGCCGACCCGACGCGCAGAAGCGCAGCATCCGACGCGCGGATGCGCAGCGGGTGTCAGGGAGCCGCGGAGCCCTGCGCCTCGTCGAACTCCTCCACCTCGCGCTCCCAGGCGTCCTTCGCCAGGCGGTACCAGAGGTAGAACGCGAAGCCGGCGAAGATGACCCACTCGGCGGCGTAGAACACGTTGAGCCAGTTGACCGGCGACTGCTCGTCGGGCGCCGGGGAGGCGATGTCCACGAGTCCCGCGGTCGCGGTCGTGGCGGTCAGGTAGGGACGGTAGACGTCGAGCTGCTCGGTGTCGTGCCAGCGGCTCAGGAGAGCGGCCGGCGACATCCGGTCCATCTGCTCCGGATCCGAGCGCGGAGGCACCGCCGGCCCCTCATCCGAGATGATGCGACCCGCGACGGGGACCACGCCGCCGTCCGCCTCGGCTTCGAGGCGCTCCACCGCGGCATCGGCGGCCTCGCGATCCGGCGCCCAGCCGATCGCCACCGCCAGCGAGACGCGCTCGTCGACGCGGAGCTGACCGGTGACCCAGTACCCCTCGGCGCCGTCGTTGAAGCGGCTGCCCACGACGAGGAAGTCTCCGGGGATCCAGACGCCCTCGGTCTCCACGCGCTGTCCGACGAGGGGCTCGGGCAGGTACTCCCCCGGCTCCACGACCTCGTCGAGCGGTCGGACCTGCTCGGTCGCCCCCGGCGCCGGAGGATCGGTCTCGATCGCCCGCTCCAGCTGCCACTGGCCGAGCCAGGCGAACACGCCGGCGACGACCAGGCACAGCAGCAGCATCGCGATCCAGCGTCCCCGCAGCATGACCTCACGGAGGGTCGGCGGGAAGGGAGCAGGTGCGGTCACGGTGATGCGGAGACCTCAGGCCTCGTACGGAGCCAGCACGACCTCCACCCGCTGGAACTCCTTGAGGTCGGAGTATCCGGTGGTGGCCATCGACTTGCGCAGCGCGCCGATGAGGTTCGCGGTGCCGTCGGCGACCGGGGCGGGGCCGTAGAGGATCTCCTCCAGCGTTCCGATGCCGCCCACCTCGACGCGTCGTCCGCGCGGGAGCTTGGGGTGGTGTGCCTCGGGACCCCAGTGGAACCCCTGTCCGGGGGCGTCCGTGGCACGGGCCAGGGCGACACCGAGCATGACCGCGTCGGCGCCCATGGCGAGCGCCTTCACGATGTCGCCCGAGGTGCCGACGCCGCCGTCGGCGATCACGTGCACGTAGCGCCCGCCGGACTCGTCGAGGTAGTCCCGACGCGCGGCCGCCACATCCGACACCGCGGTCGCCATGGGGGCGTGGATGCCGAGAGTGGCACGGGTGGTGGACGCCGCACCGCCGCCGAAGCCCACGAGCACGCCGGCCGCGCCGGTGCGCATGAGGTGGAGCGCCGCGGTGTAGGTCGCCGCTCCGCCCACGATCACCGGAACGTCGAGATCGTAGATGAACTTCTTGAGGTTCAGCGGCTCCGCCACGCTCGACACGTGCTCCGCGGAGACGGTCGTGCCGCGGATGACGAACAGGTCGACCCCGGCCGCGGCGACGGTGTCGTAGAACTCCTGCGTGCGCTGCGGAGTGAGGGAGCCGGCGACGGTGACGCCCGCCTCCCGGATCTCGGCGAGGCGGCGGGTGATGAGCTCGGGCTTGATGGGCTCGGAGTAGAGCTCCTGCATGCGCACGGTCGCCCGGTCCTCCGCGAGGCCCGCGATCTCGGCGAGCAGCGGCTCTGGGTCCTCGTAGCGGGTCCAGAGCCCCTCCAGGTCGAGCACTCCCAGACCGCCGAGCTGCCCGAGCATGATCGCGGTGCGCGGGCTGACGACCGAGTCCATCGGCGCACCGAGCACCGGGATCTCGAAGCCGAAGGCGTCGATCGTCCACGCGGTGGACACGTCCTCCGGGTTGCGCGTGCGCCGCGAGGGCACCACCGCGATGTCGTCGAACGTGTACGCGCGACGCGCGCGCTTTCCTCGGCCGAGCTCGATCTCCATGGTCACCCGTCCAGCCTACCCGGCACCCGGCGGCCTCCGCGGCGGTCAGCGCGCACGCGCCACCCGCCGCTCGTCCCACACCGGCTCGTCGGACTCGTAGACCTCGCCGTCCGTGCCGAACACGAGGAACCGGTCGAAGGAGCGCGCGAACCACCGGTCGTGCGTGACCGCCACCACGGTGCCCTCGAAGCGTCCGAGCGCCTCCTCCAGCGCCTCGGCCGACTCGAGGTCGAGGTTGTCGGTGGGCTCGTCGAGGAGGAGCAGGGTCGCGCCGGAGAGCTCGAGCAGGAGCACCTGGAACCGCGCCTGCTGTCCGCCGGAGAGCGATTCGAACGGCTGCTGGGCCTGGCGGACGAGGCCGTATCTGTCCAGCGCCGAACTCGCCGCGTCGCGGGGCATCCCGTCTCGGAGGTCGTCCCCGCGGTGCAGGATCTCGAGCAGGGTGCGGCCGACGAACTCCGGATGCGCGTGGGTCTGCGCGAAGAGCCCCGGCACCACGCGGGCGCCCAGCACCGCACGCCCCGTGTGCGCGACGGGACGGAGCTCCTCCGCGACCGCGGTCACGTGCCCGAGGGACGGGTCCGGGTCGGTGCCGCCGCAGGCCAGCAGCCGCAGGAAGTGCGACTTGCCCGAGCCGTTGGAGCCGAGCACGCCGAGGCGGTCGCCGTACCAGATCTCGGTGTCGAACGGACGCATGAGGCCGGTCAGCTCCAGCCGGTCCGCGACGACGGCCCGCTTGCCGGTCCTGGCGCCGCGGAGGCGCATGTCGAACTCCTGCGCCGGGGGCCGCTCCTCGGGCGGGCCCGCCTCCTCGAACTTCCGCAGCCGCGTCTGCGCCGCCTGGTAGCGGGACGCGAAGCCGTCGTTCGCGGACGCCTTGACCTTGAGGTTCGCGACGAGGACGCGGAGCTTCTCGTGCTGCTCGTCCCACCGTCGGCGCAGCTCGTCGAGCCGGTCCATCCGATCGGTGCGCGCCTGGTTATAGGTGGCGAAGCTCCCGCCGTGCACCCAGGCGGTCGACCCCGCCGCGCCGGGCTCCAGCGTGATCAGACGATCGGCGGCCCTGGCGAGGAGCTCGCGGTCGTGCGAGACCAGCAGCACGGTCTTGTCGGTGGCGCGCAGCCGCTCCTCGAGCCATCGCTTGGTCGGCACGTCGAGGTAGTTGTCCGGCTCGTCGAGCAGGAGCACCTCGTCCGGGCCGCGCAGCAGCGCTTCCAGGGCGAGCCGCTTCTGCTCGCCGCCGGAGAGGGAGGTGAGCTCGCGGTAGCGCGCCCGCTCGAACGGCACGCCGAGCGCCGCCACGGTGCACTGGTCCCACACGGTCTCGTGCTCGTAGCCGCCGGCATCCGCGTACTCGGCGATCGCGGAGGCGTAGGCCATCTGGGTGTCGTGCTCGTCGCGGTCGATGAGGGCGTTCTCCGCGGCCTCCAGCGCCTCCGCGGCGGCACGGAGGCGGGTGGGAGCCACCCGCACGAGCAGCTCGTGCACGGTCTGGCCCGGCTCGCCGTGTCCGACGAACTGGTCCATGACGCCGAGGCCGCCGTCGATGGTCACGACCCCGTCGTCGGCCGGCTGCTCGCCGCGGATGATCCGCAGCAGCGTCGTCTTCCCGGCACCGTTCGGTCCGATGAGAGCACTCGTCGAGCCCGCCCCGACACGGAACGACACCTCGTCGAGAAGCGGTCTGCCATCGGGAAGCGTCAGCGAGACTCCGGATGCGTCGATGTACCCCACAGGCGTGGCCGTCCTTCCGCCCGCGGACAGCGAGCCGACCAGGCTATCAGTCCGCAGGGCTTCGCGACGACCGGGACGAGCTACGGTCGTAGCTGCTCGATGCGCCCGCCGTCGCCCCATGCCCGGTCCGCGGTCAGCACCGCCGCGTCCATCCGTTCGGCGAGCGCCAGGCACAACCGGTCTCCGAGAGAGAGCCCGGTGCCCCGGGCCCAGAGCGCTGCCGCCCTTTCCGCGTCGCGATGCGAGACGGGCTCGATCGTCAGACGATAGCTGAGGAGGAGTCCGGAGGCGATGCCCCAGTCGGCCCCGGCGGCGCGCACCTTCTGGGCCACCTCCGACCAGTTCGCCGCACCGATGACGCCGCCATCGAGAGCCTGCTCCACGCGGGCGGCACCGGGCTCGTCCTGAAGGAATGCCAGCACAGCCGACGCGTCGAGGACCGTCACGCCGCGTCGTCCTGCGCAGCGGCCGCGCGGCGCTCGGCGAGCAGAGCCTCCAGGACGCTCTGCCCCTCGAGCTGACTGCGGATGAGCGCCTTCGCCTGTTCGCGAGTGAGGAGGACGACGCCGCCCTCCGCTTCGATCATCAGGAGGGGAACGCCCTGATCCCAGTGCTGCCGCGCGCGCAGCTCAGCCGGAATCACCAGACGGCCGCGGTCTCCCATCGGAGCGACGAAGGTGGTATCCATCAACCCACGATACCACTGCCCGTCCTCGCGTGGTCAGTCCGCGCGGCTGAGGGTCTGCAGCACCTCGGTCTTGGGAGCCGCCGGGAGGAAGAACCGGAACTCGGTGCCCACCCCCTCCTCGCTGGTCACGTCCATGGACCCGCCGTGGGCCAGCACGATCGCCCGCGTGATCGTGAGCCCCAGCCCCACCCCCGGCACGGCGTTGCGGGTGGCCGTCGAGGCCCGGAAGAACCGGGTGAAGAGCATGCGCTGCTCGTCCTGCGGGATCCCGACCCCGGTGTCGGCGATGGCGACCTGCACCCCGCCGTCGAGGCGACGCACGGCGGCCGTCACCCGACCCCCGCGCGGGGTGAACTTGATGGCGTTCGAGAGGAGGTTGTCCACCGCCTGCCCGAGGCGTCCGGGATCGACGAGCAGCGGGATCGGCTCGTCCCCGACCTGCAGGTCCAGCTCGATCCCCTCGCGCTGCGCGTGCGGCCCCGCCGAGGCCACGGCCGTACGCACGAGCGCCGCGACGTCCGCCTCGTCCCGTTCCAGGGGGAAGCGCCCCGACTCCACCTGCGCCGTGAAGAGCAGGTCGCCGACGAGGTTCAGCAGGCGTTTCGCGTTGCGCTCGATGATGCCGACGAACTCCTGCTGGTCCTCCGTCAGCGGCTGACCCGGATCGTTCTGCAGCAGGTCGAGGAAGCCGATGATCGCGCTCAGCGGCGTCCGCAGCTCATGGGAGATCATCCCCACGAACTCGTCCTTCATGCGCGCGACCTCGACGGCTCTCGTCTCATCGGTGAGCACGAACAGGTAGCCCTGCTGCGCGCCGGACGGATCCTTGTGCGGCGTCACGGTCACCCGGGCGGGTACCGTCGTGCCGCCCGCGGTCTTGACCTCGATGTCGCCGTCGACCGTGTTCCCCGCGTCCGCCTGGGCGAAGAGCTCGCAGAGGCCCTCCGGCACGTCCGCGCGCTCGTCGGGCGCACCGGGCACGCGCGGTGCGCGCGCGACCCCCTCGCGTGCGGCGGTGTCCTCGGCCAGCATGGTCAACGCCGACGACGAGAAGAAGCGATCGACACGTACGTCGTCGAGAGCCTCGTCGTGAGAGAGCCCGAGCAGGCGGACAGCCCCGGGGTTCCAGGCCGTGACGCGCCCCTCGCGATCGGTGCCGATCACGGCCTGCGCGGTGATCGACGCCCACAGGCCCTCGAACGAGTCGAGCAGCACGCGGTACTCGTGCTCCTTCTGCCGCAGCTGCACGATCATCGAGACGTTCTCGGACAGCGCCTTGGTCCGCTCCGTGACGAGCTCCTCCGCCTGCTGCACCCGCAGGCGCTGTTGCCGGGAGAGCTCGTTCACCACGGCCGCGACGGCCGCGAAGACGAGAGGACCGACGACGCCGCGGAGCCACACGACCGCGTTCGTCGGCGGTTCGATGACGTAGGGGATCAGGAGCGCGAGCGACGTGAACGCGCCGACGACGAAGACCCAGCGGATGCCGGGCGCCGCCGCGATCCAGATCACGGGGAGCAGCACGAGCGCGCTGAAGAGCGAGGCCGCCCCTCCCGTCCCCGCGCGGAAGAGCCCCAGTCCCAGGATGTCGACCATCGGGACCAGGAGCACGATCCAGCCCTCCCGGATGTGCAACGCGCTGAGCACTCCGGCGTGGAGCGTCGCGACGAGGACGATCGCGAGGCCGGCGAGGGCGAGGGTGAGATCGGTGAACGGCAGGCTGGGGATGGCCCAGGTCATCACGCCCGCGATCGCCGCGGCGACGAGCGTCGGGACCTGCTTGATGATCGGGTTCGGGTTGTCGACGACCCGGTACCAGCGGTTCTCGGCGCGCTCCAGCGGTGTCGCCCTCATCGCGGAACCCGTTCCACGGCGCGATGGAGGTCGGCCCCGGTGATCGGCTTCGGCAGGGCCGCGTCCGCCGGCGGGTACTCCGCGACATCCAGCACCGAGCTGACGATGAGGAAGCACTCCGGATAGCGTTCGTGGATCAGGCGGCAGCAGGCCTGCCCGGAGATGCCGGGCAGCAGCAGGTCCAGGACGGCGACCTGGGGGTCGATGTCCGGGAAGGCGGCGATGGCAGACTCCGCATCGGGCGCGACGAACACGTCGAAGCCCTCCCGGTCGAGGTACCGCCCCAGGAGGGTCGCCTGATCCGGAGCGTCCTCGACGACCAGGGCGAGCGGCCGTCCGGTCATCGCAGGAGCAGCTCTCGGACGACGACGATCACGACCACGACGGCGAGGGAGATGAGCGCCTGCGGGATGAGGCGGCGCTCCTTCCGGGCGTCGGCCGCGATCTCCTCCACCTCGGCGTCGTGCGATGGTGCGTCGGTCATGAGTCGACCCGTCCGATCTTCTCGGTCTTGATCCAGGAGGCGTCCGCGCGACGCCACTCCTTGAGGTACGAGTCGGCGGTGATCGCGCACAGCAGCGATCCGTACCCGCAGACGTAGAGCAGCAGGCCCGCGAAGAAGCGTCCGGCCGGAAGCGGCTCGACCGCCCGCGCGAGCCAGATGCCGAGCATCGACACCGGCCCCCAGAGGGCGAACGCCATCAGCCACAGCACCCGCGTCTGCTCCGTCGACTCCTGCCCCGCCGCGCCGATCAGACCGTCCAGGGCCCAGGGGAACAGCGCCAGGGCCATGAGGATCAGCGCCCCGAGCCCCGGGAACATGATCGCCTCGCGCCAGGACTGCCGCCCGATGCGCGGATCGAGCTGGACGGAGTAGAGCATCGAGAAGATGTAGATGGCCGCCGCGGCGATCCACATGAACCGGAACACGAACTCCGCGACGTCGCTGTGCAGGAGCAGGAGGACGATCATCGCGGTGGCGGCGAGGAGCAGGAGCGCCGGCATCAGCAGGATCGTGAACCAGGCCAGCCCGAAGGGGATGCTGCCCAGGTTGTGGTCGCGACTCGGACGGAACCAGAGCTTCTTGTAGATCGAGGTGAGCTGCACGTTGCCGCGCGCCCAGCGCAGCCGCTGCTTCCAGAGACTGTCGATCGTCCGCGGCTCCTCGGCGAGCACCACGGCGTGCGGTTCGAACACCATCCGGCGGCCGTGGAGCTGACTCTCGAAGGTCGTCATGGTGTCCTCGGCGAGCGTGCCCGTCGGGATGCGTCCGCCGATCGCCTCGAGGTTCGCGCGGGAATGCAGCTGGGCGCCCCCGGCGAGGCAGGCGATCGCTCCCCCGACGTTCTGCGTGCGCCGTGCCGAGAGCTGGCCGATGACGTACTCGATCGCGATGAACCGGGTGAGGTAGTTGCGGTCCCTGCTGCCCTCCGCGATGTAGGCCGTGACGGCCCCGACCTCCTCGTCCGCGAGGTGCCGGGTGAGCTTGCGCAGGGAGTTGCGCGCGAAGATCACGTCGGCGTCCATGATGAGCACCGCCTCGGTCCACGGGTCGGCGAGCACGACGTCGAGGCCGTGGTTCAGCGTGTGCGCCTTGCCTTCGCCACCCTTCTCGCGTCGCAGGTGGACGACCCGCCCCGGATAGGTCGCCGCCTTCTGCTGCACGATGGCCGGGGTGTCGTCCGTGGAGGCGTCGTCGACGACGAAGACACGGAGGCGCTCGGCGGGGTACTCGAGCTGGAGCAGCCGCTCGATCGCGGGGCCGATGACGAGGCCCTCGTTCCATGCCGGGATGACCACGGCCACGTTCGGGTGGTACGGCACAGCCTTGCCGTAGTGGTTGCGGAAGGCGTGCAGCGGCAGCATGAGGAACTGCAGCCCGGTGTTGACGACGGGCAGGGTGCCGACGAACACGCAGAGGAGGAGGATGACGACGACGACCGTCTCGATCCAGGTCAGTTCGGGCATCAGCGTCCTTCCGTCCCGGTGAGCAGCGGGACGATGCGGGAGTACCGGCCGACGTCTGCGGCCACGTGGCTGTCGGTGGAGGCCACGATGCCGGCGCCCGCGCGCTCCAGGGCGTTCAGCGCCTCCGCGCCGGGGCACACCCACTTCTCGTTGACCTCGACGAGGGTGTCCGTCTCCGCGGCGGCGCGCGCCCACGCGTCCAGCCGCTCGGCTCCGAGCTCCTCCTCCGCGAGACCGATCTTCGGCAGGATCGAGAAGCAGTGCGCGAGCTGGTTGCCCGGATGGCGGCGCATGGTGGCGATGACGGCGTCCACGAACTGGTCGAGGACGTCGGCCGGCGCCCAGCCCGCGGCGATGCGCTCGCGGACCGCGGTGGGTCCGAGCGGCCCGTCCACACCGGGGAACTGATGATCGGCGATGAGGATCCGGTCGATGCCCGCCGGAAGCGCCGGGATGTCGAGCGCGCCCGAGGCGTCGAGGATCTTCGCCTCCACTCCGGTGAGCACCGTCAGTCCGTCCGGGACGCGCAGGCCGCGGACGGCGGCGAGGTACTCCGGCACCCAGGTCGTGGTCTGCCGCACGTGGTCGACGAGACGGACGGTGTCGAGACCGACGGCCGCAGCCGCGGCGACGTTCTCCTCCAGCGTGGAGACCGCGTCGTCGGAGAACGTGGAGTGGACGTGGTGGTCTCCGCGCAGAGCGGGATGACTCACAGCTCCTCCTGGTGACCGGCGTGCGCCGACACGAGCACGTCGTCGACCTCGACGATCACGTCCTCCAGGAAGCGCACGGAGGCGACCTCACGGAAGGGCACCTGCACCGGGATCTCCCGGCCGAGGAAGAGGTCGGCGACGAGCGACGGGATGTCGACCCCGGCGGCGATCGTCAGCGGGAGCGCCCCGGGGAAGCGCGGGTTGACCTCGAGCAGCACGGCCCGCCCGTCCCGATCGCGGCGGAGCTGCACGTTGGCGACGCCGACGAGGCCGATCGCCCGCGCGATGGCGGCAGCGGTCGCCTCGAGCTCGGGGTCACGGAGGGTGCGGCCGGCGATCGCGACCCCGGAGTCCACGCGGGCACGGGTGCGCGGCACCGCCGCGACCACGCCACCGGAGGCGTCGGCGATCACATCGACCGAGTACTCCTCGCCCGGGAGGAAGTCCTGCACGATCAGCCCCTCATCCGTAGGGAGGGCGGCGAGCGCCTCCGCGTCGGGGACGAGGCGCACGCCGCGGCTGCCCGCCCCCTGCCGGGGCTTGGCGAACACGGGGAACTCCCACGCGACCTCCGCGGCATCCGGGCCGGCGAGCACGGTGCGCGGCACACGACCGGTCGGCGCGCAGCGCTCCGCGAGGGCGAGCTTGTCGAGGGCGGTGTGCAGCGTGTCGGCGGGCGGCGCGGCGAGGACCGCGGGGGCCAGCTCGTCCCGGCGGTCCGCGAGCGCGATCAGCTCCACGTCGACGGTGGAGATCACGAGGTCGAGACCGTCCTCGGCGACCATCCGCGCGATCGCCGGCACGAAGTCCGCATCCCGCCCCGGGGGAACCAGACGACGCTGCGCCGGCGGGACGAGGTAGATGCCGCTCGCCCAGCCGTCCATGTCGGCCGCGAAGACCGTCAGATCGGACCGGCGCAGCAGGGAGCGGATCACCGCGACTCCGGCGGGGCCCCCGGCTCCGGTGACCAGTACGCGCTTCTTCATCAGCTCTCCCGTCGGGTCAGTTCATGGGCGCCGATGAACTCGGCGGTCTCGCGCACGACCTCCAGCGGCTCGACGGCCACGCCGCCGCCGAACCGCGACCAGTAGCGGGCGGTGGCCGTGACGAACTCCGGCGCGAGGTACTCCCGGTTCGCGGCGGCCTGGGACTGGAAGCACTCCAGCAGCCGCAGCTTGTCGTCGAGGAAGCGGTCGATGCGGACGAAGCGCGTGGGCCGGTAGTCGATGGTCGCGGAAGGGCTCTGGTAGCACGCGACCGTGCCGACGCGGCGCGTCGCGACGATCGTCGCCTCGTTCACCGCGCGGTGATCCTGGTGGCGGTCATGGTGCGAGTGCGTGTAGACGATGGTCGGCTGGATCTCCTGCACGACCTCCTCGATGAGGCGGACGGTCGACCCGCCACCGGAGATCTCGGTGTCGACCAGGTCTTTCACGAACAGCCGAGCGCCCACCTGCTCGGCGGCGGCGAGGGACTCGTGCTGGCGGCTGTCCGCATCACCGCCGCGCGCTCCGCGGGAGAGCGTGAGGATGGTGATGCGATCGCCGGCGGCCGCATGGGCTGCGAGGATGCCGCCGACACCGATCTCGACGTCGTCCGGGTGCGCTCCGACCGCGAGGACGACCTCACCGGTCTTCGCCTCCGCTGTCCGGCGCCGGGACTCCTCGACGAGCCGGGTGACCGATTCCACGAGCCGGGCGTTGTCGAGCGGCTTGGTGAGGAACTCGTCGGCCTGCGCCCGGAGCGCGGAGACGGCGTACTCGACCGAGACGTGCGCCGTCATGACGATGACCGGCACGGTGGGCATGAGGCGGCGCAGCTCCGCGAGGAGCTCCAGGCCGCTGAGTCCCGGCATCTCGATGTCGGTGACGACGACGTCCGGTTTCACCGCCGCGGCCTTCTCGAGCGCCGACCGGCCGTCGTCCGCGAGATCGACGACGCAGCCCGCACGCCGTTCCAGGACGGTCTTCACGAGCAGGGCGACGTCGTGGTCGTCGTCGACGACGAGGATGCGAGGGGTGACCTCAGCCATGTACAGCTCTCCTTGGGGAGATTCCCTGCCGAGGGGATTCGGCGGTGCGACCGCGGTGCCTTCATCACCGGGCCGCAGGGAAAGTCGAGCGGGGTACGTCGATTCTGGCACAGGGCTCCACCCCCGGCCCGCAGCGCTTCAGCCCGCGCGCGCCGCCCGCTTCTCCTCCTGGTAGAGCCGGATCGCCTCGTACCGCTCCGCCGATCGCGCCCGCCTCTTCGCCGCCTGCTCCTCGCGGTTCTTGGGCGGCGCCGAGGTCACGAGATCATCGAGCAGCCGCCGCGTGGCCGCGGCGATCTCGGCCACCGCGCGATCGAAGACCTCACGGTTCGCCCGCGACGGCGCCGTCGTCCCGGAGATCTTGCGGACGAACTGGAGCGCAGCCTCGCGGCACTCCTCGTCGGTGGCCGCGGGCTCGAGGTTGTTCAGAGGCACGATGTTCCGGCACATACCGGCACCGTACGCGCGGCTCGCGGGCCGCGAAAGGGGGATGGCATGCCCGTCCCGCCGTCGCTACGCTCTGGGCTACGACCGGAACCGAGGAGAGATCATGACCGACGCACCGCCGCCCGACGCCCCGCCGCCCTACAACCCGCCGCCGCCCAGCAGCACGCCCTCGCCGTATCCCGCCGCCTCCGCTCCCCCGCCCGGCACCGCCGCCGCGCAGGACGTGCCGACGTCGCCCCCGGGGCGGGTGCTGTCGATCATCGGCCTCGTGCTGGCGTTCCTGCTGCCGCCGGTCGGCCTCATCCTCAGCATCATCGCCGCCGTGCAGCTCGGCAAGGCGAAGGCTCCCAAGGGCATCGCGATCGCCGGCATCATCGTCGGCGCCGTCCTGACGATCTTCGCGATCATCGGCATCATCCTGCTGGCGACCGTGCTGGCCGGCGTGATCGGGACGTGCGCCGAGCTCGGCCCCGGGGTCTGGGACGTCGGCGGCGTCACCTACCGCTGCGGCTGACCGCACCGCTAATGACGAGGGGCCGGATGCAGCGCATCCGGCCCCTCGTGCGTCCCCTTGCGGGGGTCGCGGTCACTTCTTGTAGTTCGGCGCCTCGACGACGATCTGCACGTCGTGCGGGTGCGACTCCTTGAGCCCGGCCGAGGTGATGCGCACGAACTTGCCGCGCTGCTTGAGCTCCTCGATGGTGCGGGCGCCGACGTAGAACATCGACTGCCGCAGGCCGCCGACGAGCTGGTAGGCGACGGCCGAGAGCGGGCCGCGGTAGGGGACCTGGCCCTCGATGCCCTCCGGGATCAGCTTGTCGTCGCTGGGCACGTCGGCCTGGAAGTAGCGGTCCTTCGAGTAGGACGTCTGCTTGCCGCGCGTCTGCATGGCACCGAGCGAGCCCATGCCGCGGTACTGCTTGAACTGCTTGCCCGACTGGAAGACGATCTCGCCCGGCGACTCGTCCGTGCCGGCCAGGAGCGAGCCGAGCATCACGGCGTCGGCACCGGCGACGAGCGCCTTCGCGATGTCGCCCGAGTACTGCAGGCCGCCGTCGGCGATCACCGGGACGCCGGCGGGGCGCGCCGCGAGCGAGGCCTCGTAGACGGCGGTGACCTGCGGCACGCCGACACCGGCGACCACGCGGGTGGTGCAGATCGAGCCGGGGCCCACGCCCACCTTGACCGCGTCGACGCCCGCGTCCACGAGCGCCTGCGCGCCCTCGCGGGTGGCGACGTTGCCGCCGATCACGTCGATGTGGGCGAACGACTCGTCGGCCTTGAGGCGCTTGACGAGGTCGATCACGCCCTGCGACTGCCCGTTGGCGGTGTCCACGACGAGCACGTCCACCCCGGCGTCGCGGAGGGCCTCGGCGCGCTCCCACGCGTCGCCGAAGAAGCCGATCGCCGCGCCCACCCGCAGGCGGCCCTGGTCGTCCTTGGTGGCGAGCGGGTACTTCTCGCTCTTGTCGAAGTCCTTGATGGTGATGAGGCCGGCGAGCTTGCCGTCCTCGTCGATGAGGGGCAGCTTCTCGACGCGGTGCTTCGCGAACAGCGCGATGACCTCGCCCGCGGCGACGCCGACGGGGGCGGTGACGAGGTTCTCCCTCGTCATGACGTCCTTGACGAACGTGCTCTGACGCTCGAAGCCGGAGACGAAGCGCATGTCGCGGTTCGTGATGATGCCCACCAGGCGACCCTCGTCGTCCACGACCGGGAGGCCGGAGATCCGGTACTTGGCGCAGAGCGCGTCGACCTCCTCCACCGTCGCGTCCTGCGTCGTGGTGATCGGGTCGGTGATCATGCCGGACTCGCTGCGCTTCACGCGGTCGACGTGCGCGGCCTGGTCGGCGATCGAGAGGTTGCGGTGCAGGATGCCGATGCCGCCCTCCCGGGCCATGGCGATCGCCATGCGGGATTCGGTCACCGTGTCCATCGCGCTGGAGAGCAGCGGCGTCGCGACGGAGATCCGTCGGGTGATCCGGGACGACGTGTCGGCCTCACTGGGGATGACGTCGGTGTGCCCGGGGAGCAGCAGCACGTCATCGTAGGTCAGTCCGACGAAGCCGAAGGGATCGTGCTGGTCCATGGAATCTCCTCCTGCGCGAGTGGCGCGGATCCGGGTGCGAATGGGGGGTCGACGTCGGCCGGTGCGCGGGCGTGACCCGTATGGAGATTCTAAGCGAGACACGCCCGAGAACATTCCCAGGGCCCTGTCGTTACCGGACCGTTGGCCGGGACGATAGGTGATTCGCCGATCGCCCATTACGCTCAAGTGCGTCGTCCATCCCCGCGGTTCGACCCGAGCCCGCGGAGACAGCACTCACAGTGGAGGTTGCGTGGGACCCACAGCACTCGCCGGACCGCGAAAGCGCCCTTGGGCCTTCGCCTTCTTCGGAATCCTGATGGCGCTCGCGGCATCGCTCCTGCTCCCTCCCTCAGCGGCCTCCGCCGAGACCACGGACGACGGGCAGGAGGTCACCGACTTCTACTTCGCCGGCGTCGTCACCAACGGCGACGAGCCCGTCGAAGGCGTCGTCATGACGATCGAGGGCAACGGCTTCGACGCCGAGACCGAGACGGACGCCGAGGGCAAGTGGCGCCTCTACGTGCCGGAGAAGGAGACGTACACCCTCACGGTGGACGAGTCCACGCTTCCGGACGGCGTGATCGTCGACGCGACGCAGCTTCCCGAGGGCATCCAGCCCGTCGCAGGCACCACCGCCTCGTTCGAGCTGGAGTTCGGTCTCACCGGGACGAAGATCGTCAACCTCTTCCTCGGCGAAGGCGAGCGGGTGACCGTCTCCTTCCTCGATCAGCTCCTGTCGCGCCTGGTGGGCGGTCTGAACTTCGGACTCCTGCTGGGGCTCGCCTCGATGGGCGCCGCGCTCATCTACGGCACGACCCGGCTGTCGAACTTCGCGCACGGCGAGATGGTGACGTGGGGTGCGGTGATCACCCTCGTCGTCACCTCCTTCTGGCAGCTCCCGCTGTGGGCCGGCATCATCGCCGCGGTCATCGGCGGCGCGGCGCTCGGCTGGGCGCTGGACGCCGGCATCTGGAAGCCGCTGCGGCGCCGTGGTCTGGGCGTCGTCCAGCTCATGATCGTCAGCATCGGCCTCTCGCTGGCCCTGCGCTACGGCCTGCAGTACATCATCGGCGGCAACACCTACCAACTGCCCGGCGCGAGTCCGGAGCCGATCCGCCTCGGTCCGATCTCCCTGTCGTACATCGACATGATCGGCATGGCCACGAGCATCATCGTGATCCTCGGCGTCGCGTTCTTCCTCACCCGCACCCGCACCGGGAAGGCGACGAGGGCGATCTCGGACAACCCGCAGCTCGCCGCCGCCTCCGGCATCGACGTGGACAAGGTCATCCGCGTCGTCTGGATCCTCGCCGGTACCCTGGCCGCGATCTCCGGCATCCTCTGGGCGTACTTCCGCCCCGGCGTGAAGTGGGACATGGGCATGCAGATGCTGCTGCTGATGTTCTGCGCCATCACGCTCGGCGGTCTCGGCTCCGCGATCGGCGCGCTGATCGGCTCGATCATCGTCGGCCTCGCCGTCGAGGTCTCCACGCTCCTCGGAGTGCCGACCGACCTCAAGTACGCCAGCGCCCTCGTCGCGCTGATCATCATCCTGCTCGTGCGACCGCAGGGCATCCTCGGACGCAAGGAAAGGTTGGGCTGACGCATGGACTTCGGAAGCATCTTCGGCAACACCGCCTCCTACCTGTTCAGCCCGACGACGATCGCCTACGCGCTCGCGGCCACCGGCCTCGCGGTGCACTTCGGGTACACGGGTCTGCTCAACTTCGGCATGGCGGCGTTCATGGCGATCGGCGGCTACGGCTACGCGATCTCGATCCTCACCTTCGGATTCCCGTGGTGGCTGGGCGTGCTCGTCGGCATCACCGGCGGCGCGCTCTTCGCCCTGCTGCTGGGCATCCCGACCCTGCGGCTGCGCGCCGACTACCTCGCCATCGCGACCATCGCGGCCGCCGAGGTCGTCCGCCTGATGTTCGTCACCGAGCTCTTCAAGGACTGGACGAACTCCGCGGGCGGTCTGTCCGGGTACCACCAGAGCTTCCGCGACGCCAACCCGTTCCCCCCGGGGACCTACGGCTTCGGCCCGTGGACGTACAACGCCAACGACCTCTGGGTGCGGGTGTTCGGACTGCTCACCCTCGCTCTGACGATCCTCGTGGTCTGGGCGCTCATGCGCAGCCCGTGGGGCCGGGTGCTCAAGGGCATCCGCGAGGACGAGGACGCCGTGCGCTCGCTCGGCAAGAACGTCTTCGCCTACAAGATGCAGGCGCTCGTGGTGGGCGGTGTGATCGGTGCGCTCGGCGGCATCGTCTTCGTCCTGCCGTCGGCGGTCATCCCCGGCAGCTACTCGACGTCGCTGACATTCTTCCTGTGGACGATCCTGCTCCTCGGCGGCGCGGCCACGGTGTTCGGCCCCACGCTCGGCGCCGTCCTGTTCTGGGTGGTGTTCGCCTTCCTCGGCGCGCTCCTCCCCGCGATGGCCACGGCCGGCTACCTGCCCATGACGAGCGCTCAGGCCGACGTGGTGCGCTACATCCTCATCGGCATCGTGCTGATGCTCATCGTCGTGTTCCGCCCGCAGGGCATCCTGGGGAACAAGAGGGAGATGACCTTTGTCAAGTGAGAACGACGCGGCCGTCACGCCCGCGAAGAGCGCTCCCCGCGCCAAGACCACCGGCCTCGCCGCGGGTCCCGCCGCCCCCGGAGTCAAGAAGGTCGACCCGATCCTCGTCGTGGACGCCGTTCAGCGGCGCTTCGGCGGCCTCACGGCGGTCGACGTCGACCACCTTGAGATCCCGCGCGGCGCCATCACGGCGCTCATCGGCCCCAACGGCGCCGGCAAGACCACGCTGTTCAATCTCCTGTGCGGCTTCGACAAGCCCAACAGCGGCACGTGGTCCTACGACGGCAAGAACCTGTCCGGCATCCCGTCGTTCAAGGTCGCCCGGATGGGACAGGTGCGCACCTTCCAGCTCACCAAATCGCTGTCGCTGCTGACCGTGCTGGAGAACATGAAGCTCGGCGCGAAGGACCAGCGCGGCGAGGGCTTCTGGGCAGGGCTGTTCCCCTTCCTCTGGCGCAAGCAGGAGCAGGAGATCGAGCAGCGCGCCCACGAGCTCCTCGCGCGCTTCAAGCTCGACGCCAAGGAGCAGGACTTCGCGGCGTCGCTCTCCGGCGGGCAGCGCAAGCTGCTGGAGATGGCCAGGGCCCTCATGAGCGACCCGAGCCTGGTGATGCTCGACGAGCCGATGGCCGGGGTGAACCCCGCCCTCACGCAGTCGCTCCTCGATCACATCCTCGACCTCAAGGACCTCGGGATGACCGTGCTGTTCGTGGAGCACGACATGCACATGGTCCGTCACATCGCCGACTGGGTGGTCGTGATGGCCGAGGGGCGCGTGGTGGCCGAGGGGCCGCCGGAGACCGTCATGGAGGACCCCGCGGTGGTGGACGCCTACCTCGGCGCCCACCAGGACGTGGACCTCGGCGCCGTCACCGGCCGTCTCCCGGTGATCTCCGACGCCGACGCGGAGCGCATCCGCGAGCAGATCGAGACCGAGGTCGAGGCCGAGGTCGAGGCCGAGGACGCCGCCGAGGAGGGCAAGGCATGAGCACCGCAACCCCCGCCGAGGGCGCCGCCCGGGCCGACGACGTGGTCGTCGAGCTGAAGGACGTGCACGCCGGCTACCTGCCGGGAGTCAACATCCTCAACGGCGCCAACCTCGTCGCCCGCCAGGGTGAGCTCATCGGCATCATCGGCCCGAACGGCGCCGGGAAGTCGACGCTCCTCAAGGCGATCTTCGGCATGGTGAACGTCCGCGAGGGCGACATCACGGTCAAGGGTGAGAGCATCGTCGGTCTCAAGGCCGACAAGCTCGTGCGCCGCGGTGTGGCCTTCGTGCCGCAGACGAACAACGTGTTCCCGTCGCTCACCATCCAGGAGAACCTGGAGATGGGCCTCTACCAGAACCCGAAGATCTTCGCGGAGCGACTCGAGTTCGTCAGCAGCATCTTCGCCGAGATCGGCAAGCGCCTGAAGCAGCGGGCCGGCTCGCTCTCCGGCGGTGAGCGGCAGATGGTGGCCATGTCGCGCGCGCTCATGATGGACCCCTCGGTGCTGCTGCTGGACGAGCCGTCCGCCGGTCTCTCCCCCGTGCGACAGGACGACGCCTTCATCCGCGTCTCCGACATCAACAAGGCGGGCGTCACGACGATCATGGTCGAGCAGAACGCCCGCCGGTGCCTGCAGATCTGCGACCGCGGCTATGTGCTCGACCAGGGCAAGGACGCCTACGAGGGCACCGGCCGGGAGCTGCTGAACGACCCGAAGGTCATCGGCCTCTACCTCGGCACCCTCGGGACCGACGCGGCCTGAGACGCGGCCCCGGAACGACGAAGGCCCCGGATGCCGAAGCATCCGGGGCCTTCGTCGTCGCTGCGTTACTTGATGCGCGAGGTGACGTTCTCGGAGTCGAACTCGTAGACGCCGATGGCAGCGCCCTTCGGGTCGTTGTTCTCGTCGAACGTGATCTCACCGGAGAGGCCGTCGTAGTCCGGCGTGCCGCCGTCGTTGATGATCGCGGCGCAGTCGGCGTAGTTGTCGCACTTCTCGCCGTCGCCGTCACCACCGGAGACGGTGATCATCTCCGCGGCGATGTCCGGGCCTTCGACCGAGCCGGCCTTCAGCGCGGCCAGAGCGATCAGCACCACGGCGTCGTACGCCTCGGCCGAGTACGTCACGGCGTCGATCGGGTCGTTGCCCTCGGCCGTCCAGACCGCGTTCAGCTGGTCGAGGAAGTCCTGCGGAAGCTCGGCGCCGGCGCGGGTGCCCTTCGAGCCCTCGAGGCTGACCGACACGTCCGCACCCCAGTCCTTGAGGTTGCCGTCGACGAGGTACAGCGACCCCGTGTCGACCCCGGCGTTGCCGAGCAGCGGCGCGATCGTGGCGAACTGGTCGTAGGAGACGACGGCGACCGCATCCGGCTTGGCCGCGGCGATCTCCGAGACCTGGGCGTTGAACTGTCCGTCGCCCTGGTTGTACGAGGCGTCGGCGACGACCTCGCCGCCGGTGCTCTCGAAGGTGGCCTTGATCGCCTCGAACAGCCCCGTGCCGTACGGGTCGTTCTGGTAGATGATGCCCAGCGTCTTGTGACCGTCCTCGGCGATCTCGTTGCCGAGCACCTCGCCCTGCAGGTTGTCGCTCGGCGCGGTGCGGAAGTACAGCGGGTTGATGCCCGTGAAGTCCGGCGAGGTGTTGGACGGGGACACCGTCAGAATGTCGGCACCCGCGTTGCCGTCGAGGATGAGCTTGGTGACGCTCGAGGACGCCGCGCCGATCATGGCGGTGATGCCGTCGTTGCGCAGGTTGGTGATGGAGGTCTCGTAGGCCTTGTTGTCGAGGTCGCCCTCGTCGGCCGTGCTGAGGTCGATCGTGATGCCGGCGTCGGCCTCGTTGATCTGGTCCACGGCGAGCTGGACGCCGGCCTCCATCGGCGCGCCCAGGAACGCGAGCGTACCGGTGGCGGGCAGCAGCGAACCGAGCTTGAGCGTCAGGTCGGCGGCGGGCTTGTCGCCACCCCCGTCCGACGGCTCCGCGTTCGGCGTGCTGCTGCAGCCCGCGATGATGAGGGCGGAGGCGCTGACCAGCGCGATCCCGGCGAAGATCCTCGCGCTGCGCGAGCCCTTCAGTGCGTTCATGATGCTCCCTTGCGTAAACGAACGTGGATGGTGACCACAGTCGGGTGCTCTAACACTAGGGCGTGCGCCCCGCGCGCAGGAGGGGCAAGTATCTCGGTGCGTTAACGATCCAGGACCGCTGTTTCCGCCGGTGGGCGGGCGGGATCAGAGCCCCGCGGCGGGGGTGTCCCGACGGCCGCGCCGTGCGGCGAGGAGCAGATCGACGACGAAGACCGCGATCGCGATCCACACCAGGACGAACCCGATCCAGCGCTCCGGCGGCATCGGCTCGTGCAGCACGACGACCCCGATGAGGAACTGGAGGATCGGGGTGAGGAACTGCAGCATGCCGATGACGGCGAGGTCGACGCGACGCGTGCCGGCCGCGAACAGCAGCAGAGGGACGGCCGTCGCCACTCCCGCGAACGCGAGCAGCACGGCATGCGGCCCGCCCGCAGTCCCCATGGTCAGGCCGGCCGGCGTCGTCGCCACGATCACGAGCTGCACCACCGCGATGGGGATCAGCCAGAACGACTCGAGCGTCAGCCCGCTGACCGCGTCGACGGCGGGGCCGATCTTCTTCTTGATGAGCCCGTACAGGCCGAAGGAGGCCGTGAGCGTCAAGGCGATCCAGGGGACGTGGCCGTACGCCACGACGATGACCACGACCGCGATGGCCGCGATACCGACGGCCACCCACTGCAGCCGGCGGATGCGCTCCTTGAGCACGAAGACGCCGAGCAGCACCGTCGTGATCGGGTTGATGAAATAGCCGAGCGCCGTCTCCACCACGTTCCCGCTCAGCGTGCCGAGGACGAAGACCTGCCAGTTGACGTAGATGAGGAGGCCGGCCAGGGCCGTCCACCCCAGCAGCCGCGGACTCCGGACGATCGCGAGGAAGGCGGCCCATCCCCTCGTGGCCGTGAGCAGCAGGAGACAGAAGACGAAGGAGAGCAGCACCCGCCAGGCGACGACCTCCCACGGACCGGTGGGCTGCAGCAGGAGGAAGTAGAGGGGCAGGACGCCCCACAGCAGGTAGGCGCTCCCGGCGTAGGCGACGCCCGCCGTCCGGGTGGCGCGGGTCGTCTCAACGGTCACCGCACAACCCTATGCCTGCGCCGCCGGGCGACGCGCCGTTCGGGACGCAGAAGAGGGCCCGGATGCCGATGCATCCGGGCCCTCTTCTGCGGACCGGGTTCCCGTCCGGCGAGCGGAGGGAACCGGGTGTGCGATCAGCGGACGACGACCGCCAGGACGTCGCGAGCCGACAGGACGAGGAACTCGTCCGCGCCGAACTTCACCTCGGTGCCGCCGTACTTGCTGTAGAGCACGCGGTCGCCGACGGCGACGTCGAGCGGAACGCGGTTGCCGTTGTCGTCGATACGGCCGGGGCCGACCGCCACGACCTCGCCCTCCTGGGGCTTCTCCTTGGCGGTGTCGGGGATGACCAGGCCACTCGCGGTGGTCTGCTCGGCCTCGACCTGCTTGATGACGATGCGGTCCTCGAGCGGCTTGATGGAAACCGACACGGTCTACCTCTTCTTTCTTGACGCTGACACGAAAGACTCGTTCGCACTCTCAACCCGAGAGTGCTAATGCCAGTGTAGGCGGTCGGCTGGCACTCATGCAATGCGAGTGCCAACCCCGATCCGGCGGCGACCGGGTCCTAGGGTGGGAGGGTGGAGATGTCCGAGCTGCGCGCCCTGCTGACCCCCGCCGGCCTCGAGCTGCTCGATGCGCTCGGGCCGGTCACCTCCACCGCCGAGGCGGCCGCAGCCGTCTCCCGGCTGCGCGCCGCCGGCCACTCCCCCGACCTCGTCTCCGCCGTCGTCGGCCAGGCGCACCTGCGCGCCAAGGCCACGGCGAAGTTCGGCCCGTTCGCCGCCCGCATGCTCTTCACCCGCGCGGGCCTCGAGCAGGCCACACGCCTCGGAGTGGCCGCCCGCCACGCCCAGCGGATCCGCCGGGCCGGCCTCACGAGCGTCGCCGACCTCGGCTGCGGGATCGGCGGCGACGCCCTCGCGTTCGCCGGCGCCGGACTGGCGGTGCACGCCGTGGACGCCGACGAGGTGACCGCGGCCTTCGCCGCCTACAACCTCGCCCCGTTCGGGGAGGACGCCACAGTACGCCACGCGACCGCGGAGGAGGCCCTCGGAGAACCGGTCCCCGGCCAGGCGATCTGGATGGACCCCGCCCGCCGCACCTCCGGGCACAGCGAGACCCGGCGCGTCTCCGCCGACGACTACTCGCCGTCGCTCGACTGGGCGTTCGCCGTCGCCGCGCAGCGCCCCACCGGGATCAAGCTCGGCCCCGCCCACGACCGCGACCGCCTGCCCACGGACGCGGAGACGCAGTGGGTCAGCGCCGACGGGAGCGTGGTCGAGCTCGTGGTGTGGTCGCGCGAGCTCGCGAGGGAAGGGGTGCGGCGCTCCGCTCTCGTCATCCGCGGCGAGCGCTCGCACGAGCTCACCGGATCCGCGGATGCCGAGGACGCGCCGGTCCGTGCGCTCGGGGCCTTCCTCCACGAGCCGGACGGGGCCGTCATCCGGGCCCGGCTCATCGGCGACGTCGCCCGCAGCCTCGACGCGGGGATGCTCGATCCGCGCATCGCGTACCTGACCTCGGACGCCGCCCTGACGAGCCCGTTCGTGCAGTCCTTCCGCGTCCGGGAGACGCTGCCGATCACGCCGAAGACGATCAACGCGGCCTTGAAGACCCACGGCATCGGCCGCATCGAGATCAAGAAGCGCGGGGTGGACGTCGATCCGGCGGCCTTCCGGCGCAAGCTGACCCTGCGCGGCGACGCCGAGGCGACCCTGATCCTCGCCCGGTTCGGCGATCAGCGCCGCGCGATCCTCGCCGACCGGGTGCCCGCCGCGGACTGAGAGAGCGTGTCAGCCCTCCGGGTCGCGGCCCGGGATGTCGACGCGGATCGGATCCCCGGGCGGGCCGGTGGTCACGAGGTAGGACTCGCCCGTCGCCGCGTCGACGACGGCGGGGCCCGAGGTCACGGTGAGATAGGGCGTCTGCCAGCGCGTGAAGTCCACCTCGATGACGGATGCCGACAGCAGCTCCCCGGTCTCCTGGTCGACGTCGAGCAACTGCACGCGGAGCCCGGACTGGACGGCTTCGTCGATCGTGGCGCACTGGCGCGAGCCGTCGGCGTCGACGATCAGGCAGCGCTGGGAGGGCCCGCTCTCCGTGCTGCGGTCGCCGAGCCAGACCGGCTGCTCGCGGAACGACCCGAGGACGGAGAGGTTGAGGTCATAGCCGTCGCCGACGAGCTCTTCCGCCCTCGCGCGCTCCGCCTCGCCGAACTGGGCGACGAGCGTGGAGCTGCCTCCCCAGCGCTGGATGCTCACCATCGGCTCGTCCGTGGTGGAGAAGAGCATGACCGCCGTCACGCTGTCGAAGGAGAAGGAGCTCTCCTCGTCGTCCGCGGAGGAGACCGGCACGGGGAGCGAGGCGTACAGGCCCGTCCCCACCTCCTCCCCGGCCAGGCAGGTCGACTGGGAGTCGGCGCCCACGTCGAGGATCAGGCACCGGGTGGCCCCGTCGTCCTGTGTGGCGAACCAGGCGAGCGCCCCCTCCGCCTCTCCCACCGGGCGGACGGAGCCGGGATCGTAGTCCTCCCCGGCGAGTTCGATCCGCCGGTCCTCCTGCGCCTTCGTCAGGGGGAACGCGTCCGGTCGCGGGGCGAACAGCGCCCACCCGGCCCCCACGCCGATCGCGAGGAGAGCCGCCGACGCCACGAGCACCGGCATGAGACCGCGGCGGTTCGCGGCCGGCGCCTCGGACGCGGAGACGTCCTCCGGGTCCTCCGGCGCGGCGTCTTCCGCGACCGGCCCTTTCTCCGGCTCCGGGAGAGCGTCCGCGACCTCCTTCGCACCGCCGGGGTCCGGGGGTGCGGACGTCGCCGGCTCCTCGGACGCGGACAGGGCCGTGCGGCGGCGCTCCGCCTGGAGCTCCTCCAGCCGGAGGGCTGCGGCAGCGTCGAGCCCGCCGTCACGGCCGTATGCCGCACGCTCCAGCGCCCGGCGCTCCGCGTCGTCGTCTCTGGACTGGGGTCGGTCAGTCTCCTCCCGCACCGACGTCGCTCCCTTCTCGGATGATCACGAAGGACGGGGAGCCACCGCCCGGCAGCTCGTAGGTCGTCAGGCCGCCGGTCTCCGCGTCGGTCAGCTGCAACCTCAGCCGACCGTCGTGCTCCTGCAGCGTCTCCGTCGTCTCGCAGGCTTTCGGCGCGTCCGGTGTCGCCCCGTCGTAGACGAGGCACTGCCGCCCCGTCTCGGCCTCGGAGGCCGTCCAGATCGGGACGTCGCGGTCGTACCCCACGACCCAGATCGAGTGGGGGTCGAACCCGTCCTCGACCAGACGCGCGGCCGTGCGGGTCTCTTCCTCGTTCGCATAGGTGATGCCGCTGCCCTCACCGGAGCCGAACTCCGAGACGCCGACGGCCACCGCCGGTTCGCCGTCGGGCGTGAGGAGCAACTGCGCCATGACCTGTCGGGTGTACTCGTCGTCCCGCTGCGTCGTCACCTCGCCCCACAGCCCTTCCTTCTGGACGGCTTCCCGCTGGTTGCAGCTCGGCGTCGTGCTCTCCGCCGATCCGAGGACCAGGCAGACGCTCGCCCCGCCGTTCTGTGTCGCCATCCAGACGACCGCGCCCTCCTCCGTCGCGACGGCGCGCACCGATCCGGGGTCGTACTTCCCGGATGCGATGAGTTCGGACTGCCACCCCTGCTGCTCGGCGCTGAGCGCGACCGCGGCACCGCCGGTCCGGCCGAAGGCGAGCCACCCGATGCCGAGCCCCAGGAGGACCATGACGACCGCGGCGAGCGCGAGCATCCCGCGCGAACGGTGCCGCGCCTCGGTCACGGCGGGGCGGTCGGTCCGGGTGGCGTCGTCCACGGGCTCGTCGTCCGGCACCACGGGAGCGTCGTCTCCTGTCGGAGTCTCGCCGTCGTCCGGCACGGTGGCGAGGGAGTGCCGGGACCGCGGAGGACCGGGCTGCCGGGTCTCCTGCACAGAGCCGGCCATCGGATCCGACGTGCTCGGTCCCGGAGACGGACGCCGCCGGGCATCGTCGAGCTGTCGCAGGCGCGCGGCCTCCGCGTCCGTGAGGCCTCCGCCCGGGCCGAAGGCCTTGCGCTGCAGGGCCCTGCGCTCCTCGACATCGTCGTCGTCCGTCATGGCCATCCCGCCTAGCCGAGTCTCTCGAACTGCATCCCCGCCCAGACCAGCCAGCCGAGGCTGTACACGGTCGCGCACAGCCCCAGCACGAGCGCCCAGCGCGCGATCGCGCGGTTCTCGACGGGGCGGCGCAGCGACATGATGGCGGCGATCACGGCGACGACCGCGACCGGGATCCCCCAGCCCACGAAGAACGATGCGCCGAGCGCGACGATCGCCGCAAGCAGCGCCCACGGCGCCAGCCGCGTGTCGTCCACGGGCACGGGCTCGGACGCCGGCTCCCAGGCGTCCTCCTCCCCGTGGTCGAGGTCGGGCCCGCTCACGACCACGGGCTCGATGCCCACCGGGCCCGTGGGGAGCTTCGTGTAGCCCTCCCGCGGAGCTCCGGGAAGGCGCGCGGTCCCGGCCGGGCGCTCGACCTGCCCGCTCGCGCGCTCGACCCGCGCGCGGGGGGCGACCCCGTCCGGTTCCGGTTCCTGCGCGAGCCCGGTCACGCCGGCACCGCCTCCGCGACCTGGATCTCCGTGACCGGCAGCGTCGAGTCCGCGCCGAAGCCGAGGGTCGAGGCGGGACGCCCCGATGCGATGAGCTCGGCGGCGAGCGCGGCGATCATGGCGCCGTTGTCCGTGCAGAGGGACAGCGGCGGGATGCGCACGGTGACCCCGGCCTCGGCGGCCCTCGACAGCGCGACCTCGCGGAGCCGGCGATTCGCGATCACGCCGCCCCCGAGCAGCAGGCGCGGCACCCCGAGGTCGGCGCAGGCGTTGAGCGCCTTGGTGACGAGGACGTCGACGACGGCCTCCCGGAAGCTCGCGGCGACGTCGGCGATCGGCAGCTCGCGCGCGTCGGCGCCCGCGGCGGCGTTCTCCGCCTCGAAGCGCTCGACCCAGCGGGCGACAGCGGTCTTCAGCCCGGAGAACGAGAAGTCGTAGCGATGCTTCGCGAGGTCCGAGGCACGCGAGAGCCCGCGCGGGAAGCGGATCGCGTCCGGGTCTCCGCCGACCGCGGCCCGGTCGATCTCGGGGCCGCCGGGATACGGCAGGGACAGCAGCCGGGCGACCTTGTCGAACGCCTCGCCCGCGGCGTCGTCCACGGTCTCGCCGAGCAGCTCGACATCGGTCGTGAGGTCGCGCACGTGGAGCAGGGAGGTGTGGCCGCCGGAGACCAGCAGCGCGATCGTCGGGTACTCCAGCGGCGCCGCATCCGGGGTGAGGATGTCGGCCGCGATGTGACCCACGAGGTGGTTGACCGCATACAGCGGCTTGTCGAGGGCGACGGCGAGTCCCTTCGCCGCTCCCACGCCGACCATGAGCGCTCCGGCGAGGCCGGGGCCGCTCGTCACCGCCACCGCATCGAGGTCGGCGAGACGGACGTCGGCCTCGGCCAGGGCGGCGTCGATGGCCGGCTGCAGCGCCTCGAGGTGCGCGCGGGCGGCGACCTCCGGCACGACGCCGCCGTACCGGGCGTGCTCGTCCATGCTGGAGGCGATCGTGTTGGACAGCAGCGTGCGCCCCCGCACGATGCCGATGCCGGTCTCGTCGCAGCTCGTCTCGATGCCGAGCACCAGGGGCTCACTCATGCGGTCGCCTCCTCCGGCGTATCGGCGGGCGCCGGGTGGCGGCGCAGGTCCAGACGCATCACGATCGCGTCGACGTCGTCCGGCTGATAGTAACGGGGGCGCCTGCCGATCTCCTCGAAGCCCTCCGTGCGATACAGCCCCTCGGCCGCCGGGTTGTCGGCGCGCACCTCGAGGAACACCTCGTGCGCGCCCCGGGCGGCAGCCGTCCGCAGCAGGGCACGCAGCAGCGCGCGCCCGCGTCCCTGCCCCCGGACCTCGGCGAGGAGGGCGATGGTCTGGATGTCGGCGTCCGCGCCGCCCTGCAGGGCTCGGACCCCGCCGTAGCCGACGATCGCCCCGCCCTGCTCGTCGACGAGGTAGCGGCCGTGCGGGCTCGCCAGCTCGCTCGCCATGGTCTCCCGGCTCCACGCGTCGGTCGGGAACGAGCGCTCCTCGATGGCCATGATCGCGTCGAGGTCGTCCGGCCGCGCGTCCCGGAGCGTCATGCGCCCACCTTCTTCGGGGCACCGGGCAGGGTGACGTCCGGATGCCGCAGGTAGAGCGGCTCCTCGCCGGCGAGGACCCGGCCGGCGGCGAGCGCCCGCGCCCCCACCCGGGCGAGGTCGACCGCGGACAGCGTCGTCACGTCCACCCGGCGGAGGCCCGCGAGATGCTCGTCGGCGTCGGCGGCGCGCACGAGCACGGTGTCGGCGATCGTGCGCGGGATCCCGTCCTCGTCCTGCCCGTCGAACACGGTGACGGCGACCTCGCGGCGGCGGGCGTCGGTGACGACGGCGAACGGTCCGGTCACGGTGGCCTGGATCGTGAGCGCGGCCGCCGTGTGGCTGGGGACCGGGACGACGGGGACGCCGCGGCCGAGGGCGAACGCCCGCGCGGTCGCGATGCCGATGCGCAGCCCGGTGAACGGGCCGGGGCCCATTCCCGCCACGACGTGCGTGATGCCGTCGGACCCGCCCTCGCGGAGCACGTCGCGCACCAGGTCGCCGATCACCTCGGCGTGGCCCAGCGGGTCGGCGGTACCGGCCTCGGCACGACGCGTCCCGTCCGGGTCGATGAGGGCGACGGCGGTGCCAAGGGAGGTGTCGACGGCGAGGATCACCTCTCCAGGGTAGTCGTCACCCCGCCCGTCACGGCCGGCGATCCGACCCCGCACGGGTCAGCCCAGCGGCGCCCGCACGGGGTAGTCCTGGCCTTCGAGGATGACCTGCGCCGCCGCTCCCGTCGCCCGGTTCACGACGACCGGTGCCAGCAGGTTGACGCTGACGCCCTCGGCGGCGGGGTGGGCGACCACGAGCACGAAGGCGTCGTCCGCCGAGGAGAGAGCGAGGTCGGCGACCTGCGCGTCCGTGAGGGTCGGCGCGTACTCCGTGAGGACGGTGTTCGGGTCGACCAGGTAGAGCCGCAGGGCCTCGTCCTCGACCGCCCGCATCGCGAAGAGCCCGTCGGCGCCCTCGACCGGTGCGAGGGCGAAGTCCACATGGGGTGCCAGTCCGGGCGGCGGGGCCGTGAAGGTGAGCGCGGCGGTCATCGCAGGAAGTCCATCAGCGACGGCTGCAGCACGCGCGCGTTCACCGCGAGCGCCGAGCGGTACACGAGCTCCTGCGCCTGCAGGCGGATGAGCACCTCGACCGAGTCGACGTCCTCGACCGCGGCGCGGCGGGACTCGAGGGACACGGAATTCTGCACTGCCGCCTCCTTGGCGCGTTCGATCTGAGCCTGCCTGGTGCCGACCGCGCCTTGCACGCCCAGCATCGCCGTGCGGCGGTCGTCGATCTCCGCGAGCCGTGGTCCGACGTTGGTGCCGGAGCGGAGGTCGGCGACGATGCGGTCGACGAGGGCGAACACCGAGTCGTCGCCCGTGCCAAACACCGCCGCCCCGTCGGTGTCGACGCGGACGGCCGCCGCATCGGACACACGTCGCGTGACCTCGGAGCCGGCGACGCCGCTGTATGAGTAGTCGGCGGCGAAGGCCGCCGTGTCCGAGGTACCCGCGAACACGGACCGCCCGAGCAGCCGGGTGTTCGCCTGCGAGAGCAGCTCATCGCGGATGCCCTCCAGCTCCACCGCGAGGGCCTCCTTCGCCGCGGCGTCCAGCGCCCCGTCGTTCGCTCCCTGCGCGGTGAGGTCCCGCACCCGCGAGAGCAGCGAGGTGCTGGAGGTGATCGCCGTGTCGGCCGCGGTCACCCACGCCAGGCCGTCGTCGATGTTGCGCGCATACTGCTCGGTGCGGCGCTGCTCGGCGTGCAGGGCGAGGGCGGCAGCGGCCGCGGCCGGATCGTCCGAGGGCGCGGCGAACGCCTTCTGCGACGTGGCCTGCTCCTGCAGACGGGCGAGCTCGGAGAGGTTGGACTGCAGCTGGCGCATCGCCGTCTGCGTCATCGTGGTCTGGGTCACGCGAGAGATCATGGGGCTCCTCCGGTCAGCGTCCGACGACGCCCGTGCGGTTGATGAGGACGTCGAGGGCCTCGTCGACGGCGGTGAGCACGCGGGCCGCCGCCTGATAGGCGGTCTGGTACGTGAGGAGGCTGATCGTCTCCTCGTCGCCGTCCACGGCCGCGACCGACTGCTGGGCGCCGACGGCGCCGACCGCCGCCGCATCCGACGCCTTCGCACGCTGCACATCGGCCGCGGTGGACACGCCGAAGCGGGTCACCTGGTCGGTCCACAGCGCATCCGGAGAGGTCGCGCGCTGCCCGATCTGGGAGATGAGGTCGGCGTTGGTCGCGTCCTTGGAGCCCGCTCCGGGCGCGGCGAGGGCCAGGTCGGCCGCCGAGGTGACGGCCACCTGCAGCCCGAGCGCGGCGGAGCCGGTCGCCGGCAGCGTGAAGAAGTCGCCCCCGGGCTGTCCGGACGCCGTGACACCGGCGCGGTGCTGCGCGTTGAGCGACTCCGCCAGCGCCGTGGCCACCCGGTCGTAGGTGGCGGCGAGCTGTGCCAGCATCCCGCCGTCGGCGGCCGGGGCGAGCACCGCGAGCGAGCCGCCGAGCTCTCCGCCGTCGACCACGAGGGGAAGATCCGGGACCGACTCCCAGACCACGCCGACGCGGGGTGCGCCGTCGATCGTCGCCGCGCCGGTCAGGGCGAGGTGACGCGCGTCGCCCCCGGAGACCAGGGCGTTGCCGCCGAGGCGGACCGTGAGCGTGCCGTCCGCCTCCACGGTGGCGGTGCCGCCGGCGAGCCGGGCCACGTCCTCGGCGAGCAGATTGCGGCGGTCGGTGAGCTCGTTGGCCGAGCGGCCCGAGGCCAGAGCGTCGCGGATCTCGGTGTTCAGCACCGCGATCTGGTCGGCCGCGGCGTTGACCTGGCTGACGGTGCGCTCGGCCGTTCCCCGTGCGGCCGTCCACTGCGCGGCGACGGTGCGATAGCCGCCGGAGATGTGGGCGGCGAGCTCCTTCGCCGACTCCAGGATGCTCGCGGCCGCGGCCCCCGAGTCGGGGGTGTTGGCGAGATCCTGCCACCCCGCCCAGAAGTTCGTCAGCCGGTTCGCGAGGCCCTTGTCCGTCGGTTCCGCGAGCGCCGACTCGGCGGTCGTCGCGGCGAGCGCGCGGGTGGCCCAGTAGCCGGAGGCCCCGAGGGTGTCGCGGACCCGGGCGTCGAGCAGCGCGTCGCCGAGGCGGGACACCCCGTCGATGGAGACGCCGTGTCCGGGGAGCGCGCCCATGCTGAAGCGCCCCGTCTGCGCGACGGCGGCGATGGAGGAGGTCTCGACGCGCTGCCGCGTGTACCCCTCGGTCTTCTGGTTGGCGATGTTCTGCCCCACCACATCCATGCCCCGCCGCGCGGCGGCGAGGCCGCTGGCGGCGGTGGTCAGTCCACTGAAAGTCGACATGAATCCCTCTCGGTCACATCTCGGTGTCGATGATGCGGGCGGCATCCTCGCGGGCGCGGTCGCCGCGGGTGGTGTATTCGCCGCTCTCCTGGCCGAGAGCGGCGATGGTCTCCTGGGTGGCGCGGAGTACTCCGCTGAGCTGCTCCGCGGCGGCGTCGCGCATCTGCTCGACCTCCGCCGTCAGCTTCACGAGCGCGCGCATGTGGTCGGTGAAGACGTCGCCCCAGGCCCCGTCCGGGGCGTGCTCGATGAGCTGGCCGATCGTCGCGTCCTGAGGAGCCCCCCACTCCTCGGCGACGCCGGCGACCTCGACGGCCCTGGCCAGGCTCGCGGCGCGCAGGCGGTCGAGCACCTGATCGATCTCCCTGGCCGCGAACTGGATCCAGTGCGACCGGCCGGCGGCGAGCAGCAGCTGTTGCTCGTCGAGCTTGAAAAGCAGCATCTCGAGCAGCTCGCGCTCGCGCCAGAGCTGCATCGATAGTTCGTTGGCTCCCATGATCCCCTTGTCCCCAGCGATCCCCCGCCCCACGCAGGTGCGATCGGCCCGCCTGTTAACGGTTCATAAATCTCTATCGGCCACCGCGCCCCTAAGGTTACTATGTGGACTGGCGGCGGTTAGTGCTCCCCATGGACATATCCCGGACCTTGTGATATGACCATCTACCCCTCGCCATGGAGCTTCCGGAGTGCATCCAGAGAGGTGGATCATCCCCCATGTCGTCGCGCGCTGAGCGCAACCGCCTCGTCGAGGCCAACCTCCCCCTGGTCGGCTACCTCGCTGCAGACACCCATGCTCGGGCTACCCATATCCCCCGCGAAGAGCTCGCCGCCGTCGGCGCGCTCGCCCTCGTGACCGCCGCCGACGCCTACGACCCCGCGCTCGGCGTCCCGTTCGGCGCGTACGCCCGCCGCCGCATCCTCGGCGCGTTCGCCGACGAGATGCGCGCCATGGACTGGGCATCCCGCGGCATCCGCAAGCGCATCAAGGAGACCGTCGCCGTCCGCGACACCCTCACCGCCGCCCTCGGTCGAACGGCGACCGCCACCGAGATCGCCACCGCCATGGGCTCACCCAAGGAGGCGGTGGTGGAGGCCCTCGCCGACGCCGCGCGCACCGTCGCCCCGCTCGACGACCCCGCCACGCGGGACCTCGTCGCCGACATCCCTCTCCCCGAGGAGTCCGCGCTGGTCGGCGAGCGACGAGAGGTGCTCGAGCACGCCATCACCGCTCTCCCCGAGCGCATGCGGCGCATCGTCGTGGCCGTCTACGTCGAGGAGCGCCCCGTCAAGGAGATCGCCGAGGAGCTGGGCGTGACCCACTCGGCCGTCTCGCAGCAGCGGGCGGAGGCGGTGCGCCTGCTCCGCGACGCCCTGGACCGCTACTTCGCCGAGGGCGGCACAGAGACCACGACCACCACCCGCGTCTCGCCCGCCGCGCGGGATGCGTACTTCGGCCGCATCGCCGAGGCCGCCGGCGTCCGGATCGGTGAGGTCTTCCGCGCCGCCGCCCCCGCCTAACGCGTCCGCATCCTCCGCCGATAGGTGAGTGCAGGAGACCACGGATGGTCTCCTGCACAACACATCACGGAGGAAACCCTCATGGGTATGCAGATCAACACCAACGTGGGCGCGCTCAACGCCTACCGCAACCTGTCCAACACGCAGAACGACCTGTCGAAGTCGCTCGAGAAGCTCTCGAGCGGTCTGCGCATCAACCGCGCCGCGGACGACGCCGCCGGCCTCGCGATCTCCGAGGGCCTGCGTTCGCAGGTCAACGGCCTGAACGTCGCGGCTCGCAACGCCCAGGACGGCATCTCGGTCATCCAGACCGCGGAAGGCGCCCTGACCGAGGTGCACTCCATCCTGCAGCGCGTGCGCGACCTGACCGCTCAGGGTGCGAACGACTCGAACAACGCGAAGTCGCGCGAAGCGATCCAGACTGAGATCGGCGCCCTCGCCGACGAGCTCACCCGGATCGCCGACAGCACCAACTTCAACGGCATCAAGCTGCTCTCGGGCGGCACGACGCTGACGTTCCAGGTGGGTGCGGGCGCGGTCGCCGCCGAGGACCAGATCTCGGTCGGCCTGACCAACTTCGCCAACCTCGGCACCACCATCGAGACGCTCGCCGGCACCATGACCGACGCGGCATCGTACGGTGCGGCTCTGGCGGGCATCGACACGCAGATCCAGGCGGTCTCGACCGCACGTGCCGGCTACGGTGCGCTGCAGAACCGCTTCGAGTCGACCATCAACAGCCTCAACGTGTCGGCCGAGAACCTCGCCGCCGCCGAGAGCCGTATCCGCGACACCGACATGGCGTCCGAGATGGTCAAGTTCACGTCGGCGAACATCCTGTCGCAGGCGGGAACGGCCATGCTGGCCCAGGCCAACCAGGCCAACCAGGGCGTGCTCCAGCTGCTGCGCTGATCCGCGCCGCCGCACGGAATCACTCCGGGGGTCCGGGTGACGGCTTCGGCCGTCGCCCGGGCCCCGCCGCACACAGAAGGGAAGCCGCATGTCGCTCTCGCTCGACGGCCTCGTGTCGGGGCTCAAGACCACCGAGGTCATCAAGGCCCTCATGGACGTGCACGCCATCCCCCGCACGCTGCTCAAGGCCAAGATCGACGACAAGAACGTCGTCATGACGCAGCTGCGCACCCTCAACACGGCCGTGCAGAACCTCGCCGCCGCCGCCGAGAAGGCCGCAGCGCCCGGCGGTCTCGACCGCTTCACCGGCAGCGCGTCGTCCGAGTCGGTGAAGGTCGCCCTGCGCACCGGCGCGGCGCCCGTGTCGACCGACATCGTCGTCGACCGTCTCGCCCAGGCGCACACGGTGGTCTCCGCGTCCGCGAGCCGCTGGCCCGCCGACCCGCCCGTCCTGACGCTCGAGGACGCCACGGGGAAGCGCGTCCAGGTGCAGGCCGACTCGACGTCGATGCAGGACATCGCCCAGGCCATCAACGACGCCGACACCGGTGTCCTCGCCACGGCCGTCCCCGCCGGCAAGGATGCCGACGGCACCCCCGTCTACCGCCTGCAGCTCCGGGCCGAGGAGTCCGGAGAGGCAGGACGCTTCCGCGTCTACGCGGGCGACCTCGCCGCGGTGGCCGCCGGCACCGCCACGGACGTGTCCACGGAGCCGGGCGCCGCTGTCATCGCCACAGGCACGGATGCGCAGCTGCGCCTCTGGGCCGGCACGGCGGCCGAACAGGTCATCACCTCGTCCGGCAACACGTTCACCGATCTCTTCGAGGGCGTCGACGTGACGGTCTCCACCGTCTCGACGACCCCCGTCACGGTCACCGTCGCCGTCGACGGCGAGGCCAGGACCAAGGCCTCCGGCGAGTTCATCGCCCTCCTCACGGACATCTTCACCCGCATCGACAACGGCTCGAAGGCGACGGTCGCCGCGGGACAGGGCGAGAAGACCACCCTCGGCGTCTTCACCGGCGACAGCACCATCCGCGGTCTGCGGACGGCCCTCGCCGACGCCGTGCAGCACCCCGTGGACGGCGTCTCGCCCTCCACGATCGGCATCTCGACCGACATGTACGGCAAGCTCACGTTCGACGAGGAGAAGTTCTCCGAGGCGCTGGCGAAGGACCCCGCGGCCGTCGGCGCGCTCTTCTCCGCGGTCGCGGCACGCGTGGAGCAGACGGCGACCTCGTACTCGGACAAGTACGACGGGCTGCTCACCTCGCGGATCACGGGTCAGGAGAGCGAGGTCAAGAGCCTCGGCGAGCAGATGGAGCGCTGGGACGTGCGCCTCGCGCAGCGCAAGGCGTCGCTGGAGCGCACGTACGCGCGCCTCGAGGTGATGCTGTCGCAGATGCAGTCGCAGTCGTCGTACCTCGCCTCCCAGATCAACGCGCTGCCGAGCAGCCGCTCCGGGTCGGACTCGTGAGCATGAACGCCGCCCTGCGTGCCCAGCAGCGGTACCGCGAGGACGCCATCCTGTCCGCCCCGCCGGAGCGCCTGGTCACGATGCTCTACGACCGGCTCCTGCTCGACATCGAACGCGCCGAGACGGCGCAGCGGGCGGCCGACTGGACCGAGGCCAACACCCAGCTCCAGCACGCGCAGGCGATCGTGGCCGAGCTGTCGTCGTCCCTCACCGACGACTGGAGCGGCAGCGCCGGGCTGCGCTCGCTGTACGTCTTCCTCTCGCAGACGCTGATCGGCGCCAACATCGGCCGCGATCCGGAGCGCACGCATGCCTGCCGCGAGCTCGTCGTGCCGCTGCGCGACGCCTGGCACGCCGCCGCCCTGGCCGTCGTGGAGGGCCGCGCATGACGGACGAGGACTGGGCCGCGCTGCTCGACCGGCTCGAAGCGGACGCCGACCGGATCATCGCCGCGCCGGCGGGAGCCGTCGAGGTGCACGACATCATCCCCTGGGCGCCGCCGTCCTCCCCGCTCCCCCCGCACCTGGCCGATCGCGCCCGTGCGGTGATCGACCGGCAGCACGCCGCCATGGAACGCGCCCGGTCGGAGCTCGAGGGGCTGCGGCAGCACCTCGGTGCCGTCCGGCGCGTGCCGGCACCCCGCTCTCCCGATGCCCCCGCCTACCTCGACGTGGACGGGTGAGGAACCCTCCTAACGAAACCGCACGGACGGCCGACAGTCCCCCGAGAGCACGGATGGCTCGCAAGACTCGGCCAGGGAACGGCCACTTCACCCACACACGGGGAGCCGGTTCGTGTTCGACTCTGTGACCATCACCGCACTGACCAGTGCGCTGAACGGCCTCTCGCTGCGCCAGCGAGCCATCGCCGACAACATCGCCAACATCAACACCCCCGACTACCACGCCAAGCGCGTGCAGTTCGAGGCCGCGCTCGCCGACTCGATCGCCGCCGGTGACGGGGACGTGTCCGCCACGGTCGGGACATCGCTCGAGCCGACACGGCTGAACGGCAACAACGTGAACCTCGACACCGAGACCCTCTCCAGCATCGACACCATGCTCCGCTATCAGTTCGCGACGCAGGCCGTGAACGGATCGTTCTCCTCGATGCGCACCGCGATGAGGACGTCATGACCTTCGACGCCATCGGGATCGCCGGCACGGGACTGACCGTGCACCGGAAGTGGCTCGACGCCATCAGCGACAACATCGCCAACATCAACACCGCGACGTCGACCGACGGCGCGGCGTTCCGGGCGCGCTACATCCTGGCGCAGACCAGCGACCAGTCCCCCGGGGTCTACGTCGCCGGGACCGTCCAGGGCGACGCCGAGGGCCGGCTCGTGCACCAGCCCGACCACCCGCTCGCCGACGCCGACGGCTACGTGCGCTACCCCGACATCGACCTGGGAGACCAGATGAGCCAGCTGATCCTCGCGCAGCGCGGATACCAGGCGAGCGCGGCGATCGTGGACCGCGCCCGCACCTCCTACGAGGCGGCGCTGCAGATCGGGCGGAACGCGTGAGCGCCGTCGCCGGCATCGAGGCCGTCGCCTCGTCCCTCGGCATGACCACCTCGCCCGTGACGGGTGCGAAGACCGGCGACGACACGGCCTTCGCGAACAGCGTCACCGGGGCGATCGACGAGCTGCGCTCGCTGCAGTCCGAGTCCGACACCCTGAAGGTCGCCGCCGTGACCGGCGACCTCGACGACATCCACGCCGCGATGATCGCCTCGTCGCGCGCCGCGGTCACCCTCGAACTCGTCGCCGCCGTCCGCAACAAGGGCGTCGACGCGTTCAACGAGATCATGCGGATGCAGGCCTGATGCCCCCGGCAGTGACCGGGGCGTTCCAGCGGATGCGGCGGGTGATCGCCGGATTCTCGCTCGCGCAGCGGACCATCGCCATCATCGGCATCGCCGTGCTCGCACTCGGCATCATCGCCCTGTCCAGCTGGCTCACCCGCCCCACGTACACACCGCTGTTCTCGGGGCTGAACGCCACGGACGCGAACGCCGTGGTGGAGCAGCTGCGCTCCGCCTCCGTCCCCTACGAGCTCGCCGACGGCGGCGCCACCGTGCTCGTCCCCGAGAAGGACGTCTACGACCAGCGGCTCGCGGCCGCGTCCGCCGGACTGCCGAGCGCCGGATCGGCCGGGTACTCGCTGCTCGACGACATGGGCGTCACCACGAGCGAGTTCCAGCAGTCGGTCACCTACAAGCGCGCGATCGAGGGCGAGCTCGCCGCCACGATCTCCGCGATCGACGGCGTCTCCGCGGCCTCCGTGCAGCTCGCGATCCCCGAGGAGAGCGTCTTCGTGTCGGAGACCGTCGACGCGACGGCCTCCGTGTTCGTGGAGACCGCCGGACGCACGACGCTCGACCAGAAGCAGGTCGAGGCCATCGTGCACCTCACCTCGGCCGCCGTCAGCGGCATGAAGCCGGAGAACGTGGCCGTCGTCGACCAGACCGGGCGGACGCTGTCGACCGTGGGCGGCGGGGCCACCGGCGGCCTCGACCAGCAGGCGAGCGACTACGAGGCCCGCGTGGCCGCGAGCGTGCAGCAGATGCTGGACACCGTGGTCGGCCCGGGCAACGCGACCGTGACGGTGGTCGCCGAGATCGACCGCTCGGTGAACGAACGCGTCGAGGAGACGTACACGCCGGCCGAGGGCGCACCCCCTCTCACCGAAGAGGTCCGCGAGCAGAACAGCAACGGCTCCACCTCCGAAGCCGGGGTCCTGGGTCCGGACAACATCGCCGTGCCGAACGGGAACGGCGACGGCACCTACCGGTCCTCCGAGGAGACGCGCACCAACGCGGTGAACAAGGCCACGGAGAGCACGTCCACCCCCGCCGGAAACCTGCTGCGGCAGTCGGTGTCGGTCGCCGTGGACGCCGGCGCGGGCGGAGACCTCAGCTCCGCGCAGCTCAGCGACCTCGTCGCCACCGCAGCCGGCATCGACCGCACCCGCGGCGACGAACTCGCCGTCGAGCTCGTCGCGTTCAGCCAGACGGACGCCGAGGCCGCCCAGGCCGCGCTGCAGGCGGCGAAGGAGGCCGAAGAGGGCGCCCGTCAGGCCGCGCTCCTGAACACCGTCATCATCGCCGCTGCCATCGCCATCCCGCTCATCGCCGCGATCACCGCGCTGATCATCCGGTCCCGACGGAAGGCGGCGGGTGTGGAGGAGTTCGACCAGCTCTTCGGTGACCGGCCCGCCGAGCTCGCCGCGCTCTCCGCCGACGCACCGACGGCCGTGCTGGAGGCGCCGACAACCCCGCTCGCCTTCCTCGAGCCGGTGCCGGATCTCGACCCGGACCCCGAGCCCGAGCCCGCGCAGATCAGCCTCGAGCGCCGCCGTGCCGAGATCGACGCCCTCACCCGGCAGGACCCGCAGCGCACGGCCGAGCTGCTGCGCACGCTCATCGACGACAGGTCACGGGCATGAGCGGACTCACCGATCGGCAGACGGCCGCCATCGTCCTCATGAACCTCGACCGCGCGCAGGCCGTCGAGGTCATGAAGCATCTCTCGGAGACCGAGGCCGAGGCCGTCGCCACCGAGATCATCGGGCTGCAGGACCTCGATGCGGAGACGACCGCCCAGGCGCTGGGACAGTTCCATCGCATCGCGGCCGGGCACCTGCCCCCGGCCCGCGGCGGGCGCGACATCGCCGCCGGGCTCCTGGAGGCCTCCTTCGGGTCGGAGCGGGCGGCCGCCGTGCTCGGCCGCGTGGGCTCCACGTCGATGAGCGCCTCGTTCGACTTCCTCGCCTCCGCCGACGCCGCCCATCTCGCCACGCTCCTGGACGGCGAGCTGCCGCAGACCGTCGCACTCGTGCTCGCGCACCTCCCCGCCGATCAGGCCGCCGCCGTGCTCGCCGCGCTGCCCGACCCCGCCCGGACCGACGTCGCGCAGGCCATCGCCACCATGGGCACCGCCTCCCAGGAGGCCATCGCCATCGTCGCCGACGCCCTCAAGGCGCGGACCGGCAGCCTCGCGTCGCGGGACAGCCCCGAGGTGCTCGGCGGCGTCGAGCCGCTCGTGGAGATCATCGGCCGCTCGGGGGCCACCATCGAGAAGGCCCTGCTGGCGAGCATCGAGGACCGCGACAGCGCCCTCGCGGAGGACATCCGCTCGCGCATGTTCACGTTCGCGGACATCGTCAAGCTCGACGACCGGGACACCCAGCGCGTGCTGCGGGGCATGGACATCCGGTCGCTGGCGCTGGCCCTCAAGGGCGCCCAGCAGCCGATCGTCGACCTCATCCGCCGCAACGTGTCCGAGCGCAACCGCGAGAACCTCGACGAGGAGGCCAGGTCGCTGGGCCCCGTGCGCGTCTCCCAGGTCGAGGAGGCGCGGGCTGAGATCGTCCGCACGATCCGGGCGCTGGAGGCCGCCGGGGACATCACCGTGCAGCGGGCCGACGAGGACGAGTATGTCTACTGACGCCTTCGCCCCCGCCGCGTTCCCCCGGCTCGGCGGCTCGGACCACCGCGGGGAGCAGGAGCGCGCGCGCCGCCGCGGGTACGCCGAGGGCCACGCCGCGGGCTTCCGGGCGGGCACGGCCGACGCCGAAGCCGCGCACCGCGCCGCCGCGGCCGAGCAGGCGGAGCGGGAGCGCCATCGCGCCGAGGAGATGGCCGCCGCGGTGGCGGCCCTGCACGCCGCGGCACGCTCCCTGGCGGAGCGGGAGGCGGAACTGGAGGCCGCCGCGACGACCCAGGTGCTCTCCCACGCGATCGACCTCGCGGAGCTCCTCCTCGCGGCCGAGCTGAGCGATGCGGGCACCGCGGCGGCCGCTGCGGCCCGCCGCGCCCTGAGCGCGACCGCGCCGGCCGCGGTACGCAGCCTCCGCGTCCATCCGGAGGATCTCCGGCTCCTCGCCGCGGAGACCGGAGACGACCTCGCCGCATTCCCGCTCGTCGCCGACGACACCCTCGCCCGCGGCGACGCCGTGGCCGTGCTCGCGCACGGCGTCATCGACGCGAGGGTCGGGACGGCGTTCGAGCGCGCGCGCCGCGCCCTCGCGGAGGGCACGCCGTGAGCTCCTGGGCGGCGGTGCTCGAGGCGGCGCGGCCGGAGCGCATCGGCGAGGTCTCCCAGGTGCGCGGACTCAGCGTGCAGGTGCGCGGGCTCGACGGCGCCATCGGGGACGTGGTGACGCTCGACGGCATCGACGCCGAGGTCGTGGCGACGGGCGAAGACGGGCTGCGCTGCATGCCGCTCGCCCCGGTCGCCGGACTCATCGTTGGCGCCCCGGTGCGCGGCCGGGGCGGCCCGGTGCGCGTTCCCACCGGACGCGCGCTGCTGGGCCGGGTCCTGGACGGCCTCGGGCGTCCCATCGACGGCAAGGGTCCGCTCGCGGCGCCGCAGGTGAGCCTGGATCACGACACCCCCTCGATCATGGAGCGCGATCGCATCGACACCCCGCTCCCCCTCGGCGTGCGCGCGCTCGACACCCTCGTCAGCGTCGGCCGAGGTCAGCGCGTCGGCCTGTTCGCGGGATCGGGCGTGGGCAAGTCGTCGCTGCTGTCGATGATCGCGCGCGGCACCGAGGCCGAGGTCACCGTCATCGCCCTCGTCGGCGAGCGGGGCCGCGAGGTGCGCGAGTTCATCGAGGACGACCTGGGCCCGGAGGGACTCGCCCGCTCGGTCGTCGTCGTCTCCACTTCCGACCAGCCGGCGATGGCCCGCATCCGCGCCGCGTTCACCGCCACCCGGATCGCGGAGGCCTTCCGCGACGACGGGGCGCACGCGATCCTCATGATGGACTCGCTGACCCGCGTCGCCATGGCCCAGCGCGAGATCGGGCTCTCCGCGGGCGAGCCCCCGGCCACCCGCGGCTACCCGCCCTCCACCTTCTCGCTCCTCGCCGGGCTGCTGGAACGCGCCGGCACCGACCGCGCCGGCTCCATCACGGGCATCTACACCGTGCTCGTCGACGGCGACGACCACAACGAGCCGATCGCCGACGCGGTCCGCTCCATCCTCGACGGCCACGTCGTACTCGACCGCGCCCTCGCCCTCGCCGGTCACCACCCCGCCATCGACGTCCTCGGGTCCGTGTCCCGCGTGGCCGGCAAGATCACGAGCCGGGAGCGCCGCGCACAGGCGGCCACCCTCCGCGCCGTGCTCGCGGCCCGACGCCGGGCGAACGACCTCATCGACATCGGCGCCTATCACGCCGGCGCCGACGCCCGTATCGACGCGGCGATCGCCCATGAACGGCCGATCTCGGCGTTCCTCACCCAGCCGCTCGACGAGACGAGCGCGATCGACGACTCCTGGGCCCGCCTGGAGAGCCTCGTCTCCGCCTTCGAGGGGGTCTCATGAGCAGAGGGTTCTCGCTCGCCGGTCTCCTGCGCGTCCGGGAGATCCAGGAACGCGCCGCCGCGCAGCGTCTGTCGCGCGCGGTGATCGACGCGCAGCACACCGAGGCCAGGGACCGGGCACTGCGCGCGCACCTTGCCGGCACGGACACGGAGGCCGTGGACGTCCGTGCGCTGGCGGCGCTCGCGGCGGCCCGGGTCTCCGGCCGGGCGCTGCTGGCCGACCTCACGACGCTGTCGGCCCTCCAGCAGGAGACGGTCGCGGAGGCACGGTCCGCGCACGCCGACGCCCGGCGCACGCTGCGCGGCCTCGAGCGTCTCGCGGACGGCCACGCCGAGGCGGTACGCGCCGCCGACCTGCACGCCGAGCAGGCGGAGCTGGACGAGATCGCCTCCCGCTCCCGGACGGAGGGCTCGGCATGACCGCTCTCGACCTCCTCGCGGCGCTCGACGTGCGCCCCCCGCGCTCCGCAGCCCCGGCCGGCCGCGGCGGCGCCCCCGGAGCCGCCGCCTTCGCCGACGCCGTGCGCGATGCCGCGCGGGAGACGGAGCCGGCCGGCCCCACGTCGCCCGAGGACCCCGCGACCGACGCAGCGCCGAGGAGCGACGGCACCGCGGCCGTTCCCGCCGACGGTGCCGTCGCCACGCCGCTTCCGCTCCCGGCCCCGTCGCCCTCCGGGTCGGTGGTCGCGCCGCCCGCGATCCCGACTGTCGTTCCGCCGGACGCCGGCCCGACGGTGGTTCCGACGCCGCCCGAGGGAGAGCAGACTCCGGCGACTCCGTCTCCGGCACCTCCGTCTCCGGCGGGTCCGGCCATCTCCGGCACCGACGCGCTCCCCCTGCCCGCCGTCGACTCCGCCTCCCCCGCGGCGACGCCTCCTCATGCGGAGGCGGTGCCCACGGCGGCCGGCATGGCACCGGTCGACGCACCGGTCGACGCCGGAGCGGTCCGGTCGGCCCCCGCTCTCGCGTCGTCGGCGCCATCGACCGCGCCTCCGACGACCGGAGCGGTCGTGCCGTCCCCGCCCTCCTCGTCCATCGAGGCAGCGGCGGGCGCGCGTACCGGCGAGGACGGCGGGACGAGCGCAGGATCGGACGGCAGGACGTCCCACCTCGCCGGGCCGGCGCCGGACGGAGCGACGGCCACGCTCGCGCTCCCGACCGAGGCCCCGACCGTCCCCGAGACCCCCTCCGTGTCCGGGACGCCCTCCATCCCGGTGCCGTCCGCCGCCACCCCCGCAGGCTCGAGCGCCGTCGACCCGGTCGCAGCCGGGTCCACGCCCGCGCCGAGCCCGGTCGCCGCCACGGCCACCGCGCCCGTCACGCCGCCGAGCGCCGTCCCCGCGCCGGTCCGACCGGCCCTGCTCCCCCAGGTGGCGGCTCCGGTGCTGTCCCTGGCCCAGGCCCCCGACGGCGATCACCGGATCACGCTCACCGTCTCGCCGGAGAACCTCGGTCCCGTCACCGTGCGGGCCCACATCGCCGGCTCCACCCTGCGCATCGAGCTGCAGGCCCCGAGCGAGATCGGCAGGGACGCCCTGCGCGCCCTCCTCGTCGATCTCCGCCGGGACCTCGCGGTCGCCGCGCCGCACGCCACCCTGAGCCTCAGCACCGGGGACGGCTCGTCCTCCTCGCCCCAGCACGGCGCGACGACGCACGGCCAGACCGGGAACGGCGACCCGGACACCCCGCGCCCGCCGACCACCCCGCGTCCCCCGGCCTCGGCGCCGACCGCTTCCCCGCCCCCGCCCGCACCGCCCGCCGCGCCCACCGGCGGCATCGACGTCTACGCCTGATCAGAGAGGACTCCATGACCACGGTCGACTCCATCACCGGCACCCTGCCCCCGGGTGCCACGCCGACGTCCGGTGTGCAGACCGGCAGCACGACGCCGGCGACAGAGCGCAAGAAGACCCTCGACTCGGAGGTGTTCCTCAAGCTGCTCGTGACCCAGCTCACCAACCAGGATCCGAGCTCGCCGATGAACACCAACGAGATGATCTCCCAGACGACGCAGCTCGCCTCGATGGAACAGCTGACGGCGCTCGCCTCGACCAGCACCGAGAGCTTCGCCCTCAGCATGCGGCAGACCGCCGCCGCCCTCCTCGGGCAGGAGGCGCAGTACGTCGACGCCGGCGGTGTCACCCAGAAGGGCGTCGTCACCGCGGTCTCCTACGCGGGAGCCGTCCCCACCGTGACCATCGGCGAGAAGTCGATCCCCCTCGACGCGATCTCCGGCGTCTCCCTCGTCCCCGGCACCGCTGCCTGACCCCGCTCCCCAGAAAGGCACCACCATGCTCCGTTCCCTCTTCTCCGGAATCTCCGGACTCCGCTCGCACCAGACCATGCTCGACGTCACGGGCAACAACATCGCCAACGTCAACACGACCGGCTTCAAGGCGTCCTCCGTGCAGTTCCAGGACTCCCTCTCCCAGCTCCTGCGCAACTCGATGCTGCCGCAGCAGGCGGCCGGCGGGCAGAACCCCGCCCAGGTCGGACTCGGCGTGCAGGTCGCCGGCATCAGCACCAACTTCGCCGGAGGAGCCCCGCAGCCGACCGGCGTCCCCACCGACCTGATGATCTCGGGCGACGGCTTCTTCGTCGTCCGCTCCGGCGGCGAGACCCTCTACACCCGCAACGGCGGCTTCACCTTCGACGCGAGCGGCCGTCTCGTCGGTGCCGGCGGAGCCCTCGTCCAGGGCTGGACCGCGACCAACGGGGCGATCGTCCCCGGTCAGGGCATCGGGGACATCACGCTCCCCGTCGGCGCCCTCAGCCCCGCGGCCGCCACCACCACCGCGCGCGCCACCGGCAACCTGCCCTCCGGTGCTGCGGTCGGCGAGACGCTCGTGCGCGACATCAAGACCTACGGCGCCGACGGCTCCGCGTCCACCCTGCGGCTGACGTTCACGCGCAGCGCGACCGGGTGGGACGTCACCGACGGGGCGGGTGCGAGCACCGCACTGACCTTCACCGACGGGGTGCAGAACGGCGCCGGGAGCATCGTGTCGGGCGGCGTCACCGTCGACCTGTCCGGTGTGACCGGCTTCGCCGACGTCAACGACATCGCGATCAAGGAGCAGAACGGCAAGCCGGCGGGCACGCTGAGCTCCTACGCCCTGACGAACGACGGCAGCCTCGTCGGCACCTTCAGCAACGGCGACACCCAGGTGCTGGCACGCATCGCGCTGGCCGGGTTCGTGAACCCCGGCGGCTTGGAGAAGGTGGGCTCCTCGCAGTTCCGTCCGAGCGGCAACTCCGGTCAGGCCGAGCTCGGACAACCGGGCACCGGCGGCCTGGGCGGCATCATCAGCGGCGCGCTCGAGATGTCCAACGTCGACCTCTCGCAGGAGTTCACCAACCTCATCGTCGCGCAGCGCGGCTTCCAGGCCAACGCCCGCATCATCACCACGAGCGACGAGGTGCTGCAGGAGCTCACGAACCTCAAGCGCTGACCCCTCCCGAGACCCCGTCTTCGCGTCGAGGCCCCGCCCTATCCACGTGGATACGGCGGGGCCTCGACGATAAAGCGGGGTCTCGCGGCGTTGTGGGTCAGACGTAGATGCCGCGCTGCTCCATGAAGAGCACGGGGTTGGTGTACCCACCGTTGATGTAGACCTCGAAGTGCAGGTGGCAGCCGAACGAGCGTCCCGTGTCGCCGGCGTAGGCGATGACCTGACCGGACTGCACCCACTGCCCGCTGCGGACGATGATGCCGCCCGGCTTGATGTGCGCGTACCCCGTGCTGACGCCGCCGCCGTGCTGGATGCGCACGTAGTTGCCGTAGTTGCCGTTCGGGCCGGCGTAGTCCACCGTCCCGGAGTTCGCGGCGTAGATCGCGGCGCCGCAGCCGTTGGCGAGGTCGGCCCCGTAGTGGAAGCTCGACGAGCAGCCCTGTGGACCGCAGATGGGCGTGCGCGGACCGTAGCTCGAGCTCCGCGCCCCGCCGTGCGGGCGCACCCAGCCGCCGTTGCCCGGCGTGCCACCGCCGCCGCCACCGCCACCACCGCCGCCGCTCGTCCCGCGGCCGGCCGCAGCCGCCGCCGCGGCAGCAGCCGCCGCCTCGCGCTTGCGACGGGCTTCCTCCTCGCGCCGCCGTGCCTCCACGCCCGCCTGGTACCCCGCGACCGTCTTGGTCGTGGTGTCCTTGAGCGCCGCCAGCTGGGCCTTGAGGGTCTCGAGGTTCGCCGCCTGCTCGTCGAGCGCGGCCTGGGCCGCGTCCGCCGCCTGCTGCGCCGCGACCATCTTCTGCTCGGCGACCTGCTGCAGGCGGTCGCGCTCGTCCCTGGCGACCTGCGCCTGCGCGGTCAGAGCCTGCGCGGTGTTGCGCGCCGAGACGGCGTTGTCGTAGGTGGTCTGGTTGTACTCGAGGAACTTGTTCATGGTGCCGAGCCGCGACAGCAGCTCGTCGGCGTTGGCTCCCGACCCGGCGAAGAACAGCTCCAGTGCGGTGTCGTCGCCGCCGCTGCGGTAGAGCTGGGCCGCGATCTGGCCGGCCTTCTTCGCGGTCTCGTCGGCGAGCGCCGCCTTCTCGTCGGCCTGGGCCTGCAGGGCGTCCGCCTCGGTGATCGCGGCGAAGTAGGCCTGCTGCGCCTCGAAGAACTCGTCGGACGCGACCTGTGCCGCCGCCTGGGTCTCCGCGACCTTGCGCTCCAACGACTGGATCAGCCCCTGGATCCGGCTGACCTCGCCGGCCTTGGCCGCCTCGTTGTTCTTCGCGCGCTGCACGTCGTCCCAGCTCGGGTACGACGCGGCATGCGCGGCCGTGACCCCCGAACCGACGCCGAAGGCGGCGAGCGCGACGACGCCCAGCGCGCCGATCCCGAAGGCATGGCGCCGGCTGACCGGCTGGTTCCACAGCGCGCCGCGTTCGGCAGCGGTCGGCGCGCAGCCGCACTCCTCGGCCGCCGTCGCCGCGGCCTTCTCCACGTTCCGATCCCGCACAAGGCTCCCTTCGCCCGCTGCTCATCGTCCCCCGCCCCTGGTCCCTATCGGCGACGACGCGCCCGCCGTGAGAAAGATCCCGCTCGGTCCGACCCCGCGCTAACGCGGCGCAGCACCCGGCCGACAGTCCTCTCCGACAGCCCAGGACGGGCCGTCGGTTCCCCGCTCTCGGGCGGGGCGAGCTTTTTCCAGGATGGAGCCCATGATCGTCCTCACGCGCCTGAACCGTTCCCGGTTCGCGGTGAACCCCGACCTGATCGAACGTGTCCAGGCCACGCCGGACACGACGATCATGATGGTCGACGGCGCGACCTTCGTCGTCACGGAGACGATGGACGACGTGATCGCCCGGATCACCCGCTTCCGCGCCGGGATCCTCGCGACCGCGGCCGCACTGGTCGCGGCCGGCGACGAGGTCGGCGCTCCCGCCGTATCCGTCACGGGAGGGGACGCCTGATGGATCCGTCTCTCATCCTCGGGCTCGTCCTCGCGTTCGGCGCCCTCATCGCCATGATCAACCTGGAGGGCGCGACGATCGGGTCGCTCCTCCTGCCCGCGCCGATGGTGCTCGTCTTCGGCGCCACGATCGCGGTCGGGCTGGCCAGCGGCACGCTGCGCGACGCCCTGCACGCCGTGAAGTCCCTCCCCCGCGCGTTCCGCGGGGAGCGCCGCACCGCGCAGAGCACCATCGACACGGTCGTCGGCTACGCGGAGAAGGCCCGCGCCGAAGGGCTCCTGGCGCTGGAGCAAGGGCTGGACGAGGAGAAGGATCCGTTCCTGCGGCAGGCCCTGCAGAGCATCGCCGACGGGACCGACGCGGAAGACCTCCGCGTACTGCTCGAGGACGAGCTGTCGTCCACGGCCGCCCGGAACCGTACCGCCTCCCGCTTCTACATGACCCTCGGCGGCTTCGCCCCGACGGTCGGCATCATCGGCACGGTCGTCTCCCTCACCCACGTGCTGGAGAAGCTCGACAAGCCGGACACGCTCGGACCCATGATCGCCGCCGCCTTCGTCGCCACGCTGTGGGGCCTGCTGTCGGCGAACTTCATCTGGCTCCCGATCGGCGGCCGCCTGCAGCGTCTGGGCGAGCTGGAGCTCGAGCGCATGACGGTGCTCATGGAGGGCATGCTCGCCGTCCAGGCCGGCGCCGCCCCCGCGCACGTCCGCGAGCGCCTGAGCGCGCTCGTCTCCGACCGTTCCCCCGGCCGCTCCCGCCGCCGCGAGCAGCCGGCGGAGGCGGCGGCCGAGCACGAGGACCTCTTCTCATGAGCGTGCGCACCCGACGCCGCGTCCAGGAGTCCGAGCACAGCGGGCCGGACGAGCGCTGGATGGCGTCCTACCTCGACATGGTGACGGTGCTGATGTGCATGTTCATCGTGCTCTTCGCCATGTCGACCGTCGACCAGGAGAAGTTCGAGGCCCTGAGCGCGTCCCTCGCGACCGGCTTCGGCCAGGAGCCCTCCGACGACATCGACGTGACCAGCGGCGTCGTCGTGCCGCCCGAGCTCGTGGACGACGAGGGCGAGGACTTCGCCGACACCGGGCTGGAGGCCGCCCAGCGCGAGTTCGACGAGCTCTCCGCCCTCCGCGAGCGCCTGCGCCAGGTGCTGGCGGACCGGGGGCTCGAAGCCGACGTCACCTTCACGATCGACGAGCGCGGTCTGACCATCGGACTCGTGAGCGCGGAGACCTTCTTCACCACCAACAGCACGGACCTCAGCCCGGCCGCGACGCAGGTGCTCGATGCGCTCGGGTCGGTCCTCGTCTCGGCCCCCAACGAGATCTCGGTGGAGGGGCACGCGGACGCCCGCGGCTCGGTCGCCCCCTTCCCGACCAACTGGGAGCTCTCCGCCGGGCGCTCCACGCAGGTGCTGCGCTACCTCGTGGAGGCCGCCGGCCTGCCCCCTGCCCACCTCAAGTCCGTCGGGTTCGGCGACACCCGCCCGGTCGCCGCCGGCAGCACGCCGGAGCAGCTCGCGGAGAACCGCCGGGTGGACATCGTCATCCTCTCCGATGCCAGCGAGGAGGTGCGAGCGCTGATCCCGGCCGCGGGTGCCGCGCAGACCTCCCCCTGACCCGTCCCTAACGCACGCCGCTCACCGCCCGATAGTCGGGTTCGTGGTGATGGATGACGGCGTGCGCTCTCGGGCGCGCGCGGAGACGGCGATCGCCGACGTCGAGGTCTACGACTTCGGACGCGCGGCGACGCTGTCGCGCGAGCACGCCCGCACCCTGGAGCTCGCGTTCGAGACGTTCGCCCGGCAGTGGTCGGCCCAGCTCTCCGGCAAGATCCACGTGCGCGCCACCATCGCCGTCGAGCACGTCGGCATGCTCACGTACGGCGAGTACGCGCAGTCGCTTCCCACCACGACGACCATGATCGTGTGCGCGCTCCCCGATTCGGACGAGCGCATGATCGTCCAGGTGCCGATCCCGACCGCGACCTCGTGGATCGTGCAGATGGTGGGAGGACGATCGACGTCCACCGCCGAGGACCGCACCTTCACCCCGATCGAGCAGGCGCTGATCCGATCGCTGATCGCCGACGCCATCGACCACCTCACCGGCAGTCTCGACGGCCTGCTGCCCGCCGGGGTGGCCGTCGCCGGCATCCAGTACAGCTCCCAGTTCGCGCAGGTGGCCGCCGCCGGGGAGCCGGTGATCGTCGCCCGCCTGTCGATGCGCCACGGCGGCCGGACGGTGCCCGCCAGCATCATGCTCCCCGCGTCGGTCCTCGCCGGGTTCGCGGTACGCGCCTCCGACGCCGACCGCACCGAGACCCCGGGACTGGTCCGGCGGCAGGTGGAAGCCGCCCCGGTCGAGGTGGCGCTGCGGCTGGCCCCCCGCACGGTGCTCCCCCGCGAGGTGCTCGATCTCGCCGTCGGCGACCTGCTGCCCCTGCCGCACGCCGCCGACCGTCCCCTGCTCCTCACCGTGGGCGACCAGACGGTCGCGACCGCCGCCGTCGGCAGCGCGGGCGCCCGGCTCGCCTGCGTCGTGACCGCCACCGTCCCCGAAACCGCCCCCGCTCAGGAGTCCGCGTGATCAGCACCACCGCTTACGAGTCCGCCGTCGCCGCCGCGTTCGCGGCCCGGCTGCCCACCGCCGCACCGGTCACCGCGCGCGCCTCGCAGGTGTCCGGCGACACCGGCGACGCGGTGGTCGCGCAGTTCGTCGGCGAGGCGAGCGCCCAGCTCGCCGTGCAGCTCCTCGACGCCGACGTGCTCGTCGACGGCCTCGGGGACCGCCCGCTCACCGACCGGCTGCTGGACGCGCTCGAGGCCGCGGCGACCGCCCTCGGTCCGGGCCTGCTCGGCGAGGCCGCGGTCGGCGACGCCTCGGCCGTCTTCGCCGACCCGCAGACCCAGCTCTTCGACCTCGTGGACCACACCGAGCGGACCATCGGCCGCCTCGCCGTGCGGATCACCCACCGCCCCGCGCGCCCGACCGGGGCCGACGGCCGCCTGCACCGCATCGCGGGCGTCGAGATGGAGCTGACGGTGGAGATCGGCCGCACCCGCATGGCCGTCCGCGACGTGCTCGACCTCGAGCCCGGCCGCATCGTCGAGCTCGATCGCTCCGCGGGCGCCCCCGCCGACGTCAAGCTCAACGGCCGCACGATCGCGCACGGCGAGGTCGTCGTCGTCGATCAGGACTACGCGGTGCGGATCACCCGCATCCTCGAGAACGTCGAGGCCTGACCCTGGACGACCTCCTGCTCGCGCTGCGGGTCGGGCTGTCGCTCGCCGCCGTCCTCGGGCTGCTCTGGTTCCTGCAGCGCCGGGTCTCGAAGACCCAGGCGCGGCGCCGCGACGCCGAGGCGATCACGGTGCTCGGGCGGCAGGGCATCGGTCCGAAGGCGCAGCTCGTGGTCGTGCAGACCGACGACGCCCGCTACGTGCTCGGGGTCACCGAGCACGGTGTGAGCGTGGTCGACCGCCTTCCCCTGCGGCCGGAGCCCGCGGAGTCCGAGGAGGGGCGCCCGCCGGCCACCCGCACGGCCGACGACGCCGAGTTCGACCGCATCCTCGCCGCCGCCGCACTCACGAGCGCGCCGCCGGCGGTCGCCCCGGTCCCGGAACTCCGTCGCCGCGTGCGGCACCGCAACGACCCGCTCCGCGGCTCCATCCTCTCCCCCGACACCTGGCGGCAGACCGCCGAGGCCCTCCGGCGCGCACGATGACCGCGACCCGTGCCGTCGATCGCGGTCGCGCCTCGCGGCTGCTCGTCCTCGTCGCGGTCGCGATCCTCCTCGCCGTCGTCCTCATCGCCCTCACCGGCACCGCCGCGCACGCGGAGGTCACCCCGGACGACGGCGAGGGCGTGACGATCGACATCAACGGCATCGACGGCGGCCCGTCCGGCTCGATCCTCACCCTCCTGGGGATCACCCTGCTGTCGGTGGCCCCCGCGCTGCTGCTGATGATGACGTCGTTCACGAAGATCTTCGTCGTGCTCGCCATGACCAGGAACGCGCTGTCCCTCCCGACGATCCCGCCGAACCAGGTGCTCGCGGGCCTGTCGCTGTTCCTCTCGCTGTTCATCATGTGGCCCGTGCTGACCGAGATCAACACGCTCGCCGTGCAGCCGTACGTCGACGGGGCGCTCACGTTCACGCAGGCCGTGGACGTCGGGCAGGCCCCCCTGCGGGAGTGGATGCTGCACTACACGCGCGAGGAGGACCTCGCGCTGATGACCCGGATGGCCGGGCAGGACAATCCGGAGGACGCCGCGAGCGTGCCGATGTACACGCTCATCCCCGCGTTCATGATCTCGGAGCTGCGGGCCGCCTTCATCATCGGCTTCGTGATCTTCGTGCCGTTCCTCGTGATCGACCTCGTCGTGGCGGCGGCGCTGATGTCGATGGGCATGATGATGCTCCCACCGGTCATGATCTCGCTGCCGTTCAAGATCCTGCTGTTCATCCTCGTCGACGGGTGGGGGCTCATCATCAAAGCGCTCCTGGAGAGCTACGGAGGTGTGGGATGAGTCCCGAAGCCGTCCTCGACATCGGTGCCCAGGGGCTGCTGATCGCCGCCAAGCTCGCCGCCCCGATGCTCATCACCGCGCTCGTGGTGGGCTTCGCGATCTCGCTGCTGCAGTCCATCACCCAGGTGCAGGAGGTGACGCTGTCGTTCGTGCCGAAGATCGTCGCGGTGGGCATCGCCCTGCTCATCGCGGGGAACTGGATGATCGCCGAGATCATCGCCTTCACGAACGAGATGTTCGCCCGCATCCCGTCGCTGCTGAGCGGATGAGCCCGTGTTCATCCCGATCGACTTCGCGTGGCTGGAGGCCACCCTGCTCGCCGCCGTGCGCATCACGGCGTTCATCATGATCGCCCCGCCGTTCTCGTACGGCGCGATTCCGGTGCGTGTGAAGGCGATGCTCTCGATCGGACTGTCGCTCGCGGTGGGGGCTGCCGTCGCGCCCGGGTACGAGAGCCTGGACACCGGGCCGTTCCTCGGTGCGCTCGTGATCCAGCTGCTCACCGGGGCCCTGCTCGGCTTCCTCGTGCTGCTGTGCTTCTCCGCGGTGCAGGCCGCGGGCAGCCTCATCGACGTGTTCGGCGGTTTCCAGCTCGCCCAGGCCTTCGATCCGGCGGCGATGGTCAACGGCGCGCAGTTCACCCGGCTCTTCCACCTCACCGCGCTGACGCTGCTCTTCGCCTCCGGCGGCTATCAGCTCATCATCGCCGGGCTCGCCCGCAGCTTCGACGCGGTGCCGGTCGACGGCATCTTCCGCGTGGCGGGACCCGCCGAGCTGCTCGTCGACGGGGTGTCCCAGATGGTGCTGGCGGCCGTGCAGATCGCGGGTCCTCTCGTCCTGGTGCTCTTCCTCGCCGACGTCGGGCTCGGTCTCATCACGCGCGTGGCGCCGGCGCTCAACGCCTTCGCGATGGGCTTCCCCGTCAAGATCCTCCTCACGCTCCTGCTTGCGGGCGCCGTGTACGTCGCGTTCCCGGGAATCGTCGACGCCCTCGCCACCCAGGCGTTCCGCCTGATGCAGGGGGTGACACCGTGAGCGGCTCGGACAGCGGCGAACGCAGCGAGAAGGCCACCGAGAAGCACCTCAGGGAGGCCAGGCAGAAGGGTCGGATCGCCCGCAGTCAGGACCTCACGGCGTGGCTCGGCATCGGCGCCGCAGCCGTCATGATGCCCGCCGCCATCGCCGCGGGGACCGCCGCCGGCACCGAGCAGCTGGTGACCCTCGCCGGGCTCATGCAGGCGCCTTCTCCGGAGGCCGCGCTCGCCGCCCTCGGACGGGCCCTCGCCTCGGTGCTGCCCACGCTGGGCGCGCTGCTGGCCGCGGTCGCGATCGTGACGCTGTTCGGCGCGGTGGTGCAGGGCGGCGTGCACCTGCGGAAGCTGTCCGGGCGCTACGAGCAGTTCAACCTCGTCTCCGGCGTGCGGCGGGTGTTCGGCCTGCAGGCGCTGTGGGAGGGGGCGAAGGCGCTCCTGAAGACGGCCGCCATCGCCCTCGCCCTGTGGGTCGTCATCTCCGGGCTCATGCCCGTGCTCACGGCGAGCGGCGCGCACTCCGTGTCGCGGCTGCTCGGCACCGCGGCGGACGGCACCGCGGCCCTGCTGCAGACCGCCATCGCCGTGGGTCTGGTGCTCGCCGCGATCGACCTGTTCGTCGTGATGCGCCGCAACCGCAAGCACACGCGCATGACCAAGCGCGAGGTGCGCGACGAGAACAAGAACTCCGAGGGCGACCCGCTCATCCGGCAGCAGCGCCGGTCGCGTCAGCTCGCGGTGAGCCGCAACCGCATGATCGCCGCGGTCGCCGGCTCCGACGTCGTGGTCGTCAACCCCACGCACATCGCCATCGCGCTCGAATACGACCCCGGCACGTCCGCCCCGCGGGTCGTCGCGAAGGGCAGCGGCGTCATCGCCGAGCGGATCCGCGAGAAGGCGCTCGAGTCCGGCGTCCCCCTCGTCCGCGACATCAGCCTCGCTCGCGCTCTGCACGCCGCGTGCGAGCTGGGCCAGGAGATCCCCGAAGACCTCTACAACGCCGTGGCACGGGTCCTCGTGTTCGTCGACGCGCTGCGGCGCCGAGGCGCCGCCCGCGGCATCCACTCGCTCCCCTACCGGAGGACCGTATGAAGAAGCTCCTCACCACGCTCGGGGTGCCGATCGGCGTCGTCGGCATCATCATGCTGCTCGTCGTCCCGGTGCCGCCGTTCCTGCTCGACGTGCTGATCATCCTCAACATCATGTTCGCGCTGGTGATCCTGCTGACGTCGATGTTCGTGAAGAAGCCGCTCGACTTCTCGGTGTTCCCCTCGCTGCTGCTCGTGGCGACGCTGTTCCGGCTCGGGCTCAACGTCGCCTCCACCCGCCTCGTCCTCGGCGAGGCGTACGCGGGACAGGTGATCGAGGCGTTCGGGGCGATCGCGGTGGGCGGCTCGCTCATCATCGGCGCCGTCGTGTTCCTCATCCTCGTCGTGATCCAGTTCGTCGTGGTGACGAAGGGCGCGGAGCGCGTGGCCGAGGTGGGCGCCCGGTTCACGCTCGACGCGATGCCGGGCAAGCAGATGGCCATCGACGCCGACCTCAACGCCGGCCTCATCAGCGACACCGAAGCCCGCGAGCGCCGGGCGGAGGTCGCCGCCGAGTCCGACTTCTACGGCGCGATGGACGGCGCCTCGAAGTTCGTCAAGGGCGACGCGATCGCCGGGCTCGTGATCATCATCATCAACCTCGTCGGCGGCATCGCGATCGGCCTCGTCCAGCACGGCATGTCGATCGACCAGGCGGTGAGCACCTACAGCCTGCTCACGATCGGCGACGGCCTCGTCACCCAGATCCCCGCGCTGCTCATGGCGGTCTCGACCGGCATGATCGTCACCCGCTCGACCGCCGAGGCCGAGATGGGATCGGCCGCATCGACGCAGCTCGGCCAGTCGCGCAACGCCCTCATCATCGCGGGGTCAGCGGCCATCGTCATGGCGCTCATCCCGCACATGCCGATGCTCCCCTTCCTGGTGATCGGCGCCCTGCTGCTGCTCATCGCCCAGCGCATCACCGCGACCCGCAAGCGGGAGGAGGCGGAGGCGGCGCAGGCACCCGCTCCCGCGCCGGTGGACCAACCGGAGGAGCTCATCGAGCGCATGCGGGTGCACCCCCTCGAGATCCTCCTCGCCCCGGACATCGTGGATCTGGTGACCGGCGGACCCGACGACCTCCTCGCGAGGGTCAAGGCGCTGCGGCGGCGCATCGCGCTCGACCTCGGTCTGGTCACCCCGCCCGTGCGCACCAGGGACAGCATCGAGCTCCCCCAGGCGACCTACGTCATCCGCATCGCGGGCGTCGAGACCGGGCGGGGCACCGCGCCGACCGGGTCGGTGCTGGCTCTCGGGCAGGGCCTGGACAGCCTGCCGGGGACCGCCGCCCTCGACCCCGTGTTCGGTCTCGAGGGCAAGTGGATCCCGATGGAGATGCGCCACAGCGCCGAGTTCGCCGGAGCCACGGTGATCGACCGGGCGAGCGTCATCATCACCCACCTGTCGAGCGTGATCCAGACGCACGCCGCCCGCCTGCTCAGTCGCGAGGACGTGCGTCAGCTCACCGACGCCCTGAAGCAGGTCTCCCCCTCGGCGGTCGAGGAGCTCACCCCCGCGCTGCTGTCGCTCGCGGAGGTCCAGCGGGTGCTGCAGGGGTTGCTCGCCGAACGGGTGCCGATCAACGACCTCAGCCGCATCTACGAGGCGCTCGCGCTCCGCGCGAAGACCTCCACCGACCCGGAGGGCCTGATCGAGGCCGCCCGTGCCGCCCTGGGGCCGGCCATCGCCTCCCGCTTCGCGGAGGACGGCACCCTCCGGGTCGTCATGATCGCCCCGCTGCTGGAGCAGGCGATGCTGGAGAGCCTCCGTCCCGGCGACGAGGGCTCGCAGATCGTCTTCGACCCGCCGCGGATGGAAGCGGTGATCGCGTCGGTGAAGCAGGCCGTGGCGACGCCGACGGACGGCGGTGAACCGGTGCTCGTCTGCGCCCCCTCGCTGCGTCCCGCCGTGCGGCGGCTGGTGTCGGCGCAGACCGACGGCCTCCCCGTCCTCTCCTACAGCGAGGCGACCGCCGCTCCCCTCACGATCGAGACGATCGGCGTGGTCCGCGACTCCTCCACCGCGTCGCTCGGGGCCGCCCCCGCCGCACCAGTAGGCTGAACGAATGCTGGTGTTGACGAGGCGGATCGGTGAGAGCGTGCGCATCGACGGCGAGATCGAGGTCACGCTGCTCGACATCAAGGGCGACAGCGTGCGCATCGGCGTCAAGGCCCCGCGCGAGACCCGCATCCAGCGCACCGAGATCATCGAAGCCGTCGTGGCCGAGAACATGTCCGCCGCCGCCGACACCGACGCGAGCGCCGCGGATGCGATCTCCGCGGCACTCGCGCGGGGGCGCGAGAAGCAGACCCCCTAGTCCCCGCGGGCCGGCGTCGTCGCGGCGCGGCGCTCCGCCGCGTTCCGCACGGCGTGCAGGGTCGCCGCCAGCACGGAGCGGTCGCGGCCGGCCGCCCATTCCGAGCGTGCGCCGTCGCGGTACTCGATCAGGGTGAGCGCGTCGCTGTCCGTGCCCGTTCCGATGCTCGTCTGGTGCAGACTTAGGATCTCGACGGGCAGACCGATTGCCGCGAGCGCCGTGCCCAGCGCCTCCACCGGACCGACGCCGTCGTGGCGGGTCCGCGTCTCGACGCCGTCGGCATGGAGCGTGATCGTCGTGCACCCTCCCGCGACGTCGGCATCCGCCCGCAGCTTCAGCGGTCCCGTGTCCGCGCTCGCGAGGTAGGCGGCGTGGAAGATGTCCCACACCTCCGCGGCCGTGACCTCGCGTCCCGTCTGCTCGGTGCGCCGCTGGACGAGACGGGCGAGGTCGATCTGCAGGCGCCGCGGCAGCTCGATCCCATAGGCGTCTTCCAGCAGGTACGCGATGCCGCCCTTCCCGGACTGCGAGTTGACGCGGATCACGGCGTCGTAGCTGCGGCCGATGTCCGCCGGGTCGATGGGCAGATACGGCACGCGCCATTCGATCTCGTCCTCGGGGCGGCCCTCCTCCGCGGCACGGGCGCGATGCTCCGCGAACCCTTTCCGGATGGCGTCCTGATGGGTGCCCGAGAAGGCGGTGTGCACGAGGTCGCCGGCATACGGGTGCCGCGCGTGGATGTCGATGCCGTTGCAGTGCGCGACGGTCCGGCGGATCTCGTCGATGTCGGAGAAGTCGATCATCGGATCGACCCCCTGTGCGTGGAGGTTGAGGGCGAGGGTCACGAGGTCGACGTTGCCGGTGCGCTCCCCGTTGCCGAAGAGGCACCCCTCGACCCGCTGCGCACCGGCGAGGACGGCGAGTTCCGCGCAGGCGACGCCGGTACCGCGGTCGTTGTGCGGATGCACGGAGAGGATGACCCCGTCGCGACGCCCGAGGTTGCGGTGCATGTACTCGATCTGGTCCGCGTAGACGTTCGGGGTCGCGACCTCGACGGTCGCCGGCAGGTTCAGGATCACGGGACGCTCGGGGGTCGCGTCCCACAGGGTCGTCATCACCCCGCACACGTCGAGGACGAAGTCCGGCTCGGTGAGGGTGAACACCTCGGGAGAGAACTCGAAGCGGACGTTGTCGAGCTCCCCCGCGAGGCGGAGCACGTCCTGCCCGCCCGTGAGGATCAGCGCCCTCAGCCCCTCCCTGTCCTGGCCGAGGACGACATCGCGCCACGTCGGTGCCGTGGCGGTGTACATGTGGATGACGACGGGGTTCCGGATGCCGCGCACGGACTCGACGGTGCGCTCGATCAGGTCGCGCCGCGCGGGCGTGAACACCACGATCGTCACGTCGGCAGGAGCGAGGTCGGTCTCGGCGAGGAGCCGGACGAAGTCGTAGTCCGTCCGGGAGGCCGAAGGGTATCCGACCTCGATCTCCTTGTAGCCCATCGCGACCATGAGCTCGAAGAAGAGCCGCTTGCGGGCCGGGTCCATGGGCTCGGCCAGCGCCTGGTTCCCGTCCCGGAGATCCACAGGGACCCACAGGGGGGCCTGGGTCAGTCGCGCGCTCGGCCAGGTCCGCGTCTGCAGCGGCACGGCGACACGGGAGTACACGTCTCGATAGCGATGCGAGGGCATCTGCGAGGGCCGCTGCCTGTTCCAGTGCGGAGCGTCGTCGGGGAGGGCGCCGGACGGGGTGGCGAGGGTCGGGAAGGCGCGGGATGGGGTCATGATCTGGTTCCTGTTCGGATCGCGAGGAAGGCGACCGGCGCGTCCTGCTCCCCACGACGGGGAGCCGGTCTGACTAGACCCCGTCGTGGCGACGAAGGAGGAGGAACCCGGATGTGCGCATAGGGAGAACCTAGCACAACTCCTCAGACAAGCAGAGCAGTCGAGTCACCTGCGAGAATGGACCCATGACGACCGTGCGCCGCGAATCCCTCGCCGAACAGGCCGCCGAGCTGCTCCTCGCCCGGATCGGAGCCGGCGAATGGGAGGTCGGCGGGAAGCTGCCCGGCGAGACGACGCTCGCTCCGCAGCTCGGCGTGGGTCGCTCGACGGCCCGCGAGGCGATCCGCATCCTGGCCGGGCGCGGTGTGCTCGCCACCCGCCAGGGCGCGGGCGTCTTCGTCACGGCCGTCGAGCCCGCCCCGACCTGGGATGCCGTCCTCGACCGCGCCGACATCATCGCGGTCCTCGAGGCCCGCACCGCGATCGAAGTCGAGGCCGCGGCGCTCGCTGCGGAGCGCCGGACCGCGGCCGACCTGGACGAGCTGAGGCGCACGCTCGCCGAACGCGACCGTCGACGCACGGACATCCGCGCGCACGTCGAGGCGGACATGGCCTTCCACCGGGCCGTCGTCGTCGCCTCCGGCAATCCCGTGCTGCGAGAGCTGTTCGACGGCTTCGCCCCGCGCTCGCTGCAGGCCATGATCGACATGCTGCGCATCCGCGGCCATCACGGCGACGCCGCCGACCAGGACGCGCACGGGCGTATCGGCGATGCGATCGCCGCGCGCGACCCCCGGACAGCCGGCGCCCTGACCCGCGAGCACCTCGATACGGTGAAGAGGCTGTTCGGCTGACGCCGGAAGGCGAGCTCAGACGGCGGTCAGATCCGACTCCTGCGCCCGTTTCCACTGATCCCCGCCGGCGTCGCGCGCCCGCTCCGCCGCGGATGCCGCCGCCGCGACGAGTGTGTCGTAGTCGTATCCCGCGACGGCTGCGGTCGCCCAGCCGATGCTGGCGGAGGAGCGGATCCCGCTCGCAGGCGCCTCCAGATCGATGATCGACACGGATGCCAGGATCGCCCGCAGGTGGAACCGCACCGCCTCGTCGCTTCCGTGGATGATGACGATCGCGCGGTCGTCGGCGACCCGCTCCGCATCGGCTGTCGCCGGAAGCGCGTCGCCGATGTCCGCGTGGAACCGATCGGCGATGCGTCGGAAGCCGGCGCTGCTCGACGCCTCGCGGAGGTCGGTGGGGTCGTCCAGGCGGATGTCGAGGATCGACCAGGCGGGGTCCTTCTGCGCTGACGCCTTGCGAAGCCGCTCCCTGGCGCGCTCCGCCGCGCCGTCCGTCCCGGGCGTCGCGCTCTCCACCCGCACGAGGAGCACGAGGGTGAAGGCTGCGCACGTGCTCACGACGATCGTCCCGACCGCGTTCATCCCGCGCAGCGCGCTGAGCTGCTCCTCCGTGCTCACGCCTCCCGAGACGAGGGCGGAGCCGGCGCTCACGACGGCGACCACGACGAAGCCGCACGCGGCGAGCGCGAGAGGCAGCACGATGTCCCGCGACGCCGGCTGCCCTCGGAGCAGCTCCCAGGCGAGCAGGCCGGCGAAGACCGCCATCGCCAGGAAGACGACGTGGAAGACCGGCAGATACCAGCGCGTGCCCGCCGTGAGGATCAGCGCCGTGGGGACGCCGACGAGCGCGAGGACGACCGGCAGCCAGGGCGCTGACCGTCCGAAGTGCATCCGCACCCCGAGCCACACGAGCGGCACGAAGGAGACGACGATCGCGGAGGCGGCCGCGCGGAGCATGGGGCTGCCGGTGTGGTGACCGGCCAACCAGAGGTAGGCGCCGAGCATCCCGATGCCGAAGGCGACGCCCCAGACGATGGTCGCCCTGCTCGGCCGCGCCAGGGTGGCGAGACCGACGACGATCGCGGTGAGCACGGTCACCACGGCCACCATGCTCGTGGTGACGTCGACGCTGACGGGCACGAGCGGCGTCATACGGGGTCCTCTCTCATTCGTCGGGGGAAGCGGACGGTGACGGTGGTCCCGACGTCCACCTCGCTCGCCACAAGGATGGCGCCGCCGTGCGCGACCACGATGTCCCGCGCGATGCCCATGCCGAGACCGGTGCCGGCGATGCCGCCGCGCACGGCGCTGTCGGCGCGGAAGTAGGGCTCGAACAGCCGCGGCAGCTCCTCCTCGGCGATGCCGATCCCGGTGTCCGCCACGGTGACCTCGGCGTGTCCGTCCGACTCCGCCAGCCGCACCGTGATGCGCCCGCCCCCCGGCGTGTACTTCACGGCGTTGCCCAGGAGGTTGTCCAGCACCTGACGCAGCCGGAACGCGTCGCCCGTGATCACCATCCGCTCGGCCCCGTCGAGGATGAGCTCCTGCCGCGCGGCCCCCATCAGGGGCGCGAACGACGCGGCCGACTCCTCGACGACCACGCGCAGGTCCACCGGCTCGAAGGGGTCGTGCGAGACCCGCCCCGTCTGGGCCTGCATGCTCGTGACGAGATCCTGCAGCCGCTCCCCCGCGTCCGCGATGACCTCGATCTGCGCGGGCACGCGGCCGGGGAGGTCGTCGCGCTCGCGCAGGAGCTCGACGTGGCCGATGATCGCGGTCAGCGGGTTGCGCAGCTCGTGGGAGATCACGGCGGTCAGCGCCCGCCGCTCCTCGGCGGCCTCCAGGAGCGCGGTGACGTCGTCGATGACGACGAGGGTGATGCGCTCCCCCTCCCGGGCTCCGGCGATGGGCTGCGTGGTCACGGCCAGGGCGTGCCACTGCCCTGCCCCGTCGTACAGCCACACCCGCTCCTCCCGCATCGACTCCCCCGCGGCCGCCCGCGCCAGCGTCGTGCGCTCCGGGGTCAGAGCCGTCCCGCGCCGGGCGTCGTACTCGACGGACGCCGACGGGAGCGCCGCGCCGAAGCGGTCACGGCCGTAGAGGGTGCGGTAGGCGTCGTTCATCTGCAGGATGCGGCCCGCGGAGGTGACCACGACCAGCGCGATGCGCAGCGCGTCGATGACCTGCGTGACGCGCTCCTGGTTCGTCTCGGCCCGCTCCGCCGCCCGGTTCACCTGCTCGGAGCGGCGCTGCAGGAGCCGCCGTGCCGCGCCGGAGCGCTGGGCGCCGATGCGGACCGTCACGCCGAGGAAGCTCAAGGTGATGACGACCGTGAGCACGCGCAGCAGCACGTCCTCCGGCGGGCCGGAGCGGTCCGAGAAGAACACCAGGCAGCCGCCGCTGAGCGCGATGCCGACGAACACCCAGGGCATCGAGAAGTAGGTCGCCAGCCAGACCACGGGGAAGACCCAGAGGAAGCCGAGCCGGAGATCCGGCACGTTCGTCGTCAGTCCGACCCCGAGCACGTCGAGCAGCGGGAGGACCGTCACCGCCGTGCGCGGCAGACGTCGCCACGGGACCATGAGCGCCACCAGGGTGGTGACGACGATGAGGCCGATCCCCCCGATGAACAGCGGGATCGCGAGGGTCTGCGGCTTGAAGCCCGCGACCATCACCACGATGGCGACGATGCTCGCGGTGAACACCAGCTGCCACCGCCAGATCGAGACCGTGCGGATCATCAAGGTCCACCTCCCGGTCGATCCTCAGCATTCACGCAAGATTACTCAAAGATCGTCACATCTCGCTCTTCAGGAGGCGTTCGCGCCCTACGATTCTGAGTGGGAGCCGACGCTGCGACTGGGGATTTCGCAGAAGCTGGGGCCGCGCGAGTGGGGATTCGCAGGCATCCGGGGCCGCGGTGGGGGAGCCGCGGCCTCGACCCCTCCCGTCAGGGGCGCCGATCGTCGGACGTGAGGCGGTATCCGACGCCACGCACCGTCTCGATGTAGCGAGGGGCGGTGGGACTGTCGCCGAGCTTCCGACGCAGATTGGCCATGTGCGTCTCGATCGCCCGCTTGTCGGGTTCGCTTACCCGATCGAAGGCGTCGCCGGAGGCTCCGCGCAGTCCGAGCGCGAGGTCGGCTTTGCTGCAGACCCGGCGGCCGGCCTCGAGGAGCGCCGCGAGCAGGTCGAACTCGGTGGGGGTGAGTTCGACGAGGCGCTGGGCGACGAGCACGAGGCGCGTGTCGAGGTCGAGACTGAGGTCACGGTGCACGAGCCCTCGCCACGTGGCCACGGTGGCATCGGCGGCGGCACCGGCCGGGAGCGCGGCACTCGGGGCGGGTGAGGCCGCGGGCACGGGGGTCGAAGCCGCCGGGACCTGCGCGGCGGCGAGAGGGAGCGGGTCCGTCGCCGGGGTGCGGGTGCGCCGGAGGAGCGCCTCGATCCGGGCACGCAGCTCGCGCGGCCGGAAAGGCTTCACCAGGTACTCGTCGGCACCGGAGGTGAGGCCGAGCACCACGTCCGACTCGTCGGCCAGGGCGGACAGCATGATGATGAAGGTGTCGCTGACCTGTCGGATGCGCCGCGCGACCTCGAAGCCGTCGATGCCGGGGAGGTTGATGTCGAGCGTGGTGATGATCGGACGGTGCGCCGCGACCGCCGCGAGCCCCTCCGGCCCGGAGCCGGCCAGCACGGTGCGGAACCCCGCGGCGAGGAACACCTCGTCCAGCAGCGACCGGACCCCGGGGTCGTCCTCGATGATGACCGCGACCAGCGGCTCCCCCGCCGTCACGCGCGCTCCTCACGGGTGATCGTGACGACGCGAGGTGCGTCGGCGTCGAGTTCCGACGGGTCGAGGGCGTCGTCCTCGCCGGCACCGACGGGGCGTTCGATCTCGATGTCCCACCAGGCGTCGGCGAGCTCCTCCGCCATACCGCGGCCCCATTCCACGACCACGACCGACCGCTCCAGGTCGAGGTCGAGGTCGTCGAGTTCCGCCGCGGAGCCGAGGCGATAGGCGTCGACGTGCACGAGCGGCGCGCGGCCGACGACCGACGGATGCGTGCGGGCGATCACGAACGTGGGGCTCTGCACGGGACCGCGCACCCCGAGGCCCTCGGCCAGGCCGCGGGTGAACGTGGTCTTGCCCGCCCCCAGCGGCCCGGTGAGGATCAGGAGGTCGCCCGGCTCGAGCTGCTCGCCGATGCGCAGGCCGAGCTGCTCCATCTCCTCGGAGGTGGAGATCCGGCGGCGTCCGAGGAACGCGGGGTCCAGGCTCACGTCGTCCTCCGCGGCACCCGGTGACCGATGCGGGTGACGATCTCGTAGCCGATCGTGCCGGCGACCTCCGCCCAATCCGTGGCTGACGGCACGCCGAGGGTCGGATCCCCGAACAGGGTGACCTCGTCACCGACACCCACCGGCGCATCCCCGACGTCCACGACGAACTGATCCATCGCGATCCGTCCGACGTTCGTGTAGCGGCGCCCTCCGATCGACACGGGCAGGCGTCCTGAGGCGCTGCGGGGCACGCCGTCGGCATAACCGAGGGGCACGAGCGCCAGGGTGGTCTCGCGGTCGGTGCGGTGCACGTAGTCGTAGGAGACCCCGGTACCGGCGGGAACACGACGGACGGCCGCCACCGCCCCGCGCAGGGTCATGGCCGGGCGCAGACCCAGTTCCGCGGAGGAGCGGTCGTCAAAGGGCGAGAGGCCGTACGTGCCGATGCCGATGCGGACGGCGTCCAGCCGTGTCTCAGGCAGGTCGATCGCGGCGGCCGTGGCGGCGATGTGGCGGATCTCCGGGCGTACGCCGAGCGCCGCGGCCTGCGCCACACCCTCCTCGAACCGGGCGAGCGCGGCGCGGTCGTCGGCCGGCGAGGCGTTGGAGAGGTGCGAGAAGAGGCCCACGATGCGCAGGCGGCCGATGCGCTCCAGCCGGGCGGCCTCGGCGAGCACCGTCCCCCAGTCGTCGGGAGCGATGCCGTTGCGTGACAGCCCGGTCTCGAGCTTCAGGTGCACGGCGACCGGGCGGTCCGCGGACGCGGCGGCGGCGGCCGCCTGCAGCTGGTCGTACGACGAGATGCCGACCTCGACCCCTTCCGCAGCCGCCTCCAGGAACCGCTCCCCCGGGGCGTGCAGCCAGGCCACCACAGGCGCGTGCACGCCCTGACGCCGCAGTTCCAGCGCCTCCGGGATCTCGGCCACGCCGAGCCGCGTCGCACCGGCGGAGAGCGCGGCCACGGCGGTCGCGGCGGCGCCGTGGCCGTAGGCGTTGGCCTTGACGACGACGAGCACCTCGACTCCGGTGAGCCGGCGGAAGTGCCGCACGTTGTCGGCGATCGCATCGAGGTCGATCGTGGCCTCGCGGAACGGGACGGTCACAGCGGGGCTCCTTCGGCGACGACGAACGCGGCGGCGAGGCCGGCATCGTGGGTGAGGGTGAGATGCAGCGTGCGGATGCCGCGCTCCTCGACGACCGCGGCGGTGGATCCGGACAGCACGAAGTGCGGCTTTCCGGAGGCCTCCGAGGCGATCTCGATCTCGGTCCAGTGCACGCCGTCGGAGCCGCCGAGCGCCTTGATCAGCGCTTCCTTCGCGGCATATCGCGCGGCCAGAGACGGCAGCCGGAGCTCCCGTTCGGACGGAGCGAACAGCCGCTCGCGCAGGCGAGGGGTGCGGGTCATCGTGCGCTCGAACCTCGGGATGTCCACGAGGTCGATGCCGGTGCCGATGATCACGCGTTCAGCCTACCCGGGCTTGCCCACCCACCCCTCTCCGTACACCCCACCCCTCTGCGTGCGCACGCAGAGGGGTGGGAGGAACACAAGGGGGTGGGTCGGCGGTCACTCCACCGTGACGGACTTCGCGAGGTTGCGCGGCTGGTCCACGTCGAGACCCTTCGCGGTGGCCAGCGCCATCGCGAAGATCTGCAGCGGAACCACGGCGAGCAGCGGCTCGAACATGGGCCCGGCGAGCGGGATGTGGATGACCTCGTCGGCGAAGGGCAGCACGGCGGCGTCGCCCTCCTCCGCCACGACGATCACGCGGGCGCCACGGGCGCGGATCTCCTGGATGTTGGAGACGACCTTGGAGTGCACGAGCGCGGAGTGCCGCGGCGACGGCACGAGCACGAACACCGGCTGTCCCGGCTCGATCAGGGCGATCGGACCGTGCTTGAGCTCACCGGCGGCGAAGCCCTCCGCGTGGATGTAGGAGATCTCCTTGAGCTTGAGCGCACCCTCGAGCGCGATCGGATAGCCGACGTGGCGGCCGAGGAAGAGCACCGAGCGGGTGTCGGCCATCCAGCCGGCGAGCTGCGAGACGTGCTCGTGCTCGCTCTCCAGCACCTTCGCGACCTTCTCCGGCAGCGCGGCGAGCTCTTCGACGTCCGTGGAGGCGTCGGCGACGACACCGCGGACGCGGCCCATGTGCAGGCCGAGCAGCAGCAGGGCCGTGATCTGGGCGGAGAACGCCTTGGTCGAGGCCACGGCGACCTCCGGGCCGGCGTGGGTGTACACGACGGCGTCGGACTCGCGCGGGATGGTCGCGCCCTGCGTGTTGCAGACCGACAGCGTGCGGGCACCGCGCTCCCGGGCGTACTTCACGGCCATGAGGGTGTCCATGGTCTCGCCGGACTGGCTGATCGAGACCACGAGGGTGTCCGCGCCGATGACCGGGTCGCGGTAGCGGAACTCGTGGGCGAGCTCGACGTCGACGGCCACGCGGGCCCACTGCTCGATCGCGTACTTGCCGACGAGCGCGGCATAGGAGGCCGTGCCGCACGCCGTGATGATGACGCGGTTGATGCCGACGAAGAGCTCGTCGAGGCCGTCCAGCTCCGGGATCACGACCTGACCGTCGCGGATGCGTCCGCGGATGGTGTTCGCGACCGCCTCGGGCTGCTCCGCGACCTCCTTGGCCATGAAGCTCGACCATCCGCCCTTCTCGGCGGCGGCGGCGTCCCAGGAGACGTCGAAGGGCTCGGCGGTGACGGGCGTCCCGGCGAAGTCGGTCACGGTCACCGCGTCCGGGGTGATCGAGACGATCTGGTCCTGACCGATCGCCAGTGCCTTGCGGGTGTGCTCGACGAAGGCGGCGACGTCGGAGCCGAGGAAGTTCTCCCCCTCGCCCAGACCGATCACGAGCGGCGAGTTGCGGCGGGCGCCGACGACGAGCCCCGGGTGGTCCTGGTGCATGGCCAGGAGCGTGAAGGCCCCCTCGAGGCGGTTCACCACCGTGCGGAAGGCGAGGGCGAGATCGCCGCCGTTGCCCGCATACTCGCGGCCGAGGAGGGCGGCGGCCACCTCGGTGTCGGTCTCGCTGCGGAAGGCGACGCCGTCGGCGAGGAGCTCGTCGCGCAGGGCCGCGAAGTTCTCGATGATGCCGTTGTGGATCACCGCGAGCTTGTCGTCGTCGGCGAGGTGCGGGTGCGCGTTGACGTCGGTCGGTCCGCCGTGCGTCGCCCAGCGGGTGTGGCCGATGCCGGTCGTGCCGTCGGCGAGGGGGGCGTCGCCGAGCGAGTCGCGCAGCATGGCGAGCTTGCCCGCCTTCTTGCGCATGCCCAGCGTCCCCTCGCCGTCGATCACGGCGATGCCCGCGGAGTCATAGCCGCGGTACTCGAGCCGGGCGAGGCCGGCGAGAAGGATGTCCTGGCTGGGCCGCGGGCCCACGTATCCGACGATTCCACACATGCGGATAAGGGTAAGCGGCATTTTTTGCGAACCGTCCGAACAATCGGCCGCCGCCGCGAGCGGTCAGAGCTTGCGCAGGAGCACGCTCTCCACGTCGTGATCCGCGCCCTTCCGCAGGACGAGCCGTGCCCGATGCCGAGTCGGCATCACGTTCTCGACGAGGTTGGGCATGTTGATCTCGTTCCAGTATCCCAATGCAGTGGTGATCGCCTCCTCGTCGGTGAGGTGCGCGAACACGTTGAAGTACGAGTTCGGGTTGCTGAAGGCACCCTGCCGCAGAGCGAGGAACCGGTCGACGTACCACTTCTCGATGTGTGCCGTGTCGGCGTCCACGAAGATCGAGAAGTCGAAGAGATCGCTCACGGCCACGTCGTTCGGCGCCGGCGGGGGCTGCAGGACGTTCAGCCCCTCGACGATCACGACGTCCGGCCGGCGCACCACGACGTGGGCGTCCGGGACGATGTCGTACCGCATGTGGGAGTAGAACGGCGCGCGCACCTCGGGAGCCCCGCTCTTGACCTCCGTGAGGAACTGGATCAGCGCCCGGCGGTCGTACGACTCGGGGAAGCCCTTGCGGTCCATGAGGCCGCGGCGCTCCAGCTCGGCGTTCGGGTAGAGGAAGCCGTCCGTCGTGACCAGCTCCACCCGCGGCGTCCCCGGCCAGCGGCTCATGAGCTCGCGGAGGAGCCGGGCGATCGTCGATTTGCCCACCGCGACGGAGCCGGCGACGCCGACGACGAACGGCGTCGTGGTGTCGTCCTCCTGCAGGAACGTCGAGGTCGCGGCGCCGAGCTGCTTGGTCGCGCTCGCGTACAGACTCAGCAGCCGGCTCAACGGGAGGTAGACCTCGCGCACCTCGGTGAGGTCGAGCCGGTCGCCGATGCCTCGGAGTTCGACGACCTCGGTCTCGGTGAGCGGCTGGTCGAGTCCCGCGGCGAGACGCGCCCACTCCGCGCGCCCGATCTCCCGGTACGGCGACAGCGGCAGCGTGGGGTCGACGGTGGTCACGTCGTCCATCGTAACCGCGCGCGAGTATCCTCATCCCGTGCGCCTCGGAGTCATCGACATCGGATCGAACACCGTCCACATGCTCGCGGCCGACGTGCGTCCCGGCGGACGACCGCTCGCGACGACGAGCGACCGCACCGTGCTGCGCCTCATGCGCTACCTCACACCGGACGGCGCGATCGCCGAGGAGGGCGTGCGGGCTTTGGAGGCGGCCGTCGCCCAGGCGCGTCGGGTCGCCGAGACCGAGGGCGTCGACGCTCTCCTCGCCACCGCCACGAGCGCCGTGCGCGACGCCCGCAACGGGGCTGCCGTGATCGCCCGCATCGAGGCCGCGCTCGGCCAGCCGCTGCAGGTGCTCGACGGCGAGACCGAGGCCGCGCTCACCTTCCTCGCCGTGCGACGCTGGTTCGGCTGGTCCGCCGGCCGACTGCTGCTCCTCGACATCGGCGGCGGTTCGCTGGAGATCGCCGCGGGGGCCGAGGAGCTCCCGGAGATCGCCACCTCCGTGCCGTTGGGCGCGGGACGTATGACGGTGCGCTTCCTCCCGCAGGACCCACCCGGCGAGGACGACGTGGACCGGCTCCGCGCGCATGCGACGACGACGCTCGCCTCCGTCGTCCCCGCGTTCACGGCGCTCCCCCGTCCCGACCACGTCGTCGGATCGTCCAAGGCCATCCGCTCCCTCGCGCGTCTGGTCGGCTACCCGGTCCCCGGCTGGTCGGGGAGCGAGCGGATGCTGCTGCCTCGTGCGGCCCTCGGGTCGTGGATCCCGCGGTTGGCGCGTCTGCCCGCATCGGCGCGGCAGGAGCTTCCCGGCATCACTCCCGACCGCACCTTCCAGATCGTCGCGGCGGCGGTGTCGCTGCATGCGGCGATGACGGCGCTCGACGTGGAGGAGCTGGAAGTGTCGCCCTGGGCGCTGCGGGAAGGCGTGCTGCTGCGGTACATCGAGCAGCAGGGCCCGCCCGGGTGACCCCCGCCGCCGGACGGATCCCCAGGTTCGCCCCCTAGGCTCGCGCCATGCCCTCCCGCTTGACGAAGACCGCCATCGCGGCGCGCGTGCTGCTCGTCCCGTACGTCGTCGCCGTCGCGATGATCGTCTGGCTGCCGGCCACGGTCGCGTCGCGGGTGACGGGTATCGCGTTCCGTCTCGCGGAGTACGCCTCCGCCCATCTCGGGATCTCGCTCTCGACGAGCTACACCGTGTTCGAGTTCCTCGCGAACATCGCGCTGTTCGTCCCGCTCGGGCTTCTCCTGGCCGCGGGATGGCCGCGCTGGAGCCCCTGGCTCGTGATCCTGACGGGCTACGCCGCGAGCGCCACGATCGAGCTCGTGCAGACGCTGCTGCCCAGCCGCTACCCGACGCTGTCGGACGTGATCGCGAACACCCTGGGCACCATCGTCGGATGCCTGCTCGTCCGGGTGGCCGTGGGCCTGCGGCCGCGCCCGAGAGCCGTGCAGCCGACCTCGACGGCAGGGTGAGGCAGCGAGCCCCCGCCCCCGTCAGAGGGCGAGGCGCTCCTGCACCACGGCAGCCAGTCGTTCGGCGTGAGCCCGTGCCGACTCGGAGTCGGCCGCCTCGACCATGACGCGCACCAGCGGCTCGGTGCCGGACTTGCGCAGCAGCACACGCCCGGTATCGCCCAGCTCGGCCTCGACGTCGCGCACCGCCTGCTGCACGACCTCGTCATCGGCGACGCGATCCTTGTCGACGTCGCGGACGTTGATCAGCAGCTGCGGGTACACGGTCATGACGGACGCGAGCTCGGCGAGGGACTTGCCCTGCCGCGCCATCTCGGCCACCAGATGCAGACCGGTGAGCAGGCCGTCACCCGTGGTGGCGTATTCGCTCATGATGACGTGGCCGGACTGCTCGCCGCCGAGGGCGTAGCCGCCGGCGTTCATGTCCTCGAGCACGTAGCGGTCGCCGACGGCCGTCTGACGCACCGTGATTCCGTGCTCGCGCATCGCGACGTGCAGGCCGAGGTTGCTCATGACCGTGGCCACGAGGGTGTCGTCGGTGAGACGACCGCGCTCCTTCATCGACACGGCGAGGATGGCCATGATCTGGTCGCCGTCCACGACGTTGCCCTGTGCGTCGACCGCGAGGCAGCGATCCGCGTCGCCGTCGTGCGCGATGCCGACGTCGGCGCCGAGCCGGACGACGGCCTCGGCGAGGTTGTCGAGGTGGGTCGAACCGACGCCGTCGTTGATGTTCCAGCCGTCGGGGTCGGCACCGATCACCGTGACCTCGGCGCCTGCATCGCGGAACGTCTCCGGCGAGACACCGGAGGCGGCGCCGTGGGCGCAGTCGAGCACGACGTGGATGCCCTCGAGACGGTGCGGCAGCGACGCGAGCAGGTGCACCACGTAGCGGTCCTCGGCGTCCGAGAACCGGTCGATGCGGCCGACGCCGGCACCGGTCGGGCGCAGCATCTCGCCGTGCATGGCCTCCTCGATGCGCTGCTCCACGATGTCAGGGAGCTTGCGTCCGCCGCGGGCGAAGATCTTGATCCCGTTGTCGGGCGCCGCGTTGTGCGACGCGGAGATCATCACGCCGAAGTCGGCGTCGCGATCCGCGACGAGGAATGCCAGCGCCGGCGTGGGGATGACCCCGGCCTCGAGGACGTCGACGCCGGAGGAGGCGAGTCCCGCGGAGACGGCGGCGGTCAGGAAGTGCCCCGAGACCCGGGGGTCACGGGCGACGACGGCGGTGAGTCGCTTGCCTTCGGCCTTGCGAGCCTCCGCAGTACGGCCCTGGCCCAGGACGACAGCAGTCGCCTGGGCCAGGGTGAGCGCCAGGTCGGCGGTGAGGATGCCATTGGCGAGTCCTCGCACGCCGTCCGTGCCAAAGATCGGCATCGGAGCAGTGGACCTTAACGCTTCGAGTACTGAGGCGCCTTACGGGCCTTCTTGAGTCCGGCCTTCTTGCGCTCCTTGACGCGAGCGTCGCGCGAGAGGAAGCCGGCCTTCTTCAGGGTCGGACGGTTGTTCTCCGCGTCGATGCCGTTGAGGGCACGGGCGATGCCGAGACGCAGGGCGCCGGCCTGGCCGGAGTCGCCACCACCCGAGATGCGGGCGATCACGTCGTAGGCACCGGCGAGGTTCAGCGCGGTGAACGGGTCGTTGATGAGCTGCTGGTGCAGCTTGTTCGGGAAGTAGTCCTCGAGCGTGCGGCCGTTGACCGTGATGGTGCCCGAGCCGGGAACCAGACGCACGCGGGCGATGGCCTGCTTGCGACGGCCGACAGCGGCGCCGGGGACGCTCAGCACGGGGCGGGGAGCCGCCTCGACCGCGTCGGTCTCCGGGGTCGACGTCGAGAAGTTCTGGAGGTTTTCGGTGGAGTCCTGGATGTCAGCCACGAGTATGTCCTTAGTCTGTACGGCGCTTACTGGGCGACCTGGTCGAGGGTGTACGGCTGGGGCTGCTGCGCGGCGTGCGGGTGCTCGGCACCGGCGTACACCTTCAGCTTCGACAGCTGCTGGCGGCCCAGGCTGTTCTTCGGGAGCATGCCACGGATGGCCTTCTCCACGGCGCGGACCGGGTTCTTCTCGAGGAGCTCGGCGTAGCTGACGGCCTTGAGGCCACCCGGGTAGCCGGAGTGGCGGTACGCCATCTTCTTCTGGAGCTTCTGACCGGTGAGCGCGACCTTGTCGGCGTTCACGATGATGACGAAGTCACCCGAGTCGATGTGGTTGGCGAAGGTCGGCTTGTGCTTGCCACGCAGGAGCGTCGCCGCGTGCGAAGCCAGACGGCCGAGAACGACGTCGGTGGCGTCGATGACGACCCAGTCGCGCTGGACTTCGCCAGCCTTGGGGGTGTAAGTGCGCGTCACGATAGTGCTGCTTTCTTGTCGAACGGAGGTGTTCGTGAATCCCACTCCGGGGTGGTTCTTCCCTACGGGGAGGAACACGCCAGTGGAGGGCTCACGTTCGGATGTGCGTCTTCCCCGCAGGACAGGGAAGGGCACCAAAGAGTCAGCATACGCCACCGGAACGGCATTCCCAAACCCGCCGGCGCCCGGACTCAGTCCGGGCGGACCGTCACGAGGATCGGGCGGTGGTCGCTGGAGCGCTGCGGCAGCGTGGTGATGCGCTCGATCTCGAAGCCGGACGACGTCGCGAAGTCGTAGTGCCCGCGGAAGACGCGGTAGCGCGTGTAGGTGTGGTCGTCGCTGAGGGAGAGCGCGTAGCCCTGGTCGCGCACGGCCTGCCCGAGGTTCTCCTTGAACACGGGGTAGTTGTAATCGCCCACCATGAGCTGCGGCAGTCCCTCGCCCAGCGTCGCGAGCTCGGCGAGCGCCGCACGGATCTGATGCCGCCGCAACGAGTTCAACGCCGTCAGGGGCGCGGCGTGGAAGGACGCGACGATGAACTCGCCGCCGTCGTCGATGTCGCGCAGGCGCGCGCCGAGCACGCGCTCGTGCGCCGGCTTCGCGATGCGATCGTGCAGCGACTTCTTCAGGCCGAGGGTACGGATGCCGTGCAGGCGGTAGGTGCTCTCGCGATAGAAGAGCGCGAGACCGAGGCGGTTGCCCTGTGTCGCATCCGCCAGCACGAGGCCGCCGATTCGGTCCGGCAGCTCCGGGACGTCGCACTCCTGCAGGCAGAGGATGTCGGGATCATGCTCATCGACGAGCGCCGCGAGCTCGCCGGCGGCCCGGTGCTTGCGCAGGTTGTAGGAGATGACCTTCATGATCGTCCCCACGCTACCCGCCCCATCTGTGCCCCGGCTCCGGATCCGGACGATCAGTCGGTCTCGTGGTCCCGGCGGGCGCGGGTCTGGGCTGCCCGCGCGGCGAGGAGATCGTCGGCGGGGTATCCGACCTCGGTGAGCGTGAGCCCGCGGGCGGCGAGCACCTTGAACTCGCTGGTCCGCGTGAGGGCATCGCGGAGCACGACGAGGTCGCCCACGTCGAGGCGCCCCTCCCCCACCGCCGCGCAGGCGCCGACGAGGGCCCGCACCATGCTGTGGCAGAACGCGTCGGCCTTCACCTCCGCGACGAGCACCCCGTCCGCGTCCCGCTGCCACCGGTAGTCGAGCAGCGTGCGGATGGTCGTGGCCTCCTCGCGCGGCTTGCAGTAGGCGGCGAAGTCGTGCAGACCGATGAGGGTCCGGGCGGCGGCGTCCATGGCCTCGGCGTCCAGCCGACCGCGGATCGTCGTGGTGTCGAGACGCCGCAGCGGGTCATAGCCGGCGAGGTCGTCGGCGAGCCGGTACCGATAGCGTCGCCAGACCGCGGAGAAGCGCGCGTCGAAGCCCTCGGGGGCGAGGGAGGAGCGCACGACCGACACGTCGGGGTAGGCGCCGAGCACCCCGCGCATGCGCGCCGCGATGCTGGCCGCGGGATCCTCGGCGGCGCGGCCGTGTCGTGCCTGGATCCGGGCCCACTGCGCCTCGTCGAGATCCACGTGCGCGACCTGTCCGCTCGCATGCACGCCGGCGTCCGTCCGTCCGGCGACGACGAACCGCACGTCGGAGCCGACGATCCGGGCGAGCGCCGCCTCCAGCGTCCCCTGGACCGTGCGGAGCGTGGGCTGCGTGGCCCACCCGCGGAAATGGGTGCCGTCGTAGGCGATGTCGAGCCGGATGCGCACGAGGCCAGCCTAGGACAGCCGCGCGCGCACCCTGCGCCTCAGATGCCGCCGTCGACCGAGCGGATCATCGCGCCCGGCTCCTCCGGCACCATCACCTCGGTCTCCCGGTTCAGGCTCTCGCCCCGGAAGAACCGCTTCGACCGCGGGAAGAGGTACCAGAGGAACATCAGGACGAGGCCGATCGCCAGCGACCCGATGCCGATCACGAACGTGCCGCCGATGCCGAAGAGCACGGTGTAGCCGTAGTCGACATCCCACATGTCGATCGCCGACTGCACGAACGCGCCGGTCAGCAGCAGCGCTCCGAGCAGCGGGAAGATGCCCTTGAAGAACAGGTCGCGGGTCGAGCGGCGCAGGTCGGCACGGAAGTACCAGACGCAGGCGAAACCGGTGATGGCGTAGTAGAACGCGATCGCGAGGCCCAGCGAGAGGATCGAGTCCTGCAGGATGTTGTCGCTGATGAAGGTCATGCCGACGTAGTAGAGGGAAGCCACCACGCCCATGACGATGGTCGAGAACGACGGCGTCTTGTAGACCGGGTGCACGTCCTTGAACTTCGCCGGGAGCGCCCGGTACACGCCCATCGCGAGCGTGCCGCGGGCGGTCGGGAGGATGGTCGTCTGGGTGGACGAGATCGCCGAGATGATGACCGCGACCACCAGCACCCAGCCGAACGGTCCGAGCAGCCCGTCCTTGATGGCCAGGAAGAAGTCGTCGGCGTTGGCCTCGTTGCCGAGTCCCGTGCCGTCCTCGCCGAGTCCGGCGTACATCATCGCGGCGATCGTCACCGCGACGTACGTCACCAGGAGGATGACGCACGTGAGCACCGCGGCGCGGCCGGGGATGCGCTTCGGGTCCTTCGTCTCCTCGTTGAGGGCGAGGCAGGTGTCCCATCCCCAGTAGATGAAGAGCGCGAGGAGGATCGCCTCGGTGAAGCCCGACCAGTCGGTGAAGCCGAAGGGGTTCAGCCACTCCCACGAGAACGGGGTGGCGTCGGGGGCGTCGCCCGTGAAGAACTGCCAGAGGGCGGCCACGATGAAGATCGCCAGCGCGAGGTACTGGATCGCGAGGAGCACGTTCTGAATGCGCTCGCCGATCTCGACCCCGCGCCAGCTCACCCAGGTCATCGCCGCGATGAAGAGAACCGCCACGACGACGACGCGCCAGTCGTTGTTCTCGAGGTCCTGCCCGATCAGCGACCAGAAGTACACGGAGGCGATCTGCGCGAGGTTCGCGAGCACGACCATGCCGGCGACCGCGACGCCCCAGCCGCCCATCCAGCCCACCCACGGCCCGAAGGCCTTGGTGCCCCAGGTGAACGTGGTGCCGCAGTCGGGGACGGCGTTGTTGAGCTCGCGATAGGCGAAGGCGATCAGCAGCATCGGCACGAAGGCGATGATGAAGGCGATCGGCGCCTGCGCGCCGACGGCGAGCACGACGAAGCCGAGCGTCGCGACGAGCGAGTAGACGGGGGCCGTGGAGGCGAGCCCGATGACGGTGGAGCCCCACAGGCCGAGGGTGCCTGCGGCCAGGCCCTTGCCGTCGGGGCGTTCGAGGTGGATGGGCGTCGTTGCCATGTCCTGAACAGTACGGCTCGCTGCGGTATCCCGTCAATCCTTTTGTTTCTGCAACGGAATCCATGCGTCGCGTTCAGATACGCGAAGGATTCCGTGGGTCAGTCGCGACCGAGCATTCCGTCGGCGTGCGCCGCGACCCACTCCATCAGCGGAAGCATCCGCTCCATCAGGTCACGCCCGAGAGGCGTGAGGCTGTACTCGACATGCGGCGGCACCGTCGGCAGCGACTCCCGATGCACCAGGCCGTCGTCGGTGAGGGTCCGCAAGGTCGACGCGAGCATCTTCTCGCTGATGCCGTCCACCTCCCGACGCAGCTCGCCCCAGCGCCGCGTGCCGTCGGAGAGACAGGAGAGTACGAGCACGCCCCACTTGCTCATGATGTGGTCGAGGATGACGCGTGTCCCGCATCCCTGATCGAAGAGAGCGGGCTGGGAATCGCGGATCTGCGCAAAACTCACCGTCATGTGGGTACCTTACCGAAAAGTGGGTACCCGCCGAAAGGAATGCGGAGCACGGCTGCCGGGGTTGTCCGGGGAGTCAGCAACGAAAGGACTCCCATGACCATCCTCGTCACCGGTTCGACCGGTCACCTCGGCCGCCTCATCGTCGCCGCCCTGCTCGCGCGCGGCGTCGACCCGCAGACGATCCGCGCCGGTGCGCGCGACCTCGCCAAGGGGGCCGACCTCGGCGTGCCCGTCGTCCGTCTCGACTACACCAACCCGGCGTCGGTCGCGGCGGCGCTCGACGGCGTGGACACCGTCGTGCTCGTCTCCGGCTCGGAGGTGGGCCAGCGCGTCGCGCAGCATCAGGCGGTCATCGAGGCCGCGAAGGATGCCGGGGTGTCGAAGTTCGTCTACACGAGCGCTCCGAAGGCCACCACGAGCTCCCTCGTCCTGGCTCCCGAGCACAAGGCCACCGAGGAGCTCATCGCGGCTGCAGGTCTTCCCGCGGTGATCCTCCGCAACAACTGGTACACCGAGAACTACGCCGCCGACCTGGCTCGTGCAGCGGAGACCGGCACCCTCAGCGCCGGCACCGGAGAGGGCCGCGTCGCCTCCGCCAGCCGGAAGGACTACGCCGAGGCCGCCGCCGTCGTCGCCACCGAGGACGGACACCTCGGTGCGGTCTACGAGCTCGGCGGGGACGTCGCATGGACCTACGCCGACCTCGCCGCCGCGATGACCGAGGTGACGGGCCGCGAGGTCGTGTTCGTCCCCCTCTCCGCCGACGAGCAGCTCGCCGCGCTCCGCGCCGCCGGCCTCGACGAGGGCACCGCCGGGTTCGTCGTCGCCCTGGACGCCGGCATCCGCGACGGCGCCTTGGCGGACACCGACGGCACCCTCCGCCGCCTCATCGGCCGCCCGACGACCCCGCTCGTCGAGGGCCTCCGCGCCCTGGTGTGACCCGTGGAGGGGGGGGGGGGGGGGGGGGGGGGGGTGTTCTCTCTTCTTTCTGCTGCGCGGCTCCCTTCGGGTTCTACGTGAGGGGGGTTTCCCGTCCCGCCATCTCCTC
>NZ_JBHVHT010000001.1:1158991-1260826 GCF_042799975.1 Microbacterium sp. NPDC057658 | reverse complement strand
CGACCGCGCAAGTGCGCGCCGACCGCCTTCTTTTTGACCACTCCCTCTCCCCTTTGCGCACCAGGGCACCCCCCCCTGACGCCCCCCCCCCCCCCTCCCCCGGCTCCGGCTCCACGGCGCTCTGCACGTAGGCGACGGTGAGCGTGAGCCTCCCGCGGCGCAGGCCTTCGGCCCGCAGCACCGCGTCCACGGCGTCACGGGCATGCCGCAGCGTCGCGACGCTGCGCACCCGCCCGTCGACGCCGATCGCCGCCTCCACCGCCACGCCGTCCGCTCCGGCGGCGACGGACACGATCGGTTCGACTCCGCGCTCGTTCCCCCACGCCGACGCACCCGCACGCAGGAGGTTGGAGACGAGGGAGCCCGATCGGTATACGCCGCGCACCCCGGAGCAGGCGCGCAGCGCCGCCTCGATCCGGAGCGCGAGACCCGCGCGCTCCTCCTTCGACAGCTCGGTGCCGGTCATCATGCCCCCTCCCTGACGTCGGTGATCGCGACATCGATGGCCACGACCTGCAGCTCGGTATGACGACGCAGCCGGGCCTCCACCTCCGCGCGCAGCCGGTCGGCGACGCGACGGAGAGGGTCGCCGAGGCGCACGCTCGCGTCGATCGCCACCCGCACCGGCGCTCCGGGCTCTGTGACATCGCCCTCCAGCCGGCACCGGCCGACCAGCACGCCGGGGACGGCCTCCTCCGCGGCACGGACCAGTCCGCGCACGGCGCCTTCGGTGATCGCCAGCTCCACGTCCGGATCATCGGAGGCGAAGGGGATGCGGCGCCCCGCCTGGGCGTCCATCGCGATGCCGCTGAGGATCCTCTCCACCCAGCTCTCGTCCGCGGCAGGCGCGGAGGAGACATCCTCATCCATCAGGGCGCTGCCCAGCCCGCGCAGCCTCTCCAGGGCATCGAGCGCGAGCTGGCACCCCGGCGACTCCTCGATGGCGGGATTCCGCGGGGTGCGGCCGGAGTCCAAGTAGTCGCTGAGCTCCTCGATCGTGTGCCCGTCGAGGTCGGCGGGCTCCAGGCCGAGGCGGCGCAGCTGGTCGTCCTCGTGGTGATCGGTCATCGCCACGCCTCCATCCGTGTGATCAGGAACCGTCGCGCGCGGGACAGCAGTCCGCGCACCGTGCTGACGGGGATGCCGAGCTCCTCGGCGATCTCGTCGTAGCTGTAGCCGGCCAGCTCCCGCAGCACCCAGCATTCGCGCTGGGCCTCCGGGAGTTCGCGCAGGGCCGCGCCGAGGGCCTCGACGCCCGCTCTCGCCTCGACGACCGCATGGGGCGATGCCTGCGGCGGCGCCGGTCGGTCGATCTCGTCCACGTCGAGCGCGGGACGCGTCCGGCGCAGCCGGTCCACCGCCTTGCGGCTCACGATCCGCATGAGCCAGCTCTTGACCTTCGCGGGGTCCTCCAGCTCACCGAACCGCTGCCATGCCGTCACGAATGCGTCCTGCACGATGTCGTCGACCTCCGCCGACGCGTTGAGCATCCGCTGCGTGTAGGCCCTCATCATCGGCGTGTACCTGCGCACGAGCACCGCGAACGCGGCGACGTCGCCGTCCATCGCGCGGCCGGCGACGATACGGTCCCCGGCCTGCTCCAGCGCCTCACCCCAGTGATCGGCTGCCATTCCCCCACCCCTCGTTCACGGTTCCCCGGACGTTCGGAGCCCGCGCCGCATCGGATCGGATCGACCCTCTGCGCGCGAGCGGAGGAGACGCCCCTCCGGGCGCCTCCTCCCCTTCCGTCACTTGGTGAACGTGTCCTTGACATCCTCGGCCGCGTTCCTGACATCGCCGTTGGCCTGCTCGGCCTTGCCCTCGGCGACGAGCTTGTCGTTGTTCGTGACCTCGCCGACGACCTCCTTGGCCTTGCCTGCGACCTTCTCGGCTGCGGCCTTGATCTTGTCCTCCGCGCTCATGGCGCCTCCTTTCCTCACACGACCCCGACGGTCGGGGTCGATGTCTGTGTGCTGTGCGGCTCACGCGCCGCCGTGCTCTGTCCGGCCACCAGCGAACGGCGCATCCGCTGTCGGGAGCGGAAGAGCTCCCGCCAGCCGCGGTCCGCGATGTGCACGACGACCGGCATCCGCGTCCCGGTGACGGCGTCCCACTCCTGCACGACCGCATCGGCGGCGGCGAGCACCTGCCCCAGGGCCGCGCCGGGGCGTGGAGTGACCACGAGGCCGAGAGCGATCTCGCGGCCGGCCTTCCGGCTCGTCACCCGGGCGGCCAGCACGTCCGCTCGATCGGCGAGGGGGGCTGCGAGCAGCTGCTCCGCCACACTTCGGTCGACGGTGGTCGTGCCGCCCTCACCGGCGAGCCGGAGAAGGGTGCGCTCCCGCCGCGGCCTGCGGGTGAGCAGGAACGCGAGGAGGAGGACGACGAGCAGCACCGCGGCGGCGAGCCCCGCGAGCGCCCACACCGGCACGAAGCCCGCACCGGGGATGTCGGGGCCCCAGGCCCCCGACCACGCCACGACACCGTCGGCCTGGGCGAGCACATCCTCGGCGGGGGCCGGAAGCGCCCCCGCGCCCCGCAGTCCCGCAGCGAGGAGGACGACGCCCCCGCCCAGAAGCATCGCGGCTCCTCCGAGGAGGACGATCCGGTTCGCGACGGTCCCTGCCGACGTCATGCGATCACTCCTTCCCGCGCCACCTGCACCCGCGGCGAGAGCCGGAATCCGGTCTCGTCCAGCACGCGCAGGGCCGCGTCTCCCGCGGCGGCCGCATCCACCGGGACCCCGCTCGTGGGCGTGACCCGGATCAGCACCGTGCGTCGTCCGACGGTCACGCGCACCTGGCCGCGTGGCACGCCGATCCGGCGCGCGGTGCCGTCGGCGATGGCGTCGGCGAGCACCCCGTCGTCGATCACGAGCGCGGCCCGTGCGGCGAGCCGCGTGCGGCGGGCCCGCCGACCGGGAAGCACGGCGAGTCCGAGGAGGAGCAGCGCCACGACCACGAGCACGGCCCCGGCGGCGATCATCACCGCAGGCGCCGCGGCGGAAGCCGTGACGGGCGTGAGCCATCCGGTGACCTGCGCGCGGAACCCCGCGTCGAGAGTCCCGGCGACCATCGCGCCCAGCAGAGCGAGGAGGAGCACCGCGAGGACGACCGCGAGCGCGATCGCCGGGCCCCGGCGCGTCGCCCTCGCCTCTCGACGAAGCAGTCGCCGCGACGTCGTCGTGTTCGCAGTCATGCCACTCTCCTCTCGTCCTCACGCCGGACTCCGGTGAAACGCACGTCCACCGCTCCCACGCGGCGGGCCGCCAGCTCGCGCATGCCGCGGACGACCGCGTCGCGCACGGCGTCGGCGCGGACCGCCACGGGACCGCCCCCGCGGCTCCCCAGGACGACCGGGACCGCCACGGAGACCCGCAGGTCGCCGCGGCTGTCGGCGAGGTCGACGCTCGCGTCTCCCGCGCCGACTCCGGCGACATCGCGGACGATCCCCAGCGCGAGCCGATGCAGCGCCCGGGCCTCGACGACCGTGGCCCCCGCCACGGTCGTCGGCCCGTCCGTCACTGCGACGCTCATGAGGACGATCGCCGCCCGCGCACCACGTCGGCGAGCGCCCGCACGTCCAGGCGACCGTCGACGATGCGGCCGACGACCGCACCGACGAGCATCGCGAGGGTGACGAGCAGGAACGCCCAGAACCCCCAGACGATCCAGGTCAGCGCGAGCACCGTCGCCGCAGCTCCGCCGATCACCGAGGCGTTCACTGGACTCGCGCCTCCGGAGCCTCGTCGTCGTCCTCGGAGGGGATGTGCACGTCGTTGACGGTCACGTTCACCTCGGCGACCTCCATGCCCACCAGCTCCACCATGGCCCGGTGGATCGCGGCCCGCACCTGGTCGGCCACCTTCTGCAGGGACACCGGGTACTCCGCCACGATCGTCACGTCGACGGCCACCTGCGTCTCGCCCACCTCGACGCTGATCCCCTGCGCGAGGTCGGTCGTGTTGAGGGCGTCGCGGATGGCGCCCATCATGCGTGCGGCGCCGCCGCCGAGCGCGTAGACCCCGTCCACCTCTCGTGCCGCGATGCCGGCGATCTTCGCGACCACCGCATCCTCGATCGTGGTCTTCCCCGCCGCCCCCTGCGACGCCGGAACGACCTGAGCCTTGGGCTGGGTGCCCCCAGTCACGTTCGCCATCTCGAGCTCCTTCATCCGTGTGACCACGCGGTTCCCGCGCGGGCCGTGTTCTCACGACACCACTAAGACGGTCGGGGAGCACAGAATGTCACAAACTTCTCCGAACGAATTTCGGCTCGCCTCTCGGCAGCACCTCTCAGTGCACTCCAAGGTTCAGAGTGCAAAGTTGCACTTTATGGAGAACAGTGCAGAGTCCACCCGGGAGCAGCGCAAGCGTCGGACCACGCGCGCGCTCACCGAAGCCGCGCGCCGCTTGACCACCGAGCGGGGCTTCGCGGGCTTCACCGTCGAGGAGCTGTGCGCCGACGCCGGGGTCTCGCGGCGCACGTTCTTCAACTACTTCGAGAGCAAGGAGAACGCGGTCTTCGGCTTCGCCGTCATCGACTCCCGCCAGGAGGAGCTCGAAGCGGCCTTCCTCGACCGCGAGGGCGATCTCCTGGACGACTTCGTGCAGCTCACCATCGAGCGGTTCGCCCTCTTCGATCCCATCGAGCACGCCGCGGAGCTGTTCGCCGTCATCGAGCAGGAGCCGCGGCTGCTGCGGGCCGCCTTCGAGCAGCAGGAGAAGCACGAGCGCCGCGACATCGCCCTCGTGGCCCGCCGCATCGGCGCGGAGCCGGACGCGGAGCTGCGCGCGGAGGTGCTCGTCCACTCCGTCGGCGCGCTCGTGCGCCTGTGCATGGAGCAGCTGCTGCACCACCACTCCACCGAACCGTTCGCCGACCTCATCACCCGCCGGCTGCGCCTCGCGCGCGACCTCTACTCCCCTTCACAGAAAGCCCACTGATGTCCGCCACCGCCACCGCGGATGCGCCCTTCCTCCTGACGAAGCGCCGCATCTGGATCATCTTCAGCGCCCTGATCGCGGGCATGCTGCTCGCGAGCCTCGACCAGACGATCGTGTCGACCGCGATGCCCACCATCGTCGGCCAGCTCGGCGGCGTCGACCATCAGGTGTGGATCACCACGGCCTACCTGCTCGCCACCACCATCGTCATGCCGATCTACGGCAAGTTCGGCGACGTGCTGGGCAGGCGGTCGCTGTTCCTCGTCGCCATCGCCCTGTTCACGCTCGCCTCGGTCGGCTGCGCTTTCGCGTCGGACTTCTGGATGTTCGTCGTCTTCCGCGCCCTCCAGGGTCTCGGCGGCGGCGGGCTCATGATCCTCTCGCAGGCGATCATCGCCGACATCGTGCCGGCCAACGAGCGCGGCAAGTACATGGGCCCGCTCGGTGCGGTGTTCGGCCTCTCCGCGGTCGCCGGACCGCTCCTCGGCGGCTTCTTCGTCGACCACATGACCTGGCAGTGGGCGTTCTACATCAACATCCCGGTCGGCATCGCGGCGTTCCTCATCGCCCTCGTAGCGCTGAAGCTCCCCAGCAAGAAGGCGGAGAAGCCGATCGACATCCTCGGCGTGCTCTTCCTGTCCGCTGCCACGACGTGCCTCATCTTCTTCACCGACTTCGGCGGCGACGCCGCGTTCGGCTGGGATTCCCTGGCGACCTGGGCCTGGGGCGCCGGCCTCGTGGTGTCGGCGACGGCGTTCGTCATCACCGAGTCGCGCGTGCAGGACCCGATCATCCCGCTCAGCCTCTTCCGCAACCCGATCTTCGTGAACGCCACCGCGATCGGCCTCGTCCTCGGCATCGGCATGTTCGCGGCGATCGGCTTCGTCCCGACATTCCTGCAGATGTCGTCCGGAACGTCCGCCGCCGCGTCGGGGCTGCTGATGATCCCGATGATGGTGGGCCTCATGGGGACCTCGATCTTCTCCGGCATCGCGATCTCGAAGACCGGGAAGTACAAGATCTACCCGATCCTCGGCACCATCATCACCGGCATCGCGATGGTCGCCATGACCACCCTGTCGGCGGAGACGCCGATCTGGCTGATCTGCGCGTTCCTGTTCGTCTTCGGCGCCGGGCTCGGCCTCATCATGCAGGTCGTCGTGCTCGTCGTGCAGAACGCCGTCCCGGCAGGCGAGATCGGCACCGCCACGAGCACGAACAACTACTTCCGCGAGGTCGGCGCCTCGCTGGGGACCGCGGTGTTCGGCACGATCTTCACCACGCGGCTGACGGAGAACCTCCTCGGTGTGTTCGCCGGCGCCGGGGCATCCCCCGAGGCCGCGTCCCAGGCCGCGTCAACGATCGACCCCGCCACACTGAACAGTCTGCCGGACGAGGTGCGCGACGGCATCGTCACGGCGTACGCGGACGCGCTCGCCCCGGTGTTCTGGTACCTCGTGCCGTTCATCGCGCTCGCGCTCATCCTGTCGCTGTTCCTCAAGCAGATCCCGCTGTCGGATCAGGCCGGTCTCGTGGCCCGCGGTGAGGCGATCAGCGGCGAGGAGGCCGAACGCCTGGAGGCGGAGCTCCGCACGGCCGGGCGGGTCCATGCCGCACGCACGGACGCCGAGCCGGGAGAGACCGGCTCGGCGCCCACAGGCGGGTAGCCCGCGCTAGGGGAGGTCGGCGACGTCGACGTCGTCGTCGTCCTCCCCGCCGCCCGTCGCCGGAAGCTCGTCGGGCTCGGGGTCGTGGTCGGTGGTGACGAAGTCGGGGTCGACGCCGATGGCCTCGATCTCCTCCTGGTTCTCCTGGCTGTTCGACGTGTCGGACATGGCGCCTCCTGACGTTGGGGATCCGGACGGCCAGTCTGAGCGGGCGGGCTGCCGGGGCCGAGGGGGTTGACACGGCGTGTCGCCGCCCGGCGCCCGCGCCGGGCGGGCGGAGCCGTCACACTGGAGGTGCCCGCCATCCCCCTTCGAGGAGCACCCGTGATCGACGCCGCACCGCACCGTTCCGCCTGGCAGCGCTTCTGGGATCGCGGAGGCTGGTGGCGCGCCCTCCTGCTCGCGGCGGTGTACTACGGCCTCTATCAGCTGTTCTCGCTCGCCTTCCTCCCGCTGGCCGCGCAGGTCGACGACCCGGCCAGCGCAGCCGGCGTCCTCGTCTACGACGTCCTTCCGATCCTCGTCGGGGGTCTCCTGCTCATCGGGTTCATCGCCTCGGTCGGGTGGTGGCGCCCCGTGTTCGGGCGCCAGCCGATCCGGGGAGCGGGATGGATGTGGATCGCGATCGTCGCGGTCCTGCTGTTCAACGTCCTCCGCTTCCTCACGATCGACTACGGCAGCGTCGGGTTGGATGTGGTTGCGACCTGGCTGCTCGCGGGACTCGCCATCGGCTTCGCGGAAGAGGTCCTCACCCGCGGCCTCGTCGTGAAGATGATGCGCGACGCGGGGGCGCGCGAGCTCGTCGTCGCGGTGATCTCTGCGGCGATCTTCGCCGGGCTGCACTCGGGCAACCTGCTGACCGGACAGGACCTGTTCCCGACCCTCTTCCAGCTCGTGTACACCTTCGCTTTCGGCATCTGCATGTACCTCGCGCTCCGCGTCACCCGGACCATCCTCGCCCCGATCCTCCTGCACGCCAGCACCGACCCGAGCATCTTCCTGCAGACGCTGCACCCCGCCGAGGGTGGGCTGACAGCCATCGCGGGACTCGGCAACATCGTCGTGATCGTCGCCGGCCTCGTGCTGATGATCTTCATTCGCGGTCGGGTCGGAGCCTCCGCCCCCGACACCTTCGCTCGGCAGAGCTGACCGCCCGGATCACACCGCGCGCCGGACTGTGTGCGTGCCGACCGCCGCGATCCCGAAGACCAGCACGGCCACCCGGTGCGCATCGCCGACGGCCAGGGCCGCGTCGGAGGCACCGATGAGATCATCGGCCACGCCGGCCACCATCGTCCGTGATACGACGGCATCATCCATCTCGGCCACGCCGTCCGCGAGCCATCCCCTGACGAGTCGAAGGGAGGTCGGCCCGAGTTCGACCCCGAGAGGGACAGCAGGACAGCTCAGCACGTCGGCGACGCTCACGCCGTGCCGCAGCAGCCCGGCGAGTGCTCCGGCGAGGGCGCCGGTCAGCAGCGCCCGCCCGTACCCTTCGGCGACCAGCACGTCCCAGGACTCGTGCGGCGCGAGTGTTTCGAGCCCGAGGGAATGACCGCGCCCGCCCGCGACGGCTTCCTCCAGGGCACGCCGGGCGTCCCGGAACACGATGCTTGCACGGCGATCGGGCGCAGACACGACAGACCTCGTCCCTCGATGCCCGCCATCTCGGTGGCCGGCCGGGAGGCCGACGCGTCACACACTCTAGGACGCTCCGCGCGGGGTGAGGACGGTATCCCGGCACGGTGGCCGGAGACGACAAAACCCCCGGAAGGTTCCGGGGGTTTCATTCTGTAGCAGGAGCGGGGCTTGAACCCGCGACCTCACGATTATGAGTCGTGCGCTCTCACCAACTGAGCTACCCTGCCGCACGGCATCCGCATCGCAGATGCGAACTCCGAGCCCCGAGTCAGGATTGAACTGACGACCCCTTCCTTACCATGGAAGTGCTCTGCCACTGAGCTATCGGGGCGTGCTGCCCCTCGCGGGGCAACCACACGAGAATACCATCACTGTGGCGTCCTCATGAAATCGAGACGGTCACTCCTCCGAGGTGAGCGACGTGCGTCCGGCGTTCTTCTTGAGCCACGGCATCGGGTCGATGGTCGTCCCGTTCACGATGAGCTCGAAGTGCAGGTGCGCCCCGTAGGAGCGGCCGGTGTTACCGGTCTTGCCGACGATGTCGCCGACCTTGACCTTGTCGCCCGCCTTCACCTGCAGCGAGCCGTACTGCATGTGCGAGTAGTGGCTCGTGATGACCGAGCCGTCGATGACGTGGTCGATGTAGACCGTGACACCGTAGGCGGCGCCCTGCTCGGTCGCGATGCGGACGGTGCCGTCGGCGATCGCCTGGATGGGCGCACCGTTGCCCGGCACGAAGTCGATGCCCTCGTGGAGGCGGCCGCTGCGCATGCCGTAGCCGTAGCTCATGCCCACTCCGACGAGGAACGGCCACTGGATGGCGGCGTCCGGGTCGTTCGTGAAGATCTCGCCGGAGTAGTTGATGCCCTGCTCGGCCGCGACCTCGACGAGCGAGACCGTGCTGAAGTTGTCGGCGCGCGAGAGCGGCTCGTTCTGCACGCCCGACGGCGCGACGAAGGCCTGGATCTCGTCGTCCGCCGAGCCTGCCGCATCGGCGGCAGCCGCCGTGACGAGGGACGTCGAGGCGAGCGATCCGCCCTGGGCGGCCGCGACGGCCTCCGCGGGCAGGGTCATGGACACGGCCAGGAGTCCGGCGAGCCCCATCGCGCCGACGGTGGCACCGGCGGCGAGGGTCTTGCGGATGCGGCGGGTGCGGCGAGGACCGACGGCCGCGAGGCCGGCGGTGCCGATGTTCGGCGCGGTCTGCGATGCGGCGTTCGCGACGAAAGCCGAACGGCGGGACGCCGACGGCGTCGGGATGGAGCCGGTCTCACGGAAGGCGCGGGAGGCGCGCTCGAAGGCGTCGCCCTCGGCGTCAGCCTCGGCGACGAAGGGCTCGGATGCCGGGGCGATGTCCTCGACCGGGACCGTGTCTTCGGACTTCTCGACGATCTCGGCGACGACGGGCACCGCGGGGACATCGGCAATGGCGGGTGCAGCCGCGGCGATGAAGGGCTCCTCGGGTGCGACCGGCACCGGGGGCACCTCGGCCTGGCGCTGACGCGCGGCGCGACGGGACAGGGGGATGACAGCAGCGAGGGCGATCACGGTCTCCGCGTCAGCGAGGGGTGCCGTCGACCCGCTCGCCGAGGCCTCGGAGGCCGCAGTGCGAGGGCGGCTGGACCGGCGCGTGGGCGCAGCGGCAGCCTGGGGGTTCTCGAAGGGCAAAGCTAATCTCTCGGTCGTTCGTGATGCTCGGGGGCGCAATGACAACTCTCACCTTCGGGTGGTGAAAGTAACGATCGGGTAAACACTACCCCGATCCTCCTGTGAAAGCCATGGATCGGTCAGGGTTTTTCTCATCGAGGATATCCCGGAGTCGGTCGTGCACGGTCACGCCACCCGCGATCAGGAAGGGCCGCGGCGATTCCCGGTCGATCCGGCTCACGCGCCCACCCGCTTCCTGGACGAGCAGGGCACCCGCCGCGTGATCCCACGGTTTGAGGCCGCGCTCGAAGTATCCGTCCAGTCGGCCCGCCGCCACGTAGGCCAGGTCCAGGGCCGCCGAACCCATACGGCGGAGATCCCGGGCGATGGGCATCACCCGGCGGACCGTCGCGAGGTCGCCGTCGTGCGTCGCCGGGTCATAGCCGAACCCGGTCGCCAGGAGTGCCCCGGCGACGGTCACCGCGGTCACCGCGAGCCGGACGCCGTCCGACCAGGCACCGTGCCCGCGAGCGGCCGTGAAGGTCTCGCCGATGGCGGGAGCGTGCACGGCGGCGGCCAGTGCCTCCCATGCGTCGGGCTCCGGAGGACCACTGACGGCCGCGATGCTCACGTTGTACGCGGGGATGCCGTAGGCGTAGTTCACCGTGCCGTCGATGGGGTCGACCACCCACGTGATGCCGCTGTCGCCGGAGGCCGCCCCCGACTCCTCGCCGAGGAAACCGTCCGCCGGCCGCGCCGCGCGCAGTCGCTCGCGGATGAGCGCCTCCACCTCGCGGTCAGCCTCGGTCACGATGTCGGCGAGCGTCGACTTGGTCGCCGCGAGCCGGACGCCCTCCCGGCGTCGGGTACGGGCGAGCGCACCCGCCTCCTCGGCGATCTCCGTCGCCAGCGCGCTGAGCTCGAGAGCGTCGATCACGGCGCCGGGTGCGAGGGTGCGGGCGGCGGCGGCGGGAAGGCCGGGGGCTCACCCTGGGTGGGCGGAGCGGGCTGCGGCGGCGCCGGCTGCGCAGGTGCCGACGAGGGGGACGCCGGCTGCGGCGGCGCCGGCAGGTCGGGCGCGGGAGGCACAGGGCCAGGAGCGGGAGGCGCCGCGAAGTCCGGAAGGGCCGGAGCCGTCGGCGCCAGGGGCGGGGTCGCCACGGGGAACCCCGCGGCGGGCGCCTGACCCAGGGCCTGGGGAGCCGTCGAGGGGTACCCCGTGTAGAACGCATTCCAGTCCGGGCTCCCGTCCGGAAGGACCGGGAGGGGCGTGATCCCGTCGGCGTAGGTCGGCCAGGACGGTGCGGAGGCGACCGGCAGGGCGGCAGGAGCCTTCTTCGGCGCGAACAGGGCGTTGAGCAGCGGAATGAGCGTGGTGCCGACGGCGACGAGGATCGTGAGGGCGACGACGATGCGCCAGTACAGCTCGGTGTAATCGAAGGTGTTGGGGAACGCGAGGAAGAAGACCAGCAGGGCGACGAGGGCGCCGAGGAAGACGATCGTCACGATGTGGATCACCTTCGTGAAGGTCGTGACATGGCGCTGCGCGGCACGGGTGAAGAGCCGCACATGGAGCAGTGCGAGCTGCAGGATCCCGATCACGAGCAGCAGCTGGAAGAAGCGCTCCGCGCCGAAGTAGAGCCCGTCTTCCGGGAGCCAGATCTTCACGAGGCCGACGAGGAGCGCGATGACCCAGGAGACCATGCTCGCGAGCTGGAGCCAGTCCGGCCGGTTCGGCGCGAGGCCCGCCTCGAGGATGGCGATCCCGGCGAAGGCGGCGAGCAGGAGGATCGTGAGGAAGGCGCGACCGATGAGGCCGTTCTGATCACCGACCAGGACCCACACGACGCAGACCAGAGCCGCGGCGATGAGGGCGCCGATCGCGACCCACAGCGAGCCCCTGATGAGCAGCGACAAGTTCTTCTTGTCACCCTGCGGCTGCAGCCGGGCGGTGTCCGGATGGGACATGGGGATCCTCTCGTCGAGCGGCGATGCCTTCATCCTGCCACGCGCGGGCCCGCTTGTTCCGGCTTCCCTCGAGTGCGAAGGAGATCGGGGACCGACCGCGGTCTGGGGAGGAAGGGTCAGCCGGCCTTCTTCGCGGAGGCCGCCGCGAAGGCCGCGACCCGCGCCTGTGCGTCCGGGGTCTCCAGGGCGGCGCCGATGGACCGGGCCTCCTCGCTCAGCTGCTCGGCGAAGGTGCGCTCCGGCTGCGACCGCACCAGCCGCTTGGCCTGCCCGTATGCGTCGGCGGCCCCGGCGAGCCAGAACCGCGCGACCTCCTCGGCCCGCGCACGGACCCGGTCGGCCTCCGTCCTGCCGTCCTCGCCCTCCACGACCTCGGCCACCAGACCCCAGTCGAGGGCCTCCGCGGCCGTGAGCAGCCGGTCCTGCAGCACGAGCTGGAGGGCACGGCGCTGACCCACGGCCCGCGCGAGCTGCGCCGACACGGAGAGGTCGGGCGTGAGGCCGATGTTCGCGTACAGGCTCCCGAGCTGCGACCGCGAGCCCACCACCGCGTAGTCCGTGGCAAGCAGGATGCCGAGTCCGCCACCGGCCGTCGTCCCGTGCGCCGCGGCGACCACGGGCACGCTCGACTCCGTGAGCGCGCGGATCCCCGTGTTGATGACCTCCGCCAGCGCGGTGATCTCCGCCCCGGACGACCCCATGGTCGTCGCCATGTCGATCACGTCACCGCCCGCGCAGAACGCCGGTCCCGCCGCGTCGATGAGGATGGCCTGCACGTCGTCGCGCGACGTCGCCTCGACGGTCGCATCCCGCCAGGCGTACGCCAGATCGGCGTTGAAGGCGTTGAGGCGGGTCGGACGGTTGAGCGTGAGCCGCGCCAGCCCCTCGTCGACGGCGAACAGGATGGCATCACTCATGGCTTCTCCTTCGAGCACAGGCGGATGCCTCCAGGCTAGCCGCGCTCAGGCGCCCTCCCAGACGCGCGCCACGAACCGCTCCATCCGTCGCCGGGTGCCATCGAGCCGGAAGTCGACCTGTCCCGCCGCCCGGATCTCGTTCGGTGCGAGCGGATGCGCCAGGCGCACGTTCTCGTGGCAGGACAGATCGGCGCAGATGTAGGTGCCGACCGAGTCGCCGCGCTCCCCCGCCTCTCCCGTGCGTCGCGCCGCGAACAGCGCCACCTGGTTGCCCGGCTGCATCGTGTGGCAGATGTTGCACATGCCCGAGCGCCCGCGCCCTGGTTCCGACGCCCGCAGCACCACGCCGACCACGCGTCCCTCGTGCGGGATGAGGACGTAGCCGCGCTTGCCGGCGCTCGGGTCGCGCCAGGCGAAGAAGTCGAGGTAGTCCCAGTCCACGAGGAGGAAGTCGTGCGGCATCTCCATGACGCGCAGCTCGTCGGCGTCCGCGTTCACGAACGAGGCCCGGACGTCGGCTTCGGTGAGAGGTCGCATCGCTCCAGTCTAGGAACTCGGCGCGGAGGTGAGGCCGGGAACGGGAGAAGCCCCCGCGAGCGGGGGCTTCCGTGGTGGCGAGTGAGGGATTCGAACCCCCGAAGTCGAAGACGGCTGATTTACAGTCAGATCCCTTTGGCCACTTGGGTAACTCGCCAGAGCGCACCCGTCCGACTTGAACAGCCAACCGGGGGCACGAAGAACAATCATACCTGCCGGATGCGGGCGCGAGAAATCGAGGCGTCAGCTCCCGTGCACGCCGCGGTCGGCGGCGGCCAGCGACTCCGGTGTGCGCAGCAGCCCGCCCTCGGCGCGGCAGGTCGCGGCGGCCACATCCATCGCGCGCTCGAGCAGGGCGGACCATCCTTCGACCGCCTTCGGGGCCCCGTCCACCAGTCCGGCGGCGACGGCGGCGAGCGTCGCGTCCCCCGCGCCCACGGTATCGACCACCCGACCCGGCAGCGCCGAGATGGGGGCCGAGACCGACCCGGCGTCCGATTCGAGCACGGCGCCGTCCGCTCCGGCCGTCGCCAGCACCGCCGTGACGTCGAGGTCCCGGAGCCGCGCGCGCAGGGTGTCGAGGTCGCCGTCATAGAGCACGTCGGCATCGTCGGCGCCGACCTTCACCAGGTCCGCCCGCGCGGCCAGCCGCTCGAAGCCGCGAACGAACTCCTCGCGGTCGGACAGCATCCCGGTGCGCGGGTTCGGGTCGATCGCGAGCCGCGCGCCCTCCACCGCGGCGGCGAGGGCGTCGACCTCCTCGGGGGCATCGAAGGGGAAGCAGCTGACCGCGACGATGTCCGCGTCGCCGATGGCGGCTCTCGCCTCGTCCGAGTACCGGACGGTCCGCTCCTGGGCCGCGCGGTTGAAGACATAGCTCGGCTCGCCGTTCGCAGCTCGGGTGACGACGGCCCGCGACGACCCGTGCGGTGCCGCGCTCGCGATCAGCCGCACGCCGTGATCGGCCAGGTACTCGCGGATGTGCGCGCCGGCGACGTCCTCCCCCACCATCGCGATGAGCGTCGTGGGGATTCCGAGCCGGCGCAGCCCCACCGCGACGTTCAAGGCGGCTCCGCCGACGAACTCGCGGACGCCGGCCTCATCCCGGATCTCGTCGATCAGGGCGTCTCCGATGACGACGGCCGCGCCGCCGGGGGAAGTCTCAGTGGTCACTCGCCGACCCTACCGCGCCCGCCCCGGTCACAGCTTCGGAGATGACACCCGACACCCCGATGGATGAGCCCCACCGGCGGCGCGCCGCGCCGGATCTCCGAAGCTGTGCACACCCCGACCGCGCCGAGGGACGACGAAGGCCCCGGGGAGAACCCCGGGGCCTTCGTTCACTCAGTCACACCTCAGTTGTAGGTACCGGGGGTGATGTCGTCCGTCGAGAACGCGTCGAAGTCGACGTAGCCGAAGTCGCCGTCCGCGTACGCGCCGTCGGATGCGAAGATCCGGTTCGGGTAGCGCTCGCTCTTGGCTTCCTCGGTGGCCTCGACCGTGACGTCGCGGTACTTCGAGAGACCGGTTCCGGCGGGGATGAGCTTTCCGATGATGACGTTCTCCTTGAGACCGACCAGCGGGTCGCGCTTGCCCTCCATGGCGGCCTGCGTGAGCACGCGGGTCGTCTCCTGGAAGGACGCAGCGGACAGCCACGACTCGGTCGCGAGCGACGCCTTCGTGATACCCATCAGCTCCGGGCGACCGGACGCGGGGCGCTTGCCCTCAGCCACGGCCTCGCGGTTGATCTGCTGGTAGCGCTTCAGATCGACCATCTCACCCGGCAGCAGGGTCGTGTCGGCGTGGTCGACGACGGTGACCTTGCGGAGCATCTGGCGGACGATGACCTCGATGTGCTTGTCGTGGATCGGCACACCCTGCGAGCGGTAGACGCCCTGGACACCGCCGACGAGGTACTTCTGCACCTCGCGGGCACCCATGACGCGCATGACCTCCTTGGGGTCGAGCGTGCCGACCTGCAAGGGCTGACCGACCGAGACGTGCTGGCCGTCCTCGACGAGGAGGGTGGCACGCTTCAGCACCGGGTAGACGACGGGCTCGTCGCCGTTGTCGGGCGTGAGGATGACCTTCTTGGCCTTCTCGGTCTCGTCGATCGTGATGCGGCCGTCGGCCTCCGCGATCGGCGATGCACCCTTGGGGGTACGCGCCTCGAACAGCTCCTGCACACGGGGCAGACCCTGCGTGATGTCATCCGCCGACGCCGAACCACCGGTGTGGAAGGTACGCATCGTCAGCTGGGTACCGGGCTCACCGATCGACTGGGCCGCGATGATGCCGACGGCCTCGCCGATGTCGACGGTCTTGCCGGTCGCGAGCGAACGGCCGTAGCACTGCGCGCACACGCCGACGGCGGAGTCGCAGGTCAGGACCGAGCGGACCTTGATGGTCTCGACGCCCGCGGCGACCAGCTTGTCGATGAGCACGTCGCCCACGTCGTCGCCGGCCGCGGCCAGGACCTCGCCCGACGCGTTCACCACGTCGGAGGCCAGCGTGCGGGCGAACACCGAGTTCTCGACGTTCGCGTCGCGCACCAGCTCACCCTGCGAGTTCGGAGCGGCGATCGGGAGTTCGAGGCCCTTCGACGTGCCGCAGTCCTCTTCGCGGATGATGACGTCCTGCGAGACGTCCACCAGACGACGGGTCAGGTAACCCGAGTCGGCGGTACGCAGAGCGGTGTCGGCCAGACCCTTACGGGTACCGTGCGTCGCGATGAAGTACTCCGCCACCGACAGACCCTCGCGGTACGAGGAGATGATCGGACGCGGGATGATCTCACCCTTGGGGTTGTTCACCAGGCCACGCATACCGGCGATGTTCCGGATCTGCAGCCAGTTACCACGAGCGCCAGAGGACACCATGCGGTTGATGGTGTTGTCCTCCGGGAAGTGCGCCTTCATCGCGGCCTGCACCTCGTCGGTCGCCTCGGTCCAGATCTTGATGAGCTCCTGACGACGCTCGGCGTCGGTCGTGAGGCCCTTCTCGTACTGGGACTGGACCTTCGCGGCCTGCTTCTCGTAGCCCGCGACGATCTCCGCCTTGTTCGGCGGGGTGAGGATGTCGCTCAGCGCGACGGTCACACCCGAACGGGTCGCCCAGTAGAAACCGGCATCCTTGATGCGGTCCAGCGTGGCGGCCGTCTCGACCTTGGGGTACTCCTCGGCCAGCTTGTTGACGATCTGCGACAGCTTGCCCTTGTCGGCCTGCTCGCGGACGAAGGGGTAGCCCTTCGGCAGCGCGTCGTTGAAGATCGCCTGACCCAGCGAAGCGTCGACCAGGCCGTGCTTCTCGTAGCCCTCGGGAGCCTCGCCCTCGAGGAAGGCCAGACCCGGGATGCGGATGCGGACCTTCGCCTGCAGGTCGAGCGTGCCCTCGTCGTACGCGAGCTGCGCCTCGCCGACGGAGCCGAACGCACGGCCCTCGCCCTTGGCGCCGGCCTTGACCGTCGTCAGGTGGTGCAGACCGATGATCATGTCCTGCGAGGGCAGGGTGACCGGACGGCCGTCCGACGGCTTCAGGATGTTGTTCGACGCGAGCATGAGCACGCGGGCCTCGGCCTGAGCCTCGACCGACAGCGGCAGGTGCACGGCCATCTGGTCACCGTCGAAGTCGGCGTTGAACGCCGCGCAGACGAGCGGGTGCAGCTGGATGGCCTTGCCCTCGACGAGCTGCGGCTCGAACGCCTGGATGCCGAGACGGTGCAGGGTGGGTGCACGGTTCAGCAGCACTGGACGCTCGCGGATGATCTCCTCGAGCACGTCCCAGACCTCGGGACGGGTGCGCTCGACGGCGCGCTTGGCGGCCTTGATGTTCTGCGAGTGACCGAGGTCGATCAGGCGCTTGATGACGAACGGCTTGAAGAGCTCGAGCGCCATCTGCTTGGGCAGACCGCACTGGTGCAGCTTGAGCTGCGGGCCGACGACGATGACCGAACGGCCCGAGTAGTCGACACGCTTGCCGAGCAGGTTCTGGCGGAAGCGACCCTGCTTTCCCTTGAGCATGTCGCTCAGGGACTTCAGGGCGCGGTTGCCGGTACCGGTGACCGGGCGACCGCGGCGGCCGTTGTCGAACAGCGCGTCGACGGCCTCCTGCAGCATCCGCTTCTCGTTGTTGACGATGATCTCGGGGGCACCGAGGTCGATCAGGCGACGGAGACGGTTGTTGCGGTTGATCACGCGGCGGTACAGGTCGTTCAGGTCGGAGGTCGCGAAGCGGCCACCGTCGAGCTGGACCATCGGACGCAGCTCCGGCGGGATCACCGGGACGACGTCGAGCACCATCGCGGCCGGGCTCATGCCGGTCTCGAGGAACGAGTTGACGACCTTGAGGCGCTTGATCGCACGGATCTTGCGCTGGCCCTTGCCCTCCGAGATCTGCAGGTGCAGGCTCTCGGCCTCGGCGGCCAGGTCGAACGCGGCCAGGCGACGCTGGATCGCCTCGGCCCCCATGTAGGCCTCGAAGTACTGGCCGAAGCGGTCCTGCAGCTCGTGGAAGACGTCGTCCTCCGGGCGCAGGGCACCGACCTCGAGCGTGCGGAAGTCCTCCCACACGCGCTCCAGCTTCAGGATCGCCTCGTCGGCACCCTTGCGGATGAGCGACATCTCCTTCTCGGCGGCGTCCTTGACCTTCTTCTTGGCGTCGGCCTTGGCACCCTCGGCCTCGAGGGCCGCGAGCTCCTCCTCCAGCTTCGCCAGGCGCTCCGCGATCTTCGCGTCGCGGCGGTCGCCGAGCGTCTTCAGCTCGAGACGGATGTTGTTCTCCTGGGTGCCCAGGTCGCGGTGACGGGCCTCCTCGTCGACCGAGATGACCATGTACGCGGCGAAGTAGATGACCTTCTCGAGGTCCTTCGGCGCCATGTCCAGCAGGTAGCCGAGGCGCGAGGGCACGCCCTTGAAGTACCAGATGTGGGTGACGGGAGCGGCGAGCTCGATGTGACCCATGCGCTCACGACGGACGGAGCTCTTGGTGACCTCCACGCCGCAGCGCTCGCAGACGATGCCCTTGAAGCGGACGCGCTTGTACTTGCCGCAGGCGCACTCCCAGTCACGGGACGGGCCGAAGATCTGCTCTCCGAAGAGACCGTCCTTCTCCGGCTTGAGGGTGCGGTAGTTGATGGTTTCGGGCTTCTTGACCTCGCCGTAGGACCACGCGCGGATGTGGTCTGCGGTCGCCAGGCCGATGCGAAGCTCATCGAAGGTTGTGGACTCGAGCACTAGTTCTCCTGTGTCGGAAATTCTTTTTGAGAAGTCTGGGCTTCGACCGGCTCAGCCGTCGCGGGGACGGCTGAGCCCGTCGAAGGATTAGATCTCGTCGATCGAGGCGGCCTCGAAGCGGCTGGAGATGTTGATACCGAGTTCCTCTGCGGCGCGGAACGCCTCGTCGTCGGTGTCGCGGAGGTTGACCAGCGTGCCGTCGGCCGAGAGGACCTCGACGTTCAGGCAGAGCGACTGCATCTCCTTCATGAGCACCTTGAACGACTCGGGGATGCCGGGCTCCTGGATGTTCTCGCCCTTGACGATGGCCTCGTACACCTTGACGCGGCCGAGGATGTCGTCGGACTTGATCGTGAGGAGCTCCTGGAGGGCGTACGCCGCACCGTAGGCCTCGAGGGCCCACACCTCCATCTCACCGAAGCGCTGTCCACCGAACTGCGCCTTACCACCGAGCGGCTGCTGGGTGATCATCGAGTACGGACCGGTGGAGCGGGCGTGGATCTTGTCGTCCACCAGGTGGTGGAGCTTCAGGATGTACATGTAGCCCACGGAGATCGGCGCCGGGAACGGCTCGCCGGAGCGGCCGTCGAACAGCTGCGTCTTGCCGCTCGAGTCGATCAGGCGGAGACCGTCACGGGTGGGGAGCGTCGAGTCGAGCAGACCGGAGATCTCCTCCTCGCTGGCACCGTCGAACACCGGGGTGGCGACCTTGGTGCCGGGCGCGGCCTCGAACGCCTGCTGCGGCAGCTTGGCGGCCCACTCCGGGGTGCCCTCGACCTTCCAGCCCTGCTTCGCGATCCACCCGAGGTGGGTCTCGAGGACCTGGCCGAAGTTCATTCGACCCGGGATGCCGAGCGGGTTGAGGACGATGTCCACCGGGGTGCCGTCCGCGAGGAACGGCATGTCCTCGACGGGCAGGATCTTCGCGATGACACCCTTGTTGCCGTGGCGGCCGGCGAGCTTGTCGCCCTCGGTGATCTTGCGCTTCTGGGCGATGTAGACCACGACGCGGCGGTTGACGCCGGAGCCGAGCTCGTCGTCGCCGTCCTCGGCGTTGAACTCCTTGACCGCGATGATCGTGCCCTGCTCACCGTGAGGCACCTTCAGCGACGTGTCGCGGACCTCGCGGCTCTTCTCGTTGAAGATCGCGCGGAGCAGACGCTCCTCGGCCGACAGCTCGGTCTCACCCTTCGGCGTGACCTTGCCGACGAGGATGTCGCCGGGGCGGACCTCGGCGCCGATGCGGATGATGCCGCGCTCGTCGAGGTCCTTCAGCAGCTCCGGGCTGACGTTGGGGAGGTCACGGGTGATCTCCTCCTTGCCGAGCTTCGTGTCGCGGGCGTCGACCTCGTACTCCTCGATGTGGATCGACGAGAGGGTGTCGTCCTTCACCAGGTCCTGGCTCAGGATGATGGCGTCCTCGAAGTTGTATCCCTCCCACGTCATGAACGCGACGAGGAGGTTCTTCCCGAGGGCCAGCTCGCCGTTCTCGGTGGCGGGGCCATCGGCGATGACCTCTCCGACCTCGACGCGCTCACCGGCCGAGACGACGACCTTCTGGTTGTAGGAGGTGCCCTGGTTCGAGCGGTCGAACTTGCGCAGGTGGTACTCCTGCGTGCCGCCCTCGTCGAGCATGACGACGACGCGGTCCGCGGAGACCTCGGAGACGACACCGGCCTTCTCGGCGGTGATCACGTCACCGGCGTCGATGGCCGTGTAGCCCTCCATACCGGTTCCGACGAGCGGCGAATCGCTGCGCAGCAGCGGCACGGCCTGACGCTGCATGTTGGCGCCCATGAGCGCGCGCTGCGCGTCGTCGTGCTCGAGGAAGGGCACGAGCGAGGTCGCGACCGACACCATCTGGCGCGGCGAGACGTCGATGTAGCCGATCTCCTCCGGGAGGAACAGGTCGACCTCGCCGCTGCCGCCCTTGGGGCGCGCGAGCACGTGGCTCTCGCGGAAGCGACCCTTCGCATCGAGCGGCGCGTTGGCCTGCGCGATGTTGAAGTCGACCTCCTCGGAGGCGGTCAGGTAGTCGATCTGGTCGGTCACGACACCGTCGACGACCTTACGGTACGGGGTCTCGATGAAGCCGAACGAGTTGATGCGCGCGAAGGTCGCGAGCGCACCGATCAGACCGATGTTCGGGCCTTCCGGCGTCTCGATCGGGCACATGCGGCCGTAGTGCGAGGGGTGGACGTCGCGGACCTCGACGCCGGCGCGGTCACGGCTCAGACCACCGGGGCCGAGAGCCGACAGACGGCGCTTGTTGGTCAGACCCGCGAGCGGGTTGTTCTGGTCCATGAACTGCGACAGCTGCGAGGTTCCGAAGAACTCCTTGATCGCGGCGACGACGGGGCGCACGTTGATCAGGGTCTGCGGCGTGATGGCCTCGATGTCCTGCGTGGTCATGCGCTCGCGGACGACGCGCTCCATGCGGGACAGACCCGTGCGGACCTGGTTCTGGATCAGCTCGCCGACCGCGCGGATGCGACGGTTGCCGAAGTTGTCGATGTCGTCGGTCGCGAGGCGGATCTCGGTCTTCTTGCCGCCGCGGATGCCCTCGAAGGTCTCCTCGGTGCCCGCGTGCAGACGCACGAGGTACTTGATCGTGGCGACGATGTCCTGCACCGTCAGCACCGACTCCGTCAGCGGGGTGTCGAGACCCAGCTTGTGGTTGATCTTGTACCGGCCGACCTTGGCGAGGTCGTAGCGCTTCGGGTTGAAGTAGAAGTTGTCGAGCAGCGCGCGGGCGGCCTCGGCGGCCACCTGCTCGCCCGGACGCAGCTTGCGGTAGATGTCGCGCAGCGCGTCTTCCTTGGTGACGATCGTGTCCTTCGCGAGCGTCTCCTCGATGGAGGTGTAGCCGGCGAACTCCTCGAGGATCTCCTCGCTGGTCATGCCCAGCGCCTTGAGGAAGACCGTCACGGACTGCTTGCGCTTGCGGTCGACGCGGACGCCGACCTGGTCGCGCTTGTCGATCTCGAACTCGAGCCAGGCACCGCGGCTCGGGATGACGCGCGCCGAGACGATGTCCTTGTCACTCGTCTTGTCGGGGGTCTTGTCGAAGTAGACACCCGGCGAGCGCACGAGCTGCGAGACGACGACGCGCTCGGAGCCGTTGATGATGAACGTGCCCTTGTCGGTCTGGAGCGGGAAGTCGCCCATGAAGACCGTCTGGGTCTTGATCTCACCCGTGAGGTGGTTCATAAACTCGGCCTCGACGTAGAGCGGGGCCGCGTAGGTCTTGCCACGCTCCTTGCACTCCTCGATGGAGTACTTCTCGGGCTCGAGGTACGGGTTCGTGAACGACAGCTGCATCGTCTCGCCGAGGTCCTCGATCGGGGAGATCTCCTCGAAGATCTCGCCCAGACCGCTGTTCTCGTTCACGTCGGTGCGACCGGCGGCCTTGGCCTCGGCCACGCGCGCCTTCCAGGCGTCGTTGCCGACCAGCCAACCGAAGGACTCGGTCTGCAGGGCGAGAAGGTCGGGGACCGTCAGCGTGTCGGAGATCTTGGCGAACGAGAGACGGGAAGCTCCGCGTCCGTTCTTGGTGGTGGTGGATGTGGATGCGTTGGGAGCAGCAGCCAAGGGAATAACCTCCGTGAGCCCCGCAGGGCTTCTCGATTCCTTTGTCGTCAGGTGGAGTGCGCTCAGAAGCTCACGAGATGCCGACCACCATATGAGGGCAGGGAGAAGCGAGCGCAACTACCAACTATAGACGCGATCTCGCGACATGGCAAGCGCAATCCTTGACCAATCTTCGATGCTGCGGTAATGGGACCGCCGAGACCCCGCCTGCGCGTCGAAACCCCGCCCTCACCGCGGAGGCAGGGCGGGGTTTCGACACAAAACCGGGGTCTCGGGTCAGGACGCGATGTTGAGCTCGTTGCCGGGGATCGAGGCGAGGAGGCGGCGCGTGTAGGGGTCGCGAGGATTCGTGAAGATCTCCTCCGACGACGCGGCCTCCACGAGCTTCCCGTCCTTCATCACGCACACGTAGTCGCTGATGAGCCGCACCACCGCGAGGTCGTGCGAGATGAACAGGTAGCTCAGGCCGTACTCGCGCTGGAGGTCGCCCAGCAGCCGCAGGATCTGGTCCTGCACGAGCACGTCCAGCGCCGACACGGGCTCGTCGCACACGATGAGATCCGGCGACAGTGCCAGCGCTCGCGCGATCGCCACACGCTGACGCTGCCCGCCGGAGAGCTCGGACGGGTAGCGCCGCAGCATCGACTGCGGCAGCGCGACGTCGTCCAGGAGCTGCCGCACGCGCTTGCGCCGGTCGGCCCCGCTCCCCCGCTTGTAGAACTCCAGGGGCTCCGCGATCAGGCGCTCGATCGTGAACATGGGGTTCAGGCTGGAGTACGGATCCTGGAAGATCGGCTGCACCCGCTGCCGGAAGTCCTTCGTCTCCGCACGACTGAGCGTCGAGATGTCCTTGCCCTCATAGCGGATGAGGCCGCTCGTGGGCTCGATGACCTTGAGCAGCATGCGCGCGGTCGTGGTCTTGCCCGATCCGGACTCCCCCACGATCGCGACGGTCTCCCCGCGCGGGATCGCGAGCGAGACGTCGTCGACGGCCACGAAGTCCTCGTGCTTGCCGCGCACGGGGTACACCTTCGTGAGGTTCTCGATCTCGACGATGTTGCCCTTCGACGAGCTCAGGGACCCAGGCCCCTCGTGGGTCGCTGAGCCTGTCGAAGCGTCCCGGACGAAGGCCTCAGGACGAAGCCGGGCCACCGCCACCGACGGCGCCGCCTTCACGAGCGACTGGGTGTACGGGTGCTGCGGGTCCTCGAGGATCCGCCGCGCCGGCCCTTGCTCGACGACCTTGCCGCGGTGCATCACGATCACGCGCTCGGCCCGCTCCGCGGCGAGCCCGAGGTCGTGCGTGATGAGGAGCACGGCGGTGCCCAGCTCCCTCGTCATCTCGCCGATCTGGTCGAGGATGGTCTGCTGCACCGTCACGTCCAGGGCACTGGTGGGCTCGTCCGCGATGAGCAGTCGCGGCTTGCACGCCAGCCCGATGGCGATGAGCGCCCGCTGGCGCATGCCGCCGGAGAACTCGTGCGGGTACTGCTTGGCCCGACGCTCCGGATCGGGAAGACCGGCCGCGGTCAGCGCCTCGACGACCTTGGACTGCACGTTCTGCCGGGTGGCGAGGCCGTGGGCGAGCAGCGTCTCGGCGACCTGGGTGCCGATCTTCGCAACCGGATTGAGGTTCGACATGGGGTCCTGCGGCACGAGCCCGATGTCCCGTCCGCGGATCGATCGCAGCTCGTTCTCGGAGGCACGGGAGATGTCGCGTCCGTCGAGCTTGATGCTGCCGGCGGCCACCTTCCCTCCGCCTGCGAGCAGCCCGATGATCGCCATCGCGGTGGTCGACTTGCCGGAGCCGGACTCGCCGACGATCGCCACGGTCTCCCCCGGACGGATCTCGAGGTCGACGCCCTCGACGGCGTGCACGACGCCGTCCATGGTGGCGAAGTCCACCGCCAGGCCCTCGACCGACAGCAGGGGCTGGTCCGCCATGCCGTTCTCCTTCGCGGCGCGCACGGCGCCCTCGTCGCGGATGTTCATCGTGCCCTCGTCCTCGGGTCCATGGCCTCGCGCAGCGCCTCACCGAGCAGGGTGAAGCCGAGCGCGGTGACGGCGATGCAGATGCCGGGGAGGAACGCCAGCCACGGGGCGATCGCCAGCTCCGCCTGCGCGTACGTGAGCATGCGACCCCACTCGGCCGTCGCGGGGCCGCCGCCGCCGAGACCGAGGAACGACAGCGCCGCCGCATCGATCACGGCGGTCGCGAGGGTCAGGGTGCCCTGCACGATCACGGGCCCGATCGCGTTCGGGAGGACGTGCGACATCGTGATCCGGCCGCGGCCGAGGCCGAGCGTCTGCGCCGAGAGCACGTAGTCACTGGAGCGCTGCTGGAGCATGGACGCCCGCAGCAGGCGCGCGAAGATCGGCACCTGGGAGGCCCCGATGGCGATCATCACGGCGTACGGCGTCTGTCCGAGGATCGCGGCGATCGACACCGCCAGCAGGAGGTTCGGCACCGAGAGGATGATGTCGACGACGCGCATGATGACGGTGTCGACCCAGCCTCCGAACGTGCCGGCGAGGAGTCCGAGGATCATGCCGCCGACGAGACCCATCGCAGTGGAGACGACGCCGATCAGCAGCGACGCCTGAGCGCCCCAGATGAGCTTGGACAGCACGTCGCCGCCGAACCGGTCCAGACCGAGGGGGAACTGCGGCAGCTCCCCCGGGCCGGGGATGTGCGTCGGCGTGATCTCCTTCGCCCCGGGGAGCGCGGTCTCGGGGTACGGAGCGAGGACCGGCGCGAGCACCGCGACGAGGAGGAAGAGGAGCACGATGACGGCGCCGATCCACGCCGTCGGATTGCGGCGGAGCCGGCGGAGCACGTCGCGCCAGAACCCGCCGCCGCTCTCCTTGAGGTCGGCCTGGGCGATGGCGACGGTGTCGATGCTGCCGCCGCTCTCGGCGGACGGCCCCTGTGCGGGTGGGAGGGCGATGCTCATGCGAGCGCCTCCTTTCGGATGAGGGAGGAGGACATCACTGCACCCTCACTCTCGGATCGATGAGGCTGTACGACACGTCCACGGCCAGGTTGATGAGGGCGTAGGCGATCGCGATGAAGATGATGAACCCCTGCAGCACCGGGAAGTCGCGCGTGAAGATGGCGCGCGCGAGGAACGATCCGATGCCGGGGAAGGCGAACACGGTCTCGGTGAGCACCGCCCCCGAGATGAGGAGTCCGGTCTGCAGGCCGATCGTCGTGATGACGGGGAGCATGGCGTTGCGGAGGATGAACCGGCTGCGCAGCGTGCCGGAGCCCACGCCCTTCGCCCGCCCCGTCCGCACGTAGTCGGCGTTCTGCACCTCCAGCACGCTCGCCCTGGTGATGCGGACGATGATCGCGAGCGGGATGGTGCCGAGCGCGAGCGCCGGGAGGATCAGATGGAGGATCGCATCCCACGCGGCGTCGAACTCCCCCGTGATGATGCCGTCCCAGACGTAGAAGCCGGTGGGATGGGTGGCATCGATCCGGGGGTCCTGCCGGCCGTCCGAGGGGAGCCACCCCAGCTGCACGGCGAAGACGTACTTGAGGATGAAGGCCAGGAAGAAGACCGGGATCGTGATCCCGATGAGGCTCAGCACGACCGACGCGTGGTCGGTGAACTTGCCGTGGCGGCGGGCCGCCCAGTACCCGAGCGGGATGCCGACGCCCACCGCGAAGATGAGCGCCGCGACGCTCAGCTCGATCGTCGCGGGGAAGCGGCGGAGGAACTCCTCCGTGACCGCCCGGTTGGTCTGGATGGACGTGCCGAAGTCGCCCTGCAGCAGGCGCGTGACCCAGATGAAGTACTGCTCGATGAGGGGCTTGTTGAAGCCGTAGAGCTCGTTGACCCTGGCGATGGCCTCGGGGGTGGCCTTCTCGCCGAGGAGGGCGACCGCGGGGCCGCCGGGGAGGGCCCTGACCCAGGCGAACAGCAGGATGCTGAGCCCGAACAGGGTGGGGATGAGGAACAGCAGTCGCCTGCCGATGGTGCGCAGCACAGAGTTCTCCGTCGATCAGAAGGTACGCCGTGCCCCGGTCCCGCGAGGCGGAACCGGGGCTCGGCATATCAAATGGTCAGGCCTACTTCGTGAGGACGATGTCCGTGAAGACCTCGTCGTTCACCGGGCTGGCGGGGTAGCTCTCGACGCGCGGGTCGAAGGCGAGCGTCGGCGCCGGGTGGGCGAGCGGGACGCCCGGGATGAACTCCGCGACCATCTCGTTGATGTCCTCGTAGAGCGCCGTCTGGTCGTCGAGGTTGGAGACCCCGCGCGCCTCGGTCAGCGCCTGGAAGAGCTCCGGGTTGTCGAAGCCCCACTCCGAGCTCTGCTGGCCGAAGAACACACCGACGAAGTTGTCCGTGTCGTTGTAGTCGCCGGTCCAGCCCAGCAGGTGGATGCCGTGGTCGGAAGTGCCGGTGGTGCGGTCGAGGTACTCGACCCACTCCTCGGAGACCGGAGTGGTCTCCACGCCGACCTCCGAGAGCTGCGAGGACAGGACGGTGTAGATCTGCTCGGGGTCCGGCATGTACGGACGCGAGACGTTGACCGGGTAGTTGAAGTCCAGCGACAGCGGGTTCGCCTCGTCGTAGCCGGCCTCCGCGAGCAGCTCCTTGGCCTTCTCCGGGTCGTAGTCGTAGGTCGTGACCTCGTCGTTGTAGCCGTTGACCACCGGCGGGACGAACTGCGTCGCCTTCTCGGTGCCCTCCGGGAGGACCTGGCTGATCAGGGCGTCCTTGTCGATCGCGTAGGACAGCGCCTCGCGCACCTTCGGGTCCTGCAGCTCCGGGATCGCCTGGTTGAAGGCGAGGTAGAGGATCGTGAACGGGGGACGCGACACCATGGTGAAGTCGTCCTCCTCCAGCGCCTTCGTGTCGGCGGGGCCCACGAGGTCGTAGCCGTCGATGGAGCCCGACTCGAGCGCCTGGCGACGCGCCGTCGGGTCGTCGATGGTGCGGAAGATGATCTCGTCGATCTGTCCGGCCTCGCCCCAGTAGTCGTCGTAGGCCTTGAGCGTGACCTGCTCGCCCGGCGCCCACTCCTCGAACTGGTAGGGGCCCGTGCCGACCGGGTGGCCCATGGCGTACTCGGACAGCTGCGGGGCCTCGGCGGTGCCGCCGACCTCGTCCGCGCCGAACTCCTGCATCGCCGAGGGGCTCTGCATGCCGAAGGCCGGGAGCGACAGCGAGGCGATGAAGCCGGCGAACGGCTTGTTCAGCTCGATCGTGACGGAGTTCTCGCCGTCGGGCGTGCAGGACTTGTAGACCGCGTCCTCCGGGTTGGAGGCGTAGCCCTTGAAGAGCTTGTTGTAGTAGTACCCGAAGGCCTCGGAGGCGGCGAGACCGGTCCAGTTGTACCAGCGGTCGAAGTTGGCGCAGACGGCCTCGGCGTTGAACGGCGTGCCGTCCTGGAAGGTCACGCCCTCCTTCAGCGCGAACGTGTGGGACATGCCGTCCTCGGACGACTCCCACGACTCCGCCAGCAGCGGCGCCGGGTCGGCCGTGCCGGGCTCCGTGCCCACCAGACCCTCGAAGATCTGGCGGGAGACGCGGAAGGTCTCGCCGTCCTGCGCGAACGCCGGGTCGAGGCTCGCGGGATCCGACGAGGCGGCGAAGACGAAGGTGCCGTCGACGTCACCCGATCCTTCCGACCCGTTGTCCCCGCGCTCGCTGGCGACGCATCCGGCGAGTGCGAGAGCGGCGATGGTCGCTCCGGTGACGGCGGCGAGTCCTCGCCGAGGCATGGCTGACTGGTGCATGTGTGTATGACCTTCCCTGTCGGGCGCTTCCTTGCGCGTCTCCGGGCATCGTCGCCGCGGAGACGGTGATTCCTCGAAGGTACCCAGCGGTCCGGCCGATGCCAAGAGTCCGAGGTTGCGATCCGGTATCGACGCGGCACCGCCCTCGATCCGGTAATGTCCAGAACGTGCCGGACACCACTCCCCGCGTCGTGTGCCTGGGCGAGGGCCTGGTCGCCCTCGTCGCCGCCACCGCCGGACCGCTCGAGACCTGCCGCACGTTCCACCGCTCCCTCGCCGGGGCCGAATGGAACACCGCGATCGCGCTGTCCTCCGCCGGCATCCGCACCGCGGTCGTGTCCCGCGTCGGTGACGACGGCTTCGGACGCTTCCTCACCGCCGAGCTCCGCGCGCACGGCGTCGACGATCAGGCTGTGGAGATCGACCCGATCGCACCGACGGGCCTCTACGTCAAGGAGCTCTCCCCGCGGGCGGACGGCGCCGTGGAGGGGACGATGCACTACTACCGCGCCGGGTCGGCCGCGGCGGCGCTGTCGCCGGCCTCGCTGGAGTCGCCCGTGGCGGTGGACCTGCTCGCCGCAGCGGCCCTCGTGCACACCTCCGGCATCACGCCCGCGCTCTCGCCCTCCGCACGCGCCGCCCAGGAGGCCCTGGTCGCGGCGCCGGGACCGGGCCGTCTCGTCAGCTTCGATCTGAACTGGCGCCCCGCGCTGTGGCGGGGCCGCGAGGACGAGGGACGCGCCGTCCTCACCGATCTCGCCCACCGCGCCGACGTCCTGTTCTGCACCCGCCCCGACGCCGAGGCCGTGTTCGGCACGAGCGCACCGGACGAGCTGCGGGCGCTGTTCCCCGAGCCGCGCTACCTGGTCGTGACCGACCCCGCCGGCGCCGTGGCGTTCGACGGCGCGGACCGGGTGGGCAGCGAGGCTCTCGATGCACCGGTCGTGGAGACGATCGGCGCGGGCGACGCGTTCGCCGCCGGCTTCCTCGCCGGCGTCCTCACCGGCCTGACGCTGCACGGGAGCCTGGCCCGCGCCCACCGCATCGCGACGCGCGCGATCGCCAGCACGCGCGACCACGTCGACTGAGCAGGCGGCGGCTCAGTCCGCGGGGTGCCAGCGCCGTGGCGGAACCGCGTCGTGCGTGCGCTGCAGGGACACCGCGACGTGCTCGCCCCGGTGCTGCACGATGCGCACGAACAGCACGTCGATGAGCGCGAGCTGCGCGATCCGGCTCGACATGGCGGCCATCCGGAACGGCGACTCCTGGGCCTGGCTGAGGAGCACGACGTCGGCGAGGGCCGCGAGCGGGGAGTCGGCCGCGCTCGTCACGGCCACCGCAAGGGCGCCCGCGGCCCGGGCGACCTCCAGGGCACGAACCGTCTCGGCCGTCTCGCCGCCGTGCGAGAAGGCGATCGCCACATCCGCGGAGGACCGCAATGCGGCCGCGGTGACCGCGAGATGCGGATCGGCCGAGTGGGTCACGGAGCAGCCGATCCGGGAGAGCTTGAGCTGCAGGTCCTGGGCCGTCAGCGATGACGCCGCCTGCCCGAACAGGTCGATGTGCCGCGCCACGACCACCGCCCGCGCGACCCGGTCGAGGGCGTCCGCATCGAGAGCCCGGGCGGTCTTCTCGATCGCGTCGATCTCCTGGGCCGCGAGCTTCGCGGCGATCGCGGCCGGGCCGTCGTCGCGGTCGATCGCCGTGGAGTCGAGTCCGAACCGGGCCTGCTGCGCCTGGGCCAGGGTGACCGCCCGCGCGACGGCGACCCTCAGCTCCCGGTAGCCGCTGTAGCCGAGCGACTGCGCGAAGCGGGCGACGGTCGACAGCGAGGTCTGGCAGAGCTGCGCGAGATCGTTGATCGCGAGGTCCACCACGAGGGTGGGGTCGCCGAGGATCCTCTCGGCGACGCGTCCCTCCGCCGCGCTGAGCTTGGGGAGGGAGCGCCGCACCACGGCCAGAACGTCGTCGTCCATGCGCTGATCCCGTCTCAACCGGCGGCGGTCGTCCTCTGTCGCGGCCGGAAGCGGCCGAGCAGCGCGTCCCGCGCGGTCTGGGCGCCGAGCCGGCTGGCCGCGCCGACCTCGACGGTGGGCAGCGGCAGCGGCTCCTGCACGGGCAGGCCGACGTTCACCACGACCGCATCCGGGTCCCGGAGCGCGGTCCGCTCGATCAGCGCCCGCTGCGCCGGCTCCGCATCCGGTCGATCCACGAGGACGACCGTCGTGCCGGTCGCCGCGGCGACCTCGTCGATCACGGCGTCCTGCTCGACCACGGGCCGTGCGGCCACGTCGAGCCGCACGCGGATGCCGTCTCCCGCGAGCGCCTCCGCGACGTACGAGGCGGCGCTGTCGACCGCGAGCGTCGAGCGACGGCGGGCATCGATCACCGCCAGGGCCTCCGCGGCCTCGGGGGCATCGCCGGCGAGCGACACGGACCGGCGGACGATCTCGGCGGCGTCGAACGCGGCAGCCTCCTCGTCCGAGGTCGCGCTCGTGCGCAGCCGGGTCGCGAGAGCCGACACCCGCGCGGCGGCCTCCTCGACGCGCTCCCGGGAGAGCGAGCCGTCCCGCAGCGCGGCGACGATCCCGTCGCGGGCGGCGAGGAAGTCGCGCCGGTCCTGGTCGGGAAGAGCGGCCTCGCCGGGGTTGGTCGGGTTGCCGATGCACAGCAGGTCGGCGCCGGCGGCCAGAGCGAGGGCGGCGCCCCCGCCGAGTCCGACGGTCTCGCGGATCGCGGCCATGTCCAGCGCGTCGGTGATGATGACGCCCTGGAAGCCCCACTCCCGCAGCATGCCGAGCACGCGCGGGTTGAGGGTGGCCGGCTGCGCGCCCCACGCGGGGACGACGATGTGCGCGGTCATGATCGCGTCCACCCCCGCCTCCACGGCGGCGCGGAACGGTTCGAGGTGCACGCGCTCGTACTCGGCCACGTCGAGCGCGATCTCGGGCAGTGCGTGGTGGGAGTCGAGGTGGGTGTCGCCGTGACCGGGGAAGTGCTTGACGCACGCGGCCGCCCCGCCGTCTTGGATGCCGTCGACCGTGGCGACGACGTGACGCGTCACCAGCGCCTCCTCGGACCCGAACGAGCGCACGCCGATGACGGGGTTGCGCGGGTCGGTGTTGACGTCGGCGACCGGACCGAGCACGACGTTCGCCCCGACGGCGCGCACGCGGCGGGCGAGTTCCGCCCCGGTCCGCTCCGATGCGACGACGTCGTCGAGGGCGCCGAGCTGCGCGGCACCGGGGAGGGTGGAGCCGCTCCCGGACTCCAGGCGCGTGACGCTGCCGCCCTCCTCGTCGACGCCGATCAGGGCGTCCGGGTTCGCGTTCAGGATCTGCGCGCTCAGCGCGGGCAGTCCCTCGCCGACGTTCTGGCCGAAGTACACGACACCGGCCAGGCCGTCGCGCAGCTCCTCCACGAGCCAGGCGGGGGCCGTGGTGCCGAGGAATCCGGGCCAGAGCACGCCGTTCGCGAGGCGCTCGAGCTCGTCGGTCATCCCTTCACCGCCCCCGCGACCATGCCGGCGGAGAGCCGGCGCTGCACGATGACGAAGAAGATCATGACGGGCACGGTGATGATCGTCGAGGCGGCCATGATGCTGCCCCAGTCGTTGGAGTACAGGCCGAAGAACGATTTGAGGCCGATCGAGACCGTGTACTGGTCGGTCTGCGCGCCGAGGATCGTCATGGCGAAGATGAACTCGTTCCACGCCGTGATGAAGCTGAAGATGCTCGTCGCGACGAGACCGGGCATCACGAGCGGCAGGAGGATCGAGCGGAACATCCGCCACCAGCTCGCGCCGTCGATGTAGGCGGCCTCTTCGAGCTCGACCGGGACGGCCGCGACGAAGCCGCGCAGCATCCAGATGCCGAACGCGAGCGACAGCGCCACGTAGACGACCATCAGGCCGATGATGCTGTTGAGCAGACCGAGGCTCTTCACCTGGAGGAACAGCGGGATGACGAGTGCCTCGAGCGGCACCATCTGCACCACGAGGATCATCATCAGCACCGTGGTGCGGAACTTGAAGCGGAAGCGCGCGACGGCGACCGCCGCGAGCAGGCAGACGATGGCGCTGACGAGCACCGTGACGAGGGCCACGATCGCCGAGTTGCGCAGGTACGTGCCGAAGCCGCCCTCCGTGAGCACGAAGGCGAAGTTGTCCCACGTGAACTCCTGCGGGAGGAGCGACTGCCCGCCGCTGGACGCCTTGGCGTCGAAGGCGCTGGAGACCATCCAGTAGACGGGGAACAGCGTGAAGACGAGGACGGCGGCGACGCCGATGCCGAGTCCGATCCGCGACCGGAGCCTGGGGCGGGGGTTCACAGCTCGTCCTCCTTCATGAGGGAGCGGATGTAGACGATCGTGATGCCGATCAGGACGAGGGTCAACAGCACCGCGAGCGCGGCACCGAATCCGTAGCGGTTCTGACCGAACGACTCCACGTACGACCACACGCCGAGGTTGAGCACCTGACGGTTGCCGCCGCTGCCGCCGGGCATGAGGTACACCTGCGCGAAGACCTTGAAGTCCCAGATCGTCGACAGGATGATGACGACGGAGAAGACGGGCTTGAGCGTCGGGAAGATGATCTTCCAGAAGCGGCGCCACGCGCCGGCCCCGTCGAGCGCCGCCGCCTCGAGCATCTCCTTCGAGACGCCCAGGAGCCCGGCGAGCACGGTGATGGCCACGAACGGGAAGCCGTGGTGGACGACGTTCAGCAGCACGATCGCGTAGAACGACCACTGGTTGGTGAACCAGTTGACCTGGCCGTCGATGAGGCCGAGGTCCTGCAGGACGCTGTTGAAGATGCCGCGGTCGGCATCGAAGATGAAGGTCCAGACGTACGTGCCGGTCACGGCGGGCATCGCCCACGCGACCATGATGCAGCTGGAGACGATGGTGCGCCACACGGTACCCAGGCGCGCCAGCAGCAGCGCCACGAGGGTTCCGAGTGCGACGGTGGTGAACACCGCGACGGCGGCGAAGCCGACCGTGTTGGGGAGCACCACCGTCCACAGGGTCGGATTGGTGAGCGCCTCGGCGTAGTTGGCCAGCCCGATCCAGTTGCTCTCACCGGTGTTGATCTCGCGCAGACCGTAGTCCTGCAGCGAGTAGAGGAACACCTGCACGAGCGGCCAGAGCATGAGCCCCGCGAGGATGATCAGCCCGGGGGCGAGGAGGAGCCAGGGGCGGGCCGTGACGATCGAGAGACCGCGACGCTTCCGGCCGCCGGCCACGGAGGCGGAGGAGGGCTCCGCCTTCGTGGCCGGCAGTGGCGCTTGCACCATCGACATGGAAGGAATGGTTCCTTACTGGTTGAGCAGTTCGGTCATCTCGGCGGCGGCGTCCTTCGTCGCGGTCGCGACGTCCTTCTGCCCGCTGAGGATGGCCTGGATCATGGCGTTGGTGGTCTTCTTCGCCTGCACGGCGCCGAAGTTCGGCGTGACCGGGACGGACGCGCCGCCGTCGACCATCTGCTCGGCGAACGGAGCGACGAGCGGGTCGGTCGAGGCGAGGGCCTCCTCCATCGCGGACTGGACGCCCGGGAAGTAGCCGGTCTCGTCGGACCACTGCTCGGCGAACTCACCGGTGGTCATGAGCTTGACGAACTCCCACGCGAGGTCGGCGTTCTTCGTGGTGTTGAACACCGACAGGTGCGAGCCGCCGAGCACGGACGGAGCGATGCCGCCGTCCTGGCCGGGGATCACGGCCGCGCCGATCTTGCCCTCGAGCTCGGGGTTGGCCTCGATGAGCGCGTTCGGCGTCCACGAGCCGGAGAGCATCATCGCGACGTTGCCCTGCGTGAAGGCGTCCCGGAGGTCGGTCTCCTTCCACGTGGTCGCACCGGCCGACGAGAAGCCGTGCTCGGTGGCCAGGCCCGTGTAGAACTCGATGCCGGCCTGCGACTCGGCGCTGTCGAGCTCGCTGGTCCAGGTGTCGCCGTCCTTCGTGGCGATCTCGCCGCCGGCGCCCCAGACCCAGGGGTAGACCTGGAACTCGGCGTCACCCGCGACGGGGAAGGGCAGCATGTCGGGCTTGGCGGCCTTGATGGCCTCACCGGCGGCGACGATGTCGTCCCAGGTCTTCGGAGCCTCGAGACCGAGCTCCTCGAAGACGTCGGTGCGGTAGACGATGGAGCGGACACCGGCGTACCACGGCATGCCGTAGAGCTCGTCTTCGTAGGTGCCCGCGACCGCGAGGCCCTCGACGAGGTCGTCACGCAGGCCGTCCTCGGCGTCGACGTACTCGTCGAGCGGGAGGAGCGCGCCGGCGTCGGCGAACTCCGCGGTCCAGGTGGTGCCGGTCTCGGCGATGTCCGGGGTGGTGCCGCCGGCGATCGAGGTGACGAAGCGGTCGTGGGCGTCGGCCCACTGGATCTCCTCGATGGTGACCTTCGCGCCGGTCTCCTCCTCGAAGGCGTCCGACACCTTGTCGTAGAAGGCGGTCGCGTCGGGGTTGGTCCCCTTCATGATCCAGACCGTCAGCTCCTGGCCCTCGCCATTGGTCGAGCCGTTGTCGCCGCTGCCGCCGGCGCAGCCGGCCAGAGCGATCGTGGCAGCGGCGCCGAGCGCCACCGCCGGAAGAATGCGCTTGTGCATGGGGGGATCTCCTCTTTGAAAGTCCAGGTGTGCATCGGGTGCGTACCGGGGATAGGAAAAAGTATTCACGACTAACTAATTCCCTGCAAGTTCCTCCCAGAATCGTCATACCCCCGTAACATCAGGCCTCCGGGGTAGGCTCCCCGCATGCCCCGCCGTGGATCAGACGCCGACCGCTCTCCGCTCCCCCGGCACGCACCGCCGTCGACGCGCGGCCGGACCTCCCGGGTCCTGCGGGGCCTCGGGATCGGGCTCGCCGTCGTCCTCGTCTCCACCGCGGCGGTCGCGGGATTCCTCGTGTGGGACGTGTTCAACCGGGTGGGCGACGGCGCCGTCACCCTGGAGGGCGCCCCGCAGGTCGACCCGCCCACGGTCGGCGCCTACCCGGACGACAAGGCGTTCAGCATCCTCATCGTGGGGACGGACGAGTGCGGCCCGAAGGCGACCGCGCTCTTCGACGAACGCTGCGCCGAAGCCGACGGCCGGAGCCGCAACGACGTCAACCTCCTCGTGCACGTCTCGGCGGCGCCCCGGAACGTGACCGTCGTCTCCCTCCCCCGCGACCTCGGCGTCCCCGTACCCGAGTGCACCCGCGAGGACGGCTCCGTCGCGTCCGCGATGGAGAAGGCGTCGATGAACGCGCTGTTCGAGCACGCCGGCCTCTCCTGCATCGCGAAGACCGTGAGCGAACTGGGCGATATCCCCATCGAGTTCGCCGCCAAGATCAGCTTCGACGGCGTCATGGCCGTCACCGACGCGATCGGCGGCGTCGAGGTCTGCATCGCCGGCGACGGCATCCGCGATCGCCACACCGGCATCGACTGGCCGGCGGGCCTGCGGACGGTCTCGGGCGTGGAGGCCCTCCAGTTCATCCGCACCCGGCACGGCGTGGGGGACGAGAGCGACCTCGCGCGCATCTCCAACCAGCAGCAGTACATGTCGCGGCTGGCCAAGAAGGTGCTCAGCGAGGACACTCTGACCGACATCCCCAAGGTGCTGCGACTGACGAACGCCATCGCCGACAACATCGATCCCAGCGACGAGCTCGCCGACCCGCTGCGCCTGGCCCAGCTCGCACTCGCCCTCAAGGATGTGAACTTCAGCGACTTCGTGTTCGTGCAGTACCCGAACATCGCCGATCCGTTCGACGACGACAAGGTCGTGCCGGACGAGGAGGCCGCGGCCGCGCTGTGGGACGCGGTGCGGGCCGGACAGCCGCTCCAGCTCACCGGCGACGTGACGACGCACCGCGGCGTGGAGCTGGTCACCCCCGCGCCCACGGCGCCGGAGACGCCGGAGTCGGAATCCACTCCCGAGGCGAGCGCCACGCCGGACGCGCGCGCGACGCTCCCGCCGGAGGTGTCGGGGCAGACCCTCGAGCAGGAGACCTGCGCGGTGGGCAACCAGCGCTGATCGCCACCGCCCCGGCGTAGGCTCGACAGCATGGGACGGACGCGATCACGGGACGCCGAGCACCCGCAGACCCGCCTCGACCATGGCGGCCTCGCCCGGATCGTCCCCTCGGAGTTCACGAGCGGCTACGAGCTCGTCGTGGACGACACCCCGCAGTCGCACGTCGACCTCGACGACCCCACGCACCTGCACTTCGAGTACATCGTGCGGATGGGCGCGGTGATCGACCAACTCCGCCCCGGGTCGCTCACCGCGGTGCACCTCGGCGCCGGGGCCCTCACCATCCCCCGCTACATCGACGCGACCCGCCCCGGGTCGCGCCAGCAGGTCATCGAACTGGAGGCCCCGCTGGTGCAGCTCGTCCGCGAGCACCTCCCCCTGCCGAAGGGGGCGGCCATCCGGTTGCGCATCGGCGATGCGAGGGAAGGGGTCCGGAAGCTTCCGGCGGCCCTGCACGGCGCGTGCGACCTCGTCGTCTCGGATGTGTACTCGGGCGCGCAGACACCCGCCCACCTCACGAGCGTCGAGTTCTACCGGGAGCTCGCCGCGCTGCTCGCCCCCGGCGGCGTCCTGCTCGTCAACGTCGCCGACGGTCCCGGTCTCGCGTTCGCCCGTCGACAGGCCGCGACCATCGCCGAGGTGCTCCCGGAGATCGGGATCCTCGCCGACACCCAGGTGCTCAAGGGCCGCCGCTTCGGCAACCTCGTGGTCGCGGCATCCGCCGCCCCTCTCCCGACGGAGTGGCTGCCCCGGATGCTCGCCGCGGGTCCGCATCCCGCGAAGATCGCCCAGGGGGACGAGGCCCGCGCCTTCCTCCAGGGCGCCCGGATCGTCACGGACGCCGACGCCGTCGCGTCCCCGCGACCCGATGCCTCGCTGTTCCTGCGCTGATCGGGCGCGCCGCCCCGAGGAGCGCGGAAGCGGCAGGCAGACTGGACGGGGACAGGTGCGGGGACGCGCGGAAGGAGAGCAATGAGTTTGATCCGGGGATACGACCGGGAGAGCCTCCGCGAACAGGTCGATCTCGACGAGTGCGCGGCACGCCTGGCCGAGATCGAGGAGCAGCGCAGCCTTCCCGCCCTGCTGGAGCGGGTCTGGCTGCTGAAGGTGCTGGGACGCCTCGACGACGCCCTCGCGCTCGCCGACGAAGCCGTGCGGCAGGCCCGGATGGCCGGTACCCGCAAGGACGTGCTCCGCGCCCGTGTGCTGCACGCGACGATCCTGCAGTACCGGGGCGCATACGCCGCCGCCGAGCAGGAGCTGGCCACGTGCGCCGCGGAGGCGGAGGGGCAGCGCTGGCTGTCGATCGCCGCTTTCGCCTATCAGCACCACGGCAAGAACGCCTACGACGCCGAGGACTACGAGACCGCGCGGGAGAGCTTCAAGCAGTCGCTGTTCCTGCGGCGCGAGTCCGGCGCGGAGGACCGGGAGCTGGAGACCGTGCTCCTCGCCATCGAGGCCGTGGAGCGCCGTCGTCCGGCGCAGCTCGTCGCCGGCTGACGTCGTTGCGCCCGAGTGTCCGCGGCATGCCTTAGCCTGAGCGCATGGCGGAACTTGACCGCGTGCGGGTCTGGGGCGAGGCACTGATCCGGTTGCATCTCGACGACAGCTGGTCGTTCGACTTCGACCATGCCAAGCGTCGCGCCGGCCAGTGCGACTACACGCGCAAGCGCATCACCGTGTCGCGGTATCTCGCCGCCCGCTTCGAGGACGACGAGATCCACCAGGTGCTCCTGCACGAGGTGGCCCACGCCCTCGCCGGACACCAGGCCGCCCATGGCCCCGCCTGGAAGCGCGTGGCGCGCGACCTGGGCTATGTCGGCGGCACGACGCACCGCGGGGAGACCGCCGTCGAGCTCGCTCCGTGGGTCGGCCGCTGCCCGGCCGGTCACGTCACGTATCGACACCGCCGCCCGAGCCGGGCCACGTCCTGCGCCCGCTGCTCCCGCACGTTCGATGCCCAGCACCTCTTCGCCTGGACGCGTCGCGAGATCACGACCGACGCCCGCCTCGCCGCGCAGGCCCCGCGCTGAGGGCCGAGGGAGCGGGGTCGCCTGCTCAGACGGCTGAACCGCCGGAGCGCGGCTGCTCTTCGGACGCGGAGGCGTCCTCCTCGGCCGGCGCGGCGTCCTCCTCAGCAGGCGCGGCGTCCTCCTCCGCGTCCGAGGGTGCCTGACCGGCGGCCGCGTCTCGATGTGCCGCGGGTTCGGTCGACGGGGTCAGCCCGGACTCCGTCTCGGTCTCGGCTGCGGTCTCGTGGTGACGGCGGCGTCGACGAACGAGCGCGGTGAGACCCCGCCAGCCGAGCAGGAACACGCCGAGCACGAGCGTCGCCACGATGACGAAGGGCACCTCCGCGGTGTCTCCGCTGAGCAGACGCAGCAGCATGCCGACGACGACCGTCACCACCCACACCACCGCGCCCCACGGCAGCGACCACGGCCGCCGCGGCCGTGCGGGGAGCAGCAGCGCAGCGGCGTGCCCCAGCAGCAGGGCCACGAGGAACGGCCACGCCGTGAGGAGGAACCCTGCCGGGTCCTCCTGGTGGGAGGCGCGACCGATGGCGGCGAAGACGAGGACGAGGACGGCGTCGACGAGGAGAGCGGGGAGGAACCTCATTCCTCGACCCTACGCGGATCGCGTGCTCACTCGAAGCGCGTGAACCGCCCGCCGCGCAGAACGGGGACGGCGTCCACCGCGTCCAGGACGGCGGCGTCCGCGGTGCTGGTCGGCACCAGTCCGGCGGCCCGGATGCGATCGGTCGCGGAGACCCCGGCCTGCAGCTCTCGTCCGGAACCCGTGGCCCCGATCAGGTGCTTCAGCGCACGCCGCAGCGCGCGGAAGCCCTCTGCGGCCACGGCGGCGTCCGGTGCCGTGTGGTCGATGCCGAGATCGGTGAGCGCCGCCGCGATCGCTCCGGCCCCGAGCTGGTCCTCCACGGCGACGCGCAGCTCCCCCGCGGCATCGAGCTCGCCGGCCGGGACGAGCGCGACCGAGGTGCGGCCCTGGCGGCGTTCCTGCTCCACCTGCACGGCCCTGGCCACGGCACCGGCGTTGCGGATCGAGCCCAGCAGGACCGTGGCCCCGGTCGGGGCGGCGGCCGCCACCGCCGCCCCGTTCCGCGACCAGTCGAGCGCTCCGGCCAGCTCGATCTCCGCTCCCGCGGCCACCGCATCGGCGACCGTCGAGGAGAACCGGAGGACGTCGATCACCACGACGACGTCGGCCGGGGCGAGACGGGCGAGCCCGGACACCCCCCAGTCGAGTCGGACCTGGTACGGGGACTGATCGAACGGCGACGGCATCCGTCCAGCCTAGAGCCGTCAGTCCGCCGCGAGTGCCTCGACCGGAGCCACCCTGGTCGCCAGCCGGGTCGGCGTCGCGGCGGCCACGAGCGTGAGCAGCGCGGTCGCGGCGATGATGATCACCACGGGAAGCCACGGCACCTGCGGGGCGATCAGCCCGGCGGGCGTGAACTCCGGCAGGACCGGAACGGAGCCGAGCAGCGACTGGGCCGCGATCCACCCGTAGAGCACCCCGAGCACGAGACCGGTGAGGGTCGCCGCCACCGTGATGTGCGTCGCCTCCAGCAGCACCATGCGGCGCACCTGGCGGTTGGACAGACCGATCGAGCGCAGCAGTCCGAGCTCGCGGCGCCGCTGCACGACGCCGATGGTGAGGAGGTTGACGAGGCCGACGGCTGCGATCACGGCCGAGACGGCGACGAGCACCATCATGATGGCCGCGAAGGCGTCGTACGGCGCGAAGAACTCCGCCGGGATCTCCTCCGTGGTCTGGCTGGTCATCAGGCGCTTCGACGACTCCAGCGCCACCGCGAACATCGTCACCAGGGTCACGCCCATGACGACGCCGATGGCCATCCGCGACGACCGCTCCGGGTACCGCAGGGCGTTCTCGGCCGCGAGTCGGGCGGTCGCGCTCGAGCCGAACAGGCGCCCCACGAGGCGGAGCACCGGCGGCATGAACAGCACGGATCCCAGGGCGAGCCCGGTGAAGGAGAGGATGCCGCCGAAGAACGCGACCACGACACCGAGCGGTGTGACGAGTCCGAGGACGACGCCGCCCGCGAGCAGAGCCGCGCCGGAGATCAGCAGCACCCAGGCCCCGACATGGCGACCCTTGCGCCCGGAGACCTCGTCACGGGTGCGCTCGACGGCACCGCCCAGAGCCTGCAGCGGCGTCACCGCGAGCACGCGACGCGACCCCACCCAGGCGGCCGCCCAGGTGGTGAGCGCGACGCCGATCGCCGGGAGGGCGAGAGCGGGCTGGGCGAGCGAGAAGGACGACGGCGAGGTGGCGACGAGCTGCCCGCCGAGCTGGACGGCCGCCGCGGAGAGGAGGAGTCCGGCGAGCAGGCCGAGCCCCGCGCCGAGGAGCCCGACGACGAGCCCCTGCCGGCCGACCTCCGCCCGCTGCGCACGAGCCGTCGCCCCGATGAGACGCATCAGCGCGATCTGCCGGGTGCGGCCCGCGATGATCGTCGAGAACGTGTTCGCCGTGACGATCGCGGCCACATACATCGCGACGGCGGTGAGCAGCACTGACAGGATCGCGACGACGACCGCGAGCGTGCCGCTGTCGCCGATGAACGGATCGGCCTGGAGCACGGCGCCGATGTAGGCCGTGATCTCGACGAGGAAGACGCCGAACGCGGACGAGAGCGCGGCGACGAGGACGCTCGCGCCCATGCCGCGGTCGCGGAGCCAGGCCAGCCGGGGTCCGGTCGTCCGCGTCTCCGGGACGACCGTGGCGAGCGCGGTCATGCCGACACCTCCGCGGCGAGCATGTAGGCCGAGATCTGCTCCGCGGTCTGCCGCGGGTGATCCGCCACGATCCGGCCGTCGCCGAGGTAGAGCACCCGGTCGGCGTGGCTCGCCGCGATCGCGTCATGCGTGACCATCGCGATGGACTGGCCGTGCTCCCGGCTGGCGGCCGCGAGCAGGCGCAGCACCTCCCGTCCGGTCTGGGAGTCGAGGTTGCCCGTGGGCTCGTCCGCGAACACGAGGTCGGGGGCGGTGGCGAGGGCCCTGGCGATGGCGACGCGCTGCTGCTGCCCTCCCGAGAGCTGGTGCGGCCGGTGGCCGAGGCGCTTGCCGAGGCCGAGCGTCTCGATGAGGCCGTCGATCCGTGCCCGCTCGATGGCGCTGGGGCGGCGGCCGTCGAGCTCGAACGGCAGCAGGATGTTGCCGAGGGCGTCGAGCGTGGGGACGAGGTTGAACGCCTGGAAGATGAACCCGACGCGGCGGCGGCGCAGGATGGTCAGGTCGAGGTCGCCGAGACCCGTGATCTCGGTGTCGCCGATCCACGCCCGCCCCTCCGTCGGGCTGTCGAGGCCGGCCATGATGTGCATGAGGGTGGACTTGCCCGAGCCGGACGGACCCATGATGGCGGTGAACTGTCCGCGGCGGATGCCGACGCTCACGTCGTCGAGCGCGCGGACGGTGCCCTCGCCCGAGCCGTAGGTCTTCTTCAGGTGCTGGACGCGGGCGGCGAGCCCGAGGTCGGTGGTCGTGATCTCCATGTCCACGACGCTATTTCCGCACTCCCGCTCGTCGCGTCGCCCCCCGGGAGCATCCCGCTACATCGCGAGGATGATCCCGCGTCCTCCCGACCCACCCCTTTGCGTTCCTCCCACCCCTCTACGGACCGCCGCAAGGGGCCGGGTCGAACGGAAAGGGGTGGGTCGGCGTCAGGCGAGGCCGTGCTCGAAAGCGAACACGACGAGCTGCACGCGGTCGCGGAGCGCGAGCTTCGTGAGGATGCGGCTGATGTGGGTCTTCACCGTGGCCTCGCTGAGGAACTCCCGCGCGGCGATCTCGGCGTTCGACAGACCCCGGGCGGCGAGCGCGAAGATCTCCCGCTCCCGCTCCGTCAGCTCGGCGTACTGCGGCGGCACGGGCTTCGGAGCCTCCGCGAAGTGCTCGAACAGCTCCCGGGTCGCCGAGGCCGCGATCACGCTCGACCCCGCGTGCACGGTCCGGATCGCGGCGAGCAGGAACTCCGGATCGGCGTCCTTGAGGAGGAAGCCGCTCGCCCCCTGCCGGATCGCCCGCGCCGCCGCCTCGTCGAGGTCGAACGTCGTGAGCATGACGATGCGCGGGGGTTCCGGGCGGGACAGGATCTCCGCGGTCGCGGTCAGCCCGTCCATGACCGGCATCCGGATGTCCATGAGCACCACGTCCGGCCGGGTCGCGGCGACCACGTCGAGAGCCTCGCGCCCGTTGCCCGCCTCCCCCACGACCTCGAGGTCCGGCTGGGAGGCCACGAGCATGCGGATCCCCGCCCGGAACAGCGCCTGGTCGTCCACCAGCACGACTCTGATCACTGCGGGGCTCCGATCGGAAGGCTGCTCTGGACGATGAACTGCGCACCACGGCGCTCGGCTTGCAGACTACCGCCCACGAGCTGCGCCCGCTCGCGCATGCCGATGAGCCCGTGTCCCCCGGGGGTCCCCGGCGTCGACTCGGGCGAGACGGTGTTGCGGACCTCGATGTCGACGCGATCCGGGAGCCACGCGAGATGCACGTCCACCGCGCCGTCGCCGTGGCGGATCGCGTTCGTCAGCGCCTCCTGGAGGATCCGGTAGACCGCGAGCTGGATGGCCCCCGGCGGCTCCCCCGGAGGCATGGGGTCGACCGTGACCCGCGGCTCGATGCCGGCCTGGCGCACCTGGGCGAACAGCGTCTCGAGATCGGCGAGGGTCGGCTGCGGACCGTCGCCCTGACGATGACGGAGCTGGGTGAGGAGCATCCGCACGTCGCTCAGGGCTCCGCGGGCGGTCTGCGCGATCGTGCCGAGGGCCTCCGTCGCGATCTCCGGCTTCACCGCCGCGGCATAGCGGGCACCGTCGGCCTGGGCGATGACGACGGCGAGCGAGTGGGCCACGACGTCATGCATGTCCCGCGCGATGCGCACCCGTTCCTGCTCCTCGGCGGCCAGGGCCTCGGCCTGCAGCTGCGCCGAACGCGTGCGCCGGTTGCGCAGCACGACCCGCCAGAGGAGGCCGCACACCCACGCGAACCCCAGCGCCATGATGGAGGCCGCGACGAGCAGGGTGCCTCCGGTCACGAGCTCCCAGCCGCTGCCGGAGCCGAACATGACGCCCCCGACGACGACCATGTACAGCGCGGCGACGATGCCGCCGACGATCACCGATCCGAACCCCCACCAGAGCACGCGGCGGGTGCCCCACGCGGAGGTCGCGTACAGCACGAGGAGGATCGCGAAGTCGGTCGGCAGCGGCCCGAACCCGGCCAGCATCTGCACGATGGCTCCGGCCCAGGCCGCGGCCAGCGCGAGACCGGGTGCCAGACGACCGATCGCGACACCGCCGAACAGGAACACCGACGACGAGATCAGACCGATGACGTTGACCGCGGAAGACCCGGCCACGTCCGGCTGGGGCGCATAGAACACGACCCCGAGCGGCGTCAGAAGCGCGAACAGCAGCACCGCCCCGACGATGTCGAGGACGAGGCCGGTACGGGACAGCGGACGGATCACTCCCCCACGCTACGCGAGCGGCTCGGGCGCGGCATCCGTCGCGGGATGTATCCGTCAGGTGCGGGCGAGGATCTCCCCATGCGGCACGAGGAACCAGCCGTCGCCGTCGTCGGCCCAGCGCTTCCAGGCGTCGCTGATCTCCTGCAGGTCGGCCGCGGATGCCATCCCCTCGTCCACGAGCTGCCGGGCGAGCGCCGACTCCAGGATGCGGTCGGCCCACATCCCGCCCCACCAGGCGCGCTCGGACGGCGTCGCATAGCACCAGGTCGACGCGGTCGCCGTGACGTCTTCGAAGCCCGCGGCGCGTGCCCAGGCCAGGAGGCGGCGGCCGGCATCCGGCTCTCCGCCGTTCGCCCGGGCGGCGGCGCGGTACAGCGCGAGCCACCGGTCGAGCTCCGGCAGGACCGGGAACCACAGGAAGCCCGCGTAGTCGGCGTCGCGGGCGGCGATGAGTCCCCCGGGCTTCGCGACGCGGCGCATCTCCCGCAGTGCCTGCACCGGATCGGCGACGTGCTGCAGCACCTGGTGCGCGTGCACGACGTCGAAGGAGTCGTCGGCGAAGCTCAGCGCGTGCACGTCCTCGACGGAGAAGGTGATGTTCGTGACGCCCCGCGCGTTGGCGAGGTCGCGGGAGAGGGACAGCGCGGCGTCGTCGATCTCGGTCGCCGTGACGTGCGCGACCACCCCCGCGAAGTCCACCGTGATCGATCCGGGTCCCGCTCCCACGTCGAGGAGCCGGGTCTCTGCCGTGAGGTGCGGTCGAAGGTAGGCCGCCGAGTTCGCGATGTCCCGCACACTGTGCGAGCGGAGGACGGATTCGTGGTGTCCATGCGTGTACGAGGCCATGCCCTCAGTCTGGCACTCCCGCCGACCCACCCCTTTCCGTGTGTCCCGGCCCCTTCCGGACGGCCGCAAAGGGCCGGGGCGGCGCGAAAGGGGTGGGTCGACGGGCTAGAGCGCGGAGACCATCCGGCGGATCGCCTCGCGGTCGGGCTTGCCGGAGGAGAGGACGTCGAGTTCGTCCACGAGGATCAGGCGGGACGGACGCGCGTGCGCGCCGATCTCGCCGGCCACCGCTTCCCTGGCCTGGGCGAGCTGCTCGGACTCGCTGCGCCGCAGGGCCTCGCCGCGCGCCGCGACGATGACCGAGGCCTCCCCCCAGCGCTCGTCGTCGACAGCCACGACCACGGCCTGATGCAGCCCGGGCACGGCGCGGACGATGCGCTCCACCCGGTCGAGCGAGATGTTGATGCCGCCCGACACGATCACGTTGTCCGCGCGACCGTGCACGCGCACCACGCCGTCCTCGAGGAGCCCGAGGTCGCCCGTCCGGTACCAGCGGATGCCGTGCTCGTCCCGCGCGAAGGTGCGCGCGGTCAGCGCCGGGTCGCCCAGATAGCCCTCCGCGAGCATGGGGCCGGCGATCCGCAGCTCGCCGTCGACCGCCCGGACGTTCACGGTGTCGAGCGGGACGCCGTCGTACACGCAGCCGCCGCTGGTCTCCGTCGAGCCGTAGGTCCGCACGAGACGGACCCCGAGGTCGGCCGCCCGCTCCCGCAGCGGCTCCGGGAGCGCCTGACCCCCGACGAGGATGGCCTCATAGGCCTGCAGCGCCGCGAGCACACCCGGCTCGGCGCTCGCGTCGAGCAGCGTCGCGATCTGCGCCGGGACGAGGGAGGTGTACAGGGCCGGGAGGACGCCCGCGGTCGTGGCGTGGCGCATGCTCCGCGTGGCCTCGGCGAACGCCCGCGGTGTGAACCGTCCCTCGATCCGGGTCGGCTCCGTGCCCGCGAGGATCGAGCGCACCATCACCTGCAGCCCCGCGACGTAGCCGGCCGGCAGGGCGAGCAGCCAGCGACCGCTGCCGATCCGGGCGGCGGTGGCCTCCGCACTCGCCCGCAGGGCCTCGCCGCTCAGCGCCACCCGCTTCGGGACGCCGCTGGATCCGGAGGTCGCGATCACTGCGGCGATGCCGTCGTCCACCTCCGCCGGAGCGTCGGCGAGCATGCCGAAGCCGAGAGCCGGTCCCTCGTCGAGAGCTCGGAGCAGCGCCTCCCGCAGGAGCACGGTGTCTTCCGCGTCGGTCGGGATGAGGGCGTTCACGATCGTCTCTCCGGCTCAGTAGTGCCAGGGGAAGGACGACCAATCGGGGGCGCGCTTCTCGAGGAACGAATCCCGCCCCTCCACGGCCTCGTCCGTGCCGTACGCGAGGCGGGTGGCCTCGCCCGCGAACACCTGCTGCCCGACGAGCCCGTCGTCGACGGCGTTGAAGGCGAACTTGAGCATCCGGATCGCCGTCGGCGACTTCGTCAGCACGGTGCGCGCCATCTTCAGCGCCTCGCGCTCGAGTTCGGCGTGCGGCACCACGCGGTTCACGGCCCCCGCCTCGTAGGCCCGCTGCGCCGAGTACTCCTCGGCGAGGAAGAACACCTCCCGCGCGAACTTCTGTCCCGTCTGCCGGGCCATGTAGGCGGAGCCGTATCCCGCGTCGAAGCTGCCGACGTCGGCATCCGTCTGCTTGAAGCGCGCGTGCTCGGCCGACGCGATTGTCAGGTCGCACACCACGTGCAGCGAGTGCCCGCCACCCGCCGCCCACCCGGGGACCACGGCGATGACGACCTTCGGCATGAACCGGATGAGCCGCTGCACCTCGAGGATGTGCAGACGCCCGACAGCCGCCGCGGACGCTCCGCTGACGACGGCGGTCTCGGCGTCCGAGTATTTGTACCCGTCGCGGCCGCGGATGCGCTGATCACCGCCGGAGCAGAACGCCCAGCCGCCGTCCTTCGCGCTCGGTCCGTTTCCGGTCAGCAGCACCGCCCCGATCCGCGCGTCCTGTCGCGCGATGTCGAGCGCCCGGTAGAGCTCGTCCACCGTGTGCGGGCGGAAGGCGTTGCGCACCTCGGGTCGGTGGAAGGCGATGCGGGCGACCCCGCCGTCGCGGCTCACGTGCGCCGTGATGTCGGTGTAGTGCTCGGCGCCGGGCGCCAGCTCCCACTCGGCGGGATCGAACAGGTCGGAGACGAAGGCATCGGTCACGGTCTTCAGCCTATTCCCCGGGCACGCGCCGTCTTCATCCACCCGTCGACGATGTCCCAGGCCGGGAAGGCCACGAGGCCGACGCCGGTGATCACCGTGAGCACGCGCATCGTGTCGGCATCCACCCCGTTGTCCGTGAACACGAACTCCAGGAAGGCCGGGTTGAGGAGCTCGCCCTGCAGGAGCAGGGTGAGGGCCCACACGGCGAAGGCGACGGCGAGGACGGTGTTCACGACGGCCGCGGCGACGGTCCACCGCCGACGCGCGTACACGGCGACGGCCAGGACGGCCTCCGCGATCATGAGCGCGAGGAGGATGCCGATGCCCACCGGCCAGAGCGCGGGCGCCAGGATCGGGATCGGGTCGCCGCCGGTCGGGAAGAATCCGAGCGTCGCGTCCCACACGATCGCGCCGATGCCGGCGAGGAGGAACACGAGCGAGGCGATCACGTCGGCGCGGGCGGCCCCGTGCTCCGTCGGCTCCGGAAGCTGGTCCACGTTCCATCGCACGCCGGTGTCGGCGCCGGCGCGCTCCAGCACGACGAAGACGAGCGTGACCCAGAAGCACAGGTGCACGATCACCGACAGCGTGACCGAGACGACCGCGCCGATGACCTCACCGGGTCCGCCGCCGGCGATCAGCTGCCCGATCGCGACGCCCACCGCGGCGAACGGCGGCACGATGAACAGGAGCAGCTTCAGCAGCCGCCACCAGGTGAGGTAGTACCGAGGGCCGATGAGGTGCAGCGGGCGGTCGGCGTATCCGGCGGCGAGGATGCCCGGGTCGCCGAGGTCGGTGAGGACGGCGCGCTCCGCCTCCTCCGGGCTCTCGCCCTGTTCCCGCCGCGCGTCGACGGCATCGGCGATGGCGGCTTCGAGTTCGGCGCGGACCTCGTCCTGCGTATCCGGCGCGAGGCTGCGGATCGTGGCGCTGATGTAGCGCTCGGTGAGGGTGCTCGCGGTCATGTCAGTTCTCCTCGGGGGTGAGGGAGGCGATCGCGGTGGTGAGCGCGCGCCATTCGTCGGTGAGGGTGTCGGCCAGCCGGGTCCCGGCCTCCGAGGTGCGGTAGAACTTGCGGGGCCGGGCCTCGTCGGTGTTCCACTCGCTCGTCAGGTACTCCTGCTTCTCCAGACGGCGGAGCAGCGGATAGAGCGTGTTCGCGTCGGTGGCGAACCCGCGGCTCTCGAGTTGCTCGAGCAGCGCGTACCCGTACTCCGGCGTGCGCAGCAGCTGCAGGCAGGCGAGCACCACGGTGCCGCGGCGCAGTTCCTGCAGATGCGTGTCGAGCGTCTCGTTCATGTCGATCACAGTAGTGTGCGTCACACACCATTGTCAACGGCACATATACGCGCGACATCCTGTCGAGGGGTCGTGGCGCACAATGGGGTCATGATCCCCGCCGTCACGGAGCTCCTCGATTCCGCCCGCGTCGTCGCCCTGCCGATGCAGACCCGCTTCCGCGGCGTCGACACCCGGGAGGCCCTGCTGTTCGAGGGGCCGGAGGGCTGGGCGGAGTTCTCCCCGTTCGTCGAGTACGACGATGCCGAGGCCGCGACCTGGCTGGCCGCCGCGATCGACTACGCCTACGCGCCGCAGCCCGCGCCGCTGCGGGAGCGGGTCGGCGTCAACGCCACCGTGCCCGCCGTCGACGCCGCCCGCGTGCCCGAGGTCCTCGCGCGGTTCTCCGGGTGCCGGACCGCGAAGGTCAAGGTCGCCGAGCCGGGACAGGTGCTGGCGGACGACGTCGCCCGGGTCCAGGCGGTCCGCGAGGCGCTCGGGCCGGAGGGTCGCATCCGGATCGACGCGAACGGCCTCTGGAACGTCGACGAGGCCGAGCACGCCGTGCACGCCCTCGCCGCCTTCGACCTGGAGTACGTCGAGCAGCCGTGCGCGTCGGTGCCCGAGCTCGTCGAGCTGCGCCGGCGCATCGCCTACATGGGGATCCCGGTCGCCGCGGACGAGAGCATCCGGAAGTCCGGCGACCCCCTCGCCGTCGCACGCGCGGGCGCGGCGGACATCGTCGTCATCAAGGCCCAGCCGCTGGGCGGCCTGACCCATGCCCTGCAGATCGTCACCGCGGCCGGCCTCCCCGCGGTCGTCTCCAGCGCCCTGGACACCGCGATCGGCCTGTCGCAGGGGGCCGCGCTGGCCGCCGCGCTCCCCACCCTCGACTACGACTGCGGTCTGGGCACGGCCTCCCTGTTCCAGGACGACGTCGCCGACCTCCGCCCCGTGGACGGCGCGATCCCGGTGGGGCGCCTGTCCCCCGACCCGGCAGCGCTCACCCGGCTCGCCGCCGCGGACGAGCGTCGGGAGTGGTGGCTGGCCCGACTGGCCCGCTGCCACCACGAGCTGCTCGCAGCCCGCAGCGCCTAGGACTCGACGAGGAGCTCCACGAGCCGCCCGAGCTCCTCGCCGCCGGAGTGCCGCAGGGCCGCGTCGTCACGACCGGCCATGGCACCGCGGACCGTCATGCCCTCCCAGATGATCATGAGCATGCGCGCCGCATCGGTCGCGGGCAGCCGGAGACGCAGCGTGCCCGCCGCCTCCACGATGTCCTCCACGATGCGCGCGATGCTCGCCACCATCTCGCGCTCCTGGGCGAGGTACGCCTCGCCGAACTGCGGATCGCGCAGGGCGCGGATGCGGATCTCGCTCATCAGCATCACACCCAGGCGGTCGTCGCTGCCGAGCTCCATGATCTGCTGGACGAGATCCTTCGGGTCGCAGTCGTCGGCGAGCTCACCGTCCGCCCGCATCTGCTCCACGCGAGTCCGCACGGCTGCCACCCTCGCGTCGGCGACCCCGGCCGCGAGGGTCAGGAACAGCTCGTCCTTCGAGTCGAAGTTCGAGTAGAACGCCCCGCGCGTGAAGCCGGCGCGCTCGCAGACCGCCTCGACCGAGGCACCGTCCAGGCCGACCTCGGCGAACACCTGCGCGGCAGCCTCCAGCAGACGCGCCTTCGTGTTCTCCCGGCTGCGGGTGGCGGGTGACGACATCGGAACCTCCTGGCCTTCCCTCTCGGCGATTCACACCCGGTGCACAGACTCCGGATGGCGGATGACCTTACGATACATCTATGTATCGGATACACCTGTGTATCCACCCGGCACCCCACGGAGATTCGCGTGTCCACACTCCTCTCGTCCCTCGGACGCTGGTCCTTCCGCCACCCATGGCGCGTCCTCGTCTCCTGGCTCCTCGCCCTCGGCATCGCCGGAGCTGGAGCCGTGGTCCTCGGCGCCGGCACCGACAACACGTTCTCCATCCCCGGGACCGAGTCCCAGGCCGGCCTCGAGCAGCTCTCCCGTTCCTTCCCCCAGGTGAGCGGCACGAACGCCCAGTTCATCGTCGTGGCCGCGGACGGCGACGAGATCACCGATGACGCGTACCGCGAGCCGATCGCGGACGCCGTGTCGGAGCTCGGCGACCTCGACGAGGTCCTCGCCGCCACCTCGCCGTACGACGAGATGGTCAACGGCATGATCAACGACGACGACACGGCGGCGATCGTGCGGCTGCAGTTCGACGGCGAGTCCACCGACGTCTCCGAGGAGACGAAGGACGCCCTGCGCTCCACCGTCGACGAGCTCGCGGCAGAGCTCCCCGACGGTGCGCAGGCCTCTCTCGGCGGCGACCTCTTCGCGATCTCGATCCCCGGCGTCACGCTCACCGAGGCCGTGGGCCTGCTCATCGCGCTCCTCGTGCTCATCGTCACGTTCCGCTCGTTCGTCGTCGCCGGACTCCCCCTGCTCACCGCCATCCTCGGCGTCGGCATCTCCATGGCCGGGATCTTCACGGCGACCGCCTTCGCGACCGTCTCCTCCACCACGCCGCTGCTCGCCCTGATGCTCGGGCTCGCGGTCGGGATCGACTATGCGCTCTTCATCGTCGCGCGCCACCAGGACCAGGTCCGGGACGGCGTTGAACCTGAGGAGTCGGCCGCCCGCGCGGTCGGCACGGCGGGATCGGCGGTCGTCTTCGCCGGCGTCACCGTGCTCATCGCGCTGATCGGCCTGGGCTTCGCGGGCATCCCGTTCCTCACCACCATGGGCGTCGCGGCGTCCGTGGCCGTCGCGGTCGCCGTGGCGATCGCGGTGACCCTGACCCCCGCCCTGCTCGGATTCCTCAAGGGCCGCGTGGCCGGACGGCCGAAGCGCGCGAAGGCCCCGAAGAAGGCGGCCGCGAAGGACGCCGTCACGAAGCCCCGCGGCAGCCGTCGGTGGGTGGAGGGCGTGACGAAGCACCCCGTCCTCGTCTCCCTCGCGGTCGTCCTCGGACTCGGCATCGTCGCCGTCCCCGCCCTCAGCCTCGACCTCGCCCTGCCGAACGCCGGCGTCCTGCCGAAGGACTCCGAGGCACGGCAGAACTACGACCTCGTCGGCGAGCAGTTCGGCCCCGGCTTCAACGGCCCCCTCATCCTCACCGGCACCATCGTCACCTCCACCGACCCCCTCGGTCTCATGGAAGACCTCGGAGACGCGGTGGCCGAGGTTCCCGGCGTGAAGGAGGTCGCCCTCGCGACGCCGAACGAGACCGCCGACACCGGCATCGTCCAGATCATCCCGGAGACGGCTCCCGACGACCCCGCAACGGCCGACCTCGTGCGCGAGCTCCGCAGCCACCACGACGAGTGGCTGGACGAGTTCGGCATCGACCTCAAGGTCACCGGTTTCACCGCCGTCGGCATCGACATCTCGGATCAGCTCGGGGCGGCTCTGCTGCCCTTCGGGATCTTCGTTATCGGTCTCTCGCTGATCCTCCTCACCATCGTGTTCCGCTCCCTCTGGGTGCCGATCACCGCCGCAGCCGGTTACCTGCTGTCGATCGTCGCCGCCTTCGGCGTCGTCGGGGCGGTCTTCGAGTGGGGCTGGTTCGCCGACCTCCTGCACGTCGCGAAGGTCGGCCCGATCATCAGCTTCATGCCGATCATCCTCATGGGCGTGCTCTTCGGCCTGGCGATGGACTACCAGGTGTTCCTCGTGTCGCGGATGCGCGAGGACTTCGTGCACGATCCTGACCTCCGGCCGGGTGCGGGATCGGTGAACCGCGCCACCCGACGGGCCGCAGCTCTGCGCGCCGTACGGAGCGGGTTCACCGGTTCGGCGAAGGTCGTCACGGCGGCCGGCCTCATCATGTTCGCGGTGTTCGTCGCCTTCGTGCCCGAGGGCGACTCCTCCCTCAAGCCCATCGCCCTCGGACTCGCCGCCGGCATCGCCTTCGACGCCTTCCTCGTGCGTATGACGCTGATCCCGGCGCTCATGGCGATCCTCGGCGAGCGCGCCTGGGAGATCCCGTCCTGGCTGGAGCGGATCCTCCCCCGCGTGGACATCGAGGGCGAGGCGGTGGAACGCGAACGGCACCTCGAGGCGTGGCCGGGCGACGGGTCGCTCGTCGCGGCCGACGACCTGGAGTTCGGCGCCGGCCCCTCGACGACGGAGGGACTGTCGCTGCGGCTCGCACCCGGCGCGGCCCTGGTCGCGAGCGGCGCGGACGCCGGGACGCTGCGGGCCCTCGCTCTCACCGTCGGCGCCCGCATCGCCCCGGCCGACGGACGCCTCCGTGTCGCCGGACACCTGCTCCCCGGTCGTGCGGCCTGGGTCCGTTCCCACGTGGGCTGCGTGCTCGCGGGAGACGACGCCCCGGTGCTCGCCGACCTCCGCGAAGCCCTCCGCGGTCGTTCCGAGCTCGTGGTGATCGACGGCGCGGACCGGCTCCGCGCCGGCGAGCGCGACCAGGTCGCCGCGATGCTGCGCGACGCGAGGTCGCGCCGAGAGCTCGCCGTCTTCGCCACCGCCGTCGATCCCGACGCGGCCCGTTCCCTCCTCGCGGACGCCGGATGGCCGTCCGCCGACGTACTCGACACGCGCGCGCCCCGCCCGAGCGCCGCAGAAACGACCGAGGTGCCCGCATGACCCTCCCCCTCGAGCGCGCCCGCTCACGTAAGCCCATCACCTGGCTCACGATCCTCGGCGTCCTGCTGCTGCCCGCCGCGATCGGCGGCATCCTCATGGCGGCGCTCTACAACCCGACCGAGCGCCTCGACTCCATGACCGCGGCGATCGTGAACCTCGACGAACCCGTCGAGATCGACGGCCAGACCGCTCCCCTCGGGCGGCAGCTCGCGTCCGGGCTCGTCGAGGGCTCGGACGATCTCGACTCGAACCTCACGTGGGTCATCTCCAACGAGGAGGACGCCGCCGACGGGCTCGCCGACGGCACCTACCAGGCCGTCATCACGATCCCCGAGGACTTCTCGGCCGCGGCGACCTCCGCAGGTCAGGCGGTCGCGGACGGCGGCGGGGACGCGGAGCAGGCGACGATCCAGGTGACGACGCCCGACGACGGCCTCGTGGCGGACGACCTCATCACCGGGCAGATCGCCGACGTGGCGGCCTCGACGCTCGGCACCACGCTGTCCGAGGCCACAACGGAGAACATCCTCGTCGGCTTCACCACCATCGGGGACCAGATCGGCGACGCGGCGGATGGGGCCCTGGAGCTGGCGAAGGGGGCCCGTGACGCGGCGACCGGCGCTGCGGCCCTCCCGGAGGGTGCGACGCAGCTCGCCGCGGGTGCCGGAGAGCTGGGTACCGGGGCCTCGACCCTCGCGTCCGGCCTCGACACGATCGCGGGGCAGACGCGGCAGGCGGCGACCGGCGCCGGCACCATCGGGGCGGGACTCACCTCCGGCGCGACCGAGCTCCAGGGCCGGGTCGCCGACGTGCAGCAGCTCACGGGCGGGATCCAGTCGGCGGCCGCGGCCGCCGGATCCGCTGCGGGCGAGTCCGCCGCGGTCGCGCAGGGTCTCGGGACGATGGCGGCCACGGCGTGCGCCGCCGATCCGAGCTCGGCGGAGTGCGAGCAGCTCTCCGCCCTCGCAAAGCAGGCGGTGGCAGCAGCGACCTCGGCCGGGACCGCCGCCGGCATCCTCAACGACAAGCAGGTGGCCGAGGGCGTGGCCGCGCTTCCCGGGTCCTTCTCCACGCTGGCCACCCAGCTCGGCCAGGCGGGTGCCGGGGCGACCGAGCTCGCCGGCGGGCTCAACCGCCTCGCGACCGAGGGCGTGGACCAGTCGGCCGCAGGAGCGCGGGCACTGTCGTCCGGCGCGACGCAGCTCGCCGACGGTGCGACCCAGCTCGCCGACGGCAGCACGGAGCTCGCCACCGGCCTCGACACCCTCGCGACCGGCACCGGCGACCTCGCGGGCGGACTGCGCACCGCGGCCGACTCCCTCCCGTCCTTCAGCGACGAGGAGTCGACGTCGCTGGCGTCGGTGATCGCTGATCCGGTGGCGACCGACTCCTCGATGGGCTCGCTCTTCGGCCCCACCGCGATCCCGCTGCTCACCGCGGTGGTGCTGTGGTTCGGCGGTCTCGCGTCGTTCCTCGTCCTCCGCGCGCACACGGCGCGCACGCTCACCTCACGACGCTCCTCCGCCTCCCTCACCCTCCGCGCGTTCTGGCCGGCCGCGGCGATCGGCGCGGCCCAGGGTCTGCTCGTCTCGCTCATCGTGCAGATCGTGGCCGACTACGACGTCGCGGAGTGGTGGGCCTTCGCGGGAACCGCCGTCCTCGCCGGGGTGGTGTTCGCCGCGGTGAACCAGGCCCTCGTGGCGGTGTTCGGCGGCATCGGACGCTGGATCGCCGCACTGATCGGTGTCATCGCCGTGGCGACGGGACTCATCTCGACCGTGCCCGACTGGCTCGCGAGCATCGGGGCCGCCCTCCCGACCGCACCGGCCTTCGCGGGTCTCGTGGAGGCGAGCGGGGCCGCCGTCGCCGCCCTCGTCGTCTGGGGCGTGCTCTCGCTCGTCGCCACGACGGTGGTCGTCGCGGTCCGCCGCACGACCACGGCGCGTGCCGTCGTCACCGCCTGACCCCGGGCACAGCTGCGGAGATCACGCACGACACGCCGCCGGGCACCCCGCTCCGGCGGCGTGTCGTGTGGCGATCTCCGAAACAGTGCCCGGACGCGACGACGGTACCCCGTACCCTCGTGCCATGCGCCGACCGTTCATGGACACTCCGGACCAGCTCGCGAGCCTCGAAGGACAGCAGTATCTCGTGCTCCGGCCGACCGGGGCCGTCGCCGCGGAATACCGGGCCATCCAGGAGGCCGCGCTCGGTCGTCTGGACACGCCGCTCCGGCATCCGCACACGGAGCACGTGACCCTTCGCGGCTTCTTCGAGCCGGAGCGTCGGGAGGAGCTGCGGGCCGTGATCCGGGCCTGGGCCGCGGAACAGGGTCCTCTCGAGCTCACCGCCGACGCCGTGGACGTCTTCCCCGCGCCGTGGCAGATCGTGATCCTGCGCCTCGCCCGCACGCCCGCGCTCGTGCACGCCTACGCCTTGCTGACGGAGGTGCTCCGGCCGACGGACTTCCGCCGCCTCGACGAGCTCTCCGTCGAGGACTGGACCTTCCACCTCTCGGTGCTCTACGGCAAGACGCTGGATGCCGAGACATGGCAGCAGCTCGCCGCCATCGAGGTCCGTCCGCTCCTTCCCGCGCCGACGGAGGTCGTCACGGAGGTCGAGTTCGTCTGGTACGAGGGCGGCGTCGAGCACGCCGAGGTCATCCCCCTCGGCGGCTGACGCTCCGTCCCGATGGACTCAGCTCAGCCCGGAGTATGCGTGCAGGCCCTTGAAGAAGACGTTGACGATGGTGAAGTTGAAGATCACGGCGGTGAAGCCGACGATCGAGAGCCAGGCCGAGGGGTTGCCGCGCCAGCCGCGCGTCGCCCTGGCGTGGATGTACCCGGCGTAGAGCACCCAGATCACGAAGGTCCAGGTCTCCTTCACGTCGAAGCCCCAGAAGCGGCTCCACGCGTAGTACGCCCAGATGGACCCGGCGATGAGCGTGAAGGTCCAGAGGATGAAGCCGATGATCGTGAACAGGTACGCCAGGCTCTCCAGGCGCTCCGCCGGCGGGAAGGTGCGCAGGAAGCCGGGGCCGGTCTTCGCCGCGCCCTCGCCGAGCAGCCGCTCGCGTCGCGCCTGCATGAGCTGGATCACCGAGAGCGCGAAGGCGAGGGCGAAGAACGCGGTCGCGAGCGAGGCGACGAACACGTGGATGATGAGCCAGACGCTCTTCAGCGGGTCCATCAGCGGGGAGACCTCGACGTAGAAGTTCGTCGCGCCGAGGCCCAGGAGGACCACCACGAGTCCCGTGATGAAGGTGCCGAGGAAGCGCAGGTCGAGGCGGGTCAGCACCGCCAGGTAGACGGCGATGATGAGCAGCGTTCCGACCATGCCGAACTCGTACAGGTTCGCCCACGGCACCCGACCGGCCGCGATGCCGCGCGTCACAGCGGCGGCGAGGTGGAACACGAAGCCCAGCACCGTGAGCGAGGTGCCGATTCGCGCCATGACGAAGCGCTGCGGCTTCGGGGCTCCGGGCGCATCGACGGGCGCGGAAGCCGAGACGCCACCGGAACGACCGGCGGCCACAAGCTCGCCCTCGCGGACGGTGTGGGCGTCGGCCGTCGCCTGCGAGCGGCGCGCGAGATCGAAGGCGTAGGCCACGAAGGCCGCCGCGTAGATCGCGATCGCCGTCCACAGCAGGACGGGCGAGATCACGGTGAGCTCGAGCATGGTGTCAGTCTACTTTCCGGGTGCCGGGGCCGCAGGGTCCGCGACGGCGTCCGCGGCATCCTCGTCGGCGTCTTCAGGGGTACGGGCGATCGTGCCGCCCGCGGCGTCGAGCAGCCGGGCGTGGCCGGCACGGAGGTCGTCCACGGCGCGGGCGAGCGTGGGGTCTTCCCCTCGGGCCAGCGCCGCGTACTCGAGGTCGACCGCGCCGTCCGCCGCGGTGGCCTTCACCCACACGCGCCGACGCGGCACGAACAGGGCGAGCATGAGGCCACCGAGCGCCAGCAGTGCGAACCCGAGCACGAACACCCCGGACTCGTCGCGGTGGATCTGCAGGGAGGCGAAGCGCTTGACGGACTCCGAGGCGTCGGTGGCGCCCTCCGGCGACTCGTCGTCGAAGGTGACCGACCCCAGGCCGTTCGGCAGCTGCGCGGTCTCACCCGGTGACAGCTCGATCGACTCCACGTCGGTGCTGCGTCCGGTGAGCTTGGTCATGTCGGAGGTGTCGAGCACGTAGACCGAGCGCGGCACGCCGTCGTTGATCCCGAGGTCGCCCGTGTACACGTCGAGCGTGAGCGTCGGGTTGGTGAGGTCGGGGTAGGCGGAGAAGAAGGCGCCCGTGTCGAGCACGCCGGTGGTCGGGTAGAAGAAGCCGACGAGGCCCACCTGCTCGGCCAGGCCGTCCGGCACCTTGAGCACGCCGAGCGAGGTCATGTTGTTGTCCTGCGGGAGGAACGGCGTGCTGTTGTGGAACACCACGTTGCCCTCGGGGTCGCGCACGGTGACCGTCGGGGCGTACCCGTTGCCGAGCAGGAACACGTCGTCGTCGGCCACGCCCAGCGGCTCGTTGACCTTGACGGCGCCCTCGCGCTCCTCGCCGTTCTCCTGGATGGTCATGTTCGCGGAGAAGTTCCCGGCCTGGCCGGAGCCGGGCTCGCCGAACGGCTGATACGTGACGTCGAAGGAGTCCAGCCGCATCGAGTACGGCGCGAAGGAGTCGTCGGCCACGAAGCGTCCGCGGTTCATGGAGTCGTAGTCGAGCAGCGTGTTGGCGAAGGTCTCCCCCTCGACGAGCACGCGCTGGCCCGTGTACGCGAAGCCGCCGCCGACGCCGATCGTCACGAGCACGCCGACGAGGGCGAGGTGGAAGAGCAGGTTGCCCGTCTCCCGCCAGTAGCCGCGCTCGGCCGACACCGAGTACGTGTGCCCGCGGTCGTAGCGCTCCACGCGGTAGCCGAGCGCCTTGAGCTGCTTCGTGGCGACGTCGATCGAGGCGGCGGCCTCCGCGGCGGCGTCGCCCGTGCGCGTGCCGGAGTCGGCGACGGTGTCACGGGTGACGGCGCGGTAGTCCTCCAGGCGTCGCAGCCGCGCGGGCGTGCGCGGCGGGCGGGCCTGCAGCGCCTTGGCGTGGTGCTTGATGCGCGGGATGACGCAGCCGACGAGCGAGGTGAACAGCAGCAGGTAGATCGCCGAGAACCAGGGCGACAGGTACACGTCGAAGAGCTTGAGCGCGTCGAGCACCGGGAACAGGTCGGGGTTGTCGCGCTCCCACTGCGTCACGCCGTTCGGGTCGGCCATCCGCTGCGGGAAGATCGATCCGGGGATGGCCGCGATCGCCAGCACGAGCAGCAGGACGAGCGCCGTGCGCATAGAGGTGAGCTGACGCCACCCCCATCGGAGCCAGCCGACGAACCCGAGCCGCGGCTGGGTGATCGTGTCGTCGCCGTCGACGTGGTCGGACGGGCGGAGCGGATCGCTGGAGTCGGTGGTCACGGCACCCTTGTTCTTCGTCATGGTCGTCTCGGAGCGGTCAGAGCGGGAGGATGACACTGCCGATCACCGCCGTCAATCGGGACATGATGTCGGTCCACAGGCCGGTGACCATCAGGACACCGAGGAGGATCAGCAGCACGCCGCCGAGGATGTTCACGACCCGGATGTGGCGGCGCAGGAACCCGATGGCCTTGGTCGCCCAGCCGAAGCCGAGGGCGACGAGCAGGAACGGGATGCCGAGGCCGAGGGAGTACGCGAGGCCGAGGAAGCCCGCCCGCACGGGGTCGCCCGCGTTGAAGGAGAGCGCGAGGATGGCGGCCAGCGTGGGGCCCATGCAGGGCGCCCAGCCGATGCCGAGCGCGACGCCGAGGAGCGGGGCACCGACCATCCCGGCCTTCGAGTCGACGTGGAAGCGGAGCTCCTTCTGCGCGAACCCGAAGAGCCCGAGGAAGACCAGGCCCATCGCGATGATGACGACGCCGAGGATCCGGGTGATGAGGTCGCCCCACTGGAGCAGGAACACGCCGGCGGTGCCGCCGAGCACCGTGTAGAGGATGAAGACCACGGTGAAGCCGAGGATGAACAGCAGCACGCCGAGGACCAGGCGGCTGCGCGTCGCCGTCTGGGTGGCGCCGTCGCCGGTCGTCGAGGTGTTCCGCGGCGTGACGGCTCCCCCGAGGAAGCCGAGGTAACCCGGAACGAGTGGGAGCACGCACGGCGAGAGGAACGAGACGAGTCCGGCGAGCATCGCCACCGGGACCGCGATCCAGAGGGCTCCGGATCCGATGATCGCGTCGGGGTTCACGACGACCTCGCGGACATCAGGAGTCCTCCGCCAGCGCGTCCTTGACGAGCGTGGAGAGCACGGAGGTGCCGTCGATCGGCCCGATGATCTTCGCGGCGACGCGGCCCTGCTTGTCGAGCACGAGCGTGGTGGGGGTGGCCGAGATCGGCACGACCTTGGCGAAGGCGAGCTTGGCCTGGGCGGTGTCGACGTCGATGAGGCTCGGGTACGTGATCCCGAACTCGTCGGCGAACGCGACAGCCGTGTCCGCCTGGTCGCGCGTGTTGATGCCGATGAACTGCACGTCCGCGTCGCTGTGCTCCTGCCAGACCGCCTCCAGGTCGGACGCCTCGACGCGGCACGGGGCGCAGCCGGCGTACCAGAAGTTGACGACCGCGACCTTCCCGGCGATGTCGGCGCTGTCGAAGTCCTCGCCGTGCTCCGTGACCCCGGCGAACTCGACCGGCTCCCCGCGCTCGGCGACGGGGATCTCGACGATCGCGCCGTCGGCGGCGACGTAGCCGGTGTTCTCGCCGTTCAGGAACGACTCGCTCACGGCGTCGGGAGCGCAGGCGCTCAGACCGACGGCGAGCACCGCAGCGAGCGCGGCTCCGCCCAGGCGGCCGAGGGGCCGAAGACGGGTGGGGCGGCCGTTGCGGATCGGGTGAATCCTGGAAGCGCGGGACACGTCTCCGAGTTTACGCAGAGCTTCCTATGCATCGGCCGGGTACCCCCCGGGGGAGTCAGAAGCGCGCGAGCACGTCGTCCACGCCGGCGCGGAACCGCGGACAGGTCGCGATGTCGTGCGCCCGGCACCCCATGGCGTGCTCGGTCATCTCCCGCGATCGCCGCATCTCCTCCATCCGCCGGTCGAGGTCGTCGAGATGCTGCTGCAGCACCTGATGCCGCCCGGCGCTGCCGTCGTCGAGGAGCACGGCGATCTGGTCGAGGCTCATCCCGGCGGCCTTGCTGCGCTGGATGACGGCGATGCGCACGACCTCGTCCTCGCCGTACCGACGCCGGCCCGCCGGGTCGCGGGGCGGCCGGAGCAGGCCGACGGTCTCCCAGTGCCGCAGCACGTTCGTCGGCAGGTCGAACCGCGCGGCGACCTCGCCGACGGACCACGGGTGCGGGTCGCTTGACTTCATGTTGACATGAAGTCACAGACTGGTGCCGAACGCAAGACGCGAGAAGGGAACCCCATGTACGACGCGATCGTGATCGGTGCCGGTCCGGCCGGACTCCAGGCCGCGCTGACCCTCGGACGGATGCACCGGCCCGTGCTCCTGCTGGACTCGGGCGAGTACCGCAACGGCACCGTGCGACACATGCACAACATGATCGGCGCCGACGGGAAGGCCCCGGCCGACCTCCGCGCCGAGGCCCGCACGGAGCTCGCGGCCTATGCGGACGTCGAGACGCGGGACGTCGCGGCGCAGCGGATCTCGGGCGACGCGGAGACGGGCTTCACGGTGAGCCTCGCCGACGGGTCGGCGGCCGACGCCCGACGGGTGATCCTGGCGACCGGCGTCGCGGACGACCTCCCGCCGGTGCCGGGTCTCGCCGAACTGTGGGGCGTCCGGGTCTTCAGCTGCCCGTTCTGCGATGGACACGAGCACGCCGGCAAGCCGATCGCGATCCTCGGGGCGGTTCCCCGGGCGGCCCATCTGATCGGGTTGCTCGGCCGTATCGTCGGCGAGATCACGGTGGTCCCGGTGGGAGAGCCGTTCGCCGCAGAGGACCGTACCGCGCTGGAGGAGCTCGGGGTACGGGTGGCCTCCGCTCCGGTCGAGGCTGTCGCCGCTCACGAGGGCGGGGTTCGGGTGCACAGCGCCGAGGGCGACCTCGACGTCGCGGGCGTGTTCGTGGCCTCCGGCACGATGCGGCACCGGGCGCCCTTCGCCGCGGACCTCGGGCTGCGGCTCCTGGAGTCGGGGTCCATCGAGATCGACGAGTTCGGGCGGACGTCGCTTCCGGGGGTCTTCGCCGCGGGCGACCTCGCCCATCGCGCGACCCTCCCCGGCCCGATGGCCTCGGTCCTCCTCGCCGCCGCCGCGGGACAGCTCGCCGCGGTGGGGGTGCTCCAGTCCCTCTGACTTCGAATCGCCCGATTGGTCCCATTTCCGGGCCGGATGGGGCCATTCAGGCGATTCGAACGGGGATCAGACGGCCCCGACGTCGACAGCACCGCCGGTCGCGGCGGGCTCGGCGTACGAGACCTCGCGCCAGACGTCGCCCACGCGCGCGAACGAGGTCACACTCGACAGGGCGCAGCGGCGGGTCCGCGGGTCGTGCTGCAGCGGCAGGCCGGCGACCCGGAGGTGCGTGATCCAGATCGGCGCCTGATGCGACACCATCACGATGTCCCCCGCGGTCGGGATCTCGGCCGCGGCCGTCCATGCCTCGTCCATCACACCGAGCATGCGCTCCGCGATCGAGGCGTACGGCTCCCCCCAGCTCGGCAGCGACGGCTGACGCAGGTGCCACCAGTTCATCGGGTTCATGAGCGACCGCCGCATCCGGGTGCCCTCGAACACGTTCGTCGGCTCGATCAGACGGATGTCCGTCTCGGGCTCGAGGTCGAACACCTCCGCGAACGGGGCGGCCGACTCCTGCGCACGCTCGAGCGGTGACGCGAACAGGGCGGTCACCGGATCGCCGAGCCCCGCCACGTGCTCCGCCGCCGCCTGAGCCATCTCCTCCCCCGCGGTGCTGAGGTGGTAGTCGGGCAGCCGTCCGTAGAGCACGCGGGACGGGTTGTGCACCTCACCGTGGCGAACGAGGTGCAGAAGTGATGCCGCCACGTCAGACCTCGCGGTAGCGGGAGTCGCCGAACCCGAGGATCAGATAGCCGATGTAAGGGAACAGGAACAGCAGGAAGAAGGAGAACACCCCGCCCTTGCCGAAGCGCGCGCCGAGCTTGAACGCGACGATGACCCCGAGGATGAAGTTCGCGATCGGCACGAGGTAGAGCAGGGCGAACCAGCCCGACATCCCGGCGATCTTCACGAGGAACACGACGTTCACGATCGGGATGATCGCGAGGATGCCGGGGTACCCCGCCTTCGTGAAGACCTTCCACAGTCCGACCACGACGAGGATGTAGAAGATGAGGGCGATGAGTCCCGTCGTGCCGGAGAAGATCGCGCCGAACAGGTCGGGAAGGCCGTTGCCGTCCGAGATGGAGAGGTGCATGGGGGTCCGCCTTTCGTCGTGGCGATCCTACTGAGGTGCCGCTGCTCCGCGCTGGCGACCCGGCCGGGAAGGGCCGGGACGCCCGCGTAGACTGGGCGGGTTCATCTTTCCCCGGATCAGGAGGAATCCTCCGTGCTGCGCACCCACTCCGCAGGCTCCCTGCGCGCCGAGAACATCGGTCAGACCGTCACCCTCACCGGGTGGGTCGATCGTCGTCGTGACCACGGAGGCGTCGCGTTCATCGATCTGCGGGACGCGTCCGGCATCGCCCAGGTCGTCATCCGCGACGAGGAGATCGCCCACCCGCTGCGCAACGAGTTCGTCCTCAAGGTCACCGGCGAGGTGTCGCGGCGCCCCGAGGGCAACGCGAACCCGAACCTCCCCTCCGGCGAGATCGAGGTCATCGCGGCCGACGTCGAGGTGCTGAACGAGTCGGCGCCGCTGCCGTTCCAGGTCTCGACCGCTCTGGCCGACACCGAGACCGTCGGCGAGGAGGCGCGCCTGAAGTATCGCTACCTCGACCTCCGCCGCCCGGCCGCCGCCTCCGCGCTGCGCCTGCGGTCCGACGTCTACAAGGCGATCCGGGACGTGCTGCACGCCGAGGACTTCACCGAGGTCGAGACCCCGACCCTCACCCGTTCCACGCCGGAGGGCGCCCGCGACTTCGTCGTCCCGGCCCGTCTGCACCCGGGCAGCTGGTACGCCCTGCCCCAGTCGCCGCAGCTCTTCAAGCAGCTGCTCATGGTCGGCGGTGTGGAGAAGTACTTCCAGATCGCCCGCTGCTACCGCGACGAGGACTTCCGCGCCGACCGCCAGCCCGAGTTCACGCAGCTCGACATCGAGATGAGCTTCGTCGACCAGGAGGACGTGATCGCCCTCATGGAGGCGCTCATCGTGGCGATGTGGAAGACGATCGGCGTGGAGGTGCAGACCCCGCTGCCGCGGATGACGTACGCCGACGCCATGGCGAAGTACGGCTCCGACAAGCCCGACCTCCGCTTCGGACTCGAGCTCGTCGAGGCGACGGAGTACTTCAAGGACACCCCGTTCCGCGTGTTCCAGGCCGAGTACGTCGGCGCGGTGCGCATGCCCGGCGGCGCGAGCCAGCCACGCAAGCAGCTCGACGCGTGGCAGGACTGGGCCAAGCAGCGCGGCGCGCGCGGTCTCGCCTACGTGCTGTTCAACGAGGACGGCACCCTGGGTGGGCCTGCCGCGAAGAACCTGTCCGAGGCCGAGCAGGCGGGCCTGGCGGAGTTCGTCGGCGCCGAGCCGGGCGACTGCGTGTTCTTCGCCGCCGGTGCCGCCAAGGAGAGCCGGGCGCTGCTCGGCGCCGCACGGGTCGAGATCGGCCGTCGCCTCGGGTACCTGAATCCGGACGAGTTCACCTTCACCTGGGTCGTCGACGCCCCCATGTTCGAGCCGGCCGCCGACGCGGTCGCCTCCGGTGACGTCGCGGTCGGCGCGGGTGCCTGGACGGCCGTGCACCACGCGTTCACGGGTCCGAAGCCCGAGTTCGAGGACACGTTCGACACCGACCCCGGTTCGGCCCTCGCCTACGCGTACGACATCGTGTGCAACGGCTCGGAGCTCGGCGGCGGGTCCATCCGCATCCACCGCGAGGACATCCAGAAGCGGGTCTTCGAGGTCATGGGCATCAGCGACGAGGTCGCGCAGGAGCAGTTCGGCTTCCTCCTCGACGCGTTCAAGTTCGGCGCTCCCCCGCACGGCGGCATCGCACTCGGCATGGACCGCGTGCTCCAGCACCTGACGAAGACCGAGTCGATCCGCGACGTCATCGCCTTCCCGAAGTCCGGGAACGGCTTCGATCCCCTCACCTCCGCTCCCGCGCCGATCACCCCCGAGCAGCGCGCCGAGGCCGGTGTGGACTTCACTCCCGAGGACGAGGCCTGACCCGCCGAGACCTCGACTTGCCGCCGAGACCCCGGGACACTGCCGCTGGCAGCCCGGGGTCTCGTCGCGTACCCGGGGTCTCGGCGAAGAAAGAAGAAGGGGGAATCAGGCGAAGAGGGGGGCGAGGTTCTCGTTCCACACGTCGACGCCGAGCTTCGCGATGAGAGCCACCACGACGACGAGGAACACCACGCGGATGAACGTCGTCCCGCGGGAGATGGCCATCCGCGAGCCCAGGTAGCTGCCGCCGACGTTCGCGACCGCGAGGATGCCCCCGAGCAGCCACAGCACCGAGCCGTGCGGGATGAAGAGGAGCAGCGCCCCCGCGTTCGTCGCGAGATTCACGATCTTGGCCTTCGCGCTCGCCTGCAGGAAGTCGTAGCCCAGCAGCGCGACGAGGGTGATCACGAGGAAGGTGCCCGTGCCCGGACCGATCATCCCGTCGTAGAACCCGATGCCGAGCCCGGCCAGCCCGGCCATGATGTGGTGCTTGTGCCCGTGGAAGCGCAGCTGCGTCGCGGCCCCGAGCTGCGGCCGGAGCGCCGTGAACAGGGCCACCGCCAGCAGCGCGATCACGATGATGGGCTTGAAGGCGGCCGGGGGCAGCACCGTGGCGACCGCCGCGCCCCCGAACGAGCCGATCAACGCGATCACCGCCATCGGCAGAGCTGTGCGGAGGTCGGGCTTGGCGCGGCGGTAGTAGGTGATGCTGCTGGTCGCGGTCCCGAACACGGAGGCGAGCTTGTTCGTCGCGAGCGCCTGGACCGGGGCGATGCCGGGGATGAGGAGCAGCGCCGGGAGCTGCAGCAGCCCTCCGCCGCCGACGACCGCGTCGATCCACCCGGCACTGAACGCCGCCACGATGATGAGGATCAGCATCCCCCAGGTGAGCTGCTCGAGTCCGAGGAGGCTGCCGATATCCACTCCGCCATGATTCCAGACCCGCGGGCGCCGTCCCGCATCCACCGCTGGCAGACTGGGCTCATGCTCGCCGCTCTCCCGCTTCCGCATCCGTTCGCGTCGAGGAGCGGGGACGCCGTGCTCCGGCGGGCGACCGAGGCCGACGCCGACGCCGTCATCGCGCTGCTCGCCGACGACCCGATCAGCGCCGCCCGCGGAGATGTGGCGTCCGACGAGGACCGTCCGGCGTACGAGCGCGGCCTCCGCGAGATCCTGGCCGACCCCTCGAACGACCTCCTCGTGGTGAAGCTCGAGGGCGCCGTGGTCGGCACTCTCCAGCTCACCTCGATCCCCGGCATGGCGCGCCGCGGCGCTCGGCGGCTGCTCGTCGAGGCGGTCCGGGTGCGCAGCGACCTCCGGTCCTCGGGCATCGGCTCCGCGGTCATGCGCTGGGTCGGCGACACCGCGGCGCCCGCCCTCGGTGCGGCCATGGTGCAGCTCACCTCCGACGCCGCCCGCACCGACGCGCACCGGTTCTATGAGCGCCTCGGCTACGTGGGCTCGCACCGCGGCTTCAAGTACACCGTCCCGCAGCGCTGAATCCGGAGCGCATCCCCGCGCCACCCGCCCGACACCGACCGTTCACCCGCACCGCTCCGCGTGGCCACCTCGGACTCGTAGTGTCCTCTCGCAACCCGATACCGGCTCACAGCGCCGGACACCGAGAGGACACTCATGGCACGCTCCATCCGCCGCGCACGCATCGGCGCCGGCATCGCCCTGGCCACCACGGCCGTCATCGCTCTGACCTCCTGCGCCTCCGCGACCGACACCCCGGCCGCCGGTGACGACGCCGTGGACGCGGCGAGCGCGACCTCCGTCGAGGACTTCGGCTCGTTCGCCGACCTGGAGGCGGCCGCGAAGGAGGAGGGTCAGCTCAACGTCATCGCCCTCCCCCGCGACTGGGCGAACTACGGCGAGATCCTCGACCTGTTCGCGGAGAAGTACCCCGAGATCACCATCAACGAGGCCTCGCCCGACGTCTCCAGCGCCGAGGAGATCCAGGCGGCCGAGACGAACAAGGGCCTCGACACCGCTCCCGACGTCTTCGACCTCGGCCTGACCGTCGCCCTGCAGAACACCGACGCCTTCGCCCCGTACAAGGTCCAGACCTGGGACGACATCCCCGACGAGCTGAAGGAGCCCACCGGTCTCTTCGTCGGCGACTACGGCGGCTACATGTCGATCGGCTACGACTCCTCGGCCTTCGAGGCGCCGGCCGAGCTGTCCGATCTCCTCTCCGCCGACTACAAGGGCGCCGTGGCCATCAACGGCGACCCGACGCAGGCCGGAGCGGCCTTCGCCGCCGTGGGCCTGGCGACGGTGCAGTCGGACGGCACGCTCGACGACTTCCAGCCGGGCATCGACTTCTTCTCCGAGCTGCAGAAGGCCGGGAACCTCCTCAAGGTCGACGTCACGACCGCGACCGTCGCCAGCGGCGAGACCCCCGTCGTCTTCGACTGGGACTACCTGAACGCGGCGCACACGGCCGACAACCCGGACTGGAAGGTGGTGGTCTTCGACGGCACCGGCTACGCGGGCTACTACAACCAGGCCATCAACGTCGACGCTCCGAACCCGGCCGCCGCGCGTCTGTGGCAGGAGTTCCTCTACAGCGACGAGGTGCAGAACCTGTGGCTGAAGGGCGGCGCCCGTCCGGTGCGCATGGAGGCGATGACCGAGGCCGGCACGATCGACGAGAAGCTCGCGGCCGCTCTCCCCGAGGCCCCGGAGGAGACCGTCGTGCCGACCGAGGAGCAGTCCGAGAACGCCGGCACGCTGCTCGGCGAGAAGTGGGCAGCGGCGGTCCAGTGACCACCGTCGTCGCACCGGGGGTGGAGGCCGCGGCGTCCGCCCCCGCCACCGCCGCCGGACCCGCGTCGCACACGCGGGCCCGGCGGTCGGCGCCGTCCGTGGCATGGCTGGGGCTCGTACCGTTCGCCGCCTACGTGCTGCTCTTCCTCGCCGTGCCGACCGTGCTCGCGATCGGCTCCGGGTTCTTCGACGGCGACGGTGCTTTCACCTGGACGAACGTCGCCGCCCTCGGCGACCCCGTCGTGCTCACGACCTTCGCGAACTCGGCGGGGCTGTCGCTGCTCACCGCAGCGGTCGGCGCCCTCGTCGGCGCCCTCGTCTCCTACGCTCTGCTCGGCATGAACCCGGACGGCGTCGTGCGGCGCTCCGTGGACGCGGCCGCCGGGGTCCTCGCGCAGTTCGGCGGCGTCATGCTCGCCTTCGCCTTCATCGCCACGATCGGCATCCAGGGCGTGGTCACGGTCGTCCTCCGCGACACGTTCGGCATCGACATCTTCGCCCAAGGCACCTGGCTGTACGAGCTGCCCGGCCTCATCCTCCCGTACATCTACTTCCAGGTGCCGCTCATGGTCATCACCTTCCTGCCCGCCCTCGCTGCACTGAAGCCGCAGTGGGTCGAGGCGAACCTCACCCTCGGGGGCAGCAGGGCGAGCTTCTGGCTGCGGATCGGCCTTCCGGTGCTGGCGCCGTCGTTCCTCGCCAGCCTGCTGCTGCTCTTCGCGAACGCGTTCTCCTCGTACGCCACGGCCGCGGCGCTCGCGAGTCAGGGCTCGCAGATCGTCCCGCTGCAGATCCGCACGGCGATCACCAGCGAGACCCTGCTCGGTCGGGAGAACCTCGCCGGCGCTCTCGCCCTCGGCATGATCATCGTGGTCGGGGTCGTGATGGCGCTGTACTCCCTGATCCAGCGACGGGCTTCGCGGTGGCAGGCATGAACGGCCTCGCCCCGTCCCGCGCGACCCGTGCGGTGATCGGCATCGTCGTCGGGGCGTTCTTCGCGGTGCCCCTCGTGTCGACGTTCCTCTTCACGCTGCGCGACACCGACGGCCTCTCGTTCGCGCACTGGACCGCCCTCTTCGACCCCGCGGCGTCGGCGGCCCTGAAGCCCCTCTGGACGGGGCTCGGGAACTCGCTGATCCTCGCGGTGGTGACCGTGGCGATCGTGCTGTTCCTCCTGGCCCCCACGATGATCCTCGTGAACCTCCGCTTCCCGCGGCTCAAGGCGGCCTTCGAGTTCGTCGCGCTCCTGCCGATCTCGATCCCCGCCATCGTGCTCGTCGTGGGGCTCGCGCCGATCTACCTGCAGATCGGTCGGACCGTGGGCACCGGCACCTGGACCCTCGCCTTCGCCTACGGTGTCACGGTCCTCCCCTTCGCCTTCCGCTCGATCCAGGCGTCGATCGATGCCGCGGACCTGCGCACGCTGTCCGAGGCCGCGCGCTCGCTCGGGGCGGGCTGGCCGACGGTCGTGCTCCGCGTGCTCGCGCCGAACCTCCGCCAGGGCCTGCTCGCCGCCTCGCTGATCTCCATCGCGGTGGTGCTCGGGGAGTTCACGATCGCGTCCCTCCTCAACCGGCAGGTCTTCCAGACGGCTATGGTCGTGGTGCAGAAGCAGGACCCGTATGCCCCCGCGATCTTCACGCTGCTCGCCCTGTCGTTCGTCTTCCTCCTGCTCCTGCTCATCGGCCGCGTCGCCCGCGGTCCGCGAAAGGCCCGCTCATGACCCTCGATCACGCACTCCCGCGCACCAAGGACAACCTGCTGCTCGCCCAGGCCGGCGACGGCACGCGGGTCGAGCTCCACGGCATCGTCAAGAGGTACGGCGGCACGAGGGTGCTGCACGGCGTGGACCTCGACATCGCCCCCGGGGAGTTCGTCTCGCTGCTCGGCCCCTCCGGCTGCGGCAAGACGACGCTGCTCCGCGTGCTCGCGGGACTCGAGAGCGCCGAGGAGGGGACGGTGCTCCTCGGCGGCGGAGACGTCTCGCGGGTGCCGACGAACCGGCGCGACATCGGGATGGTGTTCCAGTCGTACTCGCTCTTCCCGCACCTCCGCGTCCTCGACAACACGGCCTTCGGGCTCCGTCGTCGGGGTGTCGGCACGACCGAGGCGGCGCGGCGTGCCCTCGATGCGCTCGCCCTCGTGGGCCTCGCCGACCTCGCCGACCGGTTCCCGCATCAGCTCTCCGGCGGACAGCAGCAGCGGGTCGCCCTGGCTCGCGCCCTCGTCACGGAACCCCGGGTGCTGCTGCTCGACGAGCCCCTGTCGGCGCTCGACGCCAAGGTGCGCGTGCAGCTCCGCGACGAGATCCGGCGCATTCAGCTGCGGCTGGGCATCACGACCGTCTTCGTCACGCACGACCAGGAGGAGGCCCTCGCGGTGTCGGACCGGATCGCGGTCATGAACTCCGGTCGCATCGAGCAGATCGGGTCCCCGGAAGAGCTGTACACGACTCCCGCGACCGCCGAGGTCGCCTCGTTCGTCGGCCTCTCCAGCGTCGTGTCCGGCGTCGCGGACGGCGAGCACGTCGTCGTGTGGGGGCAGCGTCTCCCCTTGCAGACCCCCGCCGACGGCCCCGTCGACGTGTACCTCCGTCCGGAGAACGTCCGCTTCACCTCCGCGGAGGATGCCGCCACCGATGCCCTCGTGGAGGAGAGCACGTTCCTCGGCAGCATGCGGCGGACCCTCGTGCGCACGGAGTCGGGCGAGCTCGTCCGCGTGCAGCACGATCCCGCCGTGCACCCGTCGTTCGGCGACCGCGTCCGCATCGCGGTGACCCCCGCCCCGGTGGTCGCGCGCCCCCGCGGCTGACCGAGACCCCGGGTTCACGTCGAGACCCCCGGCTGCAGACGTCGGCAGCCGGGGGTCTCGACGAATGCCCGGGGTCTCGGCGACACCGGGGCGGGGAGAGTTACAGGACGCGGGAGAGGAAGTCCTTCGTGCGCTGATGCTGCGGATTGGCGAGCACCTCGCGGGGGTCGCCCTCCTCGACGATGTGTCCGCCGTCCATGAAGATCAGCCGCGAACCGACCTCGCGCGCGAAGCCCATCTCATGCGTGACGACGAGCATCGTCATGCCCTCGTCGGCCAGCGACCGCATGACCTGCAGCACCTCGCCGACGAGCTCCGGGTCGAGGGCCGACGTCGGCTCGTCGAACAGCATCATGTCGGGGTTCATGCACAGCGCCCGGGCGATGGCCACGCGCTGCTGCTGCCCACCCGAGAGGTGCCCGGGGTACGCGTCGGCCTTCTCCGCGAGACCGACGCGCTCGAGCATGGCGCGGGCGACCTTGTCGGCCTCGGCCTTCGAGCGCTTCTTCACCCGCTGCTGCGCGATCGTGAGGTTGCCGAGCACGCTGAGGTGCGGGAAGAGGTTGAAGCTCTGGAACACCATCCCGATGCGGGTGCGCACGCGGTCGATGTCGATGTCGGGATCGGTGATGTCGATGCCCTCGATGAGCACCTTGCCGCCCGTGGGCTCCTCCAGGAGGTTCACCGAGCGGAGCAGCGTCGACTTCCCGGAACCGGACGGGCCGATCACACAGACGACCTCGCCGGCGAGCACCGTCAGATCGATGCCCTTGAGCACCTCGTTGTCGCCGAAGCTCTTGTGCAGGTCCTGGATCGCGATCGCGGGGGCCTGGACGTCGATCAGGTCGGTGCTCATCGTGTCCTCGCCATCCGACGCTCCAGCCACGCGCTGAAACGCGTGAGCGGGATCGTCACGATCAGGTAGAGGATCGCCGCCATGATGAGCGGCGTTCCGTTGGCGTTCTGCGTACTGGCGTCACGGGCGAAGGTGGTGAGCTCCTTCGACCAGACGAACGTGCCGACGACGAACAGCAGCGACGTGTCCTTCAGCAGCAGCACGAACTCGTTCGTCAGCGGCGGGATGATGATCCGGAAGCCCTGCGGGACCACGATCCAGAAGGTCGTCTTCATGGGCGACATGCCGAGCGAACGCGCCGCCTCGGTCTGTCCCTTCGGCACGGCCTGGAGTCCCGCGCGGATGGTCTCGGCCATGTAGGCCGATGCCACGAGCACGAGCCCGATCAGGCCGAGCACCACGGGACCGCCGAGCTCCTGCGCCCGCACACCGAGCGCGATCGGCACGATGAACCCGATGGCGAAGATCGTGAGCAGGGCGGGGAGTCCGCGGAACAGCTCGATCCAGACGGTCGCGATCCACCGGAACGGACCGATCTCGGACAGCTTCATCAGCGCGAGGATCACGCCGAGGAGCAGGCCGCCCGTGAACGCCACCGCCGTGAACCACAGCGTGTTGACGAGCGCGGTCGTGATGATCCCCGGCAGCATCTTGGCTGCGACCTCGGGGTTGAAGAAGAGCTGCCCGAGCCGGGCCCAGTCGGTGCTGAACGCGATCCAGACGGCGATCGCGATCAGCACCGCATAGACGGTGTACCGGTAGAGCTTCTGCTTGGTGGTGCGCCTCAACGCCATTGTCAAGGTCCTCCCGACCTCCGTGTTCCCCGGCTCAGTTCGCCGTGAAGTACTGGTCGTAGATCTTCTGGTACTCGCCGTTGTCCCTCAGCTCCGCGAGCGCACCGTTCACGGCGTCCAGGAGCTCGTCCTTCTCGCCCTTCGCGAAGGCGAAGCCGTAGGACTCGTCGGTCTCGTAGGTCTCGACGATCTCGTAGGAGGAGTCGGCCTTCTCGTGCTCGAGGTTGACGGGCTGGTCCTGCAGGATCGCGTCGATCTGCCCCGCCTGGATGGCCGGCCACAGCTCGCCGTCGGAGGGGTACTGCACGAGCTGCGCGCCCTTCGCGTTCTCGGTCGCGTACGCCTCGCCCGTGGTGCCCTGCTGCACGCCGACGTTCTTGCCGTCGAGGTCGTCGATGGACTCGATGCCCGAGTCGGTGCGCACGAGCAGCGACTGCAGCGAGTCGTAGTACGGGTCGGAGAAGTCGATGTTGGCCTTGCGCTCGTCGGTGATCGTCATGGCCGAGGCGCCGACGTCGCAGGTGCCGGCGGCGAGGGTCGTCCCCGACTGCAGCGCATCGAAGCCGACGTCCTGCACGGAGAGCTTGAGGTCGAGCTGCTCGGCGATCGCGCCGAGGAGGTCGATGTCGAAGCCCGTGTACTCGCCGTCGTCGCCCTCGAACTCGAACGGCGGGTAGGGGATGTCGGAGCAGACGGTGAGCGTGCCCGCCTCGACGAGGCCGTACTCGTCGCCGGCGGCGGGCTCGCCGCCGCTGCCCGCATCGGAGGAGCCGGCGGCGCATCCGGCGAGCGCGAGGGTGGCGGTGGCCGCGATCGCGAGGCCGGCGAAGAGGTTACGACGGGACATGTCGGCTCCTGGGAGTCGGGGGGCGGGTGAGCCCACGGACGGGTAGGAGTTCATCTAAACATGCGGCTCGTCGCGTGACCAATGACATCCCCTCGCGCCGCATCACGTTTGTGTTTCGGTGCCGCGGGGACGACGCTCGACGCTCAGAGCTCGGCGTCGACCGCCACACGGCCGGAGACGACCGAGCGGATGTACCCGGCGACCTCCTCGTGCGCAGGGTGCACCTGGTACTGCTCGAGGTCGGCGATGGAGTCGAAGTCCGCGACCAGGGTCACGTCCCAGTTCGCGTCGGGGTACACGTCGTTCGCACCGGCCCAGATGCTGCGCAGCTGCGGCACGACGCCGTCGAGGGCGTTGAGCCGACGGGCGACCTCGGCCGCCTGGGCCTGCCGCTCCCCCGCGTCCTCCGCGGCGAGCTTCCAGGTCACGACATGGCGGATGGTCATCGCAGCTCCTTCTGGTCGGCACGGGCCTCCGCGTCGACGGCTTCCTCCAGCGCCTCGCGCAGCCGGTCGGGGGACACGCGCCAGTGCGCATGCAGTCGTCCGTCGATGAGGACGACAGGGATCTTCTCCCACCACTGCTCGTACAGGGCGGGGTCGTCCTGGATCGACGCCTCGACGATCTGGATGCGCTCCGCGGCGGCGTCCGGCAGTTCGGCGACGACCGCGTCGACGACCTCGGAGGCCACGGCGCACAGATGGCAGTCGGGCTTGCCGATGAGGGTCAGCGTCGTCACGACGACGGGACCTCCACCTCGCGTCCCTGGGCGATCCACTCGCCGGTTCCGCCCTCGACGTTGGTGGCGTCGTAGCCGCGGGCCTCGAGCGCCTCGACCACGCGAGCCGAGCGGCCGCCGGCCTGGCAGATCACGTCGAACGACTCGGCCGGGAGCTCGCCCAGGCGGTTGCCGATCTCGGACATCGGGATGTTCACGGCGCCGGGGACGTGGCCGGCCTGGAACTCGTGCACCTCCCGGACATCGATGAGGGGCGTGCCGGAGCGCTCGGCGAGTTCGGCGACGGTGATCGACTTCATGACATCCTCTCGGCGGTGCGGAACGGCGCGCAGAGACACAAAGCGCCCGTCCGAAGACAGGCGCTCGGTGTCTGGCCGCTTACTTCTTGTTGCGGCGCTGGTGGCGAGTCTTGCGAAGCAGCTTGCGGTGCTTCTTCTTCGCCATGCGCTTGCGGCGCTTCTTGATGACAGAACCCACGGAAACCTCACTAAGTCAGGGGCTGGGTGTCGCCGGAATCGGACACCCGGGTACGAGCACGAAAAATGCCTCGGATCATCCTAGCAAACTCAGGAGGGTGCCCCGCGCCCCTCCGTCAGCCGGCGTCGGCGATGGGCCGCTGCAGAGCCTCCGCGACGGCGGACTCCGGCACGCGGTAGCTCCGTCCGAATCGGATGGCGGGGAGGTCACCGGCGTGCACGAGCCGGTACACGGTCATCTTGGACACGCGCATGAGCTCGGCGACTTCGGCCACCGTCAGGAATCGGACGTCTGGAACCTCGGGCATCCCACGTACCCCTTTCTCGATGAGCACACTCTATGGGGTCGCTGGGACGCGTGTAAACCCGCGTGGCTGTTGTGATCAGTGGGATGTCGGCACGGTCGCGAACGCCCGGACCGGGAACGTCCCGAACCCGCGGATCGCGGGAGGGGCCGCGGTGAACCGCGCCCCGCGCGCGGGGAGGCGATCCAGAGCGGTGAGGTGCTCGACGACGTGCACGCCCGCCGCGAGGAGGATGCTGTGCGCCGGTCGCTCCCCGCCGCTCTCCGTGTCGTCGATGTTGAGCGCGTCGATGCCGACGAGGCGCACCCCGGCGTCCACGAGGAAGCGCGCCGCGTCGTCGGTGAGGAAGGGCGAGCCGGTGCCGTAGGCGGGCGTGCCGAACAGCCGGCTCCAGCCGGTGTCCAGGAGCACCGCGCTGCCGCGGAGCTCGCGATCGGCGAGCGTCGCCGCCCTGATACCCCGCCGTTCGGGCGTCCACGCGTCGCGGAGGTGGAAGACCTCGGCAGGCAGGTCAACGAGGGTGTCGAGGTTTAGCGACGCCAGGTCGGCCCCGTCCGCATAGCGGTGGAACGGCGCGTCGAGGTAAGTACCCGTGTTGCCGATCATCGTGATCACGTCCATCGCGAACTCCGTCCCCGGCGCATAGCGCTCGCGCGACGCCGCGCGGGTGAGGTGCGGGGTGATGGTCGGCGCCGGCAGCCCGGGATAGGTGACCATGCCTTCCGCGATCGGGTGGCTCAGGTCCACGACCCGTTCGGTGCGGTCTCCACGAGCCGGAGCCGCGACGCCTCGGCTGCCCCGGTGCGGCTCGGCGACGATCCGCAGATCACTGAGCTCGACCTCGCCCACGAGCGCCAGACCGAGATGAGCGATGAGCAGGGCTGCGACCTCGTCCGCGGTCACGTCCTCCCGTGGCAGATCGAGTCGGAACCCCTGCCCCTGCAGCCCGCCGCCGTTGGCGAAGGTGATCGCGAAGTCGAAATGCGCGCGGTACTCGTCCGTCATGCGCCCATCCTGCCGGACCGGAGGACTCAGGCGGATCTCTTCGCCTTGGCGATCCGCTCGCGCGCATCCCGTAGGGCCTGCCGCTCGACCTTGCGCGCGGCGCGAAGGGCCTTCTCCGCCTCACGGCTGGCCTTCTGCGCCTCTTTGAGCCGCTTGTCTCCAGCAAGCTCGGCGACGTCGAGATCGACCCACTCCTCCGCGACGATGTGCCGCTCCCCGCGTTCGAGGCCCGTCATGTACGCGGCGACGCCGTCGAGGGTGCGTTCCACCGCGAAGCGGAACGGGTCGGCCGACGACAGGAAGACTCCGTCTTCGATAGCCCGCCGCAGGGCGGGGAACTCGTCAGCGGTGATGACCCGGTCGAACAGCGAGGCCTCACGGGCCGCGACCTCGTCCGGACTCAGACCGGACGACCGCGACTGCTCGGTGTATCCGGCCTGCACGATCCCGCACCAGCGGGCATGGCCGGTGACGGCGAGTGCGACGGCGATCCGCTCCTCTGCCGTGAGCGGGGTGCCATCGAGGGCGGCGAGGCCGGCATCCAGCCAGGCGGAGCTGTTCGGTGTGATCGGCGAGCCCGAGATCGGCAGCGAGAGCATCCAGGGATGCCGCAGATACACGAGGATCTGCGCCTCGTACAAGGCGAGCAGCCGCTCGCGCCACCCCTCGACCTCGAGGTGGCTCTCCGGCGGCAGGCCCGTCGCCTCCTCCTGCATGAGGAGCAGGAGGTCGTCCTTGGCGGAGACGTACCGGTAGAGCGACATGGGCGTGAATCCCAGACGCGCGGCGACCGCAGCCATCGAGACGGCACCGAGCCCGTCGGCGTCGGCGAGGGCGACCGCCGCCTCCACGATCTTCTCGACGCTCATCTCCCGCTTCGGGCCGCGCTGCGGATCGGCCGCGACACCCCAGGCAAGCGCGATCCCGCGCGGCAGCTCGGGCGGCTCCTTCTCGGTCATGGCTTTCATCCTACTTCTGTTTATTACTTAAACAGTGTGTTACGGTCATACACGATTGCGTTGCACATACACAGTTTTGGAGATACACAGAAGGGAACCCTGATGGACAGAGCCATCGACGTCCACGACCTGCACAAGGCTTTCGGCGCGAAGACCGTCATTCGTGATCTCGACCTCACCGTCGCCCGTGGCGAGGTGTTCGCTCTGCTCGGGCCCAACGGCGCCGGCAAGACGACGACGATCAACATCCTCACCACCCTCACTGCGGCGGATCGAGGCACGGCGCGCGTCGCCGGCTGGGATGTGCGGACTCACCCGCGGGAGGTGCAGCGACGGATCAGCCTCACCGGTCAGTCGGCCGCCGTGGACGACGCCCTCAGCGCGACCGAGAACGTGGTGATGTTCGCCCGTCTGTCCGGGCTCGGTCGTGCCGGCGCGCGGCGTCGCGCCGCGGATCTCATCGATCGCTTCCATCTCGGCGAGGCCGCCGGCCGCGCCGTCCGCACTTACTCCGGCGGCATGCGTCGGCGTCTCGATCTCGCCCTCAGCTTCGTCGTGGCCCCAGAGGTCCTCTTCCTCGACGAGCCGACGACAGGGCTCGACACCCGCAGTCGGCGCGACCTCTGGGACATCATCCGGGTCCTCGCGGACAGCGGCACGACGGTGTTCCTCACGACGCAGTACCTCGAGGAGGCCGATCAGCTCGCCGACCGCATCGCCGTGCTTCACGACGGTCGCATCGCGGCGCTCGGAACGGCCGCGGCGCTGAAGGCCCGGGTCGGCGGCGACACGGTGGAGCTCCGCGACGACCGCGGGGAGCTTCAGCGGGAGATCCCGACCGACGGCTCGGTGAGCGGTCTCCGCCGAGCGCTCGACCTCCTGGACGAGGACGGCGGCGCCGGCACCGTCACGCTCCGTCGCCCCACCCTGGACGACGTCTTCCTCGCCGTCACCGCCCCCGACGCCGCGACCGCAGGCGCCGCGCCCCGGAAGGAGCCCGCATGAACATCGCCCACGCCACTGTGCCCGGAACCTCCGGGCCCGCGGCGGCCCCCGCCCCGCGGCCACCCCTCCGCGGCCTCACCGCCGAGACCGTCCTCGTCGGGCGCAGCCTCCGCCACTCCCTCCGGGACGGCGAGTCCCTCCTCATGGCGATCCTGCTCCCCGTCATGCTGATGCTGATGTTCACGTGGGTGTTCGGCGGGGCCATCGATCCCTCCGGCGCCTACGTCGACTACGTGGTCCCCGGCATCATCCTGACGTGCGCCGGTTTCGGCGCCTCCTCCACCGCCGTGTACGTCGCGAACGACATGCGCACGGGGATCATCGACCGGTTCCGTACCATGCCCCTGCGCGCCGGCGCCGTGCTCACCGGGCATGTCGTCGCCAGTGTCCTCCGCAACCTCGTGGCGACCGCCGTCGTGATCGGCGTCGGGGTACTGGTCGGATTCCGCCCATCGGCCACTCCGCTCGAGTGGGTCGCCCTGGCCGGCATGATCGCGCTCTACATCCTCGCGATCACCTACCTGTTCGCCGCGATCGGCCTCGCCGCCGGCAGCCCCGAAGCAGCGAACGGCTATGGCTTCGTCCTGCTGTTCCTGCCGTACCTCTCCAGTGCCTTCGTCCCCGTCGCGAGCATGCCCGACTGGCTCCAGGCGATCGCCGCCCACCAGCCGATCACGCCCATCGTGGAGACCATCCGCGCTCTCCTGATGGACACCCCGATGCAGGCGGAGGCATGGTGGGCGATCGGCTGGTGCGTGGCGATCCTCCTCGTGGCGGCGCTGTGGGGCGCGTGGCTGTTTCGACGAAAGGCCGGACGACGATGAGCCGACGCCCAGCCCGCGCATAGCCCGCATTGCCCGATCGCTCAGACAGCCCTGCCAGGGTCGGCTGCAGGACCCGTGCCGGCACCTGCCGAGTCCGCGCGGATCTGGGGTCCGCACACCGCCCCCGACGGCATCCCCCCTGCCGTCGGGGGCGGTTCTCCGTCTGTGCGGGGCGCGGGATCAGGCGCCGAGACGCTTCAGCGCGTTCGTGACCACGTGCTTGGCGGAGGCGGCCGCACGCCCGACGACCTCGGCCGCGTGCGCGGCGCCGTCGGGAATCGGGGCGCCCGGATAGGCGATGTCCGGTGCCGCATCGCCGAACGCATCGACGAGGAACGGGACCAGCCAGTCGTCGACGGCCTCCAGCGGCGCGACGGACAGGCTGTAGAAGCGGCGCTGCCCGTCTTCGCGGACGGTGACGAGATCGGCGTCGCGGAGCACCTTGAGGTGCTTCGAGACGGTGGGCTGACTGATGCCGAGGTCGGCCACGATCTGGCTCACGCTCGTGCCGGACTCGCCTTCGGACGTGCGTCGGAGCAGGAGCTGGAGGATGTCGCGCCTCGTACCGTCTGCGATCACGTCGAAGATGTCCGTCATGTGATCAGGGTAGTGCGCCCCGGCACGGAGTACCATGACGAAGGCTCGGCGAGAGGCGCCGTGCTGCGGCCGTGGAACGGACGGCGCGGAAGAAGGGGGCAGCGATGTCGGGCATCGTTTCGGCGTCGTCTCCTCGCACCGGTCTTCCCGGAGCCGCCGGCCGGGTGAAGCACCTCATCACCTCGTCGCCGTCCCGGTTCGCCATCGCCGTCTTCGCGCTGCTGATCCTCGTGTTCACGGTGCTGTTCTCGCTGCCGATCGCGTCCGCCAGCGGCACGGTGACACCGCTCAGCGACGCGCTCTTCACCGCCGTCTCCACGATCTGCGTGACGGGCCTCGCGACCGTCGACATGGCCAACCACTGGTCGCCGTTCGGGCACGTCGTCGTGTTCATCGGCGTCAACATCGGCGCCCTCGGTGTGCTGACCCTCGCCTCCCTCATGGGGATGCTCATCTCGAAGCGCCTCGGGCTGCGGGCCAAGCTCATGGCGGCCGGCGACACGAACCCGCTCCGCGCGCACGGCGGCGTGGTCAACGAGAGCCAGACGGTGCGCCTCGGCGAGGTGGGCCAGCTGCTCACCACGGTCGCCCTCTCCGCCCTCTTCATCGAAGCGGCCCTCGCCGCCCTCCTGTATCCGGCGCTGGTGATGGCGGGGGTGGACCCGATCGCCGCGCTCTGGGAGGCCCCGTACTTCTCGGCGATGGCGTTCACCAACACCGGCTTCGCCCCGAACGACGGCGGAGTGGCCGTCTTCGCCGACGACTACCTCGTGCTGTCGCTGCTCATGGTCGGCGTGTTCCTCGGGAGCATCGGCTTCCCGGTGATCTACACGCTCGCGAAGCACGTCTGGCACGTCAAGCGGTGGTCGCTGCACTCGAAGCTGACCATCGTCACCACGGTGCTGCTGTTCATCCTCGGCGCGGCCGCCTTCCTCATCCTCGAATACGACAATCCCAAGACCTTCGGGTCGATGGACGCGGCGGACACGACTTTCCAGGCGTTCTTCCTCTCCGCGATGACCCGCTCCGGCGGCTTCAACGTCATCGAGATGGACGACCTCAACGGCTCGTCGCTGCTCGCCGCCAGCATGCTCATGTTCGTCGGCGGCGGGTCGGCGTCGACGGCGGGCGGCATCAAGGTGACGACCCTCGCGGTCCTCGCGATCGCCGTCTGGTCCGAGGCGAAGGGCCGCCAGTCCGTCGAGGCGTTCGGCCGCCGCATCCCCAGCGACGTGCAGCGGGTCGCCCTCAGCGTCGTCGCCTGGGGCGCCACCATCGTCGCGCTGTCGACCATCGTGATCGCGCAGATCACCAAGGCCGACATCAGCCACGTGCTCTTCGACGTCATCTCCGCGTTCGGCACGGTCGGGCTCTCGACGGGCCTCACCGGGGAGCTTCCGGATTCCGCCTCGTACGTCATGGCCGCGACGATCTTCATGGGCCGCGTTGGTACAGTGACTCTCGCTGCGGCAGTCGCCGCGACATCGCGCACGCAGTACTACTCACTGCCCGTGGAAAGGCCGATCGTTGGTTGAAGTCCTTCGGGGGGACGCTCCCGTCCTCGTCATCGGTCTCGGCCGGTTCGGCGCCGCCTGCGCCGGCGAGCTCGACCGCCTCGACCGCGAGGTGCTCGCGATCGACGACAACCTCGAGCTCGTGCAGAAGTGGTCGGACCGCGTCACGCACACGGTGCAGGCCGACGCCCGGAACATCGACGCCCTCCGCCAGATCGGCGCCCAGGACTTCCAGGTCGCGGTCGTCGCCGTCGGCTCCTCGATCGAGGCGTCCGTGCTCATCACGGCGAACCTCGTCGACCTCAAGGTGCCGCAGATCTGGGCGAAGGCGGTCTCCCAGTCGCACGGCAAGATCCTGGCCCGCGTGGGCGCCAACCACGTCATCTACCCCGAGCGCGAGGCCGGCGAGCGCGTGGCCCACCTCGTGAGCGGGCGCATGCTCGACTTCATCCGCTTCGACGACGACTTCGTCCTGGCCAAGATGTACCCGCCGAAGTTCATCCGCGGCGTCGGCCTGAACGAGTCCGGCGTGCGCTCGAAGTACAAGGTCACCGTCGTCGGGGTGAAGAGCCCGGGCAAGCCGTTCCGCTACGCGGAGGCCAACACGATCGTGACCAACCACGACCTCATCATCGTCTCCGGGACGAACAGCGACATCGAGCGCTTCGCCGCCCTCGACCGCTGAGCCGGGTCCTCCCCGCGGCGGATGCGCCGGTCGCGGCAGGCGTGGTGGGATGGGGGCATGAGCGATCACGCCCCCGCACCGCCCGTCCTCGCCCTCCGCGGGCTCCGCAAGCAGTTCGGCCAGAAGGTCGCCGTCGACGCGCTGTCGCTGGACGTCCCCGCGGGCTCGATGCTGGGGCTGCTCGGCCCGAACGGTGCCGGCAAGACGACAACGCTCGCGATGACCACCGGGCTCCTGCGCCCGGACGCCGGGACGGCCTGGGTGCTCGGCGCCGACGTCTGGCAGGACCCTGCCGCCGCGAAGGCGCGGATGGGCGTGCTCCCCGACGGCATCCGGATGCTCGACCGGCTCAGCGGCGCCGAGCTGCTGCGCTACACCGGCCTGCTGCGCGGCATGCCGGAGACAGAGGTCGTCTCCCGCTCCGGTGAGCTCCTCGACGCGCTCGGCCTGACGGAGGCGGGCGACACCCTCGTCGTCGACTACTCGGCGGGCATGAAGAAGAAGATCGGCCTGGCCTGCGCGCTCATCCACGCGCCCCGGCTGTTGATCCTCGACGAACCCCTCGAAGCCGTCGACCCGGTCTCCGGACAGACGATCCGGCAGATCCTGCGCTCCTTCGTGGACGGTGGCGGCACGGTCGTCCTCTCCAGCCACGTCATGGAGCTCGTCGAGTCGCTGTGCGACCGCGTCGCCATCGTCGCCGAGGGGCGTCTGCTCGCCCACGGCGCCCTCGACGAGGTGCGGGCCGGGCTCACACTGCAGGAGCGCTTCCTCACCCTCGTGGGCGCGCACGACCTCGGAACGGAGACGCTCGCGTGGTTGCGCTCCTCGTAGGCCTGCGGCTGCGACAGCTCGGACATCAGCTCAGGCGCAACCCCTGGATGATCGTGACCCTCGTGATCGTGGGTCTCATCGCGCTGAGCATGCTGGGGCTTCTGACCGTGGGGCTGATCGCCCTGCGGGTGGGCGCCCCGGACGCCGCCGTGACCGCGATGGTGCTCACCGGCGCCATCATCGTGCTCGGATGGTGGATCGGGTCGATCCTCGTCAGCGCGGACGACTCGCTGGCCCCCGAGCGCTTCGCCCTGCTCCCGGTGACCGCCCGCGCTCTCCTCCCCGGACTGGTCGTGGCGGGGATGACGACGATCGGCGGCATCGGCACCGCCCTGGCCCTGCTGCTGATGCTCGTGGGATGGTCGGTCAGCGTGCCGGCCCTCCTCGTCGCGGTGCTCATGGTCCCCGTGGCCCTCGCGACCTGCGTCCTCGGCGCCCGCGTCGTCAGCGGGCTGCTCGCGGGATGGCTCGCCCGTCGGCGGACGCGCGACCTCGTCCTCACCCTCGGCGTGGTGCTGCTGGCCTCCTCCGGCCTCCTCCTGAACATCGGGCTGCAGGCGCTGTCGACCGTGCGCGACGTCGGGGGCGCCTTCACCGCGGTCGCCGAGATCGCCGCGTGGACGCCGGTCGCCGCCGTGTTCGGAGTCCCCGCCGCGGTGGCACAGGGCGACGTCGTCACCGCCGCCCTGCGGCTGCTCATCGCCGCCGCCACCCTTGTCGTCTTCTGGGTCGCCGCGCGCCGGATGCTCGCTGCGCGCCTCGTCGCCCCCCTGCAGTCGAGCGGGGGCGGACGCGTGCGCTCGGGAGGCGTGCTCGACCGTCTTCTTCCCGCGGGGCCCGTCGGCGCCATCGCGGGACGGACGCTCCGCTACTTCCGTCGCGACCCGCGTCAGGTCGTCAACATCGTGATGCTCCTGCTGCTCCCCGCGATCTTCCTCGGGCTCGCGCTCATGAACGGACTGCAGCAGGACAGTACCGGCTTCGCGCCCGCGATCACCCTCATCCCCGCGATCAACGCCCTCCTCGCCGGCAGCATCGTGCAGATGGCGATCGCCTACGACAACGACGCCGTCGCACTGCACATCCTGACCGGGGTGAGCGGGACGGCCGATCGCGTCGGACGCCTGCTCGGGTTCGCGCTGGTGGCGGTGCCGATCACGATCCTCCTGTGCGTCGTGACCTGTCTGCTGGCCGGGCGTCCGGATCTGCTTCCGGGCAGCCTGGGCGCTGCTCTCGGGCTCATGGCGGTGTCGGCGGGCGCGGGCTCCTGGGTGGGCGCGTTCCTTCCGGGGCGAGCTCCGGCACCGGAGGCCAACCCGTTCGGACGCGGCTCCTCCGGGGGCGCGCAGTCCTTCCTCGCGATGCTCATCATGTCGCCGATCACCCTGCTGCTCGGCGGCCCCGCCCTCGGCTTCGCGATCGCGTCGATCTGGATCCCGCCCCTGGGCTGGGCGAGCCTCGCAGCCGCCGTCGTCCTCGGTGGGGTCGCGCTGTGGGGCGGCACGGTGCTCGGCGGTCGCACCCTGCAGCGGCGCTGGCCCGAGGTGCTCGCCGAGGTCGCCAGCGAGGCCTAGCCGCACCTCGCCGCAACAGGCACTCGCGCGCGTTCAGGCTCCAGGGGCGCTGGCCGCCTGAACTCGCGTGATCGCCTGTTCCCGCGAGGGTGGGATCAGGCGCCGGCGGCGAGCTCCTTTGCGCGAGCGAGGGCGGCGGCGGCAGCGGCGGCGAAGGTGTCGGACAGATGCGCGTCCTGGAGCACGGCGACGGCGCGCTCCGTCGTCCCCTTCGGGCTCGTCACCCGGCGGCGCAGCTCGGCGGGGTCCTCCCCCGTCGAATCCAGCAGCGCGGTTGCACCGATGAAGGTCTGCTCGGCCAGCAGCCGGGCGTCCGCGTCGGCGAAGCCCATCTCCCGCGCGGCCGCGGTGAACTCCTCGATGAGGAGGAACACGTAGGCGGGACCGGAGCCCGAGATCGTCGAGAGCGCATCGATCTGCGACTCGGGGACCTCCACCACCGCCCCCACCGTCTCGAACAGACGGCGCACGAGCGCGAGGTCGTCGGGAGTCGCCGCGGCGCCGGCCGCGAGCCCCGTGACCCCCTTGCGGATCGTCGACGGGGTGTTCGGCATCGAGCGGATGACGCGGGCCTCCGGGCCGAGGACATCCGCGAAGGTCTGCAGCGTGACCCCCGCGGCGAGGCTCACCACGACGGTCGCCGGGCTGAGGTGCGGCGCGATCTCGCGGAGCAGGTCGGGGACCATCGCCGGCTTCACCCCGACCAGGACCACCCGTGCGCCGGCCACGGCGTCGGCATTGCCCTCCGGCCGCTCGGACAGCGCGATGCTGGTGACGCCGTCGAGGCCCGCGAACGCCTCCGCCTTCTCCGGCGTGCGGTTCGTCGCGGTGATCCCTCCGTCCACCGGGACGCCAGAGGCGAGCACCCCGCGGAGGATCGCTCCCCCCATGGATCCGGCACCGAGGAACGCGAGGGACGGGAGCGCATCAGCCATGTCGTCATCCTACGGCGGGCGCTCCTGTGCCGCTCGGACTCCCGTCCTAGACTCGTCGCATGAGTGCATCCGGAGGCAGCAAGGCCATCGTCGCGGCGTTCCTGGCGAACCTGGGCATCGCTCTCGCGAAGTTCCTCGCGTGGGCCCTCTCCGGCTCGGCCTCGATGCTCGCCGAGGCGATCCACTCCGTCGCCGACTCGGGGAACCAGCTCCTGCTGATGCTCGGCGGCCGCAAGGCGAAGCGTCACGCGGACCGCGCGCACCCGTTCGGCTACGGCCGCGAGCGCTACGTCTACGCGTTCGTCGTGTCGATCATCCTCTTCTCCGTCGGCGGGCTCTTCGCGATCTACGAGGGCGTGGAGAAGCTCACCCACCCGCATGAGATCGACCAGACCTGGTGGTGGCTCCCGCTCGTCGTGCTGTTCATCGCGATCGGCCTGGAGTCGTTCTCCCTGCGCACCGCCGTGCGCGAGAGCAACGTCGTCCGCGAGAAGGGCCAGTCCTGGTTCTCCTTCGTCCGGCGGTCCAAGGCGCCGGAGCTCCCCGTGGTCCTCCTGGAAGATGTCGGGGCCCTCACCGGCCTCACCTTCGCCCTGCTCGGCGTCGGCCTCACGCTCCTCACCGGCAACCCCGTCTTCGACGCCCTGGGCACGGTGATGATCGGCGTTCTGCTCGTGCTCATCGCGATCGTGCTGGGTGTGGAGACCAAGAGCCTGCTCGTCGGCGAGGGCGCGACCCCCGCCGATTACGACCGCATCGTGGACGCGATCAACGACGGTCCGGAGATCGAGAAGATCATCCACATGAAGACCCTCTACCTCGGGCCGGACGAGCTGATGGTCGCCGCGAAGATCGCGCTCAGCGCCGACAAGCCGCTGCGCGAGGTCGCGGACGACATCGACGAGATCGAGGCCCGCATCCGCGCCGCCGTGCCGGTCGCCCGGGTCGTCTACATCGAGCCGGACGTCTACCGTCCCGCGATCGATCCGGAGCCCTCGACGGACGTGTTCGTCCTCAAGTCCTCGGACTGAGCGTTCAGCGACGGTCCTCGAAGAAGGCGCGGAGCAGAGCGATGGACGCGTGCTCGTCCACGCCGCCGATCACCTCCGCGCGATAGGGCAGGCGGCGGTCGCGCAGCACGTCGTACATCGAGCCGGCCGCTCCCGCCTTGTCGTCCCACGCGCCGAAGACCACGCGGCCGATGCGTGCCTGGAGGATCGCGCCGGCGCACATCACGCAGGGCTCGAGGGTGACGACGAGTGTGCAGCCGTCGAGGTTCCACGACCCGCGGGCCGACGCCGCGGCGCGGATCGCCTCGATCTCGGCGTGCCCGGTCGGGTCGTGCGTAGCCTCCCGGGTGTTCCGCCCTTCGGCCACGACACGGCCGTCCGCGTCGAGCACGACGGCGCCGACGGGGATCTCCGCGGCGGTGGCGGCCTCGGCGGCGAGCTCGAGCGCCCGCTGCATCGCGAGGCGGTCGGCGGCGGTCATGCCCCGAGCCTACGGCAGCACGAGGCGGCCGCCACGGCACCCGATGTCGTGCGCGGACGCGGCGCGCATTAGCCTGTATCCATGCGTGTTCACGTCGCCGACCACCCTCTCATCACCCACAAGCTCTCGGTGCTGCGCGACGCGCGCACCCCGTCGCCGGTCTTCCGCCAGCTGACCGAGGAGCTCGTGACGCTCCTCGCGTACGAGGCGACGCGGAATGTGAAGGTCACGCCGATCGAGATCACGACGCCGGTCACCACGACCACGGGCGTGAAGATCTCCGAGCCGCGGCCCATCGTCGTGCCGATCCTGCGCGCCGGTCTCGGCATGCTCGAAGGCCTCGTCAAGCTCCTCCCCACCGCGGAGGTCGGTTTCCTCGGCATGGTCCGCGACGAGGAGACCTTCGAGCCCACCACCTACGCCGAGCGGCTTCCGGACGACCTCTCCGACCGTCAGTGCTTCGCGATCGACCCGATGTTGGCGACCGGCGGCTCGCTGGCCGCGGCCATCCAGTTCCTGTTCGACCGCGGCGCGAAGGACGTCACCGCGATCTGCCTGCTGGGCACCCCGGAGGGCGTGGCAGCGATCGAGGCGATGGCGGGCGACCGCGATGTGACCCTCGTCCTCGGAGCGCTCGACGAGCGCCTCGACGAGAAGGGCTACATCGTGCCCGGCCTCGGCGATGCGGGCGACCGCCTCTACGGCACCGTCTGACCTCGCTCGCGCTCTCGACTCGCGTCAGAGGGTCAGGCGGTAGCCGCGCTCCTCGCCGTAACGCGTGAAGCCGGCCCTCGCGAGGATCGGCGCCGAGGTCGAGACGCGGCCCTTGACGAGCGCCGTTGCGGCCCCGCGCGCGGCGCTCTGTCGCAGGCGCTCCGCGAGGACGGCCCGATAGACACCGCGCCCGCGGTCGGCGGCGAGTGTCGCCGCTCCCCACAGCCGGGTGAACCCGTCGACGATCGTGCAGCCGCCGGTGCTCACCGCGCGACCGTCGATGCGGCCGAGCACCCGGAAACCCTCCCCCGTGGACAGGGCTGCGGTGAGTTCGGCGAACTCGGCGTCCAGACCGTCCTCGTTCAGCGGCTGCTGCTCCCAGACGGGGACGTTGATCGCGTCGACCTCGCGGAGCTGGTCCCTCGTGCACACGACCTCAGCGGTGACCCCGGGCGGCACGTCGACCGCGACTCCGATGGTCGGACGCGCGAACACCGTGACGGTGTCGAAGTGCACCGCACCGCGGCGCTGGAGCTCGTCCTCGAGGTCCGGGTCGTCCGCGGGGTTGGTCCAGAACGTGAAGACGTTCTCGCCCCAGGCTCTGGTGCGTTCCAGCGCTCCGTCCAGCACCTCGGCGGCGGGCCGCGTCGACGTCACCTGGGAGCCGCGGACGCCGCCTCCGAACCGCTCCGGGTAGCGCACGAGCAGCAGATTGTCGCGGACGTCCTCGCTGCCGCGAGGAAACCACGCCCATGCGGCGGCGGCGCGCAGGACCTCATCGACCGTCGGCGTCTCGACGGCAGCAGGCCCGGGAACGCACGACATCATGATTCCTCCTCTTCGGCCGCACCCACCAGGCGGGCGAAGGCGCTGAGCCTCGCGACGCCCTCGGGCGTGTACGGCAGATCGTCGAGCAGCGCCGGCGAGTGGATGAGGTAGGCCACGACCTGCGCGCGGGAGATCGCCACGTTGAGCCGGTTCTGCAGCAGCAGGAACTCCGGGCCCCGCGGGGCATCCCGACCGCTCGACGCGGCGAGCGTCGTGATAGAGACGACCGCCTCCTTGCCCTGGAAGTTGTCGACGGTCCCCACCGGGACCCCGCCGAAACCGGCCGCCGCGAGCGCATCGTGCACGAGCTGCCGCTGCGCGTTGTACGGCGCCACCACGATGATGTCCTCCGGCGTCAGCGGGCGGACGCTGCCCTCCGCGTCGTTGTCGTGGAAGGTGCGGCCGACGAGGTCGCGGACGATACGCACCACCTCGGCGGCTTCCTCCGGGGACTGGGTCGCGTTGCCGCGGTGCCGCAGCGGCACCACGTGCAGGCCCGGGTCGATGCCCTCGACCGCGCGCCGCTCGGTACCGGGAGCGGACGCGAGCTTCCCGGCGTAGGCGAGCTTCGACACCGGAGCCGCGACATACGGGTGCATGCGCCAGGAGCGGGCGAGGAAGTAGCCGTACTCCGGACGCACGACGGGATCGCCGTCCATCACCCAGCCGAGCGCAGAGGTGTCCACCGGCTCCGGGTGGGCGCCCTGGCTGACCTGGGGCAGCTGCTGAGGGTCGCCGAGGAGCAGGAGCCGCTGCGCACCGGCGGCCACCGCGATGGTGGAGGCGAGCGAGAACTGTCCGGCCTCGTCGATCACGAGCAGGTCGAGCTCTCCCCTGGCGACCCGCTGCGTGTTGCTGAAGTCCCACGCGGTGCCGCCCACGACGGCACCCTCGTTCTCATGCTCGGCGAGGAAGGCGGCCATCCCGGTCTTCGGGATCACCGTGTAGCCGGGATCGGCGTCGGCATCCTTGGGGCACTTCGCCACCTGAGCCGGGGCGACGCCGTCGGCGACCACGCGCTCCAGGAGCGTCTCGATGATCGCGTGGGACTGCGCGACGACGCCGATGCGGAAGCCGTGCTCGTTGACGAGCCGGGCGATCACCTGGGAGCCCGTGTAGGTCTTCCCCGTGCCCGGAGGCCCCTGCACCGCAAGGTAGCTGTGGTCGAGGTCGAGGACTCCGCGGACGATCGCGTCGATCGGATCGTCGCCTGCGGCCGGAAGCGCGTTCCCCGACACCGTGCGCGGAGGCAGGCGGCGGAGGATGTCGGTGGCCGCGTCCTCAGGGAAGTCCGGGGCGGCCGCGTGCACCGCGTCCGCCCACTCGTCGATCGCCTGCTGCAGCGACACCACGCGAGGCGGCGCCACAGGGGTCAGCGCGACGGGGAGGTCGTCCCAGGTCTGTCCCTGCACGGCGGACTCGACCACGAGGTACCCGTCGTCCAGCACCTCGACGACTGTGACCCCGTGCGGCACGTGCACGGCCCGCGACGGGACGTCGGTGTCGAACGGGGCCGGGACGTCGTAGAGCGCGAACGGCTGCGCGCCGGGGCCGAGCGTCGTGCCCGGGGACACCTCGCCGCGGATCTCGAGCTCCCGCGACAGCACTCGGCGGCCTTCGCCGATGCTCCAGTCGCGGCGCACCCGCGAGCGGGTCGCATCGACCTTCACCACGTCGCGCGTGCCGTCCCACATGGTGACCGGCTCCCGCAGCCGCTGGAAGTGCGCGACCCAGAAGCTCTTCGCCTCGCGCGGGAAGTAGTCGATGGCGGCCGCCGCGATCCGGTGCACGAGCCCGTCGTCACCGGCCTCCACCGCACGCTCCGCGTCGCCGAGCAGAGCGAGCGAACGCGGGGACGGCTCGTAGATGACCTCGTCCGCATCGTCCGGCGGGGCCGGCGTGACGCCCTCCGCCCGGGCGATGTCGATGAGCCAGTTGCGCAGCCGGCGGGTCGAGACGCAGTCGTAGCGGTTGTAGTCGGCGAGGTCGGCGAGCACGGCGTCGGCCTCGGCCTGCGCGCCCGCTGCCGCGAGCTCCCGCGCGGCGACGTACTGCACGATGGAGTCGTCGCCCTTCTGGACATCGCTCGTGCGCACGTCCTCCCCCATGTAGAGCGGCTCGAGCTTCTTGATGGAGTAGGACCGCGACCCGACCCGCACGGTGCGCAGCACCAGCGGGTACAGGTCGACGAACACGCCTTCACGGAGGAGGCGGTCCACCTCGCCCTCGCGCACGCCGTGGCGGGCGGCCATCGCGACCAGATGCGAGGTCTCGTAGGGGGCGTAGTGGTAGATGTGCATGCCGGGGTGCGCGGCGCGGCGCACCTTCACGAAGTCGAGGAAGGTCTCCAGCGCCCGGCGTTCCTCCGCGAACGAGTGCGCCCAGAGAGCGGTGTACTGGTCGGCGTTGTCGACCCAGCCGAACAGGTAGTCGATGCCCCACTCCGCCTCGCCGTCGGGGGCGGGCTCGGTGTACAGCGGATCGCCCTCGAAGTCGAAGAAGATGTCGCCGTGGCTGGGCACCGGGAGGGTGTGGATCGCCGCGGCGTAGTGCACGTCGTACGTCGCTGCGCCCTCGGCATCCGCCCGCAGCTGCACCCGGGCCTGGGCGCGGAGGTTCTCGAAAGTGTCGACGTTCATGCCCTCGGGGGCTTGCGTCGCCGCAGCCAGGTCGTCGATCGTGAGGATCCCGGCGGCGCGGAGACGGGCCCGCTGCACCGGACGCATGCGGGCGACCATGAGGAGGTCCCGGTGGGCCAGCACCTGCTCCTCGCAGGTGGCGCAGCGCCCGCAGGCGACCACGCGCAGGTCGCCGCGGTCGTCACCCCACGCGAGGGGCGCCCCGGCGGCGCCATCGGGCACGGCGCGGTCCGCGATGAGAGCGCGCAGCCGCGACCGACGCACACGGAACAGCGGAAGGAGGTCGTCGACGGCGTGCGTGCTGACGCTGTTGTCCCCGTGGATGAGGTCGACCTCGTCGGCTCGAGGGATGCCGAGCCGGTCGAGCTGATCGACATATGCCGCGAGCTGCATGAGGGCGGTCACGCGGGCCTTTCGGGCGAGCTTCGAGTCCTGCACCCGCCAGCGTCCGTCCGCATCGCGGCGGAGGAAGTCGGCGAACCCGACGAACTCGTCGGTGGCGAAGGCCGCCTGGAAGACGACCAGCGCGTCGGACCGCAGAGCGCTCAGCGTCTCGTCGACGGCGGCCGCGAGGGCCTCAGGATCGCTCGAGGAGACCTTGGCGATCCGGTGCACCCGTTCGTCGCCGAGCTCCCGGATGTAGCGGTCGAGCACGTTCTGCTCGTGCACGTCTCCCAGCTGGGCGGCGCGGAGGAGCGTCGCGTCCTCCGGCTCCTCGACCGCGGGGACCCGACCCAGTTTCGCGTCGATCGCCCGCGACCACGCGAACTCGCACTCGGCGGCCGCCTTGAGGTCGCTCGCGCTCCAGATGACCCGCTGCGCCTCTGTGTCGATCCGCACGATTCTCCCGTTCTGTCGGCTGCTTCGACACTATCCGCGGCATCCGACACGGCGAAAAGCGGGCGGTCCCGCACAGGGGGAACCGGTCAGCGCCACCAGGTGTCGTCGGGGGTCACCGGGAGATGACGCTTGTGCTGGGTCGCGAGGTACCGCGCCTCGATGCGGCCGGCGACCTCGGGATCGACCTCCCGGCCCTCGAGGAAGTCGTCGATCTGCTCGTACGTCAGCCCCAGCTCGTCCTCGTCCGTTCGCCCCGGCTGGTCGTCGAGGAGGTCGGCGGTGGGGACCTTGAAGGCCAGGCGCTCCGGAGCGTCCAGGAACTGGAGCAGGGCCCGCCCCTGTCGCTTCGTGAGACCGGCCAGCGGGAGGACGTCAGCGGCCCCGTCGCCGAACTTCGTGTAGAACCCCGTGACGGCCTCGGCGGCGTGGTCGGTGCCGATGACGATCAGCCCCTCATGCCCGGCGAGCGCGTACTGCGTGACCATGCGGAGGCGCGCCTTGATGTTGCCGCGGTTGAAGTCGGAGATGTCGCTGGAGACGGCGGACTCGATGTCCTTCTCGACGCCCTCGACGCCGTTCTGGATGTTCACCTCGATCGAGGAGTCCGGCGCGATGAAGTCCAGCGCGGCCTGCGCGTCGTCGGCGTCGTGCTGGACGCGATAGGGCAGGCGCACCGCGAGGAAGGTGGCCTCCCCGCCCTCCGCACGCACGCGCTCCACCGCGAGCTGGGCGAGGCGCCCCGCGAGCGTCGAGTCCTGTCCGCCGGAGATGCCGAGGACGAAGCCCTTCGCGCCGGTCGTGCGCAGGTAGTCCGCGAGGAAGCCGACGCGACGCTCCACCTCCGCTTCGGGATCGATGTCGGGCCGGGCGCCCAGGTCTTCCGCGATCTGCTTCTGCAACGACACGTTGTCCTCCGCTCATCGGTTCGGCTCCAGTATCCCCCTTCCGTGTTTCGTGCGGGTCACGCCACTGCGCCGGGACGCGGTATCCGGCCGCGACCTGAGAGACTGAAGCGGTGAAGCTCCTCGTCGCCGCCCTCGAGTCCGAACTGTCCGCCTTCCCCGAGGAGCTCGACGGCTTCGACCGGCTGGTCACCGGCCCCGGAAAGCTGCCGGCGACGTACGCCCTGACCCGCGCCCTCGACGCGAAGAGCTACGACGAGGTCGTCGTGGTCGGCACCGCGGGCTCCATCGAGAAGGGGCGTGCGTACGCGGTGCACGAGATCGCGACCGCGGTTCAGCACGACGTGATCGACCTGGACGGCGTCGTCGGACGGCACGTCTCGCTTCCGCCGCAGGTGACCACAGGCCGCGAGGGCGTCGTGATCGCCACGGGTGATCACTTCGTGAACGACGCCGAGGTCACCGCCGTGATCCGGCCGATGGGTGCCGCCCTGGTGGACATGGAGACCTACGCCTACATCTGGGTGGCGGGGCAGTTCGGCGTGCCGATCCGCGCCTTCCGCGCCGTTTCCGACCAGGCGGAGGACGGCGCCCTGGCCGACTTCCGCGAGGCCATCGCCCGGTGCAGCATCGAGCTGCGCGAGGTGATCCGCGCCGAATACGGGGTCTGACCTCAGCGCGTCTCGATGACGCTCGGTCCGTTCGGCAGCGCACGGACCGTGAGCTGCGCGGGGATCTGCTCCTGCATCGCCTCGACGTGGCTGATGACGCCGACCGTGCGACCGCCCTGCCGCAGCTCGTCGAGCGTGCGCATCGCGACGTCGAGCGTGTCGCCGTCGAGCGACCCGAATCCCTCGTCGATGAACAGCGTGTCCAGGCGGATGCCTCCGGCGCGGGCCGTCACGACCTCGGCCAGTCCGAGGGCGAGCGCGAGGGAGGTGAGGAAGGTCTCGCCGCCCGAGAGCGACTGCGGCGGACGGGTCTGCCCGGTGAAGGCGTCGGCGACCACGATGCCCAGCCCGGACGCCGCACCGCGCGCAGCCAGGGCGTCGGAGTGCTGCAGGCGGTAGCGTCCTTCGGACATGTCGTGGAGCCGGCGGTTCGCGGCGTCGACGATCTCCTCGAGCTCCGCCGCCAGCACGAAGGTCTCCAGCGTCATCTTGCGGGTGTTCGCCCCTCGTCCGGCGATCGTGTCGGCGAGGGCCTGGAGCACCTCGAACGCCGCGGCATCCTCCGCCGTGCGGGCATGTTCGTCCTTCGCAGCGTCGATGAGGCCGGCCAGCCGCACCGCGTCGCCTGCCGCCCTGGTGGCCTCGTCGACGGCGGCGGACCATGCCGCTCTGGCGTCGAGCGCCGCCTGCTCATGGGGCGCGAGGTCGATCGGCTCATCCGGCAGCGTGCGCAGCTCGAGGTCGAAGAGCAGGGCGCGCTCCTTCTCCCGTTGCACGGCGTGCGTCGTCACCCGCTCGTCCAGCTCCGTCTGCACCGCCGGCGGACGCAGCGCCGCGGTGGCGGCCTCGACGTCGGAGAACTCGGAGGCGTCGAGGGCGGCATCCCTCTCGGCAGCCGCCTCCGCGGCCGCCTGCTGCCTCCGCGCCCGTTCGGCTTCGGCGTCGAGGAGGCGGCGTGCGACGGCGAGGTGGGTGGTGGCCTCCGTCATGCGCTCAGCCACCGACGCGTAGCTCCCTCGCGCCTCGTCGATCGCCGTACGGGCGGCCTCGTCGCGCTGGACGACCAGGGCGAGCTGCTCGCGGGCTTCGGCGAGGGCCGCCTCGTCCTGGACGCGCCGCTCCTCGAGCGCGCTCTGCTGGGCGCTGAGTTCGACGAGCTCGCCGTCGCGCAGCCCCGCGGCCTCGGCCGCGGCGAGCGCCTCCTTCTCGGCGGCCACGGCGGCATCGAGCTCGGCCTTCGCCGTCTCGACGTCTCGTCCGTCCGCGCGCGCCAGAGCCGCAGCGAGCTCGACCTGCAGCGACGTGCAGGTCGAGCTCGCCTGCTGCTCGCGGCGCGCCGCCTCGTCCCTCCGAGTCTCCGCAGCCGCGATGTCCTCCACGGAGACCGCGGCGCTGTGGTCTGCCGGCGTCGGATGCTCCCGCGCCCCGCACACCGGGCAGGGGTGGCCCTCGATCAGAGCGGACGCCAGCTCCCCGGCCATGCCGTCGATCCGGCGCTGGCGCAGCTCGGCCAGAGCCGACTGCGCGGCGGCCTGTGCGGACGTCGCCTCGGCGAGGACCAGGTCGGCCGCGGCGCACTCCTGCTGCAGACGTGCCGCCTCTTCCGCCGCCTCCCGGCGGAGCTCGGCAGCGACGCGCGCGCTCTCCATGGCGGGGAGCCGGTCGCCGAGCCGACGGGCGTCATCCCGCTCCGCGGTGACGGCGGCGATCCGTCCGGGCAGCGCCGCGCGCTCCGCCTCGCCGTCGGCGCACCGGCGCTCGGCGTTGGCGACGGCCTCCTCTGCGGTGACGCGCTCGGCGGCGCGGCGCGGCGCCTCGGCCTCCAGCACGACGGCGCGCTCCCAGACCCCGGAGGCCCGTGTCCGGTCGGCGATCCACGCATCGAGGTCGTCGGTCTCGACACCGAGCTGATCCCAGTCCGCGCGTGCGCGCTTCTCCGCAGCCACCGCGTCATCAGCCGCCGTCACGGCACGGTCGGCCGCGGTGATCGAGGACCGCAGCACCTCGGCCGCCCGCGCCCTGGCGAGCTCCGCCTTCGCCTCGGCGATGGCTTCCTCCTCGGCGTCCAGACGCGCCATCGCCGCACGGGCACGGTCGCGCTCGCTCTGCGCGCGTTGATCCTCCCGTGCGGCGGCCAGAACAGCATCGGCGGCCTCGAACCGCTTCTCCGCCTCCTGACGCTCGGCAGCGCGCCGTTCCGCCCGGTACGCAGCGCGAGCCTGCGCCCGTTCCAGCTCCGCCAGGCGATCGGCCGTCGTGAGGCCCTCCCCCTGCGCCTCCGGTCCGACCTCGCCGTCGGCGTCGCCGGCGTCGCGCCCGAGGTCGGCATCCGCCACGAGGCGCTCGGCCTCGTCCAGCCGGGCGGACACCGTGGCGAGACGCGCCCCGAGGCTCTGCTCGGCGTGGCGCCGCCGCTCGTCGAACCGCGCCTGCACGTCTTCGAAACGCTCGGTGCCGAAGAGCCGGCGCAGCAGCGCCTGCCGGTCTCTGCTGCCTGCGAGCAGGAACTCCGAGAACCGGTTCTGGGCCAGCAGGATCACCTGCAGGAACTGCTCGCGGCTGAGCTGAAGGATGTCGTCGAGCTCGTGCGCCACGTCGACGGCCCGCGCCGCGCGACCGACCCAGCCGTCGTCCGTGAGCTCCTCCAGGGAGACCGCCGCCGCCTGCTTCGTCAGGCCTCCTCCCCGCCGGGCCGGCCGGAGGTACTCGGGGGAACGCGTGACCCGGTAACGGCCGGACGGCGTGCTGAACTCGACGACGACCTCGGAGGGGTCGTCCGGTTCGCTGTGGTCGCTGCGGAGCCTCTTCTCCCGGCCGTCGTACCGCGGCACCCCGCCGTACAGCCCGAAGCAGACCGCATCGAGGATGCTCGACTTCCCCGCTCCGGTGCGGCCGGCGATGAGGAAGATCCCGTCGTCGGCGAAGGCGTCGAAGTCCACGGTCTGCCGCGCACGGAACGGCCCGAACCCCTCGACCTCCAGACGATGCAGCCGCACTAGACGAGGGCTTCCGCGCGGACGCGGTCGTCGAGCACCTCGCGGATCAGCTCGCGTTCGACCTCGGTGGCTCCCTGGCCGGCGCGCACGTGCTCGAGGAACGCCTCGATCCGGTCGGCATCGGTCACCGCGGACCGCAGCCGCTCACCGTACGAGCGCTCGCGCTCCTCTCCCGTCGCAGCGGGCTGATGCTGCACCATGGCACAGTGCGGGTACGCCTCGCGGAGCCGTCGTATGGGCTCGGTCTGCGGCACGTCGTCGGTATAGACGGCGCACACCCAGGCGTCGGCGTGCGCGGCCACGCTCTCTGCGCAGAGGATCTCCTCGAAGGTGCCGGTCAGCGTGACCAGTCGCCGCGGAACCGGAAGCTCCAGCCACTCGACGCCCGCAAGGCCGTCGGCATCCAGGTCGACCAGCCAGGAGCCGCGCGGCTTGTGCTGTTCGCCGAAGCTGTAGTGCAGCGGAGCGCCGGCGTACCGCACCCGCTCGCTCACCTGCTGGCGACCGTGGATGTGGCCCAGTGCGACGTAGTCGGGGCCGTCGAACGCGCGGAGGGGGACGACGTCGAGGCCGCCCTGCCGCACCTCGCGCTCGAGACCCTCCGTCGGCTCCACGCCCGCGGCGAAGCAGTGGGCGATGGCGACCGACCGGCCCTCGTGCTCCTGCATGCCCGCGCGGACGAGCGTCATCGCGTGCGTCATGGTCTGCGCCTGCGTGCGCAGCTGCCGCCCCTCGGCGTCGCCCTCCGGCCAGTGCTGGCGGACGATCGCGGGCTCCAGGTACGGGATACCGAAGAAGTGCACGGGACCGTGGGCATCGTCGATCGTGACGGGCGTGCCGACCGCGAGGGGATCGGTGAGCACGTGGATGCCGTCGCGCAGCAGTCGGGCCTGGAACCCCAGCCGCGCGGCGGAGTCGTGGTTGCCACTGGTGACGACCACCCGCGCTCCCGTCTCGTGCAGACCGACGAGAGCGTCTCCGAGCAGGGTGTAGGCGGCGGCCGAGGGCGTGGCGGAGTCGAACACGTCGCCCGCGACGATGACGACGTCCACCTCGTGCTCCCTGACCTGCGTGGTCAGGGCGGCGAGCACCTCGGCGAGCGCATCCATGGTGGAGTTGCCATGGAACGTCCGGCCGATGTGCCAGTCCGAGGTGTGCAGGATCCGCATACCCCCACGGTACGAAGACCCTCGGACATTCCCTCCGAGGCGTGCCGGGAGCGCCATCTCCCGAGTCACGAGGAGGAAGCGGAAGGTCCCCTGACCCACCCTCGTCGCGGCGGCCGGCACGCGGTGATGCGAAATGCGCTGTGCACCTTCACCTGTGCGGCGTGCGGGGCTGCGCGATGCGAGATCAGGGCTGCCCTCCGCCCACAGGAGCCGGGCTTGCCCCGCCGGCTGAGGGTTGTGCCCGCTCCGTCGCGACTACCGACTTCCGCTCTCCTCCTCGAGGTCGTGCGACCAGTTCGCCTGCTGGATCCGGTTGTCGAGCTCTCGGAGCTCCTGGGCGACCGCATCCGCCCGCGCACGCAGCGCGGCGACGGGCAGCGCGGACACCTGCCGCAGCTCCGAGCGCATCTGCCGCAGGTACTGCTCGTTCGCCCCCGAGGCCGCGGCCGCCGCATCCGTGAGCACGGCGTGACGCAGGCGCAGCACGTCCCGCGCGGCCAGCGCATCGGTCATCGTCCCGTCCGGGCCGAGGTCGAGCCGGGCGTTCGTGACGTTGATGCGGCGGATGAGGCTCTGCAGCCGGGTCAGCGCAGCATCCGCCTCCTCGATCAACGCCGTCGCGTCCTCGGCGGGCTCCTCGCCCTCCTGGTACCGGGCGTTCGCGACGATGCGCGCCCGCAGCTGCTCGATGCGGCGCTGCAGGTCGGCGCGGGCGGCGAGGGCTTCGGCGAGTCTCATGCCCTCATCCTCGCAGGCGGCGGCCGTAACAGTTCGTCATACAGCCGGAAGATCAGCGCGTGCGGAGAAGACCCGACTGCTCGGGGTGCGCGGCGAACCACTCCGCCACGTACCAGCAGACGGCGTCCACCTTGCGGTCGCCGCGCTCCGCGATGTCGGCCACGGCCCCCTCGACCACCTTCCCGGCGTACCCGTTCCCGCGGAATGCCGGGACCGTGTAGGCCCGGGTGAGGGCGACCGTGTGGCCGTCGTCCCGGTAGTCGAGCACGCTGACGAGCTTCCCGTCGCGCGTGAGGCTGTACCGCGATGCGTCCTTCTCGTCGGTCAGGATGAAGCCGCCGACGGTGTGCGAGATCGTCATCCGTGTCACGTTACGCCTCTTGCGACGCGCCCGGGCGTTTTGACATGTCCCGTCACGATCGGACATAATCCCCTCATGACCATCAACGCACGCCCTTTGTCCGCCCAGGAGGCGAACGGGACTGCCGGGATGATGATGCCCGGTCGCGTTGACATGTGTTGCCGAATGTGTCGCTGAACGAACAGCCACCTCGCCTGACCTGACTCCTCGCCATCTGCGAGAGCAGCGTCCCGAGCACACACCCGTGCTCGCTTCCCCGGCTCCGCCGGTCATTCGTGCAACGCATCCGAGCCCCCTCCCGTCGGGCTCACGTCCTGAGGACCCATCATCATGTCGAACTCCGCCCTTCTCGAGCGTCCCGCCGTCACCGCCCCCAACCGCACCGTCCGACCCGCCGAGCCGTCGGCCCCGCTGGGCCCGGCCGGCGCCGACCTCCCCGCCGTCCGTTCGCCCCGCGGCTTCGCCCTCTACGTCGGCCTGGACGAGATCAAGGCCGCCGAAGCCGGTGTGAGCCTTCCGCTGCTCGTCGACGCCCTCCGCCGCACGCTGGCCGAGCTCGCGCCCGGCGCCGAGACCCACGCCACCGTCGCCCTCGCCCCGCACGGCTCCGGCGGCCGAGACCTCGACGTCGTGCGTCTCGCCCTGCAGGAGCCCGGCGCGATCGCCCGCACCAAGGCCGCCGCCGAGGAGGAGACCACGCCCGAGGAGTCCGGTGTCACCGTCGACATCTCCCGCAAGCGCGTGCTCATCGACGGCGAATCCGCCGCCTTCACCTACAAGGAGTTCGAGCTGCTGCAGTACCTCGTCCTCCGCGAGGGCCGCACGATCGAGCGCAGCGAGCTGGTCGCCGCCCTCTGGCAGGCCCAGGACGACGAGACGCCGGGCGAGCGCACGATCGACGTGCACGTGCGCCGGCTGCGGGCGAAGCTCGGCCGCTACGAGGACATCGTCCGTACCGTGCGCGGCATCGGCTACCGGTTCGACCGTCACGCCGACGTCGTCATCCGCTACGGCCACGGAACCCCGTCGCCCGACCGCTTCTGACGCGCTCCCGTCGCCGGGAGGCCGGTGTCAGGAGCCGCGCGTAGGGTGGGCGCATGACCCTCGCCGCCGCCCCCGCGACGGCGGGCGCCGTCCGCGCGGACTCTCCGCGGGAGACGACGTACCGCCCGCCGCATCCGCTCGATCTCCGGCGCACCGTCGGCATGCTGCGCCGCGGCGGCACCGATCCGACGACGGTCTTCGACGGCCCGGTCATCTGGCGCGCGGTCCGCACGCCGCAGGGTCCGTCGACCCTCGCCCTGCGGATGTCGGGGAACGAGGTCAAGGCGACCGCCTGGGGCCCGGGTGCCGAGCACGCCCTCGCCCTCGTGCCGGCGCTGTGCGGTGCCGGCGACGACCCGACCGGCTTCGACCCCTCCCTGCACCCCCTCATCGCCGAGGCGGCCCGGCGACACCCCGGCATCCGGCTCGCACGCACGGACGAGGTCTTCGATGCCCTCGCCTGCGGCATCCTCGAGCAGAAGGTCACCTCCATGCAGGCCTTCGGCGCCTGGAGGTACCTCGTCTCGCGGTACGGCGACCCGGCACCGGGGCCGACGCCTCGACCTATGGCCGTCGCTCCCACGGCGGCGCAGTGGCGACGCATCCCGTCCTGGGCATGGCATCGCGCGGGCGTGGAGCCGCCGCAGTCGAAGACCATCGTGCGGGCCGCGGAGCGCGGCGATCGCATCGCCGATGCCGTCCGAGCGGCCACGACCGGCCCTGACCGTGACCGCGTGCTCACGAGCCTGCCCGGAGTCGGCGTCTGGACCGCTGCGGAGACCCGGATCCGCGCGCTGGGCGACCCCGATGCCGTCAGCGTGGGCGACTACCACCTGGCGCACGAGGTCGGGCATGCCCTGACCGGGCACCGCACGGACGATGCCGGAATGGTCGAACTGCTCGCACCCTGGGCCGGCCACCGGCAGCGCGTCATCCGGCTCATCTTCGCGAGCGGCGTCGCCGAGGCGCGGCGCGGACCCCGGCTCGCCCCGGGGGACCACCGCCGACGCTGATCGGTCTGTGATCGCAGCGACCGACGTATGCTGAGCGCATGTCCCGTACCGCCCTGCGCATCTTCGTCACGGTCGGCCTGCTGATCGCCGGTGTCGTCCTCGGCCTCATCTTCCAGAACGTCTGGCTGGGCGTGCTGCTCGCCGCGATCGTGTGGTTCGGCTGGTTCCTCGGCTACGAGTCCCGCCGCGGCCACAACGCGGGCGTGAACGACGAGGACCACGGCGTCGAGCTCTGACGCCCGTCAGTAGTAGACGGCGAGGGGGCCGGACGGGCCCTCCACGACCTGTACCGGGGTGTCGAACACCCGGCTCAGCACGTCGTCCGTCATGATCTCCGCCGGCGGGCCGAACTCCACCACCCGGCCGTCCTTCATGGCGCAGATGTGGTCGGCGTAGTGCCCGGCGAAGTTGATGTCGTGCAGCACGATGACGATCGTGCGCCCGAGCTCCTCCGCCGCCCGCCGCAGGTGCTTCATCATCTGCACGGCGTGCCGCATGTCGAGGTTGTTGAGGGGCTCGTCCAGCAGCACGAACTCCGTGTCCTGCGCGAGGACCATGGCCACGTAGGCCCGCTGCCGCTGCCCGCCCGAGAGCTCGTCGAGGTAGCGCCCCTCGAGCGCCCCTAGATCGAGGAAGTCGATCGCCTGACTGATGACCTCCTCGTCGGCCCTCGTCAACCGGCCCTGGGAGTGCGGGAAGCGGCCGCAACCCACGAGCTGCCGCACGGTGAGCCTGGTCACGAAGTGGTTCTCCTGGCGGAGGATCGAGACCACCTTGGCCAGATCCTTCGACTTCGTGGAGGCGACGTCGAGCCCGGCGATCTCGATGGCTCCGGCGTCCATCCCGTTCAGCCGGCCGATCATGGTCAGGAGCGTCGATTTGCCGGCACCGTTCGGCCCGATGAGGGCGGTGATGCCGCCGGTCGGGATCCGGAGGTCGACGGGGCCGATCGCCACCTCGCTGCTGTAGTCACGGCGGACGCCGTCGAGTGCGATCACAGTCTGCCCTTTCGGAGGATGACGATGAGGAACACGGTGCCGCCCACGATCTCGATGAGGATCGACACCATGCCCTGCGCGTAGAAGACGTTCTTCATGACGAAGTACGCCCCCGCCAGGATCGAGAACGCGGTGAGGACGGCGACCGGGAAGATCAGCCGATGGTCGTGCGTGTCGGCGAACTGGTAGGCGAGCGTCGCCACGAGGAAGCCCAGGAAGGTCATCGGTCCGACCAGGGCGGTGGAGGTGGCCATCAGCACCGCGACGAGCGTCAGGACGAGGAACTGCTCCCTGCGGTGGTCGAGCCCCAGCGATCGCGCGGCATCGGGACCGAGCGCGAGCACGTTCAACCGCCGGGACCGCAGCCACAGCAGGGCGGACGCCGCGATCACGAGCGGGACCGCGAGCGGGAGGTACGAAGGGTCGGCGTTGGAGACGTTGCCGAACAGCCGGGCGGCGAGCACATCGAACTCGCTGGGGGTGAGCAGCCGCTGCATGAAGGTGGCGATCGCCCCGAGGCCTCCCCCGATCACGATGCCCACGAGCAGCATGATCTGGAGGTTGCCGTATCGGCCCGACAGCAGCCACCCGTAGAGCACGACGGCGAGCCCGACCATGACGAGCACCTGGAGGGCGAACTGGCCGACGCCCTGGATCGCCACCAGACCCGCCACCCCGAAGAGGTACACGGTCGTGGTCTGCACGACGCGGTACAACGACTCGAAGCCCATGATCGAGGGAGTGATGATCCGGTTGTTCGTGACCGTCTGGAAGCTCACCGTGGCGACGGCCTGGGCGACCGCGACGAGCGCCATCACGACCACGGCGGTCGCGCGGTGCTGCGCGATGCGCCAGAAGCCGGGGGTGCCGACGGGGAGCGGGTTGTCCCAGGCGAGGAGACCGAAGGCGGAACCGAGGGCGATCACGCCGAGCACCACCAGCACGACGATGTAGCGGCGGCGCGCCCGTGCGGTCGTGAACGCCCCGGCCGACCGCGTCGTCCGCGGGGCCGTGGTCGCCGTCATCGTCGCCTCAGCCACGACGACGCTGCCGAAGGAGGAGGAGCACGAACACGACCGCGCCGACGACACCGAGGATCAGCGACACCGGCACCTCGAACGGCATGATGATCGTCCGCCCGATGATGTCGCAGACGGTGACGATCGCGATGCCGAGAAGACACACCCACGGCAGATTGCTGCGCAGGTCGTCACCACGGACCATCGAGACGATGTTCGGGACGATGAGCCCCAGGAAGGGGAGGTTGCCGACGACGACGGTCACCACGCCGGTCGTCACCGCGATCAGCGCGGTGCCGAGCAGGATCATCCGGTTGTAGTTCACCCCGACGTTGGTGGCGATCTCCTCCCCCAGCCCGGCGATGGTCAGCCGGTCGGCCACGAGGAAGACGATGACGCCGATGATGGCTACGATCCACAGCATCTCGTACTGGCCGCGCATGACCGACGTGAAGCTGCCCGCGAACCAGACGCCGATGATCTGCAGCGAGTTCGTGGCGAGGGCGAAGTAGGTCGTGATGGCGCCGACCACCGCGCCCAGCATGATGCCGACGATGGGCACGATGAGCGACGACTTCAACGCGACGCGGCGGAGGAACGCGAAGAACACCATCGTGCCGACGAACGCGGCGAGCACGGCTCCGGCCATGCGCAGCGGAAGCGAGGGCTGCGGCACGAGCACCATCACGGCGAGGAGCCCGAGTCCCGCCCACTCCGTGGTCCCGGTGGTGGTCGGCTCGACGAAGCGGTTCTGCGTGAGCAGCTGCATGACGAGGCCGGCCATCGCCATCGCCGCGCCGGCGAGCACGAGCGCGATCGTGCGGGGAACGCGGGTGATCTGGAACATCTGCGCGCCGTCGTCGGCGCCGGCGATGTCGTACACGCCGGTGAAGAGAGACATCACCAGGAGTGCCGCCACGACGAGGACGCCGATGAGCAGCTTCGGATCGAACAGCCGTGCGGACGATCGCGGTGTCGATGTGAGGAGAGGAGAGGTCATGGGGGATGCCGGCGGGGGGGGGCCCGTTGGGGGGGCGCCCCCCCCCCCCCCCCCTTCTCTTCCCTCTTCTTTCCTTCTCCTCCCTTCTTCCCTTCCCCTTCTTCTCCTCTTTCTTCTTTCTCTCTTCTCCTTTTTCCTCTTCCTCCTCTC